>NZ_JACHFJ010000004.1 GCF_014201825.1 Acidocella aromatica | reverse complement strand
TTTCTTTGCTTATACCTCGATAACCCATTCTTTTTGTTGAGCATTCGACCATAATACCACAGTATTCATGGTCTAGAGCCTTTTTAAAAAGCCCCCACGTTCTTAGTTCTTAGCTTCCACAGCCACCCAGCGCGGGCCGGGGTTGGTGCCGTCAGCCGTGTTGCCGCTGATGAGGAAAACGGGCGTCTGTCCCGCCAGCGCCTTCAGCTTGGCTTGCAAATCATCCGCCGAGGCCACTGTCTGCCCGTTCACCTGCTCGATGACATCGCCCGGCACGATCCCCGCCTTGCCCGCCGCCCCCTTGGCGGCCAGCACGCTCACGCCGTTATCCGCCGGTTTGGCGGCAACACTTAGTCCCAGTCCTTGCAGCGCCACCGGGCCGGGCGTGGGCGGGGTTACGGTGTCGTCCAGCGCCGCGGGCGGCACGTCGATGGTGATCTTCGTCTTCTGCGCCGAACCGTCGCGCCAGTATTTCACGCTCACGCTCTGCCCGGCCGGGATCTCGGCGGTGCGGATCTGCAATTCGCGCGGGTTGGCCACATCCACCCCGCCGAGCACGGTCACCACATCGCCCGCCTGCAACGCGCCATCCGACGGCCCGCCCGGCGAGACGGAGCCGATGAGCGCGCCGCTGGTGCCGGGCAGATGCAGCGCCGCCTGCACCTGGGGTGTCACTTCCTCGGTGGCGAGGCCGAGCCAGCCGCGCGTCATGGAGCCCTCATGCGCCAACTCCTCGGCCACCGGAGCGGCCATGGCGGCGGGAATGGCGAATCCCACACCGTCCGACGCGCCGCTGGGGGCGTAGATGGCGGAATCCACGCCGATCACCTGCCCCTGCATGTTGAACAGCGGCCCGCCGGAATTGCCTTTGTTGATGGCGGCGTCGGTCTGGATGAAATCGTCTAAATCTGTGTCGCCGATGTCGCGGTGCAGGGCGCTGACGATGCCCGCCGAGCTGGAACCGGGCAGTCCGAACGGGTTGCCCACGGCCATCACCCAATCGCCCACATGCACGGTCGCGGAATCACCGAACTTCACATAAGGCAGCTTGTGCCCAGCATCGATCTTCAGCACCGCGAGGTCCGCCGCTTTGTCCCGCCCGGCTATGCTGGCGGTGTAGACCGTGCCATCGGGGAAGGTGACAATAACGGCATTGGCGTTGTTCACCACATGGGCGTTGGTGAGGATGTAGCCGTCCGGGTCGAAGACGAAGCCGGAGCCAAGGGATTCGATGGTCTTGGGCGGAGGCACCACGGTGCCGGAGGTGTTGTCCGGCGTGTCGGCGGTGGCGTGGAGCGAGCTGTCGGCGCCACTGTTATCGCCACCGCTATTATCGCCGCCATCGCCATTATCCGGGGCGTTATCGCCATCGTCCTGGTTGCTGTTGTCGCCAGCCGGGGCCATGGCCGCGATGCTGACCACCGCCGGCAGCACCTTGGCCGCCAAGGGTTGCAGCGAGGGCGGCATGTCGGCGGCGCGGGCAGCGCTGCCGGCCAGGAGGAAGAGCGCGCAGAGCGGGCGGACCGGGAATGGCATGCATGAAGTTTGCGGGCGGGGGACGATCTTCGCAAGAGGGGGCTGGCGGGATATGTCTTGTCGCATGACTGAGGATGATATTCGCGCGGCGCTGGCGCCGTTCAACATCGCCAACCGGCTGGATGGCGTGCATGTGCAAGGCGGGATGGTGCAGGTGAGTCTGGCCGCCACCCGGGACGAGGCTGCCAAGCTGGAGCCGCTACGTCGCGAGGTGGAAGCTGCCCTGCGCGCCATGCCGGGGGTGAAATCCGCCACCGTGGTGCTGACGGCCCATGCCGCCCCCTCCTCCCCACCAGCCGCCGAGGTGCTGCTGCCGGGGGTGAAGCACGTGATCGCCGTGGCCTCGGGCAAGGGCGGCGTGGGTAAATCCACCGTGGCCGTGAACCTCGCCGTGGCGCTGGCGCAGAGCGGGTTGAAAACCGGGCTGCTGGATGCGGATATCTATGGTCCGTCTCTGCCCAAGATGCTGGGCATCACCTCCCGGCCCGAGGTGCGCGATGGCAAGATGATCCCCCTGGAAGCCTGGGGGCTGAAAGTGATGTCCATCGGCTTCCTGGTGCCGGAGGAGAAGGCGCTCATCTGGCGCGGGCCGATGGTGATGGGCGCGCTGAACCAGATGCTGGGCCAAGCCGAATGGGGCGAACTGGACGTGCTGGTGGTGGACATGCCCCCCGGCACGGGCGACGCGCAGCTTACCCTGGCACAGAAAGCCAAGCCGCATGGCGCGGTCATCGTCTCCACCCCGCAGGACATCGCCCTGCTGGACGCGCGGCGCGGCGTGCAGATGTTCGCCCAGGTGGGCGTGCCAGTGCTGGGGATCGTGGAGAACATGTCCTATTTCTGCTGCCCCAATTGCGGGCATAGGTCCGAGATCTTCGGCCATGGCGGGGCGCGGGCCGAGGCCGAGCGCATCGGCGTGCCGTTCCTGGGCGAAATCCCGCTTCAACTGGCCATCCGCGAGGCCGGGGATAATGGCGCGCCTGTGGTGGTGGCGCAGCCCGAGGGCGAAGTGGCGACGGCCTTCCGCAACGTGGCGGCCGAAGTGGCGCAGGCGCTAAGCCGCTAATGGCCGAGATCGGGTTCTACCACCTCACCCGCAGCGATGTATTCGCCGCCCTGCCCGCGCTGCTGGGGCGCACCTTGCAGGCGGGCGAAAAGGCGCTGGTGGTGTGCCCGGACGAAGCCCTGTTGAAGCTGCTCGACGAGCGGCTATGGACCTGCCCCACCCCGGAGTGGCTGCCCCACGGCACGGCCAAAACCCCGCACCCTGAATGGCAGCCCGTTTTCCTCACCACCCAGGCTGAGGAAAACCCGGCCCAGGCTGGTTTCCTGTTCCGCATCAACGGCGCGGGTGGAGATAGCGCGGGGTTCAAACGCGTGTTCGACCTGTTTGACGGCAATGACGAGGAGGCCGTGATGGCGGCGCGGGAGCGCTGGCGCGCGGCCAAGGCCGAGGGCCACACCCTGGCCTATTGGAAGCAGGAAGAGACAGGCTGGGTGAAGGCGGGGTAAGATAAAGGTACCATCAGAGGAGGCCCATCATGCCGAATGTCATCCGGGAGATCGTCGCGGCGTTTGATACGCCGGAAGCCTTGGACAACGCCGTCTTCACCTTGGAAAGCCAGGGCTTCGACCGCGCGGCGTTTTCCGTGCTGGCCACGGAGGAAACCGTGAACAGCGTGCTCGGGCATCGCTACGAGCAGGTGAAAGAGGTGGAGGACGATCCGCAAGTGCCGTGCGAGACGTTCTTCTCCCGCATGTCCCGGCTGGAGGCGGAAGCCTTCCCCGTTCCCGTCCTGGCCTCCCTGGGCTGGCTGACCGTGGCCGGAATTGGCGGGCCCATTACGGCGGTAATCGCCGCCGGGGCAGGCGGACTGATCGGCGCGGTGCTGAGCGGGCTCATCCATCACCACCATGCGGAGCGGGTGCAGGAGCAGCTGGCCCGGGGCGGGATGGTGCTATGGGTGAGCGTGCGCGATGCCGTGGCGGAGCAAAAAGCCCTGCGCGTTTTGCAAGAACAGGGCGCGCATGATCTGCACGCTCACGACATCCCCCTGCAGGCTTAAGCCGGGCAGCGCATGTCCTTACCCGCCATGCGCGAGAGCACGGAGAGCGGCGCGCGCTCGGGCACCTGCATGCATTCGGGCTCGACAAGGAAAGTCTGCTCCAGGGCGTTGCGGCCCGAGAGCACGGCATGCGCCACCTGGTCGGTATAGACCATCCAGACATGTCCTGGGAGGAAGGAGAATTCCTGCGCCGGGGCGGTACGCTGCCAGCCCATGTCGCGCTTGGCGGCGTCGTGCAGGGCTAACATCGCCTCGTCGTAATGCGAGCGGCGGGCCTTGGTCAGCCCCAGCAGATGCCGCAGACTAGCCGCCCCCGGCAGTGGCGTTTTCAGCGGCCAGAACTCCTGCGCATAAGCCTCGAAATCCGGCCCCACGCGCCAGCGGCGGGGCGTGCCGTTCTGGTCCACATTGGCGAAGACGCGCAAAATCCGCCGCCCCTGCACCGGTGAGGAGGGAAAGGCATCGACATGGCGGCGCGTATCGTCCTGCCGCCAGGAGCGCACGCGCCCTGAAATCTCCACCGGGCGGAAGCTGGTCCGCGCGCGGGTGAGGCCACTGGCATAGGCGGGCAGAACGGTACGCACCAGCGCCTCGGTGAACTCGCCATAGCGTCGCATCATGCCCATCAGCGTCTTGCGCACCGCACCTTCCAGCGCCGTGCCCTTGATCTCGCCTTTAGCCGGATCATAGCTAACATTCTTGGCCGTGCCCTCGGCATGACCGGCGCGGATCAGCGCGGCTTCCTCGGGCTTCAGCGCGAAGGACAGGGCCGGAAACTGAAGCACCGCGCCGCCTTCCAGCGCCAGGGTGGCGCGCTGAGCTAGGGCTGCATCCACTCCGGCCAGACCGGCAATTTCGATTTGCTCAAGCATCATTACATTCCCTGCGCATGGGACAGCATCAATCGGCGGCCTGAGTATCACCCCGCAACCACCGGAACCACAACAAATTTGTCATATTGGCCCGCAACCCGGGCTTGACTTCAGTCAAGGCGGCGCACGGCACCTTGGAATATCGTGTAATGTTAAAAGGGGGACGCCATGGAACTCAGAGAAGCAATTTATGGCCGCCGTTCAACAAGAGGCTACACATCGGAGCCTATACCCGCGCCAGTAATCGAGGGACTCATCTCCGCCGCCATCCAGGCGCCGAGCGCCGTGAACGAACAGCCCTGGCATTTTACCATCGTGCGCAGCCAGGAAACGCTGGACCGCATCTCAACCGCCGCCAAGGCGCATATGCTGAAGCTGATGGAAAGCAGTTCTTTTCCGCATCATCTGCATGGCCGGCTGCAAGACCCCGGGTTTCATATTTTCTACCGCGCGCCTGCGCTGATCGTGATTTCTACGCGCGAAGGCGACTGGCATGTGGAAAACGCCGCCCTGGCCGCGCAGAACCTGATGCTGGCGGCACATGGCGCAGGGCTTGGCTCGTGCTGGATAGGCTTTGCCCAGCGCTGGCTGGAAACCAGCGAAGGCCGGATGATCCTGGGCCTGCCGGAGCATTATCTTCCTGTGGCGCCGATCATCATCGGCCACGCCAAACACCCGGTACCGCCCGTACCGCGCGAGGCACCCTGGCTGCACTGGCTGGATTAAACCAGCTTACCCTGCAATAGCGCGCCGAATCCCATGCGGTGATGCTTTGTCGGGCCATGAGCGATAATCGCCTCGCGGTGTACTTTCGCGGCGTAGCCGGCGTTCTTCTCCCAGGCATAGGCCGGATAGCGCAAGGCCAGTTTTTCCATCAGCGCATCACGGGTCTGCTTGGCGAAGATTGAGGCAGCCGCAATGGAAAGTGAAAGTGCGTCGCCGCCTACCAGCGTTGTGCAGGGCAGGCCGCAAGCGGGGGCGCGGTTACCGTCCACCAGCACATGGCTTGGCGAAACCGGCAGGCGAGCGATGGCACGGCGCATCGCCAGCATCGAGGCGTGCAGGATGTTAAGGTCGTAAATCTCGCGCACCGAGGCAGCGCCGAGCGCCATCACCGCACCGCTCTCGCGCAGAGCGGCCAATGCCTTCGCCCGCTTTGCGGCGGAAAGTTTCTTGGAATCGTCGATGAGTTTGGCGATCTCACCAGGAAGCTCTGCGGGCAGGATCACCGCCGCGGCCACCACCGGCCCCGCCAGCGGGCCGCGCCCGACCTCGTCCACCCCGGCGACAAGACCGCCGATGCGCGCCTCGCGCGAGAGATCAGGCACTGCGGAACCCCGCGAAAAATTCCTTCAGCAGCGCCGAACAATCGGAATCACGCACGCCGCCGATCACCTCCGGCTTGTGGTGCGTGGTGGCGTGGAAGAACACGCGCGGCCCGTGCTCCACGGCGCCAGTTTTGGGATCGTACGCGCCGAACACCACCCTCTTCACCCGGAAGGCGGCAATGGCCCCGGCACACATGGCGCAGGGCTCCAGCGTTACGGTGAGCGTGCAATCGGCCAGATATTTGCCGCCGCGCGCGGCACGGGCCTGGGCCAGCACCAGCATCTCGGCATGGGCGGCGGGGTCTTCCTCAGCCTCGGTCCGGTTACCCGCCACCGCCAGCACCGCGCCCGTGGCGTCGGTCAGCACCGCGCCCACGGGCACCTCGCCAGCGGCGGCGGCGCGGCGGGCTTCCTCCAGGGCTATGTCCATCGGGTTTTGCATCGGCGCAGATTTGCCTTGGGCGGCGGCGGCGGTCTAGGTGCTACACATGAAAAAACGCCCCCTGATTGGTCTGACCCTGGATGCCGAGCCGGCTGGCGGCTGGTCCAAATACCCGTGGTACGCGCTGCGGCAGAATTACACCGAGGCGGTGAACAGCCTCGGCGGCTTGGCCGTGGCGCTGCCGCACGATGCCGCACTTGCCGAGGAGTATCTGGACCGGCTGGACGGGCTGATCGTGACCGGCGGGGCGTTCGACGTGGACCCGGCGCTGTACGGCGAGACGGAGCGGCACCAGACAGTGGAGCTGAAGGCCGACCGCACCACGGCGGAGCTGGCGCTACTGCAGGGCGCGCTGCGCCGGAACATGCCGGTGCTGGGCATTTGCGGCGGGCAGCAGCTTATGGCGGTGGCGCTGGGCGGCACGCTGCACCAGCATATCCCCGATGCCATACCGGACGCGCTGGAGCATGAGCAGAAGACCAGCCATTACGAGCCCGGGCATGAGGTGAAGATCCTGGCCGGGACGAAGCTGTACGACATCGTCGGCCCGGTGATGAAGGCCAATACCTCGCACCATCAGGCAGTGCGCGCCCCCGGGCGCAGCGTGGTGAACGCGCTGGCGCCGGATGGGGTGATCGAGGGGATCGAGGACCCGACACGTAAATTCTGCATCGGGGTGCAGTGGCACCCGGAATATTTCGTCGATGCGGGAGACAAGGCGCTATATGAAGCCTTCCTGGGAGCATGCCATGACTGAGACGCCCGAAACCGCGGAGCGCGGGGAGCGCATAGCCAAATTCCTCTCCCGCGCCGGGGTAACTTCCCGTCGCGATGCCGAGGCGATGATCGCGGCCGGACGCGTGCGGCTGAACAATGAGCCGGTGACCCAGCCCGCCACCTTCGTGAAGCCGGGCGACATGGTGCTGGTGGATGGCAAGCCCGTCTCCGAGCCCGAGCGCACGCGGCTGTGGCGCTACCACAAGCCCGACGGCCTCGTGACCACGCACAAAGACCCGGAAGGCCGCCCGACCGTGTTCGAGCATCTGCCCCCCGGCCTGCCGCGCGTGATCTCGGTGGGGCGGCTGGACCTCACCTCCGAGGGGCTGCTGCTGCTCACCAACGATGGCGCGCTCGCCCGCAGGCTGGAACTGCCCGCCACAGGCTGGCTGCGCCGCTACCGCGTGCGCGTGCATGGCGGCGTCTCTCCCGAGAAGCTGAAACGCCTGGCCAGCGGCATGCAGGTGGAAGGCGTGCAATACGGCCCCATCGAGGCGCATATTGATAGCGTGCAACGCTCCAACACCTGGCTCTCCATGAGCCTGCACGAGGGCAAGAACCGCGAAATCCGCCGTGTGATGCAGGCGCTGGAACTGCCGGTGACGCGCCTGATCCGTGTGGCCTACGGGCCTTTCCAGCTTGGCACACTGCCGCGCGGCGCGGTGGAAGAGGTGAACGGCAAGGTGCTGCGCGAACAGGTGCCGGGCCTCGCCAAATGAGCGAGCCGAGGATCATCGCCGGGGAGTTCAAGGGCCGCAAGCTCGCCGTCCCCGCGGGGCTGGAGACGCGTCCCACCAATGCCCGCGCCCGGCAGGCGGTGTTCGACATTCTGGCCCACGCCCCCTGGTGCGAGTTGCGTGGCGCCAAGGTGCTAGACGTGTTCGCCGGGACCGGGGCGTACGGACTGGAGGCGCTCTCGCGCGGGGCGGCATCGGCGGTGTTTTTCGAGCAGGCCCCGGCGGCGGTAGCGGCGCTGCGGGCGAATATCGCGGCGTGTAAAATGCAGGATGCTGCGCGCGTGGTGACAGGCGATGTACTCGCCGTCCCGCAGGGTACGGCGCACGACCTCGTGTTCCTCGACCCGCCTTACGGCAAGGATCTGGTACCCAAGGCACTCGCCGCCTTGCGGGCGCGCGCGTGGATCGCGCCCCAGGCGGTCATCGTGGCCGAGCTGGGCCCCGACGACACGCTGGAGACGCCCGACCTGCTGGCCGAGCGAGCCCATGGCAAGGCGCGGGTGAAAATCTGGCGCGTTACGCCTTAACCGCCAGCGCGGTCTCGGCGATGCGCAGGAAATTGCTGAAGACCTTGTTCGCGGCGTCGTTCAGCGCGGCGAAATTATCCTCCACCTCGGCCTGGATCAGCGGCAGGCTGCCCGGCCCGCGCACGCGCTCCAGCGCTGCCTCGTACTCCGGCAGCGCGCCCCATTCAGCGGCGGTGGTGTGGGTCAGCTCCATGTGGAATTGCAGCCCGTAGGCGGACTCGCCCAGGCGGAAGGCCTGGATGCCGCAGGCATCGGAGCTGGCCAGCAAAGTGGCGCCCTCGGGCAGACGCTTCACCTCCGCCCCGTGCCACTGGAAGCAGGTACAGAGCGGCGGCACGCCGGTGAAGATCGGGTCCGGCTGGATGGGCACCTGCGAAATGCCGACTTCCGGCGCGCCGTCCATGAGCGCCACATGACCGCCGCAGGCCTGGGCCAGGAGCTGGTGGCCAAGGCACAGCCCCAGATAAGGCCGCCCGGCCTGCACCCAGTCGCGGATCACCGTCATCTCCTCGACCAGCCAGGGATGCTTGTCGGTCTCCCACACATCCATCGGGCCGCCCATCACGAGCAGGATGTCGTAACCATCGAGCGGCGGAATCGTCTCGCCCTCATCCAGCTCCACGGCGTGCATCTCATGGCCTTCGCGGGCCATCACGTCGCGGAAACTGCCCGGATGCTCCGAGGCCACATGCTGAAACACAAGAATTCTCATGAGTAACCACTCCCCAGCGTCACCTCATATTTATTGCAGGGAACAAAAATTTCGTAAACCGCGCGTTGAGCGGCGGTTAAGGTTTTTCGGCTTTGATGAACCCCGTTTTTACCATTCGGGGCATGACGATGGGCTATCTGCATATCGACGGTTCCGCCGCCGCAACCCTGGCGGCACTGGCTCTGGCGGCGCTGGCGTTTGTGGCCATGCGGCTGGACAGCGCCGCCCTGCACCGGCGCCTGAAGGCCGAGAACGAGGCGCGGCGGCTGTGGAACCGAGGACTTGCCGATGCCAGCCTCGACGGGCTGCTGGTACACCGCCAGGGCGTGATTCTGATGATGAACCGCGCCCTGGTGCGAATGCTCGGGGTACGTGAGCGCGAATGGGTGGGGCAGAGCTTCGCCACGCTGGCGCAGGATGACCATGTGGCTCCCCTGCGCGCCGAGCTGGAGGCCCCGCAGACGGCCCTGGCGGAATTCACCCTGCTGCGGGCCGACAAGATGCCTCTCGTGGTGGAGATCAGCAGCCAGGCAATGGAGTTCGAGGGCCTGCCCGCCACCGCCACGGCGGTGCGCGACATCACCCAGCGCCGCGCCGATGCCGAAAAAATTGCCCGACTGACGCATTACGACGCGCTGACCGGCCTGCCCAACCGCGAGCTGTTCACGGGGGCATTGCAGGCGGCTCTCGCCGGGACCACGCGCGGCCAAGCGGGGGTGACACTACTGCTGATGGATATCGACAACTTCAAGATCCAGAACCAGCAGCTCGGGCGCGTGGGCGGCGACATGCTGTTGCAAATGCTGGCGATGCGCATGCTCTCCCTGCTGACCACGGAGGATATGCTGGCCCGGCTTGGCGGCGATAAATTCGCCCTGCTGCTGGGCGCCAGCGGGCCGCCCAATCGCGGCGCGAGTCTGGGCGGGCAGTTACTCGCGGCCTGCGGTGAGCCATTCATCGTGGAAGGGCGGCTGGCGCGGCTCACGCTCTCCGCCGGACTGGCCATGTACCCAGAACACGCCGCCGAGGCGGAGGCGCTGCTGCGCGTGGCGGAGCTGGCCCTGGGCAAAGCCAAAGAAAGCGGCGGCGGGCTGTATGTGTACCGGCACGAGGATCAACGCCCGCAGCGGATCACCGGCCCGGCCCCGGAAACGCTGCGCGGCGAGCCCAGGGTGCTGTACCAGCCCGTGTTCAGCCTGGCCGATCTGTCGCTCGCCGGGTTCGAGGCCCTGCCCCGCTGGCAGCACCCCTCGCGCGGACTGCTGGGGCCGGATGAGTTCATGCCGCTGGCCGAGTCGGCCGGTGTGGCCCAGGAGCTATGCGGCCAGATGATCGAGCGCGCCTGCGCCGAGTCCCTGGCCGCCAACGTGCCCCGCATCTCGCTCAACCTGCTGGAACTGAGCACCAACCTGCCCGCGCGCATCGCCGCGATCCTGCGCAAGACAGGGTTGAGGCCCGAAGCCCTCGAAATCGAGGTCAGCGAGGCGCAGATGGCCAACCGGCCCGAACAGGGACAGTTGCTGCGCGAGCTGCAAAGCATCGGCGTGGGCATCGCGCTGGACGATTTCGGCACCGGTGCCACCACGCTTAACGCGCTGCGCCATCTGCCGCTGACGCGGCTGAAGATCGACCGCCGCTACACCGCCAAGCTGGGACTCGACCGCAATGCCGACGCCATGCTCGGCGCCACTCTCACCCTGGCGGCGAGTTTGCACCTGGAGGTAACGGCTCTGGGGGTGGAGACCGAGGCGCAGCTCGCCTTGCTGCGCGAGGCGGGGTGCCATGCGGCGCAAGGGCGGCTGCTGGGCGAACCAGCCTCGCGCCCCGTGGCCCGGCCAGCTTCTCGGCGCGAGGCGGCCATGGGCTGAGACTCGGGCTGCGTGCTATAGAGAGAAGATGCCGCCGCAGATCCGCCGCCTTGCCGAAACCACCGTCAACCGCATCGCCGCCGGCGAAGTGATCGAGCGCCCCGCCGCCGCCGTGAAGGAGCTTGTGGAGAACGCGCTGGATGCCGGGGCGAAGCGGATCGAGGTGATCCTCGCCGGGGGCGGGATCGAGCGGATCGAGATCATCGACGATGGCTGCGGCATTGCCGCCGAGCAACTGGCTTTGGCCATCGAGCGGCACGCCACCTCCAAGCTGGCCGACGAGGCGCTGGTGCGCATCACCACGCTGGGGTTCCGGGGCGAGGCACTACCTTCCATCGGCGCGGCAGCGAAGCTCACGCTCATCAGCCGCCCGGCGGAGCAGGATTCGGCGTATCGCATCAATGTCTCCGGGGGGGCGGTCAGCGAGGTGGCGCCCGCGCCCGGCGTTACAGGCACGCGGGCCATCGTCGAGGATTTGTTCTACGCCACCCCGGCGCGTCGTAAGTTCCTGCGCTCGCCGCGCGCCGAGGCCGCCGAGCGCACCGTGTGGCGGCTGGCGTTGGCGGCACCGCATGTCGCCTTCCGGCTGGTCTCCGGCGAGCGCGTGCTGTTCGACCTGCCCGCCCAGACCGAGGCGGCGCGGGTGTCGGCACTATTCGGGCGCGAGACCGCCGCCTCCCTGCTGCCGCTGGAAGCCGAGCGCGAGGATGTGCAGCTCACTGGGCTGATCGGTCCCGCCAGCCTCTCACGCGCCACGATGGGGCTGCAAAGTTTCGTTGTGAATGGCCGCCCGGTGCAGGACCCGATGCTGCGGCTCTCGCTGCGCCTCGCCTACCGCGACGTGATGCAGGCCGGACGCCATGCCGTGGCGGCGTTGCGCCTGACGTTGCCCGAAGAGGCGCTGGACGTGAACGTGCATCCGGCCAAGACGGAGCTGCGCTTTGCCGACGCCAATGGCATCCGCAGCCTCGTCATCGGCGCCATCACCCGCACGCTGGAACGCCCCGTCTCACTGGCTTTGGCCCCGGCAGCCGCCCCCGCCCCAAGCCGCGCCCCCGCACCGCGCCTACCTTTTGGCGCACCGCCGCCCCCCTCCTACGCCGCGCGTGGCTTTGCCGAGGCCGAGTTGGCTTTGGCCGCGCCGCCCGCTGCAAGACAATTTTCCGCGCCCCCTGCCCCGCCGCCCACCGAACATCCGCTGGGCGCGCCGCTGGCGCAGATATTGGATACCTACATCCTGGCCGCCGCCGCCGATGGCTCGCTGGTGATCGTGGATCAGCACGCCGCACATGAGCGCCTGACCGAGGAGCGGCTGCGCGAGGAATTCACCGCCGGGCGAGTGGCGAGTCAGCCGCTGCTGGTGCCGGTGGTGGTGGATTTCCCGCCCATCGAGGCCGCTCGGCTGATGGCGGAAGCCGGGACACTGGAAAGACTAGGCCTGGAGATCGAGGCCTTCGGGCCTGGGGCGATTCTGGTGCGCGCCGTGCCCGCCGCGCTGAAGAACCCGGATGCCGCCGGGCTACTGCGCGACCTCGCGGGCGAGTTCGCCGAGTCGGATGCGCCGCTGGCTCTGGAAGCCAAGCTCGACGGCGCGCTGGCACGGCTGGCGTGCCATCGCTCCATCCGCGCCGGACGACGGCTGGCGCTGGAGGAAATGTCCGCCCTGCTGCGCGAGATGGAGGCAACCCCCCGCGCCGCCACATGCAGCCACGGACGCCCGACCTTCCTGAAACTCTCCCGCGCGGATCTCGAAGTGATGTTCGGACGCCGCAACTAATTCGTCTCTTGCCCCGCAGCCGGGGTGCACGGCATGGTTATTCCAGAAAGGAAAAAACATGACCGAGACCGTCCATCAGCTCATCAACGCCTATTATGCCGCCTTCAACAACGGCGACACCGCGGCGATGCTGAGTCTGCTCACCGACGATGTGAAACACGACATCAACCAATCCGGCAGCGAAACCGGCAAGGCGGCCTTCGCCGTGTTTCTGGAGGAGATGAGCCGCTGCTACCGTGAACGGCTCACCGATATCGTGGTACTGGCCGATAAGAGCGGCACCCGCGCCGCGGCGGAATACCTGGTGCATGGCGAGTATCTGGAAGCCGGGCATGGCATGCCCGTGGCACATGGGCAGAAATATGTGCTGCCAGGTGGGGCGTTTTTTTCCATCCGCGACGGTAAGATCGCCCGCGTCACGAATTACTATAACCTGCCCGACTGGCTGGCGCAGGTTTCCAAATAAACTAACACCGTTCAGGCAATAAAAAGGCCGGGGAAATTCCCCGGCCTTTTCCGTTTTGGCTGAGCGCCAGATTAGAACAGCAGACCGGCTTCCAGCGTGCCGGTGAACTGGCCATGGCTGCCGGAGTAAGGCTGGTAGGAGACACCGTCAGACCCCTTGGTGTGCAGCAGGTAGATGTAACCAGCGTTCGCACGAGCAAACAGGTTCTTGTACTGCCAGGTCGGCGCAACGGCGAGGCCGATGGCTTCCGCGTTCGGGCTGATCGCCCAGGTGTAGGTCGTCGGGGTCTGACCCGGCACCGTCGACGCATTCGCCGCGGCATGAGAGTCGAAATACTCAACCCAGCCACCCAGAGAGTAGGGGGAGGTGCCGAAGGTATAGTCGCCGAACAGGGCGGCACCGAAGGTGCTGGACTCGCCCGTAATGCCGATCTGACGATCCGGACGGGCATAGGTGTACTGGATCTCCGGCACCAAGCTCAGGTTGCCCAGGGTGTAGTTGTAATAGGCGCCGATCAGAGCGTTGTTGGCATAGGCATTACCCCAACCGGTGATGCCGTTCGGCTGCTTACCACCACTAGGCAGCGCGTACATGTAGGTGTTCGGGCCGGTCTTGCCGAGGTTGTAGGCGCCATACACGTTCAGCACGTTGTTAGCGTTGAACTTGTAGCTCAACAGGGCCTGGAGGGTGTTCCACACGCCGGAGTCGGTGGAGTCACCGAACTGCACGGTGGCGGAGAACGGCCCTTCGGTCAGGGTCGCCTCAACGCCACGGGCGTTGTTGTTCTGCACGTAGTACAGCAGGGTCTCGAGCTGCACGGCGTTATAGTAGTCGGCGCCATATTCCCAACCTTCGACGGAGGGGAGCATACCAGCGGAGACGGTGACCGGGGAATTCGGCGGGGCAATGGTGATGTAGCCCTCATAGAGCGGGCCGGTCGGGAACTGGGTGATGGAGGCGTTGGCGATATGGCCCTTGCTGTCGTAAGCCTCGGCGCCCAGAACCTGGAAGGAGTTCGCGCCCAGCTCAATGGTGAACTGCACAATGCCAGTGGTCTTCTGGATGTTCAGGATGCCGGAGCTGATGTTGAAGCCGTTGGACTGGATGCCATTCGGCGTGTTGCTCATGACATAGCCGTAACCGTCAACGCCGCCGCTGATTTCCAGGTTGCCGAGCGGGCCGCCATCGATGGTGATGGGCTGCGGGGCCGTCATGGCGTGGGCAGCGTGCAGGGCCAGGAGGGAGGACGCGGCCGCGAAGCCGAGGCCAAGAAGATGACGACGCATATATAAGTCTCCTCTACGCGCATTTTGAATGCGACTGATAACAGGACCCCGCCCACCACTCCCCAGACATTCAGGATCTCTGCCGTGGAGGGCTAAAAGGGTAACGACTATATTTCTAACCGCCAAAAAGGCATCGGTACTAGGCAAAAAGCGCAACCCTATAACTTTGCAGCATTTGTGTGGCGCAAATGACACAAAATCTTAAACGGTTCAGCCTTGACGCGGGGCGTTTACTGCTTGTGCGACAGACACGCCCAAAGCGCAGGCAAGCAGACATAAAATCACTGACGCAATGACATAAAAAACAGCACGGCCGGTATGGCCGTTGCGGGCCAGTTCAACCGTTTGCAAACTGAAAGAAGAAAAAGTGGTGAATCCGCCGCAAACACCTACGGTCACGAAGAGTCGGGCTTCTAACGGCAATGGGAATCGCCCCTGCGCACTGGCGATGGTGCCGAAGCAGCTGATGACGAAGGAGCCGAGCACATTGATGAGCAGCGTACCCCAGGGAAACGAGGCACCCAGGGCGAGCGTCATGGCATTGCCCAAAGCATAACGGGCGACGCTGCCGAGAGCGCCGCCCAGAGCCACCCAGAGATAGGCGGCGATATCGTCCATGTTACTTCGTTTCGGCCAGCAGGCTCGGCTGGTTGTCGCGCGGCTCGTTGTTGTCGGTCAGGTCGATCGGGTAATCGCCGGTGAAGCAGGCATCGCAGAAAGCCGGCGATGCGGCATCTCGCCCAGGCTTTCCGAGCGCCCGGTAAAGACCGTCGATGGAAATGAACGCGAGGCTGTCCGCGCCGATCAGCTTGGCCATTTCCTCGACGCTGTTGCGCGCGGCCAGCAGCTTGCTGCGTTCGGGCGTATCGATGCCATAGAAGCAGGAATAAGAGGTCGGCGGGCCGGCGATGCGCAAATGCACCTCGGCCGCACCGGCTTGGCGCACCATCTCCACGATCTTCTGCGAGGTGGTGCCACGCACGATCGAGTCGTCCACCAAGACCACACGCTTGCCCTCGATCATCGCGCGGTTGGCGGAGTGCTTGAGACGCACGCCCAGATGGCGGATCTGGTCGGTGGGCTCAATGAAGGTCCGGCCCACGTAATGGTTACGGATGATGCCAAGCTCAAAGGCAACTCCCGAAGCCTCGGCGAAGCCCATGGCGGCGGGCACGCCGGAATCGGGCACCGGCACGATCACATCGGCCTCAACCGGGGCTTCCTTGGCCAGCTGGGCGCCGATCATCTTGCGCGCGGTATAGACCGAGGTTCCCTCCATCACGGAGTCGGGCCGGGCGAAATAGATGTACTCGAACACACAGAAGCGCGGCGGCTGCGGGGTGAAGGGCTTGATGCTCTGCACCCCCCTGTCGTCGATAATGACGATCTCGCCCGGCTCCACGTCGCGCACGAACTCTGCGCCCACAATTTCCAGCGCACAGGTCTCGGAGGCCAGCACCCAGCCGGTCTTGCCGTCCGCTCCATGGGTGCGGCCCAGGATCAGCGGGCGCACGCCCAACGGGTCGCGCACGCCGATGAGCTGCTCCTGCGTCAGCGCCACCAGCGAGTACGCGCCGATAACCTGCTTCACCGCGTCGATCAGACGATCGATGACGTTGGAGTAGAGCGATATGGCGATGAGGTGGACAAACACCTCGGAGTCCATGGTGGACTGGAACAGGCAGCCCCGGCGCACCAGCGCGCGGCGCAGCGTGTTGGCGTTCGTCAAGTTGCCGTTATGGCCGACCGCCAGCCCGCCGAACTCGAACTCCGCGAAGAGCGGCTGCACGTTGCGCAGCACCGTCTCGCCCGAGGTGGCATAACGGTTATGCCCGATGGCGCGGGTGCCGGGCAGGCTCGCCATCACCTTGGCATCGCCGAAATTGTCGCCGACCAGACCAAGCCCCTTATGGGAATGGAACCGTACGCCATCATGCGTCACGATACCGGTCGCCTCCTGGCCGCGGTGCTGCAGGGCATGCAAGCCCAGCGCAGTAATCGCCGCCGAATCCGCCACATTCCAGGCGCCGAAAACGCCGCACTCCTCGTGCAGCTTGTCATCATCAATCATCGGGCCCAACCTCCAAGCCTACGCGCGCGTCAACTACTCGCGCACCGCCGTGATGTCGAGGCGGCTGCGCAAAAAAGTGCCACCGCCGTGTTTAATATGTTTGCAATGCGCTGCCCGCGACGGGCTGCTGCATCAGCGTGGCGGCTGCCGGGGCGGGACTGCCGGGCAGCGGGTCCACCTTTGGCTGATAGGTGCCAGGCAGCAGGGAAACCAGCGCCTTCGCGCCCTGATAGGCCATCGGCAGGAAGCGCGCCTTCACCACCGGATCGGGCCATTGCGGCTGCGCCACGCCCACCGAAAGCGCGACGTAAGCGACGCACACCACCAACGCCCCGCGCACCGCGCCGAACACCAGCCCAAGGCTGTGATCCAGCCCTGAGAGCGCCGAGTCCCGCACCAGACCGCCAATAAGCGCGCTGACCAAGCTGAGCACGATCAGCACGATCAGGAACACCACGGCCATGGCGCCGTAGATCACGAAGTTCTTCATGCTCGCGGGCAGGATGGAGGCGATCTCGGGCTGCGCCAGCGGGTAGAGCTTCACCGCCGCGAAGGCGGCGCCCACCCAGGCGCCTACGCCCAGAACCTCACGCACAAAGCCGCGCACCATCGAAATTGCCGCGGAAAGCAGCACCACCACCAGCGCGGCGGCATCGATCCAGGTCATCAATTCTCCTCGTTACGCCCTGGTTTTACCCCGGCCGCGATGATCCCAACAAGGTCGGTCAGGTGCCCAATTTCAACCAGTCCCAGCGATTTCGGTACAGAAATTTTTGCAGTCCCGCCCGCCACGCGCTTCGGCGCCGCCGCGCGAGCGAAGCCGAGCTTCGCCGCCTCCTTCAGGCGCAGCTCCGTCTGCGCCACCTGGCGCAGTTCGCCGGAGAGCCCGACCTCGCCAAAGAACACCATTTCCGGGCTGGTCGGCACGTCGGATGCCGCCGAGATCAGCGCCGCCGCCACGGCGAGGTCCGCCGCCGGTTCGCCCACGCGCAGCCCGCCCGCCACGTTCAGGTACACGTCGTTCATGGCGAGCTTCAGCCCGCAGCGCGTCTCCAGCACCGCGAGCAGCATGGAGAGCCGCCCGGAATCCCAGCCGATGACCGAACGCCGGGGCGAGCCGCCCGGGTTGGGGGCGAGCAGCACCTGGATTTCCACCAGCACGGGGCGCGAGCCCTCCAGCCCCGCGAACACTGCACTGCCCGAGACATTGCCCCGCCGCTCGGCCAGGAACAGCGCCGAGGGGTTGGCGACCTCGGAGAGGCCGGAGCCGGTCATCTCGAACACGCCAATTTCGTCGGTCGCGCCGAAGCGGTTCTTGATGCCGCGCAGGATGCGGAACTGATGGCCGCGATCGCCCTCGAAATGCAGCACCACGTCCACCATGTGCTCCAGCACGCGCGGCCCGGCGATGTTGCCCTCCTTGGTGACATGCCCGACCAGCATGAGCGCGAAGCCTTGCGTCTTGGCGGCGCGGATCAGCTCGAAAGCGGCGGCGCGCACTTGCGTGACCGAGCCGGGGGCGGAGTCCACGCCCTCGGTCCACATGGTCTGGATGGAGTCGATGACCACCAGCGCCGCCTTGGGGAATTGCGCGAGGCTGGCCAGGATGTCCCCCAGCTGGGTCGCGGCGGCGAGATGCATGGGCGATTGCGTGAGGCCCAGCCTGCGCGCGCGCAGGCGGATCTGGTCCACGGATTCTTCGCCGGAGATATACACGACCTCCCGCCCTGCCCGGCCCAAAGCCGCCCCCGCCTGGAGCAGCAGGGTGGATTTGCCGATGCCCGGATCGCCGCCGACCAGCACCACCGAGGCGGGAACCAGCCCGCCGCCGAGCACACGGTCGAACTCCGCGATAGTGGTGGGCACGCGGGGCGGCGGTGGGGAGATGCCCTCCAGCCCGACGAACTCGATCTTTCCGGCCTGCCGCGCGCCGTCCTTCAGCCCGCCCGGCAGAGCCTTGGGAACAATCTGCTCCTCCAGCGTGTTCCACTCGCCACAGGCCTCACACCGCCCCGCCCATTTCGGGAAGACGCTGCCGCAGGCGGAGCAGACATAGGTTTTAGCCGGCTTCGCCAAGGTTAGCTTGGCTGCCAGCCATAGGTCTTGGCGAGGAAGGTTTGCAGGCTAACCTGAGCGTCCACCGGCAGGCTGAGCGCGGCCAGGGCTGCAGCCAGCACCGGGGCGGGTTGCAGGCTGATGGCGCTGGCATCGGCGGCGGCGGAAAGCCCTGGCGTGGTGCTGGCGGTCGTGGCCGCCTTGCGCCATTGCGCCACGGAATTGGCGTCGGTCAGGCGCGGGAGCACCAGCAGGAAATCCAGCCGCGCGGCAACGGCGGCGGCGGCGTAGGCTGCATCCAGGAATGGTTCTGTGCCGGGGCCGAAGGCGAGGGCGTCGGGCAGGCTGGGAAAGAGCGGATCGGCGGCGACACGGCCGCTGGCATCCATGGCACCAAGGCTGAAGGCCGGTACGGCGCCCGAGGCGGAGAGCGGTGCCAGATCCTCTGGCACGCCCTCACCGCTGATGAACACCGCATCCACCTCGCCCGCGATGAAGGCGCGGGTTTTGGCGGCTGTATCGCGCAGGCCGAACACCGGGGCGGTGGCCACGCCGATTCGCGCCAGCGCCAGCAGCGCCGCGAGATCGGCGCTCTGCGGCGAATCCGCGCCCAGGCGCAGCGGGGCCATGGATTTGAGCAGGTTGAGATCAGGCTTCACGCCGCCTGCGGCGCGAACCATCAGCACGCCGGAATTGCCACCCGCGAGCAGCGGGGTCCAGCGCGTGGGGTCGAAATGCACGCGGCTGTCGCCGCAGAGGAAAGCGATGAGCGCCACGCCGGGTAGGATGGCGGCAGTCTTGCCGTCGGGCACCACCAGGGCGTCCAGCCGGTTGGCGCCGGTCACGCCGTCCAGCCCGCCGACCGTCATGGTATTTATGGCCGGATTGCCGGGGAAACAGCCGGACATGGCGAGCGCGCAGGCATCGCCCCAGCGGCTGGTCTGCTGGCCGTCCGGCCCGGCGACGAGCAGGGTCAGCGGCGGCGCGGCAACGGTGACCGACACATTGTCGGCCCACCCCTTGCGCGCCAGCATGGCGGCGAGCGCCAATCCGGTGAACATATCCCGGCGTTTCAGCATTCCACCTTTCCGCGTTTCCTGGCGGCGGACATTAGGGGAACCCCCGGTTTCGTCAATTGTCGTACTGAACGAGCGCCTCGAACGGCACGTCCAGCTTGTCACGGCCGCCCAGGAAGGTCAGCTCGATGAGCGACGCGGCGGCGACCACATCGCCCCCCACCTTCTGCAGCAGCTGGATCCCCGCCGCCATGGTGCCACCGGTGGCGAGAAGATCATCCACCACGACAACGCGCGCGCCGGGCTCGATGGCGTCCGCCTGGATCTCGATCCGGTCCGTGCCGTATTCCAGCGCGTAGTCCAGCCCCACGGTGGCGCCCGGCAGCTTGCCCGGCTTGCGCAGCATCACGAAGCCGCAGCCCAGCTTCAACGCCAGCGGGGCCGCAAGCAGGAAGCCGCGGCTCTCAACGCCCGCCAGCACGGTGGGGTGATAGGCGCGCACCACGTTGGCCAGACGGCCCATCGCCACCTGCCAGGCATCGGCGTGCCGCAGCAGGGTCGAGATGTCATAGAAAAGGATCCCCGGTTTGGGGAAATCCGGAATACCGCGAATATGTTGCTTCAGGTCCATGATGGCGCTCCTATAGCCGGTCCGGCCCGGGGGGCAAATCCTGCCGCCGCGTGGCCGGGGCTGGGGTTATCTTGCGTCGCCCGGTACGGCGGGCACCACCTGCGGCGCGCCGTTCACTGTGTTGTAGAGTTGGCCATCAGTGGGACTTTCGGACTTGCCGTTATCCTTCGGCTCCTCGCCGGGCGGATAAGGCGACGGCAAGGACGGCGTATAGCCCTGGCCGAGCGGCAGGTTCGAATATTTCTGGACCTGGCTCAGCGTCGGCATCGGCTGCACGGGGCCGGGCCAGACATCGCCGGGCTGCGGTTGCAGCGGGGCGAGGGTCACGTCATGTCCCAGGGCGCGCTGCGCCGTCTCGCTGGTGGTGGCCGGGGCGTTGGGGTTGCCGAACGGCCACAGGGAATGAGCGGCGAAATGCCGCTCGCTGGCACAGCCGGAGAGAACCAGCAACAGGCCCACGGCCAGGGATATTCGCAAACTTCCGTCTCCTTGGGGATGGGGGCAAAGCAGTGTGAGAAAGCCCGCGGCGCTCTCAGGCATCCACGCCGACGCCAGCATGCCGCAGCCCGGCGGTGAGGTAGTCCCAGCCGGTAATCAGGGTCAGCGCCGCGGCAAGCCAGAGCAGCGTGCCGCCGATCCAGTCCATCGGCAGGGAACCCAGGCCCATGACGCGCGCGCCATCGCCGCCCAGCAGCAGCAGGCCTAGGGCGACCATCTGCACGCCGGTCTTCCATTTGGCGAGCTTTGTCACCGGCAGGCCAACGCGGATCTCGGCCAGATATTCACGCAGGCCCGAGACCAGAATCTCGCGCAGCATGATGACAATGGCCGGGTACAGCCCGTAGGCCGGTAGCCGCCCGAAGCCGACCAGAGCCATCAGCGTGGCGCCTACCAGCAACTTGTCGGCAATAGGGTCGAGCATGCGGCCAAAATCGGAAAGCTGCTTGCGCTCGCGGGCAAGGTAGCCGTCTAGATAATCGGTGATCCCGGCCAGGGTGAACACCAGCGCGGCGAGAAAATCGGGCAGCGGCCCGCGCAATGCCGCCAGCAGCACCAGCAGGGGGATCGCGCCGATCCGGGACAAGGTCAGGACATTGGGCAAATCTGTCAGCATTGCCGCTACCCTAAACGGGTTTTTGCGCTGGTGAAACCGCTAAAACCCGCGCCAGCAACCGTCCCAGATACCAGGCGAGCGCCAGCGTGGCCACGGCACCGACCAGTAGCAAGGCGGTATGCAACCAGCGCTCGGGCCCGGCGGGCAGGCGCGTCCCCCAGCCGCCCAGCGCACCGATGACGACGTAGCCGAACAAGGCCGGCAGCGAGGCCAGAGTTCCCATCATGTAATGGCGCGGCGAGACGCCGGAGAGCCCCAGCGCGTAGGAGGTGAGGCAGAACGGCATGACTGGCGACACACGCAGCAGCGCCACCAGCCGCCAGTCTTCGGCGGAGACGGCGCCGTCCAGCCGGGCGAGAAACCCACCGCGGCGCAGCAGCGCCTGCGCCCAGGGCCGCGCCACGCCGCGTGCCAGCGCAAAAGCCGTCACCGCCCCGGCCATGACCCCAGCGGCACTGGCGGCGAATCCGGCAACCACCCCGAACACCACGCCAGCCGCGATGCCGATCAGCCCGCCCGGCACGATGCCCACGAGCGCGAAAACAAACGCAGCGCCGCAGAACAGGACGAGCCCCAGCGCCCCCAGCGCGCGCAGGCTGTCCGCTCCCGCTACCACGGCTCCCGCAATGCGCGGCCCGGCCAGCACGCTCACCCCCAGGGAGAGCGCCACGACCGCCAGCAGCACGAGGACCTTAACCCGCATCGGCGAAGAGCGGGTCTTGCCGCCACCCCCAGCGCGCCAGCCGGTAGGTGAGCGCGGTGCGCAGCACGCCCAGCCCATACACCACCGAGCGGCGGAAATTGATCGAGGAGGCCTCGGCGAAATAGCGCGTGGGACAGGAGATCTCGCCGATCTCGGCATTATGCCACCGGGCCAGGGCCAGCATCTCGTTATCGAACACGAAATCGTCCGAGCAGCGCTCCAGGGGCAAAGCGCGCAGCAGCGCCGCCGACCACGCCCGGTAGCCGGTATGGTATTCGGAGAGTTTCAGCCCAAGCAGGATATTCTCGACGAAAGTAAGTCCACGATTGGCGATGTATTTGTAGAACGGCATGCCGCCCTTGAGCGCCCCGCGCCCGAGAATGCGCGAAGCCAGCACCGCGTTGTAATGGCCCGAGGCGATCATGGAGGCCATGGCCGCCACCAGCTTCGGCGAATACTGATAATCGGGGTGCAGCATCACCACGATATCCGCGCCACGCGCCAGGGCCTCTTCGTAGCAGGTCTTCTGGTTGCCGCCATATCCGCGGTTCTTCTCATGCACCAGCGTGTGCAGCCCGAGCCGGCGCGCGAGGGCCACCGTCTCGTCCTTGCTGCCGTCGTCGGTAAGGATCACATCGTCCACGATGTCGCGCGGGATTTCCGCCACGGTGCGCTCCAGCGTGCGCGCCGCATTATAGGCGGGGAGGATGACAGCGACTTTTTTTCCAGCCAGCATCTGCTCAGGCCGCCCGGGTAAGGCGCTTGATGAACGCCGAGAGATGGTGCCGGCGCATCTCGGCCTTCGCCTTGGCGCTGGTGGTCATGTAGTTCATCTGCACCACGTAGCGCTGACCTATATACTGCTTGTGCCCATGCCAGGTGGTCGGGCCGTTGGGGAAGACGAGGAGCGTGCCGTCCACCGGCGGCACCTCGGCGGCGTAGTTCTCCAGGTCGTCCGGCCCGCGCAGCAGGCGCAGGCAGCCTTCCCGCCGGGCCCAGGCAGCACCGTTGCTGGGGTTCAGATACAGCAGGATGGTCACGCGCTTAGCCAAGGAATCGGTGTGGATCTGTCCATCCTGCTCACCGGAATTGCCGCGCAGCGTGGTCATGGAGGGCGCGCCCTTCAGGTCGAGCCCGAATTTCTCAGCCACGATCTCGCGGAACGTCTCGCTCTGCAGTCCGGCGATGGCGGCCTTGGCGGCGGGGGCGAGCTTCAGCGCCTCGATGGGGAAGCTTCCCCGCCCTTTCATTGGCGGCAATGCTGCAAATACGGCCTGCAGCGCCTCGGGCTTCACAAAACGCGGCAACAGGATATGCGCGAACGGGTCGTTAGACACCCGTGTGGCACGCAGCGCCTCGAAATCTAGCACATCCATAGGTTGCATCCCTAGCAAAACTCCTGCTCCGACATCAATGCGCCGTTAAAATTTGCGCATCAACCCCGCGCGAGTGACAGTTTTCCCGTGTTGCTCCGCACAATCGGTTGCAGTATCGCCGCGGAATGTCCAGCGCCTCCTCCACCGTGACCGGCGTGATTCCGGCCTACCGCGCCCGCATTGCCGCCGGCACCATCGTTTACGACCCGGCCCAGGCCGCCGCTGCCGAGCGGTTACAGGATTTGTGGAGCAAGCTGCGCGGCTACAATCCCTCCCCCCTGCCCTCCACGAGCAATAGCGGCTTCCTCAGCCGCCTGCTGCGCCGCAAGCCAGTGGATGAAACCCAGGACCACCCGAACGGGCTGTATATCGTCGGCGAGGTGGGGCGCGGCAAATCCATGCTCATGGATCTGTTCTTCGAGGCGGCGGAAGTGCCGCGCAAAAAACGCATCCACTTCCACGAATTCATGCAGCAGACGCATAGGCGCTTCCACGCCATCAAGCGCGCGCATCCCGAGATCTCGGACCCGATCCCCCCGCTGGCCGACGAGATCGCGGGGGAAGCCGCCCTGCTCTGCTTCGACGAATTCCAGGTGCACGACATCGTGGACGCGATGATCCTGGGCCGGTTGTTCGAGGCGCTGTTCGCCCGCCATGTGGTGGTGGTCGCCACCTCCAACACGATCCCCGATGACCTTTATAAAGGTAAGCCGGGACGCGATGCCTTTCTGCCCTTTATTGCGCTCATCAAGCAGAAACTCGACGTGCTGGTGCTGGAGTCGGCGCAGGATTACCGGCGCGGGCGCCTGCACGGCCTGCGCGCGTGGTACGTGCCCGCCGACAGCCGGGCCGACGCCGCGCTGGACAAGGTCTTCAGCACACTGACCGAAGGCGACAAAGTGCGGGCTGACACGCTGACGATCCAGGGCCGCAAGCTTACCGTGCCGCTGGCCGGGGCCGGAGCCGCGCGGTTCGACTTCCATGCCTTGTGCGGCGTGGCGCTGGGGCCGGGCGACTACCTCGCTCTGGCCACGCATTATCACACCCTGGTGATCGACGGCGTTCCGCGACTCTCGCCGGATAATTTCGACGAGGCCCGGCGTTTCGTCACGCTGATCGACGCGCTCTACGAGCACCGGGTGAAGCTCTACGCCTCCGCCGCCGCCTTCCCCGATGAGCTGTATCGCTCCGGCGAAGGAGCGCAGATCTTTGAACGTACGGCATCGCGCCTGGAGGAAATGCAAAGCGAGACCTATCTCGCTTTGCCGCACCTGACATAGCACCCCCGGCGACCCGGCATAACACCTGACATAAAATGCATTCACTCGGGGCTCGTGGTTTTTGCCATGCAGCCAAGTGCTTGCTGCGCTCCATGAATGATAGTAGCACCCCCTGCGACGCCCCTTTAACCCAAGAAACAGGTAGGCTGAACGTACATGAACATACATGAATACCAGGGCAAAGAACTGCTGAAGGCCTATGGCGTCGCGGTTCTCGATGGGCATGTTGCCTGGACGCCCGAAGAAGCGGTCGAAGCCGCGAAGAAGCTCCCCGGTCCTATTTATGTGGTGAAGTCCCAGATCCACGCCGGTGGCCGTGGCGCCGGTAAGTTCAAGGAAGACCCGAATGGCAAGGGCGGTGTGCGCCTGGCCAAGACCCTCGACGAAGTGCGTGACGCCGCGAGCGCGATGATCGGCCACACGCTGATCACCAAGCAGACAGGCCCGCACGGCCGCCTGGTCCGCCGCGTGTATGTGGAAGCGGGTTGCGACATCAAGCGCGAGCTGTACCTCTCCCTGCTGATCGACCGCTCGGTGTCCGAGATCGTGATCATGGCCTCCACCGAGGGCGGCATGGAGATCGAGGAAGTCGCCGAGCACCACCCCGAGAAGATCCTGCGCGCCCCGGTTGACCCGGCCTCCGGCATCTCCGGCTTCCATGCCCGCAAGCTGGCCTTCGGCCTGGGCCTCGAAGGCAAGCAGATCGCCACCTTCGGCAAGTTCATCACCGCCATGTACAACGCCTATGTGGCGCTGGACGCGGCAATCATCGAGATCAACCCGCTGGTCGTGACCGGCGCTGGCGAGATCTACGCGCTCGACGCCAAGGTGTCCTTCGACGACAACGCCCTGTACCGCCACCCCGAGATCGAGGCGCTGCGCGACGAGGGCGAGGAAGACCCGAAGGAGCTGGAAGCCAACAAGCACTCGCTCTCCTATGTGGCGCTCGATGGCAACATCGGCTGCATGGTGAATGGCGCGGGCCTGGCCATGGCGACCATGGACATCATCAAGCTCTACGGCGCCGAGCCCGCGAACTTCCTGGACGTCGGCGGCGGCGCCACCAAGGAGCGCGTGACGGCGGCGTTCAAGATCATCCTCTCGGATCCGAACGTCGAGGGCATCCTGGTCAACATCTTCGGTGGCATCATGCGCTGCGACGTCATCGCCGAGGGCGTTATCGCCGCGGCGCGCGAGGTCTCGCTCTCCGTGCCGCTGGTGGTGCGCCTCGAGGGCACCAACGTGCAGCTCGGCAAGGACATCATGGCGAAGTCCGGCCTGCCCATCATCCCGGCCGACAACCTGGCCGATGCCGCTGAGAAAATCGTCAAAGCCGTGAAGGAAGCCGCGTAATGGCCATTCTCGTCAACAAAGAAACCAAGGTCATCACCCAGGGCTTCACCGGCGCTCAGGGCACCTTCCACTCCGAGCAGGCTCTGGCCTACGGCACCAAGGTCGTCGGCGGCGTGACCCCCGGCAAGGGCGGCACCAAGCACCTGGACCTGCCGGTGTTCAACACCGTTGAGGAGGCCGTGGCCAAAACCGGCGCCAACGCCTCGGCCATCTACGTGCCGCCGCCGTTCGCCGCCGACTCCATCCTGGAGGCGATCGACGCGGGCGTGGAGCTGATCGTCTGCATCACCGAGGGTATCCCGGTGCTGGACATGGTCAAGGTCAAGCGCGCCCTCTGCGGCTCCAAGTCCCGCCTCGTCGGCCCGAACTGCCCGGGCGTGATCACCCCGGACGAGTGCAAGATCGGCATCATGCCCGGCCACATCCACAAGCGCGGCTCCATTGGCATCGTCTCCCGCTCCGGCACTCTCACCTATGAGGCCGTGGCGCAGACCACCGCCGCTGGCCTCGGCCAGTCAACCTGCGTGGGCATCGGCGGCGACCCGGTGAAGGGCACCGACTTCATCGAAGTGCTGGACCTGTTCCTGCACGACGATGAGACCCAGGCGATCATCATGATCGGCGAGATCGGCGGCCCCTCCGAGATCGACGCGGCCGAGTTCCTGGCCCGCCACAAGATCAAGAAGCCGACCGTCGGGTTCATCGCCGGCGCCACCGCGCCTCCGGGCCGCCGCATGGGCCATGCCGGCGCCGTGATCTCCGGCGGTAAGGACACTGCTGCTGCCAAAATCGCCGCGATGAAGGAGGCCGGAATTTTCGTGGCTGATAGTCCTTCTTCGCTTGGCAGCACCATGGTTAAGGCTTTGAAGGGCTAAATCCTTGAAGGGGCGGGGAAAACACCGGCAACCATGCACGGTGAACAACCCTGCCCCTTTAACTTGGATAACGGCATCATAACCCTAGTGGGCTTATATGCGGCGCGGATGGGGAGACTTCGCCGTGCTGCCGTGAACTCCCCGGTCCACCCGCCTCACCGGGCGGGAGCATTGTAAATGTGAGGAACAGGTATGGCCGGTGTAGATGTGATTGCCACCGCGATGAATGGCGCGAATGCCCAGTTCATTGCCCAGCTTTATGCCAAATGGGTTGAAGCGCCTAACTCCGTTGATCCGGATTTCGCCGCCCTGTTTGCTGCGCTGGACGACGAAACGCGCTCCATCATGATGGATGCCACCGGCGCCTCCTGGGCCCCGCGTCCGAAGGCTTTCGGTCCTGATGAGGCCGAAGGCGCGGCCAAGCCCGCCAAGTCCACCACCTCCCCGGCCGAAACCCGCGCCGCCACGCTCGATTCCATCCGCGCCCTGATGCTGATCCGTGCCTACCGCGTGCGCGGCCATCTGGAAGCGCAGCTCGACCCGCTGGGGCTGAAGCAGCCCGGCCACCATATCGAGCTCGACCCCGCCACTTACGGCTTTACCGCCGCCGACATGGACCGCCCGATCTTCATCGACGGCGTGCTCGGTTTCGAGACCGCGACGTTGCGCGAGGTTATCGCCGCGCTGCGCAAGAGCTATTGCGGCGAAATTGGCGTCGAGTTCATGCATATCCAGGACCCGGCCCAGAAGAGCTGGATCCAGCGCCGCATCGAGGGCGCGCCCTGGCTCAACGCCTTCGACGCCAAGGCCAAGGCCAAGATCCTGAACCAGCTCACCGAGGCCGACAGCTTCGAGAACTTCTGCCAGCGCCGCTTTGTCGGCACCAAGCGCTTCGGCCTGGAAGGCGGCGAGAGCACCATCCCGGCGCTGCACTCCATCATCGAGACCGCCGCCAATGCCGGCGTGCGCGAAATCGCCATCGGCATGCCGCATCGCGGTCGCCTCAACACCCTGGTCAACATCGTCAAGAAACCGCTGGTGCAGCTCTTCGCCGAGTTCGGCGGCGCCTCCGCCAAGCCCGATGACGTGCAGGGCTCCGGCGACGTGAAATACCATCTCGGCACCTCCACCGACATCGTCGTCAACGGCAACAAGGTCCATCTCTCGCTGCAGCCCAACCCCTCGCATCTCGAGGCGGTGGATCCGGTGGTGGTCGGCAAGATCCGCGCCCGCCTGGACATGGCGGGTGACCGCACCCGCAAATCCGCCATGGCCATCATCATGCATGGCGACGCCGCCTTCGCCGGCCAGGGCCTGGTGTACGAGACCCTGGCGATGAGCCAGCTCATCGGCTATCGCACCGGCGGTTCCATCCATCTCGTCGTCAATAACCAAATCGGCTTCACCACCGTTCCGGCGCATGCCTTCTCCGGCCTGTACTGCACGGACGTCGCCAAGGCCGTGCAGGCGCCAATCCTGCATGTGAATGGCGACAACCCGGAAGCCGTGGTGTTCGCCACCAAGCTGGCCGCCGAGTTCCGCCAGGAATTCGCCGTGGACGTTGTGATCGACCTCGTCTGCTACCGCCGCCACGGCCATAACGAAAACGAAGAGCCGGCATTCACCCAGCCGATCATGTACAAGGCGATCAAGGCGCTGAAGACCACCCGCGCCCTGTATGCCGAGCGCCTGATCCAGGAAAACAGCGTCACCGCCGATGAGGCGAAGGCCATGGTGGATGATTACATCCAGACCCTGGAAGACGCCTATAAGGGCGCTCAGGACTATAAGGTGAACAAGGCCGACTGGCTGGAAGGCCACTGGGCCGGCCTGAAGCAGGCCGATGAGGAGGCTGAGCGCCAGGAGGAAGTGACCTCCGCGTCGCTCGAGCAGCTCAAGGAAGTCGGCGCCGCCATCTCCCGCCCGCCCGAGAACTTCGACCTCAACTCGAAGATCGCCCGCCAGCTCGAAGCCAAGAAACATGCGATCGAGACCGGCGAAGGCATCGACTGGGCAACCGGCGAGGCGCTGGCCTTCGGCACCCTGATGCTCGATGGCCACCGCGTGCGTCTCTCCGGCGAGGACTGCCAGCGCGGCACCTTCAGCCAGCGCCATGCCGTGCTGATCGACCAGACCAACCAGAACGAATACACCCCGCTGAACAATATCCGCCCCGACCAGGCGCATATCGAGATCTTCAACTCCCTGCTCTCCGAATACGGCGTGCTGGGCTTTGAATACGGCTACGCGGTGTCCGACCCGAACGTGCTGGTGTTGTGGGAAGCGCAGTTCGGCGACTTCGCCAATGGCGCACAGGTGTTGATCGACCAGTTCATCGCCTCGGGCGAGACCAAGTGGCTGCGTATGTGCGGCTTGGTGATGCTGCTGCCGCAT
Organism: Acidocella aromatica; assembly: GCF_014201825.1. Classification (GTDB taxonomy): domain Bacteria; phylum Pseudomonadota; class Alphaproteobacteria; order Acetobacterales; family Acetobacteraceae; genus Acidocella; species Acidocella aromatica. The sequence continues at coordinate 147,622 of NZ_JACHFJ010000004.1, read as the reverse complement.
GGCAGCGAAGGCCAGGGGCCGGAGCACTCCTCCGCCCGCCTGGAGCGCTATCTGCAGCTCTGCGCCGAGAACAACATGGCGGTGTGCAACATCTCCACTCCGGCCAACTACTTCCACGCGCTGCGCCGCCAGCTGAAGCGGAACTTCCGCAAGCCGTTGGTGCTGATGACGCCGAAGTCGCTGCTGCGCCACAAGCTGTGCGTCTCCAGCCTCAGCGAGTTCGCGCCGGGCTCCAGCTTCAAGTTCGTCATCCCCGAGACCGACGAGCTGGTGGCGCCGGAGAAGGTCAAGCGCGTCGTCATCTGCTCCGGCAAGGTGTATTACGACCTGCTGGCCGAGCGCCGTGAGCGCGGCATCAAGGATGTCGCCATCGTGCGCCTGGAGCAGTTCTATCCGTTCCCCGTGAAGAACCTGAAAGCCGCGATCGAGGCGTATACCAACGCCGAAGTCGTGTGGTGCCAGGAGGAGCCGGAGAACAATGGCGGCTGGACCTTTGTCGATCGCCGGATCGAGGGTGTGCTGACCTGCCTGAACAACGCCGCCAAGCGTCCCCGCTATGTGGGCCGTGCCGCCGCCGCCTCGCCCGCCACGGGTCTGGCCAAGGTGCACGCCGCCGAGCAGGCCGCTCTGGTCAACGAGGCGCTGAGCGTCTGACGTTATCTGAAATCGCGAAGTCAACAAGCAGTAATCAGGAGTAGCTATGGCCGCCGATATCAAAGTCCCCACACTGGGCGAGAGCGTGACCAGCGCGACCATCGCGCGCTGGATCAAGAAGGCCGGTGACGCCGTTGCCGCCGACGAACCCGTGGTGGAGCTGGAGACCGACAAGGTGACCGTTGAGGTCAACGCGCCGGAAGCTGGCGTGCTGTCCGAGATCATCGCCCCGGAAGGTGCGGAAGTGGAAGTGGGCGCCCTGCTGGGCCGCGTTGACGTCGGCGCCGCCGCCGCCAAGCCCGCCGCCGCCCCGGCCCCGGTGGCCGCCGCCGGCGTGCATGCGCCGCAGGCCGCCCCCGGCCCGGTGGCCCGCCCCGGCGCCGCCCCGCTGCCCGCCGCGGCGAAGCTGATCGAGGAAAACAAGATCGCCGCTGGCGCCATCCAGGGCACCGCCAAGGATGGCCGCGTCTCCAAGGGCGATGTGCTTGAGTTCCTGAACAAGCCCGCCGCCGCCCCGGCCGCTGCCGCGCCGAAAGCCCCGCGCGTGGCCGATGTCCGCGAAGAGCGCGTGAAGATGACGCGCCTGCGCAAGACCATCGCCGCCCGCCTGAAGGACGCGCAGAACACCGCCGCCATGCTCACCACCTTCAACGAGGTGGACATGAGCGCGATCATGGCGCTGCGCTCCGAGTACAAGGAGACCTTCGAGAAGAAGCACAAGGGCATCCGCCTGGGCTTCAACGGCTTCTTCGTGAAGGCTGTCTGCGCCGCGCTGGCCGAGTTCCCGGCTGTGAACGCCGAGATCGACGGTGACGAGATCGTCTACAAGAAGTTCGTGAACATGGGCATCGCCGTTGGCGGCGCCTCCGGCCTCGTGGTGCCCGTGATCCGCGATGCCGAGCAGAAGTCCATCGCCGAGATCGAGGCTGAGATCGCCGGCTTCGCCAAGGCGGCGAAAGAGGGCACGCTGAAGCTGGAACAGCTCTCCGGCGGCACGTTCTCCATCACCAATGGTGGCGTGTACGGCTCACTGATGTCCACCCCGATCATCAACCCGCCACAGTCCGCCATCCTGGGCATGCACAAGATCCAGGAGCGCCCGGTGGCCCTGAATGGTCAGGTGGTGATTCGCCCGATGATGTATCTGGCCGTGTCCTACGACCACCGCATCATCGACGGCCGCGAGGCTGTCTCCTTCCTGGTGCGCGTCAAGGAGTCCCTGGAGGATCCGCGCCGCCTGCTGCTGGAAATCTGATCCACGACAACGGAAAAGGGCCCCAAACGGGGCCCTTTTTTATTGCTAATCGCCTTCGTACACATGCGGCAGGCCGGGGCGCCAAGCCGCGTCCATTGGCTGGCTGGAGGTGTACACATGGATACGCTTCGCCGCGGCCGACTGGATGATCGCCACGTTATCCGGCGGCGGGATGTAGCTGGCCTCCTGCACGTCGGCGGTGAAATTGAACGGCATGTTGCCCATGCGCTTCCACGCCGCCAGCACCAAGCGCTGATACGGCAAGCCCAAATCCGGCAGGGCGGAATGGTAATCGGCGATCGCGGTGGTCCAGGAGCCGGTCCGCCCTTTCAGCGCGGAGAGGAAGCGCGCGGCGTAGGCGGCGTTTTTCGCGGGGTCAAAAGCCTCGTCCAGCGAGGCAAAGGCATCCGGGTGGCTCTCCAGGCTGATCTGGAAACAGCCGACATCGATATCCCGCGCGCCCGATTCCTGGGCGAAGCGCACGAAGGCCATCGCGGCCTCCTTGGTGGGGAAATACTGGCCATTGCCATCGGCATTCACGGTCCAGGGCCAGGGGGTCATGTGGCCGGTCGCGGGGTCGGGGTGGCCGCTTTCCACCATGCCGATGGAGAGCAGCAGATTGGCGGGCAACGCCCCTTCCTGCTCGGCTTCGTGGCCCGCGGTGGTGCAGGCGGCGCCGGGCGGGGTGTCCGCCCATGCGAAGCCCCCCATGGCAGCCGCAACACCTATGCACAACAATAGTCTACGCACCGCATCTCCCGGTGAAGCCATACCCAGATGACAGGGCTTTAACCCTTAACCGCCCCAAAAACCACAGCCGCAACGATGCCACATTGCGCCCATGTGCAATTAACCCTCGCTTTTGCGCGGCAATATCGCTATGCCGTGCGCAAATCTCACCGCCCAAACCGAATTGCGGGGCAAACGCCCCGTGATTCGGCTTGGGCTAGCCATTGGGTAGTTTCTGTATGTCCGCGCCGAAAATTCGCAACATTGCCATCATCGCACACGTCGACCATGGCAAGACCACGCTTACCGACCAGCTGCTGAAGCAGTCCGGCGCCTTCGCCGCCCACCAGGCCGTGGCCGAGCGTGCGCTCGACCGCAACGACCTGGAAAAGGAGCGCGGCATCACCATTCTGGCGAAGGTTGCCTCGGTGGTGTGGAAGGACACGCGCATCAACATCGTTGACACCCCTGGCCACGCCGATTTCGGCGGTGAGGTGGAGCGCATCCTGAGCATGGTGGATGGCGCCGTGATCCTGGTGGACGCCGCCGAGGGCGTGCTGCCGCAGACCAAGTTCGTGCTCGGCAAGGCGCTGGCGCGCGGCCTGAAGCCGATCGTGGTGGTGAACAAGATCGACCGTGGCGATGCCCGCCCGGACGACGTGCATAACGAGATGTTCGACCTGTTCGCCTCGTTGGACGCGAACGAGGAGCAGCTGGACTTCCCCATGCTGTTCGCCTCGGGCCGCCAGGGCTGGGCTGTCGCCAATCTGGACGACCCGCGCGAGAGCCTGACCCCGCTCTTCGACCTGATCCTGAGCCATGTTCCCGCCCCGAACCTGGACGTGGACGCGCCCTTCGCCATGGTTGCCACCATTCTGGAGTCCGACACCTTCCTCGGCCGCGTGCTGACCGGGCGCGTGGAGCAGGGCAAGGCGACCGTGAACATGCCGGTGAAGGTGCTGGGCCTGGATGGCAAGGTCGTCGAGACCGGCCGTCTGACCAAGCTGCTCTCCTTCCGCGGGCTGGAGCGCGTGCCGGTGGACGAGGTCTCCGCCGGTGACATCGTCGCCGTGGCCGGTCTGACCGACGCCACCATCCCCTACACCATCTGCTCACCGGAAGTGGCCGAGCCCCTGCCCGCCACCCCGATCGATCCGCCGACCCTCTCCATGACCTTCCGCATCAACGACGGTCCGCTCGGCGGCCGCGAGGGCAAGAAGGTTACCTCCCGCCAGATCCGCGACCGTCTGTTCAGCGAGATCGAGGGCAATGTCGCCATTCAGGTGGTCGCCTCCACCGAGAGCGACGCCTTCGAGGTGTTCGGCCGTGGCGAACTCCAGCTCGGCGTGCTCATCGAGACCATGCGCCGCGAGGGCTTCGAGCTGACCATCGGCCGCCCCCGCGTGCTGACGCGCCTCAACGAGGAAACCGGCGAGCGCGAGGAGCCGTATGAGGAAGTGCTGATCGACGTGGACGAGCCCTATGCCGGCGCCGTCGTCGAGAAGATGTCCCGCCGCAAGGGCGAGCTGTCCGACATCCGCCCCTCCGGCGGCGACAAGCAGCGCCTGACCTTCAAGATCCCGTCGCGCGGCCTGATCGGCTATCACGGCGAGTTCCTGACCGACACGCGCGGCACCGGCGTGATGAACCGCCTGTTCGCCGGTTACGGCCCCTGGAAGGGTAAGATCGAAGGCCGCCGCAATGGCGCGCTGATCTCCTCCGAGGATGGCGAGGCCGTGCAGTACTCTCTGTTCTCCCTGCAGGACCGCGGCGTGCTGTTCGTGAGCCCCGGCGAGAAGGTCTATGTGGGCATGATTCTCGGCGAACATAGCCGCGAAAACGACCTCGACGTAAACCCGGTGCGCGAGAAGAAGCTGACCAACATCCGCGCCGCCGGCAAGGACGAGGCGCTGCTGCTGGTGCCGCCCCGCAAGATGTCGCTGGAACAGGCGATTGCCTACATCGAGGACGACGAGCTGGTGGAGGTTACCCCGTCCGCCGTGCGCATCCGCAAGCGCTATCTGAACCCGCATGACCGCAAGAAGGCCGAGCGCCGGTCTGACGACGCGGCATAAAACCAAAAGGGCCCCAAACGGGGCCCTTTTTTTGTGGCTTCGGCCCAAAGTCACAGAATTTTTGGTGCCGCTTTTTCTAACAAGCGGCGTCTTTCGCGCTATTGCGGCTCGAAGCGTACCCAGAGCTTCAGCGTGGAAGCCACCGGCTTGCCGTTGATCTGGGCCGGGTGGAAATGCCATTGAAGGGCCGCCATGCGCACGCTGTCGTCGAGGTCGGGATAGCCGCTGCTGCCGGTGACGCTGACATTGTTCACGCTGCCCCAGGGCGTGATGCTCACCACGAAATGCACCTCGCCCTGCTCGCCCGCCATGCGGGCCTGCTCGCTGTAATCGGGCACAACATTGCTCGCATCGGGTGAGGCCGGGCGAGTGATCCGCACCTCCTGCGTGCCGCGATGCGGTGCCGGAACATGGCTGCCCTGGGTGCGGGCCTGGGGCTGCGGCGTGGGGCGTGGCGGTACCGGACGTGGCGGCGCGGCGGGCGGCGGAAGCGGCAATGCATCGTCTGGCGTCTGGGCCATGCTGGCCGTGAGCTTGGGCTGCGGCGGTTGCGGCACGGGCGGCGTGGCTTGGGGCTGGGCCTCACCTTGCGGCGGGGCTTCGGGGATCACCTCGACCACCGACTCGTCGGGTGGCGGCGGCAGGCGCAGCACCACCAGCGCCAATACCAGCACCAAGGTCGCCACATGCAACCCGGCGGACACGATCCCCGCCTCCCAATCATAGGACAAAGGCAAGCTGAGACGGGGAAAGCGGGCATCGCCCCAGGCACGCAGGCCTGTTTTCTGCGCCCGTATCTCCGGGGCAAGCGGCCGGGTCCGCTGAGAGGCGGTCATGCGGGCCTCAAGGCACCAGCGCGCCCTCTTGCTTGGCCTTCTCAGTCGGCTCGACATGAATGGTAACGATGACCAGCGCGGAGGACGCCACGTTCACAAGGGCTTCCAGAGCGTCCGAAAGCAAGGCAGTACCGCCACTGACTTTTGCCGCCAGCATCTTGCCGGCAAACACCAGGGCCCCGACCGCGACGCTCCCAGCTGCGATTTTCTGGATCGGTTTCACGCGCCTAGCTACCAGGGCTTTGAGGCGAAACGCAACGCTGGGATCCGCCGCCGCCCAGCCGGCAAAATTGTTATTCGCCTGTCAATTCTATTGACAATCTCATAAGCACTCTTTGACAAGTAACTATATACATCCGGCGTCCTGCCAGGATCACAACATCACAAGGGACAGGCTTATGTGGGGGGTATTACGGCGCGTCGTTCTGCTGGGCGCAAGTGTTGCGCTATGCCTGGGTGGACAAGCCGCGCGGGCCTCCGTCCCCTTGCCGGGGGATGCCGTCCAACCTCCGGCCAACATCAATATCCTGCTCTATTACAACGTGCTCGACGGCGCCGGAGAGTTCGCCCCCGTGCGCGGAAACGGCTACGGCAAGAACACGCGCGTCTCGATCGATGTCCAGGCCATCCGCTACATCCACACCTTCAATGTCGCCGGCATGGTCGGCGGAGTGCAGCTGTATCAGGTGTACACTAACTTTCTCGGCCCGCAGGAAATCGGCACCCCCAACCTGCCCGGCCTTGGCTCGGGGCGCGCGCGCCTCCGCCATGGCGACGGCCTTGCCCAACCCAATCTGGGCGCGTTCCTCTTCCCCTATGCCAACGACAAAAACGGCACCTATCTGGTGCTGGGCCAGTGGTTCGACCCGCCAATCGGCAGCTACGACAAGACGGCGACCTTGAACTATACGAAGAATATGTGGACCTTCGAGAGCGAGGCGGGGTTCCGCACCACGTTGCTAGGCTCGCCGCAGGGGCGGAACCTGTCCATCGAAGTCTGGGGCGAGCTGTATATCTTCAGCGACAATAACGGCGCGGGGGTGGTCTCGCCCGCCCTCTACGCCAACGACTACCTAGCCTATGGGCCTATCCGACCGGCCAGCACGGTGCCGGCACGGTTGCACCAGCAGCCCGAAGGCGAGTTCCGTGTATTCCTGCCTTTCCAGTTCTACCCGGCCACCCTCGCCACAATCACGCCAGGGTTTTACCAGTCCCTCGGCGGCAAGCAGGTTTACCGCCTGCAAAACGGCGCAACGCTGGATTCCGGCAGCAGAACCGAAGAGAGCCAGGTCTTCCTCGGACTATCCTCTTACGTCTCTCCGCATTGGCAGGTGATGCTGAACGGCGAGTACGATGTGCTGGTGCATGGCGGGCCGGTGAACCGCGCCGTGGAGCTGCGGGTGGCGACGGCTTTTTAGCCGCCGCCCGCGCCGTTACTCGACCGTGGCGCGCACCCCGATCAGCATCGAGGCGCCGGGGATCTGCAGCCCGTTCGCGGCCTCGAAATTCGAGTTCAGAATGTTCCTGCCGGTGGCGAACAAGGTAAGCTTGTCGTTGAGCCGGTAGGAGACATTGAGGTTCACCACCGTGCCCGGGTCCGCGTTGCCAGTGCCGGTGAGATAGCCGGCATCGTTGTACAAATAGTCATTGAAGCGGCCGATATACTGCACCTGCGGCGCGATGGAGAGCCCCGGTACCGGCGTGAAGGTGAAACTGGCGCTGCCTGAGTGCTGAGGACGGCGCAGCAGGGGCGTGCCATCGGTGCCGGAAACGGCGTGGGTGTAGGTATAGTCGATAGTGGCGGTCACCCAGTTGGCCGGATGCAGCGTAAGCCCGGTTTCCACGCCCTGGATATTGGCCCGGGCCACGTTCTGCTCGGTGTAGGTATAATCGGCGTTTGCCTGGGCTTGGATGAGCCCGCGGATGCAGGTGGAAAAATAAGTGGCCGAGAGGGTGGCGAAATCCTCCTGGCCGAAGGCGGGAAGGTCGAACTCCGGCCCCAGCTCCCACCCCGTGCTGTATTCAGGGCGCAGGTTCGGGTTACCGCGATCACCGTAATTATCGATGTAATGCAGGTCGAACAGCGAGGGGGCGAGGAAGCCCGTGCCAACCGAGCCTTTCAGCATGGCGTCGATCTCGGGCAGAGCCAGTACCGCGCCCGCGCGCCAGGTAATGGCATTGCCGAAGCTGGAAACGGTATCGTTGCGCAATGCGCCGGTAAGGGTGAGGCGGTTGGCGATGGTCGTTTGCAGGCCCATATGGCCGGACCAGCTATGCTGCGAGGCGCTGAGGCTGGTGGTGTAGCCGCCGCTCTCCTCGTTCACGTTCTCGTCAGCGTGGTCGTTGCTGTACTCGGCGCCGAAGAGCAGCGAGGAGTGGGTGAGCAGCCCTGCATCGGGCAGGCGCAGCGTGTTGTTCCACTGCGTGTCGGTCCGGCGTCCGTGATAAATATCGTTGGCGCTGGCGTAGTTTGGATCGGTGGCGTCGAGCAGGTTGCGGTTATGGATGTCGTTCCACATACGGGCCACGAACAGATCGGTGCTCAGGCGGCCATCGAACAGCGTGCTGGAGACGCCGAGCTTGCCGAAATAGCTGCTGTTGTAGAACATGTTGTTGGGGTCATCGAACTCGGGATAGGCGAGGTTCGGCGAAGCGGAATCAGTACCCTGGGCGCGGGCGATGAGGTAGACCCGCGTCATCGGCGCGACAGTGTAGCCCAACTGCACGGAGCCCATGCGGGCGCGATACGGGTCCTGGTGATTGGCGTACACGCTCATGCGCCGGGGGGTGTAGTCGAACCCCGCCTCCTCATCGATGCCGCCGCTCAAGGAGTAGTCGAAATTGCCCGTAACACCGGAGATGGTGGCGCTGGCCTGGGCCTGGGCTGGGTAGCCGCCCGCCACCGAGATGGTGGCCTGGGACGGCTTGGTGCCGCGCTTGGTGATGATGTTGATGACACCGCCGATGGCGTGCGAGCCATACAGCCCGGACATCGCGCCGCGCACGACCTCCACGCGCTCGATATCGGGGATCTGGAACTGGCCAAAATCGAAGGCGCCATTGGCGTTGGCCGGGTCGTTCACCGGCACGCCGTCGAGCAGCACCAACACGTCCTCGGAATTGGTGCCGCGGATGAACACGCTGGCTTGGTTGCCCGGACCGCCGAGCTGCACCACGTTCAGGCCCGGTACTGTGCTCAGCGCCTCGGTGAGGGTGGTGTCGCCCTGGCGGGCGAAATCGGCCTGGGTGAGCACGGTGACGCCAGCAGGCACTTGGCCAACTGGGGTGGCAATGCGCGTGGCGGTTACGGTGATGGGCTGGTCGTCGGCCCAGGCGGCAAATGGCAGCAACGCCGCCGCCAGGCAGAGGCCGAATCGGTTATGAGGCATGAATCCCCTCCTCGCGGTACGCCGGCAATCTGAGCCGGCGCTTGATAACAGCGACAGAGGCTTGGGGACTTTACCCCTTCATCCCCGGTGCACCCCGCCCGGAAACGCGCAAATGTCTCGATGCTGGCCGGTCTCCTGGCTCGCGGGTCAACGCTCCACCCCGCCTTCTCGCCCGATTGGGCAATGGCTTTCCGGGGCGGCACTCACCGCTCACAGTTGCGGGGGCAGCCGCGGAGTCTGGCACCGCGTTCCCGTTTCAGCCCGGTTTTCACGGGCCACCTGCATCTGGCGCGGGTGGTAAACCGGCCGGGCGGTGCGGGGCAAGGGTTAAAAATCCTTATCGCGCCGTAAACGCTTAATGTCGCCCCGGCGGGATTTCTCGTCCAGGCGACGGGTCTTGGAGCCTTTGGTCGGCTTGGTCGGGCGGCGCACCTTGGGCACTACCGCAGCCTCGCGGATCAGGGCGAAGAGCCGCTCTCGCGCGTCCTCGCGATTGCGCGGCTGATCGCGGTACTGCTCGGCCTGGATGATGACCACGCCGTCCTTGGTCAGCCGCCAGCCGGCCAATTGCGCCAGCTTGGCCTTTACATGCTCGGGCAGCGTGGTGTTGGCGGCGAGGTTGAAGCGCAGCTGCACCGCGCTCGCCACCTTGTTCACGTTCTGCCCGCCAGGACCTGAAGCGGTGACAAACGATTCCTCCAGATCAGACTCGCTGATCTGGAGGCTCCGAGTAATTCTTATAAGCACGGGAGCCTCTTCTCAGGGCTCCGGCAGGCTCAGGCGGCCTTGGCTTCTTTCTTCGCCAGCGCGCGCTCCAGGCGGCGCTTCAGGGCCAGGCCCTCGCCGGTCAGCTTGGCGTCGGTCTGGCTCAGCAGGAAGGAGTCCAGGCCACCATTGTGCTCGATCGTACGGATCGCGCGGGTGGAGAGGCGCAGGCGGACATTGCCGAGCGCATCGGAGAGCAGCGTGGTGACCTGCAGGTTCGGCAGGAACCGGCGGCGGGTCTTGTTGTTCGCGTGGCTGACATTATTGCCAGTTTGCACGGTCTTTCCGGTCAGTTCGCAACGGCGGGCCATGGGTCTATCCTCAAAAAACGCAAAGCGGGTTGGCAGGGCCAACCCGGAATTGGGCAGGCTTATGGGGTGAAACGGCAGGAGTCGTCAAGCCTCGCCAGCGTGATCCTCGCCATCGGCGCGGCTCATTTCGCCATTTTCAATGCTTTCAATGGCGTTTTCCAGGATCTGCACCACCACCTCATCGGGCAGGACTCGGGTGAGCAGGCCCATCGCACCACCCAGCAGGGCGGAGGCAATGGCCAGTTCGCTCAGCTCCTGACCGATCATGAACTCGATCGCCTTGTCGACTACCGAGCCGGCGTGGCTCAGCTCGCGTTCCGGCGGGGATTGTCTGTCGTCGCTCATTGCATCTTCCACTTCACATCAAACCAAAATCTTGCCCGGCGCTAGCACGCGCCAGATCATTCCGCCACGTCCGCAATGGCGGGGCTGGCGTCATCCAACTCCACCTGCGCGGCCCACATGCCGGCGTAAACACCATTCTGAGCCAGAAGCGCCGCATGCGTGCCGCGTTCCACGATCAGCCCTTCGCGCAGCACCAGAATCTCGTCAGCGTCCGTCACGGTGGAGAGGCGGTGGGCGATGACAAGGGTGGTGCGGTCATGCGCCACGTCGCGCAGGGCGGCGGAAATTTCCTGCTCGGTATGGGTGTCGAGCGCGCTGGTCGCCTCGTCGAGGATCAGGATTCGCGGGTTCTTCAGGATGGTGCGGGCGATGGCGACTCGCTGTTTCTCGCCGCCCGAGAGCTTCAGCCCGCGCTCGCCCACCTTGGTCTTGTAGCCCTGAGGGAGCGAGACAATGAAGTCATGCACCTGCGCCAGCTTGGCGGCGTGTTCGATCTCTTCCACCGTGGCGCCGGGACGGCCATAGGCGATGTTGTAGAAGATCGTGTCGTTGAACAGCACCGTATCCTGCGGCACCACGCCAATGGCGGCGCGCAGCGAGTTCTGGGTGTAGTCGCGCACGTCATGGCCATCGACCAGCACACGCCCCTCTGTCGCGTCGTAAAAACGGAACAGCAGGCGCGAAATGGTGGACTTGCCCGAGCCGGTGGGACCGACGATGGCAATCTTCTGCCCGGGGGCGGCGGTGAAGCTCACTCCCTTGAGGATCTGCCGGTCCGGATTGTAGGCGAAATGCACGTCCTCGAAGCTGACCTCGGCCGGTGCGCCGTGGCGCTCCAGCTCCAGCGCGCCGGGGGTGTCCTTCACCTCCTGGTTGACGCGCAGCAGCGAGAACATCTGCTCCATGTCGATCAGACCCTGGTTCAGGGTAAGATAGGTGAAGCCAAGGAAGTTCAGCGGCACGTAAAGCTGCATCAGATAGGTGTTCACCACCACGAAGCTGCCGGGCGACATGTGGTTATACACCACGCCCCAGGCGGCCATGAGCATCATCGCGCCCAGGGCCAGGGAGATGATGACCGCCTGCCCGATATTCAGCGCGTTCAGCGAGACTTGGGACTTCACCGAGGCGGTCTCATACCGGGCCAGGCTTTCGTCGAAGCGATTGGACTCATGAGCCTCGTTGCCGAAATACTTCACCGTCTCGAAATTCAGCAGGGAGTCGATAGCCTTGCCCTGCGCCTCGGTGTCCGTCTCGTTCATGGCGCGGCGGAACTTGGTGCGCCAGGCGGTGAAGGCGAAGGTGAACGCGATATAGAGTCCAATAGCCGTGAAGGTGATGAGCGCGTACCAGACATTGAACAGATGCCACAGCATGAAGGTGGTGAGCAGCAATTCGATGATGGTGGGCAGCAGGTTGAACGTGGCGAGGCGCAGCACGTTCTGGATGCCCAGCGTACCGCGCAGGATGATGTTGGAGAGCCCGCCGGTCTGCCTGTCGAGATGAAAGCGCATGGAGAGCGCGTGCAGATGCTCGAAGGTTTTGCGCGCCACGACGCGCGAGGCACGCATCTGAACAGCCGCGAACAAGGCGTCGCGCATCTCGCCAAAGGCCGCCGCCGCCACGCGCACCAGCGCGTAGCCAATGATCAACGCCGCCGGAACGGCCAGCGGCCCGGCCTGATGGGTGAGCTTGTCCACCGACCGGCCATAGATAACCGGGATATACACCGTGGCCACCTTGGAGAGCAGCATGGCGAGGCTTGCCAGCACCAGCCGGGCGCGCAGGGCTGGTTCGCCCTTTGGCCAGAGATAAGGCAACAGTGAAATAATTGTGGCAAGGGAGCCATGCGTCTGCTTGGTTCCGGGGGCAGGCGCAAGATGGGGGTTGGCACGGGCGGCATTACGGGTCATGGGAGCGCACATGGCATCTGACGCACGAATTGCAAAGCTTCTCTCGCACATAGCGGCCTGCCACACGGCCGTTTTGCCCGGTACGCGCCTGCCGCTTTACGCGGGGGCGCACCATATCGGCTATGTCCGCCCTGCCTTGGCGGCGCGGCTGGCCGAGATCTCGCCGCGCGTGACCGTGCTGGAACACAAAGCGCTGCTGAACGAGGCCGCCCTGCCCCAGCTCAACGAGCTCGCCGCCGCCGCGGGCGTTCCCACCCGCTCGGAGGATTTCGACGTGCGCGAGGAGGGCGAAGGCCCGGTGCTGGCGGTGCTGGACCGTGGGGCGCTGCCGAGCTTCGGGGTGATCGGGGTTGGCGTGCATCTCAACGGCATCGTGCGCCGGGCGGATGGCGTGCATCTCTGGGTGGGCAAGCGCGCCGCCAACAAAAAGCTGGACCCCGGCAAGCTCGACCATCTGGTGGCGGGCGGAGTACCTGCCGGGTACACGCCGTTCGAGGCCCTGGTGAAGGAGGCCGAGGAAGAGGCCGCCCTGCCCGAGGCTTTGGCCGTGCAGGCGCGGCATGTCGCCAGCTTCCGCTACGACATGGAGCGCCCGGAGGGGCTGCGCCGCGACCTGATCCACGCTTATGACTTGGAGTTGCCCGAGGATTTCACCCCCGAGCCGGTGGATGGCGAGGTGGAGTCCTTCTCGCTCTGGCCGCTGCCGCGGGTGCTGGAGGTGCTCGCCACCACCGATGAGTTCAAGTTCAACGTCGCCCTGGTGCTGACCGACCTACTGATCCGCGAAGGGTTGATCACCGGCGAGGCCGCCGAGACGCTGCGCACCGCCCTGCATCCGTAACCCCCCTTGCGGCGGAATGGTTTTCCGCCATTCTGATGGCGTATCAACGCCGGGGAGCGCCGTATGGAGATCGATCTCAACTTCACCAGCAGCGTCTCGCTGGCGCCGAGCGGCTTTGTCGCGGCGGTTGAGTATGCGGCCCAGGCACTGGATTCGCTGATTACCGACAGTATCAACGTTGGCATCAACGTGTCCTGGGACACGAGCGGGACTATCCTTGGCGAGAGCGAGCTGATGCCCGTCTTCCATATCAGCTACGCCTCGCTGGTGAGCCTGCTGGAGAGCCATGCCAGCGCCGCCGTGGCCCTCGGGGTGGTCAGCGGCAGCATCGCCCTCACCGCCGCGGCGGACATGCCCACGGCAGACCCCACCAATGGCAAAGGCGTGTGGCTGACCGAAGCCCAGGGCAGGGCACTGGACGTGCAAGGCGCTGCGGGCACGGCCTTTCTCAGCTCCGCCGAGCCGACAGTGATCTTCGGCACCGGCGGCGCCGACCTAAATTTCAGCACCATCAACCTCTCCGTCGCGGGCGAGATCACCTTTCTCGGCGTGGCGCTGCATGAGCTTACCCACGCCCTGGGGCGGGCTGGTGCAGGCGATGGCGTGGACTATACGGTGATGGACCTGCTACGTTACCACGCTCCCGGCGTGCTGGAGGAGAGCGCCAACCCTTCGACCGGCAGTTCACCCAGCGCCTATTTCTCCATCGACGGCGGCAAGACCAACCTCGCCGATTTCTCCACCACCAGCGATTATTACGACTGGTCGGGCACCGTCCCGAACGACTCCTTCGACGCATATGCCAATTACGGCGCCGCAGACACCATCTCGGCGGCGGATGAGACCCTGCTGACCGCGCTTGGCTTCAACCTCGCCGCCACCTGCTTCACGCCCGGCACGCGCATCCGCACGCCAGAGGGCGAAATGCCGGTGGAGGCGCTTCGCCCAGGCGATGCCGTGCTTACCCGGCTGCGCGGGGCGCAAAGAGTGAAGTGGGTCGGCAAGCGCGAATATGACGGGCGGTTCGTGGGCGATAATCATCTGATCCTGCCCGTGACCATCCGGGCCGGGGCACTGGGGCCGGGCGTGCCGGCGCGGGATCTCATCGTTTCTCCCGGCCATGGCATCTGCCTGCACGGCGCGCTGGTGCCTGCGTGGCGGCTGGTGAATGGCGCCTCCATCACCCAGGCTACGCAGGTGGAGCGCGTGACCTATTATCATGTGGAACTGGCGGCCCATGATTTGCTGCTGGCCGAGAACTGCCTGTGCGAGAGCTATCTCGATAGTGGCGACCGTGCGCAATTCCACAACGCCACCGAATACGCGGCGCTGTATCCAGGCGAGGCCGCGCCCGCCCTGCCCTGCCTCCCCCGGCTGGAGTCGGGCTTCGCCCTGGCGGAAGCGCAGGTCGAAGTGAACGCCCGAGCCGGCCTCCCCCCGATGACGGAAGTGGCGGGCGGACTGCGCGGCTTTATCGACATCGCCGGGCCAGACCGCGTGACCGGCTGGGCGCAGTGCGAAGCCTCCCCCGAGGCTCCCGTGGCGCTGGACATACTGGCCGGCGGCGTTCCCGTGGCGCGGGTGCTGGCCAATCTCTACCGAGCGGATCTGCGCCGGGCGGGGCTGGGGAGCGGGTGCCATGGCTTTGAACTCATCCTTCCCGCCGGGGTGGAAGGGCCGATCACCATCCGCCGGGCGCTGGATGGCGCGCTCCTGCCCTTTACCGAAGCCGCGCTGGCCGCGTAACCCCATTGACTTGCGCGCCCCAGGGGCGCATGAGCCAATCTACATAAACCGCCGTGCTGCGAGGGTTCGCACCACGGCGCGTTTTGCGTTGTAAGGAATTCTGGCCATGTTCGACACGCTGTCGGGCAAATTTTCGGATATTTTCGACCGGCTCCGCCGCCGTGGCGCGCTGTCCGAATCTGATGTGAACGACGCGCTGCGGGAAATCCGCCTGGCGCTGCTGGATGCCGACGTGGCCTTGCCGGTGGTGAAGGATTTCGTCGCCAAGGTGAAGGAGCAGGCGGTCGGCGCGGAAGTGCTGCGCTCCGTCTCCCCGGGCCAGATGGTGGTGAAGATCGTCAACGACGCGCTGATCGAAGCGCTCGGCGGCGCGCCCTCCCCGCTCAACCTGTTCGCCCCGGCGCCCATCCCCTTCCTGATGGTCGGCCTCCAGGGCTCGGGCAAAACCACCACCTCCGCCAAGATCGCGCTGCGGCTGAAGACCCGCGAGCGCAAGAAGGTGCTGCTGGCCAGCCTGGATACCCAGCGCCCCGCCGCCCAGCTCCAGCTTGAGCAGCTGGCGCAGAAGGCCGAGGTTGTCTCCCTGCCCATCATCCCCGGGCAGACGCCGCTGCAGATCGCGCAGCGCGCCATGGAGACCGCGCGGCGCGAAGTTTACGACGTGGTGATCCTGGATACCGCCGGGCGTCTGTCCATCGACCTCGCGTTGATGGAAGAGGTCAAGGCGATCCGCGCCGCGGTGAACCCGGTGGAGACCCTGCTCGTCGTGGACGCCATGACCGGCCAGGACGCCGTGACCACCGCCACCGCCTTCAACGAGGCCGTGCAGATCACCGGCATCGTGATGACCCGGCTGGACGGCGATGCCCGTGGCGGTGCGGCACTCTCCATGCGCTCGGTCACCGGCGCGCCGGTCAAGCTCGCCGGCATGGGCGAGAAGCTGGACGCGCTGGACGAGTTCAACCCGGAGCGTATCGCCGGGCGCATCCTGGGCATGGGCGATATCGTCGGGCTGGTGGAACGCGCCGCCGCGAATATCGACCAGGTGGAAGCCGAGAAGCTCGCCAAGAAGATGGCGAAGGGCAAGTTCGACCTCGACGACTACGCCTCCCAGCTCAAGCAGATTTCCAAGATGGGGTCGCTCTCGGGCATCCTCGGCATGCTGCCGGGTGTCGGCAAGATCAAGCAGCAGATCGAGTCGGCGAATTTGGATACCACCGTGTTCAAGAAGCACGTCGCCATCATCTCCTCGATGACCCCCGCCGAGCGCCGCGCCCCGGACATCCTGAAGGCCAGCCGCAAAAAGCGCATCGCGGCGGGCTCCGGCACCACCGTGCAGGAAGTGAACAAGCTGCTGAAGCAGTTCGACGATATGTCGACCATGATGAAGCGCATGAACAAGATGGGCGGCGCGGAGGCGATGATGCGCCAGGTGCAGGCCGCCATGGGTGGCCAGAAACCCGGCCGCCGACCCTTTTAACCAGTTTTTAGTTAACCGAAGGAGTACTCATGTCTGTTAAAATTCGTCTCGCCCGTGGCGGCGCCAAAAAGCGCCCGTTCTACCACATCGTCATCGCCGATGCGAACGCCCCGCGCGACGGCAAGTTCATCGAGCGCGTTGGCACCTATAACCCGATGCTGCCGGCCGACCACGCCGAGCGCGTGACCCTGGTGACCGAGCGCCTGCAGCATTGGCTGGCCAACGGCGCGCAGCCGACCGACCGCGTTGCCCGCTTCCTCGCCAAGGCCGAGCTGATCAAGGCACCGGTGCGCACCGAACAGCCGAAGCAGTCCGCGCCGAAGAAGAAGGCGCAGGAGCGTGCCGCCGAGCGCGCCAAGGCCGAAGCAGCCGCCTAACCGGAAAGAGGACGCGTGGACGACCGGTTGATCCTGATGGGCGTGATTGGCAAGCCGCACGGCGTGCGCGGCCAGGTGCGCGTGAACGTTTTCGCCGAGGACCCGGAGGCCCTGGCGACGTACACGCTTACCGACCGCAAGGGCCGGCAGTTTGCGCTGGACTGGGCGCATGAGAATGCCGCCTGGATCAGCGAGGTTACGCCCAAGGGCAAGCGCCGGATTACCGACCGCAACGAGGCCGAGACGCTGACCAATGTGGAGCTGTTCATCCCCCGCGAGGCTTTGCCCGAGGTGGAGGATGAGGAGTTCTACCACACGGACCTGATCGGCCTTACCGCCCGCAACGCGGCTGGCGAGGAGATCGGGCGCGTGGCCAACGTGCTGGATTACGGTGCCGGTGCCTGCCTGGAGCTGACACCGGGCGGCGCGCTGATCCCCTTCACCAAGGCCTGCGTGCCTGTGGTGAATATCAGCGGCGGCTTCGTCGTCGTCTCCCCGCCGGACGAGGTGGAGGCACGCGAGGAAGCATGACCTGGCGCGCGGACATCCTTACACTGTTTCCCGCCATGTTTCCGGGCCCGCTGGGGGATTCCCTGGCCGGCAAGGCGCTGGCGGAGGACAAGTGGAGCCTGAAGGTCACGGATATCCGCGACTTTGGGCTGGGGCGGCACCGCAGCGTGGACGACACGCCCTTCGGCGGCGGCGCAGGCATGGTGCTGCGCCCGGATGTGCTGGACGCGGCCATCGGTGCCGTGGCTGATGAGCGGCCACTTATCTTCCTCACCCCGCGCGGCACGCCGCTCACCCAGTCCCGCGTGCGGGCGCTGGCGGACGGCCCAGGCGCCGTGCTGGTGTGCGGGCGGTTCGAGGGCTTCGACCAGCGCGTCATCGAGGCGCGGGGGGGCGAGGAGATCAGCATCGGGGATTATGTCCTCTCCGGCGGGGAACTCCCTGCCTTGGTGCTGCTCGATGCCGTCATCCGCCTGCTGCCGGGCGTGATGGGCCATGCGGAAAGTGGCGTGGAGGAGAGCTTCTCCGAGGCGCTGCTGGAATACCCGCATTACACCCGCCCCGCCCTGTGGGAAGGCCATGCCGTGCCGGAGGTGCTTACCTCGGGCAACCATGCCGCCATAGCCGCCTGGCGCCTGGAGCAATCCAGGCAGATTACGCAGTCCCGCCGGCCCGACCTCTATCATCAATACATTGCATCCGGCGCCCACGCGCCCTAAACACCCCATTCGAGAAGGACCCGAACCCATGAACATCATCCAGACGCTGGAAGCCGAGCAGATCGCGAAGCTGACCGAAGCCAAGACCATCCCCACCTTCGTCCCCGGCGACACGCTGCGCGTGAACGTGCAGGTGAAGGAAGGCGAGCGTTCGCGTATCCAGGCTTTCGAGGGCCTGTGCATCGCCCGCTCCAACCGTGGCATCAACTCCTCCTTCACCGTGCGGAAGATCTCCTACGGCGAGGGCGTTGAGCGTATCTTCCCGCTCTATGCCCCGGTCATCGCCGACATCACCGTGGTCCGCCGCGGCGATGTGCGCCGCGCCAAGCTGTACTACCTGCGCGGCCGCCGCGGTAAGTCCGCCCGTATCGCCGAGAAGGCGCGTGAGGTCGTGACCGAGACCGCCGCCGCCGAGTAAGGCATACAAGGGGGGAGGTTCCTCCCCCCAACGCCCCCCCAGCAATGAGCCGGGAGGCTCTTGGAACCCCGGCGACGGGCTACGACATGGGGGCTTCGAGCCCCCTTTTTCATATCCGGCAGCCCGCACCGCCGAGGACCGGAATTTTACGCAGGAGACCCCAGTTTCGATGCCGCGCACGTTATTCGACAAGATTTGGGATGCGCATGTGGTGGACCGGTTGGAGGACGGCACGTGCGTGCTCTACATCGACCGGCATCTCGTGCATGAGGTCACCAGCCCGCAGGCCTTCGAAGGGCTGCGCATGGCCGGGCGCAAGGTACGCCGGGTGGAGAACACCATCGCCGTAGTGGACCACAACGTGCCCACCGACGCGGACCGCCTGAAGGGCGTGAACGAGCCCGAGAGCAAGCTGCAGATCGAGACGCTGGAGCAGAACGTCGCCGAGTTCGGGGTGACGTATTTCCCCATGTCCGACGCGCGCCAGGGCATCGTCCACGTGGTGGGGCCGGAACAGGGCATCTCGCTGCCCGGCATGACCATCGTGTGTGGCGACTCCCACACCTCCACCCATGGCGCGATGGGCGCGCTGGCGTTCGGCATCGGCACCTCCGAGGTGGAGCATGTGCTGGCCACCCAGACCCTGCTGCAGAAGCCCGCCAAGAACATGCTGGTGCGCGTGGACGGCAAGTTGGCCCCCGGCGTGACCGGCAAGGATATCGTGCTCGCCATCATCGGCAAGATCGGCACCGCGGGCGGCACCGGGCATGTCATCGAGTTCGCGGGCGAAGCGATTCGCTCGCTCGACATGGCCGGGCGGCTGACCGTGTGCAACATGGCCATCGAGGCCGGGGCGCGCGCCGGGCTGATCGCGCCGGATGAGACGACCTTCGCGTACATCAAGGGCCGCCCCTTCGCGCCCAAGGGCAAGGATTTCGAAGCCGCCGTCAATTACTGGAAGACCCTGCCTTCCGATGAGGGCGCGCATTACGACAAGGTCGTGGTGCTCGACGCCGCCGAGATCGCCCCGGAAGTGACCTGGGGCACCAACCCCGAGGCGGTGATCCCCATCACCGGCACCGTGCCCAACCCTGCTGATGAGCCGGACGAGACCAAGCGCGCCCAGATGGAGCGCATGCTCTCCTATATGGACCTGAAGCCGGGCCAGAAAATCGCGGGCACCAAGGTGGACGTGGTGTTCATCGGCTCCTGCACCAATTCGCGCATCGAGGATCTCCGCCAAGCCGCCGCCGTGGCCAAGGGCAAGCATGTGGCCCCCGGCGTGCGCGCGCTGGTGGTGCCGGGCTCGGGCCTTGTGAAGAAGCAGGCCGAGGAAGAGGGCACGGCGCAGATCCTGATCGACGCCGGGTTCGAGTGGCGCGAGGCCGGGTGCTCGATGTGCCTGGGTATGAACCCCGACAAGCTGACGCCGGGGCAGCGCTGCGCCTCCACCTCCAACCGCAATTTCGAGGGCCGCCAGGGACCGGGGGGGCGTACCCACCTGCTCTCCCCGGGCATGGCCGCCGCCGCCGCCGTGACCGGCGCGCTCACTGATGTCCGGGAGCTGATCTGATGGATAAGTTCACCACCCTCACCGCCGTCGCCGCGCCGCTGAACGTGGCGAATGTGGATACCGACAAGATCATTCCCGCGCGCTTCCTCAAGACGATCAAGCGCACCGGGCTGGGCAAGTCGCTTTTCGCCGATATGCGCTACAACGCGGATGGCTCGGAGAAGGCCGATTTCGTGCTGAACCAGGAGAAGTACCGCAAGGCGCAGATCCTGGTCGCGGGCGATAATTTCGGCTGCGGCTCCTCTCGCGAGCACGCCCCCTGGGCGCTGCTGGATTTCGGCATTCGCTGCGTTATCGCGCCCAGCTTCGCCGATATCTTCTTCAACAACTGCTTCAAGAACGGCATCCTGCCGATCCGCCTGCCGGAAGACGTCTGCGCCAAGCTGATGGATGACGCAGCGCTCGGCACCAATGCGCGCCTCACCGTGGACCTGGAGCGCCAGGTGGTGGTGCGGCCCAATGGCGAGGAGTTCGCCTTCAACGTCGATCCGTTCTGCAAGCACTGCCTGCTGAACGGGCTGGACGATATCGGCCTGACGCTGGAACACACCGCCGCCATCGACGCCTATGAAGCCCGCCAGCCTTCCTGGCAGCCCAAGATTCACGGAGCCTGACCCATAATGACTGCGAACAAGACCCTTCTGCTTCTCCCCGGCGACGGCATCGGCCCCGAGGTGATGACCCAGGCCAAGCGCGTGCTGAACTGGCTCCAGGCCTCCGGCCGCGCCAGCTTCACCATCGCCGAGGACCTCGTCGGCGGCGCGTCCATCGACGCCAATGGCGTGCCGGTGACCGACGCCACCGTGGCCAAGGCCAAGGAAGTGGACGCGGTGCTGTTCGGCTCCGTCGGCGGGCCCAAGTGGGACAAGGTGCCCTTCGAGATCCGCCCCGAGGCCGGGCTGCTGCGTCTGCGCGCCGAGCTGCAGGTGTTCGCCAATCTCCGCCCCGCCAAGGTGTTCGATGCGCTGGCCGATTCGTCCTCGCTGAAGCCGGAGCTGGTGCGCGGGCTGGATATCATGATCGTGCGCGAATGCATCGGCGGCATTTATTTCGGCGAGCCGCGCGGCATCGAGACCCTGCCCAATGGCGAACAGCGCGGCATCAACACCGAGGTTTACACCACGCATGAGATCCAGCGCGTGGGCCGAGTCGCGTTCGACCTCGCCCGCAAGCGCCAGGGCCGCGTGTGCAGCGTGGAGAAGGCGAATGTGATGGAGGCCGGGCTGCTCTGGCGCCAGGTGATGACGAAGCTGCAGGCCGAGGAATTCCCCGATGTGCAACTGAGCCACATGTACGCCGATAACTGCGCCATGCAGCTCGCGAAGAATCCGAAGCAGTTCGACGTGATCGTCACCGGCAATCTGTTCGGCGACATTCTCTCCGACCTCGCGGCGATGCTGACGGGCTCGCTGGGCCTGCTGCCCTCCGCGACCCTGGGCGCCAAGGACGAGGCCACAGGCCGCCGTCCAGGCTTCTACGAGCCGATCCACGGCTCCGCCCCGGATATCGCCGGCAAGGGGGTTGCCAACCCGCTGGCGCAGATCCTGAGCCTCGCCATGCTGCTGCGCTATTCCTTCGACATGCAGGAAGACGCCGCCGCCATCGAGGCCGCCGTGGAGCGCGTGTTGGCTAAGGCTGGCCGTACGCCTGACATCGCCGTGCCCGGCCGCGCCACCATTTCCACCTCCGAGATGGGCGATGCACTGATTGCGGAGCTCGAAGCGATTTAATTTGCCGGTGGGGGTTGCCTGATCG
Organism: Acidocella aromatica; assembly: GCF_014201825.1. Lineage (GTDB taxonomy): Bacteria > Pseudomonadota > Alphaproteobacteria > Acetobacterales > Acetobacteraceae > Acidocella > Acidocella aromatica. The sequence continues at coordinate 125,931 of NZ_JACHFJ010000004.1, read as the reverse complement.
AGAAGGTTCGATTACACCCCCGCTCACAACGCGCCCGTAGCTCAGCTGGATAGAGCATCAGACTACGAATCTGAGGGTCAGGAGTTCGAATCTCTTCGGGCGCGCCACGGAATTCCTTGGCAATCACGCGTTAACGGGCCGGTCAGCGATGACCGGCCCGTTGGCGTTTTAGGGCACCCCACCACTCCCCCCAATGGTCCCGGAACGCCGCAGATCGCCCGGTGGGAAGCGCGCGGCGGGGCGGGCAGCGCCCAACGCAACCGCGATGCCCGACGACAGCCGGGGGCGACTAGGCTAGGGTGCCGCCATGTCACGCACAGGCATCCTGCTCGCCCTTCTCTCGGCCGTTCTGTTCGGCGCCAGCACGCCGCTTGCCAAGCTCCTGCTCGGGGTGGTGAGCCCTTGGATGATGGCCGGGCTTCTCTACCTGAGCGCCGGCCTTGGGCTCGCCTCCATCCAAATCTTCCGTGCGGGGTTGCGCATCCCAGCGGCGGAGGCGCCGCTGCGGCGCGCAGACCTGCCCTGGCTCGGGCTGGTGATCCTCTCCGGCGGCCTCGGCGGGCCGCTCCTGCTCATGTTTGGCCTGTCTCACACGGGGGCGGCGAACGCCTCGCTACTGCTAAACCTTGAGGGACTCGCCACCATGGGCATCGCCTGGGTCACCTTCCGGGAGAACGTGGACCGGCGGCTGCTGCTCGGCGCCTTCGCCATCCTGGCCGGGGCGGCGCTGCTCTCCTGGCAGGGGCGGGCGAGCCTGGATGTCGGCGCCGGGCTGATCGCCGGCGCCTGCCTGTGCTGGGGCATCGATAACAACCTCACCCGGAAATTGTCCTCAGCGGACCCGGTGCAGATCGCGATGATGAAGGGGCTGGTGGCCGGCGCGGTGAACGTGGCGCTGGCGCTTGGTGCGGGTGGGCATTTCCCTACGGCGGGGCTGCTCGCGGCGGCCGGGCTGGTCGGCTTCCTCGGCTACGGGGTTAGCCTGGTGCTGTTCGTTCTGGCGCTCCGCCATCTCGGCACCGCCCGGACCGGCGCGTATTTCTCCCTCGCCCCCTTCGTGGGTGCCGCGATCGCCGTGGTGTTCCTCGGCGAGCCCTTGTCCGCTAGGCTGCTAGTCTCGGGCGCGCTCATGGGCCTCGGCCTCTGGCTGCATCTGGCGGAGCGGCATGAGCACGAGCATGTCCATGATGAACTGGAGCACGAGCACCGCCACAGTCACGATGAACACCACCAGCACGAGCACGGCGCGAACGTACCGCCGGGAGAGCCACACTCACACAGGCACCGGCACGCGCGACTGGTCCACAGCCATGCGCACTACCCGGACTTGCACCACCGGCACACGCATAGACGCACGCCCTAATAGGCCCTGCCCTTCCCCAACGCGCCCAGCCGCACCATCACCACAGCCTAATCCAGCTTTCTCCTCCACCCCGCCGGTAGCGATGGCGGCTGGTGGTGCTGTTTCCGCCCCAGGTCGGGCCGTTCGTCTTTCGCTGGCTGGTTGCCTTCCCAGGAGGTCAGACCGCGCGGGCTAAACCGGCACGGAACACGATAGGCTACGAAACATCATCCTCTGGACGGCTCAGCGCCCCCGCACTGAACCACGGGCCGTTGCAGGCTCCTTAGTTCCCACCGCCCGAAGCTGGGTTGAGCGAAATCAAGGACACATCCTCCCGCCCGTGTTTTGTTCCCACCGGCATGAGGCTGCCAGCCTCTCGTGCAGCGCTATGCCAGCAGTCATAGGAGAGAATTTCATGGGCAAGACATCACACGGCCTTGCTGCATTTGTCGCAGCAGGTCTGGCTTTTGCTGGCATGGCACCGGCCGCCCTGGCGCAGGCATCAGGCACCGCCGCATCCCCCCCCACGGCCCAGCCGGAGGAACCGGCAGGCTATGGCTACGGCCCTGGCATGATGGGCGGCAGCTGGGGCGACGGACTTGGCATGATGGGTGGCGGCATGATGCCCGGTTGGGGTGGAAAACCCTGGCCCGGTATGATGGGCGGTTGGGGTGGTCCCGGCACCGGACCCGGCCATTGGGGCGGACCGGCGGTCTCGATCGCGGACCGGCTGGCAGCGCTGAAAGACGAGCTGAACATCACGGCCGGCGAAACCGATGCCTGGAACACCTATGCGGCGGCAGTGACGGCGGCGGATCAGAGCTTCGCGGACGGGGTGAAGTCGTTGTGGCACCCGCCAGCCAGCGGTGCGGTGACACCCGATCAACGTTTCGACACCATGACCAAGATGGTCGCGCTGATGAAGCAGGGTTACGACCAGAAGAAAGCCGCTGCTGATGCGCTCATGCCGCATCTGACGCAGTATCAGCAGGGCCAAGCCAGCGAGATTCTGCCTGGTCTGGCCACCCGGCACGGCGGCCGGGGCATGATGGGCGGCTGGTAAGCCGGCTAAGGCCGAAACCCAACAAAAAAACAAATGCTGCTGCATGGCGCATCGGGCGTTCCCCGGCGCGCCATGCTTCTGACTCCCTATAACCCACCAGAGCGCAGCGGGGCCTGAACGCCCCGCCCCTGCGCGAAGCACGCATCAGCGGTCCAGCCGGTGCCGCTCTCGCGCAGCACGCGCTCCAGCATGGCGATGTGGTCCTCATGCTGGCACTGGAAGAACCGGACCTTGGCCCTCTCGAAGGACACTCGCATCTCAACCGTGATGTCCTTCGAGAAGACGTCGGTCTTCACCGCCAAAAGCCCAATCAACGCCCCTAATCGCGTGACACCTACCCCAGAGAGAGGCCCCGGTTTCATTTTGGCAGACACCGGTTCCGCACAGCTAGCCGCTTGGTCGATTTTGTCGCTCGATCTCTCACTATAAGTGGCATGAAACATCCGCTAAGCACGTATAATCCACCCCCCAGGCCTCTACCCATGTGGAAATTTTGAACAGCATGAGCATTCCGGACCACAGCGTCATCATAATAGGCTGTGGCCAAGCAGGTTTGGCGACAGCCTATTACCTGCGCCGGGCCGGGCTGGACTTCATGCTCTTTGACGCTGGCACAACCCCCGGGGGAGCATGGATCCATGGCTGGAATTCCCTGCGCCTATTCTCACCCGCCGCCTTCAGCTCGCTGCCAGGTTGGCCCATGCCCGCCAGCGCGAGCGCGGACTACCCCACGCGAGATGAGGTCATAGACTATCTGACCCGTTACGAAGCCCGCTACGGCTTCCCGGTTGAGCGCCCCGCCAAGGTGGAGGCCGTTACGCGCGATGGTGCGCTGCTGCGCCTTAGCCTTGCCGATGGCAGCTGCCGCACGGCGCGTGCCGTTGTCAGCGCCACCGGCACCTGGTCTGCCCCCTTCATTCCGGATTATCCAGACCGCGCGCTGTTTCAAGGCGAGCAGCTGCACTCGGCACAGTACCGTAATCCAGAGCGTTTCACTGGCAAACACGTCCTTATCGTCGGCGGCGGCAATTCCGGTGCGCAGCTTGTGGCAGAGCTGAGTTGGGTTGCCGATACGCGCTGGGTAACCACCTCAGAGCCGGTTTTTCTGCCCGATGATGTCGATGGCCGCGTGCTGTTCGAGCGGGCCAGTGCCCGCGTAAAAGGCGATTTCGGCACAGCCGCCACCACGACAATTGGCGACATTGTCATGGTACCGCCGGTAAAGGAGGCGCGTGACCGTGGCGTTCTGACCTCTGTGCGGCCCTTCTCACGCTTCACGAAAACCGGGGTGGTCTGGCCGGACGGAACAGAAACGCTCGTTGATGCGGTCATCTGGTGCACCGGCTACAGGCCCGCAACCGGGCACCTCAAACCGCTGGGCATTGTTGGCGATGATGGGCGCGTCGAGGTGGTCAAGCAGCGCGCCTTGCATGAGCCGCGCCTGTGGCTTGCAGGCTATGGCAACTGGACCGGCGCGGCATCTGCGACTCTGATCGGGGCAGGCCGGACCGCGCGGGAATTCACCCCGGACATCACCCACCTACTGGCGCAACCTACGTACTGACGCACGCCCCACAACGCGGAGGCGCCAGACCAGCGCCTGCGAGCTGGCCAGTTCACGTAGCGCTACAAGCGCCGTTTCCGTACGCTCTTCTTGGACCACGACCATGACGACATTGAGCGTGGCGAAGCCAATCAGAATCAGGGCCTCGGCGAAATTGCCAAGCAACAGCTAGCCCCCCACTGCGGCAATCGTTGTCATTATGACAACGACACGCATGCCGCCTTGAGGTAGCGCAAGGTGGGGGCTCTTGGCTTAATGCAACGATGCTCCGCGACCGAACAGCCGCGAAGACTTCAAGCCACCCTCAGGAGTTGCGCCGGTTCTGGAAGGCGCGAAAAGCGTCGATCGCTTCTTGCGACTTCAAGCGAGCTACGAAATGCCGTCCTTCCTCTTCGATCCGGCTCAGCACCGCGGTCTTGTCGCCGCGCAGAAGCCGGCGGGTAAGGGCCAGGGCTTCGGGTGGTTTGGCCGCCAGCCTGGCGGCGGCGGCAAGCGTCTCACGCTCCACATCCTCTGGCGCCGTCACTTTCCAGACCAGCCCCGCCTGCTGGGCATCGTGGGCTGAGAACTTCTCGCCCGCAGCCAACAGCGCAAAGGCGCGTTGATGCCCCATGGTCAGCGGCCCCAGCAGGCTCGACGCCGCTTCGGGCACCAATCCGAGATCGACGAAAGGCGTAGCAAAAACCGACCGGCTGGAGGCAATGCTGAGATCGCAATGGAAATTCAGTGTCGTGCCGATCCCGACAGCGAGACCGTCAATGCCCGCGAGAAGAGGTTTGTCAAAGCCGACCAAAGCCTGGAGAAAGAAAAACGCCGCCGGCGCCTCGCCGGCGGCGGCAGGGTTCGAGGCGATGTGGATGAATTCCGCAAGATCATTGCCCGCGCTGAAAGCACCTTCCGATCCCAGAAACACGGCGGCACGGACCTCGGGATCTTCGTTGGCCGCATCGAGCGCCTCCGTCATGCCGTGATACATGGCGGCCGTCAGGGCATTCTTTTTCTCCGGCCTCGTCAAACGGATGACAAGTATGCGCGGATCGGCCGCCAGCTTCTCGGCAATGAATTCAGCACTCACGTTTCTCTCCTCCAAATCGCTCTTGACGTTGGCGCCACGCTAGCCCACCCTAGACTGACCGGTCTAGAGAGAAACCGCATGAGTTCAACCCGCGAACGCCTCGTCGATGCCATGGCCACATCGCTGGCCCGCAAGGGCTTCGCCGGCGTCGGCGTGAACGAGATCCTGGAACGGGCACAAGCTCCCAAAGGCGTGCTTTATCACCACTTCGCCGACGGCAAGACTGGCCTTGCCATTGCCGCCATCAGACTATCGATTGAGCGTATCACCGCCTCTCTCACCCGCAAGCGCGCGGCAAGCGCCGATCCGATCGAGGCACTGGAACTCTGGCTTGAGGGCATGCGCCAGCGCCTGGAAGCCAGCGGCTTCGAATATGGCTGCCCGCTGGCGGCAACGGCGTTGGAGGTGCACGCCGAACAAACCGAACTGCGCGCTGCCCTCGCCGAGGGCTTCCGCGCCCTGCAGGCCGAGGTGGCACGGACCATTGAGGCCACCGGTATTCCCGCGCCCCGGGCGCTTGAACTCGCCGTCTTTTTCGTCAGCGCCTATGAGGGCGCGCTGATGCAGGCGCGCGTGGCTAGCGACAGCACGTTGCTGCGCGGCATCTGCGCGACGCTGCTCGGATTGTTGCGCGCCGAACAACGCCACGTCATCCCACCCCCAAAGGAGCGTCCATGATGTCTGATCACGCCGCCCGCGAACTCTATCTCGACGATATTGCCGTCGGAGACGAGTTCGTCAGCGCCGAGCACCAGCTCGATGCCGCACAGATCATCGCTTTTGCCTCGCAGTTCGACCCTCAGCCCTTCCATCTCGACGACGAAGCCGCACAGGCCTCGTTCTTTCAGGGGCTGGCCGCCAGCGGGTGGCATACAACAGCCATCACCATGAGGCTGCTGGTGCAGAGCCTGCCCTTCGCCTCGGGCCTTATCGGTGCGGGCGCCAATGTGACCTGGCCACAGCCAACCCGCCCCGGCGACATCCTGCATGTCAGAAGCCGGATCATCAACATCACCCCCTCCCGCTCCAAGCCGGACCGGGCCATCGTGGAGGCGCGCAGCCTGACCTATGCCCAGGACGGACAAATACGGCAGGACCTAACGGCTCGGCTACTGGCATTCAAACGGGCAAACAGCTGACCGGCATTGCCGCGAAGCCAAGCGTGCGCGTGCCTTCGAGGCAGGATGACGCGGCGGATGCCGCGCGGATTACAGAGGGCGCATCTTCACGCTGCGCCCTCCTCTGAACCTGCCCGGCCTGCCGCCGATGAAGCCGCCCCGGCTTCGAGGCCAGCCTCAAGGGGTGGCGACGTAAATCTTCCCGCCACCTTCGTTGAAGGCTGCGCTCATCTCGCACATCCCCTCTTCCCGCCGCACCTTCTCGCGGATGTCCTGGCTGATCTTCATGGAGCAGAATTTGGGGCCGCACATGGAGCAGAAATGCGCGGTCTTGTGGGCTTCCTTGGGCAGGGTCTGGTCATGGAAATCCCTCGCCGTGTCAGCATCCAGGCCGAGATTGAACTGATCCTCCCAGCGGAATTCGAAACGTGCGCGGGAGATGGCGTCATCGCGCAGCCGCGCGGCCGGGTGCCCCTTGGCAAGGTCCGCCGCGTGGGCCGCGAGTTTGTAGGTGATGACGCCTGTTTTCACATCCTCACGATTGGGCAGGCCAAGATGTTCCTTGGGCGTGACGTAGCAGAGCATGGCTGTGCCGAACCAACCGATCATCGCCGCACCTATGGCCGAGGTGATGTGGTCGTACCCAGGCGCGATGTCTGTGGTGAGCGGCCCCAGCGTGTAGAAGGGCGCCTCGCCGCAGGTGGCGAGCTGCTTGTCCATATTGGCCTTGATTTTGTGCATAGGCACATGGCCGGGGCCTTCGATCATCACCTGGCAGCCTTTGTCCCAGGCCAGGCGTGTCAGCTCGCCCAGCGTCTCCAGCTCGGCGAATTGCGCGGCGTCGTTGGCATCGGCGTTGGAGCCGGGGCGCAGACCGTCGCCTAGCGAGAAGGAGACGTCGTATTTACGCATGATGTCGCAGATCTCGCTGAAATGCTCATAGAGAAAGCTCTCGCGGTGATGCGCGAGGCACCATTGCGCCATGATCGAACCACCGCGGCTGACGATGCCGGTGACACGATCGGCGGTGAGCGGAATATGCGCAAGCCGTACCCCGGCATGGATGGTGAAATAATCCACCCCCTGCTCGGCCTGCTCGATCAGCGTGTCCCTGAACACCTCCCAGTCGAGTTTGCTTGCGTCGCCGCCAACTTTCTCCAGCGCTTGGTAGAGCGGCACGGTGCCGATGGGCACGGGCGAATTGCGCAAGATCCAGTCACGGATATTGTGGATGTTGCGCCCGGTGGAGAGATCCATCACCGTATCCGCGCCCCAGCGTATTGCCCAGACCAGCTTCTCCACCTCCTCGGCAGCCGATGAGGTGACGGCGGAATTGCCGATATTGGCGTTGATCTTCACCAGGAAATTGCGTCCGATGATCATCGGCTCCAGCTCCGGGTGGTTGATGTTGGCCGGGATGATCGCACACCCGGCGGCGATCTCCGCGCGCACGAATTCCGGCGTCACGAAGCTGGGGATGCTGGCGCCGAAGCTCTCGCCATCGGCCAGACGCTCCGAGGCCCCCTCGGCGGCCTGGACACGGCCGAGATTCTCCCGGTGCGCGACGTAGATCATCTCCTCGGTAACGATCCCCGCGCGGGCGAATTCATATTGCGTCACCGGCGCGCCCTCGCGGCCCATCTGCACGTCATGCGGCGCCGGGCAAGGCGGCACCAGCATCTCGGCGCTCGCAAAGCCGTTATCCTCGGGTCGCACGGCGCGGCCCGGCACGCTGGCGAAACCCCGCCGCACCAGCCAAGCGGCGCGGGTCCAGGGCGCGCCCTCGTTCAGATCGATCCGCAGCGCCGGATCGGTATAGGGACCGGAGGTGTCATAGAGCCGGAACGGCGGCTCGTTGGCGCTAGGGTGCAGCAGCACCTCGCGGAAAGGCACGGCGATATCGGGCCGTTCCGGCGGCGCGGCGTAGACCCGGCGCGAGCCGGGGATGGGGCCGGTGGTGACTTTTGCGGGTTCCGTCTGGGCCGTCATGCACGCTCTCCTTTGCATACGGAGAGCGGGACGTACGCAGGACGCTCCTGTGTAAAACCCCCGTCCCTCCGCCGGTGTTAACCGGATCAGGTTCAAAGGGTCCGTCGCGGCGGGCTTTGGGCCCCTGGCAACGTCTCAGCTCCGTCTCGGAGCACCCCTCGGTGAGGCCGAGCCGAGCATCATGGGCGGGGGCTGTCAAGTCATTCTTGCAGAGGCGCTTGGCCGGGGACGCCTTGGCCTTGCCTAGCGCGGTTACCGCTTGGCACCGCGAAAGGCCAAGACGAGGCATTCACGAGCAGCGGGGCGGCGTCTTGCCGCGTTCAAGCGGTGCGTATAGCCACGTGGAATGATGGTTAAATCCCATGTCGTTGTCGGCCTTGCGGCGTGGATCGCCGCGGCGCCCCTGTTACACCTCTCCTCCTTCGATCCAGCTTATCTCGCACTGGCCGTGGGCGGATCGCTCCTGCCGGACGTGGACCACCCCAACTCCTGGATTGGCCGGCGCGCCCGGCCGATTTCAACGGCGATCGCCGCAATCCTGGGCCACCGTGGCTTAACGCACTCGGCTGTCGCGGTGGTTGGTCTGGTGGCGCTGCTGCTGCACTCAGGGTACCGGCAAGCGGAGGTGTCCGCCTTGGCCGTTGGCTACCTGTCCCACCTAGCGGCGGACATGCTGACACCGCGAGGGTTGAGGCTGGCCTGGCCGCTTCAAAAAACCTGGGGATTGCCGCTATGCCGCACTGGTTCTCCCATGGAGGGCGTCATCGTCGCTCTCTTGGTTTGCGGGGTCACTTGGCGGTATCTCGCGCATGACACAAGCCCATTAACGGCACTCCTCTAAGCCACTGAGGGCCGCCGCGGCCAGCGCCGCAGTCTGGATGATGGTGCCGTCCGCGTCTGGCATGCCCGTGTCTTCTGGGCCGGTTACGGTTCAAGCTAGAACGGCGCGGCGTAGCAGTGGCGCAGACCGTGCAGGCGCAACCTCCGCCTCCCGCCGGGCAGAAAATATGCCGCCGCCCTCTACGGACGGCGGCATATGGGAAAGCGCTTAGTTCAACGCCTCGGCGGGGCCGAAGAACTCGAAGTGCAGGCGCTCCTGCGGCAGACCCAGCGCCAACAGGCTCTTGCGGATAAATGCCATGAAGGGCTTGGGGCCAAGGAAATAGGCTTCGCAATCACGGCTCTCGGGCAACCATTCCTCGAGATGCGCGATCTCGGGCCGGCCCAGCTTGGTCGGCCACGCGCCGTCCTCCTTGCCCCCCTGCTCGTACACCACATGCGCGCGAAACTGCGGATAGGCCTCGGCCCAGGCGCCGATCTGATCACCGAAGGCATGGACATCGCCATTGCGGGCATAATGGGCGAAGATGACATCTCGCTTACCTTCCGCCAACGCGGCTTCGGCCATCGCCAACGTGGGGGTGATGCCCACACCGCCACTGACGAGCACCAGAGGGGATGTGCCGGGTTTAAGCGTGAACTCGCCGGCTGGCGGGAATACGTCGATGACATCGCCCGCCGCCACTTTGTCGTGCAGGTAATTCGAGACCACCCCGCCCTTCTCGCGCTTCACGCTGATGCGCAGGGTTTTGCCATTCGCCGCCTGCGAGAGCGAGTAGTTGCGGCGCACCTCCTGGCCATCAATGACAAGGCGCAGGCCCAAATACTGACCCGGCAGATACTCGACCACCGCGCCGCCATCCACCGGCTCCAGGTAGAACGAGGTGATCTCCTGGCTCTCGGCCACCTTGCGGGCCACGCGGAACTGCCGTGCGCCGCGCCAGCCGCCGGGTGCCGTTGCCAGACGGTCATACTCCGCCTTCTCGGCCCCGATGAGGATGTTGGCGAGCTGCCAATAGGCCGCGCCCCAGGCCTCGATCACCGCATCGGTCGCGATTTCCGCACCCAGCACCTCGCGGATGGCGCGCAGCAGGCACGTGCCCACGATGGGGTAATGCTCGGGCTGGATCTGCAGCGCGACATGCTTCTGGATGATCTGCGCCGGGAGATTGCCGAGCGCACCGAGATTATCAATGTGGCGCGCATATTGCAGCACGCTGTTGGCCAGGGCGCGGGGCTGGGAGCCGCTGGCCTGATGAGCCTGATTGAAGAGCGGGCGCACCTCGTCATACTCGCTGAGCATGGTCTTGTAGAAATGCGTGGTCAGCGCCTCACCGCCGGTCTCCAGGAGAGGAACGGTGGCTTTGATAATGGCGGTTTGTTCCGGTGTAAGCATTTTCTGTCTTTCGTGGTTTGGTGACGTGTTGCGCCGTGCACCTCCCTCGGGAGGGAGACGCTGAGTCCGGCGCGGTAGGCGGAAGGACTACGTGGCGTTTTGGCCGCCCCGTGGGGCCGGATCCGGCTCAGAGTCTGTCATGAATTGCACTCCAAATCATGCATTACAGATGCTATATATCGGAGACAAACATATCATGCAATACGGATGCATGTTTTAGGATGATGCGAAATGCGCCTGACCCGCTTCTCTGACTACGCCATCCGCGTGCTGCTCTACCTTGCCGCCCATACCGACCGGCTTTGCTCAATCGGCGAGATCGCCACCGCCTATGACATTTCGCAAAACCACCTAATGAAGGTGGTCAGCGACTTGGCGGGCAGTGGCTATCTCCAGTCGCTGCGCGGACGCACAGGTGGCATCCGGCTGGCCCGGCCGGCCGGTGAGATCAATATCGGCCGGCTGCTGCGCCATACCGAGGGCGAGATCGACCTCGTCGGCTGCGCCGAGTGCAAGCTCAATGGCGCTTGCGGCCTGCCCGACCCGCTGGATCAGGCGCTGGAGGCGTTTTTCGCCGTGCTGGAGCGCTTCTCGCTGGCAGATGTCATGGGCCGTGACCAGCTGCTACAGCGGCTTGGCGTTGGCGGGCACGGCGACGCTGAGGTAATCCGCCGCCACCGAGAGCCTTGAACCTCCCGGGTTGATCTGCCGTATAGGCTTGACTGTTGATTTGCGCTGAGAATGGACCCGGGAGTGGCGGACGCCGACGGCTGACCCCGGCCAGAGCTGCTGCGTGCATCCAGACCGCGCCAACTCCACCATCCATCGTCAAAATTCCAGCGGGTACGCCGCTCGATATCGCCGCATCAGACATATACCAAAAAAGCTTAAAACTGCTGCTCAAACCAGGGTAACTTCAACCCCACTGTCAGAGTGCGGCGCTGAGCGACTCTGACGGTCAAGCCGCCGCATTCATGAATGCTGCGCATCACGTCATGCTGTTTGTTGCGGCTAATCAACCGTGCGCCGGGCCATTAATCTATCCAACTAATCTGGCCGGCGGGACAGCCGCCTTTGCAAGGAGAAAGACAATGCAAACACGGCAATTGGGCAAAAGCGGGCTTGAGGTTTCAACGCTTGGCTTCGGCTGCATGGGGCTGAATTTTGGTTATGGCACAACGCTGGAGAAGAGTGAGGCCATCGCCCTGATCCGCGCCGCCGCCGAACGCGGCGTCACCTTCTTCGACACTGCCGAGGTTTACGGCCCCTACACCAACGAGGAACTGGTGGGCGAGGCGCTGGCGCCGGTACGTGACAAGGTGATGATCGCGACCAAGTTCGGGTTCAACATCGTGGACGGAAAGATGTTCGGCATGAACAGCCGGCCGGAGCAAATCCGCGCGGTGTGCGAAGCCTCGCTCAAGCGCCTGCGGACCGACCGCATCGACCTGTTCTACCAGCACCGGGTGGACCCGGACGTGCCCATCGAGGATGTGGCCGGAACGGTGAAGGAGCTGATCGCCGCAGGCAAGGTGAAGCATTTCGGCCTGTCGGAACCCGGTGCGGCGACCGTCCGCCGGGCCCATGCCGTGCAGAAAGTGAGCGCGCTGCAAAACGAATATTCACTCTGGACGCGCGGGGTGGAGAGCAACGGTATTCTGGAGGTTTGCAAGGAGCTGGGTATCGGCCTCGTGCCATACAGTCCGCTGGGCAAGGGCTTCCTCACCGGCGCCATGGGCAAGGACACGAAGCTGATGGAAAATGATTTCCGCCGCCTGCTGCCCCGCTTCACGCCAGAGGCGATGGAAGCCAACCAGGCGCTGGTCGATCTGCTCCAAGCCATCGCGGCGCGCCACAACGCCACCGCCGCGCAGGTGGCATTGGGCTGGCTGCTCGCCCAGGCGCCGTGGATCGTGCCTATCCCCGGCACCACCAAGCTGCATCGGTTGGAAGAAAACCTCGCCGCCGCCGACCTGACGCTGCTTCCCGCCGATCTTGCCGAGATCGAGACGGCGTCGGCCAAAATTCATATCGAGGGCGAGCGCTACCCGGCTCATCTGCTCGCCACCACCGGGCGCTGAGAGCGCACGCATATGACCAACAACATCGAAGGCAAAATCGTCGTCATTACGGGCGCCAGCTCAGGGCTGGGCGAGGCAACAGCCCGGCACCTTGCCGGGCTAGGCGCGAAGCTCATGCTGGGGGCAAGGCGCATTGAGCGGCTGGAAGCACTGATCTGGGAGCTGGGGCAGGATCAGGCCTCCTGCCTCAAAACCGATGTCACCGAAGCCGCCCAGGTAAAGGCGCTGGTTGACCAGGCCGTCAGCCTGCACGGGCGCGTGGATGTTCTGCTCAACAATGCCGGCGTGATGCCGCACTCCCCGCTCGAGCGGCTGAAAATCGCCGAATGGGAGCAGATGATCGACGTAAACTTCAAAGGCGTACTCTACGGCATCGCCGCCGCGCTGCCGCATATGACGGTGCGGAAATCCGGGCATATCATCAACGTCTCGTCAGTGGCCGGGCACAAGGTTCGGGCGGGAAGCTCGGTCTATGCCGCCACCAAGGCGGCGGTGCGCATGCTCTCCGAAGGACTGCGCCAGGAGGTGAAGCCCTACAACATCCGCACCACGATCATTTCGCCGGGTGCGGTGGAATCCGAGTTGCCCAACAGCATCACCGAACCGGATGTGGCGGCGGGGATCAGGAGCTTTTACGAAAGCTGCGCCATTCCGGCCGAGAGCTTCGCCCGTATGGTGGCTTTCGCCATCTCTCAGCCTGACGAGGTGGATGTGAACGAGATCCTCTTCCGCCCCACGTCGCAGGAATTCTGAGCTTCCATCTCCGCGCTGGCGGTGGCGCGTCGGGGGGGCGTGCCGGATGGCGCTCAGGCCGTAACGGGCGGGCCGTGCGGTGCCGTAGCACGGCACTGCACGGCCCGGTTGTAGGTCAGGCATCGAGGGATGCCATGTCGATGACGAAGCGGTAGCGCACATCGGCACGGTCCATGCGCTCAAAGGCGGTGTTGATGTCCTGGATGTTGATCATCTCGCACTCGGGCAGGATGTTCTTGCGTGCACAGAAATCCAGCATCTCCTGCGTCTCCGCGATGCCGCCGATAGGCGACCCGGTAATGCGGCGGCGGCCCAGGATCAACGGCACTGTGCTTGGCTCCGCGACTGGGCCGATCTGCCCGACCAGCACCAGCGTGCCGTCCACATCCAGCAGCGGCAGATAGAGGTTGAGGTCGTGCTTCACCGGCACGGTGTCGATAATGAGGTCGAAACCCGATGCCGCCTTGGCCATCGCCGCCGCGTCGGTGGAAACCAGCAGCCGCGCCGCGCCCAGGGCCAAAGCGTCGGCCTCCTTGCCCTGGTGGCGGCTCAGCACAGTCACTTCCGCGCCCATCCCCGCGGCAAGCTTCACCGCCATATGGCCAAGCCCGCCAAGCCCCACCACGCCCACGCGGCTGCCAGGTCCCACATTCCAGGTGCGCAGCGGCGAATAGGTGGTGATGCCCGCGCAGAGCAGCGGCGCGGCACGGGAGAGGTCGAGCCCTTCCGGCACGCGCAGGGCGAATTCCTCACGCACCACCAAATACTTGGAATAGCCACCCTGGGTAGGTTCGCCGGTGATGCGGTCACGCCCGCCATAAGTGCCGGTGTTGCCCTCCCGGCAGAGCTGTTCCAGCCCCTTCCGGCATTGGTCACAGCTCTGGCAGCTATCCACCATGCAGCCCACGGCCACGGCACCGCCCACCTTGTAGCGGGTTACGGCGTTGCCGGTTTCAATAACACGCCCGACAATCTCGTGCCCCGGCGCCACCGGGTATGAGGTCCAGCCCCAGTCATTGTGGGCCCAGTGCAGGTCTGAATGGCAGACGCCGCAATAGAGGATCTCCATGACAATATCATTCTCGCGCGGAGCCCGGCGCTCGAAGCTGAACGGCGCGAGCGGCGTGTCGCAGGTGAAAGCGGCGTAGCCTTTGGTTTTCATCATGGTCTCCATCAAATTGCGGCGGTGTAGTCGGCGTCGCTCACCTGTTCCATCCAGGTGACCACTGAACCATCCAGCGCTTCCGCGATGGCGATATGCGTCATCGCGCAGTGCGGCGCGGCGCCGTGCCAGTGTTTTTCACCGGGCTTGATCCAGACGATATCGCCGGGGCGGATCTCCTGCACCGGCTCGCCCTCTTTCTGCACACGGCCGAGCCCGGCGGTGACGATCAGCGTCTGCCCCAGCGGATGGGTGTGCCAGGCTGTGCGCGCACCTGGCTCGAAGGTGACGGTGGCGCCGCTGACACGCGCGCCATCGGTGCCAGCGAAAGGCGCATCGACGCGCACCGTTCCCGTGAAATAATCGACCGGACCGGGCCGCGAGGCCGTGCCACCGTTGCGCATAATGTCCATGATCAAATTCTCCCGGAATTTCTGGTGCATCTTGTATGGCACTCAGCCGGGAACAGGATTAGATCGGATAATCAGCTTGAAGTCATATCAGAGGTTCATGAATGCAGCGGGAAGATCTCGTTGATCTCAACGCCTTTCTCACGGTGGCGGAGGAGCGGAACTTCACCCGCGCGGCGGCGAAGCTCGGCACCTCGCAATCGGCGTTGAGCCATACCATCCGCAGACTTGAGGCAAGGCTCGGGATCAGGCTGCTCACCCGCACCACACGCAGCGTCGCCCCCACCGAGGCTGGCGAGCGCCTGCTGAAAACGCTCGGCCCGGCGCTGGGGAGCATCGGGACAGAGCTGAACGCGCTGAGCCGTCTACGTGAAAAACCGGCTGGCAATATCCGCATCACCACCTCGGAGCATGCCGCCCATACCGTACTCTGGCCCGCGCTGGAAAAGCTGCTGCCAGAATACCCGGACCTTCATGTCGAGCTCGACATCAATTCCGGCTTGACCGACATCGTCACCGAGCGGTTCGACGCCGGTGTGCGGCTTGGCGAATCCATCGCCAAGGACATGGTGGCCGTGCGGATCGGGCCGGAACTGCGCATGGCCGTGGTTGGCGCGCCGGACTATTTCGCACGCCACGGCAAACCGCACACGCCGCAGGATCTGGCGCATCACCACTGCATCAACATGCGCCTGCCCACGGCGGGCGGGCTCTATGCCTGGGAGTTTGAAAAAGACGGCCGTGAGCTGCGCGTGCGCGTGGAAGGACAGCTGGCGTTCAACAATGTCGGGCTGATCATGCGCGCCACGCTATCCGGCATGGGCCTCGCCTGCGTGACAACCGATCACGCCGAAACCTACATTGCCCAGGGCCGCCTGGAGCGTGTGCTGGAGGATTGGTGCCCGCCTTTCGCGGGCTACCATCTTTACTACCCCAGCCGCCGTCAGCCCTCGGCGGCATTCTCGCTTTTCGTCGAGGCGCTGCGCTACAAGGGGTAATACTTATTCCCAGGCCGGATATTGGCCGAGCAGACCGGCACCCTTGGCGGTATCGCGGATCGTGCCGAGCACGCTATACCCTCGGGCGCGGAAGCGTAGAGCCGCTCCACCACATCCTTGCCGATGATCTGCGGTCTGCACCACCAGCCCCTTCTCCCTGCGCGTCTCCGGCGTGGTGGTGGACTGGCCGGGCAGCGGCAGGGGCACGCCGCGTTCGGTCAGCACCTCGTTGGTGGCGTGCAGAAAGTCGAAATCCTTGACGATGCCGACATAAGGCACGGCCTGATAAAGAATCTCCCCAGAAGATAGACCAGGCAGGAATCAGGCAGCGCGGCGACCGCCACCTCCTTCGCGCCAAGCACGACCGGCGTGGGAACGCCGCTGTCATAAATCGTCGCATCGCCTCGGATCTTGATGTCTCCGGCAGGCTCGGCCAAGCGACGGCAGAGATTGCCGTACAAATCGCGTGACCAGACCCGCTGGAGTGGTGCTGAATGTTTCCCGGGTGCACAGATCCGCCGTGCGGTCCCGCGCAGGGAAAGCGGGCAGGTCAGGGATATTTCGCAGCCATAGTGAATGAGCATTGGGGCTCCGATTCTTGTGTCTTCGTGGCCCGAAACACCAGAAACCAGGGCACACTTCGACGTACTACGCGAAACCAGAACGGGACGGTGTCATTTTCCCATCATACCACCCGGGCCCGGACCGGCTCACATCTCTGGCCAGCCGGGCATTGCGGCGCTAAACTGGCTGCGTAACGTCTGTGTCGCCCTCCCGCCCGGGGGCGAAAAACGGAGGCGGCTGATGCAACAAGCGACAGCGGCAATACGAGTTCTGGCGCCGGAGGCGCTGCAGGACCTCATCTCGGCGCTGGCCGCCACCCGCGTGGTGCTAGGCCCTGTGCGGCGCGACGGCGCCATCGTATACGACGAAATTTCCCGCCTCGACGATCTGCCCGCAGGCTGGACCGACCGCCAGGAGGCAGGCCAGTACCGGCTGGAGCCGCGCACCGATGCCGCTTTGTTCGGCTATGCCGTGGGGCCGCATTCCTGGAAGCAATTCCTGCTCCCGCCGCGCGAGGTGCTGTTCACCACACGCCAGACGGCCGACGGCCTGGACTTCCTGCCCCCACCGGCAGAGGAGCGGACATACGCCTTCATCGGCGTGCGCGCCTGCGAGTTGGCGGCGATCGCGGTGCAGGACAAGGTGCTGCGCGACGGCCCCTACGCCGACACCGCCTACGCCGCGCGGCGGGAGAACGCCTTCATCGTGGCGGTGAATTGCGGCACCGCCGCGCCCACCTGCTTCTGCGCCTCCATGAATACCGGGCCAAAGGCGGCGGCCGGGTACGACATCGCACTCACCGAATTGCTGGACGGCCGCCATGAGTTCCTGGCCGAAGCGGGCAGCGAGGCGGGCGAGGCGCTGCTGGCCGCCCTGCCCAGCCGCCCCGCCAGCGCGGGCGACCTTGCCGCCGCCGAAGCCGTGACCGTAAACACCGCCGCCGCGCAGACCCGCGCGCTGAACACCGAAAACCTGCCCGCGCAGCTCGCCGCCGCCGCCAACCATCCGCACTGGCAGGAGGTGGCGCAGCGCTGCCTCTCCTGCGGCAACTGCACCATGGTCTGCCCCACCTGCTTCTGCACCACGGTGGCCGACCATACCGACCTCACCACCGCCGACGCCCAGCGCGTGCGCAGCTGGGACTCCTGCTTCACGCTCGACTTCTCCTACCTGCATGGCGGCTCGGTACGGCAGAGCACCGCCGCCCGCTACCGCCAATGGCTGACGCACAAGCTCTCCACCTGGGTCGAGCAGTTCGGCACGATGGGCTGCGTCGGCTGCGGGCGCTGCATCACCTGGTGTCCCACGGGCATCGACCTCGTGGCCGAGGCCACGGCCCTGCGGGAGGCGCAGAATGGAAACTCTTGAGCGCGTCATCGGCACGCAGCGCGTATTTGCGGAGCTGGCGCCCGAGCATCTCGCGGTGCTCACGGGCTGCGCGCGCAACCATCGCTTTACGGCGGGGCAGTATCTGTGCCGCGAGGGCCTGCCCGCCAACGAGTTCTTCATCATCCGCCAGGGCCGCGCGGCGCTGGAGATCGCCCCGCCCGCCCGCCACGCGGTGGTGCTGGAGACACTCGGCCCTGGCGATGTCGCCGGTGCCTCCTGGCTGATTCCGCCCTACCGCTGGAGCGCCGACATAAGGGCCGTGGAAACCACACTGGCCCTGGGGATCGACGCCGCCTGCCTGCGCAGCAAATGCGAAACCGACCATGATTTCGGCTATGCCATGATGAAATGCTTCCTGCCCATGCTGGTGCAGAGCCTGAACGCGGCGCGGCTGCAGGTGCTCGATGTCTATGCCGGCCCCTATTACTGAGCGCGGCGCCTTTGTGCCCACGCCCTACCGCGTCATCGCGGCGCGGCGGGAGCTGGGCGACACGGTGACGCTGAACATCGCCCCGCAGGCCGGGGCGCTACCCGCGATACTGCCCGGGCAGTTCAACATGCTCTACGTGCCCGGCGTGGGCGAGGCCGCCATCTCCCTCTCCGGCGCCACTGAGGCGGCGTTCATCCACACCATCCGCGATGTCGGCGCCATCAGCCACGCGCTGACCCGCCTGCCCCCGGGGGCCAGCCTGGGGCTGCGCGGCCCCTTCGGCACCGCCTGGCCAGTGGCCGAGACGCAAGGGCGCGACGTGCTCATCGTCGCGGGTGGGCTCGGCCTGGCCCCGCTGCGCCCTGCCATCCGCCATCTGCTCGCCCACCGCGAGCGCTACGGCAAGCTGTCGCTGCTGATCGGCGCTCGCACCCCGCCGGATATCCTGTACCCGCACGAGATCGCCCAGTGGCGCGCCAATCTCGACCTGTACGTGGCCGTTACCATGGACCGGGCCGATGCCATGTGGCACGGCCATGTCGGGGTGGTGCCGCTGCTTCTGCCCCGCGCGGATTTCGACCCGGCGAACACCGCCGCCCTCATCTGTGGCCCCGAGGTGATGATGCGCGCCACCGCCCAGGCCCTGCTCGGCATGGCGGTGCCCGCCGAGCGCATCCACCTCTCCCTGGAGCGCAACATGAAATGCGCCATCGGCCTGTGCGGCCATTGCCAATTCGGCGCCGCCTTCATCTGCAAGGACGGCCCGGTGATGCGCTACGACCGTATCGCCCCCGCTTTGGCCGTAAGGGAGCTGTAGCCATGCCCCGCTTGCGCCTCGCCGTGTTCAAATTCGCCTCCTGCGACGGTTGCCAGCTCTCGCTGCTGGACTGCGAGGACGAGCTGCTGGCGATTACCGATGCCGTCGAGATCGCCCATTTCGCCGAGGCCTCCAGCACGCTCGCCCCCGGCCCCTACGACCTCGTGCTGGTGGAAGGCTCCATCACCACCGCGCAGGACGCTGAACGCATCCAGGAGATCCGCAAACAGGCCGGGCTGCTGGTGACCATCGGCGCCTGCGCCACCGCAGGCGGCATCCAGGCGCTGCGCAATTTCGCGGATGCCGCCGAGTACACGCGGGCCGTCTACCCGCACCCCGACTATATCTCGACGCTTGCCACCTCCACCCCCATCGCGGCGCATGTGAAGGTGGATGCCGAACTGCGCGGCTGCCCGATCAGCAAGGAGAGTTTGCTGGAGTTCATCGCCGCCACGCTGGCTGGGCGCGCGCCGGTGCTGCCCGCCCGCCCGGTGTGCATCGAGTGCAAATCGCGCGGCACGGTGTGCGTGCTGGTGCAAGGCACGCCCTGCCTGGGGCCGGTGACGCATGCGGGCTGCGGCGCGCTGTGCCCCAGCTACCGGCGCGGCTGCTATGGCTGCTTCGGCCCCTCCGAAACCCCCAACACCGCCGCCCTGGCCGCGCGCTTCACGGCGCTTGGCCAGACGCCGCGTGAGATCGTCCATGCCTTCCGCAACTTCAACGCCGGGGCGGCGGCTTTCAAGCGGGAGAGCGAGGCCAATGAGCACAAGACGGATTGAGGTCGATCTGCTCACCCGCGTGGAGGGCGAGGGCGCGCTCGATATCGAGATCGAGAACGGCGGGCTGAAAACCGCGCATCTACGCATCTTCGAGCCGCCCCGCTTCTTCGAGGCCCTGCTGCGCGGGCGCGACTACGCTGAAATCCCCGACATCACGGCGCGCATCTGCGGCATCTGCCCCATCGCCTACCAGATGGGCGCGGTACAGGCGGTCGAGCGCGCCTTTGGCGCGGACATCCCCGCCGCGATGCGCGATTTACGCCGGCTGCTGTATTGCGGCGAGTGGATCGAGAGCCATGCCCTGCATGTGGTCATGCTGCACGCGCCCGATTTCTGCGGGCTGCCCGACGGCATTGCGCTCGCCAGGGAGCAACCCGGCATCGTGCGCGCGGGGCTGGCACTCAAAAAGACCGGCAACGCGCTAATGCGTGTCATCGGCGGACGAGAAATCCACCCGGTGAATCTGCGGCCCGGCGGCGTGTTCCGCCTGCCCACGCGCGCCGAACTGGCGGCGCTGGCACCAGCGCTTGAGGAAGGGCGGGAGACCGCCATCCGCCTGTTCCGCTGGGCGGCGGCCCTGCCCTTCCCGGAGGTGGAGCGGGACTATGAATTCGTGGCCCTGCGCCATGGCGGCGAATATCCCATCACCGCCGGGCGGCTGGCCTCGTCGCGCGGGCTGGACATCGACATCGGCGATTTCGAGACCGAATTCGAGGAACGGCAGGTCACCCATTCCACCGCCCTGCACGCGCTGCGGCGGAACGGCGGGGCTTATCTCACCGGCCCGCTGGCGCGTTACGCGCTGAATTCCAACC
Organism: Acidocella aromatica; assembly: GCF_014201825.1. Classification (GTDB taxonomy): domain Bacteria; phylum Pseudomonadota; class Alphaproteobacteria; order Acetobacterales; family Acetobacteraceae; genus Acidocella; species Acidocella aromatica. The sequence continues at coordinate 105,346 of NZ_JACHFJ010000004.1, read as the reverse complement.
TGCTGCCCGAGACCGCCAAGACCCTGGCCGAGGAGGCCGGGCTGGGGCCGGTCTGCCGCAACCCGTATAAGAGCATCCTGGTCCGCTGCCTGGAAATGCTCTTCGCCTGCGAGGAAGCCTTGCGGCTCATCGCCGCCTACACCCCGCCCGCCGAAGCTTTCCAACCGCTCACCCCGCGCGCCGCCACCGGCTTTGGCTGCACCGAGGCCCCGCGCGGCATCTGCTGGCACCGCTACGATTTCGCCGGGGATGGCAGCGTGCTGGCCGCGCGCATCGTCGCCCCCACCACCCAGAACCAGCCGGCCATCGAGGAAGACCTCGTGGCGCTGGTGGGCGGCATGCTGGCCGCGCCGGATGACGCCATCCGCGCCGCCGCCGAGGCCGCCATCCGCAACCACGACCCCTGCATCTCCTGCGCCACGCATTTCCTGCGCCTTTCCGTGCGCCGGGCATGACCACGCTCATCCTTGGCTTCGGCAACCCGGACCGGGGGGACGACGCGCTCGGCCCTATCGCCACCGCGCAGTTGGGCGGGGCCCATGCAAACCCGCTGACGATCGACCTCGCGGGCGTGACCACGCTCATCTGCCTGGATGCCGCCGCCCCCAACGGCACGCCGGGGCGCATTCATGAATTCGACGCCTCCGCCGCGCAGCTGCCCGCCGCGCTGGAGGCTGTGTCGTCGCACGGCTTCGGCCTCGCCGCCGCGCTGGAACTGGCCCGCGCGCTGGGGGAACTGCCGCCGCGCGTGCTCGTCTTCGCGGTGGAAGGAGTGTGTTTTGACCATGGCGCGCCGCTCTCCCCAGCCGTGGCGGCGGCGCTGCCGGAGTTGCAACGCCGCGTGCGGGCCGTGCCCGGCGCATAGCGCCACCGCGCTCTGAGCGCGAAAACTGTGCGAAAAATGCTAAAAACAAGGGCTCAAAGCTATGCAAGAGCATCAGATACGGGTTACGCTCCCCGCATGGACAAGCCCGCAACACAATCCGGCGGCCTGTTTTAATGAGCAGGACCCGTCTTGTGCCATTCCTGGCGCTCGCCCTTCTTTCCGGTGGCCTTTCCGCCTGCGCCACCGCGCCCGCCCCGCAGGCCACTATTGCCGCGCCCGCCCCAGCCCCCGCGCTAGTGCAACTCACCCCGCCCGCGCCGCAATATCAGGCCACCGGTCCCGCCGTTGTCGGCATGGCCTCCTGGTACCGCCCCGGCCCCGGCCTGCACCGCACCTGCACGGGCGAGGCCTTCACCCGCGACACGCTGACCGCCGCCTCATCCTCCATCCCTATGGGCACTCAGGTGCGCGTCTCACTCATCGGCGATAGCCGCTCCATCGTGGTGCGAGTGAATGACTGCATGCCGCACGGCCACCGCATCATCGACCTCTCCGAAGCCGCGGCGAAACAGTTGGGGCTGGTTAGCAGCGGCGTGGCCAAAGTGACCGTGACCAAGCTGGAACTGGCTGACATCCGGCAATAGGCGATGCTGGCCAGCGCCCGGCGCGGTTAGCTTCCTGCAATCGAAGACGCGGTTGAACCAGGGCCAAAAAGTCGCTGACCGCTTCGTGCTGCAATGCGTGCCCACCCCGGCAAGGCGCTGGCCGCGCCTGCCCGGCACAGCTTCATAAAAGCGCTGTTAATTTAGCATAAATATCAACGCCATATTTTGAGGTGCGTGCGGCCGCAAGCACACAACATGCGCCAACACATTACAAAACAAGACTTTTGCCAGACACATCTGGTTGTTCAGGAGCCCATTGCATGAGCCGGTTATTGGATAAGCTTTCCATCACCAAACAGTTCGTCCTGATCTTCCTGATGGCGCTGGCGATCATGGCGTCCGGCACCGGCATGGCGCTGCTGCACAGCTACAACCTGCACCTTGGAGCCAAGAAAAAAGAGCTACAGGACATTCTGGACACCACGCGCACCATTACCAGCTACTACGTGGCCCAGGCGCAAAGCGGGGCGATGACCACGCAGGAGGCGCAGAGCAAGGCGCTGGCCGCGATTTCCGCCATACGCTACGACAATTCAAACTATATCTTCGTGGTGGGGGAGGATGGCACCATCCTCTCAGAGCTGAACCCTGCGCTGAACGGCACCAACCAGATGAACCTGGCCGATGCGGACGGACACCCGGTGTTCAAGCCGCTGATCGAAGCCGCGATGGCCGGACAGCCCGCCTATAACAGCTACGCCTTCCCCCAGATTGCGGGCGGTCCGCCGGAGCCGAAGATCGCCCTGGCGGTGGAGGTGCCGCAATGGCGCTGGATCATCGGCACGGGCGTGTATGTCACGGAAATCCGTACCGACATGCTGAACTACCTGCTCGGGCTGGCCGAGATCTTCACGCCGCTGCTGGCGGCCTATGTGGCCTTGGCCGTGTGGGTGATGGGGCGGCAGAAAGACCTGCTGAACGGGCTGTCCGGCACCATGCGCCGCCTGGCGGGCGGGGCGCTGCACGGCAGCATCCCCGGGCTGCAACGCGCCGACGAGATCGGCGACATGGCCCGCGCGGTGCAGGTGTTTAAAGAGAACGCGCAGGAGAAGCAACGCCTGGAGGCCGAGGCCCAGGCCCAGAGCCAGCGCCTGGAAGACGAGCGCAAACGCAACGAGGCCGAGCGCGAGGCGGCGGCCAAGGAACTTGCCTTTGTGGTGCATGAGCTGGCCTCGGGGCTGGAGCGGCTCTCGGGCGGGGACCTGATGATCCGCCTCAACACCGGCTTTGGCAGCGGCTACGAGAAGCTGCGTCAGGACTTCAATGCCGCCATGGACAAGCTGCACGAAACGATGCGCGCCATCGCCCACAACACCAGCGGCGTGCGCAGCGGCGCCGGGGAGATCACTCAGGCGGCGGACGACCTCTCCCGCCGCACCGAACATCAGGCCGCCAGCCTGGAGCAGACCGCCGCGGCGCTCGACCAGGTGACCGCGACCATCCGCAAAACCGCCGAAAGCGCGGACGGCGCCCGCAAGACCGCCGAAACCGCCAAGGCCGATGCCGAGCATTCCGGCGCGGTTGTGCGCGAAACCGTGGAGGCCATGAGCGGGATCGAGACGTCGTCAAAGCAGATCGGCAACATCATCGGCGTCATCGACGAGATCGCCTTCCAGACCAACCTACTGGCGCTGAACGCGGGGGTAGAGGCGGCGCGCGCGGGCGATGCCGGGCGCGGCTTTGCCGTGGTGGCCACCGAGGTCCGCTCCCTGGCCCAGCGCTCGGCCGATGCCGCCAAGGAGATCAAACAGCTCATCTCGGCCTCGGGCCAGCAAGTGGAAACCGGGGTGCGGCTGGTGGGGGAAACCGGCAAAGCGCTCACCCGCATCGCCGAGCATGTGGCACAACTCAACGGGTTGGTGTCGGACATCGCCGCCGCCGCGCGGGAACAGGCTGCGGGACTCTCGGAGGTGAACTCCGCCGTGAACCAGATGGATCAGGTAACCCAGCAGAACGCCGCCATGGTGGAGCAAACCACCGCCGCCAGCCACGGGCTGGAAAAAGAAGCGCGGGAACTGGCCCAGCTTGTGGGGCAGTTTATCATTCGCGGCGCGGAACCTGTCCCCGCGATGGCACCGAAGCGCGAGCAGGTGCCCGAACTGGCCTGAGCAAAGCGAGGCGAAGCTCTTGGGGCGCTTTTTGTAAAAAGTGCCCCAAACCCCGCAAAAACTTTTAATAATATCAAAGCATTGGCAAGACACACGCGTGCACTTGCCCGCAAAACAAAAATAGAGCCTTCGGCCAAAGGCTGAAGGCTCTAAATCCGGCTCGCCAGAGGTTCTGTTGTGACCGGCACCGGCCACAACAAAACCAATTCAGTCATTTACCCGGCGAAGGGCACATGAACCCAGCCGCTCATCAGGATGCGTGCGCTACGGCTCATGATGGCCTTGCTGACCTGCCACTCGCCATTCACCAGCTCCGCCTTGGAGCCGACGCGCAGCGTGCCCGAGGGATGGCCAAAATTGACCGTCTCGCGCTCGCCGCCACCCGCCGCCAGATTGACCAGCGTGCCGGGGATGGACGCCGCCGTGGCGATGGCCACCGAGGCCGTGCCCATCATCGCGTGGTGCAGCTTGCCCATGGAGAGCGCGCGCACCAGCACGTCAATATCACTGGCCTTAATCGCCTTGCCGCTGGAGGAGGTATAGTCCTTCGGCGGGGCGACGAAGGCGATCTTCGGCGTGTGCTGGCGCGAGGCGGCGTCTTCAAGCTTCTTGATCAGCCCCATCTTCAGCGCGCCATAGGCGCGGATGGTCTCGAACTTCGCGAGCGCCGCGTTATCGTTATTGATCGCGTCCTGCAGCTCGGTGCCGGTGTAGCCAAGCTCATCGGCGTTGAGGAAGATCGTCGGGATGCCGGAGTTGATCATCGTCGCCTTGAAGGTGCCGATGCCCGGCACTTCGAGGTCATCGACCAGATGGCCGGTCGGGAACAGCGCGCCGCCATCCCCTTCCTCGGCCGGATCCATGAACTCCACGACGATCTCGGCCGCCGGGAAGGTCACGCCATCCAGCTCGAAATCACCGGTCTCCTGCACCTCGCCGTTGGTGACGGGCACATGCGCGACGATGGTCTTGCCGATATTGGCCTGCCAGATGCGGATCACCGCCACGCCGTTCTGCGGCACGCGGGCCGGGTCCACCAGCCCGTTGCGGATGGCGAACGGGCCGACCGCGGCGGAGAGATTGCCGCAATTGCCCGACCAATCCACGAAAGACTTATCGATGGAGACCTGCCCGAACAGGTAGTCCACATCGTGGCCTTCCTTGGCGCTGCGGCCGATGATCACGGTCTTGGACGTGCTGGAGGACGCGCCGCCCATGCCGTCGATCTGCTTGCCATACGGATCGGGGCTGCCGATCACGCGCAGCAGCAGCGCATCGCGCGCCGCGCCAGGAACCCGGCAGGCTTCCGGCAGCTCATCCAGCGAGAAGAAAACGCCCTTGGAGGTGCCGCCACGCATATACGTGGCGGGAACCTTGATCTGGGGTGCGAAGCTCATGGTTCGTCCCCTTACTCAGCCGCCTGCGCGGCTTCCAGGAAGTCCTGGGCGAAGCGCTGAAGCACGCCGCCGGCCTCGTAGACCGAGACCTCCTCGGCGGTATCCAGGCGGCTCGTCACCGGCACTTCGGCCTTGCTGCCGTCGCGGCGGTGGATCACCAGCGTGAGGTCCGCGCGCGGCTTGCGCTCGCCGATCACGTCATAGGTCTCGGTGCCGTCCAGCCCCAGGGTCAGGCGGGTGGTGCCCGGCTTGAACTCCAGCGGCAGCACGCCCATACCGATCAGGTTGGTGCGGTGGATGCGCTCGAAGCCCTCGGCCACGATGGCCTCCACGCCCGCGAGACGCACGCCCTTGGCTGCCCAATCGCGCGAGGAGCCCTGGCCGTAATCCGCACCCGCGATGATGATCAGCGGCTGCTTGCGGTTCATGTAGGTCTCGATCGCCTCCCACATGCGCATCACCTTGCCTTCCGGCTCCACGCGGGCCAGCGAGCCCTTCTTCACCGAGCCGTCCTCGTTGCGGACCATCTCGTTGAGCAGGGTCGGGTTGGCGAAGGTAGCGCGCTGCGCGGTCAGGTGGTCACCGCGATGGGTGGCGTAGGAGTTATAATCCTCCTCCGGCAGGCCCATCTTGTGCAGGTACTCGCCCGCCGCCGAGTCCGGCAGGATGGCGTTGGAGGGGGAGAGATGGTCGGTGGTGATGTTGTCACCCAGCACCGCCAACGGCACCAGCCCCTTCAGCGTGCGCTCACCGGCCAGCGCGCCCTCCCAATAAGGCGGACGGCGGATATAGGTGCTCTGCGGACGCCAAGCGTAAAGCGGGCTCACCTGCTTACGGGCACCGCGATGGCCGAACATCGGCTCGTACACCTTGGTGAACTGCTCCGGCTTTACCGCGGTGCTCACCACGGCGTCGATCTCCTCGTCGGTCGGCCAGATGTCCTTCAGGCGGATTTCCTTGCCCTCGGGGCTGATGCCCAGCACGTCCTTCTCGATGTCGAAGCGGATGGTGCCCGCGATGGCATAGGCCACCACCAGCGGCGGCGAGGCCAGGAAGGCCTGCTTGGCGTAGGGGTGGATACGGCCGTCGAAATTGCGGTTACCCGAGAGCACGGCGGTGGCGTAGAGATCGCGGTCGATGATCTCCTGCTGGATCTTCGGATCCAGCGCGCCGGACATGCCGTTACAGGTGGTGCAGGCGAAGGCGACGATGCCAAAGCCCAGCTTCTCCAGATCGGCGGTCAGCCCGGCTTCGTCCAGATACAGCGCCACGGCCTTCGAGCCAGGGGCGAGCGAGGACTTCACCCAGGGCTTGCGGGTCAGGCCGACCTTGTTGGCGTTGCGCGCCAGCAGCGCGGCGGCGATCACGTTGCGCGGGTTGGAAGTGTTGGTGCAGCTGGTGATGGCGGCGATGATCACGGCACCGTCCGGCATCTTGCCCTCTTCCTGCGTCCAGGCATGGGCGATGCCGCGCTCGGCCAGCGCCGAAACCGGCAGGCGGCGGTGCGGGTTGGAGGGACCGGCCAGCGTGCGCACCACGGTGGAGAGGTCGAACTTCAGCACGCGCTCATACTGGGCCTTGACCAGCGTGTCGGACCACAGACCAGCGGTGCGGGCATAGGTCTCGACCAGCTTCAGCTGCTCGGGCGTGCGGCCGGTGAGGCGCAGATACTCGATGGTCTGCGCGTCGATGGAGAACATCGCCGCGGTGGCGCCGTATTCGGGGGCCATGTTGGAGATGGTGGCGCGGTCGCCCAGCGTCAGGCTGGACGCACCTTCGCCGTAGAACTCCAGGTAAGCGCCCACGACCTTTTCCTTACGCAGGAACTCGGTCAGCGAGAGCACGATATCGGTGGCGGTGATGCCGGGCTGGCGCTTGCCGCTCAGCTCCACGCCGATGATGTCCGGCAGGCGCATCCAGGAGGCGCGGCCGAGCATCACGTTCTCGGCCTCAAGCCCACCCACGCCGATGGCGATCACGCCCAGCGCGTCCACATGCGGGGTGTGGCTGTCCGTGCCGACCAGCGTGTCGGGGAAGGCCACGCCGTCTTTGGAGAAGATCACCGGGGACATACGCTCGAGGTTGATCTGGTGCATGATGCCGTTACCGGCGGGCACCACGTCCATGTTGTCGAACGCGTCCTTGGTCCAGTTGATGAAGTGGAAGCGGTCCTCGTTGCGGCGGTCCTCGATGGCGCGGTTCTGCGCGAAGGCGTCCTTCTCGAAACCCGCATGCTCAACGGCCAGCGAGTGGTCGACGATGAGCTGCACCGGCACCACCGGGTTCACCTTGGCCGGATCGCCGCCCATATCGGCAATGGCGTCGCGCAGACCGGCGAGGTCCACCAGCGCGGTCTGGCCCAGAATGTCGTGACAGACGACGCGGGCAGGGAACCAGGGGAAGTCGATCTCACGCTTGCGCTCGATGAGCTGCTTCAGCGCGTCCGTCAGCAGTGCGGGCTCGCAGCGGCGGACCAGGTTTTCGGCCAGAACGCGGGAGGTGTAGGGCAGCGTGTCGTAAGCGCCGGGGGCGATCGCCTCCACGGCCTCGCGCGCGTCGAAATAATCCAGCCCGGTGCCGGGCAGAGGCTTACGGAATTTCGTGTTCATGCCTTGGTTTCCTGTGGGATTTGCCGTTCGATGTTGAGACGGGAGGTGCGGATGTGACGGCGCATCAGCAGCTCGGCCAGTTCGCCATCGCGCTCGGCAATGGCGTCTAGGATACGGTGATGCTCGGCGAAGGCCTGACCGGGGCGGTTGGGCGTGGCCGAGGTTTGGATACGGTACATGCGGGCGAGCTGGTACAGCTCGTCGCAGAGCAGGCGGATGAGCATCCCGTTCCCGCTTCCCTGCACGATCCGGTAATGGAAGTCGAAATCGCCTTCCTGCAAATAATAGCCGCGCCCGGCCTGGAAGGCTTCGTCGCGCTCATGCTCGCGCAGCACCTCGCGCAGCTCCTCCACCTCGGCGGGGGTCATGCGCTCGGCGGCGAGGCGGCAGGCCAGCCCCTCCAGCGATTCGCGGATCTGGTAAAGCTCGCCCAGCTCCTGGCGGCTCAGCGAGACGACGCGCGCGCCCACATGCGGCACGCGCACCAGCAGCTTCTGCCCTTCCAGCCGGTGCAGCGCCTCGCGCAGCGGGCCGCGGCTGATGCCATAGGCGCGCGCCAGCTCGGGCTCGGAGATTTTGCTCCCCGGCGCGATCTCGCCTTTGACGATGGCGGATTGAATCTGACGCAAGACATGATCGGAGAGTGTTTCGCCCTCGATGGTGCTGATGACCGGCAATGTCTGCGTTTTTTGCATACTGTCGACAATAATGGTGCTGATTGCCCGATAAACTGGCGGTTTTCTAAAGCCACCCAGGCAGATTGTCAACAATAACATGATCCCGCGCCAGATGCCGGAGGCAGCCCTGATGACCGGCTCCGGCATGGGGGATATGGTCCGAGTCCTAACCCGGAAGTCCGAAGGAGACCCGTGTGAAACTGTTCATGTTTGCCATCGGCGGCGATTACCGCAACTCAAATGTGGAGCTGCACGACGTGCGCTTTGCCACCGGCGAGACCGAGGCCGAGTGCTACCCCGAGCTGCACCGCCAATGGTGGGGCGATGCCGAGAGCCTGCATCTGGACGCCTGGGGCGAGCTGGCCCAGGCCGATGGTTACGACATCACCATCTCCGCCGAGCCGGTGGCGGCGGGGCAGCCCAGGCTCTTCTTCGTCAATCTCGGTGGGTATAACGGCACGGAGTTCGGCGAGCTGCACAAAAACCTGCTGCTCGTGGCCGAGGACGCCAAGGCCGCCGTGGCCCGTGCCCTGGCGCAGGTGCAGGGCTGGAACGAGCCGCATAAGGACGGCGTGTTCGAGGTGGACAAGGCGCTCGACCTCAGCGCCGATCTCGCCCGGCGCGGCCTGCATCTGCACCTGCGCCCCGCGAGCGCGGAGCAGCCTTTCCGCTTCAGCTGCGGCTATATTCCCATCGGCCGCATGCCGGAGACCTACCCAGCGGGTTGAACCGCTGCCAGCACATGCGCGCCCGGCGGCGCTTTCTTAATCGAAGGCGCCGCCGGGCTTTGGGCGTAGCGGCAACGAGAGCAGCACGGGCAGCGCCAGGAGAACGAGCGGAAACTGCACCAGCAATCCGGCGATGATGGCGACAGCGAGGGGCTGCTGCATCCCAGCCCCCTGCCCCAGGTCGAGCGCCAGCGGCAGCAGGGTTAAGATGGCTGCGAGCGTGGTCATGGCAATTGGCCGCAGACGGTTGGCGCTGGCTACCATCAAGGCGTCATGCAGATTCATGTGGGCCAGCAGATGCTGCAACTCGGAAACGTAAAAGATCGCCATTTCCGTCGCGATACCCACGATCATCACCATGCCCATCAGCGCCGTGATGTTGAGCTCAAGCCCGGTAACGTAGAGTCCGGTGAAAACAGCCGTGGTGGAGAGCAATGACGTGCACATGACCGCGGCCACCCAAACGAAGCGCTCGTACAGAAACAACAGCAGGATGAACTCCGCGAGCAGCGCGGCGAGGAACACGCGCGCGAGCCCGGCGAAGGCGATCTGCTGCTGCTGGTAGAGCCCGCCCAGCGTATAGGTCACCCCGGGGCCGAGCACGCCCGGCTTGGCCAGCACCGCCCGCACATCCGTAATGCCAGCACCAAGCCCGCGCCCGGTGAGGCGTGCCGTCACATTCACGATCTGTTGTAAATTCTCGCGGGTGATCTCAGGCTGACCGGACACGATGGTGAAGCGCGCGATGCTGCTCAGCGGCACCAGCCCACCCGAGGGCGTGGCGATGGGCAGTGCCTTCAGCTCGTCGCTGTTGATCTGCGCGGCACCGGGCAGACGCACGCGCACGCCGATGAGCTGCTGCGCCCCCTCGTATTGCGTAGCCACTGTGCCGGCCATCTCAGCCTGCACCGTGGCGGCGACTTTCGCGGGGTCGAGCCCAAGCGCCGCCGCGCGTACCGGGTCCACGGCGATGTCGATCGCATCGCCTGCGGGGATGACGCCATCATCCACCGAATCCACGCCCTGGATCCGACTGATCGCGGCGGCCACGCGCTCTGCCGTGGGAGCGAGCTGCGCCGGATCACCCGCCGCGAGCTTGATCTCGATTGGCTGCGGCACGCCAGTCAGGTCGCCGATCTCGTCGCCCATCAGCTGATGCGGGTCGATCTGCACGCCCGGCACCTTGGCGGTGATCTCGGTGCTGATCCGGTTCATCACCTCATCGATCAGCGGGCGCTGCGAGAGCGGCACGAGGCGGATCACGAAATCCCCCTTGTTGGACTCCGCCAAATCGCCGCCAAAGCCCCCGCCCGCCCGCATGGAGTAGCTGGCCACCGCCGGGTCCTGGCGCAGAATAGCCTCGATCTCGCCCATCTCACGCTCGGTCTCGGCCAGCGAGGTACCGGGCGCGGTGAGGTAATCCAGCACAAAGCCGCCTTCATCCAGGTTCGGCATGAATCCGGTTTGCACATTGCGGTAGGAGATCAGCCCCACGCCCAGCAGCAGGGCCACCGGCAGCACGAGCAGGAACGGACGGCGGAACAACGCCGCCAGCAAGCGCCCATGCATATGGAAGAGCCTGCCCTCGCGGTTAAGGCCTGGGTCTTTCCAGCGTTTGAAGTCGATCAGCGCTCCGGCCAGCAGCGGCACGGCGAACGCGGTAAGCGCCCAGGAGGCGATCAGCGTTGCCGCCATGGTGAGCGAGAGCGCCTTGAAGAACGCCCCGGTAACGCCTGAGAGAAAGCCGAGCGGTGCGAACACGATGAGCGTGGCGGCGGAGGAGCCGGTGAGCGGGCGGAAGAATTCCGCACCCGCGTTCAGCACCCAGAGCCGCCCCTCCTGCTGCTCACCGCCAATGCTGCGCCGGGCGATATGCTCGATCATCACGATCACGTCGTCGATGACTAGCCCCACCGAGGCGGCGATGCCTCCCAGCGTCATGATGTTGAAGCTGAGCCCAAACAGGGAGAGTGCGAGAATGGCGCCGGCCAGCGAGGCGGGCACGATGGTGACCGCGAGCAGGGTGATGCGCCAGCTACGCAGGAAGACGAACAGCACCAATGCGGCCAGTACCATGCCGATGAGAATGGCATCGCGCACCGAACCCGCCGCAGCCAGTACCAGCGTGCTCTGGTCGTACCATTTGCTTAGCGTGACACCGGGTGGGATCTGTGGACCGAAACCGGCCAGCGCCTGGGTGACAGCATGCGCGGCGGCCACCATGCTGGAGCCCGGCTGCTGGTAGAGCAGCAAGGTGACGGCGCGCTTGCCGTCCGCGTCCACGCCCAGGAATTGCGGCACCACGCCCATATGCACGGCGGCGACATCGGAAAGCCGCACCACCCCGGAGGGACCAGCGCGGAGCACGGTGTTCTGTACGTCGCCCAGGCCGTGGAAGCTGTTATCGGCCATCAGCAGATAGAGCAGCTCATGGTCCTCCACCCGGCCCACGGCCTGCAAGGTGTTCGCGGCGTTGAGCGCGCTCACCAGATCATCCAGCGTGAGGTGATAGGCGGCCAAGCGGCGCGGGTCGGCCTCCACCTCCACCTCCCCCGTGTCCCCACCCTGCACCTGCGCGCGCGCGATGCCGGGCAGGCCGGAGAGCAATGGCACGATCTGGTAGGTGGCGATGTTTTGCAGCCGCGTCTGGCTTACCGTGGAGGAGGTGAGCGCATAGGCCATGAACGGGAACACCGTGGGAGCCATGCGCAGCACGGTATAGTTCACCCCGCGCGGAAGATTGGCGAGGCTCTGCGCCATCGCCGCGTTCACGCCCAGCGTGGCGGCGGTCATGTTCGTTCCCCAGGCGAAGTCCACGGTAAGCTGGGCGGAGCCGCGCGAGGTGGTGGAGAGCACGTCCACCACGCCGGGCACGGCGCGTACCGCCTGCTCCACGGGCTGGGTGGTTTGTAGCACCATCTGCCCGGCGGGCTGGCTGCCGGCGTCGATATTGATGCGCACGCGGGGGAAGGAGGCGTCCGGGTACAGGCCGATCGGCAGCGAGAGCGCGGCGGCGATGCCCGCGATGGCCAACGCCAGCGCCAGCGTGAGGACGGAGCGGCGGTGCCGGTCCAGCCAGGGGACGACACTCAATTCCCCGCCCCCTGCAACGTCGCGGTCATGCCGTCCGAGAGCTGGTAGGCGCCGGTGGTGGCGAGCTTCATCGCAGGATCGAGGGTGGGCGCCAGAACGACGGTCCCGCCCTCCGCATCCAGCACATGCACAGCCTCACGATGCGCGACGTTATGGGTATCGAGCTGATAAACATAATCGCCCTGTTCGTCATTCAGCACGGCGCCACGGGGCACGGGGTAGCCCGTCACGGTTCCGGTGGTAATGGTCACCCCCACCGGCTCACCCAGCGGCGCGGTATCTCGGAGAGCCAGGGTAACGTCGACCAGACCAGTCTGCGGGTCCAGCATGGCGGCGCGCTGCGCGACCGTGGCGGGAAGCTGCGCGCCGGTGTTGAGCAGGCTAACCGTGGCGGCATCGCCCGGCCGCACGCGCAACGCATCAGCTTCCGGCAGGCCAACGAGCACGGTGAGCCCTCCGGCGGCGGCAAGCTTAAGCACCGCCGTACCGGCTGGTTGCACGCCGCCCTGTGCCGCCGTGATGGCCGTGACGATGCCCGCGAACGGCGCCCGTATTGTCTGGTTCTCTCCCGTGCCCGCATTATGCAGCGCGGCGAGGGCGGCGGTTGCGTCGTCAAGCGCCTGCGTCGCGGCGGCGAGGTCGGCCGTGGTCGCCAGATGCTGTTGCAGCAACGCCGCGACATGGCCGCGCTGGGCCTGGGCGGCGCGCGCCGCGTCCTCCGCCTTGCGCAGATCGGCGATGGATTGCGGGTCCGGCGCCACCACCGCCAGCGCCTGCCCGGCGGTCACCGCCTGACCCGGATGCACCAGGACGCCGGTGATGACGCCAGGCGCCGCCATGGCGATATTCGTCTCCGCCTGACCAGCCACGACGCTGCCCCAGGCGCTGACATGAAGCTCCACGCTGCGCTGCGTAATGGGGATGGCGCTGACGGTGGCGCTGGGGGCGGGCGGGCCGTCCGCCGGGGCGGCGGGGCGGGTAAGCACATACGCTATGGCGGCAAGGGCAATCGCCGCCAACCCGGCAAGCAGGTGGGAGGTCTTCATGGGGAGAGATCCTTCGGTGCGGCGGCGAGCGGCGGCAAGCCAAGGCCAAGCAACGTGGCAAGCGAAATTTCGGAGCTTTGCAACTGGGCATCGAGGCCTATGGCGGCGCGTTCACGCTCACCGGCCGTGGATTGCAGATTGGCCAGGGCGGTGGCGCTGATCTGCCCTTCGGCAAAGGCGGTGCGCGCGGATTGGGCCATTACGGCAGCCTGATCCGCCTGATGCCGGGCAATCTCCGCCTGGGAGCCCAGGAGCAATATGTTGGCGTAGAGCGCGCGCGCACCACCCTCGGCATTGGCCAGCGCCGCCGCATATTGGGCCGAGAGTGCCGCCCGCGTGGCCTGGGCGGCCGCGATGCCGCCACGGTTGCGATTGAACAGCGGCAAGGTCAGGCTCATCTGCGGCCCGGCGGAAAGCACGCCGGACGTATCGCGCCCATAGGACGCGCCAACGCTCACTGGCAGAAATTGCGACAGGATGGCGGCGCGCAGCCGGGCATCCGCCTGGGCGTAACCGTAGCGCAGTGCGATGAGGTCCGGGCGGCGCTGCGGCAGCGTGGCCAAGGCGGGGGCGATGGCATCCGGCACCGGCGGGGTAGCCTCGGGCAAGGCAAGCGGGATTTCGGTGCCCGGCTCCAGGCCGAGCAGAGCGTCGAGCTGGTCGCGGTCATGAGCTTCGGTCTGCTGCGCCGCATTGAGCGCGGATTGCGCGACCGCCAGCGCCGCCATGCTTGCGGCGGCATCGTTCAGCGTCAGATTATGCTGGACGATCTGTGTCTGAGTGGCATTGTTGACATCCGCCAGCACCGTGACATCGGCGTGGAGGCTGGCGGTGGCCGCCGCATCGGCGGCGAGCGTCACGGCAAGCTGCTCCGACTGCGATGCCACCTGCCATTCCTGCCAAAGGATCCCGGCATCCACCTGGGCGAGCCCCGCCTTGGCCGCCGCGCGGTTCGCCCGGTAGGTGATGAGCGCGCCGACATCCTGCATGAACCCGGCGCTGATGGAGGACATGCTCGCGGGTCCGCCAAGCAGGGCGGCGAACCCGGCATTGATGGCCGGGTCCGGCGGCAACCCGGCGCTCAGCAGCTCGGCGGAGGAGACATCGTGCTGTGCCCGGGCGGCGATCAGGTCGGGGTCGTTGAGCACGGCAAGCGCCGCCACATCCCGCAGGGCGAGCGGCCCGGCCGTGGAGATTTCACCGCCATCCGGCAGGTTATGGCGCAGCTGGGCCAGGGTCTCCCGCAATGGCGGAGAGGCCGGTAGCGGAGAAGGCCGATACGTGGCACAGGCCGTGAGGCTTGCGCAAAGGACCAGAATGGAGAGAGCGAACCGCATGAACACCTCCATGCCGACGCGATCTTGCCCAACGGATGACGCCAACATTGTCAACAATTAATGTCTGGCCACGCGCTGGTCTGGAAATTTTGCTAACTGGTGATGCATGCGGATATTGCTGATAGAGGACGATACGAAGGCCGCCGCGCATCTCTGCCAGGGGCTGGCACCGGAGGGGCATGAGGTGCAGGTGGCGCCGGATGGTCGCGCCGGGCTGCTGACGGCCGCATCCGGCGCGTTCGACATTCTGATCATCGACCGCATGCTCCCTGGGCTCGATGGACTAGCCCTGCTGCGGACACTCCGGGGCGCTGGCGTGCAAACCCCGGCCTTGTTCCTCACGGCGCTTGGCGGGCTGGACGACCGGCTGGAGGGATTGCGCGCCGGGGGGGACGATTATCTGGTCAAACCTTTCGCCATGGCGGAACTCGCCGCGCGCGTCGCCGCTCTGGCCCGGCGCAATGCCGCGCCGCCCAAAGCCACCACGCTGTGCATCGCGGATCTGGAGCTCGACCGGGTCACCCGGACGGTCCGGCGCGGCGGCCGGAAGATCGAACTCAAACCCCGGGAGTACGAGGTGCTGGAGTACCTGATGCTGCGTCCGGGCCAGGTGGTTACCCGCACGATGCTGCTGGAGGATGTCTGGGGCTTCCACTTCGTTCCGCAAACCAGCCTCGTCGAGGCGCATATCAGCAGGCTGCGCGGAAAGGTGGATAACGGCTTCTCCCCCGCCCTCATCCACACCTACCGGGGGGCTGGCTACAAGATCGATGCGGCTTAACACGATACTCCGCCAGTTCGTCCGCATTTCCGGCTTCCGCCTGGCGCTACGCAGCCTTGCCCTCTCGCTCGGCGGCGCCTGCCTTGTCTTCGTCATCATCCACCATGCGGCGGAGTCCACGTGGCGCGGGCAGATCGACAGCAATGTCTCCGGCGCGCTGACCGACCTGCTTGGCGATTTGCAAACCAATCATCGGGGGCTGGCCTGGAATGTCCGTACGACGATGGCCGAGGGCAACGGCTTGTTCTACGCGGCGCTAGCCCCCGACGGCGCCTGGGAAGCCGGGAACTTCCGCCTCACCGCCCCGGCGGCCGCGCGCTGGAAAGGCATGGAAACCCTGCGCCCGCGCGATGGGCTCAGCCTGCCGTCCAGGGTCGATGCGGTACGCGGCACGGCGATGCGCTTTCCCAATGGTGAGGTCTTATTCATCGCCGCCGACGCCACCGCCCTGCGCAGCCTGGACCAGCTGATCTCGCGCTCCTTCCTGGCCGTGTTCGGGACGATCATGGCGCTCGGGCTGCTCGGCAGCTACCTTGCGGCACATGCCGTGCAACGGCGCGTCGATGCCTTCGCCACCACGATCCGCAATATCATGGACGGGGATCTGTCCCGCCGGATCGGGCTCAGCGGCAGCGGGGATGAATTCGACCGTCTCGCCACCGGAATGAACGCCATGCTCCAGCGCATCCAGGAGCTGATGGAAAACCTGAGACAGGTCACCAATGACATTTCCCACGACCTGCGCTCGCCTTTGGCGCGGCTGCGCGAGCATCTCGAACTTTCCCGCGCACGGTTCAGCGAGCCGGCGTTGACGGACATGTTTGAGGAGGCCCTGGCCCAGACCGATCAGGCGCTTGGCATCTTCGCGGCCATGCTCCGCATCGCCGAGGTGGAAGCCGGGGCGCGGCGGGCAGGTTTCGGTATGGTGGCGCTCTCGCCGCTGCTGGCCATGCTGGCGGAGAGTTATGAGCCGTCTTTCGATGCCAATGGCATAACGGTTGAAGCGGACATCGCCCCTGGCCTCGCTCTTCCTGGCGACAAGGAGTTGCTCGCGCAGCTTTTCACCAATCTGCTCGACAACATCATGCTGCATGCCGAAAATGTGTCCCGCGTCAGCATCCACGCCTCACAGGCCGGCGAGCTGATCGAGGTCAGCATCGCCGACAATGGCTGCGGCATCGCGGCCGGGCAAAAAGCCCGCGTTATGCAGCGCTTTGCCCGGCTCGAAGCTTCCCGGCATCGCCCTGGTTACGGGCTCGGCCTGCCGCTTGCCTCGGCCATCGCCGCTTTGCACGGAGGGCGGATCAGGCTGGAGGACAACGGGCCGGGGCTGAGGGTCTGCATTAGGCTGCGGACCTCGCTCAGCGCCATGCGCCTCGGCGAAGACCACTCAACGGCGTAATAAAAGTACCAGATACCGCCTCCGGTATTCTCCGGAGGCGGCGGGTTCGGGTCAGGTCAGGTCAGGTCGAACCGGTCGGCGTTCATCACCTTGGTCCAGGCGGCCACGAAATCGCGGACGAACTTCTCCTTGTTGTCGTCCTGCGCATAGACTTCCGCATAGGCGCGCAGGATCGAGTTGGAGCCGAAGACGAGGTCCACCCGGGTCGCCGTCCACTTGAGCGCGTTGGTCTTGCGGTCACGGATTTCGTAAAGGCCCTGGGCCGCGGGCTTCCACGTGTAACCCATATCGGTCAGGTTGACGAAGAAGTCGTTGGTCAGCGCGCCTTCTCGGTCCGTGAACACGCCGTGCTTCGTGCCGCCGTGATTGGCGCCGAGCACGCGCAAGCCGCCGACGAGAACCGTCATCTCGGCAGCGGTCAGCCCCATCAGCTGGGTACGGTCGAGCATCAGCTCTTCCGCCCGCACGGCGTAGTCCTTCTTCAGCCAGTTGCGGTAACCGTCATGGATCGGCTCCAGCACCTCGAAGGAGGCGGCATCGGTCGTTTCATCCGTTGCGTCGCCACGGCCCGGCGCGAAGGGCACGGCGATGTCGAACCCGGCGGCCTTCGCGGCCTGCTCGATGCCGGTATTGCCCGCCAGCACGATCACATCCGCCACACTCGCCCCGCTGGCCTTGGCGATCGGCTCCAGCACCGCCAGCACTTTGGCGAGACGGGCAGGCTCGTTGCCTTGCCAATCCTTCTGCGGCGCGAGACGGATGCGCGCGCCGTTGGCGCCGCCGCGCTTGTCCGAACCGCGGAAGGTGCGGGCGCTGTCCCACGCGGTGGTGACCAGATCGCTGACGCTCAGCCCGCTCGCGGCGATCTTCGCCTTCACTGCGTTCGCATCGTAGCTGGTGCTGCCTGCGGGAACCGGATCCTGCCAGATCAGATCCTCCTTTGGCACATCCGGCCCGATATAGCGCGCCTTCGGCCCCATGTCGCGGTGCGTCAGCTTGAACCAAGCCCGCGCGAAGGCGTCCGAGAACGCGGCGGGATCCTTGTGGAACCGCTCGGAAATCTTGCGGTATTCCGGGTCCATCTTCATCGCCATGTCGGCGTCGGTCATCACCGGGTTGTGGCGGATCGAGGGATCCTCGACATCGGCGGGCTTGTCTTCCTCCCTGATGCTGACGGGCTCCCATTGATGCGCCCCGGCGGGGCTCAGCTTCTGCTCCCATTCATGGTTCAGCAGCATGTCGAAATAGCCGTTGTCCCACTGGGTCGGGTGGGTGGTCCAGGCGCCTTCGATGCCGCTGGTCACGGTGTTGCGGCCGATGCCACGGCTGGTGTGGTTGATCCACCCCAGGCCCTGCTCCTCGACCTCGGCGGCCTCGGGGACGGGGCCCAGCAGCTTGACATCGCCATTGCCGTGGGTTTTGCCGACCGTATGGCCGCCGGCGGTCAGGGCGACGGTTTCCTCATCGTTCATCGCCATGCGCGCGAAGGTCTCGCGCACGTCCTTCGCGGTGCGCAGCGGATCGGGGTGGCCATCGACACCTTCGGGGTTCACGTAGATCAGCCCCATCATCACGGCGGCGAGAGGGTTTTCCAAATCGCGCTCGCCAGAGTAACGGCTGTTGGCACTGCCGGTCGGGGCGAGCCATTCCTTCTCCGAGCCCCAATAGGTGTCCTTTTCCGGGGCCCAGATATCCTCACGGCCAAAGCCAAAGCCAAAGGTCTTCAGGCCCATGGATTCATAGGCCATGGTGCCGGCCAGGAGGATCAGGTCGGCCCAGCTTAGCTTGTTGCCGTATTTCCTCTTGATCGGCCATAGCAGGCGGCGCGCCTTGTCCAGGTTGACGTTGTCCGGCCAGGAGTTCAGCGGCGCGAAGCGTTGGTTACCCCGGCCGCCGCCGCCACGGCCATCGGCCACGCGGTAGGAGCCGGCAGAGTGCCAGGCCATGCGGATCATCAGGCCGCCATAATGCCCCCAATCCGCCGGCCACCAATCCTGGCTGTCGGTCATCAGGGCTTTGAGATCTGTCTTGAGCGCCTCGAAATCGAGCTTTTTAACCTCTTCCCGGTAATTGAAGCTCTTCCCCAGGGGATTGGTCTTGGTGTCGTGCTGGTGGAGGATGTCCAGGTTCAGGGCTTTCGGCCACCAATCCGTGTTCGACGTGCCCATGGAGGTGTTTCCACCGTGCATCACAGGACATTTGCCCTGCCGATGTGACGTGTCGTTCATTATGTGTCTCCTTCCTGAGTCCAGGCCGCCCTGAGCCAAGGGAACCCTGGAGGCCCGCAGCATAGCAAACGGGGAGGTATTTTCGAAGGAAAGACTTCCTGAATTGTTATGAGAAATTTTGATCGACAGAATCGATTAACTGAATATCCCGCGCCGAGCCCCCGTTTTTAGGTCTCGGCGCGCATTGGTCCCGAGCCGCGCTTAAGCGTGCAGCCCTGGTGCCTCCTGCCCCGTGCGGGCGACATATTCGGTGTAGCCACCGTCGTAGTAGTGGATGCCCTCGGGGGTGAGTTCCAGCACGCGGTTGGACAATTCAGCGAGGAAATGGCGGTCATGCGAGACGAACAGCATGGTGCCCTCGTAATTCGAGAGCGCTGTGATGAGCATCTCTTTGGTGGCGAGGTCGAGATGGTTGGTCGGCTCGTCGAGGACCAGGAAATTCGGCGGGTCGTAGAGCATCAACGCCATCACCAGCCGTGCTTTCTCGCCGCCCGAGAGCACTCGGCAGCGCTTATCGATCTCGTCGCCCGAGAAGCCGAACGCCCCGGCCAAGGCGCGCAAGCTGCCCTGGCCCGCATGGGGGAAGGTGGAATCCAGCGTCTCAAACACCGTGGCGTCACCATCCAGCAGATCCATGGCGTGCTGGGCGAAATAGCTCATCTTCACGCTGCCGCCGAGAGTAACGGTACCGGAATCCGGCGCGGCGGTGCCAGTCACCAGCTTCAGCAGCGTGGATTTGCCCGCGCCGTTCACGCCCAGCACGCAGCAGCGCTCCTTGCGGCGGATCAGCAGGTCCATTCCATCATAAATCACGCGCTGGCCATAGCTTTTGGAGACGCCGCGCAGATTGGCCACATCCTCGCCGGAGCGCGGAGCGGGCTTGAACTCGAAGGCGATGGTCTGGCGGCGCTTGGGCGGCTCCACGCGGTCGATCTTATCCAGCTTCTTTACCCGGCTCTGGACCTGGGCCGCATGGGAGGCGCGGGCCTTGAAGCGCTCGATAAAGGCGATCTCCTTGGCCAGCATCGCCTGCTGGCGCTCGAACTGCGCCTGCTGCTGCTTCTCGTTGAGCGCACTCTGGCGGGCATAGAACTCGTAATCGCCGGAGAAGCTGGTGAGGTTGCCGCCGTCGATCTCGATGACCTTGTTAATGACGCGGTTCATGAATTCGCGGTCGTGCGAGGTCATCAGCAGCGCACCGTCGAACCCCGCCAGAAACTGCTCGAGCCAGATTAGGCTTTCGAGGTCCAGATGGTTGGAGGGTTCGTCGAGCAGCATCACGTCCGGGCGCATAAGCAGGATGCGGGCGAGCGCCACGCGCATCTTCCAGCCGCCGGAAAGGCGGCCGACATCGCCGTCCATCATCTCCTGGCTGAAGCCCAAGCCGTCGAGCACCTCGCGGGCCTTGCCCTCCAGCGCATAGCCGCCCAACTCCTCGAAGCGAGCCTGCACCTCGCCGAAGCGCTCCAGGATGGCATCGAGCTGGTCGGCTTGGTCGGGGTCGGCCAAGGCGGCTTCCAGCTTGGCCAGCTCTTCGCCAACCTCGCTCACCGGCCCGGCACCGGCCATCACCTCGGCCACCGCGCTGCGGCCCGCCATCTCGCCCACATCCTGGCTGAACAGGCCGATGCTCACGCCACGGTCGATCAGGACCTGACCTTCATCGGGCTCCTCCTGGCCGGTGATCATGCGGAACAGCGTGGACTTGCCCGCGCCGTTGGGGCCGACGAGGCCGATCTTCTCGCCCCTCTGCAAAGCGGCCGAAGCCTCGACGAAAATAAGGCGCGAGCCGTTCTGCTTGCTGATGTTGTCCAGGCGAATCATAAGTCCTCGATGGGCGAAATTGTCCGGGGCTCTTAGAACAACTTCGCCACGCCGTGAACTGTGGCGGCACGGATGATACCAAGCTCACGACGTGGAAAAACACCCGTGACCTCCAGCACAGACACGGCGCGCGTCAAACTCAGACGGTCATCGTCTTGACCCAAAAATCGTGCAGATTGCAGGTGCTGGTGACAGTCACCTTCCCGCTATATCCAGCCGGCAGGATGTGCTTGGAAGCGGGCTGGTCCTTCCAGGAGAAGGTCTTCCGATCGAGAAATTGGCCGTTTTCGAGCACCACGGTGTGGCTCACGATGTAGTGCGCCTCGGTCATCGGGTGCGGCGTCGAGACGGAAAGCTGGTTCCCCGAAACACTTACATTTGGCACGTGCAGCTGCGCCAAGCTCTGCCAGTGGCCGGGATTCTCCTCGGTAAAGACGATGTTGAGCTCAGCATCCATTCCCGAACCCACGCCCATGGCCCCTTGGTTCATTCCAGAACCTTGGTTCGTTCCGTATTGGGCCAGAGCGGCCGCCGGAAGCGCTGCCGCCGCCGTGGCGAGAGCCGTTTTAGCAAGCATACGACGTTGCATGATGTTTCTCCCAAAACAGGGCGCCAAACGGCAGCCCCACTGGGGTGAATACTCCCGCAGGCAACGGCACAGACATGAAAATTGGTCCAGCTATCCGCAGGAAAGCAATTCCGGTGGGATGAGTGGCAACCCGAAGACCGTAGCGCAAACACCTCCCATGCTGTACGCTTCCGGAAAAAGAAGTTTTGGGGGAAACGCTACCGATGTCATCCGCATCCAGGCGGCCGATGACTCTCATTGCCGAGTCAACCGACGACCGCGTACTTGCCGGCCACCTGCATTTCTCGCCCGATACCGGGCACATCCAACTCTTCGACCAAAGAATGCTGCTGATGCACGGCTTTTCGGTCGCGGCGCTGCGACATGAGATTGTCGAACGCCTGGGGCAGGAAAAGGCCCGGGAGATCTTCACCCGCCTGGGCTACCAGCAGGGCATGGCCGATGCGCTGCACCTGCGTGCGCATGAGGGCGAAGAGCTGAGCCGCGTGCTGGCGCTCGGGCCGCGCCTGCGCGAGATCGAAGGTTTTGTACGCAACCAGGCCATCGACCGCATGCAGTTCAACGCCCGCACCGGCGAGTTCTGGGGTGATTATTACTGGCAGGCCTCGTGGGAGGCCGAGGCGCACCTGGCGCATTTTGGCGTGTGCGGCGAGCCCGCCTGCTGGATGATGGTCGGCTATGCCTGCGGCTTCACCACCTCGCTCATGGGACGGCCGATTTTATGGCGCGAGACGGAATGCGTGGCCATGGGCCATGCGCGCTGCCGGGTGGTGGGACGGCCGCTGGAGGAATGGGAAGACGCCGCGGCGGATCTCCGTTTCATGCAGATCGAGGATTTCGTGTCGCCGCCACGCCCGGTACGCACGCATGCAACGATGCCACCACCGGCCCCGCCGCCGGCCAACATACTGCCCGACCTCGTCGGCGCCTCCGCCCCTTTCAACGCCGTGGCGCACAAGATCAAGCGCGTGGCCACCACCAACGCCACGGTGCTGTTCCTGGGCGAAAGCGGCGTGGGCAAGGAGCGCTTCACCACGACGCTGCACGCCATCAGCCGCCGCGCGGGCGGGCCGCTCGTGTCGCTCAACTGCGCCGCCATCCCGGCGGAGCTGGTCGAGGCCGAGCTGTTCGGCGTGGAGAAGGGGGCGTACACCGGCGCCACCGCCGCGCGGCCCGGCAAGTTCGAGCGCGCCGAGGGCGGCACCATCTTCCTCGATGAAGTCAGCAGCCTGCCACTTTCCGCCCAGGGCAAGCTGCTGCGCGTGTTGCAGGAGCGCGAGGTGGAGCGCGTGGGCGATACGCGGGTGCGCCGGGTGGATGTGCGCGTGGTGGCGGCGGCCAACCGCGATCTGCGCGCCGAGGTGGCGGCGGGGCGGTTCCGCGAGGATCTATTCTTCCGCCTGAACGTGTTTCCCATCGAGATCCCGCCTTTGCGCGAGCGCCGCGAGGACATTCCGCTGCTGGTCAACGTGTTCGTCAAACGCACGACCGAGCGCCTGGGCAAGACGATCAGCGGCCTCACCCAGCGCGCCGCGGAGGCGTTATGGGCCTATGACTGGCCCGGCAATGTCCGCGAGTTGGAGAACATGATCGAGCGCGCCGTGATCCTGGCCGACGAGGGCGGCACACTGGACGTGCGGCACCTGTTCTCGGGCGAGGAAGCTTTGGCGCCACGGGTGCTGCATCTGGCCGCGGATGGCCATCTCGACGCCGATACGCCTGCCGCACCGTCCGTACCGGATGATCTCGGCGCGCTGCTAGCTCAGTCCGGCGGATTGGAGAGTTTGGAGACGCAACTCTTCGACTATGCGCTGAAAAGCAGCAACGGCAATATCTCGGCGGCGGCACGGCTGTTGAAGCTGCGGCGCGGGCAGTTGGAATATAGGCTGAAAAAGACCCGGCGCCATGAATGACGCCGGGCAAGTTGTACGCAGAGGAAAGTTTCAGCCCTGTTGTTCGATGAGCTGACGCAGGAGGCGCCGCACCTTCACCGGGGCAATGTCGTTGCTCATCAGCACCGGTGACAATGAGAAGAACTCGCCGCCATCCATCTCCTTCTCCACCGCCTCCAGCAGGGGCAGATCCTCGTTGGCGAAAGCGCCGTGCATGGCTTCGATCTTGATCTTGTTGAAGGCTTCATCCTCGACCAGATGATTGCGCCGCGTGGCGAACCAGTAATGCGTGGTGGTCTCGGTCTCGGGGGTGACGGTGTGCAAATCGTACTGGCCGATGCAGTTCGCGAGGTCGAGCGCGCCGTTATTCTGGGTCGCCCCCACCGAGAGCTGGATATTGGCGGGCGGCGCCCAGGTGATGTCGAAGAAATGCCGGGCCTCGTCCTCGGGCTTGGGCAGGAACTGGTTGAAGATCAGCAAAGCCGGGGTCTGCTCCCACTCCCACCGGGCGGAGAGGGTGGTGTCGCTCTCACGCAGCGCGGGGGTGATGGGCGAGAGCTTGCCGCGCGTGGTGATGATCTCGCCGTGCAGATGGTCGATATGGCTGAGATCCATCACGTTATCCACGATCAGTTCGTAATTCGCGGCGGTGTGCATGTAGGTGTAGCCCACGGCGTTCTCATGGCCAGTGACCAGCGGCGAGTAGTCGGGCAGCAGGCTCTCATCCGCCTCGGCGTCGCTCAGCCAGATCCAGACAAAACCGTAGCGCTCCAGCAGCGGGTAGGTGCGTACCTTGGCGGCCTTGGGGATGAGCTTGTTGCCGTGCGGGTTATGCGTGCAGGCGCCTGAGCCGTTGAAGCGCAGGCCATGATAAGGGCACACCACCTCGTCGCCATCGCGCTTGCCCAGATGCAGCGGCACGAAGCGGTGCGGGCAGCGATCCTGCATCGCCACCGCCTCGCCGTTCTCGGTGCGGTACATCAGCACGTTCCGGTTCAGCAGCGTGCGCGCGAGGAGATCGGTGCCGTTGAGGTCGGTGGAGAGCGCGGCGACGTACCAGGCGTTCTCCAGGAAGATACCAGGGGATTTTTGCAGCATTCTTGGGTCCTCATGTTTTTGTTGAACGGCGCTTGATGGGGATCATGGCGGCCGCGCCTTCAGCCGCCACGAAACTCAGAGGTCGAGCACCAGCTCTTGCGTGCGGGCGCGTGAGACGCAGGGGGTGAAGCAGTTGTTGCGGGCACGCTCGGCCTTGGTGAGAAAGCTGTCGCGGTGTTCGGGCTCGCCCTCCAGCACGCGGGTGACGCAGGTGCCGCAAATGCCCTGCTCGCAGGAGACGGGCAGATCGACCCCAACCGCCAGCAGCGCATCCAGAGCCGATTGCTCCGCCCTCACCGGCACGACGATGCCGCGCTTGGTCAGGCGTAGATTGAACTCACCGCCGGGAGCTGCAGGAGTTGCAGCGAAGGATTCCGAATGCAGCCGATCTTCCGCCCAGCCTGCGGCGCGGGCAGTGGCGTAGATATGCGCGATGAACCCCGCCGGGCCGCAGACATATATATGCGTGCCGGGCGAAGCGGCGGCCAGCACGGCGGCGGCGTCGAGTTTCTGGCTGGCGGGACCATCATCCGTGTGGAACCACATAGCGCCGCCGAACGGGCCGGCGCGTAGTTCGTCGCGGAAGGCGGCGGCGGATTTGGTGCGAGTGCAGTAATGCAGGGCGAACGCTCTGCCCAGCCGGTGCAGCGTATGGGCCATGGCAAGCAGCGGCGTCACCCCGATACCGCCCGCGAACAGCAGCGCCCCGCCCTCGGGCGCCAGCGGGAACAAATTGCGAGGCTCGCCGATGTTCAGCGCCGTCCCTTCGCGTATATCCGCATGCGCGCTGAGCGAACCACCCCGGCTGTTGGGATCGCGCAGAATGGCGATCTCGTAGCGATGCGTCTCGACCGGGTCGTTCAGCAGCGAGTACTGCCGCATCAGGCCGTTGGGCAGCATCACGTCAATATGAGCGCCGGCACTGAAGGCAGGCAGCGTGGCGCCAGCGGCGGAGCGCAATTCAAGCGCGATGATGTTGTCGGCAACCACACGGCGCCGCATGACTTGAACTGTAAGCACCTGTTTCTCCCCAATTCTGGTTTTGTTGAGGGACGGGTTCGCAAAGCCCATGCCAAACCAAAAGCGCCGATTTTGCCCTCTGCTGAGCTCAAATTTCGTCAATTGCGGAAAAATGCGCGGCAAGCTTGGAGAATTTCCCGGATATGAGCAAATGGTAGAAGATGGACGCCCGGCACGGACAAACCCCAAACAAAATCGCAGCGGCATAGGCAAATTTGCACCACACAAAACACCAATCGCCGCGCTTCTTCTTGCTTTCCTCTCCGGCACAATTCTTGCTGTTTACTTTGGCAAGTAATTATCGCTGAACTCAGAATGAGGAGGAATTGTGTCTTGGTGGATTTAGTCGTGATCGATCGCACGGGCGCAGAACATAAATTTGCCGCCGCGCCGGGGATGTCCCTCATGGAGACAATCCGCGACCAGGGCATTTACGACATCAAGGCCCTGTGCGGGGGAAGCTGTTCATGCGCCACCTGCCATGTGTACGTGGACAGCGAAGCCCCGCTCTCGGCCATGAGCGAGGATGAAGACGACCTGCTCGACGGCACCTCGGAACGCCAGAAGAATTCGCGCCTCGCCTGCCAAGTCATCCTGGCCGAGGGCATGGCGCCGCTGCATGTGATCATCGCACCCGAGGATTGAGCCTTGTCCGCATCAGATGTCCTGATCGTCGGGGGCGGCCAGGCGGGTGCCACCGCCGCCATCACCCTGCGCCAACTCGGCTTTACGGGCAGCGTGGTCATTCTAGAGGCCACGGCTGAATTGCCCTATGAGCGGCCGCCACTCTCGAAAGACTACATGCTCGGGCAGCGCACATTCGAGACCTGCCTGATCCGTCCCGCCCGCTTCTGGGCCGAGCAGAAAATCGACATCCTCACCAACGCCGCCGTGACGGCGATTGATCCCACGCGCCAACAGGTGACGCTGGCCAATGGCCGCAATTTCGGCTTCGGCAAGCTGCTCTGGGCCACGGGCGGCACGCCCCGGCGCCTCACCTGCCCCGGCGCGGACCTCGCCAGCGTGTTCACGCTGCACGACAAGAAAGATGCCGACGCGATCGCCGCCAAACTCGACGTCCCCCGCCGCGCGGTCGTCATTGGCGGCGGGTATATCGGGCTGGAGATGGCGGCAGTGCTGCGCAAGCGTGGGCATCATGTCACCGTGCTGGAGGCGCAGGAGCGCGTGCTGGCGCGCGTCGCCGGGGAGGCGCTCTCGCGCTTCATCGAGGCCGAGCATCGCGCGCATGGGGTGGAGATCCGCCTTGGCGCCCAGCTGCGCGAATTTCGTGGCGCGAACGGCGCCGTTACCAGCGTCGTGCTGGTCAATGGCGAGGAACTTCCCGCCGATTTCGTGATCACGGGCATCGGCATCGTGCCGGTGGTGGCGCCGCTGCTGGCGGCGGGGGCGGCCGGGGGTAACGGGGTGGAGGTGGACGAATTCTGCGCCACCAGCCTGCCCGGCATCTACGCGGCGGGCGATGGCGCGCGCCACCATAACCGCTTTGCCCAGGGCGAGTGGGTACGGCTTGAATCGGTACAGAACGCGACAGACCAGGCGATCACCGCTGCTCATGCCATCGCTGGCCAGGCCAAGCCTTATGAGGCTCTGCCCTGGTTCTGGTCCAACCAGTATGATCTGCGCCTGCAAAGCGCCGGTCTGAACATGGGGCACGACACGGCGTTGTTGCGCGGCGATCAGGCTGCCCGCAGCTTTGCCATCCTGTATCTGCGGGAGGGACGGCTCATCGCGCTGGACTGCGTGAACCGCACCAAGGACTATGCCGCCGGAAAAGCCCTGGTGTCGAGCGGTGCGCGGTTGGATGCCAGCCGCGCCGCCGATGGGAACATCCCGCTGAAGGAAACACTGGCCGGCTAACCGGCCAGCCCTTGCCCCGGGAGGCGGCGTAGCTTGCGGATCAGCGTGGCGTTGTCGATCCCCAGATGCTGCGCGGCCTCGCGCTTCGAGCCGTATCTGGCGATGGCGTCGCGCAGCACCTGATCCTCAAAGACAGCGGTCATCTCCTTTAGCGTCGTGCCCTCGGCCTGCAAAAATGGCACGGCCGGGGGCGCGCCAGCCACGCTCAGCACCGTTTCCAGATGCTTCGGCATCGCCACCTCATCCGCGACAATGTCGAGATAGTCGATAATGCCGGAGAGTTCCCGCACATTGCCAGGCAGATGCGCGGCCAGCAGCGCCGCCCGGCAGTCGGGGGCCAGACGCAGCTGCGGCTGCCGCCCAACATTCACCTTTGCCAGCAGCGCATCGAGCAGTGCCTCCTTGTCTGGCCTGTCGCGCAGCGAGGGCACGAGCATGGGAAAGGTGGCGATGCGGTAGAACAAATCCTCACGGAACCGTCCCTGCGCGATCATCTCGCGCAGGTCGCGGTTGGTGGCGGTGATCACAGTGGTCTCGATGCGTTTGGAAACCGGCGAACCGACCGGCTGGATCGTGCTGTCCTCAAGAAACTTTAGCAGCTTGGCCTGTGAGGAAAGCGGGATCTCGCCCACCTCGTCGAGGAACAGCGTGCCGCCGCGCGCGGCCTCGACAAAACCGCGCTTACCCGCCTGCAACGCACCGGTAAAGGCCCCGCGCTCATAGCCGAACATTTCAGACTCGAACAATGTTTCCGGGATGCTGCCGCAGTTCACATGCACGAACGGCGCTTCCTTACCCGCCGCCAGATCGTGGACATGCCGGGCTATCACCGTCTTGCCGACGCCAGACTCGCCAAGCAGGAGAATCCGCACCCCGCGCCGATACGCCCTGGTGGCGCGTTGCACCTGCTCCTTCAGCCCTGGCGGCAGGGCCAGTTCGGGAGCATCGGCGCGGGGGGCCGCGCGGGAGGCGCGGCGCGGCAAGACCGGGGTTTCACCGGGACGGACAATGTAGAGCCGGTATCCGCGAGCCAGCTCACCGCTGGCCAGAACGCGGCGCTGCACCGGCAGAAACCGGCCATCGGCGGTGGAGACCAGCCGGGCCAAGCCATCGGTGCGCCCTTCATCCTCGGGGTTTTCCTCCAGCCGGAACCCGGCGCGGCGGAGGAAATTGGCCAGCGGCAGGCGCTCGGCGCTGGCGGCGGGAATACCGGAGAGCTGCGCCATCGCCGCGTTCAGGAACAGGATGTTCTCGTCCGAATCCACGGCCAGCAGCGGGTCCGGCAGCGCCGCGGCGACAATGCGAAAGGCGGGCAGCGCGAACAAGGCGGCCAGCGTCTCGTCGGACACCGCCTCCTGCCCCCTGATCCCGAGCCGGAAGGGGCTGATTTCGGTGGGGCGGATCATGTCGTCTGCGCGGGCGGGCGGACCAGGCGGCAATTCCCCCAGATGCGGTACAGAAAAGTCTCGCGGATCTCAGCCCGCACATCGTTCTCGAGATTCACCGTGGTGCCGTCATGGCGGCGGTCCGAGGAAATACCAGCATCAATGTGGTAATTGGCATCGATGATCTGACCGACGAACGCCTCGTTCTCCGGCGTGCGCGGCCAGTAGAGCCGGACGTCGAAAGAGCGGAACTCTCCGGCATTCGGCAACTGGTAGAGAGCCATCATGGCCGGGTTGGCCACGCGCCAGATCGAGCGGTTGGCGAAGATTTGGTCCACCACCTCCTCACGCGCGCGGTTGATATCGACCGGTTCGAGAAACTCGATGCACCAATGCGCCTCGCTGGCATCGGCAATGATACGGCGGAACAGCTCGTTATCGGCCTGGAGGTCGTCGTACGCCCGGCCGACATGGCCGAGATTGAGCTTGATGAGCCGGAAACAGGGCTGCCCGGCGCGCAGGATCTTGCGGCAGCGGGCCAATGTGCGCACACGCCGCCCGCCCTGGCCGGCGAGGTCCAGCTCCAGCGTGGTCACGAAACCGTCGGGCAGGGTACGTCCGAACAGTTCGCGCAACGCCTCGGCCGAACCCGGCGCGTAGCAGGCCTCGATATTCAGCCCGGCCATGTCAGCCGGGGACAAGCCCAGGCACTCGGCCTGCGTGCTATTCACCCATATGATTTGGCCAGTCGCGTCAACGACATCCACCAGCAGATCGCTGATGAAATCGTCCCAGTTGCCGCCATCGTCAGGCTGGTTCGTCAGCCCGCCATCCTGCCGTGCCGTCAAGGTGCCACCTCGTCATCCATGCTGCAGTATTGCGCGAGGCGCTGCGCTTTCGCAACGCGCCGTCAAGGCGTGGCGGAGGAAGTTCTCCACCATGCCCTGGCAATCGGGAATGAAGCTGTAGCAGCGGGACTGTTCGGGGTCGAGCTCGGCCCAACATGTCGCCATGCGGTCGCAAGTCGTCTCCGGGTGGAACTGCACCGAAACCCAGTTGCCGCCATGGTCCAGCGCCGCGTGCGGCAGGCCGGGGCGTGTGGCCAAAGTGACGGCGCCGGGCGGGGCAATGTCCACATGGTCGAAATTGCCGAAGAAGAACTGGGAGTCATCGGTAAAGCCCCGGAACAGAAAATGGCTGCGCCCGGCCTCGGTGCGGGTGACGGGCAGGCTGCCCACGACCGGCCCCTCGGGCCGTTTGCCGACATGGCCGCCAAGCACGACTGACATCTGTTGATGCCCGCCGCAAATGCCCATCAGGGGCTTGCCTGTGCGCCGCCAGGCGGTGAGCCATTTCTGGATCTC
This sequence comes from Acidocella aromatica, assembly GCF_014201825.1. Lineage (GTDB taxonomy): Bacteria > Pseudomonadota > Alphaproteobacteria > Acetobacterales > Acetobacteraceae > Acidocella > Acidocella aromatica. Next base: position 75,399 of record NZ_JACHFJ010000004.1, on the reverse strand, counting down.
GCGCTGCCAGGGGTAGTCGTCATGCACCGAGGCAAAGCTGCCGCCAAGCACGGCCACATCGTAATCGAGCGAGATGTCCTCGCCCTCATGCGCGGAGACGCCGACATACTCGAACTCGTCGGCCAGCCCTGAGGAGTCCAGCAGGGCCTTGAAGCCGATGGTCTCGTCATCGCCGCCCAGCACGCGCACCCATTTGGATTTGTCGTAAGAGCCAGGATGCGCGAACTGCGCGATATAGGCGAGGCGCGGCTTGGCGGTCATACCACGCCTCCACGACGCTGGAACGTGATGGGCAGCGAGAGCGGGCCGGTATTGCCGCTATCGGGCAGCCATTGGCCAGGCCCGTCATTGGCCAGGGCGGTCACGCGCGCGGGCCAAACGCGCAGCACCACCGCCATGTCGGACCGGGCCACGGCATGGCCCAGGCAGTGATGCCCGCCCATGCCGAAGCCGAAATGCAGCGGGCGGCGGGCGGCAATGTCGAAGCCCGGGTTCTCCACCGCGCGCGGATCGGAACCAGCGGATTCCGAGAACAGATGCACCGTGGTGCCAGCTTTGATGGGGAGCCCCTGGAACTCAAAATCCTCCACCGCCTCGCGGGTGACCCAGGTGACGGTGGGGCGCACGCGCATCACCTCTTCCACGGCCTGGGCGGAAAGCTCCGGCTGCTTCGCCAACAGCTCCCACTGGTCCGGGTGGTCGATGAACGTCTGCACGCCAAGGCCGAGCTGGTTGCGGGTGGTGTCGATGCCGCCGAAGATCGCCAGCACGATGATGTCCAGCAATTCGGCATCGCTCAGCGCGCCATCATTGTCGGAAGCCTGGACGAGCTGGGTGAGGAAGTCCTCGCCGGGATTGGTGCGGCGCTCGCGGATCAGCCCGCGCGAATAGTCGAACAAAGCTTCCGTCGCGGCGTCCACGATCTTCTGGTCGCGCTTGTAGTTCACGCCCAGCGCCATGCCCATTTGCGTCGCCCAATCGGCGATCATGCGCCAATCGGCCTCGCGGGTGCCGAGCAGCATGCAGATCACGCGGGTGGCGTAGGGCTCGGAGAAATCGCCCATGAACTCGCAACGGCCTTCGTCGATGAAGCCGTCGAGCAGTTCGTTGGCCAGCGCATCGAAACGCGGAGTAAGGTTCTTGAGCAGCTTGGGCGTGAAGGCGGCGCTGATGAGCTTGCGCAGGCGGGAATGATCGGCGCCCTCCTTGTTGAGCAGGATATTGTCCCACCAGAGCTTGAAGGCGCCGTCGGTCACCCCGTTATGCGCGGGCCAGGCGTAGCTGCCCTGGCGCAGATGCGGGTCCTTGATCAGCGCGTTCACCTCGGCATAGCGAAGAATCGCGAGGCCATAGGGCGTACGGGCGTACCAGTTGCGCTCGCGCGCATCGCGCACCGCCTGCGAGCGGATGGAAAAAGCCGGGTCGGCAACATTCAGGAAATCGGCGTCCAATGTGACACTCATCTGTCCGTCCTTTCTGCACGGGCCGGGGCAGCCAAAGCCGCCCCGGATGGAAGGTGAAATATTACGGGATCATTTCCAGGTAGCGGTTGAAGTCCCACTCGGTGACGGTGGAGATGAAGCGCTCCCATTCGTCGCGCTTCAGCTCGAAGAACACGCGCGACATGTCGCCCGGCAAGGCGCTCATCACCACCTCGTCTTCCTCCAACGCGTTCAGCGCCGCGCCGAGATCCGTCGGCAGGCGCTTCACCTGCTTGCCGGCTTCCATCGCCTCGTAGATGTTGCGCTGCTCCGGCTGGCCAGGGTCGCGCCGGTTGGTCAGGCCGTCATCGAAGGTGCGCAGCAGCGCGCCGCCCATCAGGTATGGGTTCACCAGGCTGTCCACGGCGCGGTATTCCACACGGCCGGGGGCGGAAACGCGGATGCCCACGGTGCGGTTCTGCATGCCCCAATCGGCATAGACCGGCGCCCAGTAGCCGAGATCGCTCATGCGGCGGTAAGAGTTCACGGTCGAGGAACCAAGTGCCGTAAGTGCGGGCAGATGCTCGATCATGCCGCCGATGCAGTGCAGGCCGGTTTCGGTCGGCATCCACTCGCCGGTGGGGCGCAGGAACTCATTGGCGCCGCCCTTGCGGTAGCTGAACATCTCGTCCATGCCGGGCAACTCGTCCTCGAACTCCAGCCGGTTCAGCCGCTCCTCGCCGCCCGACCACAGCGACACGTTGTGGTGGCAGCCATTGGCGGAAACACCCATGAACGGCTTGGTCATGAAGGTGGCGATGAGGTTGAACTCACGCGCCACCTGGGCGCAGATCTGCCGATAGGTGATCAGGCGGTCGGCGTTGCGCAGCACATCGTCGTACATGATGTTCAGTTCGAGCTGGCCCGGAGCGTCCTCATGGTCGCCCTGGATCATGTCCAGCCCCATGGCGCGGGCGTAGTCATGCACGCGCATGATGACTGGGGAGAGCTGCTCAAACTGGTCGATGTGATAGGCGTAGGGCTTGGTCACGCCGCCGGCGGCCTTGCCGTCCTCGCCGCGCTTCAGCCACATCATCTCCGGCTCGCAGCCCACGCGCAGTTCCATGCCGTGCTTGGCCTTGAACGCCGCATGGATGCGCCGCAGATTGCCGCGGCAGTCGGAGGTGAGGAACGCACCCGCGTCCACGTCTTCCTCGCGGTGGCGGAATAGCGTGCAGAACACGCGGCCCACGCGCCTGTTCCAGGGGAGCTGCACGAAGGTCTCGGGATCCGGCAGCGCCACCAGCTCGGCGGCATTGGAGGGATAGCCGATATAATTGCCGCGCCGGTCGGCACAGACATCGGCCACCGCGCCGTACCAAAGCTGCACGCCCTTGTTGGCGATAGCCTCCCAATGCGCTGCGGGCACGGCCTTGCCCATCACGCGCCCAGTGGCGGAGACGAACTGGTAATACACATGGTCGATGCCCAGCGCCTTGATCTTGGCCGCCACCTGGCGGACGCGCTCAACGCGCAGAGGGTCGGCGACGAAGGCTTCGAGGTCGGATTTGTAGGTGTGGGTAACAGCATCCATTTTGAAGTTTCCTTTTTTCTTAAGCGGATTCGAAATAACGGGACTTCTCGGCCACGCTCACGGCACGGCGCAGAGCCTCCACCTCATGCAGGCGCGACTGCACGAAGCGGTCGATGAAGGGCTTGCCGAACAGCTCGGCGGCGGTGTCGCTGCCGGCCAGGGCCTGGGTGGCAGCGAAGAGGTCGCGCGGCAGCGGGGTGAGGCCCGGCAGGGCGGATTCATTGCCCGAGGCACGCACCGGCTCGGATGGCGCGATGCGGTTCTCGATGCCCCACAGCCCGGCACCGAGGAAAAAGCCCAGGCCCAGCCAGGGATTCACATCAGCGGCGGGGATTCGGAATTCGAGGCGCGGGGCGGCGAGCGGCTCCGTTACCGCGCGGATGGCCGTGGTGTAGCCGCCCAGGCTCCAGGTGGCGGTGCGCGGCGCCCAGTTGCCCGGCGTCATGCGGCGGTAGGCGTTCACCGTATGCGCGGGCAGCGCCAGCGCCTCGGGCAGCAGCTTCAGTACGCCGCCGACGAAATGCCGCCCTGCTTCGGAAAGCTCGCCCGGCCCGGCGGCGAAGATGTTCTTACCCGACGCATCCAGCACCGAAAGCTGGATATGGCCGGAAAGCCCAGGGGCCGCGGCGTCCGACTGCGCCATGAAGCAGGCGCTCATGCCCTGCTGGCGGAAGAACGCCTTGGTCACGGCCTTGAAGAACACCGCGTCATCGGCGGCGCGCAGCGGGTCGGTATGGCGCAGCGTGGCCTCCAGGCAGCCCTTACCCAGCTCCATGCCCAACCCGGCAGTGGTGATGTCCGCCGCCGCCAGCGTCTCCTCAAGCGCTGCGATCAACGGCGCATTGGCGGCACCCGAGAGCGTGTCCCAGCAGCGGTTATCCACCGCGAACGGGGTCAGTCCCTCGTAGTGCTTGGCGCGCAGGCTGGCGGCGTCCTCCTCGAACACCAGCCACTCGAACTCAAACGCCGCCTGCATGGAAAAGCCGAGTTTGCGGGCCTTCTCGATCTGCCGGATTAGCACGTTGCGCGTGCTGGTCTCGGCGGACGGGCCGGTGAAGTCGGTGACCACCCAGGCCGCGTTGGGCTCGAACGGGTAAGGACGATACGAGGACCCGTCCACCGCCACCGCCTCGCTCTCGAAGGGCGCGTCGCCGAACACGTTGTCGGCGGCGTCCCATTTATGCAGCACGTTGCAGAAGCTGCCGCCGGTACACACGTTGGCCTCGAAAGTTTCGCGGGAGACGCGGCGTTCACGCAGGCCGCCGTCGATATCCGGCAGGACGACGTGGAAACAAGCCGCCCCTCGCGGATCCGGGGGCATGCCCCCGGCCGTCAATTCAGTCGTCATTTAAGTTATCCGTTAGTTAGAGGATCAGGATCAGCCCAGGCGCTTGTGCAGCTTTGCTGCGTCGGCATAGGGTGCGGTTCCGCGCAGATACGGGCGCCCGACCAGCATGTAGAAAATGCCAGCACCGCCGATGATCACGACCGTGAGCGGCATGGACCAGTTCAGGTACCAAGCCTCGGAGGGCGTGCGCGGCCAAGCCATGTTGACGATGGCGGAAACACCATAGGCCAGCGCCACAATATTCACCGGCCAAGCCCAGACCCCCAGGCGGAAATGACCGCTCGGCTGCCAGCCGCGGGCACGGGCGTAAAGCGCCGCCACAACCACCATCTGGAAGGATAGATAGATGCCGATCACCGCGAAGTTCAGCACCGTGGCCAGGGCATCCTGCAGGAAGTAGCCGATCACCACGATCGCCGCCGGCACCAGCCCGGCCACGAACAGCGAGCCCTCGGGCACATGAGCGTTCTTGGCCAGACGGGTGAGGAAGGTGCTGCCGATAATCATCTTGTCACGCGCATAGGCGAACAGCAGGCGGCTGACGGCGGCCTGCAGGCTGAGCACGCAGGAGATGAACGAGACCATCACCACCACGATGACCGCCTTGGCGCCGATCGGCCCGAACGCGGTGGCCAGCACCTCGCCGATCGGGTCGGCGACCTTGCCGGAGATCACGTCGGCCATGTTGGGGATCGACATCATCAGCGCCAGGCAGACGAAGATGGACGCGCCGACACCGACATAAATCGTCATGCGCATCGCCTTGGGAATCTTGACGCCGGGATTGGGCGTCTCTTCCGCCACGTCGCCGCACGCTTCGAAGCCGTAGCAACAGAACAGCCCGACGAGCGCCGCCGCCAGGAAGGCTGGCCAGTAAGAACCGGTGCCCTGAATGTTGAAGGTGTTGAACACCACAGAAAATGGCTGCACCCGGTGAAGGGTGAACAGGTCGATCCCCACCACGATGGCGCCAACAAGTTCGCAGATGAAGCCGAACATCGCCACCTGGGCCAGCAGCTTGGTGCCACGCATGTTGATGGCGGTGGACAGCCCAAGCAGCGCCAGCGCCGCGATAGTGGTGAATACCGGCGTGTTACTCACCCCGAACAGCGTGGCCAGGAACGGCCCCGCCCCAAGGGTCACGGCGGCGATAGTGGTGAACAGCGCCCAACCATAGAGCCAGCCGGCCATCCAGGCCCAGCGGCGCCCAACCAAGCGGCGCGCCCAGGGGTACAGCCCACCCGAGATGGGGAATTGCGAGACGACCTCGCCAAATACCAGCGCCACGAGGAACTGCCCCAGGCCCGCGAGCACATAGGACCAGATCATCGGCGGGCCGCCGGCCTGCAACCCGAAGGCAAAAACAGAATACACGCCGACAACCGGCGAAAGATAAGTGAATCCCAAGGCGAAATTCTGCCACACGGACATGGTGCGGTCGAAATTCGAGCTATACCCAAGCGCTGCCAGTTGCACGTCGTCAGAGGCGACGTGGACGGCATCTGCGTGATGCTCATGCGGTTCCATTAACAACTCCCTTGAACATTAGACACCAAGAATCAGCCACGGCCTGCGCCATGTGATTCGCGTCTCCCCCTCCACGCCGGTTTTATGGGTCCGGTCTTGGCGGGGGTCTTCCCTGCCCATCGCGAGATGGACAGAGAGGGATGAGCAACCACCGTGCCAAAAATAACTTATTGAAATTTATTGGTTTATTTTTGTGCCTGGGAATTTTTTGCAAAATTGCCATGAAATGTCATGCAAATTTGCAGCTCAGTTCAGGGAGGTCAGGCGCGGCACCATCCACCGCGCCTGGGTCGTGGATCAGAAGCGCATCGAGCCGGTTTCGACGAAACGCTGATGCCAGGAGAGCGCCTCGCCCAGCAGATGCGGCGTATCGCCTCCATATTGGCCGCTCTCGGCGCGGTTGAGGTAATCCAGCAGCATCGGCTGGTAGTCGGGGTGGGCGCAGTTAGCGATGATCGCGCGGGCGCGCTGGCGGGCCGAGAGACCGCGCAGATCGGCGAGGCCCTGCTCCGTTACCATGATCTGCACGTCCTGGTTGATGTGGTCGACATGCGAGACCATTGGCACGATGGCGGAGATGCTGCCGGCCTTGGCCATCGATGGCGCCATGAAGATGGAGAGCAGCGCGCTGCGGGCGAAATCGCCCGAGCCGCCGATGCCGTTCTGCACGCGCGAGCCCATGACGCGGGTGGAGTTCACGTTGCCGTAGATATCCGCCTCGATCATGGTGTTCATGGCGATGCAACCCAGGCGGCGCACAACCTCGGGGTTGTTGCTCACCTCCTGCTGGCGCAGCACGATATGCTTGCGCAGGAACTCCATGTCGGCGTTCAGGCGCTTCGCCTCGTCCACGCTCACTGAGAAGGCAGCGCCGGAGACCGCGCGCATCTTGCCCGAGCGCAGCATGGCCAGCATGCCATCCTGGATCACCTCGGTATAGGCGACCAGATTCTCGAAAGGCCCCTCGCTGAAGGCGGCCATCACCGCGTTGGCCACGTTGCCCACGCCCGATTGCAGGGGCGGCAGCGTTTGCGGCAGGCGGCCGCGGGCGGTTTCGTGGCGGAAGAACTCCATGAGATGTCCGGCGATCTGGCGCGCGCCGTCGTCGGTCTCGCGGAAGGAGGCATTGAGGTCGGGCTCATTGGTTAGCACCACGGCACGCACCTTGGCCGGGTCCACCCGCAGCACGGTCTCGCCGATGCGATCATCCACGCGGCGGATGGGCAGTGCGCTACCCGGCAACGTGTCGCCGCCCCAGATGTCGTGCATGCCCTCGATGGCCGCGCTGTGGTGGCTGTTGACCTCGATGATCACGGTCTTGGCCATGTCGAGCCAGGTCTTGTTGTTACCGATCGAGAGGGTGGGTACGATGCCGCCATCCTCGCGGATCGCCGCCGCTTCGATGATCGCCACGTCGATCTCGCCGAAGAACCCGGCGCGCACCCAGGGGGCCACGCGGCTGAGATGGGCGTCGACATAGGCCGTCTCGCCGGCATTGATGCGCCCGCGCAGCTGAGCGTCACCGTTATAGGGCATGCGGAAGCTGATCGCGTTCTCGCGGGCCAGGGCGCCGTCCAGCGCCGGGCTGGAGGACGCGCCGGTGAACAGCCGCACGGAGAAAGGCTCGCCCCGGCCGTGCGCCTCGGCCGCCCGCTGCGCCAGCGCACGCGAGACAGCCTTGGGCGCGCCCGAAGGGGTGAACCCGCCACAGCCCAGGCTCATGCCATCGCTAATCAGCGCGGCGGCATCTTCGGCCCCGCAAATCCGGCTCCGCAAGGCGGTGGATTTAACCCGGTCTTGTTCCATGCTTCGAACTCTCTCACTCTGTTGGGCTGAATGGTGAGCGGCTCAATGCCTGCTCTCGAGAACGACCGCCACGGCTGGCAAGGCACAGCATTTGGTCCGGAAACCGCCAAAATCTAGCCATTCCCGGTTGCGCCCTACCTGCAAGCATAGCCTCCCGCCTTTGCGTCCATAACTCTACAGCGCGGCTTCTGACCTATTTAGGGAAATTTGGCAATCAAACGGAATAAAACAGCCCATGCCCCATGCATCGGGGGCTTTATTCGAGCTTTTTAGTCAACGGATTTCGAGCTGGTTCACGACCTGATCAACGCCGAAGACATACCATGCGTCATCCTCGGCGAGCTTACGCTCCGCCGGGCGCGGCACGCTGCCCGTCAATGTCACAATCCGCCCGCGCGTGTATACATGAATGCTCTCGGCATTGATGAACGGATCTTTTTCCAGCACTTGGAGCACTGCATCCGTCACCGCGGCTTCGCTATCCTGCTCCGGCGGTGTAACGCCTATGCCGTTGATGACATCGCGGCTACCCGGCACCCACCAGGCAAGCACACCGGCGATGCGCTTCTCCCCGGGGCCTGGAACATCGCCATCCAGCGTCACCACACCATCGTCGACACGGATCTCGATCTCACCGTCGGCTTCAGGCGGGGCCTGCACCGTCTCCACATGTCCCTTGCTGCGGACGCGAACAACGCAGGATGCAAGCGCGATTTCCTGCACCAGCGCGTCCCGCACCTGGTTGAGGAGTTCGCCATCTCCCATGGGCGAGGACGGGTGAACATGCAGCTTGTCGATGATCCGGTCCACGCCAGGAATGCGCGCCACCGCTTCCAGCGCCAGCTTCTTGCCGGCGATATGGTCCACCTCACCGGCCATTGTCAGTTCGCCATTGGCAAGGGCTAGATTAATCTGGCCACATGAATGAATCCTCGGCTCACTGTGCAGCGCGGCGCGAACAGCCTCCAACAACTCCCGCCCAGCGCTCATAGCGGAATCACCGTGCTAGCGTGAGGGCCTTTTTCGTTTTCTCCCGCATCCGCCACATAGCGCACCTTATCGCCCACATGCAGGTCGTCGAACTTACCGCCAACGACAGCATTCTTGTGCAGATACAGCTCGTTGCCATCGCTCGTGCGCAGAAAGCCATAGCCTTTGTCACGCACAAGATGCGTGATCTCCCCTATCTCCGGCTCGACATGCGCCTTGATGTCACCCCGCATCTCCCTCACGTAATCCTGCAGCTGGCGCTTCGCTGCATCGAAAGCATCCTTGATCGCGACATGTATGTCCTCATTCGCATGATGCGCGGAAGGCTCGCGTTTTACCACGATCTCGCGCCCCGGCACGACTAGATCGACGCGGATATGATACAAATTCCCCTGGTGATGGCGCTTATGCTCAGGCTCAACCAGAACCTTGCATGCGGTGATTCGGTTGAAGAATGTTTCGAGATGAGCCACATGGCCGCGGATCGAATCTTCGATCCCCATCGGCGTATCCATCCCCCGGAATGCGATTTGAACTTGCTCTTGCATGAGAGCCTCCTGGATGAGGTTGCAAAACTACACCCAAGCCGCCCGAAGCAGCGTTAATTTTTAGTCAACTGCACGCTCAGAACGCGTCGTGACAGGCCATAACAGCTTGTGCGATCGCGCCACTGACATCGACAATCATCGCACGCTGCGCCCCAACATTCGCGGGCAGGCGGAAAGGCGGCACCGTATTGGCAATGGTGATGCCGCTGATCTCCGCCGTACTGAACAACTCCGCCGCGCCGCCAATGAACAAGCCATGCGCCGCCGCGGTGAACACCCGCAACGCCCCGCCCTCCCGGCAGGCCTTCGCCGCGCGCACCAAAGTGTTGCCAGTGCTGATAAGGTCATCAACGATGATCGCCACCTTGCCGCGCACATCACCCGCCAACAGCTCTCCACTGACCACGCCTGAGCTGCGGTATTTCTCCATATAGGCACTGCCGACGCTGTGGTTAGTCAGCCCCTCCAGCGCCAGACGGAACTGCTCGGCGCGCTTGGCGCCACCCGCATCGGGTGACACCGCCACAATCTTCTCATCCCGCAGCAGCGGCGCGAAATGCGCGGCGAAAAGCGGCATCGTGTCGATATGCAGGACCGGGCAGCGGAATGCGTTCTCGAACGCGGCAAGGTTGTGCACCTCCACGGCGATAACGCCATCCACCTGCATCGCCTCGAACAAGGCGGCGACGTAACGTGTGGTGATGGGATCGTTGGGTTTGGTACGCCTGTCCTTGCGGGCGTAGCAGAGATACGGCACCACGGCGGTTACCCGCGCCGCCCCCGCATCGCGCAGCGCACCGCAGAAGAACAGCAAGCGGCAGAGCTTGTCGTTGGCGGTCTCGCGGTCGTCGCCATGCAGGCTGTGCAGCACGAATACATCGTGCCCGCGCACATCCTGCAACGGCCTGGCTTTATGCTCGCCATCCTCGAAATGCCGCTCCTCGTGGAGAGCGGGCGTCACCTCCAGCCGGGCGGCGACGGTTTCCGTCAATTCGCGACTGCCGACCAAGCCGAAAAGGGTGAGCGGGCGTGAACTCATGGTGTGTTTCTCTCCGCCTGTGCCAGCAGGGCGATGACCTCGTCATCCTGGGTCTGACCGAAATTCTGGTAGAACTGCCCAACAGCCGAGAAATGTTCAGGCTCGTGCAGGCATATCGTCTCATCCGCCTCGGCCCGCAACCGCCACAGCGAGTCCGGCGGGGCCACCGGCACCGCCAGCACCAGCCGCGCCGGGTTGCGCCGCCGCACCGCGCGCAGCGCCGCGCGCATAGTGGCGCCTGTGGCGATGCCGTCATCAACGATGATGGCCGTATGCCCGGCGATCTCAACTGGCGCGCGGTTGCCCAGGTAAACGCGGCGGCGGCGCTCAATCTCTTCCAGCGCCTCGGCTTTCGCCTGCGCCACATAGTCTTCCGATATGTTCAGGCTGCGGCGGTTGTCTTCGTCGATCACGAGTTCCGGCTCCCCGCCATCGGCGATAGCGCCGAGCGCGTATTCCTCCTGGAACGGCACGCCGATCTTGCGTACCAGCACCAGATCCAGCGGCGCGGCCAGGGCCTTCGCCACCTCGAACGCCACCGGTACGCCGCCACGCGGCAACGCTAGAACCATAGGTTTTTCATCCTTTAGGTGCAGCAGTCGCTTGGCGAGTTTCTTGCCGGCATCGGCACGGTCGGTAAACAGCATGTCATGCCCCCGGCGGGCTGAGATGCTGCAAGAACCAGTCCCGCGCCAGCTCCACCACCTGCTCCAGAGTGCCCGGCTCCTCGAACAGATGCGTCGCCCCCGGTACCACCGCCACGCGGCGCTCACAGCGCATCTGGCGGGAGGCGGTGCGGTTCAACGCCAGCACGTCGGCATCGTCCCCGCCCACGATCAGCAGCGTCGCGGCTTTCACCGATCCGAGCGCATCACCTGCCAGATCCGGCCGCCCACCACGGCTGACCACGGCCAGCACATCCCGCCGCGCGGCAGCACCCACCAGCGCTGCCGCCGCCCCCGTGCTGGCGCCGAAATAGCCCAGCGGCATCGGCCAGCCTGGTAGATTGGTCTCCAGCCAAGTAGCGGCCTTGTTCAGCCGCGACGCGAGCAGCGAAATATCGAATACGTTGGCGCGGTCCTCAGCTTCCTCATCGGTCAGCAGGTCGAACAGCAGAAAGGCGAGCCCGGCTTTCCGCAGCGCCTCGGCCACGAACATGTTGCGCGGGCTGCCATGGCTGCTGCCACTGCCATGGGCGAAGAGCACGATCCCGCGCGGCGTACCCGCCGGCAGGCCGAGCGCCCCCTCACGCTCGAATGGCGGCAGGCGCACCTGGAGAGTACGGCCAAACTCGGACATGATCCTCTCAGCCCTTGCTTCGGGGAGACTCAAACTCTTTCCGCTGCATTTCTGCATTGATCCGCGTCAAGCCTCGCCAGTGCGGTGCAAGAAAGCTCCGTCCAGCGGCTATGTGCCGCCGCGCCAGCGCCATCTTGCGCGCGGCCTGGGCCGGATCCGCTTGCCGGGTGGCGCTGCCCGCCAGAGCATAGGCGCGGGTTCCGGCACGCAGGGCCAGGAACAAAGGCAGTGCGCGCAGCCCGTCGGTTTCCGGCGCCACATCCAGATACGCATCAAGCGCGGCATTGGCGAGGTCGGCACAGCCATGCACGAGCAAGTCCATCAATAGGAAGGCGAGGTCGTACAACACGTCGATACAGCCGATCTCGTCGCTGAACTCGATGGCGTCGAACGGCGTCGGCACCCCCGCCCACAGGCAGATATTGGCCAGCCGCAAATCGCCATGGCCACGCCGAACCTTGCCCTCGGCCCGTCGCCGGTCGAGCAACTCCGCCACATCCTCCAGCGCCGCGGCGGTGCGGGCGGTGAGCGCGCTGGCATCGGCCCCGTCCAACGCGCTGGCCACGCGGGCCAGTTCGCGCGCATTATCCGCGATCACACGCCGCATCGCGGCACTACCACCGAATTGCGGCGTCCGCTCGGCGCCATTATGCAGCCGCGCGATGGCCCGGCCCAGCGCTTGCATCAACGCGGGCGTCAGCCTGCCATGCTCCAGCAAATGGTCGAACAGCGCGGTTTGCGCGAAGCGGCGCATGGCCACCAGGGGCTCCAGCACCGGGCCGGGGCCGTCAAACACGAGCTTGCCATCCGGGGCACGGCAGATATTGCTGACACCAAGATAGATTGCCGGCGCGGTACGCCGGTTGAGGACCAACTCAACCGCACAGGCGGCTTGGCGCCGCGCCAGCGTGGTGTAGTCGAGCGACGAATAGCGGAGCATGCGTTTCAACTTATAGGCGCGCTCCCCAGCCAGGAACACGATGGAGCAATGGGTCTCGATCTTCTCCACAGTGCCGCCATGCAGCCCGTAGCTTTCCGGGCGGGAAAGAAACCCGATCACCTCGTCCTGGCTGTTCGTCATGCGGCGTTGTCCCGGTCCAGCCGCGCCGCCAGGGCGCGCAAACCAGGACTGATTTCAACCGGCACATCTGCCTTTTCCAGCCGCCGTAACGGCGGGGGCAGTTGGGCCAGAGAGGCGGCAGCGCGGGTACGAGCTTCAGCCAGCCCGGTCAGGCTTGGCACTGGCAGGCCGCCGCGCATCGCGGGTTGCAACAACGGCTCTCCGGCCACCAGCTCGTCGAGCAGGGCCACAGTGTCGCTCAGGATCGTACCATCCGGGGCATAACGCCGATACACCTGCTTGCGCCCGGGCCATGTCGCCTTGCCCTCGCTGCGCTTGCGCCGGGGCGTACCGGCATATTCCTGTAACTTGTAGGCGCAATCCAGCGCTGGAACGTCCGAGGACGTGGTCAGTGCGGTACCAACGCCGAAACCCTCGATCGGCGCGTCAGCGTTGCACAGCGCCTGCACGCTGTATTCATCCAGCCCGCCGCTGGCGAAAATGCGGATGTTGGGCTGCCCGGCATCGTCCAGAATGGCGCGCACGGCGCGGGCATGGGCGGCGAGGTCGCCACTATCCAGCCGTACGGCGCCCACCGTGACGCCCTCCGCCGCCAAGCGTGGGGCCAGGGCCGCGACGATCCGGGCGCCGCGCTCGGTGTTGTAGGTGTCGATCAGCAATGTCAGCACCCTAGGCCGCACCCGGGCGAAGTATTCGAAGGCAGCTGCCTCGTCGTCATGCGCCTGCACGTAGGAATGCGCCATGGTGCCTATGGCGGGGATGCCGAAGTCCCGGCTGGCCTGCAATGTCGCGGTGCCGCCGAACCCGGCAAGGTAGCTGGCCCGTGCCGCCAGCAGCCCGGCCTCGGCCCCATGCGCCCGGCGCAGGCCGAAATCCACCAGTTGCTTGCCGGGCGCAGCCAGCACCACGCGCGCCGCCTTGGTGGCAATCACGGTCTGGAAATGAACCAAGTTGAGCAGCCTGGTTTCCACCAGCTGCGCCTGCGGCAGCGGGGCGATGACGCGCAGCACGGGCTCATCGGCAAACACCACCGTCCCCTCCGGCACGGCATCGACATCACCAGTAAAGCGGAATTCAGCCAGTGATGCCACGAAATCCGGCGCGAACAGGCCGGAGGCGGCGAGCCAGTCCAGCTCCTCCGCCCCAAACCGCAAATTTTGCAGGAACTCCACCGCCTGCTCCAGCCCGGCCGCCAGCAAAAACCCTCGCTCCGGTGGCAGCTTTCGGAAAAACAGCTCGAACACCGCGATCTCCGCCATGCCGTGCGCCCGGTAGGCCTCCAACATCGACAGCTCATACGCATCGGTCAGCAGCAGGCTTTGTTCAATCATTTTGCGCCGCGTTTCAGTTAAAAAGGTCAACGATCTCCCGCCTCAGTCGCGGCCTATTCATATTCCTGACGTGCGGCAGGGGCGTTGATCCGCGTCAATGCCCCCACTGGGCTTGCCACCGCAACGGCCCGTCCTCTACGCTGCGACTATAAATTGTTTAACTCGCTTGCAATCAGGTTGCTCCGTTCATGCCGCTTTTTGGGCTTCGCGCCGTTATTGCAGGCTTGTTCTGCGCCCTTGCCGGCTCCGCCATGGCGGAGCCATCTGTTCTCATACTCGTGTATCACCGGTTCGACCCCGTAAAATCCGGGCTGACAACCGTAACCACAAGCGCGTTCGAGCAACAGCTTGACTGGCTGGCGGCGCATCATTGCAAAATCGTTCCGTTACAAAACCTCGTGCAGTGGCACGATATTCCTGCTCATGCCGTGGCGATCACGGTCGATGACGGGCATGAATCCGTCTTCACCCAGCTCTATCCCATCCTCCAGCAGCGTCATATCCACGTCACGCTGTTCATCTACCCCTCGGCGATCTCCAACGCCTCCTATGCCCTCACCTGGGCGCAGCTGGACGAGATGGTGAAATCCGGCCTCGTCGATGTGCAGTCTCACACCTATTGGCACCCTGATTTCCGCAAGGAGCGGGCGACGCGCAGCCCGGCCGATTACAGCGCCTTCGTGAACATGCAGTTGACCCGCTCCAAGAGCCTACTGGAGCAGAAGCTCGGCATCTCCGTGACCATGCTGGCTTGGCCCTATGGGATTTACGACCCGGGCCTTGAAGCCGCCGCCAAGCGCGCGGGCTATCAATGGGGGTTCGCCTTCGCTGGCGGGCAGGCGCACCCTGAGAGTGACGCACTGGCCATTCCACGCATCCCCGTTTCCGGCGGGCTGAGTCTTTCCGGTTTCGCTGCTCTGGTCGCTGAGCCCGCGCAATGATGCGCCGCCTGATCTCGGCCCTGCTCGTACTGACGCTGTCACCCCCGGCATGGGCGGCATCTCTGCAAGTGGTGGATGCCGTCACGGGCAAGGCGATCCCGGATGCCATGGCCGTGGAAGCCGGCCAGATGCTGCGCCCTGATGCCAAAGACGGGTTCGACCCGCAGGGCAACACGGGAATGCTGTTCATCCGCGCCCCCGGCTACCGCGCCGGCAGCTTCGACCTCGCCACCCTGCCCACCAACGGCAAGCTCCCCCTCCCCCCATTCACACCGCATGCTCTGTATCTTAGCGCCTACGGCGCGGGCTCGCGTGTTCTTCTGGGCAATGCGCTGGCGCTCGCGCAAGGCGGCGCGGTCAATGCGCTGGTTGTGAACATCAAGGACGATAACGGCCTCATCCCCTATCCCAGCGCGGTGCCCCTGGCGCAGCAGGACGGCGCAAGGCGCATCACCACCATCCCCGATCTCGCTGCCTTCGTGCGGATGCTGCACGCCAAGGGCCTCTACGCCATCGCCCGCATCGTCACCTTCAAGGACGATCCACTCGCCACCTACCGGCCTGACCTCGCCGTACATACCGGCGGCGGGTTGTTCCGCGACCGCGAGAACATGGCCTGGACCGACCCGTTCCAGCCCGAGGTGCGGGAGTACGACATCGCCATCGCCGCCGAGGCCGCGAAGGCCGGGTTCGACGAAATCCAGTTCGACTATCTGCGCTTCCCCGATGCCTCGCAGACCCTGCAATTCTCACAGCCGGTATCCGCTCCGGCGCGCATCGCCGCCATCGCCGGGTTCCTGACCGAGGCGAGACAGCAATTACTGCCCTATAATGTTTACATCTCCGCCGACATCTTCGGCTATGTCTGCTGGAACCGCAACGATACCGGCATCGGCCAGACGCTCGACGCCGTGGCCCCCAATGTCGACTACATCTCCCCGATGCTCTACCCCTCCGGCTTCCAATTCGGCATCCCCGGCTACCCGAACCCGGTCGCCCATGCCTACCAGATCGTCTATCTTTCACTCACGCAGGCGCGGCAGCGGCTGAACATTTCACCGCTGCGCTTCCGCCCCTGGCTCCAGGCCTTTACGGATTACGCCTTCGACCATCGCCCCTTCGGAGCGGAGGAGATCGGGGAGCAGACCAAGGCCGCCGCGGATTTCGGCGCCGACGGCTGGATGCTGTGGAACCCGCGCAACGACTACAGCAATGCCGGGCTGGCGCGCGCGGGGGATTAACCGCGCGCGCCAGCCCGCCTCAGGCGGCGTGGCTGACCTTGATGCCGCGCTCCTTGGCCATGGTCAGCGCGGTATCCTCGATCATATCCTCCTGACCGCCGATCATCTTCTTTCGGCCCAACTCCACCAGAATGTCACGGGCCGGGACGCCATAGCGGGCCTCGGCGCGCTTGGCGTGCAGCAGGAAGGTGGAATAGACGCCAGCGAAGCCGAGCGTCAGCGCCTCGCGGGTGACGCGCACCATGTGGTCCATCATCGGCACGACGACTTCCTCGGCCATGTCCATAAGGCCGAACAGGTTGCAGCCGGTCTCGATGCCCATGCGCTCGCATACCGCAACGAACACTTCCAGCGGCGTATTGCCCGCCCCAGCGCCGAGGCCAGCCACCGACGCGTCGATGCGCGTGGCGCCCGCCGCGATGGCGGCGATGGAGTTGGCGATGCCCATGCCGAGATTATGATGCCCGTGAAAGCCGATTTCCGTCTCGGGCTTCAGCGCGTCGCGCAGGGCGCCGATGCGGGCGGTGACATCCTCGGGCAGCATGTAGCCAGCCGAGTCCGTCACGTAGATCGTCTGAGCGCCGTAGCTTTCCATCAGCTTGCCCTGGGCCACGATGCCCTCGGGCGAGTTGAGGTGGGACATCATCAGGAAGCCCGAGGTATCCATGCCCAGCTTGCGGCCATAGGCGATGTGCTGCTGGGCGGTGTCGGCCTCGGTGCAATGCGTGGCCACATGCACCGAGCGCGCGCCGCAGTTATAGGCTGCGTCCAACTCGCGCATTGTGCCGAGCCCGGGGATCAGCAACACAGAGATGGTCGCCTGCTTCACCACCTCGGCCACGGCGGAGATGTAAGCCTCGTTGGTATGCGGGGCGAAACCATGCTGGATGGAATTGCCCCCCAGACCGGCGCCGTGCGTCACCTGCATCATCGGCACACCTGCGGCATCCAGCGCCGAAGCAACCTTTACCATCTGGTCGAGCGAGATCTGCTCGCGCTTGGCGTGCATGCCATCGCGCAGGCACATGTCGTGGATGAGGACCTTACGGCCCTTAAGGTCGGGGAAGCTCATCTCATGCCTCCTGCGGCGTGGGAAGTTTCAGGCTGCCCGCCAGGATTTTCTCGGCGAACATCTCGGCGGTGCGGGTGGCGGCGGCTGTCATGATGTCGAGATTGCCCGCGTAAGTTGGCAGGTAGTCACCCAACCCCGCCACCTCTAGGAACACGGCGACGCGATTGCCGTCGAACACCGGGCCGTTCACCAGCTTGTAACCGGGCACGTATTTCTGCACGTCGCCGATCATCTCCCGCACCGAGGCTGTGATGCGCGCCTCGTCCGGCTCGTCGTCGGTAAGGCAATAGACGGTGTTGCGCATAATCATCGGCGGTTCGGCCGGGTTGATGACCGCCAGCGCCTTGCCACGCCGCGCACCTCCCACCGCCACCAGTGCGTCGGAAGTGGTGTAAGTGAATTCATCGAGATTGGCGCGCGTACCAGGACCGACCGACTTGGAGGCCAGTGTCGCGACGATCTCGGCATAATCCACGCTCTGGACGCGCGAGACGGCATGCACGATGGGAATGGTCGCCTGGCCCGCGCAGGAGATCATGTTCACGTTCATCTCCAGCTTGGCGGTGTGCTGCTTGAGATTCACCGGCGGGACGCAAAGCGGGCCGATGGCGGCGGGGGTCAGGTCGATCATCATCACGCTCAGCGCGTTGAGCTTGCGGCTGTTCTCCGCATGCACATAGGCGCTGGTGGCATCAAAAGCGATCTGGATATTATCTGCCAGCACATGTGGCAGCAGCCCCTCCACACCTTCGGCGGTGGTCTTCAGCCCCATCCCGGCGGCGCGCTTCAGCCCTTCGGATTCAGGGTCAATACCGACCATCCATACAGGTTCCAGCACTTCGCTGCGGCGCAGCTTGTAGATCAGATCAGTCCCGATATTGCCGGAACCGATCAATGCACATCGGATCTTCGCCATGTCCTCCCACTTTCCCGCCCCGATTGGCTGGGCGGCGGTTAAGCAGGCAGGCTAGGTGGCAAGCGTCATGCCGTCCAATACCATTTGGCAGTGTGCGCCATACCTCTCATGCATCGTCAGTCACGCCGTTCTCGGCGCGGAACTCCTCCAGAATGCGCAGGAATTCACGCAAGATCGGTGAGGGATCGTCCTGCAGATATAAGCAGCTTACATCCAGCATGGTGGGCGGCGATTCCTTCAACCGCACATATACCACGCCCGAGGCTCTGAAGTGGGTGGCTGATTCCGGGACAATGCAAACGCCAAAGCCCGACGCCACCAGCGCCACGCCGGTGACAGCATCCCCCACCTCCTGCACCACCTGGGGGATGAAGCCGTGCTCGCGGCATTGGTGCGCCACGAAATCGGAAAAATTCGGATGCCCCGTGCTGGGGAACAGTACCAAAGGCTGCCCGGCCAGATCGGCAATGGACAAAGCCTCCCGCTCCGCCAACGGGTTGGAACGCGGCAGGCCCACGACCAAGCGCTCCCACATCACCACACGCGACTTGATATCGGGGTATTTCGGCACCAGCCGGTTGAAGCCGATGGTGATACGCCGCTGGCGCAGCGCCTCCACCTGCTCGGTCTTGGTCATGGTGTGCATGGCGATTTCCACATCCGGGAAGGCGTTGCGGAACCTCAGCAGCACGCGGGGCACGATATCGAACATGCCTGTACCAAAGATACCGACATCAAGCCGCCCGAGCTGCCCATGGGCGGCCCGGCGGGAGCGCTCCACGGCAAGATCGGCCAGTGAGAGAATCGCCTTGGCATCGGCATACAGCGCCTGACCGGCTGCGGTCATCTCCACGCCCTTTACCGAGCGGATGAACAGAGGCGCGCCGATAATCTCCTCCAATTGCTGGATCTGACGCGTCAGCGGCGGTTGCGAGATGTTCAGCGCCAGCGCCGCACGGCCGATATTCTGCTCCTTGGCCACGGCGACGAAGTATTTTAGATGACGAAGTTCCAGCATTTTTCTCGATTGTTCCTCATAAATGCCGCGTCTCGTTTTGCAGAGCACAATTCGCAGATGCAGCAAACCTCATACCCAGCGAGTATGAATTAATAGCTAAAAAAAGTATTTTCAGGAATAGCGCAAATCTTGCAATCTCTCGAAACTAACAAGAATCAAGAGGTTTAGGGCAATGGACGTTCCCGCCGGCACCGCGCCGGGCAAACAAGGTGCGGTCGAGCATGTTGTGGTGACGATAACGGACACCAACGAGAATTATCGCTGCCGGACCGATGAGAGCCTACTCACCGGCATGCACAGGCTGGGCAAGCGCGGCATTCCGGTGGGGTGCCGGGGCGGTGGATGCTCGGTATGCAAGGTGCAGGTCATCGCCGGCGCCTATGAGCAGATGCGCCCCATGAGCCGCGAATATGTCAGTGAAGAAGACCTCGCGCAGGGCCGTGTGCTGGCCTGCTGCGTGCGCCCGTTGGAGGAGGTGAGCGTCGCGGTCATCGGCAAGCTTCACAAGAGCATCACGCGTCCTGGCCAACCGGCCGCATAGAGTTTTAAAAACAAAGGGAGAAAGCGGATATGGGTATTAATGGTGTACTGCGTCCCGGCCACGCGCAAATTCGCGTGCTGAACCTGGAAGAGGACGCGAAGTTCTACCGCGAGGTTCTGGGGCTGGAGGAAGTTGGCCGCGACGCGCAGGACCGCGTCTATTTCAAGGCCTGGGACGAGCGCGACCATCACAGCGTCATCATCCGTCAGGCCGACAAGGCGGGTCTCGACTTCTTCGGCTTCAAGGTTTCCGACAACGCCACGCTGAACAAGCTGGAGGCCGATCTGAACGCTTATGGCGTGAAGACCGAGCGCGTGCCGGCCGGCGAGCTGCTGGCCACCGGTGAGCGCGTACGCTTCACCGTGCCGACCGGCCATGTCATCGAGCTATATGCTGAGAAGAAGGACGTGGGCAACGGCCTCTCCTACTCCAACCCGGCGCCCTGGCCGGCCCAGGCGGAGAAGGGCATCGCCCCCACCCGCATGGACCACGCGCTGCTGGGCGGCGGCGACCTTGATGGCTCCCGCGATATCTTCATCAACGTGCTGGGCTTCTACCTCACTGAGGAAGTGGTGGCCGAGGACGGCAAGACGCAGATCGCCGTGTGGCTATCCTGTTCAAACAAGACGCACGACATCGCCTTCGTGCGCGCGCCGGAAGACGGCAAACTGCACCACGTCTCCTACTGGATCGACACCTGGGAGAAAGTGCTGCGCGCGGCTGACCTGATGTCGATGAACCACGTGCCGGTGGATATTGGCCCGACCCGCCATGGCATTACCCGTGGTGCGACGATCTACGCGTTCGACCGTTCGGGAAACCGCTTCGAGACCTTCGCGGGCGGCTACATCTCCTACCCGGACATGCACAAGCTCACCTGGCCCATCGAGCATCTGCCCGAAGGCCTGGACTACGCGCAGCGCAAGCTGCACGAAACCTTCCTGACCGTGTTCAGCTAACCTCTGAACAGAATTACTGACGGACGAAACCTCGTGACCCACATTCTGAATTTTATCAACGGCGCTTTCAGCGAAGGCGCCGAAGGGAAGAGCTTTGAAAAACGCTCACCGCTGAACAACACGGTCATCGCCACGGTGGCCGAGGCGGCGAAAGCGGATGTGGACGCGGCGGTATCGTCCGCCAGGGCCGCGATGAAGGGCAAATGGGGTAAGCTTACCCTGGCCGACCGTGTCGAACTGCTCAACGCCGTTGCCGCCGAGATGGAGAGGCGCGCGGATGACTTCATCGCCGCCGAGATTGCCGATACCGGCATGCCCGCGGGTGTGGCCAAGCATATGTGCGCGCGGGGTGCCGCCAATTTCCGCGTCTTCGCCGATGTGGTGAAGAACGTGCCAACAGAATTCTTCGAGATGTCCACCCCCGATGGCCGGGGCGCGCTGAACTACGCCATCCGCAGGCCGGTGGGTGTGGTGGGCGTCATCTGCCCCTGGAACGCGCCGTTGCTGCTGATGACCTGGAAGGTCGGCCCTGCCCTCGCCTGTGGCAATGCCGTGGTGGTGAAGCCCTCCGAAGAGACGCCGCAAACCGCCGCCCTGCTGGGCGAGGTGATGAATGCCGTTGGCATCCCCGCGGGCGTTTACAACGTGGTGCACGGCTTCGGCCCCGGCTCCACGGGCGAGTTCCTAACCACCCATCCGGGTGTTTCCGCCGTCACCTTCACCGGTGAAACCCGTACGGGTGCCGCGATCATGAAGGCCGCCGCCGATGGCGCGCGCCCTGTCTCCCTGGAGATGGGCGGCAAGAACCCAGGCGTCATCTTTGCTGATGCCGATCTCGATGCCGCCATCGAGGGCACGCTGCGCTCCTGTTTCATGAATACCGGGCAGGTCTGCCTGGGGACCGAGCGGCTGTTCGTTGAACGTCCGTTCTTCAACAAATTCGTGGCCGCGCTGAAAACTGCTGCTGAGGGCATGCGCGTCGGCCCGCCGCACGAGCCGGGCGTGGCCATGGGGCCGCTGATCTCACAGGAGCACCGGCAGAAAGTGCTGTCCTACTACGCCAAAGCCGTGGAGGAAGGGGCGACCGTGGTGACCGGCGGCGGCGTACCGGGGATGCCGGGCGAATATGCGAACGGCGCCTGGGTGCAGCCGACCATCTGGATCGGGCTGGGCGACGACGCCGCCATCTGCCGCGAGGAAATCTTCGGCCCGTGCTGCCATATCGCGCCGTTCGATACCGAGGACGAGGTGATCGAACGCGCCAACTCCACCAATTACGGCCTCTCCGCCGCAGTGTGGACGCGCGACCTCGCCCGCGCCCACCGCATGGCCGCCGCCGTGGAGGCGGGCGTGGTCTGGGTGAACTCCTGGTTCCTGCGCGACCTGCGCACGCCCTTCGGCGGCGCGAAACATTCGGGCATTGGCCGCGAAGGCGGCGTGCATTCCCTGGAATTCTACACCGAGTTGAAAAATGTCTGCATTAAGCTCTAATTCCCGCGAGGTCCTGCTCGCCACCCTAGGTGACGAACTGCACGCAGCGCTGGTGGCGCGCACGCCTGTCACCCCCCTCACCTCGCGCGGGCATGACCTCACCATTGAGGACGCCTACCGCATTCAGGAACATATGCTGCGTCACCGCCTTTCGACGGGGGCTAGCATCGTCGGCAAGAAGGTCGGCGCCACCTCCCGCGCCGTGCAGACGCTGCTGGACGTAAACCAGCCGGATTTCGGGCTGCTGCTCTCGGATATGATCTACAACGAGAGCGACGTGATCCCGATGTCCCGGCTCATCCAGCCCAAGGCGGAGGGGGAGATCGCCTTCCTCATGAAGCGCGACCTCACCGGGCCGGGGGTGACGGTGGCCGATGTCATCACCGCCACCGAGGCCGTGATGCCGTGCTTTGAAATCGTCGACTCCCGCATTCAGGACTGGAAGATCAACATCCAGGACACGGTGGCGGATAACGCCTCCTGCGGCGTGTTCGTGCTCGGCGGCATGGCGCTGGCCCCGCGTAAGCTGGACCTTGCACTTTGCGGCATGGTGCTGGAGAAGAACGGCGAGGTGGTGGCAACGGGTGCCGGAGCTGCGGCGCTGGGGCATCCGGCCAATGCGGTGGCGTGGCTTGCCAATACGCTCGGGCCACTCGGCATCTCGCTCAAGGCTGGGGAGGTTGTGCTCTCCGGCTCGCTCGCCACGCTCATTCCCATCGCCGCAGGCGATCATCTCAGCATGACCATCGGCGGGCTTGGCTCCTGCTCCGTCCGCTTTGCCTAAGGGACCTGCCATGACACTTTCCCCCGAGCAGACCGCTGAATTGGCGGAGTATCTGGAAAACGCCGAGCTGAACGCCAAGGCCGTGCCGCAGATCTCTCTGCGCTATCCCGGCATTACCGAGGCCGATGGCTATGCCATCCAGCACGAAATCCGCCGCCGCAAGATAGCACGCGGAACCCAGATCGTCGGCATGAAGGCCGGGCTCACCTCGCGCGCCAAGATGCGCCAGGTGGGCGTGGAGAATCCGTCCTACGGATTTCTGGCCGATTATTTCGCCGTGCCCGATGGCGGGGAGATCGAGCGCGCCAAGCTCATCCACCCGCGTGTCGAGCCGGAAATCGCCTTCGTGCTGAAGAAACCCTTGCGCGGCCCTGGTTGCCATATCGGCGCCGTGCTGGCGGCCACCGAGTTCGTGATGCCCGCACTTGAAATCATCGATTCCCGCTACGAGAATTTCAAGTTCGACTTCGCCTCGGTGGTCGCCGACAACTCATCCTCCTCGCGTTTCGTGCTGGGCGGGCGCGCCCGGCCTGTGGAAGACCTCGACCTGCGCACGCTGGGCATGGCTCTAGAGCATAACGGCAAGCCGTTCTCCTTCGGTGCGGGGGCGGCGGTGCTGGGGCATCCGGCGCTAGCCGTGGCGTTGGTGGTGAACCTGCTGGCCCGGCGCGATGAAGGGCTGGAGGCCGGAACGCTGATCATGACAGGCGGCATCACCGAGGCCGTTGCTTGCAAAGCGGGCGACCATGTGTGCCTGCGCATGCAGGATCTCGGCACCGTCTCCGCGCGGTTCGTGTAATGGCGCGGGAACTCGCCATCGTCTCCGGCGGGACCGGAGCCATCGGGCAGGTGATTACGCGCCGGCTGGTGGAGCGTGGATTGGATGTGATCATCGTCGGTCGCCGCGCGGAGGAGTTGGAGGCGCTGGCCGCGACTAGCCCGCATATCCGCCCCTGCCCGGCCGACCTCGCCAGCGACGACGCCATCGCCACGGTAAGCGCGGCGCTGGATGCGCCGGTGCGGGCCATCGTGCACTCGGTGGGTGTACCAGTGGCGGGCGGGGTGCTGGAAGCCTCCACCGAGGCACTGCTGGGGGCGGTGAACGTGAAGGTCTGCGGCCTGCTGCGCCTAGTGCGCGCTGCCGAGGCGCGGTTCGTGCCGCAATCACGCATCATCGCCATTGGCGGGCATTACGGGCTGGAACCCACCGCCTATGCCGCCACGGCGGGCGTTGGCAATGCGGCGCTGATGAATCTCTGCCGCCAGCTTTCCCTGGCCTATGGGCCGCGCGGCGTTACCGCGCATGTCGTCGCCCCCGGCCCGGCCGACACCGAGCGGCTGCGTAACGTCGCCGCCAGCCGCGCCGCCCAGCGCGGCGTGGATATGGCTGAGGTGTTCGCTGAGCTGAAGGCCGAATCCGCCATTGGCGCCTTCACCACGTCCGAGCAGGTGGCCTGGGGTGTGGCCACACTTCTCGCCCCCGAGGCCGACGCCATGACCGGCTCGACCCTGATGCTCGATTCCGGCCGCCGACGCGGCCTGCCGTAACCGGAAAGGAACCTCCATGCCTGTCGCCCATATCAACCTGCTGCAAGGCCATCCGCGCGCCGTGCTGCGCAATGTCATCGCCGAGGTCTCGGAAGCGATGTCCGACATCCTGATCGCGCCGAAGGACCGGCTGGAGGTGTGGATCACCGAGATCGACCCCGAGCTGTGGGGCATTGCAGGCGCGCCCGCCGCCGAGGTGCTGAAATCCACCCCACGCGGGCAGGTGGAGATGCCATTCGTGCAGATGGTGCTGATGGAAGGCCGCCCGAAAGAGCAGCACCATCGTATCATCGCCGCCATCACCGAGATTTTGCACCGCAATCTGGGCACCGAAAAAGGGCGCATCCGCGTGCATATCGCCCCTGCGCAGCCGGATAGCTGGGGCATTGGCGGCACCCCCGCCAGCATTGCCCGCGCCGCCGAGCTGGCCGCCCGCGCCAAGGCGGAGGCGACGCTAGGCTGACCACCCCGGCCGCCGGAACGCGGCGCGGGCCTGCTCGGCCTGCACCCGGACGGCGCAGCCCTCGGCATGGTCGTTCACGAGGCCCATCGCCTGCATGAAGGCATAAACGGTGGTCGGCCCCACGAACGCCCAGCCGCGCTTCTTCAGCGCCTTGGACATGGCAATCGAAGCCGGGGACGTCGCAACCATCTGCGGCTTCGCCAATGCCGGGGGTTCGAAGCTCCAGATGAACGCGGCCAGCGACCCCGCCTCGCGCACCAGCTCCTGGGCGCGCTTGGCGTTGTTGATCGCGGCTTCGATCTTGCCGCGATGGCGTACGATGCCCGCATCCCGCAACAAGCGCTCGACATCCGCCGGACCGAATTGCGCCACGGCATTGTAGTCGAAGTCCCTGAACGCCGCGCGGAAATTCTCGCGCTTGGCCAGGATGGTGCGCCAGCTCAACCCAGACTGGAAACCCTCCAGGCAGAGCTTCTCGAACAGGCGCGTATCATCGGCCACCGGGAAACCCCATTCGGTGTCGTGGTAGCGCAGATATTCCGGCGTCGCCGCGCACCAGGCGCAGCGCGACTGGCCGTCGGGGCCGGGGATCGTCTGGCTCATCATGCCCTCCATTGGTTTCCTGATTAGCATTTTCCGCCGTCCAAACCATCGGCTCCCCTGCCAAGGCATCAAAACGATGCCCATTTGGAATTGGACGCTGAAGCGGACGGCGATCAAATCAACGGCTGGAGACGGCCCCGGCGGACGGGGCCGCGCCAAAGGGGAGTTAGCCATGCTGAGTTTGTTGCTGGTGACGTATCTGGGGGGCGTGCTCACCATTCTGAGCCCCTGTATTCTGCCTGTGCTGCCCTTCGTGTTTGCCCGTGCCGGACGGCCATTCACCGTCAGCACCCTGCCGCTTCTGGCGGGCATGGCTATCACTTTCGCAGGGCTGGCCTCGGTGGCGGCGCTTGGCGGGGCCTGGATCGTGCGGACCAACGAATATGGCCGGAACATTGCCCTGGCCCTATTCGCCTTGCTGGGATTGAGCCTGCTCTTCCCCAGCTTGGCCGACCGCATGACGCGCCCATTGGTTGCGCTGGGCAACAAGCTCTCGGCGGCGGCGCAGACGCAGCGGCACGAAACCCTGGGTGCCGGGCTGCTCGGCGTGGCGGTGGGGTTTTTATGGGCCCCCTGCGCCGGGCCGATCCTGGGGCTGGTGCTGGCGGGTTCGGCGCTCACCGGGGCCAGCCTGCGCACCGGTTTCCTGCTGCTGGCCTATGCCGCCGGGGCCGCGACCTCGCTGGGCTTGGCCGTGGGCGTAGGCGGCGGGCTATTCAAGCAGATGAAGCGCGAATTGCATCTGGGGGAGTGGGTGCGCCGCGGCGCCGGGGTGGTAGTGCTGCTGGCCGTTGCGGGCATCGCCTCGGGCGCCGAGACCGGCGTGCTGGCGCGCCTCTCCTCGGCCAACACCACGGCGCTGGAGCAAGGACTGCTGCGGCTGTTCGGCGCCAAGCCCTCAGGCTCCGCCCCGATGCTCGCAAGCGTGGCGCAGGCCGACCAGATGCCGCCACTGACGGGCGCCACCGCCTGGCTGAACTCACCTACCCTCGCCCCGGCAGACCTGCGCGGCAAGGTGGTGCTGATCGATTTCTGGACCTATTCCTGCATCAACTGCCTGCGCACTTTGCCTTACGTCACGGCCTGGAACGCCAAATACAAGGATCATGGCCTCGTCATCATCGGCGTGCATTCGCCGGAATTCGCCTTCGAGCGTGATACCGCCAATGTCGCGGCGGCGGTGAAGCGGCTCGGCATCACCTACCCCGTGGCGGTGGACAGCAACCTCGCCATCTGGAACGCCTTCGCCAACCAGTACTGGCCAGCGGAATATCTGGTGAATGCCCAGGGTGAGGTCGTGAGCAGCCATTTCGGAGAAGGCGACTATGCGGCCACTGAGATGGAGATCCAGCAGCAGCTTCGCCTGGCGGGCTATGCCGATGTGCCGGGCGGGGTAGTTACCCCCGGCGGCAGCGGCGCCGAGGCCGCAGCCGACATGGCGGATGACAACTCGCCCGAGACCTATATCGGCTATGCGCGAGCGGAGAATTTCGCCTCGCCGCAGGGCATGGCCGACGACCAGCCCGCGAGTTACACCATCCCCGCCAGGCTTGGCCTGAACCAATGGGCGCTTGGCGGCACCTGGCAGGATGGCGCGCAAGCCGCGCGGCTGGTTAGCGCGCCCGGCAGCATCGCCTTCCATTTCCAGGCGCGCGACCTGCATCTAGTACTCGGCCCCGGCAAGCCGGGCGAAACGATCCGCTTCCGCGTACTGTTGGACGGCGCCGCCCCCGGAGCCGACCACGGCGCCGATACCGACGCCCAGGGCTACGGCGTGGTGGATGGCGAGCGCCTGTATCAGCTGGTGCGCCAGAGCGGCACGGTGCGCGACCGTGTCTTCACCATCCAGTTCCTCGACCCGGATGTGGACGCTTATAGCTTTACCTTTGGCTAGGCGGCGTCCAGCCTCACCGTGCGCCGCCCGTCATCGGCCAAGTAGAGTCTTACGCCGCCGTACACAGGATCGGCTTCAGCACGCTGCCTTTCTCGGAGGCTTCAACGGCCTCGTTGATTTCATCGAGCTTATAGAAGCGGACCAGCTTGTCGAACGGAAAGCGCCCCTGCTTCCACAGCTCGATAAGCTGCGGGATAAAGATATCCGGCACAGACTCCCCCTCGATGACGCCGCGCACGGAACGGCCGAACAGAATGGAATTCATATCGAACGTCACCTCGGTCCCCAGCGCCGCCGCGCCCACCAGGGCGCACTGGCCGGTGACGCGCAGGCAATCCACCGCCTGGCGGAACACGGCGGGGACGGAGGTGCACTCGATGGAGTATTCCACACCCAGCCCGCCGGTCAGCTCTTGGATCTTCTCCACGCTGTTGCCCTCGCGCCCGTTGACGACATGGGTGGCGCCAAGTTCCAGGGCGAAGTTCAGGCGGTCCTGGTTCAAATCCACGGCGATGATGGTGGTGCAGCCCACCGCCTTGGCCGCCATGACCGCCGAAAGCCCCACCGAGCCCGCGCCAAAGATGGCGATGGAACTGCCGGCGCCGGGGCGCAGCGCGTTCATCACCGTGCCCGCACCCGTGGAAATACCGCAGCCCAGCGGGCCCATCAGCTCCAGCGGCACATCCTTGCCGATCTTCACCACATTGCGTTCCAGCGCCAGGGCATGGGTGCCGAAGGAGGACTGGCTGAAGAAGCAGCCCGAGATGGGCGAACCGTCGGCGGCTTGGTAGGGCTTGGAACCGTCCGGCCGGCAACCGGCGAAATTGTAGCCGAAGAAGTTGAGGCAATAGCCCGGCTTGCCCTGCTTGCAGTTGATGCACTCGCCGCAGGAGCCGAAGGCCAGCACCACATGATCGCCCGGCTCCACCTTGGTGACGCCAGCGCCAACCTTCAGCACGCGGCCCGAGCCCTCATGCCCCAGCACGGCGAGTAGCGGGGTGGGGTAATACTGGTCGCGGACCACGATGTCGGTATGGCAGATGCCGACGCCGGCAATCTCCACCAGCACCTCGCCGGGGCGAGGGTCTTCGAGGGTAAGTGTCTCCACCGAGAAGCGCTGGGACTTGCCGTGAACGACGGCGCATGTGCAGGATACCATGATTTTTCCTTGGAGGTTGGTTTGTTGTTGGTGGTTCAGAAGGGATAGGCGGGCGGGGTGTCCTTCACCGTCACCCATTGCCATTGGGTGAACTCGTCCCAGTTGGCCGGACCGCCGATGCGTCCGCCATTGCCCGAGCTGCCAACACCGCCGAAGGGAATATGCGGCTCGTGCACGACGGTCTGGTCGTTGATGTGCAGCATGCCGGTGCGGATGCGCGCGCCCACCGCCTTGGCGCGCTCGATATCGGCGGTGATGATGCCAGCACTCAGGCCATACTGGCCGGCATTGGCCATGGCCACGGCTTCATCCTCGGTGCTGAAACGGACGATGTTGGCGACAGGGCCGAACACCTCCTCCTCGAACACCGCCATGCCGGGGGTGACGCCATCCAGCACCGTGGCCGGGTAGAACAGCCCGTCCGGCGTGCCGCCCGCCAGCAGTTTTGCTCCTGCCGCCATGCTCTCCTGCACCAAGCGGTGCACACGCTCGGCCTGGCGCTGGTTGATGATGGGGCCAAGCGCCACCTGACCGGACATCGGGTCTCCCGCCGGAAGGCGCGCCGCGTGCTCGGCGAGCGAGGCGGCGAACGCATCGGCGATAGCCTCGTGCACCAGGATGCGCCCGGAAGCCATGCAGATCTGCCCCTGGTGAAGGAAGGCACCGTAGGAGGCGGCGGAGACAGCGAGTTCCAGATCGGCATCCGGCAGCACGATGAGCGCGTTCTTGCCGCCGAGCTCCAGGCTGGTCTTCTTCAAGTGTTCGCCAGCCAGCGCGCCCACTTTTCGCCCGGCGGCGGTGGAGCCGGTGAAGGCGATCATGCGGATGCGCGGCTCGCGGCACAGCGCCTCGCCGACATCCGCGCCGCCCGGCAGCACGTTGAACAGGCCCGGCGGCAGGCCTGCGGCCTCGAAGAGCGGGGCCATTATCAGCCCGCCGCTGATGGGCGTCTGCGGGTCCGGCTTCAGCAGCACAGCATTGCCGGTGGCCAAAGCCGGGGCGACGGCGCGCATGGACAGGATCAGCGGGAAATTGAACGGCGCGATGATGCCCACCAGCCCGTGCGGCACGCGCTGCGCATAGCTATGCGCAGCACCCGTGGCCTGCACCTCCAGGTAATGGGGCTCGTCCAGCATCGCGGCGGCCTCCTTGAAGAAGGCGGCAACGGTGAAGATCTCGAAATCCGCCTTGGGACGCACGCCGCCGGTCTCGCGCATGATCCACGCGGCGGCCACGTCCCAGTTGGCCTCCAGCCGGGCGGCGACATCGCGCAATATGGCGGCGCGCTCGGCGGCCGGGGTAGCGGCCCAGGCGGCCTGGGCCGCGGCGGCGCGCTCGGTCACGCGGGTGACGTCCTCCGCCGTGGCGAGGCCAGTGGCGGCCAACTCCGCGCCGGTGGCTTTCTCGTATACAATCAGCGTACCGCCAGAGGCAGGGCTGAACGTGCCGTCATACAGCGTACCGCTCCAATGCGGCTCGGCATGCGGGGGAATGCCGGTCATCTGGTCCATGCCATAGGCCTCCTTGTGGTGGATTTCATCGTCATCGTTTCCTCCTTGGGGGTTGAGAACAGGCCGTGCGGCGCCATTCCCGGCACGCAGGGGGCGTGCAAGGCGGTTCGTCCGGCGGGATGGGTGACGGTTAGGGTGGCAGCATGCGCATCTGGCGCGGCGTTACGCCATAACGCTCCTTGAACATGCGGCTGAAATGCGCGGCGCTGACAAAGCCGCAGCGCCAGGCGATGGCCTCGATGCTCTGCCCGCGCCAGCGCGGGGCGGCGAGCATCTCGCGCGCCAGATCCAGCCGGCGGTTCCACACAAAGCGCATCAGCGAGCTATCCTCCGCCGCGAACAACCGGTTGAGATGCCCGGTGGAGAGGTTCACGGCGGCGGCGATCTTCGCCGCATCCAGTGCCGTATCACCCAGGTTCTGCGCGATGTAATGCTTCACCTTCAGCCGCGTTGTCTCGGCTGGGGCGGCCATGTCCTCGCGGATGATGACATCCATCAGGTCCAGCAACTGGTAGCCAAGGCGGGTGCGCATCTCCTCGTTCAGTACGGGGCTATGCGTGGCGATCAGGCGGATCATATCCTGCACCAGCCGTACATCGGGCGAGCTGGTATCCGGCGCCACCCAGCGGTTCAGCCGGTAACGGTAGCCACGCTCACGCAAAGCCTGTTTGGGGCAGCTCACCACCAACAGCTTGGCGTGCTCCACCACATGCTCCAGGAAGGGCTGCGCCGGGTCCACGATGACCAGCCCGCCCGCGCCGAAGCGGCATTGCTCGCCATCACGCTCGAACACAGCCTCGCCCTCCACGATCATCTTGACCATCAGCACGTCTTCCTCAACGCGCTGGCGGCCTTGGGGAGAAAGCGTCTGGGGGGGCATCCGCACATCCGCGACCTTTAGCCCGCCGATCCAATCCATGCTGATGGCGGAGGCGAAGGCGGCGCCGCGCGGCTGCCGGCACCCGAGGGCGTAGTCGCGGTCCAGCGCCTCGCGCCAGAGGTCGAACGGCAGCGCCGTACCACAACGGCCCTCCATGCTGGCCATATTCTTGGTCATCTCCCCTCCTTGCCTGCACACCTGGGCTGCTTGCTGGCGGCGGGAAGACGGAACAGGGACAAAACCGCTCCCGCCCGGCACTGGCCGAAGGGGCTAAGACAATTTTCCTCCGTTTCCGTTCCGCCGCCGGGGAAGCCCCGGCCGAGGACATTGGAATTTTCGATATTTATACGCCAAGTATAGCGGCGTTATTTACCGGATGGGCAGGAATTCTTGTCTCAGACGCTTATGTGCCATCCGGCGGATGGCCACGGGGGAGCTACCCGATTTTGAACTTATGGCCGTCCTCCGGGAATTCCACCCCGGGCACGTTCTTCGGGTTGGGAATCGGAGCGCCAATTTCATGGCGAACCGGGATTACGCCGGTCCAGACCGGGAAATCCGCGTCCTCGTCGTCATCCGGCTGGCCCGAGCGCAGCTTGGCCGAAGCCTCGGTGATCTTCATGCTCAGCACCGTGGTCGCCTTCAGTTCCTGCGGCTTGACCGGGCGCAAGCGCTCCCACTGGCCGGGAATCGTCTTGTTGACCATATTGCGCAGCTGTACGGCTTTTTCCTCGTCCGAGAGTTTCTCCGGCTTGCCGAAGATCATCACCGAGCGATGGTTGATATTATAATTATAGGCGGAGCGCGCCATCACCAGGCCGTCATAGATACTGACAGTCACACAGACATCCTGACATTCCGCACTCTCCAGCATACGGCTGGCGGCGGAGCCATGCCAGAAGATGCAGTCACCATCGCGCCATTGCAGTGTCGGCGTGACAAAGGGCGAGCCGTTGAACACGTAGCCGACATGGCATAGCGGCATCGCGTCGAGAATGGCGTGGATGGTCGCAGGATCGTAATCGGCGATATGGTTGTAACGCTTCACACGGGCACGTTCGCTCGGCGGGGTGGACATGGGCGATATCCTTCGTTCGGGATGAACCAGTGCCACCATCCTGTCCGCCGGAGACGAGGCATAACAGGGCCAATACCACCTCTCGTTTGGAGCCAATTTAAAATTGGCCTTTTCCACTCGCCAAGCGCCATTGGTTCATGCCACGCTCGAACACGATGAAACAGCAGGAGCAGAATGCGTGAAAAAGCGGGCCTCGTTCGGGTCGCTAATCGCGCTCACGCTGGACGCGGCACAGCCAGAGCCGCTGTACCAGCAATTATACGAACAACTGCGCGGCGCGATTGTCGGCAGCCGTCTGCCCGGCGGCACGCGCCTGCCCGCGAGCCGTGTATTGGCGCAAGAACTGAAGCTTTCCCGGAATACGGTCACCTCGGCCTATGAGTTGTTGAGCAACGAGGGGTATATCCTGACCCGCGTTGGCGACGGCGCTTACGTCGCCAATATCCTGCCCGAGGACAGGCTGCTGCCACGCAAATCCTCGAAAGCCGACGGTCCCCCCCCGGCAGCCTCCCATCCTTCGCTCTCGGCGCGAGGACGGTTGCTTACCGAACTGTCTGTCACCGCCGGTCCAGCGCAACCGGTGCCCTTCGTCGCGGATCTACCGGCCTTCGACGCGTTTCCGCTGCACGCCTGGGCGCGGCTGATGGTGCAAAGCTGGCGGCAGGTGCAGCCGGACATGCTGGGCTATGCCGATCCGGCTGGCTACGAACCGCTGCGCGAACTGATCAGCCAGCACCTGAAAGCCACACGTTTTCTGGATTGCGTCGGGCAGGATGTGATCATGACATCAGGTTCGCAGCAATCGCTGGACCTGCTCGCCCGCGTGCTACTCGACCATGGCGATTCCGTTTGGGTCGAGGAGCCGGGTTATGTCGGCACACGCAGCGCGCTGATCGCCGCCGGTGCGCGGCTGGTACCGGTGCCCGTTGACGGCCAGGGGCTGCTGGTGAGTGCTGGCGAGATGCTTGAGCCCAGGCCACGGCTGATTTTCATCACGCCGTCGCGGCAATATCCGCTGGGCATGACGATGAGTATGGAACGCCGCAAGGAGCTGCTCGCCTTTGCCGAAAAATCCGGAGCATGGATCGTCGAGGATGATTATGACAGCGAGTTCCGTTACCACGGCACACCGTTGCCCGCAGTGCAGAGCCTAGACCGCACAGGGCGCGTGATCTATCTCGGCACCTTCAGTAAATCTCTGCTGCCCTCCTTCCGCCTTGGCTTTCTGGTGGTGCCTGGCTACCTCGCGCGCGCCTTCGGCAATGCCAAGAGCGTCATCGACCGGCACCCTTCCCTGCTGGAACAGATGACGCTTCTGGGCTTTATGCAAAGCGGACAATTCGCCGCGCATATAAGGCGCATGCGGCAGCTTTATGAGGAACGGCAGCAGGTCCTGATCCAGGAGATCGAGCGCAAGCTCGGCGGTTTTCTGCAAATCACCCAAGCCGAATCCGGCATGCATCTGGTGGCGGAGCTGCCCGATGGCGTTGATGATGTCAGCTTCTGCCAAGCAGCAAAATCATGGGGCGTGTCTGTCCAACCTCTGTCCGCCTATTACACGGCAGAGCCGCGGCGGAATGGCGTGATCCTTGGTTTTGCCGCCATTCCGCCAAA
This sequence comes from Acidocella aromatica, assembly GCF_014201825.1. Classification (GTDB taxonomy): domain Bacteria; phylum Pseudomonadota; class Alphaproteobacteria; order Acetobacterales; family Acetobacteraceae; genus Acidocella; species Acidocella aromatica. The sequence goes on along the minus strand of NZ_JACHFJ010000004.1, from coordinate 41,702 downwards.
GAGCATCGTCCGGGGTGTTGAACGTCTGGCCGCCGCTGTTGCAAGCGGACAGGCTACGCCCCCCGCGCGAAAGCTGCCGCCTGGGCCGCCAGTTCGGTAGAAGGGCGTACCCCCGTGTAAAGCACGAATTGCTCCAGCGCCTGCAACACAGCGACCTCAGCACCCGAGATGCGCTGCTTGCCCGCTTTTTCAGCCGCGCGCAGGAGCGGTGTTTCCACCGGCAGCGCGACGACATCGAACACGGTATGGGCGGCCTTGATCGCCGCTTCTGGAAACGCAAGACTGTCCTCGTCAGCCCCGGCCATGCCCAGCGGCGTGGCATTGATGAGCAGCGGCGCTGTCAGGTCATCAGGCGCCGCTTCCCACCCGAACCCATACAACGCCGCCAGCGCACGCCCCTTCGCCTCGTTGCGTGCCACAACCACGCCATTTGTTTGACCACGATTGAACAGCGCGGCGGCCACCGCCTTGGCCATGCCGCCTGCGCCGCGCAGGATGAACCTCGTATCCGGGCCAATGCCGGCACGTTCCAGCAGCGTGTAGATCGCCGTATAGTCGGTATTGTAGCCTGTCAGGCGCCCATCATCGTTGACGATGGTGTTGACGCTGTCGATCGCCCCGGCGGAGGGGGCCATCGCATCCAGCAGCGGGATCACCGCCTCCTTGAACGGCATGGAGATGGCACAACCGCGAATCTGCAACGCGCGCACGCCGCCAATGGCGGCAGGCAGGTCGGTGGTGGTGAAGGCTTTGTAGACGTAGTCGAGGCCCAGCTGCTCATAGAGCCTGTTATGGAAACGGGTTCCGAACGTTCCCGGCCGCGCGGCCAACGACATGCACAAGCGGGTTTTCGGGCCAATTGGCGGTTTGGTTGCGTCTGTCGTCACGCGGCGGAGCCTCCCCAATCTGGTCAGTATCAATTAATGTATCTTGAACCCGCCAGAAGGCAAATATCCCGGCATGTCGCTATTTTTCTTCCAGATAGCGCAGGGTTACGTCGCACAGATTCCGGATCGCCGCGCGCTGGTCGAATTTATCACGGAACATTACCGAGCGGATCAGAGCGCCATCGAGGAAGGTCGAGATAAAGGTGATCATACCGTTTACATCACACGGCTTGAAAACGCTTTCAGAGATGCCCCGGCGCAAGGCGTTGCCAAGAACCTCTTCCTCGATATCGTAGAACTTGCGGATGGCGTTATCGATACGTTCGGACCGGTCGTGGATAGTCGCGTAATCCAGACTGATCTTGATGAGCTTCTGCATCAGGCTGAACTGCAGGATATGATTCTCGATCCACAGGGAGATTACCTCCCGTGGCGCGACCGCATTGTTGCGGATCGCCTCGAAGGTCTCGAAAGCCTCGTTCGCCGCCGCCTCGACGACTTTCAGGAACAAATCTTCCTTGCTCGCAAAATAGTAATGAACAAGAGCCGCATTCACCCCCGCGGCACTGGCGATATTCTTAACCGTCACGGACGAGTAATTCTGTTCCGAAAACAGATCGAGCGCGACGCGGAGCAGAGTCGCCGCATTATCACCCGACGAGTTTTTCGGCCGGCCAAGCCGCTTTTTGACGGGCGCTTCGATGTCTGCTGTTTGCATGAGGCCCTTTTCGGCCAGCGGTTGAACGGAGCTTGCGGCCTTGTTCTTGTGCGAAGTTTTCACACCCGCAGCAGTAGCAAGGAGAAAGATGGTACGCAAGCAACACCTCTGATACTGCATATATTTTAATCAAAGAGACTATTTTATAGTCATAATTACAAAAAACGCGGCCACAAAAATAATTAATTAATCAGCTTATTATTTGTTGCGCATTTTCTACGCAGAAATTAAACTCTGCACGAGCTAAGCATGCGAACCCGCAGCCAGAGCATTTTTGAGGCCAGACGAAAGGAGTTGAACATGCGTTCGATCTTAGATGTCCCGCCACAAACTGCCGGGCGGGATGCCCTGGTGGCGATGCTGAATGCCGCCACGCGCGGCGCCTGCCGCGCCCTGGAACACGCCGAGACCCTACCCCCATCAACCTACGTGTCCGATGAGTTCTTTGCTCTGGAAGTCGAGAAGATTTTTAAACCCGGCTGGGTTTGCGTGGGGCACGTCTCCCAGGTGCCAGAAGCCGGGGACTATTTTACTCTCGACCTGTTCGATGAGATGCTTGTCATCGTTCGGGGGCGAGATAGCGTTATTCGCACCTTGTCGGGCATCTGCACCCATCACTGGGCACCGCTTGTCGAAGGCAAAGGAAACATCAAGCTTTTCTCCTGCCCATTCCATAAATGGGGCTTCGACCTCACCGGCAAGCTGCTTGGTGCGCCGCTGATGGACAAGGTTGAATTCCACCAGAATGATTGCGATCTGCCCGGCTTTTCAACCGAGGTTGTTGACGGCTTCATCTATGCCAATCTCTCCGGCGATGCTCCCTCGCTGGCGCCGCAACTGGCTGACCTCTCCGCGCAACTCGCCAAGTTCAAACTCGATGAACTGATCGTAGTTGGTGAATACAGCTATGACTGTAAATCCAACTGGAAAATCATGGTGGAAACGTTCATGGAATGTTACCACCATATCGCCGCACATCCCGAGACGTTTGAGGCCTCCTTCCCTGCCCGGCTGTCTTATATCGAGGATGGACATCCGGCCTGGACGTATGGGGTCTCGCCCGCGCGCGAAACAGTACGCGACGAAGACATCCTGATTGGCACGCCTTTGTTAAGTGATGATCTGACCACGTTTGATCGGCGCTGTTTTCAGCTCTTCCTCGTGTATCCATTCCATATGATTAATATCTGGCCTGATCGTGTATACTGGTTCCGCTCGCAGCCGGTCGCGGCAAACCGCACGATGGTGCAGACCTATGTGCTCGCCCGCCCCAAAGCCAGGGATATGCCCGGTTACGAAGCCTTCATGGAAAAGGAGATGCAGTTCGTCGACAAGGTCAATCTGGAAGATTTTGCCGTTAAGAAGATTTTGCCGTTAATGAGATGCAGCAACTTGGAGCAAAAACAGGTGCCGCCCGCCCCGGCCGCTTGAGCCATCTGGAAAAAGCGGTCTGGCAATTATCCGAATACGTCCGCGCGAAAATCGCGCAGTAACCCTCCATTCACGCAACGCTTCCCATGACTGCTGGCCATTCCGCTGGCGGATGAGGAGGTGCACGCCCACGCCCCGGATAGAAGAGAGACATGAATATCATGATAAAAGAGACATCTTTGCTTGAAGCTGCCATCGCTGAAAAGAAGATTGAATTTCTTTTGGCAAGTTATGTTGACATGCATGGCGTTTCCAAAGGCAAGATTGTGCCGGTCGACCATGCCGACCAGATGCTGCACGGTTCAGAACTATTTACCGGCGCCGCCCTTGAGGGCGTACCGCAGAGTGTGCATGACGACGAGGTGGCGGCAAGGCCCGATCCCTCCTCCGTCACCGTTCTTCCCTGGCGTACCAACGTTGCCTGGCTGGCGAGCGATCTCTGGCTGGGTGGCAAACCCTTCTCGGCCTGCAGCCGGGGAATTTTGAAACGCCAGACCAAGGCAGCAGCCGATCTCGGCTATAAGTTCAATCTCGGCATGGAGGCGGAATTCTACGTGCTGCGCCGGGACGCGGGCGGCAATGCTGAGCACGTGACCAAGCGCCAGCTCAGCAAGCCATGCTACGATATCGGTGCGGCTCTCGATAATTTCGACTGGTTAAGCGAACTCGTCACCGCGATGAACGGACTGGGATGGGATGTCTATTCCTTCGATCAGGAGGACGGACAGGGACAGTTCGAGATCGACTTCCAATATGCCGAAGCGGTGACGATGTCCGACCGCTACGTGTTCCTGCGCATGATGGCCAACCAGATCGCCCGCAAGCATGGCTGCTTCGCCAGCTTCATGCCCAAGCCTTACGCCAACCGCTCGGGCAGCGGCGCTCACTTCAACATGTCGCTCGCCGATCTTGCAACGGGCAAAAACCTCTTTGCAGATAATGCCGACCCGCGCGGTTGCGGCCTCTCCACGCTCGGCTATCATTTCATCGCTGGCGTCATCGCGCATCTGCCCGCGATCTGCGCGGTGATCTCGCCCACAGTCAACAGCTATAAGCGTCTCGTCAAGCAGGGCAGCATGTCCGGCTTCACCTGGGCGCCGATCTTCGCCTGCTACGGCAACAACAACCGTACCAACGCCGTACGCATTCCCGGCGGCGGCGGACGTATCGAGCTGCGGTCGGCGGACAGCTCCTGCAACCCCTATCTGGGGGCCGCAATGGTGCTGGCCGCGGGGCTGGAAGGCGTGCGCGCCGCCGCCGATCCCGGCGAGCCGAACCGCGCGAACATGTACAAGGCCACCAACGAGGAGCTGGAGCGCAAAGGCATCCGCCAGCTGCCGCACACGCTGGGCGAAGCGCTGGACGCCTTCGAGGCTGATCCGCTCTCCGAACAGGTCTTTGGCCCGGAGATGAAGGCCTCCTGGCTCGAATACAAGCGCGACGAATGGCTCTCCTACATGGCGCACGTCTCCGAATGGGAGACCAAGCGCTATCTCGAGTTTTTCTGAGCCTCAACGGCCCTGGGACAAAGCTTCCAGGGCCTTTACTGGGAGCTGGCGGCATGGAGTTGGCGCGTTTTCCTCTTGGCGATGTCACGCTGCGTTCCAGCGCGATGCTGGAAGATGCGGTCCTCGCCTATGCCACATGGGGGCGGCTGAATACGGCGGGCGATAACTGTATCCTGCTGCCGACTTATTATACCGGCACGCACCAATCCTATGCCGGGCTGATCGGGCCGGGGCGGGCGCTGGACCCGGACCGGTATTTCATCGTCTCACCCAATATGTTCGGCAACGGCGTTTCCACCTCGCCTAGCCACCGCCCCGCGGGGGCGGCACGGGGCGCTTTCCCGGCTGTGGATATCCACGACAACGTCGCCTGCCAGCACCGGCTGCTGAGTGAACATCTGGGCGTGCGGCGTATCGCTCTCGCCGCTGGTTGGTCGATGGGCGCGATGCAAGCCTATTCCTGGGCCGCCGCTTACCCTGAGATGGTGAAGGCGCTACTACCCATCTGCGGCACGTCACGCTGCTGGCCGCTCAACCGGGTGTTTCTCGAAGGGGTGGCCGCGGCGCTGAGGGCCGACTGCAATTACGCAGGCGGTGCCTATTTGCGCCCTCCCACCGAGGGGCTGAAAGCCTTTGGCCGCGCCTATTGCGGCTGGGCCTACTCAGCGCCGTTCTTCCGCAAGGCGCTCTACCGCCAACTCGGCGCCGACAGCCTAGAGGCGTTTCTGGTGCAGTGGGAGAATGAGCATCTGTCCTTCGATGCAGGCGATCTGCTTGCCATGCTCAGCACCTGGGCCAACGCGGATATCGGCGCCCTGCCCGGCTGCAGCGGAGATTACCGCGCCGCTCTCAGCCACATCACCGCCCGAACCATCGCGATGCCCTGCCGGTACGATGCCTATTTCACCGCCGAGGAGGCGGCTCACGAGACCAGCTTCATCCCTGGCGCGCGGCTGGAGGTGCTCGACTCCGTCTATGGCCATTGCGCCGGCGCGCCGGGACGTTTTCCGGTGGAAACCGCCAAAATCGAGCAAACCATGCGGGAGCTGCTGGCGCGATAATTCTTGCATTCCCCCTGCGCGGCGCGCAGATTTCCCGCAAAAGTAAAAATTTGCCGTCTGACACGCTGGCGTGCATGGGCGGCAGGGGGAACAGAGATGAGCACTGCCGAGCATGTGCGCGAGATCGAGACCGCTTGGCGCGGCGGCACGTCCGGTCGGGATGCCTATGTCGTGCAGTCCTGGCGCCGCTGCCTGGATGAATACCGCCTGGACCCGGCGGTGAATTGCGAGGCGGTCATCCTGCCCGAGGGGCGGCTGAAAGAGCATCGCCAGCAGGCGGAGGAACTGATCGTCATCGCCCGCTCGGGGCTGGAGCGGCTGTACGGCCATGTCTCGGGCCAGAATTACGTGCTGCTGCTGACCAACCGCCAGGGCATCGCCGTGGAGTATTTCGGCGACCCGAGGCAAACGCATGAGCTACGTAAGGCAGGGCTGTATCTGGGCGCCGACTGGGCCGAAGCCCGTGCCGGCACTTGCGCCGTGGGCGCATGCATTGCCACAGGTGAGGCGCTGACCATCCACCAGACCGACCATTTCGACATGACGCACACGCCGCTCTCCTGCACCGCCGCGCCAATCTACGACACGACCGGGGAGCTCTCGGCGGTGTTGGATATTTCCCTGCTCTCCTCCCCGCGCGAGAAGATCAGCCAGACCTTGGCGCGGCATCTGGTCACCGCCACGGCGCGGCGTATCGAGCTTGCCAATCTGATGGCGCAGACGCGCCGGCAATGGGTGCTGCGCTTTGCGCTCTCGCCCGAGTTTCTGGACGTGGACCCGGAGGGCGCTGTCGCCATCGACAATGCCGGGCGCATTGCGGGTATGACGCACGCCGCGGCGCGCATGCTGGCGCAGTCGGCCGAGCTGGACTGGCGGCGGCCTGAGCTGGTGCTTGGCAAGCCGGTTTCGCATTTCCTCAACCTCACCGTGGACGATCTGCCCAGCCTAACCCGCGCCCGCCCCACCCAGGAGCGCGTGCTAAGCGCGCGGAACGGCCAGCTGCTGTTTGCCCACGCCATTGAGCCGCCGCCCGGCACGCGGATACGCGCGCCTTCCCCCGCCATCCCCGTGGCGCTGCGGGAATTCGGCGGCGGGGTGCCGGGTATCGACACGCTTCTGGAGAAGGCAACGCGCCTCGCCCGCACCGCGCTGCCGGTGTGCCTGCATGGCGAAACCGGCACAGGAAAGGAATTCCTGGCCAGGGCCATCCATGCGGCAAGCGGGCTGGAGGGGCCGTTCGTGGCGGTGAACTGTGCCGCGATCCCGGAAGCTCTCGCCGAGGCGGAGTTGTTCGGCCATGCCCCCGGCGCCTTTACCGGCGCCGCCCCAAAGGGCCGCAAGGGGCTCGTGGAGACCGCCAACCGCGGCACACTGTTCCTCGATGAAATCGGCGATATGCCGCTGCTGCTGCAAACCCGGCTGCTGCGCGTGCTGGCGGAGCAGGAGGTGCTGCCCCTGGGCGGCACCCAACCGCGTCAGGTGCGCGTGCGGGTGATTTCCGCCTCGCACCGCGACCTCGCCACCCTGGTGGCCGAAGGACGGTTCCGCGAAGACCTCTATTACCGCTTGCATGCCGCCGCCCTCACCCTGCCGCCTTTGCGCGAGCGGGCGGATTTTGACTGGCTGGTGGAGCGGCTGCTGGCACGGCACAGCCCGTCAGGCCGCTACTTGTCCATCGCCCCGAAGGCGCGGGAGGCGCTGCGGGCGCATCGCTGGCCGGGGAATCTGCGCGAGCTGGACAACGCCATCGCCACGGCGGCGGCATTGTGCGAGGGCGGAGAAATCGGGCTGGTGGATCTGCCGGAGCGTCTTGCCGGCGGACTGGCAGGCTCCGAGGCCGAGCAACTCCGCGCGGCATTGACGGGATGTGGCGGCAATGTCTCGGCCCTGGCGCGGCAATTGGGCGTGGACCGCACGACCATCCACCGGAGGATGCGCCGTATGGGGCTGATGCGCCACAGTTAGGCGCCACACCTGCCGCCACAGTGTGGCGGCACATCCACAGCTTCTCAAGCCTTTTCAATGAGTTGAATTTGGCACGGCGGTTGCTCCTGGTCTCCTTGCGACAACAAAAACCAGGAGGAGCCGCTTGCAAGCCCTACGATTCCATGCCGCGCGCGATTTGCGCGTGGAAGACATTCCCGCCCCGTCCGACCAGCCCCCGCCGGGCCAGGTGCGAGTGCGCAACCGCTTTGTCGGCATCTGCGGCACCGATCTGCACGAATACGCCTACGGGCCGATCTTCATCCCCACCACGCCGCATCCCTTTACCGGGGCGTTTGGCCCGCAGATTCTGGGGCATGAGTTCGGCGGCGTGGTCGAGGCAGTGGGCGATGGCGTCACCAATGTAAAACCCGGCGACCGCGTCTCCATCCAGCCGCTGATCATGCCCCGCGCGGGGGAATATTTTGCCGAGCGCGGGCTATTTCACTTAAGCCCGCAATTGGCTTTGGCGGGGCTGAGCTGGGCCTGGGGCGGCATGGCCGATGCCGCCACGGTGTATGACTATAACGTCCAGAAAATCCCCGAGAGTTTAAGCGACGAGGAGGCAGCGCTCGTCGAACCCACCGCCGTCGCCGTGTATTCCTGCGACCGTGGCGGGGTGCGTGCGGGCAATTCCGTGCTGGTGACCGGTGCTGGGCCGATCGGCCTGCTCACGCTACTCGCCGCCCGCGCCGCCGGGGCCGGGCTGCTCTTCCTCTCGGACCTCAACGACTCCCGTCTCGCCTTCGCCCGCACGGTGCTGCCGGATCTCGTCACCCTCAACCCCAAGCGCGACAATATTGGCGAGGCCGTGCGCGCGGGCACCGAGGGCGGCGTGGGCTGCGACGTGGCGCTGGAATGCGTGGGCAATGAGCACGCGCTGAAAGCCTGCCTGGACGCCGTGCGCAAGCAGGGCGTGGTGGTGCAGACCGGGCTGCACCCGCGCGAGAACCCGCTCGACTGGTTCCAGGTGACGTTCAAGGACGTCGATCTGCGTGGCGCCTGGGCCTACCCCACGCATTACTGGCCGCGCGTGATCCGCCTCATCGCCTCCGGCGCGCTGCCGGCCTCCAAGGTCGTCACCGCGCGCATCAAGCTGCAGGACGCCGTGGCGCAAGGGTTCGAGGCGCTGCTCGACCCGTCCGGCAAGCATCTCAAAATCCTCATCGACCTCAACAGCTAACCAAAAAGGGAAACGGACATGAACGATATGACGATGGGCCTGAAAACCGGCACGCCCCGCGCGATCACGGAATCCTGGCTCGCCGCCTTCAACAGCGCGCTGGCCGAGGGCGATGTGGACAACGCCGCGCGCCTCTTCGCCACCACCAGCTTCTGGCGCGATCTCATCGCCTTCACCTGGAACCTCAAGACGGTGGAGAACCCCGACGGCGTGCGCGACATGCTGAGCGCCACGCTGCCGCATCTGGGTGGCGTGCGCTTCGCCATTGCCGATGAGCCGACGCAGAGCGGCGAGATTGTGGAGGCGTGGCTGAGCTTCGAAACCGGCATCGGCCGTGGCGAAGCCTATGTACGCCTGCGCGACGGCGTGGCCTGGACGCTGCTGACCACGTTGACCGAGCTTAAAGGCTATGAGGAGGCCACGGGCTTTCGTCGCCCGATGGGTGCGGAGCATGGCATTTCGAAAACCCGCAAGAGCTGGCTAGAGAAACGCGAGGAGGAAGTGCGCACTCTGGGTTATGAGACACAACCTTACGTGCTGATCATCGGCGGCGGCCAGGGCGGCATCGCGCTCGGCGCGCGGATGCGCCAGCTCGGTGTGCCGCATATCGTCATCGACAAGCACGACCGCCCCGGCGACCAGTGGCGCAAGCGCTACAAATCCCTCTGCCTGCACGACCCGGTGTGGTACGACCATCTGCCCTATATCGATTTCCCCAAGAACTGGCCTGTGTTCTCGCCCAAGGACAAGGTCGGCGACTGGCTGGAGTTCTACACCAAGGTCATGGAGATCAATTACTGGTCCAAGACCATCGCCAAGCATGCGGAATTCGACGAGGCGACCAAGACCTGGCGCGTGACAGTGGTGCGGGACGGACAGGAGATCGAGCTGCGCCCCACCCAGCTTGTGCTGGCCACCGGCATGTCCGGCAAGCCGAACATCCCCAACTTCAAAGGCATGGACAAGTTCCGTGGCGAACAGCAGCACAGCTCGCAGCATCCGGGACCGGATGCCTATGCCGGCAAGAAAGTTGTGGTAATCGGCGCCAACAACTCCGCGCATGATATCTGTGCCGCATTGTGGGAGGTGGGCGCCGATGTGACGATGGTGCAGCGGTCCAGCACGCATATCGTTCGCTCTGACTCGCTAATGGAAGAGGCGCTCGGCGGGCTCTACTCGGAACAGGCCGTGGCCAATGGCGTAACCACCCGCAAGGCGGACATGACCTTCGCTTCCATACCGTACAAGATCATGCACGAATTCCACATCCCAGTGTATGAGAAGATCCAGCAGCGCGACAAGGAATTCTACGATGCACTGCGTAAGGCTGGGTTCATGCTGGATTTCGGCGACGACGGATCCGGCCTGTTCATGAAATATCTGCGCCGTGGTTCTGGGTATTACATCGATGTCGGTGCCTGCGAGCTGGTCATCAATGGCGGCATCAAGCTCAAGAGCGGGGTGGAGATCGAGGAAATTACCGAGACGGGCGTCAAATTCGTCGACGGCACGGAGCTGCCCGCCGATCTCATCGTGTACGCCACCGGCTATGGCTCGATGAATGGCTGGGCGGCCGACCTCATCAGCCAGGAGGTGGCGGACAAGGTGGGCAAGGTGTGGGGCCTGGGTTCCGCCACGGCCAAGGACCCCGGTCCATGGGAGGGTGAGGAGCGCAATATGTGGAAGCCGACGCAGCAGGAAAACCTGTGGTTCCATGGCGGTAACCTGCATCAGTCGCGCCACTACTCGCTGTATCTGGCGTTGCAGCTCAAGGCGCGGATGGAAGGTCTACCCACGCCGGTTTATGGTCTGCAACAGGTGCATCATCTGCGCTGATTTAAAAGAATGGGGCTGGCGGCGTAACGCCAGCCCTAAATGCCGAACATGAGTCGCCTAGCGTAGCCGAGCAAGCGACCCGGGCACTCACAAAAAATATTCGCCGCGAAAACAGAAGCTGGCCTGATGCAAACCAGCCAACCTTAAGGTTCTTCTTTATGTTATTGATTATACTGAAAAATTTTCTCACAATTTCCGCTAATGCCGGCCTGAAATTGCCCATATCATCACCAATAATCTGCGTCTCGAAAGGAGATACAGCCCCCCTCCACGCCACCCGATATGTAACAGCCAAACCTACCAGCAACCTCAGCAGGCTCAATCCGCCGAGGGGTGGGAATGTTATAAGGCAGAGCGCGTGAAAGCAGCCATGGAGACGCGCAAGCAAGTCGTCCACGTGCTCAAGCCGGATAACGGCCAATAAAAACGTCATTTCTGCCCTTGGCTGCGCCGGCTCTGTCCGGCCCTACTTGAAAACACAGACTGGGCAGCCAACCAAAACCTGTCTTTTTGACCGAAACCTCCCGATGAGCCGGATCTGAACGAAAGAACGCGATATTCTCCGATGAGGATGCGCTAACCGCGTATGCCGAGATAGAGCGACGCAAGATTTAGTTTTCCACTGCTTTCATTTTCTTTTGAATCAGTGGGTTTGCGCAGGTTTCGATCTGCATTCGAGTCGCCGATCTTCGAAAGATTTTCAAACAAATACAAAGCATTAAACGGATTCAGCAAAGTCAAGGGCAATTTACGGCAGCTTTGGGCCCTAGCTGGGTTGTCCCGGCTCTTGTCACAATGTCCACATACTTATCCACTGGGTTATCAAGATGCCTGTGGATAAACCATGTCCCAACTCAGCTGATGAGGAAATTAGTATGCAGGATAGGGGCAATGCGCTCCCTCTTCTGGCTGTCGCCCGGCCAGCGGCCGCCTCATTACTGTTTTACGCTCTATGCGCTGGCGGAGCGCCAAGCTGATCGGCCTTTAAACAGCGAGCCTCAAACTGTTTCACTACCTTGCCGTTGGCATGTTGGGATTGTAGTTTTTTGCCCCCCTGCGAGGTGAGCGCTTTTGGCGACCACAACAACCTCTCATTATCTCCATAAGCGCTATGAAATCTCTGGATGTATGAACATGGGCTGGCAAGGCGTTGCGCAGGGCCGAGGCGACGAAGTCAAGACACACTCTCAGCTTCAGGGGCATTTACGGCCGGCCCGCATGCATCAGGCTCACTGGCACGGGCGGAGGCTCTAAAGCCGGCAGCAGGCGGACCAACTCGCCTGCCGCCGCCCCACCTGAGCTTGGTAGGAAAGAAAGCACACACGTAACCCCTAGCCCATGCGGCTTCGATGGCGGCCTCGGCGGTGGTGACGGTCAAGCGTAGGCATTACACGAACCTCCGTAGCCATCAACAAGGCAACGGCTGAGCGTCGTTCACCGTCATATCAGTTGGACGTCCCCTTGTAGCCGTGTAGGCCGGGGGTCCAGAAACGGATGAGGGATTTATGACCAACACCATTCTCACCAATGGACTTACCGAAATCTGGGGTGGCCTTCTTGTCATCAATCATCCATTCGGCCTTGGCCCAGTCGACGTCGGCGGCGTCAGGATGATCGCCATAGATGCCTTTGGCGATCTCGCAGATGGCACCGAAGGGCGTGTCCGGCGGCAGCGGCACGCCAAAGGCGGAGACAAAGGAGATATGCTCCTCCCAGTGCACATAAACCAATAAGGATCCGTGGTAGAGTTCCTGCTCGTCACGGTACTGGATATGCTTTTCATAATCTGGGGTAATGGCAATGACTGACATTTCAGGCTCCCTCTAGCTGGCTTCGCTCAGGCGTTGTTCGGCCCAGGACTTCCATAGAGCTTCGTCTGGCGAGCCCACATAGTCACCGTTATCCACGCCAACATTGATATGGTACCACTTCAACACCTCCGGAACCGTAGCTCCGCCGCAATTGCCCTGGAAAATCTGGTTCACAGGCAACCAGGACTGCACGTATTTCTCAGGCTCGTTGTCGAAGATGTCCTTGCAGCCATCGGAGCAGAAATGATAGCGGGTATCTTTGAAGGTTGAACTGCGGAAGCAGGTCTTGGTGGGATCGCCCGGCTCGGTATAGAGCATGGGCAGCTGGCAGCAGCTGCAAAGCTGCGGCAGACCGTTGAAGTAGAAGCGCTTTCCGTCCTTCTCCTGTTTCGCCCACATTTCGAAGCGAGGCCTATAATATTTATCGAACGTATTGGGATATTTCTCCGAGAGCCAGTCGAGATGTGCGGCGTCCGGCATCCAAGCATGGAAGCCCGCGACGTGGCAGAGCTGGTAGAAGAGCCCCCAGTTCTGGTGAGAAATATGCTCGCACGCCTCGGTCGCCACGTCCGCATATTTTGGCATCTTCAGGCCATAGCGCGCCAGATCCTTGAAGAGTGCACCGCCGGCCTCAACGAAGTATATATCCCACGCCTCCTTCCATGACATCACTTTCTTCGGCAGCATGTAGTCCATCATCGCGGCGACGATGCCGAGCAGGCGAAAACCACGCCAGAACCACTTGTCCACCCATTTCTGCACGATCGGCAAGTTGTCCGGGTGCTGCTCCAGCAGGAACTTGATCACTTCGATACCCAGCGTCATGTGACGGCTTTCATCCGACTGCGCTGAAAAGCCGAAAGTCACCGTTGACATGTCGCCATTATACGCCGCACCGGACATGAACGGCACGAACAGAAGGTTTGTTAACAGGTATTCGAAGGCAAAGCCGATCGCGATCATGAACTCGAACGGCCCTGCCGAGCGCGCATCGTCGAAGAAGCTTTTCGGCACGGATAGGTAGAACACACGATCATGCTGGGCCGGGAATTCCGACATGCCATCGAAGAACTTGTTGTAGTGACTGATCGTGTGGATCTGTGTCTGCACATGACGCAACTCGTCGATCGACTGCATCTGGCAAGCCACACGCGTACCGGCGCCACGGAAATGGCGGCCGGTGAAGGCGAAGCCGCGATGCGCCTGATACTCTTCCGGCGAAATGCCCGTGAGGAAGATCTTCAGAACATTGACGTAGCGCCCATCGGAGATCCCGGTCTGGCCGTTGTTCTGGGCAAATGCGTCGATCACGGCGTAGAGCTTCCGCTCCTTCTCAGCCTGGAATTTCCAGTAGGAATCCATGGTCAGGCGGAACGGATCCTCCCAGCCGGACCAATCCTTGATCTTGATCCCCTCGAACTGGTCATAGGGAAAGATTGCATCAATGGGTTGGTAGCTTGGCTCCCAATCCAGATCGCGGGTTAAGAATTCGTAGCGCTGCTTCAGGCTCAGTTTCTTGGCGGTCATATTGTTCCTCACTTCTTATTTTTGTCAGCTCAATGTAAACTGGTCGTCATCCTCATCCAAATGGCCCGCCATGGAGACAAGCGTGAGTTGGATCTCTTATGGACTCCATGGTTTGCCTAACCGCTCCTCAACCGAGGCGCGGTTGACGATGATCAGACCATCGCAATTGAGTTTGATGGCACCTGGCATATTCAACACGCATACACCGGGATTATCTGCATGATGGCATCGATGACCGGACGGGCTTCGCCGTTCTGCATCAGCGTGACGGAGGCGATCTGCGTCATGTCGCTTCCTTACAGAGCTAATCCAAGGGCGCGGGCATGAGCCGTCGTGGCCTCGCCGGCGACGCGGGCGGCAGTGTCATCACCAAGTACGGCCACACTGAGCGGCACGGCTGCATCGGCGGCACGGGCAATCCAGTCCTTGGCCCACTTGGAAACCAGCGCATTGTTCTCGGGTGATTCAGCCGCGACTGCCTTGATGACGGCATCACTCCAGCGGCCTTCCTCGGCCAACCAGTCAGCGCAGAACTCAGTGAGCATGGCCAGCGCCATACCCGCGGTTCCGTAGCTCGCCTCCAGCCCCGTATAGGCAATGCGCAACAGTACGGCATTCATCCCCAGGGTCTGCGCGACGTAAAGGTGGAACCAGTCACGCTCCACCAAGCTATCCTCCATGAGCTTGCGGATGCCTTGCCAAGCGGTCACGGTCATCCACGTCTGTTTGGCGGCGCGTAGGCTCTCGCCGGTCAGGCCATCGAGCAGAAGCCCGATGCGGCTGATGATCTGCGCCATTCCGAGATGGTCCATGGCTGAAAAGATGCACGGGGCCGTTACCGCCGTGCCGTAACCGCGCTGGCAAATCTCCGCCATGTTCATGTTGCTCCCCCAGTGCGCATGGCGCAGCGGCAGCAGGGTATCGATAATCTTGGCCTTCAGCTCGGCAGGCAAATTAGCCAACAGGCCGCGCTCATCGGCAAAGGTGAAATTGCGTTCAACAGCCTGCTGCATATTGGCGCGGGCGATGTTGTACGTGGCGTAGTAATACTGGCGTGGGTCGAGCGGTTTATACCAATCTGCCATCTTCACAGCTGTCTTCGCCTGATCGTAATGCCAGAATTCGGGCTCCCAGAGTGGCTTATAGTGGAAATTCTCGGTGGCCTGGAGGTCCAACGTCCCCTCCTGGTAGCGTGAGGCAGATCTGTCACCCCCCAGACGCCGAGCTATATGGCCGAACGTGTGCCGCTTGGGCGTGAATTCCACTGTCTTGATCTGGATGGTCAAAAAGTTATCTCCTTTTTTCTTATTTCTTGTACGAATTTGTTAAAAACGCCGCTCTGCATTACGAGTTATGCCATCAACTGAGGTGGCCGCTCAGCCGTGCGGCCAAACTCATCAAACCTTCTCTGGTGCACGCCCTGCGTACAAGTAGGCATACGGAAATCTACAAAGATCATCGCGCACTTTATTTTCCAGGTTTAATCCTGCTTCACTTACCCAAAACCTTCCGAAACTCTACGCGAGATGCTTTCGAACGATTTGGTTTTCTCAGCTCCCATTTTGGGGGTAAGACTATTTTTTTGCACTCATCGGGAAAAATACTTTTTTTACCCCGGTGACATACCAGATGGGTATGCCTGAGCCCGTCGAATTCAATACTGATGATTCCGGGGCAAGGCGCCCACTGATTCCGAGATGATGACGCTCACCCATTCCGATTTGATGGCGCCCGGGATTCCGATTTAGCCCCGCCCTCGATTCCGGGATGATGTCGCCCGGGGTTTGGGGGTGAAGGCATCTTCGCTGACTGCGGTAGAGTTTCCTCTTTGGCTTTTGCTGAAGGGGGATGATCGATGCCAGCGGGGAGAGTTTGCATGCGCCATGTGCGCGAGATTTTGCGTTTGACGGCAGCCGGGGTTTCGAAGCGGGAGATTGCCCGGCGGCTGGGCGTGGTGCCCTCGACGGTGCGCGAGACGCTGCGCCGCTCTGCCGGCGCCGGGTTGGCCTGGCCGTTGGCGGCGGAGGTCACGGACGCGGCGCTGGAAGTGCTGCTGTACAAGAACAACGGCACCAGGCAGGGGCATCGCCAGCATGCCGAGCCGGATTGGGCCTGGATGCACCAGGAACTCAAGCGCAAGCACGTCACGCTTTCGATCCTATGGGACGAGTATATTGCCCAGGTACCGGCGGGGTATCGCTATTCCAGGTTCTGTGAGCTGTACCGGGGCTGGGAGAGCAAGCTGCCGGTGACGATGCGACAATCGCACGCGGGCGGCGACAAACTCTTCGTGGATTATGCCGGGGATGCGGTGCCGGTGGTGGTTGACCGGCTGACCGGCGAGACCCGGCCGGCGTGGATTTTTGTCGCGGCGCTGGGGGCATCGAGCTTCACCTATGCCGAAGCGACCTGGACCCAGGGCTTGGGCGACTGGATTGGCGCGCATGCGGGCGCGTTTGCCGCGATCGGCGGGGTGCCACGGCTGATCGTGCCGGACAATCCGAAGACGGCGGTGGTCAAAGCCTGCTTCTTTGAGCCCACGGTCAACCGCAGCTACACCGAGATGGCGGCGCATTATGACACCGCCATTCTGCCGGCACGTCCGCGCAAGCCGCGCGACAAGGCCAAGGTCGAGGCTGCCGTGCTAATCATGGAACGCTGGCTGTTGGGCCGCCTACGCCACCGGGTTTTCCATAGCCTGGCCGAGCTGAACGCCGCGATCCGGGACCTGCTGGTGCGGGTGAACGATGAGCGACCGCTGCGCCGGCTGGGCGTTACCCGCCGCCAACTCCTGGAAAGCCTGGACCGCCCGCACCTCAAGCCCCTGCCGGTGGAGCCCTATGTCTTCGCGGAATGGCGCATCCGGCGCGTCGGGCTCGATTATCACGTCGATGTCGACCGGCATTACTACAGCGTGCCGTACCGCTTCGCGAAGGAGCAGGTGGAGGTGCGCCTGACGGCGCGCAGTGTGGAGATCTTCATGCGCGGCGAGCGCATCGCGGCGCATATGCGCGGGAGCGGCAATGGCAAGCACACGACATTGCCCGAGCACATGCCCTCCAGCCACCGGCGTTACGCGGGCTGGACGGTCGAGCGTATCCAACGGGATGCCGCTACGATCGGTCCCGCCGCCGACGCTTTATGCACACGGATCCTGGAGGAGCGCGCGCACCCGGAACAAGGCTTCCGGGCCTGTCTTGGCATCGTCCGGCTGGTGAAAGCGTTTGGCCGGGAACGGGTGGAGGCCGCCTGTGCCCGGGCGCTGGAGATCGCGCGCGCGAACCTACGGCTCGGTCAAATCCATCTTGGACAATAACCTCGATCGCCATGCCCCACCCCAGCACGCCGCGGACAACCAGGCGATCGAGCACCGCAACATCCGCGGCGCGGGCTATTACCATTGAGGAGACCAGCATGCTGACTCACCCCACCTTCGACCAGCTCAACCAGCTGGGACTGTTCGGCATGGCCAAGGCATTCGGGGAAACCGAAGCCTCGGCCGAGGCTGCCACGCTAACCCATCCCGAATGGCTGGCCCTGCTGCTCGACCGGGAATTGGCCTACCGCCACGACAAGAAACTCGCCGCCCGGCTGCGCCTTGCCAAGCTACGCCAGAATGCTCTGGTCGAGGATGTCGATTACCGTGCCGCGCGCGGGCTCGACCGGCCGCTGTTCCAGAAACTCGTGGCCGGTGCCTGGCTCGACGCGCACGACAATCTGGTGATCAGTGGGCCAACCGGCGTGGGAAAGAGCTGGCTCGCCTGTGCGCTCGGCCACAAAGCCTGCCGCGATAACCGCTCCGTCCTCTACCAGCGTGTGCCGAAACTGTTCGGCGAGCTGGCGCTGGCCCGCGGTGACGGCCGCTACGTCCGCATCAGCCGGGCGCTCGGCAGGATCGATCTTCTGATCCTCGACGATTGGGGTCTGGAGCCGCTCGACGGCCAGGCAAGGCACGACCTCCTTGAAATCCTCGAAGAACGATACGGCAGGCGCTCGACCATCGTCACCAGCCAACTGCCCGTCGAGCAGTGGCACGCCGTCATCGGCGATCCCACCTATGCGGACGCCATTCTCGATCGCCTCGTCCACAACGCCCACCGGCTCAACCTCACCGGCGACAGCCTGCGCAAAACCAGAATCAAAACCGCCGAGAAAACTTGACGCAATCAAAATATCAATGCCAGAAAAAACGCAGCCAGCGAAGCGAGGCGAGACGGGCGGCTTCATGTCGGAATCCCGGGCGCCATCAAATCGGAATCAACGGGCGACTTCGTCGGAATCCGCACAATACAGCGGATTTGTGCACGGGACGGGAGAGGCGGACAACGGCAGCACTTTTCACGGTGGCTTGTAGAGCTGAGCTGTCTTGGTTCGATGTGGCCGCCCCGTTGGATGGCTAGGCAGCTGCGAGCATCGTTGCCTCGGGCGCCGAAGTCTGCACGGTCTAGCCAGGCATAATCCTCGCCTGTTTGGTGCCGTCGATCACCAGCACATGTAACCCGACAGGAAGCGCTCAGGCAGATTTCAGCCGCCCATTAGGAGACAAAAACCCGTTTTGCAGCAGTGAACCGCCGCTGGAAATTTGGTCTGGACACAAGGCGGACCGGTAATGGTTGATGGCAAGCTGCCCTACTTGCGAACCCCAGCGTGACAGCCAGCGTCTCAAAGGCTAAATTAACGCCAGCCTGATCTAAGAACATGGACCTCGCCTTGCGCCTCGTTACTTTACCCTTTTTCCTGTTTCCGGGGTTCCTCCCACTGTTCCTTGCTGGATGCCATGAGAGCTACTCCCCAAACACCTATGCCGCCGACGCCGCCCAGTTAGAGGCGCCTGTGCAGCGTGGGGTGATTATCGGCGTGCGGCAGGTGCTCATTAGCGCGGATGGCACGGTCGGCGCGGCCGCCGGTGGTGCCGCTGGCGGCGTCGCGGGGGCACAATTGTCAGGCGCGCCGGAAGCAACTGCATTCGGAGCAATCGGGGGGGCTTTGGTCGGTGGCATTGGCGGCGTGGCAGCCGAGCAGGCGGTCGCGGATACCAAGGGCTGGGAATACATCGTCCAGCAGACCAGCGGAAACCTGGTTTCCGTTACTCAGACCAGCAAGACAGCGCTTCCGATCGGGCTGCATGTGCTGGTGATCGACGGCACCAAGCAGGCGCGGATCGTGCCTGACTACACCGTGCAGACACCGGCGCCCGTGGCAACGACGCCTGTAGCTGCCAAGGCGTCCAACGGAGCGGCCACATCGGCTGGTTCTACGGCCACTTCAAATCAACCCAGCAGCCCAATGCCCCCAGCTGCCGTTACAAGTGGGTCTACAGCCTCGTCGGCGCAAACTCCGGGACCTGCCGCAGTCACCGCGACGCCAGCTGCATCATCGACCACGTCCGGCGAGGCCGCCGCGCCTGCCCAGGTGACGCCAGCAACACCGAGTTCCACGTCACCGGCAAGCTCCTCCTCTACGGCCAGCTCGAACCAAGCCAGCCCAACTCTACAAACGGCCGCGAAAAACACTGCTACAGCCTCGTCGGCACAAGACCAAGCGGCCGCCGTCATCACTCCGGCGCCTGCGGCATCCTCCTCCTCGTCCGGCCAAGTTACCCCGCCGGCATCGGCGGGCAACAGCGGTTCCACTACCGGCACTTCTTCCGCCGAAAACACATCCGCGCACTGAATCCCCTCGCCAGGCCGCCAACAAGACAGGCAAGATGACGATACGGATCTCTGGCGGCCACATAGGCTCTGGCTCCGCCTGTTGCGTAATTTATTGGTGACCAGCTTGGGGATGTAACCCGCCCCCCGGCAATTGCACAAGCGGCCACTGTTCTGGTCCGGGTGGTTTCGGCGTTCGTCTTCCGCTCTCTCGCGAGGCTGGAATGGAGACACAGAATACAGCTCTCCCCATAAGCTCATGCATACCAAGAAAGGCTGCCGCGCGACGATCCTAATCCGTAGAGAGGAAGGCCGATTCAAGCCTGGGCGACAGCGCACTGGAAACTGCGTACGCCATCATTAACATGGTCGGGAATTTGCAAATCTTAGCCCACCTATGCCGGTATCAGCAGATACCGGCTCGTCCACTGTCAGTGGTCTATGTTAAATAGGCGTGCACCACCTTGATCAGTTCCTCGGCGGCGCGGGCACGGTCTTCGTCAGTGGCGTCAGGCCCGGCGACATGCTGACGCACATGATGCTCGATCACCGTGCCGATAAACCCGTCCATGGCCCCCCGGCAGGCTACGGCTTGTTGCAAAAGCGCGGTGCACGAGGCGTCCTCGGCCAAGGCCGCCTGTATCGCCTCGATCTGGCCGCGTATCCGGCTCAGACGGTTGACGAGCTTGCGTCTTTCACTGTCAGCGTATCTCATTATGGGCTTGACTATATACCCCCACGGGTATACCCGGCAACCGCTCGATGGCGCCCGGCGCCACGAGCATCCCACAACCCAAAGCAGGATCACATGAACCCGCGATCTACCGGTCAGACCTCGGAAAGCGATAGTAGACGCTTAACGTCTTCTCCTCCGCTAACCATGGTCTGCCAATACGTCCGGGATGGATATACTGGAGGAACAACACGCTCCGGCTGTTGATCCTTAGGCCTGTCCCTCCCGGTTTGTCTGAATGTCAAACACGAAGGAGGGATCATCATGATCTTCCGTAAGACCACCGCACGCCCCGTTGCTGTTTCTGTTGCGCATACCGACGCGATGGCCATGCTGCCCCCGCACCGCCGTATCGTCGCCACTTGGCGCCGAGACGAGGCAACCGGCCGCGTGAGAATTGTCTGGAAACTACTTGGTTCGCTCGAGGCCCCGCTGGTGCGCTGACACGCCGGCCCTCCGTACGTTCCTCATTTCCGGAGTTTTTCTCATGTCCACCGACCGTATCAACGTGCTGCCCGCTGACGGGGCGCCGCTCTCCATGCCCGAAGGCCTTGAGGCCCGTCTGCGCGACCGCCTGCGCATCGCCAAACTGCGCGCCGCCCCACGTACGCTCACCAACCGCCTCACCCTGGGGCTCGCCCTGGTGGGGCCGGGCCTACTCGTTATGCTAGGTGACAACGACGCTGGCGGCGTTGTCACCTACGCGCAGACTGGTGCCACGTATGGCTTCAGCCTGTTCATCCCCCTACTGATCCCGCTAGGTTTCATCGCGTATCTCGTGCAGGAGATGACCATCCGCCTCGGCGCCGTCACCCGCCGCGGCCACGCCGAGATGATCTGGAAGCGCTATGGCGCTTTCTGGGGCGCGTTCTCTCTCATCGACCTCGTCGCCGCCAACATCCTCACGCTCATGACCGAGTTCATCGGCATCCGCGTGGCCAGCGCGGTGTTCGGGGTTTCCTACCTTATCACCATCCCACTGGCGTTTTGCTTCATCATCGGCATTCTGCTCTTTCTGAAATATCATAGCTGGGAACGCATCTCGCTCTTCGTGGCGGCGCTCAACCTAGTCTTCATCCCACTGGCCCTGTGCGCTCATCCGGACTGGAGCGCCATCGGCCGTACCTTCGCGGGTGGCGGCTGGGCGGTGCCGGGCGGGTTGTTCTCGGCCTCGTTCCTCATACTGGTCTCGGCCAATATCGGTACTACCATCGCGCCCTGGCAGCTCTTCTTCCAGCAATCCTGTGTGGTCGACAAAGGGCTGCTGCCGCAGGACATCGCCGCCAGCCGGCGCGACCTGATGCTGGGCGTGGTCGGCATGGTGCTGGTAGCCGCCGCCATCATCGCCCTGGCCGCGCAGTACCTGCACGGCCTGCCCAATGCCGCATCGCTGGGCGACAATGACGTACTAAGCGCCATTGGCACGCACATCGGCCGCGCCGCCATGATCATCTTCGCGCTGGGGCTGGTCGAGGCCGGATTGATCGCCGCCATCGTCGTCACAGCCAGCAGCGCCTGGGCGATCGGCGAGGCGTTTGACCTGCCGCGCTCGATCAACCTGGAGCCGATGCAGGCTCTGCCGTTCTACGGCCCGGCCATCGCCGGCACTGCGCTGGCGGCCGGTGTGCTGATGCTCCCACATGTGCCGGTTGGTTTCCTCAACCTCACCGTCCAAGTCATCGCCACCGTGTTCATGCCCGCGGCCATGCTGTTCCTGCTGATGCTACTCAATGACCGTGAGTTGCTGGGGGAACACGTGAATTCACCAATCCGCAACGCCTTGTCGATTGGCGTGATGGTGCTGCTGATCGTATGCAATGGCCTCTACGGTCTGGTCACCGTCTTCCCCAACGCGCTGTGAGGTCTGTGATGAGCTATTACGACAAAAGCAAAGAACAAGCCCTCATCGCATTGGCGGAACAAGAGAACTGGCTAGCGCCGCCCATGGAAATTGGCCGCGTGGTATTACGCCCCTGGCAGCAGACAGTGTTCTGGGGACTGCGCCTTTACATCGCGGTCATGCTCGCGGTGATGGGCTGGGGCTTTTATCACAATCTCGGCCAGTAGCCGGGGGCAGCATGCTCTCACACCTGCCCCAAAGCTTCGTCGCTTTCGCCACCGCCTTCGTGCTGGGCACACTCATCGGCGCTGAGCGACAATGGCGCCAGCGTTCCGCTGGGCTGCGCACCACGGTACTGGTGGCGCTGGGCGCGGCGGCCTTCGCCGATCTGGGCATACAGCTGGCCGGGCCGGAGGGTTCGACCCGTATCGTCGCTTATATCGTCTCCGGTATCGGCTTCCTCGGGGCTGGCGTCATCCTCAAGGACGGCGCCAACATCCGCGGCCTCAACACGGCTGGAACGTTGTGGTGCTCGGCGGCGGTGGGAGCCTTCTCGGGCTGCGGCTATCCGGGGCAGGCCACGCTGCTCACCTTCTTCGTGCTGGCTGGCAACACGCTGCTGCGCCCGCTGGTGAACTACATCAACCGGCGCCCGGTGGATGAGACCAGCACCGAGGCGCAATACACGGTCCACGCCACCTGCGCGCCGGAGGACGTGCCAGACGTCCGCGACTTGCTGTTCGACAAGCTGGAAGCCGCCCACTACCCGGTGCGTGAGGTAGCGGTCCTGACCGAGAGCGACGATCTCGTGGAACTTGGCGCGACATTGGTTGCTTCCAGTGCCGCCGCTGGCGAGTTGGACCAAGTAGTCACGACCCTCGAAAAATCTCCAGCCGTGAAGACCGCAACCTGGACAGCGAGTACGGTAACGTAAAACCAACCTGCCGCCTCAAGGCAACAGCACCTTCAAATTAGGCTTTAAAAGCGCAACGCGCACAGACGGAAGATCACTTGATCGGCCGGAGTGGATGGCTTCGGCCCAGCAGTGCTGGAAGCCAATCATGGCATCATCTCCACGGAAAGCCTAATCTTGGGTGTCATATCCGCCAGCGGCGGTACCTGCTTTAAAACCTGCCATGCGCGTGGCAGACTTAACAGCCGAAGGGTATGGCTCCGTGGGAGCCGTGCCGAAAAACGATATGGTCGCACCCAGCGGCCAGTCCGTCTCCAGCCAATCGCCCAGCAAACTCATCGAAGGCAACTATTTCAACCGTACAGATTCCGGAAAGCTCTTGCCGGCTTCTCTAAATCTCGTGCTCAGGCGCATGGCCGAGATAGGGAGCAAGCACCCGGCGGCGATATTTCTCCGCTGCTGCCTCAAGAGCGTTAGTTTTTGGGCAGTCGTAATAAGAGGGGCTTCGCCTGTCGCGTATTGCGCATGGCTCTTATATATACTTCTTTTAACCAGGGCATTCAGAAAGCAGGATTTTGTCCATGCCGATCTATAAATTCGAAAACTTGGTTCCGGTGGTTGATCCGCTGGCTTATGTTCATCCCTCCGCCGATCTGATTGGTGATGTCATCATCGGTCCGCATTGCTATGTCGGCCCGGGGGCGTCGCTGCGTGGTGATTTCGGGCGGATTATCATGTTGGCCGGATCGAACATTCAGGACAACTGCACAACTCACAGCTTTCCGGGGCAGGATGTCGTTGTCGAAGAGAATGGCCATATCGGCCATGGTGCCGTGCTGCATGGCTGCGTGGTAAGACGCAATGCGCTGGTGGGCATGAATGCAGTGGTGATGGATGGCGTTGAGGTGGGCGAGGCCGCATTTGTCGCGGCCATGAGCTTTGTACGCGCCGGGTTCAAGGTTCCGGCGCGCAGCCTAGTGGCGGGCGTACCGGCCAAGCTCATCCGGGAACTGGAAGAGCGGGAGATGACATGGAAGTACAACGGCACGCTGCAGTATCAGGAGCTTGCGCGGCGCTGCCTTGCGGGGCTCACGCCTTGCGCGCCACTCACCGAGGTGGAGCCCGAACGCCATCGCGTGCAGCAGGCCGCTGCCACACCGCTGCATCAGGTGAAGGCGGGGGGCTGAACCTCAGCCCCGCCAGCCCGCGAAGCTGCCGCCGCGACGGACGAGTTCAATGAGGAGAGGCGCGGGTTCAGAGCCCGCGCCGCCAGAGGCGTAAGCGGCCTCCACCTCGGCCAGAACCTGGGCCAGCCCGATCTGGTCGGCGGCAAACATCGGCCCTCCCTTGAGGCGCGGAAAGCCGTAGCCGTTGACGAAGGTGAGGTCGATATCGGAAGCACGCAGCGCCACGCCCTCGGCCAGCGCCTTCGCGCCCTCATTGGCCATCACGGCCAGCAAGCGGCGCTGGATTTGCTCGGGCGATAGCAGACGCGGGACAATTCCCTTTGCTTCCCGCGCTTCGGAGATCAGTTTTTCTGTCGCCGTGTCCACGATCTTGCGGCCGGTAGCATCGTACGCATACCATCCTGCGCCAGTCTTGCGCCCCAGCCGCCCGGCCTCGCACAGGCGATCGGGGATGACGACGTAGCGCTCCCTCGGGTCACGGCGCGCCTCGCGGCGCTGGCGCATGGCGTAGGCAATGTCGAGCCCCGACATGTCAGATACCGCGAAGACCCCCATCGCGAAACCATAAGCCTCCAGAGCGGCATCCACCTCCTGCGGGGCGGCACCGTCCTCGACGAGATATTCGGCGTGGCGGCGGTAAACGGCATAGATGCGGTTTCCGATAAAGCCATCGCAGTTGCCCGCAACGATGGGCTGCTTGCCGAGCCTCTTGGCCACAGCCAGAGCGGTGGCCAACACATCTGGCGCGGTGTGCGCTGCGCGGACGATTTCCAGCAGCTTCATCACATTGGCTGGCGAGAAAAAGTGCAAGCCGACAACATCTCGCGGGCGGCTGGTGACGGTGGCAATGGCGTCAATGTCCAGATACGAAGTGTTGCTGGCCAACACCGCGCCGGGTTTGGCCGCCCCGTCAAGCCGCCTGAAAATGCTGCGCTTTACCTCAAGGTCCTCAAAGGCCGCCTCTATGACGAGATCAGCTTCCATGAGCGCTGCCCAGTCCGCCGTGGCGCTCACGCGGCACAGCTTGGCGGCGGCGTCATCCCCGCTCAGCCGCCCGCTTTGTACCTGTTTCTCATACGTTCCCCGTACGCGCGCAAGACCAGCGGTGGCCGCAGCGTCGTCGCGCTCAATTAGTGCCACGGGCCAGCCGGAATCGGCCAGCGCCACGGCAATGCCGGCGCCCATCGTGCCTGCACCGATCACCGCCGCGCGAACCACAGGCCGTGCGGTCGCTCCGGCTAGGCCGGGTACTTTGCCGGCCTCGCGCGCAGCCAGGAACAAGTGCCGCAGCGCCTTGGCTTCCTCGCTTTCTCGTAAACCGAGGAAGGAGGCGCGCTCCAGGGCCAGCCCCTCACCAAAGTCCATCTCCCCTGCCGCGCGGACGACACGTAGCGCCTCAGCGATGGCCGGAACGCCCTTTGCTCCCTTCAACGCCTTTTCTGACGCAGCGTCTTCAGCCACCGTATCACGGGCGGGCACCGGCAGGGCCGACACAGGCCGTTTGGCTGTGCCCGGCGCCCTACTCACTGCCACGGCGAGCAGGTCTGCCTCAATCACCTCATCTAGAATCCCGAGGTCTCGCGCCTCGTTCGCAGCCATAACACGCCCCTCGGCGATCAGTGTCATCGCTTGCCCCACACCAACAAGGCGTGGCAAGCGCTGGGTGCCGCCCGCACCGGGAATGATGCCAAGCCGTGTCTCGGTAAGTCCCAGCGTGGCGCCAGGACTGCCGAGCCGTAGATCGCAGGCCAGCGCGATTTCCAGCCCTCCGCCTAGTGCCGCGCCATCGATGGCCGCCACCACTGGCTTCGTCATGGCTTCGATCGCCGCCACCACATCGGGCAGAAACGGTGCATCCGGCGGCAGGCTCATCTCCCTTAAATCCGCCCCGGCGATGAACCGCCCTGCCCCGCCGCTCAGCACAATGGCGGTAACGGCTTGATCCTGTGCCAGCTCCCGCATTGCGCTGATAAGCCCCTCGCGCACGGCCTTGCTCAGCGCGTTCACGGGGGGTTCGTTGATCTGCACGACCGCTACCGCGCCGTGCCGGGCGATGCTGACCTGCGCCATGGCTACACGCGCTCGATGAGCGCGGCGATGCCCTGGCCGACGCCGATGCACATGGTGGCGATGGCCCGCTTGCCGCCACGCTGCTCCAGCGCGCTCACGCAAGTCATGGCCAGACGCGCGCCGGACATGCCAAGCGGGTGCCCCAGCGAAATGGCGCCGCCATGCGGATTCACATGTTCGGCGTCATCAGGCAGACCAAGATGGCGCAGCACGGCTAGCGCCTGCGAGGCGAAAGCTTCGTTCAGCTCGATCAGGTCGATATCGGCCAAAGTCAGGCCGGTCCGGGCGAGAAGCTTCTCCGTCGCCGGGGCGGGGCCAAAGCCCATGATACGCGGCGGCACACCGGTTGCCACGGTGGCCACAATGCGGGCCCTCGGCGTCAGCCCGTATTTGCGCACCGCGGCCTCCGAGGCGATGATCAGCGCCGCGGAACCGTCATTCACGCCCGAAGCATTGCCCGCCGTCACCGACCCTCCCTCCTTGCGGAATGGCGCCTTGAGTTTTGCGAGTTGCTCCATCGTGGTATCGGAGCGCGGATGCTCGTCGATGCTGACCAAGGTGGTCGCACCCTTTTTACCGGGAACCTCGATTGGTGCGATTTCGCGTGCAAAGAACCCGGCTTCCCGCGCAGCCTTGGTACGCTGCTGCGAGCGCCAGGCGAAGAGATCCTGGTCCTCGCGCGAGATGTTGAAATCCTGCGCCACGTTCTCGGCGGTCTCGGGCATGGAATCGATGCCATATTGCGCCTTGAGCACAGGGTTGATGAAACGCCAGCCAATGGTGGTGTCGTAGATCTCCGCCGCGCGGGAGAATGCCTCCGCAGCCTTACCTTGGACGAAAGGCGCGCGCGTCATGCTCTCCACGCCTCCCGCGATGATCAGTTCCGCATCACCAGCCCGGATCGCGCGGGCGGCCATGCCGACGGCATCCAGCCCCGAGCCGCACAGGCGATTGATCGTGGTACCGGGCGCGGAAACAGGAAGACCGGCCAACAGCACAGCCATGCGTGCGACATCCCGGTTGTCCTCGCCGGCTTGGTTGGCGCAGCCCAGGATCACATCGTCCACAGCCCCCCAATCAATCGAGGGGTTGCGCGCCTTAAGAACGCGGAGCGGATGTGCCGCCAAATCATCCGCGCGCACATCCTTCAAGGCGCCGGCATAGCGGCCGATCGGCGTTCGGACGAAATCACAGATATAGGCGTCGCTCATGGTCATCTCCTCATGTGCGGCCCGCTGCACTTATCTGTTGACAAGCCTGGGCCTTGCATTAGATTGACCGTACGTTCGGTTAATTCAAGAGCTGCGTCAAGAGCGGCCGTTAAAGCAAACTGGGGTGTAGAACGAGATGGGCCTACCAAGTACAGCGCCGAACGGCAGCGCCCCGCATCGGGCGGACCCACAGGCGACCGCCGAGCTGGCCGCCAAAACGCTATGGACCACCGACCGCGCCGCGCAGGAACTCGGCATTGAACTGCTCGCCGTCGGCCCCGGCACGGCGACACTGGCCATGACCGTGCGGGAAAACATGGTAAATGGCCATGAGACCGCGCATGGCGGTTTCATCTTCGCGCTGGCGGACACCGCCTTCGCCTATGCCTGCAATTCGCACGGCCATGTCACTGTCGCAGCGCAATGCGCCATCACCTTCATCCGCCCTGGCAAGCGGGGTGGACGGCTGATCGCCGAGGCGCGGGAGGTTTCCCGCTCGGGCCGGTCAGGTATCTACGATGTGCGCATCAGCGCCGATGACGAGGTCATTGCCGAGTTTCGCGGTCATTCGCGCACCATTGGCGGTTCGTTCATACCAGCTTCCGGCGTGCCCGGTGGCGCAGGCGAACCTATCTAAGCAGATAAATGGAGGGGATAATGTCCACGGCTTTTTTAGAACGGACGCCTGACCGGTCCATCACCAACGGACTTGACGCCGCCGAACGCGCCTCGCGGGACGAGATACTCGCCCTGCAGCGTGAGCGCTTGGCCTGGACCCTGCGCCACGCCTACGAAAACGTGCCGCACTACCGCGCCGCGTTCGATGCGGCCGGCGTAAAGCCTGAGGATTTCAAGGAGCTTTCCGATCTTCGGCATTTCCCCTTCACGGTGAAAACCGACCTGCGCGACAATTACCCGTTCGGGCTTTTTGCCGTACCGCGCGAGAAAATCGCACGGCTGCATGGGTCATCGGGCACAACCGGCAAGCCTGTTGTCGTCGGGTACACGCAGAATGACATCGACATGTGGGCCGACGTGGTGGCTCGTTCATTGCGCGCGGCAGGCGTGAGGCCGGGCATGACGGTGCATAACGCCTATGGTTATGGCCTGTTCACCGGCGGGCTTGGCGCACATTACGGGGCCGAACGCCTGGGTTGCACCGTGGTGCCCATTTCCGGCGGCATGACCGAGCGGCAGGTGCAACTGATCCAGGATTTTCGCCCCGACGCGATCATGGTGACGCCGAGCTACATGTTCACCCTGCTCGACGGATTCATCAAGGCCGGGATCGACCCGCGTGAAACCTCGCTGCGCTTTGGCATCTTCGGCGCCGAGCCATGGTCCAACGCCATGCGCCTGGAGATAGAGAAATCCTTTGGCCTCGACGCCACCGATATTTACGGCCTCTCCGAGGTCATCGGCCCCGGCGTGGCGCAGGAATGTGTCGAGACCAAGGATGGGCTGCATATCTGGGAGGATCATTTCTACCCGGAAGTGATCGATCCTTACACTGGCGAAGTGCTGCCGGATGGCGAAAAGGGCGAACTGGTGTTCACCTCGCTCACCAAGGAGGCATTCCCGATTATTCGCTATCGAACCCGCGACCTTACGCGCCTGCTGGCTGGCACGGCCCGGCCCGGAATGCGCCGCATGGAGAAGGTGACAGGCCGTTCCGACGATATGATCATTCTGCGTGGAGTTAATGTCTTCCCAACGCAAATTGAGGAGCTGCTGCTCGCGACCCCCTGGTGCACCGGGCATTATCAGCTTGAACTCACACGCAGCGGGCGGATGGATGATCTGACGGTACATGCCGAGGTCAGAGGCGAAATGTTTGATGGCCTTGATGTGGACCGGGCAGCGCAGGATCTGATCCGGCGGATCAAGGCCAATCTTGGTGTTACCACCTACGCGGTACTGCATGAGCCGGGCGGAGTTGAACGCTCGGCCACGGGCAAGGCCAAGCGGGTGGTGGATCGTCGGCCCAAGGATCGGTAACGAGAGCGCCCCGGGCTGTGCTGTCCTTACCCTGGGGCTATTGCCTCTTTGCCGCCGCAGATGATCAACTGGCAGGCCATGCGCGCATAGTCGGCGCGAGAGAAGCCGCGCCCTTCGCGGAACCACAGATAATGCCAGTTGATCATACCGAACCATGCCATGGTCAGCGGCTTGAGCGTGGTGGTTCCGGCAACGCCAGGTACGACCTGGCTGATTGCTTCGGCGACAGGCGTCACCAAGGAACGTTCAAGACCGCGCAGCACGGCCTGCTTGTCCTCCGGCAGCAAGCCTAGATTGGCAATCTGCACCTGGTGTTCGGCATAGGCATCGCGGTACGCGTCGAGCAGGGCCTCTCCAATGGCGAGCAGACGGGGGGCGCCGGGAGGTGCTGTCGCCACGACAGCTTCCATGAGTGCAACCAGCCTGATCAAATGTGCATGCAGGATGTCGAACAGAACCGCCTCTTTGTCAGGGTAATAATGGTACAATAATGCCTTTGAGACACCGCAGGCTTTGGCGATCATGCTGATCGAGGTACCGGTATACCCGTGCTGCGCGAAAAGCTGGGCAGCCTGATGCAGGATCAACTCCCGCTTCTCGACGTAATCCTGGGCGCGCGTCCGGGCCATCAGCCTGGAATATCCTTGTCAACCGTCATGCTACCGACCCTTATTAATCGTTCGGTCGATCAATGCAGCCCGGCCAAGCCTCATGTCAAATGGTCAGCCCTTATGCAGGCAAGCCGCCCAGAAACATGTCCGTCGCCATATCGGCGATGGCTCCGCTCTTCACCGGACCGTTCGGGTCGAACCAGATATGCGTCCAGTTGAGCATCCCGAAAAACATCATGACAATGGGCCGGCGCAGGGTGGGGTTATCGCTCAGATGAGGCCGCAGCTCGATCAAAAGCCGGTCCACCACATCTATCACCAGGCGCTGCTGCCGCACGATTTCGGCGCGCCGCTCAGGCGGGAGGTTGCTCAGCTCGTTGAGCAGGATCTTCTGGTCAACCTGGGCACCGTTGTAAAGGCGCATCAATTCATGCGCCAAATGCCGTAGCCTTGTTTCGGGCGCACCTCCCTCGGCCTCGACCCGCTGCGCCGCCTCGACAAGCATCTGCACATGCGTATCCATCACATCGAAGAGGATGTCCTCCTTCGAAGGATAGTAATGGTAGATGAGCGATTTCGATGTATCGCAGGCTTCGGCGACGGCCGCGATCGAGGCGCCAAGAAAGCCTTTCTTGGCGTAAAGCTCCGCCGCAACGTCCCGGATCATGTCTCGGCGCTTATCGTAATCCGCCGATTGCGTTCTCGCCATGCAAAGCCCTTCTCACGCGGCACCCCCGCCGCCCGCCTTAATATCCTGCGACAGGATGCACCGCCAGACCGGTCGGTGATCAGGTTTCGGTCATCGCCAGCATGGTGAACAGCCCCTTGGCGAATTGCATGGCATCCCGCCCGGCTGCACGGTTCTCGGGCGAGGCCATGGCGGCGTCGAACGCGGCCTGATCGGCGAAATGCAGTTCCGCGATCATGAAATAGGCTGGCTCGCCACCCATCGGGTTCTGGTCCACACGGTTGACCAGAACCTTCTGCAGCCCCGGAATTTTCGTCACCAGCGGCAGATGCACCTCGCGGTAATGCGTCCAAAACGCCGCCTCATCCTCGGGGCGGCGGTAGAAAACCATGAGTTTTACTGTTGCCATATTCCCCTCCTCAGATCGCGTTCATGGTCAGCAACTCGTAACTCGCCACCGTGTCATCGTCCTGATTGGTCACCAGCGCGTCCCAGGTCACTTCGCCATATTCGGCATTGCGCTGGTTCTTGGCCTTGGCGGTGAGGCGTACCTTGATGGAATCGCCCGGCGAGACGGGTTTGAGGAAACGCAAATTTTCCAGCCCGTAATTGGCCAGCACGGGGCCAGGCGCGGGGTCCACGAACAGCCCGGCAGCGAAGGAGAGGATGAGATAGCCATGCGCCACACGGCCGGGGAAAAACGGATTGGCCGCGGCAGCCTCTTCGTCCATATGCGCGTAGAAGGTGTCGCCGGTGAAATTGGCGAAATGCTCGATGTCATCGAGCGTGATGACGCGCAACGGGCTGGTGAAGGTCTTGCCCAAAGCCAGCTGGGTGAAGCTCTCGCGGAAAGGATGGACCGTGTTCTCCAGCTCCGGCGCCCCGGAAATCCAGCGGCGGGTTACGGCACTCAAAATCCGCGGTGAGCCCTGCAGGGCGGTGCGTTGCATATAATGCTTCACGCCACGGATACCGCCCATCTCCTCGCCGCCACCAGCACGGCCAGGGCCGCCATGCACCAAAGCGGGCAACGGCGAGCCGTGCCCGGTGGATTCCCGGGCGCAGTCGCGATCATTGATAAGTACACGGCCATGGAAGGATGCTGCGCCCTCAACCACAGCGACCGCCACATCTGGGTCATGGGTAAAGAGCGACATGACCAGAGACCCGGCGCCGCGATTGCACAGCGCAATGGCGTCGGCGAGATCCGTATAGGGCATCAGCGTGGAAACCGGGCCAAAGGCTTCCATTTCATGCACATTCCGCGCCGCCCACGGGGCATCACAACGTAACAGCACGGGCGAGATGAACGCGCCATCGGCATCGGTTCCGGGGGGCGGGATGTTCGGGTCCCCAAACACAATCGTCGCATCCTCGGCCAGCTTGGCAATGGTCCCACGCACGTCACGCAGCTGCGATGTGCTGATGAGCGCGCCCATGGTCACGCCGTCCTGCACCGGGTTACCAACCACCACTTTCTCCAAGCGGGCACGCAGGGCGGCTTCCACGGCGTCCATCAGCGCACTGGGAACAAAGGCTCGGCGGATGGCGGTGCATTTCTGCCCAGCCTTCACTGTCATCTCGCGGACGATCTCTTTTATAAACAAATCGAACTCGGGCGTCTCGGGCGTTGCATCCGGCCCCAGCACGGTGGCGTTCAAACTGTCGCGCTCGGCGACAAAGCGTACGCTCTCACGGGCGATGACGGGATGGTTCTGCAGCTTCTGCGCCGTTGCCGCCGAGCCGGTGAAGGAGACGACATCCTGACCGGTGAGATGGTCAAACAGATCACCGGTAGAACCGGCGATGAGCTGCAGCGCGCCTTCAGGCAGCAGCCCGGTCTCGACCATGATGCGCACGCAATGCTCGGTGACATAGGCTGAGGCAGTCGCGGGCTTCACGATCGCCGGCACGCCGGCCAGCAGCGTCGGACCAAGCTTCTCCAGCATACCCCAGACGGGGAAGTTGAAGGCGTTGATATGCACCGCCACGCCCTGCAACGAGGTGTAAAGATGCTGGCCGACAAAACTGCCGCGCTTGGAAAGGGCTTCCACCCCGCCATCAATCAGCACGCGGTCGTTGGGCAATTCGCGGCGGCCCTTGGAGGCGTAGGTGAACAGCGTGGCGGCACCGCCCTCAATGTCGATCCAGCTATCGGTCCGCGTGGCGCCGGTGTGGGCAGAAAGGGCATAGAGCTCCTCTTTGCGGGCGTTGATGGCGTCAGCCAAACCACGCAGGATCTTGGCGCGTTCATGGAAGGTCAGCGCGCGCAGAGCAGGCCCACCCGTTTGGCGGGCGTAGGCGGCGGCGGCGGCAAAGTCGATGCCTGACGAGCCGATCTGCGCCACAGCCGCGCCGTCCAGCGCCGAGGGAATCACGCTCAGCCCGGTGGAAGCCGTGTACCAGCCGCCCAAAATATAATTCTGAAGAACAGTGGAGGTCATGGTCATGCTCCGATTTCTAGCGGCCTTGAAAATTGGGTTTGCGCTTAGCGATGAAAGCGGCGACGCCTTCCTGATAATCCGCCGTGCGGCCAAGACGGCGCATGGTATCGCGCTCAAGATCCAGCTCCTCGTCCAGGCTGTGCAGCCAGCTGGCGCGGATCATCTGCTTGGTTGCGGCCAGCCCCGCCGTGGGGGCTTGCTGGAACTGCGCCAGCAGCGCCTCCACCGTCGCGCCAAGCGCGTCATCCTCCACCGCCTCCCAGATCAGCCCCCATTCGGCGGCCTGGGTAGCGGAGATGGGCTTGCCGGTAAGCGCCATGCCCAGCGCCCGCGCCTGACCGGCGAGGCGCGGCAACACCCAGGTACCGCCTGAATCCGGGATCAGCCCGATATTGGCGAAGGATTGGATGAACTTGGCACTGCGCGCGGCGATCACGATGTCCCCCGCCAGGGCGATGCTGGCCCCTGCCCCAGCCGCCACGCCGTTCACCGCGCACACCACGGGAAAGGGCAACGCCACCAGCCGGCGAATGAGCGGGTTGTAGAAACGTTCCACAGAGTCTCCGAGATCGACGCTCTCGCCCGGCGTCACGGCACGGTCAGCGAGATCCTGCCCGGCACAGAATCCCCGCCCGGCACCCGTGAGGAGCAAGACACGCATATCCGGAGCGGCCTCCAGTGCGCTCAACGCCTCGGCCACCTCCTGGTGCATCCGCACGGTAAAGCTGTTCAGCCGCTCGGGGCGGTTCAGCGTCAGCCGGCCAACGCCGTCAGTGATCGAAAACAGGATGGTTTCAAAGGCCACGATACAACGCCCCCGGTGATTCAGTTTTGTGGTTCTGGCTTCTACTCCATAACCATATCCGTCCGGTCGGTCAATTAATTCAGCCCACGCGATCGAAAATAAATCGATTGACCGGTCAATTTATTAAAGCTAGGCTCACCACTAGTGGAGGAGCCATCATGTACACAGTCGATTATTCAAAACCCCAGGACGCGCGCGCAGCCCAGGTTGAGGATGCCGACCGGCTTGCCGCCTTCGACGCCCGCGTCGCCGCCGATGATTTCATCGAGCCAAAGGATTGGATGCCCGAGGCCTACCGCAAGACGCTGATCCGCCAGATCTCACAACACGCCCATTCCGAGGTTGTCGGCATGTTGCCCGAGGGCAACTGGCTCACCCGCGCCCCCTCGCTCCGCCGCAAGGCCATTCTGCTGGCCAAGATCCAGGATGAAGGCGGACATGGGCTGTATCTTTACTCCGCCGCCGAGACGCTGGGCGTCACCCGCGAGGAGCTGATCGAGGCATTGCATTCCGGTCGCGCGAAATACTCCACCATCTTCAACTACCCAACGCTCACCTGGGCGGATATCGGCGCCATCGGCTGGCTGGTGGACGGTGCGGCGATCATGAACCAGGTGGCGCTGCAACGCACCTCCTACGGCCCTTATGCCCGCGCTATGGTGCGCATCTGCAAGGAGGAAAGTTTCCACCAGCGTCAGGGCTACGAGGCGCTGATGGTGCTGGCCAACGGCACGCACGCCCAGCGGCGCATGGCGCAGGACGCGCTGAACCGCTGGTGGTGGCCATCGCTGATGATGTTCGGCCCGCCGGACGACAACTCGCCGAACTCGGCGCAGTCCATCCGCTGGCGCATCAAGCGCGAAACTAATGACGAGTTGCGTCAGCGTTTCATCGACGCCACCGTGCCCCAGGCCGAGGCGCTGGGCTTGAGCATCCCCGATCCCGCGCTGAAGTGGAATGAAGCCACGCAGCACTACGATTGCGGGCAGATCGACTGGGAGGAATTCTACGCCGTGGTGCGCGGCGAAGGGGCGACCGCGAAAGACCGCATCCAGGCGCGCATCGACGCCTGGGAAAAGAACGCCTGGGTGCGCGAAGCCGCCCTGGCCCACGCCGCGAAACGTTCAACGAAACAGGCAGCCTGACATGAGCAATGTAACACCGATCTGGGAAGTTTTTGTCCGCGCGAAGAATGGTCTTTCACACCGCCATGTCGGCAGCGTGCACGCCGCCGACGCCCGCGGCGCGGTGGAGGCGGCGCGCGACGTCTATACCCGCCGCGCGGAAGGCGTCAGCCTGTGGGTTGTTCCCTCCAGCACCATCATCGCCTCCGACCCCGGCGAGGCCGCAGCTCTGTTCGCCCCGGCGGAAGATAAGATCTACCGTCATCCGACCTTCTATGTCGTCCCTGACAACGTGAAGCACATCTGATGTCACAGACCTTCACGCTCTCCCCCGCCGAACTCGCCCTGCGCCTGGGCGACGACGCGCTTATCCTCAGCCACCGGCTCTGCGAATGGTGCGGCCATGCACCAACGCTGGAGGTTGATCTCGCGCTCTCCAATATCGGACTGGACCTGCTCGGGCAGGCGCAATTCTTTCTCAACTATGCCGGTGAAATGGAAAATGCGGGACGTGACGCCGATGCTCTGGCTTATCACCGCGATGAGCACGAGTTTAAAAACTGCCTGCTGACGGAGCAGCCCAATGGCGATTTCGCCCGCAGCATCGTACGCCAGTTTTTTTTCTCGGCTTGGCAGCAGTTGCGCTTTCACGAGCTGGCAAAGTCAGGCGACGCCACTATGGCCGCCATTGCCACAAAAGCCTTGAAGGAGATCGCCTACCATGTGCAGTTCGCCGCCGAATGGGTTGTGCGGCTGGGCGATGGCACGGAAGAGAGCAAATGCCGCGTGGCGGACGGCATCTCTTGGTCCTGGCGTTTTGTAGATGAACTATTCACCGGCGAAGACGCCGCCCTGCGTCCCGCCTGGGAGGCGCGCGTGCGCGCCACGCTGAACGAAGCCGGGCTCGACCTCCCTGCCCCGGTGCGCGGCATCACCGGGGGACGCGAGGGACGCCATTCGGAGTATCTGGGCCATCTTCTGGCGGAGATGCAGTATGTCCAGCGCTGCCACCCCAACGCACAGTGGTAGCGCCATGGCAGCGGATGCCAACGGCCTAGCGGAACGCGTTTTCACCCTGCTCTCCGCGGTGCCTGACCCTGAAATTCCCGTCATCTCGCTGACGGATCTCGGGATCATCCGCGAGGTCAGGCCGGGTTCCCCCGCGGAGGTGGTCATTACGCCCACCTACTCCGGCTGTCCCGCGTCCATCGCCATTCAACTCAGCATCCGCCAAGCGCTGGACGCCGCCGGGCTGGCCGACATCCAGATCAGAACCGAGCTTTCCCCGGCCTGGACGACGGATTGGATCTCCGAGGCTGGGCGCCAGAAGCTCCTGGCTTACGGCATCGCCCCGCCGGAAAGCGCCGAAGCCAGACTGAAGCTTAAAGGCGACGCTCCGGCGATCTGTCCGCAATGCGGCTCCGCGCGCACCCAGGAGATCAGCCGGTACGGTTCCACCCCCTGCAAGGCGTTGTGGCGCTGCCTCGACTGCGCCGAACCCTTTGATCGCTTCAAATGCATCTAGTTGGATCTTCCATGACAAGCACCAAAAACCAATTTCATTCCCTGCGCATCCGCGACGTCCGGCGGGAAACCCCAAGCGCGGTCTCCATCAGCTTTGACGTTCCCGCACCGCTGCAGCCGCAATTCAGCTTCAAGGCGGGGCAGTATCTGACGCTGAAGGCCGATATCAACGGTGAGGATGTCCGCCGCAATTATTCGGTTTGCGCCTCGCCACTGGATGGCGAGTTGCGCGTGGCCATCAAGGCGCTGCCGGGCGGACGTTTTTCCACCTACGCCAACCAGACGCTACGCGCGGGGGATGTGCTCGAAGTCCTTCCCGCATCGGGCCATTTCACCACCGAATTCGCGCCCGGCCAGACGCGCCACTACGCGGCTTTCGCGGCGGGGTCCGGCATCACCCCTGTGCTCTCGCTGATCAGGACCGCGCTGCAAACCGCGCCATCCAGCCGCTTTACGCTATTCTATGGCAACCGCCACAGCACCGACATTCTGTTTCTTGAAGAACTGGCCGGGCTCAAAAACCTCTTCATGGAACGCCTGGAAGTGTTCCACTTCCTCTCCGCGGAAGAAGACGACATCGCCCTGTTCAACGGCCGCCTTACCCTTGAGAAATGCAACGAGATCCTGCGCACCCTCATCAACCCGGCGGAAATTGACCTGTTTTTTATCTGCGGGCCGGAGGGCATGATGCTGGCGGCCGAAGCGGCGTTGTTGGAAGCGGGCATCGAGCCAGCGAAAATCCTGCTTGAACGCTTCGCCGCAGCCGGAGAAAGCCCCGCCCACAGCGCCCAAGCCCGTGAAGCCGCGCAGGCCGCCGCAGGCCGGAAGATCGGCGTGGTGCTGGATGGCCGCAAATCGACCGTGACCTTCAATGCCGAGTTGGGAAATATTCTCGACAGCGTGCGCGCCGCCGGAATGTCCGCTCCTTATGCCTGCAAGGGCGGCGTCTGCGCCACCTGCCGAGCCAAGGTGATCTCGGGCAGTGTCGAGATGCTGCTTAATTACGGCCTCACCGATGACGAGGTGGCGCAAGGTTATATCCTCACATGCCAATCGACGCCGAAAAGCGATGACGTGGTGATCAGCTACGATAGTTGATGCTGATTTTTGGTCGAGGCCCTGTGCGCCAGAGCGGCGCAGGGACCAGACACACCGTCCTCAGTCTAACAATTAGACTTCGAGGATTTGCCACGTTCGACCATTAGCAGTCAGGCACTCCAAGTGAATCTGAATTGCCCCAACTCTGCGCTATCGGAACGCGCCGTTTACCGCCACCACAACATTTTGTTTTCATGATGTAATTTCCACAAAAGCCAATCCATTTTTGCTTGACACTCTGCTGGTCACATCAGCGCGCGCTATAGTTCGCAATGAACAGCATTATATATTTCAATGGCTTATTTCTGGTTGTGGCGGCCGGATTTGAACTGACGACCTTCAGGTTATGAAGACGAACGGAAATTAATAAATTCTTCAATTATATTCATGATTTTTGTTGAATCATATGCACATTACCCTAGAAGCTACACTTAAAAATCGCGGGCGTTTGTAATTTTCGTCCAAAAGCGCCCTAATCGATCAGGTCTCACCACAAGAACCGGGAAAAGCACCTGGCGCAACGCCGACACCGTCCGAATTATTCACGCCCCTCTTCTCCATCATTGCTTATGCACGGCACATCGAGGAGCAGCGGGAGTGCCGCTGGCCGATGGTAATAGATCACCACCGGGGAACGTCATACTTGCCAAAGCATTCCGGCAAATCGCGCCAGCCATAATACGCTACGGCAGCAACTGGCCGTGTACGGACGGAGCATATCCGACATTGCTGCCAAGCTCGGCTACGCCGAGACAATTACCTTCACCCGGGCCTTCACAAGCTGACACGGCGTTTCCCCACGCCAATGGTAGACACAACGCAAGAGTAGCCCGGCATCAGGCGTTCATGCACCCCGAGCCGACGAGGCTCGATGAATGCCGTATCGCTTCATTTTTTCGTAAAGCGTGCTTTTGGCAATCCCCAGTGTCCCGGCAGCGCGGGTCAAATTTCCGCCTTCAGCCTGGATGGCCGCCAGGATCGCCTGCCGTTCACTGTCGGCAAGCCGCCCCCTAATTCCAGCGGATATCATGGTTGCCGGCGCAGTATCCTCGCCCCAGCCAGCAGACATAAAAAATTCCGGCGGAAGATCATCCACAGTCAGGGCATCACCAGTGGAAAGCAATACCATGCTCTCCATGAGGTTACGAAGCTCGCGCAGATTTCCTGGCCAGGAATAGGACTGAAAAATCTCCAATACCTCCGGCGAAGGATATTTCGGCTGCACGCCGTAGCGCCGGGCCGTGGCATCGGCAAAATGCCGGGCCAATAGCAGCATGTCCTCCCTACGCTCCGCCAGCCCCGGTAAATGCAGGACCGTAACCGCCAGACGGTAGAACAGATCCATGCGGAACTTGCCCGCGGCGACGTCCGCGCGAAGGTCGCGGTTGGTGGCGGCGATTAGCCGCACCGAGACCTTGCGCGGCTTGTTTTCGCCCAGGCGATAGACTTCGCCACCTTCCAATACCCTCAAGAAATGCGTCTGTAGTTCCAAAGGCATCTCGCCGATCTCGTCCAGAAACAGCGCCCCCCCGTTCGCGGCCTCGAACTTGCCTATCATGCCGCCACGTCGCGCGCCGGTAAAGGCGCCTTCCGCATACCCGAACAATTCGCTGGCCAACAGGTCACGCGTCATACCGCCGCAATTCACAGGCACGAATGGGCCACCGGGATTAGTACCGCCTTCGTGCAAAGCACGGGCGAAGACCTCTTTACCCGCGCCGGTCGGGCCCATCAGCAACACGGGAACCGTCAATCTGGCGAGTTGCTGGGCCTTGTTTTTCACCTTAAACAGCGCCTGGCTGGCGCCGACAATGGCATCAAAGGGCGCGGCTGGAGTCTTTACCACGGTCTCCGGCACTTCCTGCGGCATGACAGGCATTGGCCGGGGCGCATGCGACGGGAGGGCAAGCACCGTACCCAGGCGCTCATTGCGGTCGACAACAGGCTCGACCCAGTCCAATTTGAGCCACGACGGAAGGCGGCGCGGCAGGGCTTCGCCTCGGCCGATATCGAGCGCCTCGCAGGCTTTCAGGTCCAACCCCAATCCGCTCAGGAAAATGCTTGCATCCTCGTTGGCGCGGACCAGACGCCCCCGACGGTCGAAAATCACCAGCCCATTGCTGCTCCAGCGATTGCTTCGGCCGTAAGTCATCTCCAGCAACCGGGCCCGCTTTTCCATTTCAATCTTAGCGAGGCGGCTTTCGATGCGGCCAGCACCGGTGACCGCAAGCGCCAAGCAATGCGTATTATGGCTGCCGCTGAGACCAGAAATATCCAATATTCCAACTATCTGGCCGTCATAAGGGTCGCGAATAACATTCGCCGAGCAAGTCCAACGCTTGATCGTGGCGCAGTAATGCTCCTCCGCGCAGATCTGCACCGGCTGCCCGGAAGCCAGAGCCGTGCCTATGGCATTCGTCCCGGTTTTCGTCTCTCCCCAGATGCCCCCGGGCACCAGCTGAATACCCAGCCCCTTATCCTTGGCGCCCTCATCACCCTCCATCCACAGGATGACACCTTCAGAATCCGTCAGCACCATAACTGTTCCTGACTCATGCAGGAACTCCCGCGCATGTTCCATCACGGGCCGGGCCGCTTCAATCAATTCCGCATGACGCTGGCGGAGCGAGTACAAGCCATCTCCGGCCACGGCGAGAGGCGCTGCCCCCTGTCGCGGATTCACACCCTGCTCCAGGCAGCGGCGCCAGGAATCCTCAATCAACCGACGGACGGCCGCCTGCGGAACCTCGCCATCTGATATGAACTTTTCCCACGCCCTCACTACAGGCCGGCCACCGCCAAGCCGGACGGATGGGAGCCGAGCAGCTTCCCGCTTCATACGAATCCTCCGGGAGAGCCGCACCATACACTCCCCATTTTGTCTTTGCGCTATTTCAAACCATTTTGCTCACAAGCTGTAAATAAATTTCTTTAAAAGCCCTTGACCAACCGCGCACCACTCGACTGCCAGCGCAATCATGCCATACCTACGCGGCCGAATTTCGGACACGAGCACGAAACGCGAACGCCCTGCGATCGGAAACCACACCACAAAATTCAATTTTTATTTTTAATCCAACAAGTTAATAAAGCGCATTGCATCCACAGCCTTTTTGGCATGACGATTGCTAGAACCGCCATTGTCATTAACCCCCCCCTCGGGGGTTGCCTCTTTCGGACGGAACAACACAGAAAATCGCAGGAGCGTTTTTTATGTCGCCATGCATTGTCGGTTTCTCTTGCGGCAAACTTGAAAAACTCGAGAATGAATATTTGAAAAGCCTGATCGTTCAGGCTGTAGCTGACGCGATTGCCAAAACAGCACTTGAGCCTATTGATATAGACGCAATTTACATTGGGGCCATGACTGCAGACCTATGCCGCCATGAGTTTCCTGCGTCTCTGATCCTACAAGCCTATCCTGATCTTCATTGTAAGCCAGCAACACGTGTCGAGAACGATTGCGCCACAGGCTCCGCTGCGATTTACCAGGGATTTTCATCGATAGCTGAAAAAAGTGTACGTTTTGCTTTAGTGGTCGGCGCAGCAAAAATAAAACATCTCAGCAGTACAACTATGGGAGATGTACTCATCAAAACCTCCTACATACCGGAAGGAGTTAAGATATTATTTGGTTTTGTCTGCGTATTCTCGAACATCACAGATCTTTATTTTGAAAAATACAGTATTCAGTTTGACACACTTGTACGAATCCCTGCAAAGAACCATCGAAACGGTGCATGCAACCCAAGCTCTTGTCTCAGTGGTGACGTGCTCCCCTTTTTGTTCGCGCTCAGGCGCAGTGTCTTTCCCCTTCATGCTTGATGGTTGAGGTGGTTTCAATGTGCCCTGGGGCATGC
>NZ_JACHFJ010000003.1 GCF_014201825.1 Acidocella aromatica | reverse complement strand
GCATGCCCCAGGGCACATTGAAACCACCTCAACCATCAAGCATGAAGGGGAAAGACACTGCGCCTGAGCGCGAACAAAAAGGGGAGCACGTCACCCTCAAGAGCCTTCCGGATCGCAGCTAAAGATTTATCTTTATAAGCCTTAAAATCAACTGGATTAATCATATGCACTCCACTGAGTTCTATACCTACCCCACCGCCCTCTCCACCGCCCGCGCCACACGCAGCATCATGTCATCGCAATAAAGCGGCGCGGCAATCTGCACGGCGGTTGGCAGCCCGGCATCGTTCACCCCCATGGGCACGGTCATCGCCGGTTGGCGGGTGAGGCTGAACAGATAGGCCCAGGGCGCCCAGTTCTGGTTCAGCGCCGCCACGGGGTCGGGCACGGGGGCCGCGGCCAACGGGGCGCAATGCGGCACGGCGGGGCAGATCAGCGCATCCACCTCCAGCGCCGCCATGGCGTGGGCGGCTTCCAGGCGCAGGGCCTCGGCCTGCACCAGCTCCAGCGCCGTGGTGTTGCGGAACTGCTCCGCCACCGCCAGCAGGCCGGGGTCGAGCAGGGCACGCTTGTCCTCGGCCAGCGTATCCACCACACGGGCCAGGGCCACGCCCCACAGCTTGGGGAACACGGCCGAGGCATCGGGCAGTTGGGGGGCGATTTCGACCACCGTAGCCCCCTGCCCTTCCAGCGCCCGGCGGGCATCGTCGAGGGCTTGCAGGCCGTCCGCGTCCACCGGGGCGGGGAAGCCCGGGTTTTGCAGCACGCCGATGCGCAAGCCGCTCACCCCGTCCTCGATCCCGGCGCGAAAATCGCGCTTGGGTTCGGGGAGTGAGAACGGGTCCGCCGCGTCATGCCCCGCCAGCACGGAGAGCAGCAGCGCCGCGTCGCGCACCGAGCGGGCGAGCGGCCCGGCCACGGCCACATGCCCGAACGCCCCCAGCGGCCATTGCGGCACGCGCCCGAAGCTGGGCTTAACCCCCACCACGCCGGACCATGCGGCGGGAATGCGGATGCTGCCCCCGCCATCGGTGCCCACATGCAGCGGGCCGAAGAACGAAGCCGCCGCGGCCGCCGCGCCCGAGGAGGAGCCGCCCGGCGTGTGCGTGGTATTCCAGGGGTTG
Source organism: Acidocella aromatica (assembly GCF_014201825.1). Taxonomy (GTDB): domain Bacteria; phylum Pseudomonadota; class Alphaproteobacteria; order Acetobacterales; family Acetobacteraceae; genus Acidocella; species Acidocella aromatica. The sequence continues at coordinate 339,119 of NZ_JACHFJ010000003.1, read as the reverse complement.
CGGGTGATGCCGGTGAGCGGGCTGTCGCCGGGCGTTTTCCAGCCGAATTCGGTGGTGGCCGTCTTGCCGATAATCACCGCCCCCGCCGCGCGCAGGGCCTTCACCAGCGGTGCGTCCTGATGGGCGGGGGTGGCATCGGTGGCCTTGCTGCCGCGCCGCGTGGGCAGGCCCGCCACGTCGATCAGGTCTTTCACCGTCACGGGCACGCCATCCAGCGCGCCGAGCGGCTTGCCCTCGGCCCAACGCAGCGCGCTCGCCCGCGCCGCGTTCAGCGCCCGCGGGTTCATCACGGCGAAGGCGTTGATCTCCGGGTTGCGCCGGGCGATGCGCTCGGTCACCGCCTGCAACGCCTCCAACGGGTTGAGCTTTTTGGCGGCATAGGCGGCGAGCAGCTCCTCGGCGTCCAGCGCCGCGGGTTCGGTTACATCCATGCGGGCACCGGCAGGTTCTTGGAACGGAGGAATTCGGGGTTGAACAGCTTGCTCTGGTAGCGCGCCCCGCCATCGCACAGCACGGTCACGATGGTGTGGCCCGGCCCCATGTCCCGCGCCACGCGGATGGCCGCCGCCACGTTGATGCCCGCCGAGCCGCCGACGGAGAGCCCCTCATGGCTCAGCAGGTCGAACACCTGCTCCAGCGCCTCGGGGTCGGGGATGCGCACGGCATCGTCGATCTTCACGCCCTCCAGATTGCCCGGCACGCGGGATTGGCCGATACCCTCGGTGATGGAGGAGCCGCTCACAGTGAGATCGCCATTCTTCACCCAGCCATACAGGCCGCTGCCCTCCGGGTCCGCCAGCACGATCTTCACGCCCGGATTACGCGCCTTCAGCGCCAGCGAGACGCCCGCCAGCGTGCCGCCCGTGCCGCAGGCGCAGGTGAAGGCGTCCACCTTGCCGCCCGTCTGCTCCCAGATTTCCGCGCCCGTGGTCAGGCGGTGGCCCTCGCGGTTGGCGAGGTTGTCGAACTGGTTGGCCCAGACCGCGCCCAGCTCCTCGGCCAAACGGCGCGAGACATGCACGTAATTCTCCGGGTCCTTGAACGGCTTAGCGGGCACCAGGCGCAAATCCGCGCCGATCATGCGCAAAAAGTCGATCTTCTCGCGGCTCTGCGTTTCGGGCATGACGATGATGCATTTATACCCCAGCGCATTGGCCACCAGCGTCAGCCCGATGCCGGTATTGCCCGCCGTGCCCTCCACGATGATCCCGCCCGGCTTGAGCCTGCCGCTCTCCACGGCATCGCGGATAATGGCGAGTCCCGCCCGGTCCTTCACCGACCCGCCGGGGTTGAGGAACTCCGCCTTGCCCAGAATCTCGCAGCCCGTGGCCGCCGAGGCCCGCTTGAGCCTGATCAGCCTGGTCCCGCCGATCGCCCCGATCAGCCCGTCCGCCACTGTTTCCATACGAACCCGTCCTCGCTATGTTGCGTTTAAAGTCTATACGCCGGAGGGCATTATGATCGAAGACGTCGCGCCGCGACAGGTGTGGGAAGCACTCATGAGCAATCCGTCCGCCGTGCTGTGCGATGTACGCACAAACGCGGAATGGAGCTTTGTCGGGGTGCCGGATTTGAGCCAGACCGGAAAGCAGCCCGTGCTGGTGCAGTGGCAGGCCTACCCGGCCATGCAGGTGAACCCGCATTTCGTGGAGGCGCTGACCGCCGCCCATCTGGCGCCGGACCAGCATGTGTACTTCATCTGCCGCTCCGGCGCACGCAGCATGGCCGCCGCCCAAGCCGCCAAGGCGGCGGGGTTCAAGCATGTGTATAACGTGAAGGACGGCTTCGAGGGCCCCGCCGACCCGCGCGGCCACCGGGGGCTGGTGGCGGGGTGGAAGGCGGATGGGCTGCCTTGGCGGCAGGGGTAAACACTGCCACCATTAGAACGATTACCTCGGGAAAATAACGGCCTGCCACTGCCTTGTTGCTAGTCTCTCCCCCTCGAGGAAGCTATGGATTTAACCAAACTTCAGCACCAATGGATTGAGTTATATTACAAAATGAGTCGTGCCCCCGATCTGGTGGCCGAAAAACTTGCTGCACCTTTTCTCAGTACACTGACTGAAGAAAACAAACAAAACCATTCACGAAACGTACTTTACATAGGAAAGGCGACCGCAAAGGATTGGTACAAACCTAATTTCGAGGCCGAGCCAACAGTTCAGGCTCGACACCAGAAAACATGCGAATTCTTACAATGGATTGAAGGTGGAGGGTCTACCTCAGCTTTTTGGAGGCTTGGAAAACGTTTCAATGATTTAATGGCACAGAAACAGACCGCTTCTTTGTCAAATTTGATTTGGACCAATATCGCAAAAATTGGAGTAGATAGAGGCAACCCGTCACGCACCTACCTCAGACACCAACAAGAGTTAGCAATATTAACGTTAATCGAAGAGATCAAAGGATATAAACCAAAATTGATCGTCTTTGTTTCAAGCGATTACGCCAAAGATATCGTTCGAGAAGTTTTTCAGTCATTCGATGCAGATCAAGACGATCCATCTTGGATTAAGAATGACGAACACATTTGGTGGCGACCAGCATTAGGCCAATTACCTTTCGTTGCTTGCGTCGGACACCCTCAACGCAAAACATGCCAAACTTTGGATACTTGGTTCAGCACCATTCGCACCGAAGCTGGCCTATAAAACAGGCTACTTCCCAAACACCACCACGCTCTCCAAATTCTCCGAATACGGAAACTGGTCAATCGGCGTAGCGGCAAGAACCGAATACCCAGCGCGGCGGAGTGCCCCGGTATCCGCCGCCAGCGCCTCCGGATTGCAGCTCACGTAAATCACGCGCGCCACGTTTGCCTGCACGATAAAGCGCATCTGCGCCGCCGCCCCGGCGTAAGGCGGGTCCAGAACAATGGCGGCGGCTTTCGCCATTTCGGCGGCTTGCAGCGGGCGGCGGTGCAAATCGCGCCGCGCGATGCTCACGCGCCCGGCCAAACCAGCCGCGCGTGTGGCGATCTCGGCGGCGGCGGGCGCGAACATATCACCCTCATACGCCTCCACCCGCGCATGTTGCGCCAGCGGAAAGGTGAGCGTGCCACAACCCGCGAACAGCTCCACGATGCGCGATTTAGCGGTGAGCTTCGGCAGCCCGGCGAGCATGGCGGCCACAATCGCGGCCTCGCCCTCGGGGCTGGCCTGCAAGAACCCGCCCGGCGGCGGGGTAACGGCCACACCGGCAAACCGGATCACCGGGTTACGCAGGATAATCGCGGGCTCCGGGTCCGCATTGCCGGTGGCAATGGCGATGCGCGGCACGTCATGCGTCTTGGCGAAGTCGATGATGCGCTTGCGGTCGGGGAGCTGGAATTCGGCGTCCAAGCGGAGCAGGATGTCCGGCCCGTTCTCGAGCCAGTTGATAACCACCGAGCCCGCCCGGCGGAACGCCAGCAGGCTGCGCAGCAACTCGCGCAGTGGCGGCAGCAGGGGAACAATTTCGGGGCGCAGCAGCGCGCATTCGCGCATGTCCACCACCTCCGCCCCGCGCGCCTTGTGCAGGCCAAGCGAGATGTCCACCCCCTTGCGCGTGGCGGCGAGGTCCACGCGGCGGCGCGTGCCGGGCGGCACCTCCACCAGCGGGGATACGGGCGCATCCAGATACCCGGCGCGGGCCAGGGCACCTTCCAGCAGCGCGGATTTGTCGATAGCGTGGCGGTCCGCGACGGCACAGCCACCGCAGACGCCAAAATGCTGGCAATGCGCCATGATCAGCTCAGGATTCGGCGTTGCCGCCGTTCTCCTCGGGGATCACGTCCGGCGCCTCTTCTTCGTTCACATCCTCCACCACCGGGGTGGCGCCACGGCGGCGGATGAGCATGAAGGCGGGAACGGTCTCGCCGAAGCCGAGCACCGGGGCGCCCAGATCCCTGTCGTAACGCGGCTCGCGGTCACGCTCGCGCTCCCGGCGGGGGCGCTCACGGTCACGCTCACGCGGTGCCTCACGTTCACGGGCTGCCTCACGCTCACGCGGAGCCTCAGGCTTGGGCGCGCGTTCGGGCTGGGGCTTCGCCTCGCGGGCGGCGGGTTTCTCCTTGACGCCCTTCTTGTCGCCACCGCGAACAACACGTCCGCCACGGCCACGCTTGCGGCCATCGCCCTCGGCCCACTCCACAACATCCAGCCCCGGAATCTCGATGCGCGGAATCGGCGCGCCGGTCAGCTTCTCCACCGCCTCCACGGCCAGACGGTCATCCGGCGTGGCGATGGTGTAGGCATGGCCCTCGCGCCCGGCGCGGCCGGTGCGGCCGATGCGGTGCACGTAATCCTCGGCGTGATGCGGCACGTCGAAGTTAAATACATGGGACAGACCGCCGATATCGATGCCGCGCGCCGCGACATCCGAGCAGGCCAGCAGCTTCAGCTCGCCCGCCTTGAACTTCTCCAGCGTGGCGAAGCGCACGCTCTGCGGCAGATCGCCATGCAGCGCCCCGGCGGCAAAGCCGTGCTTGAGCAGGGATTTCAGCAGGATATCCACATCGCGCTTGCGGTTGCAGAAGATGATGGCGTTCTGCACGTCATCCGAGCGGATAAGGCGGCGCAGCGCCTCGCGCTTGTCGTGCTCGTTCACCAGCACGAGGCCGGAGGTGATGGTGGTCGCCACGGTCGCCGGCTTGGAGACGGTGATCTCCTTCGGCGCGGTGAGGAAGGCGTCGGCCAGACGGCGGATTTCCGGCGCCATGGTGGCGGAGAAGAACAGCGTCTGCCGGTTGGCGGGCAGCATCGAGACGATGCGCTCAATGTCGGGGATAAAGCCCATGTCCAGCATGCGGTCGGCTTCGTCGATCACCAGCACGCGCACATCGGTGAGCAGCAGCCCTCCGCGCTCGAACAGGTCGATCAGGCGGCCCGGCGTGGCGATCAGCACGTCCACGCCCTTGGAGAGCACTTCCTTCTGATCGGACATGCTCTCGCCGCCGATGAGCAGCGCATGGTTCAGCTTGAGGTACTTGCCGTATTGGACGAAGTTTTCCGCCACCTGCAGGGCCAGCTCACGCGTCGGCTCCAGGATGAGCGAGCGCGGCATGCGCGCGCGGGCGCGGGAGCCGGAGAGGATATCCAGCATCGGCAGGGTGAAGCCGGCCGTCTTGCCGGTGCCAGTCTGGGCACAGCCCAGCACGTCCTGACCCATGAGCACCACGGGAATGGCCTGCGCTTGGATCGGCGTCGGGTTCAGATAGCCCTTTTCGTGCAGGGCCTTGAGAATGGGCTCGGAGAGGCCGAGCGCGGCGAAGCCGTCCTGCTCCGCTTCCGGCTCCTGCGGTGCCACTTCCTGTTCGGGCTGCGGCTCGGGCGCGGCCTCCTGCGCCGGGGCTTCGGCGGCGTGTGTATTCGTGGTTTCGTCCTGCGCCGGGGGTTCGGCTTGATCGGCTACCGTGTTGTCAGACAAAAATTGGACCCGTTCGGTTTGAGTTGCCGCGCGTGAAAACACGCCTAGCGCACGCCGCGCCAGCTGCAATGCGCCCCGTATCGGCAGTTTGAACCGAGAAGTCAAGAATTAGCGCGGGATAAACGCCCCCGTGCCTCCGCTATTGCCGTGGGTGTGACATGTTTCATCAGCGTTTCCAATGCCGCAGGCGCAGGGCGTTGCCAAGTACGCAGAGAGAGGACGCGGCCATCGCCCCGCCCGCCAACGCCGGACTGAGCAGGCCGAAAGCCGCGGCGGGGATACCAAGCGCGTTATAGATCAGCGCCCAGAACAGCCCCTGCACCAGCACCACCCAGGTCTTGCGCGCCAGCCCGATGGCCTCGGGCGCCAGCTCAGGCGCCGGGCGCAGGAGCGAGATATCCGCCGCCTCGATGGCAACATCCGCGCCCGAGCCCATGGCCATGCCCACGCTGGCGGCGGCCAAGGCGGCGGCGTCGTTAATGCCATCCCCTAACATGGCGGGGCGCTGCCCGGCGGCGCGCAGATCCTGGATCACCTTCAGCTTCATCGCCGGGTCGGCCTGGGCGATGATCTCCACATCCAGCCCCAACGCCTCGGCCGCCGCGCGCCGGTCGCCGGTGAGTAGCAGCACCCGCACCCCCATCTCGCGCAGGCGCTCCACGGCCTCGCGCGCGCCGGGGCGCAGCGTGTCGGTAAAGGCGAAACCAGCGAGCACCACACCGTCCTCCTCCGCCAGCCAGGACCATGTGGCGGCATCGGTGGCGGCGGGCGCATCGGGCACCAGGGCCGTGGAGCCCAGCACATAGGCCTTGCCCGCCACCTCGCCGCGCACGCCCTTGCCCGGCAGGGCAGCGAAATTCTCCGCTGGTTGCACATCCGGCTGGCGCAGCGCGGCGCTCAGGGGGTGCGTGTCCCGCGCCGCCAGCGCGGCCGCGATCTCGCGGATTTGCGCCTCGGACAGGCTACCCACCAGCTCCACGCTTTGCAGACGCGGCTGGCCGGTGGTGAGCGTGCCGGTCTTATCGAACACCAGCGTGTCGATATGCGCGGCCTGCTCCAGCGCGTCGGCGGTGCGGAACAAGATGCCCTGCTTCGCCGCCGCCCCCGTACCCGCCAGAATCGCCGCCGGGGTGGCGAGGCCCATGGCGCAGGGACAGGCGATGACCAACACCGAGACCGCGTTGATGATGGCCTGCGGATAAGCCTCCCCATGCGCCAGCCAAGCCAGCAGGGTGAGCAGCGCCAGCCCCACCACCACGGGCACAAAGACCGCCGCCACCTGATCCGCCAACTTCTGCACGCGCGGCTTGGTGGCCTGCGCGTCCTCGATCATCCGCGCCATGCGGTCGAGGAAGCTCTCCCCCGCCGCCGAGGTCACTCGCAGCCGCAACACCGCGTTCAGGTTCAACGTGCCTGCCAGCAGCTTCGCCCCCGGCCCGCGCGTTACCGGCAAAGCCTCGCCGGTCACCGGGCTCTCATCCAGGCTGCCGGTGCCCTCCGTCACGATGCCATCCACCGGCACGCGCTCACCGGGGCGCAGCTCGATCTCGTCGCCCGGCACCAGAGCCACCACGGCTGCATCCGTGCCATCCACCCGGTGCGCCACCTCCGGCCGCAGCTTATGCAGCGCGGTGATGGCGCGGGCGGCGTCGCGCTTCACCCGGCCTTCCATGTATTTACCGAGCCTCACTAGCGTGATGATGGCCACCGAGGACTCGAAATAAAGCGGCCCGGCGGTGAAATAGTCCCACACCGAGAGCCCCCAGGCCGCCGAGGTGCCGAGCGCCACCAGCAAATCCATATTGCCCGAACCCGCGCGCAAAGCCGCAAACCCGGCACGGTAGAAGCGCGCGCCAAGCCAAACCTGCACGATACTGGCCAACACCAGCGCCGCCACATCCGGCACGCGCAGCACCATGCCCGCCACCACGGGGGCGGAGAGGATGAACGCCGCGATCAGCTCGGCTTTTTCACGCCGCTCGTCATAGGGTTTGGCGGCTTCCAGCGGCGTGGCAGTATAACCGGCGCGCTGCACCGCCGCGATGAGCGTCTGCACCGCCACCTCCGGCCCGGCCTGCACCTGCGCCATCTCGGTAGCCAGATTTACCGACGCTTCCCTCACCCCCGGCACACGGCGCAGCACTTTTTCCACTCGGGCGACGCAGCTCGCGCAGGTCATCCCGCCAATGGCAAGCTCAATCCGGTGGGGGGTAGGCATGGTCTGTTCCATGCCCCAGGATATGGGCAGCCTCCCGGCATAAGGTCAATGCGCTTGGCCCTGATATGCCGAAGCCCCTTATCTGGAACCGATAGGAGACCTGAAATGAGCCAGACCACTCTGACCTTCAACATACCCGATATGGATTGCCAATCCTGCGTCCGCTCGATCACCGCGGCGGTGCAGCAGGTGGATGCCAAGGCCGAGATCAGCGCCGATCTGCCCGCCAAGCGCGTAACGGTACGCGGCACGGGCAGCACGGCAGCTTTTGCCGCGGCCATCGAGGATGCCGGGTTTACCGCGCAACTTGCCGAAAAGACCGCCTAGCCCCATTCAGACAAGCCCCGCCGCCAGCACTCTGCGCGGCACGGCGTTAGCGCGGGGCTTCGGCATTGCCGGTGACGCCTTACGCACAGACGGCGGGACAATAGCCGGCAATCCCTCGCCAATCTGGAACCGCCCGACGAGCTTCGCCAGCTCCCGCGCTTCGGCTGCCAAACCGTGGCTGGCGGCGGTGCTTTCCTCCACCATCGCGGCGTTCTGCTGGGTCACGCGGTCCATCTGGTTCACCGCCTCGTTCACCTCGCCCAGGCCAGCCGCCTGCTCGCCAGCGGATTTGGCAATGCGCCTCGCCAGTTCGTTGAGCTGCTCCACCTGCCCGACAATGCGCGCGAGCGCCCGCCCGGTCTCGCCCACCAGCCGCACACCGGCTTCCACCTGCGCGCCGGATGTGGAGATAAGCCCCTTGATCTCCTTCGCGGCATCGGCGGAACGCTGCGCCAGGGCGCGCACCTCGGTCGCCACCACTGCGAAGCCGCGCCCGGCATCGCCCGCGCGCGCGGCCTCCACCCCGGCGTTCAGCGCCAGCAGGTTGGTCTGGAAGGCGATCTCGTCGATCACGCCGATAATGTTGGAAATCTGGCCTGAAGACGCCTCGATTCCGCTCATCGCCGCCACGGCGTCCCTCACCACGGCGCCCGAGCGCTCCGCATCCTCCCGCGCCATGCGCACCAGCTCATGCGCCTGGTTCGCCCCCTCGCTGCTGGCACGCACGGCGGAGGTAATCTCGCCCAGCGCCGCCGCCGTCTGCTCCAGTGTCGCCGCCTGCTGCTCGGTGCGGCGGGAGAGATCATCCGACGCCGCCGTCATTTCCGACGCGGCGGCGCTCACCCCGCTTGCATGGGCGGCGATGCCCTGCATGGATTGCCGGAACGCATCGATGGTGGTGTTGAAATCCGCACGCAGCGCCTCGTACTCGCTGGCAAAAGCGGTCTCGAAGCGCACGGTCAGATCGCCCTTCGCCAGCCTTGCGAAGCCCTGGGTAAAGGCGCCCATCACGCGGTGCTGTTCGGCGGCCATCTTCTCCTGCCGCGCCTGCGCCGCCACCAGCGCCCGCCGGTCCTGCCAGATGGAGACCATGGCCGGCTGCCCCTGAATGGTGGCGAACATCAGCGTGACGGTAACGGGCAGCGGCGAGCTGTCATGGCGCTGGTGCATCCAGTCGAATCTTATGGCGCCTTTCTTGCCGGACAGTTCGGCGAGCTTACGCATCGCCCCCTCGGAGGACAGTTCGCCATCCGGCTGGCGCTCGGGCGAGAAGCGGTCCGGCGTCATGCCGAGCAACTGCTCCCTGCGGCAGCCGAGCAGTGTTTCCATCGCAGGGTTGCAGTCGATCACCCGGCCATCGCGCAGGACAAAATAGGCATCCGGCGCGTTGTTGAAGATGAAATCCGCGATCTCCTCGCGGGCGGTTTGCTGGCGCGGCGGCTCTGCGCGCGAAAACAAGCGCATTGGCGTATCCCCATTTTTGTTGCTGGGGAGCATCGTAACCGCGCCGTGGTGAACGACTCGTAAACGCCTAGCCTGTGCGCATGCCGGTGAGCACCGCCAGCAGCACTACGAACAGCGTGGCCAACACCACGATAGAAACGCCCCAGCGCAGCGCGAGGTAATTGACCGCGACCACGCCGCGCCCGCGCCCGATCGTCTCCACCACGACGGTGATGAGAAACCCGGCCAGCAGCAGGAACAAAGCCAAGGCGGGGGCATTGAAATGCAGCATCAACGAGAGCGCCACCCAGCCGATCAGCGCAGGGACAATGCCGAAGATAAGCAACTGCCGCTCCGCCCCCAGCACGGCGGGCGGCAGCGGCGTGCCATTCACCGGGTGCGCCGTGTCGCGCAGGGCGAAACCCCAGTGCACCGCACCGAGAAAGGACAGGATGACGGCGCCGTAAGAGATCAGCACCTCGATGGCGGTTTTCGCCGCCACCGGGTCCAGCAGCACAACGGCGCCCAGCATCAGGAACGGTATGGCGCCCGCGAAGCTGAGCAGTACGGCGATGGTGAATGGTTGCTTGAACATGGTGGCTCCTTCTTAATCCTCGATCACATACCCCAGCTGCTCGATCACCGGCTGCAAGCTCTCCAGCACGGGGGCCAGATGCTTCAAATAAGGCCGGTAGCGGTAGCGCGAGCGGCCGTAGAGCTTCTCCGTCACCTGCGCGTAGGAGGCGGTGCGGGCATAGCGCGTGTTCTGCTCGAAGTTCAGGCAGCGCGGGTCGAACGCCACACCGATGAAATCGAGGATCTTCCGCACATTGGCCTCCTGGTCCACCACCATGTCCTCATAGCGCACCGGCAAATAGCGCATATTCACGTTCCGCCGGTAATGCGCGACGAGGTCCGCCACCAGATTATAGTGCCTGGCGATGCTTTCCATCTGCGCCGCGCAGCAGAAGCCATGGGTGAGATGGTTGGAATAGACCGAGAGCAGCACGTCCAGCGGGTGGCGGATGACATGGATGACCGGCGATTGCGGAAACAGCAGCGCGATCAGCCCGAGATTAGTCTCGTTCAGCGGCATCTTGTCGGTGAAGAAATCCGCGCCGGGCTTGAAGATGCCACTCTTGGCCGCGCGGTTCAGGTAATAGTCGCGCAGCTCGTTCAGCCCGTCGCGCTGGTCGCCCATCCATAGCTCGGCCAGCGCCTCGGGGTAGGTGAGCGGGCTCGCCAGCAGGCGAGGCATGATCTGGGTGATGTCGTTGAGGTAGGGCAGCTCGTCGCCCGCCGCGATGCGCGGATGCACTGTCAGCGTCTGCTCGATGAGCGTGGTGCCCGAGCGCGGAAAACCGACGATGAACACCGGCTGGGGCATGCCCGGGCGAAGTTCCGCCACCGGGAGTGTCTTCATTCTCCGCTCGGTGAAGAAGCCCTTCAGCCGTGCCGCCAGATCCACCGCCGCATCGGCCATGTAGGTGCGCCCCCCCATGTCCAGCGCGCGCTGCTTGCCCGCGGCAAAACAGGCGAAGGCTTCGTCATACCGCCCAAGCTGGTCGAGCAGCCGCCCCTTCTCCGACATTTCCGACGGCCCCAGCCGCAAACGCCCGTCTTCCGGCTCGTGCAGGATGGCCAAGGCCTCCTCGGTACGCTTGAGCCGGGCCAGCACCGTGGCGCGGGTGAGTTGCACGGAAGGATTGCCCGGCAGCAGCCTCTCTGCCTCGTCCAGCAGTTCCAGCGCGCGGCCGAACTTGCGGTCGGCCTCCTCCATCTTGGCGTAGCCCAGCACGGTCTGCAGCACCCCCGGCTTCAGCGCCATGGAATGCTCATACAAAGCACGGGCTTCCTCGATCCGCCCCTGGTTTTTCAGGTTCCAGGCCAAGTTGGCCAGGGTGATCGGCTCCTCGCCCTCAGCCAGCTCCAGCACCTTGCGGTAATGATACTCCCCGATCAGCGGGCGGTTCCCCTCGGTGAGCACGAGGCCCATCAGGTTATGCGCCTGGGCGTTTTGCGGCGCGATGCGGATAGCGTTGCGGGCGTGGATCTCCGCCTCGGCCAACGCGCCCTTGTTAATGAGCAGCAATGTCAGCTCGTTGGTCGCCCAGAAATTATTCGGGTTCAGCGCCACCACACGGCGGATCAGCGCCTCGGCCGCCGCCACTCGCCCCTGCTGCTGGCATAGCCGGTAGTGGAACAGCAGTGCGTCCTCCCGCCCTGGCGCCAACTCCAGCAGATGCCGGGCGTAAACCTCCGCCATCGCCATATTCCCGGCATTCAGCGCGGTCTCGGCCTGGGCCAGCATCGGCGCCAGCGCGTTAGTCGCCTCGGGTGGGGAGAGCGTGGCAAAATCCAGTGCACAACAGCGCACACGCCGCAAACCGGAACCGCACGGGCAAGGGGTAAAGTCCACCATGCCCCGGACTGTAATCAGCCCGGGGCCAGCCGGCTAGGCGGGGTCAGAAGGTCAGGTGCCGGTCCAGGGCGGCGGGTCGCTCGCGGGGAATGTCTCGTCCCCGGCTTCGTCAACCACATCGAATTCCGCCGGGGCGGGCAAGGCCAGCGGCTTGCGCAGCTGGAGCAGGCATTTCACCCCGTCGGCGCCGACGGCCTCCAGGCTGGTCAGCATGCCATTCGCTCCCTCGACATGCACAGATTTCGGGTTATGGATGATATGCTCCAGCCCTTCGAGCGAAATCACCAGGATGTCATCCTTGTGGTCGTAGATGACACCTCTAAGCGGCAACCATTCCGCCTCGACCTGGCTGCCAAGCTTCAACCCCGAAACCCGCACCTCGCCTTCCTCACCCGAGAGCTTTTTGGACAGCTCATCCAGATACGGACGCCAGAGCGCTCTCTCCAATTTTTGCATGGTCATTTCCTCATCCCCCTATTATTTGCCTAAAGGTTGGACGTGACACTGAGATAATAAGTTTCCGCCGCTTTACCAGGGGCCAGTTGTGCCTGGCTGGTGCTCCGCGCTATGCCCTTGCGCATGAGCACAACCCATCCCGCCTGCCCGCAATGCTCCCTGGAAGAGGTGCATCTCCAGGGTGCGAATTATGTCTGCGACACCTGTGGCTATGAATGGCCCGCCGAACTTGCCGAAGCGACCGAAGTGGTGCGCGATTCCAATGGCAACGTCCTAGCCGATGGCGACACGGTGGTGCTGATCAAGGACCTCAAGGTGAAGGGCTCCTCCACCACGCTGAAGGTTGGCACCAAGCTCAAGGGAATCCGCATCACCGGCAGCGGCGACCATGCGGTGGAGCATGGCGGCATCATGCTGAAGCAGGAATTTCTGCGCAAAGCCTGACTAAATCACCCGGAACATGACGAACGCATCCACATAGCCCTGTTCCGGGTGCTTGAAGGCCAGCGGAAGCCGCCCAACGACATCAAACCCCAAGGACTGCCACAGCCGCACGGCCCGGTCGTTGGTGCTGACGACGAAGTTGAACTGCATGGCGCGGTAGCCGCGTAATCTCGCATGCGCCAGCGAGTGTTCATACATTCGCCGGGCAACGCCCCGCCCGGTGGCCGAGGCGCTTGTCATGTACCCGCAATTGCACACATGAGCGCCGCCGCCAGCCTGATTCGGGCGTATGTAATAGGTGCCAAGGATCACACCATCCTCCTCGGCCACGAAAGTCTCTTTATCCGCCCCCAGCCAATATGCCAGCGCCTCCGCTTCGCCCATGCTCCGGTCGAGCGCATAGGTTGCGCCAGCCCGGATCGTAGGACCGAGGATTGACCAGATTGCAGTTTTGTCCTCGGGACGAGCAGGGCGGATCAACATGATGAGTTCCTAGGACAAGCCCCCTTCGAGAGCAAACCACCCTTAAATACCGCTCACACAAAAACGGCGCCCGAAGGCGCCGTTTTCAATTTCAGTGAACTTCTTCCGGCGTCTTCTCGTCGTCGCCGTCGGCCTCGGGCTTGGGCAGAGCGGGGGGCACGGCTTCCGTCACGTCGAAGGCCAGCTTGCCGTCCTTCACCGTCACCTTCACCGCACCACCCTTCACCAGCTTGCCGAAGAGCAGTTCCTCCGCCAGCGGCTTCTTGATCAACTCCTGGATCACCCGGCCCAGCGGCCGCGCGCCATAGAGCGGCTCGTAGCCGCGCTCGGCAAGGAACTCCTTCGCCGCCGAGGACAGCTCGATGGTCACGTTGCGATCCGCGAGCTGCGCCTCCAGCTGCATCACGAACTTCTCCACCACGCGGCCGACGATTTCCGGCGTCAGCGGCGCGAAGGGGATGATCGCATCCAGGCGGTTGCGGAATTCCGGCGTGAATAGGCGCTTCACCGCGTCCTCATCCTCGCCGGTGCGCACCGTGCGGCCGAAGCCGATGGCGGGCTTCTGCATATCCGCCGCGCCCGCATTCGTCGTCATGATCAGGATGACGTTGCGGAAGTCGATCTTCTTGCCGTTATGGTCGGTCAGCTTCCCGTGATCCATGATCTGCAACAGGATATTGAACAGATCCGGGTGCGCCTTCTCGATCTCGTCGAGCAGCAGCACGCAATGCGGGTGCTGGTCGATGGCATCGGTGAGCATGCCGCCCTGGTCGAACCCGACATAGCCCGGCGGCGCGCCGATGAGCCGCGAGACCGAGTGCCGCTCCATGTACTCGGACATATCGAACCGCATCAGCTCGATGCCAAGCGTGGTGGCGAGTTGGCGGGCGACCTCGGTCTTGCCGACGCCGGTGGGGCCGGAGAACAGATAGTTGCCAATCGGCTTCTCCGGGTCACGCAGACCGGCGCGGGAGAGCTTCATCGCCGCCGAAAGTGCCTCGATGGCGGCATTCTGCCCGAACACCATCGCCTTCAGGTCACGCTCCAGATTGCGCAGCACTTCCTTGTCGTCGCTGGAGACCGATTTGGGCGGAATACGCGCGATCTTGGAGACCATGTCCTCGATGTCCTTCAGCGTCACCGTCTTGCGGCGCTTGCTCTCGGGCAGCAGCATGCGCGCGGCCCCAGCCTCGTCGATCACGTCGATCGCCTTGTCCGGCAACTTGCGGTCGTTGATGTACTTCGCCGCCAGCTCCACCGCAGCGCGGATCGCCTCCTCGGTATAGCGGACCTTGTGGTGCTTCTCGTAGGCGCCCTTCAGCCCCCTCAGGATCCGCACCGTATCCTCGACCGACGGCTCGTTCACGTCGATCTTCTGGAAGCGCCGGACCAGGGCGCGGTCCTTCTCGAAGTAGTTGCGGAACTCCTTGTAGGTGGTGGAGCCAATGCAGCGCAGCGAGCCTTGGGCCAGAGCGGGCTTGAGCAGGTTGGAGGCATCCATCGCCCCGCCTGAGGTCGCCCCAGCGCCGATCACGGTGTGAATCTCATCGATGAACAGCACCGCGCCGGGCGAGTTCTCCATCTCTGTCACGACCGCCTTCAGCCGCTCCTCGAAATCGCCGCGATAGCGGGTGCCGGCGAGCAGCGCGCCCATGTCCAACGCATAGATGGTGGCGTTGAGCAACACCTCGGGCACGTCGCCATCGATGATGCGCTTGGCCAAGCCTTCCGCGATGGCGGTCTTGCCCACGCCCGGATCGCCCACATAAAGCGGGTTGTTCTTGGTGCGGCGGCAGAGGATCTGGATCGTGCGCTCGATCTCGTGCTCACGCCCGATCAGCGGGTCGATCTTCCCGTCCCGCGCCTTCTTGTTCAGGTTGATGCAGTAGGTGGAGAGCGCATCCTGGCCGCGCTTGGCGCTGGCCTTCTCCTCGCGCTCCGGCTCGGCGTTCTGGTCGGCCCCGGTGGGGGGGCGCGGCGCGGACTTGCCGGGGCTCTTGGCGATGCCGTGCGAGATGAAATTCACCGCATCCAGCCGCGTCATGTCCTGCAATTGCAGGAAATACACGGCATGGCTCTCGCGCTCCGAGAACAGGGCGACAAGCACGTTCGCGCCGGTCACCTCCTCGCGCCCGGAGGACTGCACATGGATGGCCGCGCGCTGCACCACGCGCTGGAACCCGGCGGTGGGCTTGGGGTCGCCCGCGCGGTCGGTAGCCAAGCCCGCAAGGTCTTTGTCGAGGAACTCGGTCAGATCCTTCTTGATCTTCTCGATGTCCACGCCACAAGCGCGCAGCACAGTCACCGCGTCGGCATCATCCACAAGCCCGAGCAGCAGATGCTCCAGTGTCGCGTATTCATGCTTGCGCTCGGCCGCCAGGGAAAGCGCGCGGTGCAGGGTCTGTTCTAGGTTGCGAGACAGCATGGACTAACTTCCTTTGCGCTGGAAACCAGCGCGCTTGATTCCGGACATTCTACCTGCCTGCCGGGCTGGCATCTCGGCTGCGCCGCCACTGTGGCTGCGCATATTCGTAGATAGTGACGCTGATACGAAATACAGCCTCATTCTTTCTCAATCGTGCATTGCAGGGGATGCTGGTTCTGGCGGGCCAGATCCATCACTTGCGTCACCTTGGTCTCAGCCACCTCATAAGTATAAACGCCACACACCCCCACGCCGCGCCGATGCACATGCAGCATGATCTGCGTCGCCTGGTCGCGGGATTTCTGGAAGAAACGCTCCAGAACGTGCACGACAAACTCCATCGGCGTGTAGTCGTCGTTCAGCATGAGAACCTTGTACATGGTTGGCTTACGGGTCTTGGGCCGCGGCTTCACGACCACGCCGGCATTCGTCCCGTCGCCACCTTTACGCTTGTCGTTCTCGCTCATTCTTCAAACACCCTGGGCGACACCATGGTCCCGCCTCCTCTTCAGCCGGGCGGGTTTCACGCCGCCATATGGGGAGCATATCGAAAGCACGGCCGCCTATGAAAGAGAGAATTTCTCTCAACTGCAAAAAACATGGGCACGGCACCGGTAAATATCCAGTAACCAAGCCTGGGGAAGAACAACACTCCACGACAGCAAAAAGGCCGGACACCTTGGGTGGCCGGCCTTTTTGCGCACACGCCTAAAGCGCGCGCCGTATCGGTAGGTTAGCTCCCAATCCCGACGCGCATGACACGCGCCGGGAAAGCGGGAGCAAACCGGATTAGCGGGTCTTCCCGAAGGTCTCGACCGCGAGGGTCACGCGGGCGGTCAGCGGGGCAATGGCCTGCTCGGTCAGCTTCACGGCGGCGTCGGCGAGCTTGTTGGACTCGGCAACGGCCTTCTCGATGCTGGCCTTGGTGTAGCTGGTCTGCAGATCCACGGCTTCCTTCACGGACTTCACGCCGATCAGCGACTTGCCGAACGCGACGGATTCCTCAATGGATTCCTTGGAGGTGGCGGCCAGGTGCTTGGACAGGTCCTGGAAGCCGGTGGCGTAGATCTGGGTGGCCTTCACGAAGGCTTCCAGGTTGCCCTGGCTGAACGCCAGCATTTCTTCAGAGGTCTTCACGGCTTTCTCAACGCCTTCCTTCAGCTTGGCCTGGGAGGACTCCAGACCCTTCGTGGCTTTCTCGATGCCTTCACGCACGGCGGAAAGGGACTTCTCGAAGCCCTTCACGGAGGCTTCGGTCGCGGATTCGATGGTGGCGGCCGCGGTGTCGGCGGCGGCGGTGGAGGCTTTGGCTTTCGTGGCGCTCATTTTAACAATTTTCTCCCGCAAGCAATTAAGAACGAAACTGCACGGCCCCAACCAGGCGAGCAAAACGGCGCATACCGCAATGCAGCATGCGTTTTGTAGAATGATAAATTCCTTTCGTCAACGATTTTGTGCGCCGCACAAAATCGTCATGAGTCCGTCATTTTCACCCCCTGCCCCACCTTGTTCGGGCCGATACCCCAGGTGCCTCAAAAACCCAACTTAACCCTATGTTCTTGGAAAAGATTTTATGGTTTTGCGCTGGACAGTCCGGCAGCGTGGCGATTAAACTGCGGTATGATTTTGCAATGACGGGGTTAAGGGCGATCATGCGAAGCTGGCGGACAAACACCGGAGTCATGGCAGCTTGGTTGTGCGCGGCCGCGTTTACCGCGGCGCCAGCCACCGCGAAGCAGCATCACCATACGGCGCATCATGTCGCGCAGCCGGCGCCGCAGGTGCAGCCCACCGCCGATGATACCGGCTACGGCCCGACCGCGCCGGGTGTCAGCACCATCCTTGTCGACGCGCAATCCGGCCAGGTGCTCGGCGCCAGCGGCGCGGACACGCCGCGCTACCCCGCCAGCCTGACCAAACTGATGACGCTGGACCTCGCCTTCCAGGCGCTGCGCAGCGGGCAGATGACGCTGGACACGCAGATCCCCGTCTCCGCCCACGCCACCTCGGTTCAGCCGGTCAAGCTCGGCCTGGTGCCCGGCTCCACCATCGCCGCGCGGGACGCCATCCTGGCGATGACCACCATGTCCGCCAACGACGCCGCCACCGCCCTCGGCGAGTATCTCGGCGGCGGCTCCGAGTATCGTTGCGCGCAGATGATGACCCAGCGCGCCAAGCAGCTCGGCATGGCGCAGACGAATTTCGCCAACGCCTCCGGCCTGCCCAACCCCAACCAGGTGACCACCGCGCGGGACCTCTCGCTGCTGGCGCGGGACATCGTGCAGAACTTCCCCGAGGACCAGCAGTTCTTCGAGGTGCAGAGCTTCAATTTCCGTGGCCGCACCGTGTTCAGCAACAACCAGATGCTGAAGACCTATCCCGGCGCCACCGGGATGAAGACCGGCTATACCGACCTCGCCCGCCACAACCTCATCACCAGCGCCCAACGCAACGGCCATGTGCTGATCGGCGTGGTGCTGCACGAGCCGAGCTGGGGTGCCACCTACACCCAGATGCGCGCCCTGCTCGACAGCGGCTTCGGCGGCCGCGCCCCCACGACCACCACCGTGGCCTCGGCTGCCAAGCCGGTGATGCCGCAGGGCGGCACGTTGCAGATGGCCTCGAACACTCATCCGCGCACCGCGGCCCCCATCCCCTCCGCCAACCGCTCCCATGCCACACCGGCCAGCGGCTGGGTGGCGCAGCTTGGCGTATATAGCCGCATGGCCAAGGCGCGCACGGCGGCGCTCACCGCGCATCACCTGCGGGGCGAGGGCATCCCGCGCATCGCCAAGGTGGAGACCAAGGGCCATACCATGTGGAGCGCCCAGCTCGCCGGGCTGACCTCCAATGGCGCCCGCGCCACTTGCAGCGCCATGGCCGCGCGGGGCAATTCCTGCAAGGTCATTCCGCCCAGCGCCGATCATCTGGCCATGCTGACCAACGCCGACGGAACTTAACCCCGTCCGGATTTGGCCTGGAGCCGATCTGGCTCTATGTGACGCCGCATGACACTTATCAGCTTAGCCGGGTTGCTCGCGGCAGCGGGCGGCAACAAGTTGTTGCAGGCCTCGGCGGTCATTGCCGGCACCTTCATCCTGGAGGACGCCGCGACTCTGCTGGCCGCCATGCAGGTGGCCAGCGGCGCGCTTTCCCTGCCGCTGGCGCTTGGTTCGCTTTACGCTGGCATCGTGCTGGGCGACCTCGGGCTGTACGGGCTGGGCTGGCTCTCCGGCAAGCATGAATGGGCAAAGCGGCTGGTGCCGGCGCAGCGGCGCGACCTCGGCCAGCGCTGGGTGAAGCAGCGCGTGTTCCCCTTGGTCATGGTGAGCCGTTTTGTTCCCGGGCTGCGCCTGCCCACCTACACCACACTCGGCTTCCTGCACGCGCCGCTGGTGCAGTTCGCCCTGGCCGCCATCGCCGCCACGCTGATCTGGACCTCCGGGCTCTTCTTCGTCAGCCTGCATCTGGGTGTGCTGATGATGCACTACCTGGGGCTTTGGCGCTGGGCCGGTCTTGCTGTATTTTTGTTGATCATCATCACGGTCGGGCGGCTTGCCACGCGGCTCTACTATATAAAAAGAAGGGACACGCCATGAGCGACGCATCTTTCGCCGGGGCGCTGGGCGCACCGGGGCGCGGCAAAGGCAAGTCTCCGGTTTCATTCTTCGAGTTCTGGCCGGGCTGGCTGTTTTACGCGCCGGTGGTGGTGTACTGGGTGCTCAAGTCGCTTCGCTATGGCAGCGTCACCCTCCCTTCCCTCGCCAATCCCCGCATCGCGGCGGGGGGTATCTGCGGCGAGTCCAAGAACGAGATTCTCAACCTCGCCGGTCCCGAAGCCCGGCAATGGATCGCCAATTTCGTAGGCCTGACCACCTCCGGCCATCGTGGTGGCAACGACCTTGCCCTGGCCCGCAACGCCATGGCCGAGACCGGCCTGAGCTACCCCGTGGTGGCCAAGCCGGATATGAGCTGCAACGGCGTCGGCGTGCGGGTGGTGCATAACGATGCCGAGCTGGCCGACTATCTGGCCGCCTTCCCCCGCGCCACGGCGCTGCAATTGCAGGCGCTCATCCCCTATGAGGGCGAGGCCGGAATTTTCTATATCCGCCGTCCAGGCGAAGCACAGGGGCGCATCACATCGGTGACGCTGAAATACGCCCCCATCGTGACCGGCGACGGCAAGCGCAGCGTGCGCGAGCTGATAGCCGCCGATACAAGGCTCAATGCCGTTTCCGCCCTGCTGCTGAGCAAGATCGGCGCCAAGGCCAACACCATCCCCGCCCCGGGCGAGCGCGTTCGGCTGGTGTTCGTCGGCAATCACTGCCGCGGCTCCACTTTCAAGGACGGACTGGACATCGTCACCCCCGCCCTCACCGCGCGCATTGACGAGATCATGCACGACATGCCGGATGTGTATTTCTCCCGCATCGACCTGCGCTACGACACGCTGGACGCCCTGCGCGACGGGCGGGATTTCAAGATCATCGAGTTCAACGGCTCCGGCTCCGAGGCCACCAATATCTGGGACCCGGCGATGACGCTGGGCCGCGCCTACACCACGCAGTTCTTCCACTACGGCGAGTCGTTCCAGATCGGCGCGGAAATCCGCCGCCGCTTGGGGCTGAAGCCGGTAGGGCTGCTCAAGCTGGCGGCTTTGTGGTGGCACCAGAAGCGGCTCATGGCCGCCTATCCGGCGAACGACTGATTACATGAAAGACACCGGGTCGATATCCACATCGACTCGCACCACACGCGGCACTTCCACCCGCGCCAGCCAGTCCCGCAGCAAGGGCTGCACGGCAATCTCTCGTGTTGTCTTCAGCAATAGCCGCCGCCGGAACCGTCCGCGCAGCAGCGCGATGGGCGCGGGTGCCGGCCCCAGCACCTGAATCCCCTGCCCGCGCGGCGCCGCACGGGCGAGATCGCGCGCCGCCTGATCGGCCATGCGCTCATCGGTGGCGCTGATGATGAGCGCCGCCAGCCGCCCGAAAGGCGGCCAATGGCCGGGCCGACGCTGCGCCGCCTCCTGCGCCAGGAACTCCTGCAGATCGCCCGAGAGCAGTGCGGCGATCACCGGATGCTCGGGCGCGAAGGTCTGCAGCAGCACCTGCCCCGGCGCCCCAGCCCGCCCGGCGCGGCCCGCTACCTGATGCAGCATCTGCACCGTATGCTCGCTTGCGCGCAGATCGCCTCCCGCCAGCCCCAGATCGGCATCCACCACCCCCACCAGCGTGAGCAGCGGAAAATGCCAGCCCTTGGCCACCATCTGCGTACCAATGATGATCCCCACCTCGCGCGCATTGATCCGCCGCGCCGCCTCCGCCGCCTGGGCCGGGCCGACGATGATGTCCGACGCCATGACCAGCGCTCCCGTATCGGGGAAGGCTTCGGCCACCTCCTCGGCAATGCGCTCGACACCGGGGCCGATCGGCACGAAGGAATTCTCCGCCTCGCAGGAGGGGCATTGCACCGGCTTGGGGATGGTATGGCCACAGTGATGGCAGATCAGCCGGGCGTGGGAGCGATGCTCCACCAGCCAGGCGCTGCAATGTGGGCAGGCAATCCGGTGGCCGCATTTGCGGCACAGCGTCAGCGGCGCGTAACCCCGACGATTAAGGAACAACATCGCCTGCTCGCCGCGCTCCAGCGTCTCGCGCATCGCCGCCAGCAGCCGGGGCGAGAGGAACTTCCCCCGCTCCGGCGGGGCCTGGCGCAGATCGATGGCGTGGGTCTTGGGCAGGGACGCCCCGCCATGGCGTGAGGGCAGGTCCAGCTTACGGTAACGCCCCTGGGCAGCGTTCTCCACACTCTCCAGGCTTGGCGTGGCACTCACCAACACCACAGGGCAGGCACAGAACTTGGCGCGCACCACCGCCATGTCCCGCGCGTTATACATCACGCCATCCTCCTGCTTGAAGGCGGTCTCATGCTCCTCATCCACCACGATGAGCCCAAGCTTGGGGAACGGCAGGAACAACGCCGAGCGCGCCCCCACCACCACATCGGCCCGCCCTTCGGCCACGGCGCGGTAGGTCTCGCGCCGGTGCGCCGGGGTGAGCTCGGAATGCCAGACCGCCGGGGCAGTGCCGAAGCGCGCAGCGAAACGCTCAAGAACCTGGATGGACAGCGCGATCTCAGGCAGCAGCACCATCACTTGACGGCCCAGGCGCAACGCCTCGGCCACGGCTTCCAGATACACCTCGGTCTTGCCCGAGCCGGTAACGCCGTCGAGCAGCGTCACCTCGAATTTTTGCGCCCACACAGAGGCGCAAAGCGCCGTGGCCGCCGCCTCCTGCGCCGGGGAGAGCACCGGGCCAGGAAGAGCGGGGTCAGCGCCGCCAAACGCGAATTGCTTGGCGCGCTTGGGCGGGGCGACGAGTAGTTGCTCCTTTAGCCCCAAAGCCAGCACATCGCCGCGCCGGGCCAGGGTGTAGCCCGCCACCCAGTCGATGAACTTGCGAGTCGTCTCCGGCAGCGGCGGGACGGCATACACCCCGGCAATGGGCTTCACCTTCACCGCCATATCTGGCGCATCATCCCACACCGCCCCCACCACCACGCGCGAGCCCAGCGGCACTCTTACTAATGTGCCCGGCGCCAACGGTTCGTCAGCCGCATAGGTGAAGGCGGTGTCGAACTTATAGGGGAGCAATACGCTCACACGGGTTGTTTGGGCGGAGGGCTCCATGCTGTATGCTTAACCAGGAACCCAGACCACCGGAAAGTAACCCATGAAATTCTTTGTAGATACCGCCGAGATCAACGAAATCCGCGAGCTGGCCGAAACCGGCCTGTTGGATGGCGTGACCACGAATCCCTCCCTCATCGCCAAGTCCGGCCGCAAGATTCTCGACGTGATCGCCGAGATCTGCGAGGTGGTGGACGGCCCGGTGAGCGCCGAAGTGGCCGCCACCGAGTACAAGCAGATGCTCAAAGAGGCCAAAGTGCTGCGCAAGATCGCCAAGAACGTGGTGATCAAGGTACCCCTGACGCCGGACGGCCTGCGCGCCTGCCACACCCTCTCGCAGGATGGCGTGATGGTGAACGTGACCCTGTGCTTCTCCGCTGCCCAGGCGCTGCTGGCGGCCAAGGCCGGCGCCACCTTCATCTCCCCCTTCATCGGCCGCCTGGACGATATCGGCCAGAACGGCATGGATCTGATCGCCGACATCGTGCAGATCTACGCCAACTACCCGAACATCAAGACCGAGGTTCTGGCTGCCTCCATCCGCAACCCGATCCACCTGATCGAGGCCGCCAAGATGGGCGCCGATGTCGCCACCATCCCGCCGGGCGTGATCAAGCAGCTCTACAACCACCCGCTCACCGACAAGGGCCTCGCCGCCTTCATGAAGGATTGGGCTGCCACCGGGCAGAGCATTGTCTGAGAGCCTCACCGAGGATTTCTGCTCCTGGCTCGGCGCTGAGCGCCGGGCCGCTGAAAAGACGCTGGAAACCTATGCGCGCGATGTGCGCGGGTTTTTGGGCTTCCTCGCCGGGCATACCGGCGAGGCTGTCACCCTGGGCAGCCTGCGCGCCTTAAGCGCCGCCGACTTTCGTGCCTGGCTCGCTTTGGCCGCCAAGGCGGGCGACATCAACGCCACCCGCGCGCGCAAGCTCTCTGCCATCAAAACCTTCTTCCGCTTCCTGAAAAAGCGCCACGGTGTCGAGACCACGGCGCTGGAGCTGATCTCCCGCCCCCGCCCCAAGCGCCCGCTACCCAAGGCCCTGAGCGCCACGGACGCCATCAGCGTGGCCGAAGACATCGGCGAGGTTGAGGATACCCCCGCCCTGCAAGCTCGCAATTCCGCGCTGATGACGCTGCTCTACGGTGCCGGTCTGCGCATCAACGAGGCGCTGTCTCTCAACGTGGGCGACCTCCCGGCTATGGACGCACCGCTGCGCGTCACCGGCAAAGGCAATAAACAACGGATTGTGCCGCTGCTGCCCGCGGTGCGCGAGGCTCTGGCCACGTGGCTGAAATTGCACCCGAATCCGGGACGGGACGAGCCATTATTCGTGGGCACACGCGGGGGGCGGCTAAATGCGGGCGTCGCCCAGAAGGCCCTGCGCGATTTCCGCCGCTTCAACGGCCTGCCCGAGCACGCCACCCCGCACGCGCTGCGCCATTCCTTCGCCACGCATCTGCTGGCGGGCGGAGCGGACCTTCGCGCCATCCAGGAATTGCTCGGCCATGCCAGCCTTTCCACCACGCAGCGCTATACCGATGTCGATACGGCCCAGCTCCTCGATGTCTGGCGCCGGGCGCACCCGCGCACCCGTACATAGATTGCTCCATCGGCTACCCATGTGATAGGTAAGCCTATGAATATAATAGATCATATGTCTGTTCAGCCTGGTTATGCGTTCTCCGGCCTGCTCGTGGGCTTGGCCGTCGGGCTGACGGGTGTAGGCGGCGGCTCGCTGATGACGCCGATTCTCGTACTCTTCTTCCGCTTTCATCCCGCCACAGCGGTCGGCACTGATTTGCTCTTCGCCGCCGCCACCAAGACGGTCGGCACCACCATCCACAGCGCCGGCAAGACCGTGGATTGGGGCATCGTGCGCCGTCTGGCCACCGGCTCCGTACCTGCCACCGTCCTCAGCCTGCTGGCGATCAGCTATTTCGGCATCAACAGCAAGGCGATCACCACGGCCATCACCACGGCGCTGGGCGTGGCGCTACTACTCAGCGCCGTTTCGCTGCTGTTCAAAGATAAAATCGTCCACCTCATCGCGCGTCGCTACCCGGAATTCGGCGAGACCAATTCCTTAAAGCTGACCGTCGTGGTCGGCTTCATCCTAGGCGTGCTGGTATCGCTGTCATCCGTGGGGGCCGGGGCGCTGGGCACCATCGCCCTGCTCGTCCTCTACCCGCGCTTGCCGATCGTGCGCATCGTAGGGTCGGACATTGCCCATGCCGTGCCGCTGACCCTGCTCGCCGGGCTCGGGCACTGGTATCTCGGCACCATCAATTTCACGCTGCTGGAATCGCTGCTGGTCGGCTCCGTCCCGGGCATCATCATCGGCAGCTACGGCGCGCGCTACGCCCCGGATGTGGTGCTGAAGATTCTGCTGGGCATCATCCTCTTCCTCGTCGGGCTCAAGATGCTGACACACTGAAGTCCAGCATCCAGCCACCAACAAAAAAGGCTCTCCCCTGCGGGAGAGCCTTTTTAATTCGCCGCCTCTTGGCTCGCTAACTATTCCGCCTTGCCGGGGGCGATGGAGTCGACCATCGCCTGTGCGGAGATCAGCTGGTCGGAGACCTCGCGATAGGCGTCGGCATTGTTCAGATCCGCCGCCTCATACGCCGCCTTGGCCTTGGCCAGGGCGTCCGCCGCCTTGGCCGGGTCGAGATCGGCCTGACGGACGATCTCATCGGCCAGCACGGCGATGCGCGATTCGGTGATCTCGGCGAAACCGCCGGAGACGAAGAAACGGTCGGTGACCTGGTCCTTCTCGTAGATGTCCACCAGCCCGCCGCGCAGACCGGTGATCAGCATCGAGTGCCCCGGGAGCACGCCGATATCGCCCTCCGTGCCAGGAATGACGACCATATCGACGTCACGCGCCAGCAGCAGCTTTTCCGGGCTGATGATTTCCAGGGCGATCGGCATTGATTACGCCTTCGCGGCCAGGGTTTCGGCCTTGGCGATCGCTTCCTCGATGGTGCCAACCATGTAGAAGGCGGCTTCCGGCAGGTGATCGTACTCGCCGTTCACGATGCCCTTGAAGCCGCGGATGGTGTCCTCGACCTTCACGAACTTGCCCGGCGAACCGGTGAACACTTCGGCCACATGGAAAGGCTGGGAGAGGAAGCGCTCGATCTTACGGGCGCGGGCCACAACCTGCTTGTCCTCTTCCGAGAGCTCGTCCATGCCCAGAATGGCAATGATGTCCTGCAGGGACTTGTAGGTCTGCAGGATGCGCTGCACGTCGCGGGCAACCTTGTAGTGTTCCTCGCCGACGATACGCGGGTCGAGCGAGCGGGAGGTGGAGTCCAACGGGTCCACGGCCGGGTAGATGCCCTTTTCTGCGATCGCGCGGTTGAGCACCGTGGTCGCGTCGAGATGGGCGAAAGTCGCGGCCGGGGCCGGGTCGGTCAGATCGTCCGCCGGCACGTACACGGCCTGCACGGAGGTGATGGACCCCTTCTTGGTGGAGGTGACGCGCTCCTGCAGGGCGCCCATGTCGGTGGCCAGCGTCGGCTGGTAACCCACCGCGGAGGGGATACGGCCCAGCAGCGCGGACATCTCGGCACCCGCCTGGGTGAAGCGGAAGATGTTGTCCACGAAGAACAGCACGTCCTGGCCTTCCACGTCGCGGAAGTACTCGGCCATCGTCACGCCGGAGAGGGCGACGCGGGCGCGCGCACCCGGCGGCTCGTTCATCTGGCCATAAACCAGCGCCACCTTGGAACCTTCGGTGTCGTTCTCGTTCAGCTTGATAACGCCGGCATCGACCATTTCGTGGTACAGGTCGTTACCCTCACGGGTACGCTCACCCACGCCCGCGAACACGGACACGCCGCCATGGCCCTTGGCGATGTTGTTGATCAGCTCCTGGATGAGCACGGTCTTGCCCACGCCGGCGCCGCCGAACAGGCCAACCTTACCGCCCTTCAGGTAGGGAGCCAGCAGGTCAACCACCTTGATGCCGGTGACGAGGATCTCGGCCGAGCCGGCCTGCTCCTCGAAGGAGGGGGCGGAGCGGTGGATCGGGGAGTGGGCGGCGGCGGGGATGGCGCCACGCTCGTCGATCGGCTCACCGATCACGTTCAGGATGCGCCCCAGCACGCCCGGGCCGACCGGCACGGAGATGGCGGCGCCGGTGTCAGTCACCTGCTGGCCGCGCACCATGCCGTCGGTGCTGTCCATGGCGATGCAGCGCACGGTACGCTCGCCGATTTCCTGCGCGACTTCCAGCACCAAGCGGCGGTCACCCACCTTGGTTTCCAGCGCGTTCTGGATGAAGGGGAGCGCGCCGTCGAACTGCACGTCGACGACCGCACCCATGATCTGCGTCACTCGGCCGGTGTTGTTGCTTGTCATCTCTCTATCCTCAAACGGCTTGCGCGCCAGCAATGATTTCAATCAGTTCAGTCGTGATGTTCGCCTGCCGCGCCCGGTTGTAGCTGAGCGTCAGCTTCTTGATCATCTCGCCCGCATTACGCGTGGCGCTATCCATGGAGGTCATCTGTGCCGCGTAGAAGCCGGCGCTATTGTCCAGCAAGGCGGCATAGATCTGCACCGCGAGGTTGCGCGGCAGCAGACGCTCGAGGAGCGAACCATCATCCGGCTCCACCTCGTAGTTGTGCTCCATCTTATTGTCGTTGGCCGTGGGCTGGGCCGCCGGGACCAGCGGCTGCTCGGTCGGCTTCTGGACCATCACGTTCTGGAAGTGGTTGTACACCAGGGTGATGACGTCGTATTCGCCAGCCTTGAAGCCGCGCACCAGTTCCTGCGCCACTTCTTCGGCGTCGGCGAAGCTGGCGGCCTTCTTGCCAACGAAGTTCTTGGTGCCGACGATCTTGTCCTTCATGTCCAGGCGCAGGGCGTCATTGCCCTTACGGCCCAGCGTGAAGATCTTCACCGTCTTGCCCTCAGCCTCCAGCGCCTTAGCCTTGGTGCGGACCGCCTTGGCGATGTTCGCGTTGAAGGCGCCCGCAAGACCGCGGTCGGCGGTCACGGCGACGAGCAGATGCGTCTTGCTCTTGCCGTTACCCACCAGCAGCGGGCTGGCATTGGGGTTGCCCGCCTCGGAGGCGGCTAGCGCCGCGAGCATCTCGCCCATGCGGCAAGCATAGGGGCGTGCCGCCTCGGCCTGCGCCTGCGCGCGGCGCAGCTTGGCGGCCGCCACCATCTTCATGGCGCTCGTGATCTTCCGCGTCGATTTGACGGAGTTGATCCGGTTGCGCAGGGATTTCAAGGAGGCCATGGGCTTATCCGAACGTGCGGAGCAGGTTCTCGATGAAGGCGATCAGCTTCGTCTCGGTGTCCGGCTTGATCTGCTGGTCAGCCTCGATGGCCTGCACGATCTCCGGCGCGGTGGCCTGGATCGTGGTCAGCAGCGCCGCCTCGAACTTGCCGACATCCGTCACCGCGACGGTATCGAGATAGCCGCGGGTACCAGCGAACACGGAGATGACCTGCTCAGCCACGGAGAGCGGCTTGAACTGCGGCTGCTTCAGCAGCTCGGTCAGGCGCGCGCCACGGGCCAGCAGCTTCTGCGTGGCGGGGTCGAGATCGGAGGAGAACTGGGCGAAGGCCGCCATTTCGCGGTACTGCGCCAGGTCCAGCTTGATCTTGCCGGCCACCTGCTTCATCGCCTTGATCTGCGCGGCAGAGCCGACGCGCGAAACGGAGAGGCCAACATTGATGGCGGGGCGGATGCCCTTGAAGAACAGCTCCGTCTCCAGGAAGATCTGACCGTCGGTGATGGAGATCACGTTGGTCGGGATGTAGGCGGAGACGTCACCGGCCTGGGTCTCGATGACCGGCAGAGCGGTGAGCGAGCCAGCGCCCTTGTCGTCGGACATCTTGGCCGCGCGCTCGAGCAGGCGCGAGTGCAGATAGAACACGTCTCCGGGATAGGCTTCACGGCCCGGCGGACGGCGCAGCAGCAGCGACATCTGGCGGTAGGCGACAGCCTGCTTGGAGAGGTCGTCGTAACCGATGAGGGCGTGCATGCCGTTGTCGCGGAAGTACTCGCCCATGGCGGTGCCGGTGTACGGGGCCAAGTACTGCATCGGGGCCGGGTCGGAGGCGGTGGCGGCGACGACGATGGAGTACTCCATCACGCCGTACTCCTCGAGGGTGCGCACCAGCTGCGCCACGGTGGAGCGCTTCTGCCCGACCGCAACGTAGATGCAGTACAGCTTCTTGCTCTCATCGCCAGTAGCGTTGACGGCCTTCTGGTTGATGATGGAGTCGATGATCAGCGCGGTCTTGCCGGTCTGGCGGTCACCGATGATCAGCTCGCGCTGGCCGCGGCCGACGGGCACCAGCACGTCGATGGCCTTGATGCCGGTCTGCATCGGCTCATGCACGGACTTACGGGGAATGATGCCCGGGGCCTTGGTCTCGACGAGGCGGCGCTCGGAGGCCACGATCGGGCCCTTGCCGTCGATCGGGGTGCCCAACGCGTCCACCACGCGGCCCAGCAGGCCCTTGCCCACCGGCACGTCGACGATCTGGCCGGTGCGGGTGACGGTGTCGCCCTCGCGGATGGTCTTGTCGTCGCCGAAGATCACCACGCCGACATTGTCGGCCTCGAGGTTGAGCGCCATGCCCTTGATTCCGGCGCCGGGAAATTCCACAAGCTCGCCGGCTTCCACATTGCTCAGGCCGAAGACGCGGGCAATGCCGTCACCCACGGAGAGGACCTGGCCGGTCTCGGCCACGTTTGCTTCGGTGTCGAAATCCGCGATCTGACGCTTCAGGATCTCGGAGATTTCGGCTGGGCGGATCTCCATGTCAGGCAGCTCCCTTGAGAGAATAGTTGAGCCGGTTAAGGCGTGACTTAAGGCTGGTATCGAAAAGTTTGGCGCCGACTTTCAGCACCAGCCCGCCGAGCAGGCTGGGGTCGGTGTGCTCGACAAGACGGACATTGCCATAGCCGGCTTCCGCCAGGCGGGCACGCAGCTGGGTGCGCTGCAATTCGGTAAGCTCGTGCGAGGAGGTGACATCGGCCACGACCTCGCCGCGCTTGGCGGCGACATAGGCGGCGAAACCGGCGACCGGGGCCGGCAGGTCGCGCAGGCGGCGATTCGCCACGACGACATTGACGAAATTGCGCACCAGCGTGCCGAAACCCTGGGCGGCGAGGGCATCGGCCAGAACCTGGCGGGCCTTGGCGGCGTCGGTCAGCGGGTTGGCCAGGAACTGCTTGAGCGGCGCGCTCTCGGCGATCAGCCGCCCGAGAGCCTGCATCTGCTCAATTACCTCGTTCAGGGCGTTCTGCTCAAAAGCCAGTGCATACAGAGCAGCCGCGTAACGCGCGGTCAACCCGGTCTCGCCAGTGCCTGTGATCTCGGCCAATATTTTTGTCCCGCCTAGTTGCCATGGTCTAAAATTCAAGCCCCCTTAGCCGGGGCTGCGCGGGGCAGTAACATAGCGTTTTACGCGCAGCAAGGCCGTAAACGTTTCATCGGACGTCTAGTTTCAGCGGTTTTCATCCTCAGCCGGGGCTGGGCGGGCCCTGGCGGCGATCGGCCCGGCCTCGTCATGCGCGTAACAGCTGTTGAGAAGCCCGCGCGCCAGCCGCGGCTCCGCGCCCAGATGGTGCGCCGGCGCGGACTTATCCGTGGGTTTACGCAGCCCCTGGCGGGTCTGGTAGGCCACGGTGGCCACCTGCTGGATCAGCTCGCGCAGATGCGTGCAGCCCTCCACCCCGCGCACGCGCTGCGCCGCCTGGGTAAGAAACCCCTTGCCGATGACCAGCCCCTTGAGCCGCTCGAAATTCGGCGCCACTCCGGGACATATGGAATAAGGTGTGGCGTCCATCGCGGCCTCGCAGGCCACGATCTCCAGCTCCTGCGTCAGCGTCATGCGCAGCCACATATCGTGCAGCGGCTCCCCGGCCTGGATGCCATTCCGGTCAATATTGCTGGCGCTGTAGGTCTTGATATCGGTCATATGCGCCTCGACATCCATGAGCCCGTCCTCGCGCTCATAACCGCTCAGGCGGATGTCGCGCATGTGCAAGAGGCGGCGCGGAACGGTATGGCTGAGCGGCATGGTGGGTTGGCCCTTGAACTTAAGAACTGCGCGAGGCTTGTTCTATTCCCGCAGTGCGGGAAAAACGCAAATACGGGAGAGTGCACAGGCATGACGGCAAACGCCAGCGCCACGGCAATACCGGAACAACGCGACTACAGCCATGCCGAACGGCTGCGCGTGGTCACGGGGGTTATCACCTGCATCCTGCTGGTGGCGCTGGACCAGTCGGTGGTGCTGCCCGCCATACCGCAGATCGCCGCCAACCTGCATGGCGACGCGCATCTTTCCTGGGTGGTCTCGGCCTATCTGCTCACCACCACCGCCACCACGCCCATTTACGGCAAACTCTCCGACCATATCGGGCGCTACAAGGTCCTGGCCCCGGCGCTGTTGGTGTTTCTGGCGGCCTGCGTCGTCTGCGCCGTGGCGGATTCGGTGCCGATGCTCGCTCTGGGCCGGGCGCTGCAGGGCCTGGGCGGCGGGGCGCTGGCGGCCGTTGGCCAGGCGGCGGTGGCCGATGTGGTGCCGCCGCGCGAGCGCGGGCGCTACCAGGGCTGGTTCGCCTCCATGTGGGCACTCTCGTCCCTTGCCGGGCCGGTGGTGGGCGGTTTCATCACCCAGCATCTCTCCTGGCGCTGGATCTTCTGGGGCAATTTGCCGCTGGCGGTCATCGCGCTTGTCATGAGCACCCGCGCCTTGCGGAGCCTGCCCGTGGCGGGAACCAAAGGGCGCATCGACTATGCCGGGGCGGCGCTGCTGATGTTCAGCGTGGCCGCCACCGTGCTGGCGCTGAGCGAGGGCGGCACGGATTTCCCCTGGCTTTCCTGGCAGGAGGCGGCGATCTGGGCCGCCGCCCTGCTCGGCTTCGCCCTGCTCGCGGCGCAGCAGCGCATAGCCCCGGCGCCGCTGCTGCCGGCGGCGTTGCTGAGCCGGGTCGGGGGCGTCGCGTTGCTCGGCGGGCTGACTTCGGCGGCCTTGTTCACCGCCATCTTCCTGCTGCCGCTGCTGCTGCAATGGATCTACGGTGAAACCGCCTCCACCGCGGGCCTGCATCTGGTGCCGATGCTGTTCGCCAGCACCATCGGCGCCTTTGCCGCCGGGCAAACCACCCGGCGCACCGGGCAGGTGAAGCCCGTGCTGACGGCGGCGCTGCTGATCGGCACCATTGGCTACGGCCTGCTCTGCTTCAGCCTGCATGCCGCAAGCCCGCTTTGGCCGGTCGGCTTCGCCGCGCTGGGGGGCATTGGCCTGGGCGGGCTGATGCCAACCACGCTGGTGGCGGTGCAAAGCCTTGCCCATCGCGGCGAGATGGGCGCTGCAACCGGCATCTTGCTGGTGGTGCGCGCCATGGGCGGCACATTCGGGGCCACGCTGGCGGGGGTGGCCATAACCCTGGCCGGGCATGCCAGCCTCTCGGGCTTCCGCCTCGGCTTCCTCGCCGCCGCCATCTTCCTGGTGCTAGGCGTCGCCCTGGTGGTACGGCTGCCGCGGATCGACCTGCACGCCAGCGTGACCACCGGCAAACCGGCATGAAAAAACCGGCCAGAGGGCATCCCCCTGGCCGGTTCGTAGCGTGCGATGTTGCTGGCTTACGCCGCCTTGGCGGGCTTGCTCAGCAGCAAATAGAACAGCGCCCCGGCGACGAAGGAGACGATGAAGGTGGAATCGCCAATCTGCGGGAACTTGGCCGCCACCGGGCCGACATAAAGTGCCTGGTTATAGAACGGCCAGGACACGGCGATGGCCCCCACCCAGGCGATGAACGCGGCACTCACCGGCAGGCGGGAGACGCGGTCGGTAACATGGCACAGCAGGGTGATAGCAATCCACGGCATGGTCCAGTAGCCGAGCACCAGCAGGAAGTTCTCGTAATTGGTGATGAAGTTCGCCGCCGCCAGGGCGGAGAGCGTGGCGGAGTAGATGTTGATGATGTTGGCACTGATCGTGCCCAGGATGACGGCGATGAGGAACGGCACCTTGAACCAGTCGGGCATCCAGGTGGTGAACAGGTCAGACGGCTTGGTGAAGGACACGGCGGCCCCCAGCAGCGCGCCCAGCGCCTCGATCCACACGGTGGAGATCACCGA
Source organism: Acidocella aromatica (assembly GCF_014201825.1). Classification (GTDB taxonomy): domain Bacteria; phylum Pseudomonadota; class Alphaproteobacteria; order Acetobacterales; family Acetobacteraceae; genus Acidocella; species Acidocella aromatica. Next base: position 306,682 of record NZ_JACHFJ010000003.1, on the reverse strand, counting down.
GCCGAGGAAGGCGTAGGAGAACACGGTCTTCTTCACCCCGGCGGCGCCGGTCTCGGTACGCAAATAGCGGGTATAGTCGGAGGAATAGGGAATCCAGCCGACCATGTAGCCCACCATGATCGAGACGGTGAGGATGAACGCGCCGGAGAAGCCGCCCACCGCCGCCTCGGCCTTCACGTTCTCAGGCACAGAGAGGCCCAGATGCTGCACCGCCACCACGGTGAGCGCCAGGAAGGCCAGGGTCAGGAAATAGACCAGGTATTTCTCCGCCGTCTGGATCAGGTCATGCCCGAAGAAGGCGATGGCGACCTGCACCAGCGAGAGCGCGACCACGCCGATGATGAGGCTGCCGCCGAAGAAATATTGCAGCGCATAGGCCCCGGCGATGGTGTTGACCGCGAACCACGAAAACCCGCCGAAGAAATTCAGCAGCGAGGGCAGCTTGTTGCCCAGCTCGCCGAACCAGTTGGCGCCCTGGATCATCTGCGGGCGGCCGTAATCCACCCCGAAAGTGCTGAAGAAGGCCAGCACCAGCCCGCCCAGCACATTGGCAATAACGATAGCCAGCAGCGCCGCCGAGAAAGACAGGCCCAGCCAGCCCGTGGCCAGCGCGCCGGTGGTCAGGGTCGCGAATTCGATATTCGCGGCCATCCACAGGCCGAACACGGCCTTCGGGTTACCGTGGCGCTCCTGCGGGGAGACCTCGGCAATGCCTTTTTCTTCGATAATGCCATAAAGTTCGGGGGTTACTTCGGCGGTCATTCTGCACTCCCTCAGGGGCCCGGCCCTCAAAATTGCCCCGCGCGCAAGGCCGGATACCGCCGGCTCAGTTACGGGAAGTAACAGAGCACCTGCCGTTTTATGACAAAACCGTCAAGTAAATCGAACCAGGCGGCTATTGCTGTATGGCGCTCTGTAGCGACGAGGATGCGGGAAGCCCACCGGGCGAGCTGAACCCCGGCACGACACGATGCAGCAGCAGCAGAACGCAGAGCAGCAGGATGATCCACCCCAGCCCGCCGCCAATGATACGCATGGTCAAGACCACCACGGCGACGACCATGAGCAGCAGAAAATCAAGCTGCAACCCGGGGTTGACCACCCCCGCCGCCCGCATGAAGACGGAGAAGCCGTCATCGATAATGCCGATTCCGGTCATCACGACATGGGCAACGTAATAGATCCCGGAGCCGAACTCGTTGATGATCTCTTGCATGACCGCCCCCTGTTACGGAGACGTTATAGCATGTCTTCTTCGGGGGTTAAGCTTTATTCCAGCCTCTCCACATTCCGTAGCGCCGGGAACAGCCGCATCCACAGCAGCGCCACCGCCACCGTGCCAAGCCCGCCCAGCACAACCGCTGGTACGGTACCGAACAGCGCGGCGGTGAAGCCGCTCTCGAACTCGCCGAGCTGGTTGGAGGCGTTGATGAACAGGAAGTTCACCGCCCCCACCCGCCCGCGCATGTCGTCGGGAGTGCGCAGCTGCACCAGGGAAAGCCGGATGACCACGCTCACCATGTCCGCCGCCCCCATCACGAACAGCGCCGCTACCGACAGCCACATGAAATGCGACAGGCCGAACACTATGGTCGTCACCCCGTAAAGGATGACGGCCTGGAACATCCGCATCCCCACCCGGCTGGCGATGGGCGAATGGGTCATCCAGCCACTGACCAGCAGCGCCCCCATCGCCGGAGCGCCGCGCAATACACCCAGCCCCCATGGCCCAGTGTGCAGAATGTCATGCGCATAAACGGGCAGCAGCGCGGTGGCGCCGCCCAGGATCACGGCAAACAGGTCGAGCGAGATAGTGCCCAGGATTTCCTGGCTCCGCCGCACGAACCCCACCCCGGCGAACAGGGCTTTCAGCGTCGGCGGCTCCTTGGGCATCACCGGACGCTCCACATGAAGCATCCCGGCCATGGCCGCCGAGACGCCCCAGGCCGCGGCCATCACCGCGTAAGGCGCGGCGGAGGAGAGCGCGTAGATCAGGCCGCCCAGCGCCGGACCGAGGATGGTGGCTGTCTGGAATGCCGAGGACGACATGGCCGTGGCCTTTTGCAACATCCCCGCCGGCACCACGGCAGGCAGCAGGGCGCTCACCGCCGGACTCTCGAAGGACCGCGCCGCCCCCATCACCACCACGGCGGCGAAGATCTCGGCCACGTTCAGCCAACCGCCCCAACCGCCCCAGGCCAGGAACAGCGCGACCGTGCCTTCGATGCCCTGACAGGCCTGGGTCACGCGGCGGCGGTCGAACTGGTCGGCGGCGTGACCAGCGAAGAAGGTGAGCCCCGCCGAGGGCAGGAACTGCACCAGCCCGATCAAGCCCAGCGCCAGCACGCTATGGGTAAGGGCATAAACCTGCCAGCCTATGGCGACCGCGCCGATCTGGTAGGAGAAGCTGGAAAAGGCACGCCCCAGCAGGAACAGCAAAAAGGGGCGATGGCCAAACAGCTCACGCGTGCGGGCAGACGCGACAGACTCTATGCCGGAACTCATAAGAAAGTTGTAGCAGCCATGCCGCCCAAAGCCAGGGCGATTCGGGCGCCCCGCTTGCACTTTGCCGTCTTTGGCCCTACTCCACCCTGCACTTTTCTTCAGTTTGGAGTTTTGGTCATGTCTTACAGGGTTGCGGTTGTCGGTGCCACCGGTGCGGTTGGGCGCGAAATCCTCAAAACCCTCGCGCAGCGCAACTTCCCCGTGTCGGAAGTCGCCGCCCTCGCCTCCGGCCGTTCCGCCGGGCAGGAAGTCTCCTTCGGCGAAGACAAGGTGCTGAAGGTGCAGAACCTCGAGACCTTCGACTTCACCGGCTGGGATATCGGCCTGTTCTCCCCCGGCGCCTCGGTGTCCGCCGTCCACGCCCCGCGCGCGGGGGCGCAGGGCTGCGTGGTCATCGACAACACCTCCCAGTTCCGCATGGACCCGGACGTGCCGCTGGTGGTGCCCGAGGTGAACCCGCATGACCTCGCGAAGTTCGCCAAGAAGAACATCATCGCCAACCCCAACTGCTCGACCATCCAGATGGTGGTGGCGCTCAAGCCCCTGCACGAGAAGTACAAGATCAAGCGCGTGGTGGTGAGCACCTACCAGTCCGTGTCCGGCGCGGGCAAAGAGGGCATGGACGAGCTCTACAACAACACCAAGGTGCAGTTCGTGAACGACCACGGCAAGCCGCAGGTGTTCCAGAAGGACATCGCCTTCAACTGCATCCCGCAGATCGACGTGTTCATGGATGACGGCGCCACCAAGGAAGAGTGGAAGATGGCCGTCGAGACCAAGAAGATCCTCGACCCGAACGTGCCGGTCATCGCCACCTGCGTACGCGTGCCGGTGTTCATCGGCCACTCCGAGGCCGTGTATGCCGAGTTCGAAAACCCGGTGGACGTGGCCGAGGCCCGCAAGCTGCTGAGCAAGGCGCCGGGCATCATCGTCGAGGACCAGCACGTGCCGGGCGGCTACACCACGCCGATCGAGTGCAAGGGCGAGGACGCGGTGTTCGTCTCGCGCATCCGCCGCGACCCGACCGTGCCGCACGGCCTCGCCTTCTGGTGTGTGTCCGACAATCTGCGCAAGGGTGCTGCCCTCAACGCCGTGCAGATCGCCGAGGCGCTGATCGCCCAGGGGCTGCTGGCCAAGAAGGCGGCGTAACGCCGCATCTTCCGGCATCCGCCATGACATAAGAAAAGGGGCCTCGTCCGGGGCCCCTTTTTCATGCAACGCGGCCCATGACAGCCGCCCCCCTTTTCGCGTAAAGCTCCCCCATGACCGGCACACCTCTCGACCTGATCCGCAACTTCTCCATCATCGCGCATATCGACCATGGCAAATCCACGTTGGCCGACCGGCTGATCCAGCATTGCGGCGGCCTGACCGCGCGCGAGATGACCGAGCAGGTGCTCGACAACATGGACATCGAGAAGGAGCGCGGCATCACCATCAAGGCGCAGACCGTGCGCCTGAGCTACCCCGCCAAGGACGGCAAGACCTACGTCCTCAACCTCATGGACACCCCAGGCCATGTGGACTTCGCCTATGAGGTCAGCCGCTCGCTCGCCGCCTGCGAGGGCTCGCTACTGGTGGTGGACGCCTCCCAGGGCGTGGAGGCGCAGACGCTGGCCAACGTGTACCAGGCCATCGACGCGCATCACGAGATCGTGCCAGTTCTGAACAAGATCGACCTTCCCGCCGCCGACGTGCCGAAAGTGAAGCAGCAGATCGAGGACGTGATCGGCATCGACGCCTCGGACGCGGTGGAGATTTCCGCCAAGACCGGCCTGAATATCGAGGGCGTGCTGGAAGCGCTCGTTACCCGCCTGCCACCGCCGAAGGGCGACGCCAAGGCCGAGCTTCAGGCCCTGCTGGTGGATAGCTGGTACGACCAGTATCTTGGCGTGGTCATCCTGGTGCGCATCAAGAATGGCGTGATGAAGAAGGGCCAGAAGATCCGCATGATGTCCACGGGCGCGGTGCATCCGGTGGAGCAGATTGGCGTGTTCACCCCCCGCATGCGCCCGGTGGAGGAGCTTGGGCCGGGCGAGATGGGCTACATCACCGCCGCCATCAAGACCGTGGCCGATTGCAACGTGGGCGACACCATCACCGAGGACCGCCGCCCTGCTCCCGAGGCTCTGCCGGGCTTCAAGCCCTCGGTGCCGGTGGTGTGGTGCGGCCTGTTCCCCGTGGACGCCGACGATTTCGAGAAGCTCCGCGACTCCCTGGGCAAGCTGCGCCTCAACGACGCCAGCTTCCACTACGAGGCCGAAACCTCGGCGGCGCTGGGCTTCGGCTTCCGCTGCGGCTTCCTCGGGCTGCTGCATCTGGAGATCATCCAGGAGCGCCTCTCCCGCGAGTTCGACCTCGACCTGATCGCCACCGCGCCGTCGGTGGTCTATCATATCTTCAAGTCCAACGGCGAGATGGAGGAGCTGCACAACCCGGCCGACATGCCGGACGGCTCGGTTATCGACCATATCGAGGAGCCCTGGATCAAGGCCACCATCATGGTGCCGGATGACTATCTCGGCTCCATCCTCACCCTCTGCTCCGAGCGCCGCGGCCAGCAATTGGACCTGACCTATGTCGGCAACCGCGCCATGGCCGTGTACCGCCTGCCACTGAACGAGGTGGTCTTCGACTTCTACGACCGCCTGAAATCGGTGAGCCGCGGCTATGCGAGTTTCGACTACCAGATGGACAATTACGCCGAGGCTGATCTCGTGAAGATCTCCATCCTGGTAAATGCCGAGCCGGTGGACGCGCTCTCCTTCATCGCCCACCGCTCCCAGGCGGAAACGCGCGGGCGCGCCATCTGCGGCAAGCTCAAGGACCTCATCCCCAAGCAGCTGTTCAAGATCGCCATCCAGGCGGCCATCGGCGGGCGCGTCATCGCCCGCGAAACCATCTCGGCGCTGAGCAAGGACGTGACGGCCAAATGCTATGGCGGCGATATTTCCCGCAAGCGCAAGCTGTTGGAAAAGCAGAAAGAGGGCAAGAAGCGCATGCGCCAGTTCGGCAAAGTGGAGATCCCGCAGAGCGCATTCCTCGCCGCACTTAAAATGGATGCTTAAAGCCTCTTGGCAGGGGGCTTTGCTTTCGCTAGAGAGTGCCCCCACGCCGAGCTGGAGAGATGGCCGAGCGGCTTAAGGCGCACGCTTGGAAAGCGTGTGTACGTTAATAGCGTACCCAGGGTTCGAATCCCTGTCTCTCCGCCACCTGCACAAACAAAAAACGAGACACCCACCGAAGTGTTCGTTTTTTCTGGGCATTTTTCAAAGACACGTTGGTTACCAAGCTGTAACTTAATCTTTATTCACCCGTCACTTGCCTTTTCAAAGCTCTATAGAGCTTGTAACTTAAAATCCGTGCGGGCTAGCCGTCCAACTTTCATCCTGTAAGGAGGCGCGCAAACCCTCCAATTATGGATATTTGGTTAGCCGTGCGTCAATATGCTTTATCCGAGGCTCTGCCTGGAAGCTGATTGCCGCTGGCAAACGACAAATATCCGTCAGCACAGGGGCTGGTCGGGTTTTGAAGAACGAAGTACAAATTCTCTACATCGGGCTGGGCGTTCTCGGCTTTGGCATCGTCCTCCTGCTTCTGGACCTCGTGCGCCGGGCGCGCCGACGGCGGCGGGAGGAGAGGCCGATCGACACGTCCATCTTCACGCTCACCACAAGCGGTGAGGAGTTGCGCTTCGTCCCCGAGACCGCCAGCGCCAGCCCCCAGCAATCGCGCGAGAGCGAACTGGCCGAACTCGAACGGCACTTCAAAAAGGTCAAGGACAAGAAGAACAGGAAAAAGCCGGAAATCGCCTTCCTGCCGGCTGAGCCCGCCGAGGAAAAGCCGCTGCTCGATTACCTGCACCTGCCGCCCGAGCCCGAGGAACTGACGCAGGATCTCAGGGTGGACCCCCGGCTGGAGCCGATCACCGAGCCGCATCCCACCGCCATACTAGAACATATCGACCTGCCGCCCGAGCCGGTGGAAGCCGAGTCCGTGGCGGCGCTATCAGAAGAGGAAGCCCCTCTCGACCTGCATCCTGTGGCCAAACCCGAGCCGGAGCCTGTGTTTGAGCTTCCGCCCGAACCGGCGCCGCAGCCAGCTCCGGCCGCCGCCATCCTCACCTGCGCCGGGTTTGGTGTCGGATTCGGCGGCAAGGTGATCCTCGACAATGTCACGCTGGCCATCCCGGCCCAGGGCATCACCACGCTCATGGGTCCGGTCGGTACCGGCAAATCCACCCTGCTGCGCTCGCTCGCCGGGCTGTACGGCCAGAACGCCCTGTTCAAGAGCTGGGGCGAGGCGCTGTTCAAGGACCAGCCCATCACGATGGAAAACCGCCCGCTGCTGGTCGCGCAGCGAATCCAGCTCACCCAGCGCTCGGCGCTGGAGAGCCTGCTATTCCACGTGAAGAGCCAGATGGAAGGCGTGCCGGAAGCCGAGCAGCGCGACTGGGCCAGCCAATGGCTCCGCCAGGTCGGGGCGGAGAACATGATCGCCAAGCTCGACACGCCGTTCATGGAGCTGGACACGCTCTCACAGCGCGTCGTCACCATTCTGCGCGAGGCGGCGGCGGATTCCGCCCTGCTGATGATCGACGAACCGACCTCCGGCCTCTCCGATGCCGATGCCGATGTCGTCCTCAACCTGCTGCAAACGCTGGGGGCGCATGGCGCGCTGCTGGTAGTGCTGCATAACCAGAAGCAGGCGAAGATGATCTCCAACGAGATCATCCTGCTCGCCGGTGGCCGGGTGCAAGAGCAGGCCACGCCGGATCTGTTCTTCAGCAACACCGCCAATCCTGTGGTGGCGCAGTTCGTGGCCACGGGCAGCGTGGCTGTCCCCGCACCGGACGCCCAGGCCGCCGTTCTGGCCGACCACGTCCAGCCCCCCGCCCCGCTCTCCGCCGATGCCATGGCCGCCATCAAGTCGGAAATCCGCGCCGCGCTGGCCCCCGCGCCAGAACCGGAGCCAGACCCCGTGGCCGAGGAACCGGCACCCGCCATGCTTGCCCCCGTGGCCGTGGCTCTGGCCCAGCCCGAGCATGTGGCGGTGACCCGCTACCCCGGCGCCTCCTCCGGCCCGCGCGGTTTTGTCTGGATCGAGGAAGGACGCCTCGCCGCGACGCCAATGCCTGGCGTGGCGGCGGATATGGATTACGACCTCGACCTGCTGAAGAATGTCGGCGTGACCACGCTCATCACCCTCACCGAGCAGGATTTCCCGCAGGACGCCCTGACCCGGCACGGGCTGAAGAACGTGCATCTGCCCATCGCCGACCGCAAGGCGCCCACCCCGGCCGAGATGGACATGCTGGTCGGGCGCATGCGCGAGCTGATGGACAACGGCAAGGTGCTGGCCGTGCACTGCCTGGCCGGGCTTGGCCGCACCGGTACCATCCTCGCCGCCTATCTGGTGAAGGAGAAGGGCATGTCGGCCCAAGGGGCGCTCAACCAGATCCGCCGCTTCAACCGCCAGTTCGTGCAGTCGGACGATCAGGAGGACTTCCTGACCGAATACGAAGTGCAGCAGGAGCAGAACCTGTTGCGCGACCGCGTGGCCGGCGGCAACAAAGAGCCGTAAGACAACAACGTCTGGGGATAAACCGATAAGGGACCAGAGGCCGCCACAAGCGGCCCCTGCCCGCCATCAATAAAATTAAGCCTTACAAGGAGCTACCAGACGATGAGCACCACCTCGAATCTCGATGCGGCTGTGACCCAATCGATCGCGACCATCCCCGAATGCATCGCCGCCGGCTATATCGATGTCGGGTCCGGCTTCCTGCTCAGCATCAAGACCGTTGATTCCCACCCGCGCGAAGTGGTCGATCTCGTCGCCGCCGCCACCTCGGACCTGTTCCAGGGCCCCAATGTCGCCACCGTCGAGGCGATCTGGAAGCGCGCGCGGGGGGTGGAGTCCGCCCGCCATTACTTCCAGGAGTTCATCGTCAACAGCGACAACAACATCCACGTCTTCATCCGCGGCAAGAAGTACCAGGATTACGTGGGCGTGTTCGTGTGCCGCAACACCGCCAATATCGGCATGGTGCTGGCCAAGTCCCGCATGGCGATGCCGCTGATCGAAAGCGCCGTCTAAGCTACTCGTCCTTGCCACGCGGCCAAACGCCGCGTGGCAAAACCGCGCCTAGTCCTCCACGCCCAACAACCGCAACAATTCCGCCATACCGTGCGTTGCCGGTGCGGCGATGACATGGTCATACACCTCAACCCCGGTCGGGTTGGGGTTGATCTCGAATAACTCGCAGCCGCGCCGGTTATGCACGGCCTCCGCCGCGAACCCGGCAGCCGGGTACACCAGCCCAGAGGTGCCTATGGCGCAGAAGATATCCGCCTCGCCCAGCGCCGCCCCGATCTCGTCCATATGATAAGGTATCTCACCGAACCAGACGATGTCCGGGCGCATCGTGCCCGCGCGCCCGCAGGCCGGGCAGGCCAGCTCCAGCCCGGCATCCTGCGCGTGCGGGTGTGTCTCCTCACACATGGTGCAGCGTAGGCGGCGCAGCTCGCCATGCATGTGCAACAGGCGGCGGCTGCCCGCGCGCTCGTGCAGGTCGTCCACATTCTGCGTCACCAGCAGAAAATCCCCCCGCCCCTCCCAGGCCCGCTCCAGCGCCGCAAGGGCGAAATGCGCGGCATTGGGCGCGACTTCGTGCAACTGGGCACGGCGGGCGTTATAGAAGCGATGAACCAGATGCGGGTCGGCCTCGAAGCCTTCCGGCGTCGCCACGTCCTCCAGCCGGTGGTTTTCCCACAGCCCGCCGGTGTCTCGGAAGGTGGAGATGCCTGATTCGGCGGAGATGCCGGCACCGGTAAGGATCACGATGTTCTTGCGGGTCATGGGCTTTCCGTCCTGTTGGCGCCACCGGATGTGGCGCAGACATAGCACGGCTCCATATAGAACTTATAACCGCGCATTGCGGGATTGCGAATATTAAGTCTATCGCGCTGACCATTTTTGCTATTTGCCGGACATCATGCCCAATCTGCCGGATATCATCCCCAAACCGGACGAGCTCATCTTCGCCCTAAAGACCTTCGCCGGGGCGATGGCGGCATTGTACATTTCGCTCTGGCTTGGGCTGGACGCCCCCTATTGGGCATTGGCCACCTCCTACATCGTCTCCCTGCCCTTCGCTGGGGGTATGCGCTCCAAGTCGCTCTACCGTATCGTCGGCACGCTCATCGGCGGCGCGGCGGCGGTAGCCATGGTACCCAATCTGGTGAACGCCCCGGTGCTGCTCTGCTTGGCGCTGGCGCTATGGATCGGCATGTGCCTCTACATCTCGCTGCTGGATCGCACGCCCCGCGCCTACCTGCCCATGCTGGCTGGCTATACGGCGGGCATCATCGGCTTTCCCTCCGTGTTCACGCCGGACCATGTCTTCCATACCGCCGTCACCCGCATGGAGGAAATCTCCATCGGCATCGCCTGCAGCACCGTGGTCGGCACGCTGATCTTCCCGCGCGCTCTGGGGCCCGTGCTGTCCCGGCGCATCGGCGGCTGGGCCAAGCCCGCGCGCGAATGGGCCATTGCCGCGCTCTCCGGCGATGAGGCCAACCCCGCCGCCGCCGAGGGCCGCCGCCGCCTGCCCGTCGAGACGACCGAGATCACCGGGCTGATCACCCAGCTTGCCTATGACACCTCGCCGATGCAATCGGCGGTGCGCTACGTCACCCGGCTACGCCTCTACCTCATCAGCCTGGTTCCGGTTCTGGCCTCGATCGGTACCCGCGTGACGCAGCTGGAACGCCTCGGCGCCATCACCCCGCAGCTGCGGCGCGTTCTGGACGACACCAAGCGATGGATGGAGGCGGGCAACTCGGAAGACGCCGATGCGCTGGTGGCTGACATCATCACCTTGGAAGAGGAGGATGAGCACGACTGGGCCGGGCTTCTGCGCGCCAGCCTGGCGCTGCGGCTGCAGGAGCTGGTGAGCTTGGTGCGCCATTCGCGCGCCATCCGCCGGCATATCCGCGATGGCGACCCGCTGCCCTCCAACGACATACTGGACCGCGAGTTCGTCGCCTCCATCGTGCAAAACCGCGACCACACCCTGGCACTGCTCTCGGCCTTGGCGGCGGCCCTGGCGGTGCTGCTGGTCTGCGCCATGTGGATCTGGACCGACTGGCCCAACGGCGCGGGTGCGGCCGTGATGGTCGCCATCGCCTGCTCCTTCTTCGCGACGCAGGACAACCCGGCACCGGCCATCGCCAGCATGGTGAAGGCCTCCTTCTTCTCCCTCGCCGGTGTCGGGATTTACGACTACGCCGTGCTCACCCGCATCTATACCTTCGAGGGCCTGTGCTTGGCGCTGCTGCCTGCGGGCCTGCTGATCGGCGTCCTCATCTCCCGCCCCAAGACCTTCATGATGGGCATGAACATCACCGCCACCGGCGCCACCCAGCTGGCGCTGGAAAATGGCTTCACTGGCAGCTTCCCCGCTTGGGCCAACAACTCGCTCGCCGTGATCTTTGGCTTGATCAGCGCGCTGGTGATGACGTTGCTGATCCGCTCCTTCGGCGCCGCCTGGACGGCCGACCGCCTGATGCGCGCAAGCTGGCGCGGGATCGCCCGTGCCGCCGAGGGGCGCGGCACGGAGGATGGCAGCGTGCTGATCGGCCTTACGGTGGACCGGCTGGGCCTGATGCTGCCGCGCCTCGCCGGGCAACGCGGCATCGACGCCGATGCAAGCGTGCGCGCCGAACTCAATAATCTGCGCGTGGGGCTGGACATGCTCGGCCTGCACCATGAACTGTGGCGCGTCTCCCCCACCGCGCGCATGGCCTGCGAGACGATCTTCACCGGCGTGGCCGCGCATTACCGGGGCAATCCACGCCGCCCGGCGCCGCCCGCCTTGTGCGAGGCGATCGATAACGCCATCAATCTACTCGTCGATGACCCACACATTCACAAAACGGCTCTGATGCACCTCTCCGGCCTGCGCAGCGTGCTATTCCCCGAGGCGGCGCCTCCCGCCATTCCCGCCTGGACTACCGAAGGTAAATTCGCATGATCGGTGAAATCGACCTGTTTGGCGTGTTCCTGCCGCCGCTGCTGGTCTGGGTGGTCATCGCCCAGCTCATCGGCACGGTGATTCACCGCGTGCTCGCCGCCTACGGCCTGTACCGCTATGTATGGCACAGGCCGCTGTTCGACTTCTCAATCCTCGTCATCCTCACCGGGCTGGTAAGCCAGGTGATGAACCACGTCTTTTGAATCCCACCGGAGCCCCATGACCCCCGCATCCTTCACGCTTCGCTTCCTCACCACGCTCCTGGTCCTGGCTGTGGCCGCTGTCGTGGGCTGGCAACTCTGGAACTACTACATGGAGGCCCCCTGGACCCGCGATGGCCGCGTGCGCGCCGACATCATCTCCCTGGCGCCGGACGTGACCGGCCCGGTGGTGCAGGTCTTCGTGCATGACAACCAGGTGGTGCATGTGGGCGACAAGCTGTTCCAGATCGACCCGGTGCGCTTCACCCTGGCGCTACAGCAGGCCCAGGCGGCTGTGGCCCGCACCCATGCCGCCATGGAGGACGCCAAAAGCACGGCGGCCCGCTATGCCGCCGCCTCGTCCAGCGCCACCTCCGGCCTTAACCGCGACCAGGTGAGCGCCGCCGCCCAGGAGGCCGAGGCCGAGTACAATCAGGCGCTGGCGAATCTTGGCGTGGCCCAGCTGAACCTACACCGCAGCACCGTGTACGCCACGGTGAACGGGATGATCACCAATTTCTCCATGCAACCGGGCGACTACGTGACCGCCGGCGCGCCCGTGCTGGCGATCGTGGATAGCGATTCGCTCTATGTCGATGCCTATCTGGAAGAAACCAAAATGCGCGGCATCGCCCCCGGCGACGCGGCGAAGATCACCCTGATGCAAGGCGGCCCGGCCATTACCGGCCATGTCAGCGGCATCGCGGCGGGCATTGCCGACGTGGAGCGCAGAACCGCCCCCACCCTGCTCGCCGACGTGAACCCGACCTTCACCTGGGTGCGCCTGGCCGCACGTATTCCCGTGCGCGTCGAACTGGATCATGTGCCGGACGGGGTGCGGCTGGTGGCGGGCATGACCTGCACCGTCTCCATCACCCCGCGCGACACGGATAAGGACCAGAAGCCTCAGTAAGCGCCGAGACCAGCCCGGGGGTCGAAGCTGGGCTGGTCCCAGCCCTTGAGAAACTCTTCCAGCGCCGCATCCGCCGGGCCGACCACAATGCGCAGCTTCACGTGCAGGTCACCGGCATGGTGGTGGCCATGGGCTGGCACGCCGCGCCCACGCAGGCGCAGTTCGGTGCCGCTCTCGGTATGGGGCTTCACGGTCATCACCACATCACCCGCCGGGGTCGGCACGGTCACCTTGCCCCCCAGCACCGCCTCCTTCAGCGAGATCGGCAGCTCCAGGTGGATGTTGCGCCCCTCGCGCCGGAACAGCTTGTGCGGGGTGACGTGGATCTCGATCAGCGCATCACCGGCCGGGCCGCCACCGCGCCCGGGCTGGCCGCGCCCGCGCAGGCGCAGCACGTCGCCCTCCGTGGTGCCGGGCGGGATCTTCACATCCAGGCTTTGGCCGTCGGGCAAGGTAATGCGCTTGGTGCCGCCATTCACCGCCTCCAGGAACCCGGCCTTCACCGAATAGCGATCATCCTGCCCCCGGGCTGGACCATGGGCGCGCTGCTCGAAGATATTCGAGAAGATATCCTCGAACCCGCCGAAGCCGCCCGGCCCCGCCCCCGCGCCAGCACCGGCGTAATTGCGCCAGTTGCCCTGGGGCGCGCGCTCGGCGCCCGCGGCGTCGATCTCGCCACGGTCGTAGCGGCCGCGCTTTTCCGGGTCGGAGAGAATGTCATTGGCCAGCGATACCGCCTTGAACTTCTCCTCCGCCGCCTTGTCGCCGGGGTTGAGGTCGGGGTGGTACTTCTTCGCCAGCTTGCGGTAGGCGGAGCGGATCTCATCCGCCGCCGCATCTTTCTTTACGCCAAGAACCTTATACGGGTCGTCTGCCATGCCGTGTCTCAAATCGCCTGATCAATCGGTTTGGCCACCTAGATAGGGATCACCCCGTGGCCGCCACAACTTGTTTGTTACGCAACGCCGGTCAGTGGCGCCTTGCGCTGGAGAGGAACTGCCGGAACCGCTCGGATTTGGGGTTGGTGAACATCTCCTCCGGCGTGCCTTCCTCCTCCACTCGCCCTTGGTGCAGGAACATCACGCGGTCGGCCACCTCGCGGGCGAAGCCCATCTCATGCGTGACGACAAGCATGGTGCGCCCCTCATTGGCCAGGTCGCGCATCACCTTCAGCACCTCCCCGACCAATTCCGGGTCCAGGGCCGATGTCGGCTCGTCGAACAGCAGCACATCCGGCTCCATGGCCAAGGCGCGGGCGATGGCCACGCGCTGCTGCTGCCCACCGGAGAGCTGGGCCGGGTAGGCGTCCAGCTTGTTCGAGAGCCCGACCTTCTCCAACATCGCCTCTGCGCGGGCGATGGCTGTTTTCTTGTCCAGCTTCAGCACATGCACCGGCGCCTCGATCACGTTCTGCAGCACGGTCATATGTGCCCAGAGGTTAAACTGCTGGAACACCATGGAGAGCCGGGTGCGCAGCCGCTCGATCTGCCTGGGGTTGGCGGCGGCGCGGTTCTTGCCGTCCTTCATCTCGATCAGCTCGCCCCGGATGGACACGCGCCCCTGATCCGGCATCTCCAGCAGGTTGATGCAGCGCAGGAAGGTGCTCTTGCCCGAGCCCGAGGAGCCGAGGATCGCGATCACGTCATGCTCATAGGCAGTCAGCGACACGCCCTTGAGCACCTCCACATTGCCGAAACTCTTGTGAATATCCTCGACCACCAGCGTGGGGGCGGGCTTGGGCGTTTCTGACATAAGGCCGTTAAATCCTTGTTTTTACCGCGCGATAAAGAAACAGCTTTGCAAAACCCGTGCCCTGGGGCAAAAGGAGCCCGTCCTTATTCGGACGCAGGAGAGAGCGCGGGAATTACCCCCTCGCCGCCGAAGGCGCAACCGGCCCCCGGAACCGCTCAGGCACAAAGGGCTGCGGCTTGTAAAAGGGGCACTCTGGAAAGCCGGTGGCCGCGCCACCGCACCGACGGGGTCAAGGGCCGGACAAGCCCGAATCTCTCAGGTCCACAGACAGAGGGGGGTCAGAACTTTCCGGCGCTTTAAGCCGGGAGCTGATCTTATGGGGGTTCGCTTGCTTAAAACACCTTTGGACGGGCTGCACCGCCGCCTTGGCGCGCGCATGGTCGAGTTCGCCGGTTACGAGATGCCGCTGCAATATGCGGGCATCATCGCCGAGCATAACGCCTGCCGCACCGGCGCCGCACTGTTCGACGTTTCGCACATGGGCCAGGTGGAGATCGCCGATGCCCGCGCATTCGAGCGTCTGGTGCCGGGCGACATCACCGGGCTGAAAGCGGGCCGCCAGCGTTATACCCTGCTGCTTAATGAGGCAGGCGGGATCATCGATGACCTGATGGTGGCCAATCTCGGCACCCGTCTGCAGGCGGTGCTGAATGCCGGGCGCAAGCAGGTGGACGTGGCGCATATCCAGGCCCAGGGCGTGGAGGTGGTCACCCATTTCGAGCGCGCCCTGCTCGCCCTGCAAGGCCCCAAGGCCGTCACCCTGCTGCCCGAGGGTGCCGCGCTGAAATTCATGGACGCGGCTGAGTTGACCATCGAGGGCATCCCCTGCGTCGTCACCCGCTCCGGCTATACCGGCGAGGATGGGTTCGAGATCGGCTGCCCCGGCGATGCAGGCGAGCATCTGGCCGAAATCCTGCTCGCGCGCGGCGCGGTACCCGCTGGCTTGGGGGCCCGCGATTCGCTGCGCCTGGAGGCCGGGCTTCCGCTCTATGGCAATGATATCGGCGAGACCATCACCCCCGTCGCCGCCGGGCTGAATTTCGCCCTCTCCAAGAAGCGCCTCGCCGCCGCCGATTTTCTGGGCGCTGGCCCGGTGAACGCCGCGCTGGCCAACGGCACGGCGGAGAAGCTGGTTGGCATCCGGCTCGAAGGCCGCGCCCCCGCCCGCGCCCATGCCGAAATCCGCGTCGGCGCTGAGCGCGTGGGTGAAGTCACCTCCGGCGTGTTCTCCCCCACGCTGAACGCCCCCATCGCGCTCGGCTACGTCCGCGCGGACTTCGCCACCCCCGGTACGGCGATCGACCTCATCGTGCGCGACAAGCCGCTGCCCGGCAGCGTCGTCGCCCTTCCTTTCGTTCCCCATAACTACGTTCGCTGAATTAAGGAGCCTCTTCACATGTCCCAGATTTATTTCTCCAAGGATCACGAATGGGTTTCCGTCGGCGCTGACGGTCTCGCCACCATCGGCATCACCGACCATGCGCAGCAGGCGCTTGGCGATATCGTGTTCGTCGAGCTGCCGGACGCTGGCCGCAATGTCGCCTCGGGCGAGGCTTGCGCCGTGGTGGAGAGCGTGAAGGCCGCCTCGGACGTGTACGCCCCGCTGGCGGGCACGGTGGCCGAGGTGAACCAGGCGATCGTGGACGAGCCGGCTTTGGTGAACAGCGGCGCCGAGGGCGATGGCTGGTTCTTCAAGCTGCGCCTCGAGGACCCGGCCTCCGTATCCAGCCTCATGGATCGCGCCGCCTATGACGAATATCTGAGCACGCTGGCATGAGCGCGCTGACCGAACTGCTGGCCCTGGAAAACGCCGACGCATTCGCGGCGCGCCATATCGGGCCGGATGCGGCGCAGATCGCCGCGATGCTCGGTGTTGTCGGCGCCGCGAGCCTGGACGACCTGATCGCCCAGACCGTGCCGGAATCCATCCGCAGCAATGCCGGGCTCAAGCTCCCCACGGCGCTCAGCGAAGCCGCCGTGCTGCGCCAGCTCCGCACCCTGGCCCAGCGCAATGTGATGAAGAAATCGCTGATCGGGCTTGGCTATCATGGCACCATCACCCCGCCGGTGATCCAACGCAACGTGCTGGAAAATCCGGGCTGGTACACGGCCTACACGCCGTATCAGGCCGAGATCTCGCAAGGCCGCCTGGAAGCCATCCTCAACTTCCAGACCATGATCGCCGAGCTGACCGGGCTGGAAATCGCCAACGCCTCGCTGCTCGATGAAGCCACGGCGGCGGCAGAAGCCGTCTCCATGGCGCATGCGCTGCACAAGGCAGGCAGCAAGGTGATCGCCGTGGCGGCGGATGTGCATCCGCAGACCCGCGCCGTCATCGCCACTCGCGCTTGGCCGCTGGGCTGGGATCTGGTGGATTTCCACCCGGGCGATATCGAGGCCATCGCGGGCGCCAAGCCCTTTGCCGTGGTGCTGAACTATCCCGGCAGCACGGGCGAGCTGCGCGACCTCTCGGCCGAAATCGCCGCCGCCAAAACCGCTGGGGCACTCGCCATCGTCTGCGCTGATCTCCTGGCGCTGACCATCCTCACCCCGCCAGGCGAGATGGGCGCGGATGTGGTGGTCGGCTCGGCCCAGCGCTTCGGCGTGCCCATGGGCTTTGGCGGCCCTCATGCCGGGTATTTCGCCACCAAGGACTCGTTCAAGCGCTCCATGCCTGGCCGTCTGGTCGGTGTGTCCGTGGATGCCGCGGGCCGCCCGGCCATGCGCCTCGCGCTGCAAACGCGCGAGCAGCATATCCGCCGCGAGAAGGCGACCTCCAATATCTGCACCGCGCAGGTGCTGCTGGCCGTGATGGCCGGGTTCTACGCCGCATGGCACGGGCCGGAGGGGCTGAAGGCCATCGCCAAGCGCGTGAACCTGCAAGCCCGCCTGCTGGCCGACGCTGCCCGCCAGGGCGGCCTCACGCTGCGGCATGACATGTTCTTCGACACACTGGCCATTGAGGCCGGTGCCAAGTCTGGGGCGCTGCTCCAGGCGGGGCTGGAGGCCGGGTTCAACTTCCGTCGCATCGACGCCACCGGCATCGGCATCGCGCTGGACGAGACCGTGACCCGCGCCGAGCTGGAGACCCTGGCTGGGCTGCTCGGCGGCAAGCTGGAAGCGGCACCCGAGTCGATCCCCGCCGCGCTGCGCCGTGGTTCGGCCTTCTGCGAGGCGGCGGTGTTCAACACCCATCGCTCCGAACATTCCATGCTGCGCTACCTCAAGCGGCTGGAGGACAAGGACGTCGCGCTCAACCGCTCGATGATCCCGCTGGGCTCCTGCACGATGAAGCTGAACGCTGCCGTGGAGATGGCCGCCATCACCTGGCCGGAATTCGCCGAGATCCACCCCTTCGCCCCCGCCAACCAAACCGAGGGCTTCAAGGTGCTGATCGACGAACTGGCGGCGCTGCTGGCGGAAGTCACCGGCTTCGCCGGGGTGTCACTCCAGCCCAACTCCGGCGCGCAGGGCGAATATGCCGGGCTGCTGGCCATCCGCGCCTTCCACGAGGCACGCGGCGAAGGGCATCGCAACATCTGCCTCATCCCGGCCTCGGCGCATGGCACCAACCCGGCCTCCGCCGCCATGGCGGGGTACAAGGTCGTCGTCGTCGCCTGCGACAAACTGGGTAATGTCGATGTCCCCGATCTCGAGAAGAAGATCGCCGAGCATGGGCCGAACCTCGCGGCGCTGATGATCACCTACCCGAGCACGCATGGCGTGTTCGAGACCTCCATCCGCGACATCTGCCGCGCGGTGCATGAGGCTGGCGGGCAGGTCTACATGGATGGCGCGAACATGAACGCCCAGGTGGGGCTGACCAGCCCCGCGAATATCGGCGCGGATGTCTGCCACCTGAACCTGCACAAGACCTTCTGCATCCCGCATGGCGGCGGCGGGCCGGGTGTGGGGCCCATCGGCGTGGCGGCTCATCTGCTGCCGCATCTGCCCAACCACCCGCTGCGCGCCGACGCCGGACCCGCCACAGGTTACGGCCCCGTGGCGGCGGGGCCGTTCGGCTCGGCGCTGATCCTGCCCATCCCCTACGCCTATATCCGGCTGATGGGGCCCGAGGGCATCACCCGCGCCACCAAGGCGGCGATCCTCAACGCCAACTACATCGCGGCACGGCTGGAGGGCGCGTATCCCATCCTCTACCGTGGCGAGAATGGCCGCGTGGCGCATGAATGCATCGTCGATTGCCGCGGCTTCGGCGCGACGTCCGGCGTGCAGGTGGAGGACATCGCCAAGCGCCTGGCCGATTACGGCTTCCACGCGCCCACCATGTCCTGGCCCGTGGCCGGCACGCTGATGATCGAGCCGACCGAGAGCGAGGACAAAGCCGAGCTGGACCGCTTCTGCGACGCGATGCTCTGCATCGCCGACGAGATCGCCTCCATCGAGGATGGCGCCTGGCCGCGCGAGGACAACCCGCTGAAGAACGCCCCGCACACCGCGGCGGAGGTGATGGCGGAAACGTGGACGCACCCGTATTCACGCGAGCAGGCGGCTTTCGCCCTGCCTTATATCGCGGCGCAGAAATACTGGCCGCCCGTTAAACGCGTGGACAATGTGTACGGCGACCGCAACCTCGTATGCTCTTGCGTGCCGCTCGAAGCCTACGCCGACGCCGCCGAATAGCGGCATGAGAAAACTCCCGGCCAGGGCAGCAAAAAATCATGGCCGGGAGTAAAAATATCACTTGCATCCAGGGGGGTATGGCCTCATAAGCCCCCCCTCATTGGCCCAGGGGGGCGCGGTAAGGTGCCGCGTTCTACAGGCTGTCTACTAGTTGAGGGGGTTCGCAATGAACGCACTTGCCCGACTGGGGATGGTCTCGGAGACTCCGAGCGAAAACCAGGCGATGTCCACGGTCTCCCCGGAGCCGCAGAAGGATTACTACGTCGAGAAGGATGGCGTGAAATACGCCGGCATGCACCTGATCATCGATCTGTGGGGTGCTTCCAATCTCGATAGCCCTGAGCTGATCGACAAGACGCTGTGCGACGGCGCGATCGCTGCCGGCGCCACCATCCTGCATCACCATTTCCACCACTTCACCCCGAATGGTGGCGTGTCCGGCGTGGTCGTGCTGGCGGAGAGCCACATCTCCATCCACTCCTGGCCCGAGCGCAACTTCGCGGCCCTGGATGTGTTCATGTGCGGCTGCTGCGATCCGTACAAGCTGATCCCCTTCCTCAAGGAAGCGTTCACGCCGAGCCACATCCAGATCAACGAGCAGAAGCGCGGCCTCATCGCGTAAGCGATAGACGCGAGAGCTTTAAAAAAGGGGGCGTAACAACGCCCCCTCTCTGTTTGGGAGCCTTCCATGACCGATACCTGGTTTAACGAGACGCTGTACCCGGATTGGGGTCAGCGCTTTAAGTTCGTGCGTCAGCTGGCCCGGGTGCAGAGCCCGTTCCAGGACATCGCCGTGTTCGAGACCGACAGCCATGGCCGCGTGCTGACGCTGGATGGCGTGGTGCAGATCACCGAGCGCGATGAGTTCGTGTACCAGGAGATGCTCACCCATGTGCCGCTGCTGGCCCATGGCAACGCCAAGAACGTGCTGATCATCGGCGCGGGCGATGGCGGCGTGCTGAAGCATGTGCTGATGCACAAGGGCGTTGAGCGCGCCGTGATGGCGGAGATCGACGGCGAGGTGATCCGCCTCTCCAAGGAATTCCTCCCCGGCATCGGCGGCGACGCCTGGACCAACCCGCGCGCCGAAGTCATCGTCGGCGATGGCATCGACTATGTGAAGAAGGCGCCGGATGCCTCCTTCGACGTCATCATCGTCGACTCCACCGACCCGATCGGCGTGGGCGAAGTGCTGTTCACCGACGAGTTCTACAAGAACGCGGCGCGCATCCTCACCCCGCAGGGGCTGATCGTGAACCAGTGCGGCGTGCCCTTCATGCAGGCCGACGAGCTGCACGAGACCTCGCTGCGCCGCAAGCAGTTCTTCCCGCATGTCACGGCTTACATCGCCGCGGTGCCGACCTATGTCGGCGGTTACATGACGCTGGGCTGGGCGGGCAAGGATGCCAGCCTGACGCAGCATTCGGTGGAGACCATCGCCGCACGCGCCGCGGAAGCTGGCATCACCGGCGAATACTGGTCGCCGAACGTGCATGTGGCGAGCTTCTGGCTGCCGCCCTATATCGCCAAGCACCTGCCCAAGTAATCTGCGGTTTCGAGAATCTGCCGGTCCAGGCTGGCAGGTTCCAAACCCAGCGATTTCGCATGGGCCAGATACTGAACGGCGCCGCCGAGATAACGATCGGCGGCGCCGTTTTGCCATGCGGGGCGAATAACCTCCGCCTCAGGCCAGCCCAGCAGCGCCGCGGCGCGGATGGTAAGGCCGGAAAGCTCGATGGGCTCGCCCCACGTGTCGAACACTGGCGGCGACTCCCCGCGCAGCAGCAGCCCAAGCGCGATATTCAGCACATCCCCCACATGCGCATAGCCGCGCCAAACCGGATGCCCCGCCCGCAGCTCAACCGGACAGCGAGCCTGGATATCGCGGATGATGCAGGCCAGCGCGTAGGAGTTCACTTTGTTTATGAACGGGCCAGATAGATTGAACACACGGGTGAGCACTGTGGGAATCC
This sequence comes from Acidocella aromatica, assembly GCF_014201825.1. GTDB lineage: Bacteria > Pseudomonadota > Alphaproteobacteria > Acetobacterales > Acetobacteraceae > Acidocella > Acidocella aromatica. The sequence goes on along the minus strand of NZ_JACHFJ010000003.1, from coordinate 285,658 downwards.
CCAGTTCGCGCCCGAGCGAGGCAAAGCGTACCTCATCCGCCAACTTTCCCTCTCCATACGGGTTGGGCGGTGGCGCATAGACCGCACCGGAGGATGGCACGAACACTCCTCGCGCACCGTTGCGACGGATAAAATTTTCCACCATGTCAGAGATCGCCCGATTGGTGGCGATATAGTCCTCCACCGCCATCTCCCCCACATGCTCGCGGGTGAGGAAGGCGAAATGAAGCACAATCGCACTAGGCACATCATACCTGCCCAGCAATGAGTGCGGATGGATCTCCAAAGGCGCACCATCCCGCAAATGGTACAGGCGCGGCGTCTTGCCAAACGCATAGATCTCCGCTCCGGCCCGATGCGCCATCTCCAGCGCCGCCTGCCCCAGCCATCCCCCCGCCCCGGTGATGACGACCGGCACACCGTGCAGAGGCTGCAAAATCTCAAGCATACAGGCGGAAGAATTCGTCAAAGCTCGCCAGCACGTAGTCGAGATGCGGCTGCTCCAGCCCGGGGAATACGCCGATCCAGAAAGTCGCGTTCATCACCAGATCGGCATTGGGCGTCGGCCCGGCCACGCGGTAATTCTGCCCCTTCATGTAAGGCTGGTGGATGAGATTGCCGCCGAACAGATAGCGTGTGCCGATGCGCGCACGGTTGAGATGGTTCACCAGCAGATCGCGCGTATAAGGCGTGCCGGGCCGGATGGTGAGCGGCAGGCCGAACCAGGAAGGCTCCGCATTCGGCATCGCCTCAGGCAAGATGAGGAACTCCTCGAACCGCTTCAGCCCGGCGCGCAGATAAGCGTAATTGGCATTGCGCGCGGCGACGAACTCATCCAGCCGGTCCAGCTGCTTCACGCCCACCGCCGCCTGCATGTCGGTCATCTTCAGATTATAACCGAGATGCGAGTAGATATATTTGTGGTCATACCCCACCGGCAGCCCACCAAGCTGCCAGGAGAAGCGCTGCTTGCAGGTGTTGTCATGCCCCGGCGGGCACCAGCAATCACGCCCCCAATCACGCAACGACTCAAGAATCCGCTTGAACTGGCTTGACTTAGTGAAAACCGCCCCGCCCTCACCGGTGGTGATGTGATGCGCCGGATAGAAACTCAGCGTGCCGATCTCGCCAAAACTGCCCACGGCCTCGCCGTCATATTTCGCGCCCAGCGCGTCGCAGCAATCCTCGATCAGGCGCAGATCATGCTTCTTCGCAATCGCGGTGATCGCGCCAAGATCAAACGGATTCCCCAGCGTATGCGCGAGCACGATGGCGCGAGTGCGCGGCGTGATCGCCGCCTCGATCGCCGCGACGTCGATATTATAGGTAGGCAGCGAAACATCGACGAACACTGGCACCAGCCCGTTCTGCAGCACCGGGTTCACCGTGGTCGGGAAGCCGGTGGCGCAGGTGATGACTTCATCACCCGGCTTCAGCGCAGCCACCCCCAGGCTTGGGCTGGTCAGCGCCGTCACCGCCAGCAGATTGGCTGAAGACCCGGAATTCACTGTCAACGCGTAACGGCTCTTTGCCGCCTTGGCGAGCTTGGCTTCGAACTCGTCGTTGAAGCGGCCGGTGGTAAGCCAGAAATCCAGCGAGGAATCCACAAGATTCACCAATTCCGGCGCGCCATACACCTTGCCCGAAACCGCCACGGCAGACTCTCCAGCCACGAATGGCTTGGGAGCGTGCGCGAGCTCCGCGTAGCGTGCGGACAGCTCCAAAATCTGGCGCCGCAGCGCCTCTGCTTCACTCATATTGGCCGAATGCCTTAATCTGGGAGAGAGTAAAATCGCGCATCGACTCACCGGCCTGAAAAGCGCGGTACCACGCCACCGTGGCGGCGAGCGCCTCGTCCAGCGTCATCCCCGGCCGCCAGGCGAGATCCTGCCACGCCTTCTTCGCGTTCAGGCGCAGCACCGGCGCCTCATGCACCGGGTTTTCGTCGGGCATCACGGTAAAAAACGCCCCCTGCCCCCACAGCGCGCAGAGCTTACCGGCGATTGTCTGCACGGTCACAGTACTGCTCTGCGACGGGCCGAAATTCCACGTGTTGCGCTGCTCATCATTCGTCCACATATGCTCTGCGGCTAGCAGATAACCGCAGAGCGGCTCCAGCACATGCTGCCATGGCCGAATGGCCCGCGGGTTGCGGATAGTCAGGAACTCACCCGCCATGATGGTCTTGAAGAAATCCGGCAGCAGACGGTCCTGCGCCCAATCGCCCCCGCCAATCACATTACCCGCCCGCACCGTCGCCAGCTTCAACCCCTCCGGCAATGGGAAGGACGCAGCCACCAGCTCGGCACAGGCCTTCGAGGCGCTATACGGATCATGCCCGCCCAGCCTCGATGTTTCCTCATGCGCCTCGGCGTTCTCGGCGTACACCTTGTCGCTGGTCACAATCACCGCCACCTGCACGCTCGGCGTCTGGCGGGCCGCATCCAGCACATTCGCCGTGCCCATGATGTTGGTGGCGTAGGTTTCCATCGGGCGCGCGTAGGAGGCACGCACCAGAGGCTGCGCCGCCAGATGCAGCACGATATCCGGTTTGAACTCCTGCATCGCCGCCGTCAGCGTTTCACCATCGCGGACATCGCCGAGCTGATGCTCGATCAGCCACTCAACACCGCAACTGGTAAAGATGTTCGGCTGCGTATCAGGGGGCAGCGCGTAACCGCGCAGCACCGCCCCGAGTTGCGAAAGCCACAGCGTTAGCCAACCACCTTTGAACCCCGTATGTCCCGTAATGAAAACGCGTTTGTTCACCCAGAACTGCGAACGTGGAACCGCATGCGTCAGACTTGCCATGTCATCCAGGGTCCTTGCCCAGCTTCGCAAAGGTGTTCGAGTGCCATCCGGTCTCGCAGCGTATCCATGGGCTGCCAGAAGCCGTTATGGCGATAAGCCTGCAACTGCCCCGCAGCAGCCAGCCGCTCCATCGGCGCTTTTTCCCACAGCGTTGCATCGCCATCGATCAGGTCCAGGGCCTTTGGGTTAAGCACAAAAAACCCACCGCTGATCAAGCCGGATTCCTCAGCGGGTTTTTCCTCGAACCGATCCACGGCATCGCCATCGATATGCAGCGCACCGAACCGCGCCAACGGCCGCACCGCCGCCACGGTGGCCAGCTTGCCATGCGCACGGTGGAAGGCGATCTCGTCAGTGATATCGATATCCGCCACGGCATCGCCGTAGGTCATACAAAAGACCTCGTCCTGACCCAAATATTTCCGAATCTTCCGCAACCGTCCACCGGTCTGCGTCTCTAGCCCGGTCTCCACCAGCGTCACCCGCCAATCCTCGGCCTGGCTCTGATGGATGGTGGCGCCGGAACGCAAATCAACAGTAATGTCGGACGAATAGAGATTATAGTTGTAGAAATAATCTTTGATCTTCTCGCCCTTGTAACCCAGGCAGATGATGAAGTCCGAAATGCCATGCTCGGCATAGATCTTCATGATATGCCACAAGATCGGCCGCCCGCCGATCTCGACCATCGGCTTCGGCTTGGTATCGGTCTCCTCCGAGAGACGCGAGCCGCGCCCACCCGCGAGGATAACCGCCTTGATCCCGCGCGAGCTGTCGATCATGCCTCGCTCCACATGTTTTCCGCCAGCTCCTCACGTGAGAGAAATGGCGCCATGTCATGCAGCGGAGAGGACACCATCCGCCCATCCTCCAACTTGCGCGAGGACAGCTTGGGCGCAAAAGTCTGAGCCGGGTCCAGCATGATTTCGCAGAATTGCGGCCCGGGTGCCGCCAGCACCTCAGCCAACACCGCAGGCAGCTCCGCATGTGTAGAAACACGATGCACCGGCAGGCGGAATGCGGCGGCAACGGCGCAGAAATCCGGGAAGGTCACGCCATTACTTTCATCGCAGCCGAACATATTGTCCGGGAAGAACGCGCTCTGCGTCTGCTTGATCGAGGAATACCCCGCATTGTTCAGCAAGAAGATCTTGATATTGAGCTTCTGCGCCACGATGCTTTGCAGCTCCTGCATATTCATCATGAAGCTGCCATCGCCAGAGAGACAGATGATCCGCCGCTCCGGTGCCGCATAAGCCGCGCCAATGGCCGCTGGCAGGTCATAACCCATCGAGGCCGAGCCGGAATTGGAAAACATCCTCTGCCCGGCTTTTAGTTTCGCCGCTTGGAAGGTAGTGACACAGGCCGTGGCATTGGCGGTGACGACAACATCCGTCTCACCCGCCTCATCAAACAACCGGTCCGCAAAAATGTACGGGTTGATGCCGCGCGAATCATCAATGTATTCCGGCTGCACCACGGGGTAGCGGCTGCGGCGCTTCTGGCACCAAGCGAGATAGCCACGCTGCGTTTCACTGGGCGTGAAATTGCCCAGTTCGCGCACCAGCGCCGGGATGAACGTTTTCAAATCCGCCAGAACTGGCTTCTCGATCTTCAACGTCGGCTTGGCCAGTTCCGCCGGGTCGATATCGACCATGATCTTGACCGCATTCGGCGCGAAGTTTTCCCAGTTATAGGAAATCTGCCTGATGTTCAGCCGGCAGCCGAGGATCAGTACGACATCCGCATTCTGCACGGCGAAATTCCCGGCGCGATCACCCACCGTGCCCGGACGACCGACATAAGCCGGATGATCATCCGGCAGCACATCATGCGCATTGAATGCGGTGGCAACAGGAAATCCCGTGCGCTCGACCAGCTTCAGGAAATCCGCGTACGCGCCTGAGATGCGCACGCCGGTTCCCGGCATGATCACCGGGCGCTTGGCGTTGCGCAGGATCGCCGTGACTTCGCTCACATCCGGCACCGCCGCTTCCGGTTCAGGCGTAAAACCGTGCAGCATATCCGGGTCGATCTGCGCGCCCTGGATATCCATCGGCACATCGATCCACACCGGCCCCGGACGGCCCGTTTGCGCGAGATGCAGCGCCTTCTCAACGACGTATCGGACGTCTTCCTTCTTGCGCAACACCACGGCGTATTTGGTGATGCCCTTGACCATGGCGACGATATCCGCCTCCTGGTCGCCAAGCTGGCGCAACGGCAGATCGTAGCTCGTCGCCATCGTCTCCTGCTTCACCTGCCCGGAGATGACGAGCATGCCGATCGAATCCGTCCACGCCCCGTGCACGCCATTGAGCGCGTTGATGCCGCCCGGCCCGGTGGTGACATTCAGCAGCGCCAAGCGCCCCGAGAGGCGGCAATACGCCTCCGCCGCCATCGCGCAGGCTTGCTCGTGGTGCAGGCACACGCCGTGCAGATCCTTGTTGCGGGAGAACGCATCGTTGAGATGCATCGCCCCGCCGCCCGTCACGGTGAAGAAATGTTTTACGCCATGCGCCGCCACCAGCGCGGCAATGTAATCCGCAACGCGCAAGGCTTCAGCCCAGCCGCGTGACGTTATTCGCCGCCGCCTCGGGCTGCGGGTCGATACCGCGCTGCTCGATCATCTTCGCCAGCGTGGAATTGGCACCATAGGGACTGTCGATATTCTTGAAGTTCAATGCAGCATCTTTCGTTACCGCGCCGATCAGTACCTCGCCCTTCATCATCTCACGGCACGAGATCTGCCCCTTCTGCAGTGGAATGGCGAGATAGACATCGTCATCGGAGAGGATATGCCCGGCGGGCAGATCGCGCTTGGCGTACACACCGCGCACCAACCCGTCGAGATAGCGCACTTCCTTCTCCGGCGGCACGCGCTTGGTGGCGGCAGACCCGCCGCACAGTTCCTCGGCCTTGTGGAAGGCCTTGAACCACGTATCAACCTGCTCCGGCAGCGAGCAATAGGGCGAGACGGGAATACCATCGGCATCGATATCGATATGCCGCTCGAAGGTCCGCGCGCCCTTCGCATATGCAACCAGCATGGAATTATGCCAATCGTGATATTCATGCGAGGAGAAGCCGACCACGTTATCCGGGTAACGCGCCTTGAGGAAGTCAATCTGGTTCATCTCCAATTCGTGATCCTCGGACGGATAGATCGACACGCAATGATTGATCGCCAGCGGGATGTTCCGCTTGGCAAAGAACGAGACCAGATCATCAAGATCACGAAGGGACGAACCGCCGGTGGAGATGATAACCGGCTTCTTGGTGGTGGCGATCTTCTCGATCAGGAACCAATCCTTGATGTCGGAACTGGCGATCTTGATGATCTGGATGCCAAGCTCCACGCATTTATCAACTGACGCCTCATCAAACGGCGTCGCCATCGAAATCATGCTCGAATTGCGCACGGCGCTGACCATTTTCTGGTAATCCGCCCAGGAGAGCTGCGTATCCAGCGTCTTCTTGATATAGCGGATATCGGTGCGGCTCCTGAAATCCTTGTGGATGAAGCTGTCAACGTCACGGAACTGAAACTTCATCGCGGCGCGCACATTGTTGTAGCGCACCACCTTGGCGTAATCCGCGATAATCTTCAGGCCACGATTCACATCGCCCCAGTGATTATTCGCCATCTCCAGCACAAAGAGATTGTCGAAAATCGAAGCACGCATTTTTCAGATTCCCCGGGGGCTTAAACAATTGTTTATTTATGGGATTCAGGCCAAACCGTCAATTTTTGACGCGGAACAAGCGTGGTGCCTGACGGGCAACGAAGGCAAATGACAAAGCCGTGAATTCCAACGCCACCCACCACCAAAGCCCCTCCCGCAGCAGCCAGAACCAGACCGCCGGCCCCGCTGGGAGATAAGGCTGCACCAGCCCCGAGATAAGGGCCCGGGGCACAGCCTCCCAAAGCAACAGCAGGATCGTCGCCAGCAACCGGCGCCGCCCCAGCAGCCACAATCCCGGCAAGGTGAGCAGCAGATACACCGCGCGGTACTCGATATTCTGCGCCGCCAAGAAGCAGAACAGCGTGACCACCGCGCCTGTGACGAGATAAAGCCGCCTCCCCTCGTCCAGCGCCGCCAGCGCCCGCGCCCAGCCCTTACGCAACGTCCAGCCGCCGCCCAGCATGCCTGCCGCCATTGCCCAGGAGACCGCCCCCGGCGGGAAATGCAGCAGATGCAGCATCGCCAACCCGCGCGGCAAATCGATACGCCCGAAGCTGGCGCGGAACGGCGTGCCGGAAGGGATGATCGCCAGCGCCGCCGCTACGCCATGCCCGTAGCGCCACGCCACGAAGGCCAGCCCCGCCAGCCCGGCACCAGCCAGGGCCAGCACCACGCGGCGCTTCTCACGCAAAGCCAAGACAAAGCAGGAAACGGGGTAGAACTTCGCCGCCGCGCCCAGGGCGAAGATTCCATAGGCGGCCAGCCTCAGCTTTGGCACCCGCCAGAGCAGCCAAACAGCCAAGGCAACGGCGGCAAACAGCCCGGCATCCAGATTGCCCTGCTCCAGCGCATAATAGCTGGCGGGCGAGAGGCTGGCAGCCAGACGCAGCCGGAACTCCCCGCCGCGCGCTGGCGCAGGCAGCAGCGCCAGCGCCGCGAGGAACGCCAGGCAGAGCAGCAGCCCCACCGCCAAAGTGTCATGCGGGCCGAGCCCCAGCAGCCCGATCCGCAGCAGCACGGGCGAGTAGTTGAACACCCCGCCATCCAGGCAGGCGCTGGGATGGTACACATCCACCCCAGCCCGCCAGCAGCCCCCGGCTTGCAGCACCGCCAGCGTGTCCACAAACGGATGCGCCTTGGCCACGCCGTCCTGCACGCGGGTAAAAAACTCGTAGAACCGCAGAGCAAGCGCATGCAGCGCGGCGAACACCGCCAGTGCCGCCAGCCCAATGGCGCTGATCCGGTAGCGATACGCCATGGCGCTAGAAGCCTATGCGTTCTTTCTCGATCACATAGGGGCGCTTCTGCACCTGGGTGTGGATCGCCCCTACATACTCACCAATGATCCCAAGTGAGACCAGCTGCACCGAGCCCAGGAAGAACAGCCCGATAACCAGCGGCGCCATGCCGACGGTGAAGCTCGACCAAAAGATGAGCTTGTAGAGCAAATACAGCAGCCCGGAGATGAAAGAGATACAGGCACAGAGGAACCCAAACGCCGTGACCAGCCGCAGCGGCACCTTGGAGAGGTTGGTGATGCCGAGCATCCCGATATCGTAAAGCGTGTAGAAATTATTCTTGGTGATGCCGCGCCGCCGCACGGGCTGATCGTAGGGGAGCTTGCAGATATTCAGGCCGATCTCGGCGATCATGCCGCGAAAGAACGGGTATGGATCGTCAAAGCCGCGCACCGCCTCCACCACCTTGCGGTCGTACAGCCCAAAGCCGGTGAAGTTCTGGATCGTCTCGATCGAGGCCATGCGCTCCACCATCGCGTAATAGGCCCGGCGCAGGAAGAACATGGCCGGCGTCTCCTCGGAGGAGCGCTTGATGCATAGCACGGTATCAAACCCCTCGCGCCATTTCTCCACCAGGGTGGGGATCATCTCCGGCGGGTCCTGCAAATCGGCGACGATGCTGATCACCGCCTCTCCCTTGGCCTGCATCAGCGCGTGCATCGGCGAGCGGATATGCCCGAAATTGCGCGCATTCACGATGACCTTCACCCGCGTATCCTTGGCGGCAATCTCCCTCAGCAGCGCCACGGTACGGTCGGTGGAGGCATTGTCGATGAAGATATGCTCGTAGGTGCAGTCCGCCAGCGTGGCCATGGCTGCCGCCACCCGCGCATGCAGCTCCACCACATTGGCTTCCTCGTTGTAACAGGGGGTGATGACGCTCAGGAACGACATGGTTGGGCTTTCATGAAACGGGGCGCCGCGACCTGGCGCCAAGCGAGCCAAGCATAGGCGGGACAGAGGACGAACAGGGCGGTTAGTGGCGTTGCGGCCAGCAGCCCGGCGGCGCCAAAAGCGGCGGCGAGGGCAGGTTTGAGCGCCAATGCCAGCGCCGTGGCGACGGCTTGGGCAATGAACTGCCCTTTATATCGCACGGTAGCGTTAAGCAGCAGCGCGGCCACGCGCGGCAATATGAGAACGACAATCCACCCCGCCATGGCGAGAAACAGTGTCAACGGCAAATGCAAATCCTGATGCAGCCAGAACACCAGCAGCTTATTGCCTGCGAGCACGATCAGCCCCGACCCGGCACAGGCCAACCCCACCACCGTTAGCGTGCCACGCAACAGCGTGCGCCCCACCCAGCGATGATCGTTCAGCGCCACGGCCTCGACAAAAGCAGGCCAAAGCGCCTGCGTCGCTACCGCCAGCAACCCGGTCACGGTGATGCACATACGCAGCACCACCGCCATTTGCGCCGCCACGACTGGGCCAAGCCAGTGCAGCGCCAGCACATTATCGAACACGTAGGCGCAAGCGCCAGCAATGGTGATAAGAGCCAGAAAACCTCCGCTCCGCAAAGCGTGGGCAAGCACTGTAGGCTTCGGCCGCAGGCTGGGACGCAAGCTAGGCTGGGTGAGCAGCACATGGGTCAAGCTCCCGGCATTAGCCACAACTCCAGCGCCGAACACACCCAGCGTCAGCACCGTTACCCCAGCCCCCGCCCAAGCTCCAACCATGACAAAGCCCAGCATCAGGGCTGTCTGCGCCATGTCCCACAGCCCGGAGACATGACCTTTCTGCAGTCCAAACCATAGCGAGGAGGCTAGCCCCAGCGGGATATTCAGAGCCAAACACAGCCCCGCCACTAAAAAGGGCGGCGAGGGCGTCAGGCGCGGACAAACCAACGCCAAGGCCCCACCACCCAACAGCAGCAGCAAACCGAACGCCACCGCCACACACAAACAGGCCGTCACGTAATCGCGCGGATCCTCGCCGCGGTGCCTTGCGGCAGGCAGCAACGTCACCAGCGCACCGCCGAGACCAAGATCGAGCATCCCCCCCGCCCAGCTCAGCGAGGTCGCCGCCCCCCATACGCCGAACCCGGCCACGCCCAGGCAATGCAGCGCCAGCGGCAGAATGATCAAGCTCGCCGCCAGCTGCGCCATACGCTGCAGCACGCCAGCCGCGCCACTGAGCAGGACGCGCCGGTTGCGCGGGGTTATAAAACGGAACATGCGCCCATGATGCCGGGTGCCAGGCAGCGCGCCAAGGGCAGGAGCCCGGGCAACCCCATCACAGCCTAGTGTTCAGGCCGCGCGGGCTTCCGCCATCAGCCGCTTCATCTCCGCGATTGCGGCGGGCAGCCCCATCAGCAGCGCCTCGCCGATCAGGAAATGCCCGATATTCAGTTCGCGGAGTTCCGGCAGCTTCGCTACCGGCTGCACATTGGCAAAGGTCAGCCCATGCCCAGCATGGCATTCCAGCCCAACCTCGGCCGTCAGCACCGCCGCCTGACGCAGCCGCTCCAGCTCACCCGGCTTGCCGTGGGCGTAAGCGCCGGTATGCAGTTCCACCACCTGGGCGCCGATCTCGGCGGAGGCCCGCACCTGATCCGGCTCCGGGTCGATGAACAGGGACACGACGATCCCCGCATCCTGCAACCGCTTGATCACCGGCTTCAGCGCAGCGCGCTGCTGCACCACGTTCAGCCCGCCTTCGGTCGTCACCTCGGCCCGGCGCTCGGGCACGATGCAGGCACCGTGCGGCTTCAGCCGGCTGGCGATGGCGGTCATCTCCTCGGTGGCCGCCATCTCGAAATTCACTGGCCGCGCCGCCCAGCGGCAGATCACCTCGGCATCCGCATCACGGATATGCCGCCTGTCCTCGCGCAGGTGGATGGTGATGCCATCCGCCCCCGCTTCGACACAGGCCTTCGCCACCGTGAAGGGGTCCGGGTGGCCGCCGCCGCGCGCGTTGCGCAGCGTGGCCACATGGTCGATATTGACGCCGAGGCGGATATAGTCAGCCATTTAGATGTGGAGCGCCCGTCCATCAGCGGCGAGAGCGGCTTCCTTCACCACTTCGCTCAGGGTCGGGTGCGCGTGGCAGACGCGCGCCACATCCTCTGCCGACGCGCCGAATTCCAGCGCCGTGGTCAACTCGGCGATCAGCGTGCCCGCATCCGCCCCGATGATATGCGCGCCAAGCAGCTTGTCGGTCCCCTTCTCGGAGAGGATCTTAGCGAAGCCCTCGGTCGCCCCCAAGGCGCGCGCGCGACCATTGGCCATGAACGGGAACTTGCCGACGACATACTGCACGCCCGCGGCCTTCAGCTCCTCCTCGGTGGCGCCCACCGAGGCCACTTCCGGCGAGGTGTACACAACGCTCGGGATCGCGCCGTAATTCACATGGCCAGCCTGGCCCGCGAGACGCTCGGCCAGGGCCACGCCCTCTTCCTCGGCCTTGTGCGCCAGCATCGGGCCGGCGATCACGTCGCCAATGGCATAGATGCCCGGCACGTTGGTGGCGTAGTGGCCGTCGGTCTTCACGCGGCCGCGCTCGTCGGTCTCAACGCCCGCTGCGGCGAGGTTCAGCCCCTCGGTATAGGCGTAGCGGCCAATGGCCAGCAGCACGATGTCGGCCTTGATCTGCTCGGCCGCGCCACCCTTGGCGGGCTCGATGGTCAGTGTCACTTGCTCGCCCTCGGTCTTGGCGCTGGTCACCTTGTGACCGAGCTTGAACTGGAAGCCCTGCTTGGTCAGCACCTGCTGGAAGGTCTTGGAGATCTCGCCATCCAGGCCCGGGGTGATGCGGTCGAGGAACTCGACGACGGTGACTTCAGCGCCCAGGCGGCGCCACACGCTGCCCAGCTCCAGCCCGATCACGCCGCCGCCGATAACCACGAGATGCCCCGGCACCTTGTCCAGCTCCAGCGCGCCAGTGGAAGTGACGATGCGCTTCTCATCGACCTCGACTCCCTTGAGCGGCACGGAGCCCGAACCGGTGGCGATGACGATATGCTTGGCGGTGTAGCCCTTCCCGGCAACCTCGACGGCGCCCGGCGCGGTGAACTTGGCCTCGCCCTTGAGCCAGGTGATCTTGTTCTTCTTGAACAGGAACTCGATGCCCTTGGTGTTGGCGCCCACGACCTCGGCCTTACGCGCCTGCATGCGAGCGATGTCGATCTTCACCTCGCCCACGGAGATGCCATGGTCCTGCAGGCCGTGCTTGGCGTGGTCGAAATCCTCGGAGGAAACCAGCAGAGCCTTGGAGGGGATGCAGCCAACGTTCAGGCAGGTGCCGCCCAGCGTCTCACGCTTCTCGGCGACGGCCACCTTGAGGCCGAGCTGCGCCGCGCGGATCGCGCAGACGTAACCGCCCGGACCAGCCCCGATCACGATGACGTCGAAATTTTCAGCCATGCTACGCTCCCCATGCGGACTGTTAAAAAACTGACGCGCCGGTCATAACCCCACCTCCCGCGCCTAGCAATCTGCCCAGGGCAGTGCAGCCCCGCCAAGCTTGCTTGCCCAAAACGAACCGCAGGCCTTAAACCCAAGGACATGACAAAATTCGCAGCACGGGTCGAACGAACCGAATTGGCGGCCACCATGGCCATGGCGGCGCGCGCGCGCGCTCTGCGCGCCGAGGGGCATGACGTGATCTCCCTCTCCCTGGGCGAGCCAGATTTCCCCACGCCCGAGCGTGTGGTTCAGGCGGCGCACGAGGCCGCCTTGCGTGGCGAGACCAAATACCCCCCGCTCGGCGGCACCGAGGCATTACGCAGCGCGGTGGCGGAAAAATTCCACCGCGAGCATGGCATGAAAATCCGCCCGGCGGATGTGCTGGTCACCAATGGCGGCAAGCAGGCCATCTTCAACGTGCTGATGTCGCTGACCGAGCGCGGCGACGAGGTCATCATCCCCGCTCCCGCCTGGGCTGGCTATGAACAGACAGTGAATTTCGCCGGGGCCAAACCGGTCTTCGTCCCCTGCCCGCAGGAGGACGGCTTCATGCTCCAGCCGCAGGCACTGGAGCGGGCCATCACCTCGCGCACCAAGCTGCTGCTGCTCAACTACCCCAACAACCCCTCGGGCGCAGCCTGCACCGAGGCGCAGCTCAAGGCCATCGCCGAGGTGCTGCGCGTGTATCCGCATGTCTGGGTGCTGTCCGACGATATCTACGAGCATCTGCTGTTCGACGGCCGCAAGCACGCCACCCTGCTCGCCGCCGCGCCGGACCTCGCGGATCGCATCGTCACCGTCTCCGGCGTCTCCAAAACCTATGCCATGACCGGCTGGCGCGTGGGCTGGTGCTTCGGCCCCGCCGAGATCATCAAGCCCTGCACCGTGGTGCAGGCCACGGCCACGTCCGGCGTGTCCTCGGTGGGCCAGGCCGCGGCGCTGGCGGCGCTCACCGGCCCACAGGATTTCCTGGCTGAGCGGGCAGCAGCCTATCAGACGCGGCGCGACATCGTCGTGGCGGCGCTGAACGCCGTGCCGGGCTTTGCTTGCCACCAGCCGGAAGGCGCGTTCTACGTGTTCCCCAGCATCAAGGGCTGCCTGGGCAAGACCACCCCGGGCGGGCGCAAGCTGGCAACGGATTCGGATTTCACCATGGCCCTGCTGGAGGAAACACATACCGGCGTGGTGCAGGGCTCGGCCTTTGCCATGCCCGGGCATATCCGCATCTCCACCGCCACCTCCGAGGCCGTGCTGGCCAAGGCCTGCGCCCGCATCGCGGAGTTCGCCGCCGCCTTGCGCTAAGCGCATCCAGCGCCACATCCTCCGGGTAACCAACCCGGAGGATCACCATGACTGACGTAAAATACACCGCCCATGGCCACGCGACTGGCGGCCGCGACGGCCAGGGCGCGAGCGATGATGGCCGCATCTCGGTTAAACTCTCCATCCCCACGGAACTGGGCGGCGATGGCGGCCCCGGCACCAACCCCGAACAGCTTTTCTCTGTTGGCTATTCGGCCTGTTTTCTCGGCGCGCTGAAATTCGTGGCGGGCAAGGAGCATGTGAAACTCTCGCCCGAGACCAAGGTGGCGGCGGATATCGGCATCGGCCCGCGTGAGGACGGCACCGGCTTCGGCATCACCGCCGCACTCACCATCACCTCCCCGGGGCTGGAGAAAGCCCAGCTCGAAGACCTGGTGCAGAAGGCCAACATCGTCTGCCCCTATTCCAACGCCATCCATAAAGTCGTGGACGTAAAGCTGACCGTAGCCTGAGCTACGCCAAAAACGCCTCGGCGCGCGCAAGCGCGCTGCGGCAGAGGCGTTGTTTAATGCTTGAATTTTTTAGGGAAAGTACGGTGGTGGAGCTAAGCGGAATCGAACCGCTGACCTTCTGCATGCCATGCAGACGCTCTACCAATTGAGCTATAGCCCCGTACCATGCCGGTGGACGGGCGTATAAATAACTCGGCGAAGGAGATCAAGTGGGGGGATGGAACTAAATGCAGATTATGTTAAGCCACCCTCCGTGCCGGGTTAGCACAGTGGTAGTGCAGCGGTTTTGTAAACCGAAGGCCGGGGGTTCAAATCCCTCACCCGGCACCAGTATGCTCCCTTCATGATCATCTCAGCTCCCCGCCTGTTCCTGGGCGACAACTTCACCCCTCCCGGCGCCGTGGAGGTGCACGATGGGCGCATCACCCGCATCATCCTCGGCAATGTCGATGCAGACATTCACCTGACGCATGGCTTCCTCGCCCCTGGGCTGATCGATCTGCACAATAACGGCGCCTTCGGGGTGGATTGCGCGACCGCCACGCCGGAGGAGTGGGATATCTTCGTCTCGGGCCTCATGACCTGTGGCGTCACCTCCGTGCTGCCCACCGCCATCACCGCCCCACTGGGCGATCTCGCCGCAGCCGCCCAGCGCACCGCAGCCGCCCAGGCGCGGCACGGCGCGATTCTGGGCCTGCATCTTGAAGGCCCGTTCCTCGCCCCCTCCAAACGTGGCGCGCATCTCGCCGAATTTCTGCACCTGCCGGACGACGTGGCCATCGCCGAGGTTCTGGCCATGGGCAAGGTGATCCGCCTCGTCACCTTGGCACCAGAACTGCCCGGCGCGCTGGCGGCCATCGCCCGGCTGCGCGAAGCCGGGATCACGGTCGCGCTCGGCCACACCGCTGCCGACGCCACCACCATGCGCAACGCCGCCGCGGCGGGAGCCACGCTGGTGACCCATGTCTTCAACGCACAATCGCCGCTGCACCACCGCGCGCCCGGCGCGCCGGGCGTGGCCCTCACCGATTCCCGCCTCTCCCCCTGCCTCATCGCCGATGGCGTGCATGTCGCGCCTGAGCTTCTGGCAATCTCCTTCGCCGCCTGCCCGCGCGCCATCGCGGTTACCGATTCCATCCTCATCGCCGGGCTGGAGCCGGGCACGGTGCGGGAGTTCGGCGGCGCGCCCGTTACGCTTGGACATCAGGGCGTGGGGCTTCGGGCGGACGGCACCATCGCCGGGGCTGGCATCACGCTGGACGAGGGCGTGCGCCGCCTCATCGCCGCCGGTGTAGCCCCCGAAACGGCCCTGGCCGCCACCACATCCCGCCCGGCCCACGCCCTGAACCTCGCCGACCGCGGCGCGCTCACCCCTGGCGCGCGGGCCGATCTCGTCTGGTTCAGCGACGATTTCCACCCACAGCGCGTCTGGACGGCTGGGACAGCACAAGCCCCCGCCCCCGCCAAGCAGCGCGGCACCGAAACCGCGCAGGCCGAGCTGATGGACCTCGACGAGCGGGACACGCTGGACATCGTGACCACCTTCCTCACCCAAGAACAAGCGGCCCAACGCGCCCTCACCGCCGCCGCCCCATCCCTGGCCCGGCTGGCCGATGCCGTCGCCGCCAAGCTGCAAGCGGGCGGGCGGCTCTTCTACGCCGGGGCGGGCACGTCCGGCCGGCTTGGCTTTCTCGACGCCGTGGAATGCGGCCCCACCTTCGGCATTGAGGACGGGCTGATCATCCCCCTGCTCGCCGGCGGTCCATCCGCCTTCATCAAGGCCGCCGAGGGCGCGGAGGACGATACCCAAGCCGCCATCACCGCACTCACCGCCCGCCACTTCACCTCCGCCGACGCACTGGTCGGCATCGCCGCCTCGGGCAGCACGCCCTTCACCCTCGCCGCCATCCGCCATGCCCGCGCGCTTGGCGGGCTTACCGGCGCCATCGTCAACAATGCCGCCTCCCCCATGGCCGAGGCCGCCGAAATTCCGGTGCAAATCGCCACAGGAGCGGAGGTGATCGCCGGGTCCACGAGGCTCTCCGCCGGGTCCAGCCAGAAGATCGCGCTCAACACCCTCTCCTCCACGGTGATGATCCGCCTCGGCAAAACCTATGGCCCCTACATGGTGGACATGCGCGCAACGAATGCCAAGCTCCGCCGCCGCGCCTTGGCAATGGTCCAGCAAATCACGGGCGCAAATGAACGTGACGCCACCCTTGCACTCACCGCCTGCGGGATGCATGTTAAGTGTGCGGCGTTAATGATTTTGCGCCGGTTGACCGCCGAGCAGGCACAAACCAGGCTGGCGGCGGCCTCCGGCTCATTACGGCGCGCGTTGCAAAACCACGTGGGACATACAGGACCAGCATAAGGTGGCGGAGAGGATCATCAGTTTCGCGCGATGCGTGGATGATTTCATCATCGACCGGCTCATGCAGCCAGCCGTCAATCTCGCCTGCTGGTATCTTGGTCTGCCGCTCTACACCCTGGCCCGCGCCTGCATCGTGCTGGGGGCAGGCATCGGGGCCATCTGGATCCACCGTTACGACACCATCCCCAGCGCCGATTTCTTGGAGGATATACTCTGCCTGCTGGTAATGGCGGGTACAGCCTTCATGCAAATCCGCACACATGAGCGCAGCGCCCCACGCCGCCCGGCCCTGGCCCCGGCGGTGCGGCTCACCGGGCTGATCTGGCGTACGCTCTGGCTGCTGGACCTCGCCCTCTTCCCCTCGCAATGGCCGGTGTTGAGCCACGCGGCACTGTTCGGCAGCTTCGCCTGGACGCTGTTGCTCGTGCTGCCCTACTGGCTCATCTGCTGCCGCCAGCCGCCTCCGCCCGAGCCGCTGGCACGCGGCGAATTCCGCCCGGCCACCATTCCGGTGCGATGAAAGACGCCGCCTTTTTTGCAAAAAAGGCGGCACCCAAAAAATTTTTGCAACTTATTCAGCGAGTTATTTTCAAACGTGAACCTGCGCGACAAACTCTCCTGGCTCAACGACCAGATCGCCATCCGTGCCAACGCGATTTTCGCGACAATGGGCTTCTTCTGGTTCTGCCTGGTTCTGACCCTGCTGCCGCTGAAATGGCCCGCGACCATGCCCTTCGTGCAATATGCCAGCTCGGGCGTATTGCAGCTGGTGGCGCTGCCCCTGCTGGGCGTCGGCACCATCCTCGCCGCCCGCTCCTCCGACCAGTTGGCCAAGGAACAGCACGACGCGGTGATGGAGACGGTGAACGATGTCCGCCAGATGCTGACCGAACTGCACCAGCTGCATCTGGAGCTTAACATCAGGGTGAACGAGGTTCTGGAAACGCCGCCCCTCGAGGAACCGCCCCCGGCGCCATAAAAAACCGGGGAGGCTGCCCTCCCCGGTCCTTATCCTCAGGCGGCCGCCTTGGCCTCGCGGCGGCGGCGGGTCAGCACGAACTCGGTATAGCCGTTCGCCTGATCGCGCCCCTCGAACACCAGTTCGCACGCGCCCTTGAAGGCCGGGCCATCAAAGCCGGGGGCCATCGGCTTATAGGCCGCATCGCCCGCATTCTGGCGGTCCACCACCACGGCCATGCGCTTCAGCGTCTCCAGCACCTGCTCCTTGGTGACAACGCCATGGTGCAGCCAGTTGGCCAGATGCTGCGAGGAAATACGCAGCGTCGCGCGGTCCTCCATCAGGCCGACATCGTGGATGTCCGGCACCTTGGAGCAGCCCACGCCCTGGTCCACCCAGCGCACCACGTAGCCCAGCAGGCCCTGGCAGTTATTGTCCAGCTCCTGCTGGATCTCCTCCGGGCTCCAGTTGATGCCGCCAGCCAGCGGGATGGTCAGCAGGTCGGAGAGCTTGGCCGGGGCGCGGCTCTTCAGCTCGTTCTGGCGGGCGAGCACGTCCACCTGATGGTAGTGCAGCGCGTGCAGCGTGGCGGCGGTGGGGGACGGCACCCAGGCCGTGTTGGCGCCGGCGCGCGGATGCGCGATCTTCTGCTCCAGCATCCCGGCCATCAAATCGGGTGCGGCCCACATGCCCTTGCCGATCTGCGCCTTGCCCTGCAACCCGCATTCCAGCCCGAAATCCACGTTCCGGTCCTCGTAGGACTTGATCCAGGGCTGGTTCTTGATGTCGTTCTTGCGGATGAACGCACCCGCCTCGAAGGAGGTGTGGATCTCATCGCCGGTACGGTCGAGGAAGCCGGTGTTGATGAACACCACGCGGGACTTCGCCGCCTGGATGCAGGCTTTCAGGTTGACGGAGGTGCGGCGCTCCTCGTCCATGATGCCCATCTTCAGCGTGTTGGCGGGCAGGCCGAGCAGTTCCTCCACCGCGCCGAACAGCGCGTTGGCGTTGGCCACCTCTTCCGGCCCATGCAGCTTGGGCTTCACGATATAGACCGAACCGGCACGCGAGTTGCGCTTGGCCTTGAGGTCGTTGATCGCAATCAGCGAGGTGATCACGGCGTCCATCACCGTCTCCGGTACTTCGGCACCGTCCAGGGTGATCGCGTCGGTGAGCATGTGGTGGCCGACATTGCGCACCAGCAGCAGCGAGCGGCCATGCAGGGTCAGGGTAGAGCCATCCGGCGCGGTATAGACGCGGTCCGGGTGCATATCGCGCAGGAAGGTCTTGCCCCCCTTCTCCACCGGCGCGGTCAGGGTGCCCTGCATCAGGCCCAGCCAGTTGCGGTACACGGCCACCTTGTCCTCGGCATCCACGGCGGCCACCGAGTCCTCGCAATCCATGATCGTGCTGATCGCGGATTCCAGAATGATGTCGGCGACATGCGCGGTGTCGTTCTTGCCGATCGGGTGCGTGGCGTCGATCAGAATATCGGCATGCAGGTTGTGGTTCTTCAGCAGCACGCTCTTGGGGCTGGCGGCCTCGCCGGTATAACCCGCGAACTGGGCGGCGTCGCGCAGCCCCACCTCGCCGGAATGCAGCACCACGGCCAGATGGCCATCGCGCACCTTATAGCCCAGCGCATCGGCATGGCTGCCGTCGGCCAGGGGGAAATGCGCGTCGAGAAAGGCGCGGCCACGGGCCACCACGGCGCTGGCGCGGGCGAGGTTGAAGCCCTTGCCGCGGGCGATCTCGCCCTCATCCGGCAGCGCGTCCGTGCCGTAGAGCGCATCGTACAGGCTGCCCCAGCGGGCATTGGCGGCGTTCAGCGCGTAGCGGGCGTTGGAGACGGGCACCACGAGCTGCGGCCCGGCGATGGTCGCGATCTCGGGATCGACATTCGCGGTGTCGATGGTGAATTCCGCCGGCTCGGGCAGCAGATAGCCGATCTCGCGCAGGAACGCCTCATAGGCGGGCTCGTCGATGGGCTTGCCCTTATGGGCGAGGTGCCAGGCGTCGATCTTGGCCTGGATGGCGTCGCGCTTGGCCAGCAGCTCGGCATTGGTGGCGGAGAAGCGCTTGAGGAGCGCCGTGAAGCCCGGCCAGAACTTGCCCTGCTCCACACCGGTGCCGGGCAGCGCCTCGTTATTGACGAAATCATACAGAACGGCGGCGATGTTCAGGCCGTCGATGGAAACCCGTGCTTCGGTCATGTTTCAAACTCCTCGTCGTTTTGCCTGCGTGATGCAGCATAGCATCGGCGCTGCACAAGCGCCCCAGGCCGCACAAGAGTTTTTCACGGTGGGGCTAAATGCCCCACCACCTCACACCAGCGCGGCGTGGCAGTCATACCATGTCGGCTTACCCTGCGCCTTGGCTGCGCGCCAGGCGGTACGGAACATCTCGAAATCCAGCCAGTCCGGCGGCAGCTCCGCGCCGAATGGCCCGGAGGTATGGTTCACATCCACCCCCTCCGCCTTACGCCCCTCGCGCGCCGGATCGGGCCAGGCATAGCCACCGGGCGGGTTCTGGTCGGAGAGCTGGAAACGCCGGTAGCCGAGCTTGTGCAACGCCTCGGCGGGGCCGAGATCATGGCATTCCACCGAGATATAAGCAGGCAGCGCCGCCCCTTCCGCGCCCGCCAGGAACGCCACCTCGGCGCCCTCGATGTCGATCTTGGCGTAATGCGGCACGCCATATTGGGCCACCAGCTCCGCCCAGCCGATGGTGACGACATGGTAGCTGGTATAGCCGCTGGCGAATTCCGGCCGGCCAGCGGAAAAGCCGGAAAGGCGCGGATGCTTGTCGTTATGGAAGAATTCTAGGATCTGCCCGGTCTCGCGCCCGGCGGCATAGTTCAGCACGGTCAGCCGCCCAGCCTTGATCTCGGCGACAAAGCGCTCGCACAGCCCGTAATAGGTCTTGGCCGAGGGCTCCAGCCCCACCACACGGAACCCCTTCGCCAGATACAGTGCCGTGTCATCGCCCTCGGCCATCCCAATGTCGAAGATCAGCCTGTTCTCCGGCGGCACGGCGTTGGGCACGAACCGCGGCGCGCGCAGCGCCTCGATCCCAGCGAGCAGCGGCCCCGCCAGCGCCTGGGGTGCGGTATCCTCCTCGTCGCGCACGTCATAGGCGGCCCAAAGGTTCGGCACCTCCTGGAATTGCGGTCGCTTCTTCAGCCGCTCGATGAAATGCTCCATGCTGCGGCATTGGTAGTGCATGATTTTGGCTACGGACCAGTCTGGCGTCCCGGCGACGATTCCCGGCGTCTCGCTCCATACCACAGGCTCGCCACTAGCTTGCACGGCGCTTTCCGGTGCAACGTCGAAGCAATGCACCGTCAGCCAATTAGGCCCACCTTACCGGGGCGAACAAAGCATTTCACATGCTTATTCACCTCCATCCGAGCGCCGCCATGCCATGTATAGGCCAACGGCGGCGGGGCTTTCGGCTTCAGCATATGGCCAGAACTACCATAATTACACCAGTTCACCGCCACCTCATTGGCATTGGGAAAGCGGGCCAAAAACGCCCCCACGCTCTTATCCTGGCGCAGTTGCAGGAACTCGTCCGCATCGAAGAAGGCGAGCCAAGCAAACTCGTTCTTGTAGGTAGAGAGAGCCTGGCAGTAGGAAGCCTGTTGCCGCTCCTGGTAGCAGATATTTCTATCCCCTATTGTACGGCTGAGGCGGATATCCCAATGCTGCGCCGCCTCCTGCACTAGCTCCCAAGTGCCATCGGTGGAATCGTCATCATAGACGATGGCGGCATCGAACCCGAGCAGCCGGTACCAAGCGAGCCATGCCAGGATGTCGCTCGCCTCATCCTTGACCACCAACACCACGGCCACGGTCTTACTCGGCGCAACCCAGCCCCCCTGGAATGCCTCCAACATCCGTTTAATCTCGGGGGCATGCCGCGCCGCGGCATCGTCAAGAACTTCGTTGCGATCATAGTCGCGGAATTCCTGCTCCGTCCGCTTTGCGCCGAAAGTTCCGCGTTCCGCCCTGGCCTGCCAGTGCGCCCAGGAGCGGGTGAAGTAATGGTGCAGTTTCACACCATCGTAATCCCGCCCCTCAGCTAGAACGCCGGGCAGCTGAAACGCCAGAGGCCTTCCCTTAAAATCCACACATTCACCTTCGATTTCAAAGGCATGCGGATTGAATGCCCGCTTCACCGCCCGGGGGCGGACAATACTCTTGATATGCGCATTCGGCGCAAAGGAGGCTGGAGCACGGCGGGTGAAAGCCTCGACAACCAGTTCCTTCGGGTATTCCAGATGGCCGGACGAGCCGAACAATGCCCATTGAATACCAATGGCGGCTTCCTGCCGCTGCCGTAGAATAGCCTTGAGATTGAGCCCCTCATCCAAAACCAGGAATTCATCGGCATCGAAAAAGGCCAGCCATTCAAATTCGTCCCGCAGCAGTTCAACCGCGCGCATGTACGCCCGCTCCTGCGTCCCCCCCTCCTGGGTGGGCCAATCCAGCACCCGCACGTCGTAGCGGGGCGCGAACCCCTCGGCGATGGCCTTGGTCTGGTCCGTGGACTCGTTATTAAAGAGGAAAACACAATCAAACCCGACGAGGAACTGCCAGGCGAGCCATTCCGCGATATGGCGTTCCTCATTCTTTACAATGGCGACGCAGCCGATCTTACTCACAAGCGCTCCGGTCCGGTTTAGCCTGGCCATGTTGCTGATAAACCTCCGGCTGAACAACCCCCTTGCGGGACAAGGGGTTTTCGGTCATCTACAATGACAGGCTTCCGGGCCTGGGTGGAGACTGGCCTTACGCGGCCGGTTCCGCGCTCCGGAGGCTTCGACAAAAAAATACCCATGGCCGTGGCGCACCGCCCCGGCGAGTTCAAGGACCGATGACCGCTCTGCCTACCGAAGTTTCTATTTTCTGCTCGGAAAAGGCGCGGTTCTGGTCTGCATCCCCATTTCTACCCTCATATCGCGCCCTGTCGGCTCTGAGCCTTTCTGCTCGGGCCGGCGATTGCCGCGCGCACCGGAGCTTCTATGACGAAAAGAATGTTAATCGACGCCAGCCACGCGGAAGAAACCCGCGTGGTGGTTCTGGACGGTAACCGGCTTGAAGATTTCGACGTCGAGACCGTCGGCCGCAAGCAGATAAAAGGCAATATCTACCTCGCCAAGGTGATCCGGGTCGAACCCAGCCTGCAGGCTGCCTTTGTTGAATATGGCGGCAACCGCCATGGCTTCCTCGCCTTTGGCGAGATCCACCCGGATTATTACCAGATCCCCATCGCCGACCGCGAGAAGCTGCTCGCCATGCAGGCCGAGGAAGAAGCCGCCCGCGTCGCCGAGGAAGAGGCCGAGGAAGCGGCGCCCGCCGCCACCCTGCCCGCCGAAACCGCCCAGGCGCTTGAAATCAAGCCGATCGAGATCGTCGCCGCCCCGCCGCCCGAGGACGCCGAGCCGCATGGCGAGTTGCTGGAGGAGCCCACCGGCATCGCCGAGGCGCTGAACGAACCCGCCACGGCGGAAGACATCGCCCCGGACGCGGAAGCCCCAGCCAGCGTGGAAACCCTGCCGGAGGAAAACACCCCGATCGAGGCAGCCCCCACCGAGGCCGCGCAGACCGAGGCCGAGTACGCGGAAGCCGCCGAGGGCGGTGCGCCGGAGGCCGTTGTGGAGACGGTCGAGACCACTGACACCGTGGAGACCATCGAGACCGAAACTGGCGCCGAGGCCTCCACCCCCGAGCAGATCGGCGGTGACGGCGACGACGCGGCGGAAGCCCGCGAGCGCCGCATGCGCCAGCGCTTCCTGCGCAACTACAAGATCCAGGACGTGATCCACCGCCGCCAGATCATGCTGGTGCAGGTGGTCAAGGAGGAGCG
Organism: Acidocella aromatica; assembly: GCF_014201825.1. GTDB lineage: Bacteria > Pseudomonadota > Alphaproteobacteria > Acetobacterales > Acetobacteraceae > Acidocella > Acidocella aromatica. The sequence continues at coordinate 262,479 of NZ_JACHFJ010000003.1, read as the reverse complement.
CGGCAATAAGGGTGCTGCCCTCACCACCTATCTCTCGCTCGCCGGGCGCTTCTCGGTGCTGATGCCCAACTCCCCCACGGGTGGCGGCGTCTCGCGCAAGATTACCTCGCAGGCCGACCGCCGCCGCCTGAAGGAGGCGATGTCCGAACTGGACGTGCCGCAGGGCATGGGGCTTATCGTGCGCACGGCAGGCGCCAACCGCCCGAAGCCCGAAATCAAGCGCGACTGCGAATACCTGCTGCGCCTGTGGGATGACATCCGCGACAAGACGATGGAATCCACCGCCCCGGCGCTGATCTACGAGGAAGCGAACCTCATCAAGCGCGCCATCCGCGACGTTTACACCCGCGATGTCGAGGACATCCTGGTGGACGGCGAGGAAGGCTTCCGCGCGGCGCGCGACTTCATGCGCATGCTGATGCCGAGCCACGCCCGCAAGGTGCAGCTCTGGACGGAAGGCCAGCCGCTCTTCGCCAAGTCCCAGGTCGAGGCGCAGCTGGATGCCATGCTGAACCCGATCGTGCAGCTCCGCTCGGGCGGCTACATCGTCATCAACCAGACGGAAGCGCTGGTCGCCATCGACGTGAACTCCGGTCGCTCCACGCGCGAACGCAGCATCGAGGACACAGCCCTGCGCACCAACCTGGAGGCCGCCGAGGAGGTGGCCAAGCAGCTGCGCATGCGCGACCTCGCCGGGCTGATCGTGATCGACTTCATCGACATGGAGTCCCGCAAGAATAATTCGGCCGTCGAGCGCAAGCTCAAGGACGCGCTGAAGCACGACCGCGCGCGCATCCAGGTGGGCAGCATCAGCCATTTCGGCCTGATGGAAATGTCCCGCCAGCGCCTGCGCCCCTCGCTCACCGAGGCCTCGCTGGTCACCTGCCCGCATTGCGCCGGCATGGGCCATGTGCGCAGCCCCGAGAGTGCGGCACTGCATATCCTGCGCGCCATCGAGGATGAGGGCGCCAAGTTCCGCGCCGCCGAAATCTCCGTTACCCTGCCGCCGGAGATCGCCTTCTACCTCTTCAACCACAAGCGCGAGCGCCTCACGGTCATCGAGGAACGCTACTCGATGCGCGTGATCTTCACGCCGGATTCCACTCTGACCGGCTCGAATTTCCGCATCGACCGGCTGAAGCCGCAGACGGCCCAGCCCCCCGCCCCGGCCCCGGTGCGCCCCGAGCGCCAAATCGCCGCCCCGGTGGAGGAGATCGCCGAGGAGGAAGAGACCGAAGCCGAGACCGAGGCCGACGAGACCAAGTCCGCCGAGAAGGGCGAGAACGGCGACCGCAAGCGCCGCCGCCGCCGCCGCGGCAAGCGCCGCGAGGACCGTGGCACGCTGGAAGAAGCTGGCGCCGAGGAGGAAGCCGCAGCCCCGGTGACCGAGGCTGCGCCGGAAGCAGCGCCGGTGGCCGAGGACCAGCCCACGGAACTGGATCTGGTGCTGGAAGCCGCCCTTGGCGCGCCGCAGGAGGAGCCTGAAGCCCCCGTCCTGGTGACCGAGGAAGCCCCCGCGACCGAGGAAGAGCCCGCGCCCAAGCGCCGCCGCAGCCGAGGCGGCCGCCGCCGCCGCACCGGCGAGGGTGAGGCCACGATCGAGGAAGCCGCTCCCGCGCCGGTCTATGCCGACATCGCGGACATCTTCGAGGCCGCCGAACGCGCCGAGGCGGAAGCCCGCCGTGCCGCCCGCGAGGCCGCCGAAGCCACGCAGCCGCTGCTGACCGAAGAACCGGCCGTGGTGACAGCCGTGGAAGAGGCGCCGAGCCCCGTGGCTGAGGACGCGCAGCGTACGGCGGAACCGGTGGTTGAAGCCCCCGCGCCCGTCCTGGCCGAACCCGCTGAAGCTGAAACTGCCCCGGAACCGGCGGTGAAGCCTATCATCGTGGGCAGCGAGGCCGCGCCGGCGGCGAAGAAAACCGGCTGGTGGCGCCGCTAAGCTTACCATTTGTAACGGGATTGGCGGCAGGAATGCCGCCAATTCACTTGAAAACCAGACGAAACGGAAGAAGTATGACCTTGAGGCCGCAAGGCCCATTCAAGGAGCGATTTCTTCCATGGCATTGAACCCCAATAATTCCTACCGCACGGCGCAGACCGGCTTTTCCGCCTATGGCAGCGCGGCGCTCGATGCCGGCCTGCGCGCCTATATGCTGCGCGTATATAACTGGATGGCTTCCGGCCTGGTGCTGACTGGCCTGGTTGCCTACGCCATCTTCGCCATCCCCGCCCTGCACGCGCTGTTCTACACCACGGCGCAAAACGCCCAGGGCTACACGGTCGAGGTGCCGACCATCCTCTCCTGGATCGCCGTCTTCGCCCCGCTTGCCTTCGTCATGGTGCTCAGCTTCGGGGTGAACAAGCTCTCCACCCAAGCGGCGCAGGCGCTGTTCTGGGTGTTCTGCGGCACCATGGGCGCCAGCCTGAACACCATTTTCATGGTCTATACCTCGACCTCCATTGCCGAGGTCTTCTTCATCACCGCTGGTACCTTCGCCGCCATGAGCCTGTACGGCTACACCACCGGCAAGGATCTCACGAGCTGGGGCAGCTTTTTCATGATGGGCCTGTTCGGCATCATCATCGCCTCCATCGTGAACATCTTCCTGCACTCGGCGGCGATGGCGTTTGTCATCTCGGTCATCGGCGTGCTCGTGTTCGTCGGCCTCATCGCCTACGACACCCAGCGCATCAAGGCCGACTACATCCAGTACGGCAGCGCCTATGGCGTGGAGATGGCCGGCAAGCGCAGCGTGTACGACGCGCTGACCCTGTACCTGAACTTCATCAACCTGTTCCTGTTCCTGCTGCAGCTCTTCGGCCAGCAGCGGGATAACCGCTAACCCCCAGCCCAGACCGGCGCGGAGAACGAGACCATGACCACATCACTCGTACTGACCTTCATCGGTTCCGACCGCCCCGGCTTGGTGAATGCCATTTCCGAGAGGATCGCGGCGGGCGGCGGCAGCTGGCTGGAGAGCCGGCTGGCGCAGCTCGCCGGGCAGTTCGCGGGCATCGTGCTGGTGCGCGTGCCCGCCAATGCCGCCTCCGGCCTCATCGCCGCGCTTTCAGAGCTACAGGCCGACGGGCTGAGCGTCACCGTCACCGAGGGCAGCGAAGCAGCCCCACCCCAGGATTACGAGGCGCTGACGCTGGAAGTGCTGGGGCATGACCGCCCCGGCATCGTCCGCGACGTCACCCAGACCCTGCGCAAGCTCGGCGTAAATATCGAGGAGCTGAGCAGTTCGATCGAAAGCGCGCCCTTCACCGGCGAGGAGATGTTCCGCGCCGTGATCAAGGTGAGTGTGCCCGCGCATGTCGCGGTAGAGGAAGTCCGCCGCAGCCTGGAACGACTGGCGGACGAAATTATGGTGGACCTGAAAGAGGCCGCCTGAGGTTTACTCCCGCCCCAGCGAGGACATGAACTCCGTCCATTCGCGCTTGGACAGGCCCGACGCCTCCTGCGTCACCGCCTCGCCGGTCAGCATCCGCTTCACCAGCTCCAGCATCTTGGCCGAGAAGGTCACCGCTCCCAACCGATAGTCGCGGAACGCGGCGAAGGAGAGCGGCACCCAGGCCTCCACGATCTTCAGCATCTCTTCCGCATAGACGCGGATCTCGTACTGGGCGTGGCTATCCGCGCGCAGGCGCAGGAAGTGGAAGAGATTGTGCAGATCCGTCTTCCAGTACCACTGCGTGTAGGTGTTGAGCGTCAGGTTCATGCGCGCCAGCTCGCGGGCCAGCCCCACATCGTCGCCCAGCATCTCCTCATAATGGCCGTAGGTCGCCTCCGCGTCCTCGCGCAGCAAGTTTAGCACGCGCTCGGCGGTGGCGGGGGCCAGCACCTCGCCCCGCCCCTGCCGGTTATCGGTGGACTGCTTGGCCAGCTTCTCCTGCGCGGGGAGGTAGAAATCCTTGTCCAGAATGGAATAGCGCGCCGAATACTCGTTCACATTGGCAGTGCGGTGGCGGATCCACTGGCGGGCCACGAAGATCGGCAGCTTCACATGGAACTTGATCTCGCACATCTCGAACGGGGTCGAGTGGTAATGGCGCATCAGGTAGCGGATCAGCCCGGCATCCTCCAGCGCCTTGCGCGTGCCGCGCCCGTAGGAGACACGCGCCGCCTGCACCACGGCGGAATCGTCGCCCATATAGTCCACCACGCGGATAAAACCGTGGTCGAGCACGGGAAAAGCGGTGAACAGCAATTCCTCCAACGCCGGTACGGTGGGGCGCAGCGTGCTGTGCGTCTGGGCGCGGGCGGTGGCGATTTCGGCGGTCTGCTCAGGTGTCAGTGTCATATCCGCTCAATAACACCGCCCCCCTTTCGCAGCCAGCGTCCCTCGCCTATATTAGCTCCGTCAGCTTGCTGACTATGGTGATAAACGGTGCGTGGAATAAGCGTTATGGACCCGGGGGCAGTACCCGGCGCCTCCACCATTCATGGGGGCGAAACAGACTCGACATGCGTGGTAAAGACCCATCTTTTGCCCGGCATTGTACCGCCGTCATCGGGCTAATTTTTAAATGCGAACGATAACAACGTTGCATTCGCCGTCGCTGCCTAAAAACAGCTAAGCGCGGTTCGGGGGGTACCGGGCAACAGAAACCCCCCACTTCATTCTCCTTGCACCGGTCAGAATCCACCGGATAGGCTCCCCCCGCCAATAAACCAAAAGGGGAGTTCCTGATGTCATCCACCGCCATTAGCGTCTTCGCCACGCTCACCGCAGCCCCCGGCAAGACCGACGCCCTGCGCGCCGTGCTCACTGCGCTGGTCGCGCCCAGCCGCGCCGAACCCGGCACGCTACAGTACACGCTGCACGAGGCCCTGGAGACTCCAGGCGTGTTCCATGTCTACGAAACCTATAAGGATCAAGCGGCGGTGGACGCGCACATGGCCTCCCCGCATCTGCAAAAGGCCCTGAGCGAGGCCGGACCGCTGCTCGGCGCAGCCCCTTCCATCACCACCGCCAAGCAAATCGCTTGAAAACAAAAAAAAAGGCGGTGCTATAAAGCACCGCCAAGTTTAGGGAGGAAACGTCCAAGAAAAAATAGGAGAGGTAACTCATCCTATGGCCGAGTATATACTTTAGGCCCGCTCACCTGAGGCAGATATGATCACGCAGTGCAGCAATGCCGTTTTGCAGGGCTCGTGTACTTTCGTTCACTAACCATTTCGGCACCGCTTTCAGCCATGCACGATGTTTCAGGGCACCAGCACAATCACGGCGGCCTGCGCCGCGATGCCCTCGCCACGCCCGGTAAAGCCCAGCTTCTCCGTTGTGGTCGCCTTCACCGAGATCAGCCCGACATCCACCCCCAGCAGCTCCGCGAGGCGCGCGCGCATGGCGGGGGCATGCGGGGTGATCTTGGGGCGTTCGCAGATGATGGTGATGTCGGCATTGGCCAACTGGCCGCCGCGCGCGGCGATGCGCTCGGCCGCATGGCGCAGGAACCGGGCGGAATCCGCGTCTTTCCAGTTCTCCTCGGAGGGCGGGAAGTGCCGGCCGATATCGCCTTCCGCCAGCGCGCCGTAAATCGCGTCGCACAGCGCATGGATACCGACATCGGCATCCGAGTGCCCGGCCAAGCCCTTCTCATGTGGCACTTCGATACCGCAAATGATCATCTTGCGGCCCTCCGCCATGGCGTGAACGTCGAAACCGGTGCCGATGCGGGGAATCATGCTGTACTGCTCCATGTTTTACCGGGCCGAGATGTACGGTCTGGCGCCGAACCGTCAACCTTTGTGCGACGTGGTCATTGCAAGTGGCAGCGCCGGACGGTAATTTGCACAAATCATGAGCATTTCCACGCAACCCCTGATCCAGCCGGTCACGCTCGGCACCGGGCCCCGGCAGGTCACGCTGCAACACCCGGTCATCCTGGCGCCGCTCTCCGGCGTTACGGACCTGCCCTTCCGCGCCCTGGTGAAAGAGATGGGTGCCGGGCTGGTGGTTTCGGAAATGATCGCCTCCTGGGCCATGGTACGGGAAAACCGCAATACATTACGCATGGCCGAGGTTGTGGCGGGCGGCGGCCCGTCCTCGGTGCAACTCGCGGGCTGCGAGCCAGAGGCCATGGCCGAAGCGGCGAAGATCGCCGTTGGGCTGGGAGCGGATCTCGTGGACATCAATTTCGGTTGCCCGGTGAAAAAAGTGGCGATCGGCCAGTCGGCCGGCTCCGCCCTGATGCGCGACGAGGTTCTCGCCGGCCGCATCCTGGAGGCCACCGCCCGCGCCGTGGACGTGCCGGTGACCCTGAAGATGCGCATGGGCTGGGACCATAACAGCCTGAACGCCCCCACTCTGGCGCGCATTGCCGAAGAATCCGGCATCACCCTCATCACCGTGCATGGCCGTACCCGCCAGCAATTCTACGAGGGCGTGGCCAACTGGGATTTCGTGCGCTCCGTGAAGGAGGCGGTGAAGCTGCCCGTCATCGTCAATGGCGACATCACCACCGAGGCCAAGGCCGAGGAGGCGCTGCGCCGCTCCGGGGCCGACGGCGTGATGATCGGGCGCGGCTCCTATGGCCGCCCCTGGTTCCTGCAACAGGTCATCGACTATCTCACCACCGGCCAGCTCACCGCCCCGCCGGACCTCGCCACGCAGAAGCAGATCCTGCTGCGCCACTACCGTTCCATCCGCGAGCATTTCGGTGAGAAGGGCGGCGTGCGCCTCGCGCGCAAGCATGTCGCCTGGTACAGCCACGGGCTGCGCGGCTCCGCCGCCTTCCGCGCCGCCATGAACCGGCTGGATAACGGCCCCGCCGTGGAAGCGCTGATCGACGAGTTCTACGACCCGCTGATCGAGCAGGGCTTCGTCCGCCAGGATGAAACCGCCCCCTCTGGCGAGGAAACAGCCGCCTACGCCCAGGCCTGCGCCGCATGAGCGGCCTGCGCAAGGCCTTTGGTCTGGGCAAGCGCGGCGCACAGCCCCGCCCGCCGCTGGACCCCTCGCAGATCCTGGAGACCCTGCCCATCGCCGTGGCGGTGCTGGACGAGCACGACATGTTCGCCGCCCTGAACTACGCGGCGGAGGAGTTCTTCGGCGCCTCCAAGGCCCTGCTGCTGCATACCCCGCTATCCGACATCCTGCCCGCCGACCATCCCATCTTCCTGATGCTGGAGCGCACGCGCGGGGCCGGGGTCAGCATCGCCGAGCATAACCTCACCATCGAGGGCCCGCGCCTCACCCGGCGCGGCTGCTCGGTCCACGCCGCGCCGATGCTCGAAAAGCCCGGCTATGTCGCCCTTACCCTGCAGGACGAATCCGCCGCCCTGGCGCTGGACCAGCAGATGTCCGCCCGCAACGCAGCCCGCAGCATCACAGGCATGGCGGCGATTCTGGCGCATGAGGTGAAGAACCCGCTTTCGGGCATCCGTGGCGCCGCCCAGCTGCTGGAAATGAGCGCCCCGCCGAGCGACCGCGAGCTCGCCGTGCTGATCCGCGACGAGGCCGACCGCATCCGCGCCATGGTGGAGCGCATGGAGACTTTCGGCGAGAAGAAGCTGGAACGCCAGAGCGTGAACATCCACCGCGTGCTGGAGCATGTGCGCAAACTCTCCGGCAGCGGCTTCGCCACACGGATCAAGTTCATCGAGAGCTACGACCCCTCTCTGCCGCATGTGCTGGGCAACCGCGACCAGCTCATTCAGGTCCTGCTCAACCTCATCAAGAACGCCGCCGAGGCCATTGCCGGCGCCGACCGCCAGGATGGCGAGATCCATCTCACCACCGGCTTCCAGCATGGCGTGCGTCTCTCGGCCTCCGCCGGGCGCTCGCGCCCCAACCTACCCATCTTCGTCTCCGTGCGCGATAACGGCCCCGGCATCCCCGAGGATATCCGCCGCCACCTGTTCGAGCCCTTCGTCTCCACCAAGGCGGCGGGGTCAGGCCTTGGCTTGGCGCTGGTCGCCAAGATCGTCGCTGACCATGGCGGGCTGATCGACGTGGATAGCCGCCCGGGCCGCACGGAATTCCGCATCCATCTGCCGGTGTACGAAGACCCGAACGAAAGCACCTGAATAAATCATGACCACTTTGCCGACCATCCTCGTCGCAGACGACGACCGTTCGATCCGCACCGTGCTGACCCAGGCGCTGGGCCGCGCGGGCTATCAGGTGCGCGCCACCTCCTCCGCCGCCACGCTCTGGCGCTGGGTGGAGGATGGCGAAGGCGATGTCGTCATCACCGATGTCATCATGCCCGACGAGAACGGGCTGGACCTGATCCCGCGCATCCGCCGCATCCGCCCGGAGTTGCCGGTAATCGTGATGAGCGCGCAGAGCACGCTCACCACCGCCGTGCAGGCCACACAGCGCGGCGCGTTCGAGTATCTGCCCAAGCCGTTCGACCTCGCCGACCTGCTCGCCGTGGTGGATCGCGCGATGAAGCAGCCCATTTCCCTGGCCGCCCAGGCCAAGGCGGTGGAACCGAGCGAGGAGGAGACGCTGCCGCTGATCGGCCGCTCGCCCGCCATGCAGGAAATCTACCGCATCATCGCCCGACTCACGACCACCGACCTCACCGTGATGATCAACGGCGAATCCGGCGCGGGCAAGGAGCTGGTGGCGCGCGCCCTGCACGATTACGGCCGCCGCCGCCAAGGGCCGTTCGTGGCCATCAACATGGCCGCCATCCCGCGCGAGCTGATCGAGTCCGAGCTGTTCGGGCATGAGCGCGGGGCCTTCACCGGGGCCACCAACCGCCATGTCGGGCGCTTTGAGCAGGCCGCCGGGGGTACGCTGTTCCTGGATGAAATCGGCGACATGCCGCCCGAGGCCCAGACCCGCCTGCTGCGCGTGCTGCAGGAGGGCGAATACACCACCGTGGGCGGCCGCCAGCCGATCCGCGCCAATGCCCGCATCATCGCCGCCACCCACCGCGACCTGCGCGCGCTGATCCGCTCCGGCCAGTTCCGCGAGGATCTGTTCTACCGCCTCAACGTCGTGCCCATCCGCCTGCCGCCCTTGCGCGAGCGGCCGGACGACATCCCCGTCCTGGCCCAGCATTTCCTCAACAAGGCGCAGGCCGAGGGGCTGCCCACCAAGACCATCGACCCCGCCGCCATGGCGCTGCTCTCGGCCTATCGCTGGCCGGGCAATGTGCGCGAGCTGGAGAATCTGATCCGCCGCCTCGCCGCCCTGGTGCCGCAGCCGGTGATCACCGAGGAGATCGTGGCGCAGGAGCTGGCCGATTACAGCGTGGCCGAGGAACCCGCCTCCATTCCCGCCTCCGACGATGCGGACAGCATGACCACCGTGGTCGAACGCCATATCGCCCGGCTGCTGGCAGCCATCCGCGAATCCGGCGAGGAGGGCGTGCTGTACGAGCGCGCCCTGGCCGAGCTGGAACGCCCACTCATCCGCATGACGCTGGCCGAAACCCGCGGCAACCAGATCCGCGCCGCCGCCCTGCTCGGGTTGAACCGCAATACGTTGCGCAAAAAAATCCGCGAGCACGGCATCGGCGTGCAGCGCCGGGTGGGGTGAGCCGCCTTGGCCGCAGCTGAGCCCGAGGCCCCGGGCGGCGACGACATTCCGCCCCGTTCCGGCTGGGCCTATGTAGTGGATCTGATGCTCGGGCGCGTCTCCACGCTCTTGGTTGCATCCACGGCGCTGCTGCTTGGGCTGGCCTCGTTCGGCATATTGGCCGGACGGGTGAAGCTCTCGGTACATTCCGGCGTGGCGGTGGGCATGATCATCGCCGATTTCGCCGCGCTGCTGATGCTCATCGTGGTGCTGGCCGGGCGCGTCACGCGCATCCTGCTGGAGCACCGGCGCGGGGCTGCGGGGGGCGCGGCTGCATGTGCGTCTTGCCCTCCTATTCGGCGGCGTGGCGGCGGTGCCGGCCATCGTGGTGGCGGTGTTCGCCATCGTATTCTTCAATTTCGGCATCCAGGCCTGGTTCAACCAGCGTGTGCAAACGGCACTGGACGAGAGTAATCAGGTCGCCCAGGGCTATCTCGAAGAGCACAACAACGACATCCGGCTCGACGCTTTGGCAATGGCCAACGACCTCTCGCAGGGCGGCTCGGTGTTCTTCGGCAACCCCAATGAGTTCGCCTCCTACCTCGTTACCCAGGCCACGGTGCGGGGGCTGACCCAGGCGGTGATCTTCGAACCGCTGAACGGCGAGATCGTGGCCTCCGCCGGGTTGTTCGCCGGCATGGCGGCCACGGTGCCGGACAACCGCACCATCGCCCAGGCCAGCACCGGGCAGGTGCCGGTGATCAGCCCGCCGGGCACCACGGTGGAGCAGGCGGTCATCAAGCTCGACATGACGCCGCCGATGATGCTGATGATCGAGAAGCCGGTAGACCCCGCGATCCTCGACCATGTGAACAAGACGCAAGAAGCGGTGGCGGAGTATCAGCGCCTGGCCAAGAACCGCGCCAGCCTGGAAGTCTCCTTCGCGCTCATCATCGCGGTGCTGGCGCTGCTGGTGCTCTCGGCTCTCATCGGCTTCGGCCTCGTTATCGCCAACCAGATCGCCAAGCCGATTGGCCATCTCATCCGCGCCGCCGAGAAGGTGCGCGATGGCGACCTCGCCGTGCGCGTGCCTGAAACCGCCACCGGCGACGAAGTGGCCGGGCTCTCCCGCGCCTTCAACCGCATGACCGCCCAGCTCGCCGCCCAGCGCAGCGAGCTGCTGGACGTGAACAACCAGTTGGACGAACGTCGCCGCTTCACCGCCACGGTGCTGGACGGTGTTTCGGCGGGCGTGATCGGGCTGGACAAGAAAGGCCGCGTGGAACTGCCCAACCGTGCCGCTTCTGAATTGCTTCGACTCGACCTCGTACCCCAAATTGGCCGGAATCTGGCCGAGGTTGTGCCCGAATTCGCCCCCCTCATCGCCGCGGTGATGGCCCAGCCCGAACGCCCCGCCACGGCGCAGGTCGAGCATGGCCTCGCCATGCAGAAACGTGTGTTGCTGGTGCGCATCGGCGCGGAGATGAATTCAGGGGTGCCGGATGGGTTTATCGTGACCTTCGACGACGTGACGGAATTGATGGCGGCACAGCGCAAGGCGGCCTGGGCGGATGTCGCCCGGCGCATCGCGCACGAGATCAAGAACCCCCTCACCCCCATCCAGCTCTCGGCTGAGCGGCTCAAGCGCCGCTTCGCCAAGGAGATCACCTCCGACCCCGAGAGCTTCACCCAATGCGCCGAGACCATCGTGCGCCATGTCGGGGATATCGGGCGCATGGTGGACGAGTTCTCCTCCTTCGCCCGCATGCCCGCCCCGGTGATGCACCCCGAATCCCTGGAGCGCATCGCCCGCGAGGCCATGGTGCTGCAACGCGTCGCCCATCCGCAGATCGAGTGGGAGGTCATCATCGAGGAGCCCCTGCGAGCGGTGTGCGACCGGCGTTTGCTTGGCCAGGCGTTGACCAATTTGCTGCAAAACGCGGCGGACGCCGTGGGGATGCGCGAGGGGGCGAAACACGTCTCGCTGCGCCTGCGCGCCGAGGGCCGCATGGCGGTGTTCAGCGTGACAGATGACGGCGTCGGCCTGCCGGATACGGACCACGCCCGGCTGGCTGAACCCTATGTAACCCACAAGCCCAAGGGCACCGGACTCGGCCTTGCCATTGTCGCCAAGATCATGGAGGACCATGGTGGGCGGCTGGAGCTGAAACCTGCCCCTGGCGGGGTTGGGGCGGAAGTGTCGTTGAGCCTGCCAAAGCTAGCCGAAACTGCGGCGATGGATGATGTGAGGGAGTTGCCGGCGGAATGACCGAAATACTGATCGTGGATGACGAGCCGGATATCCGGATGCTGGTCGAAGCGATTCTGCGCGACGAGGGCTACGAAGCCCGCAGCGCCGGAAATTCCGACGATGCCCTGGCCGCCTACCGCGCGCGCCGGCCAAATCTGGTGATCCTCGACGTCTGGCTGCAAGGCTCGAAGCTGGATGGCATCGGCATTCTGGAGGCATTCCACCAAGAGGAGCCGCGCGTGCCGGTGGTGATGATATCGGGGCACGGGACCATCGAAACCGCTGTCGCGGCGATCCAGCGCGGCGCCTACGACTTCATCGAGAAACCCTTCAACTCCGACCGGCTGCTGCTGGTGGTCAAGCGCGCGCTGGAGGCGGCGAAGCTGACCCAGGAGAACGAGGAGCTGAAGCGCCTGCGCTTTGGCGGCGAAAACAACCTGATCGGCGAGGGCAACGGCATTGCGGGCCTGCGCGCGGCCATCGAGAAAGTGGCCCCCACGGGCTCGCGCGTGCTCATCTCCGGCCCGCCAGGTGCGGGCAAGGAGACAGTGGCGCGCATGATCCACGCCAAGTCCCGCCGCGCGGAGGGGCCGTTCGTGGCGCTGAACTGCGCCATCCTGGCGCCTGAGCGGTTCGAGAGCGAGCTGTTCGGCGTGGAGCCGGGTGCTGAAGGCCCCGGCACCCCGCGCAAGCTCGGCGTGCTGGAGCGCGCCCATGGCGGCACGCTGCTGCTGGACGAGGTCTCCGAGCTGCCGCTGGAAACCCAGGGCAAGATCGCCCGCGTGCTGCAGGACCAGAGCTTCGAGCGCGTGGGCGGCACCTCGCGGGTGAAGGTGGATATCCGCGTGCTGGCCACCTCGGCGCGGGATTTGCAGACGAAAATCACCGCCGGGGACTTCCGCGAGGATCTGTATTACCGCCTCGCCGTGGTGCCGCTACGCGTGCCCGCCTTGCGCGAGCGGCGCGAGGACATCCCTACTTTGGCCGAGAGCTTCCTGCGCCACGCGGCCGAGATCTCCGGCCTGCCGCCGCGCTCCTTGGCGTCGGACGCCGTGGCCGCGCTGCAAGCCCATGACTGGCCAGGCAATGTCCGCCAGCTGCACAACATCATGGACTGGCTGATGATCATGCGCTCGAACGAGCCGGGCGAGTACTTCCATGCCGAGCATCTGCCGACGGAGCTTTCCTCCCACGCGCCGCAGGCCCTGGCCATCGACCTGGCGGCGGACGTGCTTTCCCTGCCGCTGCGCGAGGCGCGGGACGTGTTCGAGACCCAGTACCTCCAGGCCCAACTCCTGCGTTTTGGCGGCAATATCTCGCGCACGGCCAATTTCGTCGGCATGGAACGCAGCGCCCTGCACCGCAAGCTCAAGCAGCTTGGCATTGGCGCGGAGGACAAGGTCGGGGTGTGAGCCGCCTGCCGCCTCGCTGCCCATAATTTGCTTGCAAAGAAAACTTATTGCACTAAAAGAAAAATAAATGACGCCGGAGCCGTAACGTGCCGGTGATGTTCAGGGGTTACTTTGCCGGTCCTCGGTGGTTTTTCGCCAGCCACGGGGATTTTTTATGTCTGAGCTACGCAAGGATAGTCTGTCGTTCATAGAGGCACTCGGCCAGTCGGTGGCCAATGTCTCGCCCACGCTCACACCGGCCTTGTCGGTCGCGGTCGTTGCCAGCACGGCGGGCAACGCCTCTTGGTTCGTGTTCATGCTATGCACGGTGGCGCTGTTCATCGTGGCGCTCAACATCTCCAAGCTGGCCGGGCGCATCCCCGCCGCGGGGTCGTTCTTCATCTATGTCTCGCGCAGCCTGGGTCCCGTCTGGGGCGTGCTCTCCGGCTGGGCGATGCTGGCGGCCTATCTCTTCACCGCCATGGCGCTCACCATCGCCACCTCCATCTTCGTGAAGACTTTCTTCAGCTCGCTCGGCATCACCCTCGCCATCCCCAACCTCCTGATGTACCTCATCATCTCGGTGCTGGTCTGGGTATTCGCCACGCGTGACGTGCGCATTTCCTCGCGCATAGGCCTCACGCTGGAGGGGATCTCGATGACCATCATCCTCGGCGTGATCGTCGTCACCCTGGCGCACGCGCATTTCGCCCCGGACACCACGCAGCTCACCCTGAAGGGTGCCAGCTTCGGCGGCATCACCCAGGCCATCGTGTTCGGCATCTTCTCCTTCGTCGGCTTCGAGAGCGCGGCCTCGCTCGGCAAGGAGACCAAGAACCCGGGTGTCACCATTCCCAAGGCGATCATCTGGACGGCCGTTTCCTCCGGCACATTCTTCATCATCTGCGCCTATGCCATCACCCAGGGTTTCGGCGACGATGCCGCCGCGCTGGGCAGCTCCTCCGCCCCCATCGGCGACCTCGCCAGCAAGTCCGGCAAATGGGTCACCGCCGCGGTGTATTTCGGCGCCACCGTGTCCTCCTTCGCCTGCGCGCTGGCCTCCATCAACGCGTTCGGGCGCATGCTGTTCTCGCTCGGGCGCTACCAGTTCGTGCACAACTCCATGGGCTTGGTGCACAAGACACACAAAACCCCGCTGCTGGCGCTCACCGTGGGCGTGGTGCTGAACTTCGCGGTCTGCGCCGTCTTCTCCGGCCAGACTGAGACCAACACCTATGGCTGGTACGGCACGCTGGCCTCCTACGGCTTCATCATCGTGTATCTGCTCTGCTCCATCGCGGCGCCTGTGTTCCTCAAGCGCACCGGCGAGCTGAAGGCCGGCGATCTGGTGGTGGCCGGGCTGGGCGTGGTGTTCATGCTCTTCGCCCTGGGCGGCAGCGTGTATCCGGTGCCGGCAGCCCCGTATAACTACTTCCCCTACGCCTTCGCCGCCTATCTGCTGATCGGCTTCGGCTGGTTCAGCTTCGTCAAGGCCCGCTCGCCGCAAGTGCTGGACGGGATCGAGCGCGACTTGGAAGTGGCTGCCACGGTGATCGAGGCGTAAAACCCCGCTACACGCCACACAAACCGACGGCGCCGGGCAATCGGCGCCGTTTTTTTTATGTCTCGGAAAGCTGCGCCGGAATGGAGAACACGGCGCGCAGGCCGGGGCCGTTATCCTCAAGCTCCAGCGTGCCATTATGCAGCTGCGCCACTGCCGCCACCAGCGCCAGCCCCAACCCCGAGCCCTCGGTATGGCGGGCGATTTCAGCGCGGAAGAAGCGCTCGGTGGCGCGGTTACGGTCGGCTTCGGCAATGCCCGGCCCGCGATCGGCCACCACGATCTCCACCATCGCGCCATTGAGTACGGCGGAGAGGCGGATCACCTCCCCTGGCGGCGAGAACTTCAGCGCGTTGTCGAGCAAATTGGCCACGGCCTGCTGCACCAGGTCGCGGTCGCCGAACACCGGCAGCGGGGCGATGATCCCGGTCTCCAAGTGCAGCCCGCGCTCCTCGGCCACGGCGCGGTAGAGTTCGTCCATGTCCCGCAGCATGGGCGAGAGGTCCACCGTGAGGAACGCGGCGCGGCGTGCCCCGGCATCGATTTCGGCGATACGCAGCAGCGCCTCGAACACCCGCACGATGCCGTCCAGGTCCTGGGTCGCGCGTTCGATGGCATTTTGCATCGCCTCGGGCGAGCTGGCATGGGCGGCGGCGTCTTCCAGCCGGGCGCGGGCACGGGTGATCGGCGTGCGCAGATCATGCGCGATGGCGTTGGAGACCTGCCGCACGCCGTCCATCAGCCGGGTGATGCGGTCGAGCATGTGGTTGATCAGCCCGGCCAGCTCGTCGAACTCGTCCCCCTTGCCGGAGCGCGGCACGCGGCGGGAGAGATCGCCCTGGGCAATGGCGCGGGTGGTGGCGGAGATGTCGCGGATGACCCCGCGGAAGAGGGCGCGGATGAGCAATATGCTGAGCAGCCCAAGCACGAGGATGAGGCTTGCCGCACCGATCATGGCGTCGCGCAGCGTGTCGTGCAGCCCGATCAGGGCGCGGACATCACGCCCCACCAGCAGTTTCTCGCCTGTGGGCAGTTGCAGGGCGCGCAGCAGCGCCATGGATGAGTCGCCACCACGGCGCACGGGGAGCTGGTACCAGCTATCCATCTTCGTCAGCCCGGCGGGCCATTGGTCGAGATTTCCGGCCAGCCGGTTACCGTTGGCGTCCACGAGCAGATAGATCGCATCCGCGTTCTGGCTATTGGCCAGCCGATCTTGCAGGGCCGCCACCACGGACGCCCCGCCGCCGACCTGATCATGCTCGGTCAGCAGGGTGATGTCGTCATGGATGGCGTTCTGCACCTGCCGTTGCAGCAGATCCGCCGTGGAATGCCACAGCGAGAACGCCAGCACGAACGCCGCCAGAGCAAAGACAACGCCATAGCTGAGCGCGAAGCGTATACCCGCCGAGCGGATCAGCGGCTGCGAGCGCTGCCCTTGCCCATTCTCCGTCCGGGGCGTTTCCGGTGTCCGCCTGGCATCCATTGGCAAGGGCTGGCTGGCATCCATGCGGCATTCGGCGCCTGGGCGCTAAGCCTCCTCGGCGCGCAGCATGTAGCCGGCGTTGCGCACCGTGTGCAGCAGCGGCTGCTCGAAGGGCTTGTCTATCTTCTGCCGCAGGCGGGAGATATGCACGTCGATCACGTTGGTCTGCGGGTCGAAATGGTAGTCCCACACGCCTTCCAGCAGCATGGTGCGGGTCACCACCTGCCCGGCATGGCGCATCAGATACTCCAGCAAGCGGAACTCGCGCGGCTGCAGGTCGATCTTCTGTGTACCCCGGCGCACGCTGCGCGAGAGCAGATCCATCTCCAGATCGCTGACCGCAAGCCGTGTGGCCGGGCCATCACCCTTTCCACGCCGGGCCAGCGCCTCAACGCGGGCCAGCAGCTCGGCGAAGGCGAAGGGCTTGGTCAGGTAATCGTCGCCGCCCGCCTTCAGGCCGCGCACGCGGTCATCCACCTGGGTGAGCGCCGAAAGGAACACCACCGGCGTGGTATTGTCCTGCGCGCGCAGGGTTTCCAGCAGGCGCAGCCCGTCTATGCCGCCGGGCAGCATGCGGTCGAGGATGATGGCGTCGAAATTCTCCGACGCGGCAAGGAACAGACCGTCGCGCCCGTTATCGGCGTATTCGACCGCGTGCCCAGCCTCGCGCAGGCCCTTGACCACGAAACCGGCGACGTCCTTGTCGTCTTCAACGACGAGTATGCGCATCTTTACTCCCCGAGCTGAGCCGGGCGGCGGCCAACCACCGCCTGCAAATGGGATATGTGACCATTATTGTTTACTCCAAGCACTACCTTACCGCCCGGTGGCATGGAGGCAATGGCACGTGTCAAAGCCGATGAATCTGAAATGAATTCGTTGTTAACTGAAACCACCACCTCGCCTGGCTCCAGCCCGGCAGTATCGGCGGGGCTGCCGGGCTCCATGGCGGTGATCAGCGCACCCGCCCCGCCATTGGGGGCATCGGCCACCGAAATCCCCAGCCAGCCGCGTACCACCTGGCCGTGGGCGATCAGCGTGGCCACGATGGGAGCCGCCGAATTGCTGGGAATGGCGAAGGCCACCCCGACAGATCCACCCGAAGGCGAAACAATTGCGGAGTTTATGCCGATCACCTCACCCGCCATATCAAAAGCCGGACCGCCGGAATTGCCGGGGTTGATCGGTGCGTCGAGCTGCAAAAAATGTGTGAACGGGCCGTCGCCCACATCCCGGCCTTCAGCGGAGATGATACCCAGCGTGAAAGAATTACCGAGCGCGAAGGGGTTGCCCGCGGCCAGCACCCAGTCCCCCACCCGCACCTTGCCTGAATCCCCCCAGCGGGCGGGATGCAACGGAGAAGATGACGAGATTTTAATGACAGCGATATCCGTCAGGTCATCCGCGCCGACCAACCGGGCGGTGTAATGCGTGCCGTCATCCAGCGTGACGGTAATGTGCGCCGCGCCGGCGATGACATGGTCGTTGGTGACGATCATCCCGTCCGGGCTGATGATGAAGCCCGAACCCGCCGCCTCGGAAAGCTGCGGCTGATGCGCCCCGCTGGCGCTGGAGGGCGGTTTCGCCGTCTGGGCCGTGGCTTCCGTCACCGCGATGCCGACGACACTCGGCGCCACCGCCGCCACCAGCGGGGCCAGCGAATCCGGCATGCCGGAAAAGAACGAGGCCATGGCGGGCATGGGGAAGCCCCCCGCCAGCACCACCACACCCCCGCAAAGCTTCATCCATTGTTGCATGCAAGACCACCCGCGATCAGATAAGCTGATGATAGCGGAATGATGGCGAAATGCTTATAGTGTCCCCATACGCCACTCTTGCCGTAGGAGGCTGGACCATGAGCGCACCCCAGGACAAGCCGAATCACATCGATATCGAGTACCTGAAACAGCAGTTCGAGCATCTCCGGGCCGAAATGGCCGGTGCCCGCGAGCGGCTGAGCGACAATGCCCATGCCGCGCTGGACCGCATCTCCGCCTATCTGGAAAGCTCGGGAATGTCCCCGCGCGTCGAGGAACTTGAGGAGACGCTGAAGGGCAAGGGCAAGGAGGCCATGACCAAGCTGGAGGAGCAGGTCACGCACCGGCCGATCGCCAGCGTGGCGGTGGCCTTTGGCATCGGGCTGCTGGCCGCGCGGCTGCTGCGCCGCTGAATATGCCCATCGCCCGCTACGCCGGCCGGATGGCCAAATCCGCCGCCCTTTGGGGCGCCCTCGCCACCACCACGCTCTGCCTTGTGCTGGCGGGGCTGGGCTTCCTCGCGGCCGGGGGGTTCATCTGGCTTGCTGAACATCTCGGCGCCGCCGCCGCCGCCGCCGCAACCGGCGCGGCGCTGCTGCTTGCCGCCCTCATCATCACCCTGGCGGGCGGGCTGCTGCTGGGGGCACGGCGCAAGCCGCCCGAGCCGAACCCGATGGCGGAGATCGCCGTCGGCTTGGCCGCCGTGGCGCTGGAGGCTTTCGCCAACCGGCGCAAGGCGGCCAAACCCTAGCAGGTTTAGCGGGCGGCGAAGGCCTCGGCCTGACGCAGCAGGCGCAGGAAATTCCCGCCCCAGATCTTTTGCAGTTCCTCTTTCCCATAGCCGCGCCGCGCCAGCTCGGCGGTAAGCACCGGAGCCTGCGAGGCGTTGCGGAAGTCGCGCACCTCGCCGCCGCCATCGAAATCTGTGCCGATGCCGACATGATCGACGCCGATGCGTTTGACCACGTAATCCACATGGTCGGCGATGTCGGCCACCGTCACATCCCCTGTCCGCGCCTTGGCCTTCAGGAAGGAGGAGACGATGGTGATCTGCACCAGCCCGCCGGTCGCGCCCAGCGCGTCGAGCTGCTCGTCGTCCAGGTTGCGCTTATGGTCGCACAAAGCGCGCACCGAGGAATGCGAGGCGAACACCGGCACGCGCGAGCGCTCCAGCGCCTGGAGCATGGTGGTCTTGGAAGTGTGGGAGATGTCCACGAGAATGCCCAGCTCGTTCATCCGGTCCACCACCGACTGCCCGAAATCCGACAGCCCGCCGTAGAGCGTCTGCGGGTCGTCCAAGCTAGGCAGCGGAATGGCGGCATCCGCAATGGCGTTATGGCCGTTATGGGTAAGCGTGATGTAGCGCACCCCGCGCCGGGCGAAATCGTCGAGATTGGCGAGATCCGTGCCCACGGCGTAGCCGTTCTCAATGACCGGGACGATGCCTGGCTTACCGGCGGCATAAGCGGCCTCGATGGCGTCTGCCGTAATCGCCAGCACCCCGCCCGAGCCATCGGCCGGGGCCATCGCGGCGATATCGTCCAGCATGGCGCGGGCGCGGACGGTGGCGGCCTCATGGCCCTCGGCGTCGCGTTTGCCCTGCGGCACATAGGCCACGAAGCAGGTGGCGGCGATCCGGCCCTTGCGCATCTTAGGCAGGTCCACGCAGCGCGGACCGTCCTCGAACACCGAAGGGCCGGGCGGCCAGGGGATGTCTACATGCGTGTCGATGGCCAGGATGCCATCATGCGGATCGTTTATCATTGCTCTCAAGGTTGAGCGCCCGGCGGCCCGCGTCAAGCGCCTTGCGCATCACGCTTGGTAACTGGGCGGTGTCGGCGGGGGCTGAGAGCGCACCCGCGGGCAGGCGCGCCCGCCGCGCGGCCAGCACACTCAGCGTCAGGGTGAAATGCGTGAACACATGCTCCACCGCCCCGGCCTCGCGCCAATCGGCCTTTGCGGGCGGCTCCTCGGGCAGCGCCAGCATGCCGCCCAGCAGCCCCTTAGGCGGACGGCGGAGCAGAAACACGTTGTTTTCGGCGTCCAACAGCACATAGGCGGTGCCGGTGCGGCGCGGGCGCTCGGGCTTTTTGGCGCGGGCCGGCAGGCTGGCGGCAACCCCCTGGGCATGGGCGCGGCAATGCGCCTTCCAGGGGCAGCGCGGGCAGTCGGGCGATTTCGGGGTGCAGATTGTCGCGCCCAAATCGAACAGCGCCTGGGCGAAATCGCCAGGGGCTTTCCGCGCGGCCTTGTCGGCGATGAAGGCCTGCGCCGCCGCCGCAATCTCCGGCTTGCCCACGGGCATCGGCGCGGGGATGGCAAAGATCCGCGCCGCCACGCGCTCCACATTGCCATCCACCGGCAGCACCGGCAGCCCGAAGGCGATGGCCCCCACCGCATTGGCCGTATAGGGGCCGATTCCCGGCAGCGCCCGCAACCCCTCTATGGTTCGCGGAAACCCGCCCAAAGCCGCCACCTCCTGCGCGCATTTGTGCAGGTTACGGGCACGGGCGTAATAGCCCAGCCCCGCCCAATGGCCACACACCTCCTCCACGCTCGCGGCGGCCAAATCCTCGATGCGCGGATACGCCGCCAGAAATTTGGCGTAATAGGGGCGCACCGTGGCCACCACGGTCTGTTGCAGCATAATCTCGGAGAGCCAGACATGGTAAGGGTCTGCCGCCTCGCCCGGGGCGGCGCGCCAGGGTAGATGGCGGCGGTGTTGCGCGTACCACGAGAGGAGTTGCCGTGCCGGCGGAGAAGCAGACGCAGACGAGGAAGAAAAATGTCGCACGGCTTCCGGTTTTGCCGCCGCCCGAGGCGCCGCGCAACTTCGCCCCGCGCGGCATTGCCGCGCTCATCGCCCCCATCACCCGCCCGATCTTCCGCCGCCGCGCCCCCGCCGCCGCGCAATTGCTGGCCGACTGGCCGCAGCTAGCGGGGCCGGAGCTCGCCAACCGCGCCGTGCCGGTGAAATTCGCGGGCGGCACACTCACGCTGGGCTGCACCGGCCCCGTGGCGATGGAGCTGCAAATGCTCGAGTCGCAGATCATCGCCCGGCTGAACCTCGGCCTGGGCCATGCGTCCGTGGAGCGGCTGCGCTTCGTGCAGCAATCGCCGCGCCTGCCCACGCCGCCGCCCGCCCGCCGCGCCCCGCCCGCCAACATCCCGCCGCCGCCCGGCCTGCCAGAGGGCGAGCTTGGCGAGGCCCTGGCTAAACTGTACCGGGGCCTAAAAAGCCGTGGATAACTCGGGATCGCCGTTAGACTCCGCCGCCTAAACCGGACTACACCATATATAGGAGAAAACATGCAGATTACGCGCCGTTCAGCACTAGCCCTAGTGGGAACCTCGGTCCTCGCCGCCCCCTCTCTTGCCCGCGCCCAGAATTCTTCGGCGCCGCAAACCGTCGCGCCGCCCTACACGCAGCGCTCGCTCGGCTCGCCCAAGGCGCCGGTCACGGTGCAGGAGTATTTCTCCCTCACCTGCACCCATTGCGCCCAATTCGCCACGGTGACGATGCCTCAGGTGAAAAAAAACCTCATCGACACCGGCAAGGTACAGTTCATCTATCACGACTTCCCGCTCGACCAAGTGGCGCTGAAGGCCGCGCAGGTCTCGCGCTATTTGCCTGAAAAGCAGTATTACCCGTTCATCGAGGCCCTGTTCGCCAGCCAGGATGACTGGGCCTTCAAGCCGAACGAGGATTACCATGCCTCGATCTTCAAATACGCGGCGCTGGCGGGCATGGACCAGGCCACCTTCGAAACCGCCTGGAACGACGACAAGCTGGCCCAGTTCATCCTGACCGGGCAGCAAGAGGCGGAGAAGATGTACAACATCAGCGCCACCCCTACCTTCATCATCAACGGCAAGCCCTATCCCGGCGCGATGGAGTATAACGACTTCGCCGCCGCCGTGGCTTCCGCCGCCAAGGGCTGAGCGTAACCATGCCCGCCCGTTTCGCCCGCCTGCGCATCGCCGGGTTCAAGAGTTTTGCCGACCCGACGGTGGTGGAGATCCTGCCCGGTCTTACCGGCGTGGTCGGGCCGAACGGATGTGGCAAGTCCAATGTCATCGAGGCGCTGCGCTGGGCCATGGGCGAGGCCAATGCCCGCAACATGCGCGGCGCCGAGATGGAGGACGTGATCTTCGCCGGGACCACCGGGCGCTCGGCGCGTAATCTCGCCGAGGTGACGCTGTCGCTGGAGGAGACGCAAGGCCTCGCCCCACCGCCCTTCCACGAGGCGCCGGACCTGGAAATCTCCCGCAAGATCGAGCGCGGCACCGGCAGCTCCTACCGCGTGAACGGCAAGGAAGCCCGCGCGCGCGACGTGCAGACCTTGTTCGCCGACCTCGCCTCCGGCGCGCGCGCCTCGGCCATGGTCAGCCAGGGGCGCGTGGGCGCGCTGGTGAGCGCCCGCCCCGAGGAACGCCGCGCCCTGCTGGAGGAAGCCGCGGGCATCACCGGCCTGCACGCCCGCCGGCACGAGGCCGAACTGAAGCTGAAAGCCGCCGAGCAGAACCTGCTGCGCGCCGATGACCTCAAGGGCCAGGTGGAATCGCGCCTCGCCGAGCTGAAGAAGCAGGCCCGCCAAGCCACGCGCTACAAGAATCTCTCCGGCAACATCCGCGCCGCCGAGGCCGAGCTGCTGTCCATCCAGAGCGCGCTGGCCGTGCAGGCACGCGAGGCCGCACAAGCCGCCTTTACCGCCGCCGAAGCTCAGGTAACCACCGCCACCGCCGAGGCTGACGCCGCCGAAATCCGCGCCCGCGAGGCGGAAGCCGCCCTGCCGCCGCTGCGCGACGCCGAGGCCGAAGCCCGCACCGGGTTGGAACGCGCGCGCATCGCCGCCGAGCAGATGGGCGAGGCCGAATCCCGCGCCCGCGCCGCCCTGGCCGAAGCCCGGACTAGGCTGGAGGCGCTGAAGCGCGACCACACCCATGCCGACAAGCTGGCGGGCGACGCCCAGGCCGCCATCGCGCGGCTGGAGGACGAGCAGCGCCGCCTGAGCGCGGAAAGCACCGCCGCCCCCGCCGAACTGGAAACCGCCGCCGAGGCCGAAATTGTGGCTCAGGACGCGCTGCGTGCCGCCGAGGCCGAGGCCCAGCGCGCCACCGAGGACGCCGCGCGCATCGCCGCCGAGGCCGAAGCCGCCCGCCGCGCCCTGAGCGAAGCCGAATCCCGCGCCAAGCGCCTCGCCCAGCGCGCCGCCGAGACCGAGGCCGAGTACCAGAAGATCGCCGTCACGCTGATCCCCGTGGAGCGCGTCCAGGCCGCCGAAGCCGAGCGCGCCCAAGCCGAAGCCGCCCTGACCGCCGCGCGCGAGGCCGTGACCGCCGCCGAGGCCACCCGCGCCCAGGCCGAGGAAGAAGCCGCCGCCGCCCGCGCCCAGGCCGAGGCCTCGCTGGCCGCAGCACGGGCCAAGACCATCGCCGCTGAAGCCGCCGCGACCAAGATCAACACCGAATACGACGCCCTTGCCGCCCTGCTGGCGCAGAAATTCGGGCGCGAGAGCGCGCCGATCCTCGACCAGCTCACCGTGCCGCCAGGGCTGGAAGCCGCCCTGGGTGCCGCGCTGCGCGAGGAGCTTTCCGCCTCCGCCGACGCCCAGGCCCCGCGCCATTGGCGTACTCTCCCCGTGCTTGCCGCGCAGGAGACGACGCTGCCCAGCTTCGACACTCTGGTGCAAGGGCCGGAGCAGCTCACCCGCGCGCTCTCACATATCCTGCTGCTGCCCGAGAGCGCGGATGGCCAGCAGCATCAGGCCAGCCTCACCCCGGGGCAGATCCTCGTCTCGCGTGAGGGTGCGGTGTGGCGCTGGGATGGCTACACAATGCGCGCCGGTGCGGCGTCGGAGGCCGCTGTCCGCCTGAAACAGCGCAACCGCCTGGCCGAGCTGAAGCGCGAGCGCAGCGCCACCAGCGAGGCCGCTAATGCCGCGCGCGAGCTGCGCGTGGCCGCCGAGACCGCCGAGCGCGAGGCCCGCACCAACGAGGCGCAGACGCGGGAAGCCAAGCGCGCCGCCGAGACCGCCGCGCGCGAGGCCCGCCGCCAAGCCGAGCAGCGGTTCGACAAGGCACGCAACGAGGCCATTCGCCTGACCGCCGAGCATGAGCGCGGCGCCCAGCGTGCCGCCGCCGCCAAGGCCCAGCGCGACCAAGCCGCCATCGAATCCGCCGAGGCAACCACCGCCCTCTCCACCGCACAGCAGAGTGCCGCCAATCTGCCGGATGTCGCCGCCGCCCGCGCCACTGTGGAGAAGGCCCGCGCCGCCGTCGCCCAAGCAAGGCAGGCGGAATCCGCCGCACGCGCCAAGCTCGCGGCGCTAAAGGCCGCCGAGGCCCAGCGCAGCCTGCGCCTGACCACGCTGGAGCGCGAAATGGCCGATTGGGCCGAGCGCGGGCGCGACGCCAAGGACCGCCTCACCGACCTCGCCGCCCGGCTGGAGGAAGCGCAAGGCGGCATTACCGCCCTGGCCGCAGCGCCCGAGGAAGCCGCCACCGCCAAGCGCGAGGCGCAGGAAAGCCTGACCGCCGCCGAAGCCGAACACAAACGCGCCGCCGCTGCCCTGGCTGCCGCCCAAAGCGCCGCCGAGACCGCCACCCGCGCCGCCCGCACGGCTGAATCGGCCGTCTCCACCGCGCGCGAAGCCAGGGCGCGCGAGGAAGGCAACATCACCGCCGCCAACCATGCCTGGGGCACAGTGGCGGAGCGGATTCTGGAGCGTCTGGGCGCCAACCCGGAGCTGCCGGAACCGCCCGAGGAGTTGAACGCCGAGGTGGAGGACAAGGCCCGCAAGCGCTGGGAGAAACTGGCGCGCGAGCGCGAGGAAATGGGGCCGGTAAACCTGCGCGCCGAGATCGAGGTGGGCGAGGCGGAAGAGTCCATCGCCACCATCGAGCGCGAGCGCGCCGAAATCACCTCCGCCATCGCCAAGCTGCGCGGCTCCATCGGCCATATCAACCGCGAGGGGCGCGAGCGCCTCACCTCCGTGTTCGATCAGGTGAACGAGCATTTCCAGGCGCTGTTCAGCCGCATGTTCAGCGGCGGCAAGGCGCATCTGGCGCTGGTCGGCTCGGATGATCCGCTGGAAGCGGGGCTCGAGATTTACGCCCAGCCGCCGGGCAAGAAGCTCTCCACCCTCTCGCTGCTCTCGGGCGGCGAGCAGGCGCTCACCGCGCTCTCGCTCATCTTCGCGGTGTTCAAGTGCAACCCGGCCCCGATCTCGGTGCTGGACGAGGTGGACGCCCCGCTGGACGACGCCAATGTGGACCGCTTCTGCTCGCTGCTGGAGGATATGGTGCGCGACACCGGAACACGCTTCCTGGTCGTCACCCACCACCACCTGACCATGGCGCGCATGGACCGGCTCTACGGCGTGACTATGCAGGAGCGCGGTGTCTCCCGCCTGCTCTCGGTGGATTTCAACCGCGCCGTCGAGATGGTGGACCCCACCCCCAGCCAAACGCTGGCGGCGGAGTAACCGCTAGGTGCGCTGCTCGGCGATCAGCGCCTGGAAATCCGCCTGCTCCAGCAGCCAGGAGACAACCACACCCGCGATCAGCCCCCAGAACGCCGCGCCAATATTCAGCAGGCTGATGTCAGACACGGTGACGAGGAAGGTGACCAGCGCGCCAAGCGGGAACCGCGCCTTGAACGCGGCGACAAAGGCGTTCTGCAACACGCGCAGCATGGCCAGCCCCGCCAGCGTGGCGATGAAGCTCTTGGGCGCGGCCAGCATGAACTTGGTGAAGCCTGGCGCCAGCAGCCCGAAGCAGATGGAAAGCAGCCCGGTGGTGATGCCCGCGGTGTAATGCCGGCGATGCTCTCCAGCCGAGACGAGAATGGCGTTGGTCGGCCCGGCAAGGCAGGTGCTCACCGCCCCCACCGCCGCACTCAGCAGCGCGCCTACGCCGCAAGCCAAAGTCACGGCATCCACCGGCGCCTCATGCCCCGCCGCCTTCAGCACGGCAAAGCCCTGGCCATTCTGCACCACCAGCACGGTGATGATGAGCGGCACGACGAGTTCCACCATCGCGGGCCAGGACCAGACCGGGGCCTGCACCACCGGATGCGCCAAGGCAAAGCCGGAGACGCCCGCAAGATCGAACCGCCCGAGCGCGATGGCCGCGACGCCACCGATAACCAGCGCACCGATGATCGGCGGGATATACTCGCCAATGCGCTTGAACGCGGTAAGGGCGATCCATGCCGCGACCATCGGCCCCGCAAGCAGGACGTCCGTCCGCACGGCATGCACGAGGTCCAGCCCGAAACGCAGGAACACCCCCGCCACCATGCCCATCACGATGGGCAGCGGCACGGCCTGCATCAGCCGCTTCACCCAGCCCGTGGCCCCGAGCAAGATGGTGAGCAGCCCCGTGACATAAAACGCGCCAATAACCTCGGGAAAGCTGAGATGCCCCAGCGCCGGGCCAACCAGCACCGTGCCGGGAATGGTCCAGAAAAACGCCAGCGGACGGGCATAGATCCAGGAAAACAAAGCGGTGATCAGCCCGTTGACGAAGAACACGCCAAAGATCCAGGAGGACAGCTCGGCCTCGCTCAAGCCCCCATGCAGCCCGACGGTGAGAATGATCGCCACTGGGCCGGTGGCCGCGAACAGCCAGCCGATGAACCCATGCGCGACATAAGTCGCCCCTAAATCGGCCCGCATCTGGGCAAGGCTGGGCGGCGGCGCGGCGGGGCGCTCGATGCGCGATAAAAACATAACTCCCCCTTTGATTTTTTGCGTTGCAATTGGGGAGAAGATCGCAACCGCCGGGCGCATGGGCAAGCCAAAAGCCCATACATATTCAGTATACTTGCATACCCGTCAGGTCTGATCCGGGCCAAAAAAGGGCCGCGCAAGGCGGCCCTTTTCCAGATTACCTCGCGTAGCCAACAACGCCCTTGATCTCGAGGAACTCCTCAAGCCCCCAGACGCCCCATTCGCGCCCGTTGCCGGACTGCTTGTACCCACCGAACGGCGCGTTCAGGTCGCCCTTGGGGTTGTTGATATACACATTGCCCGCACGCAGGCGGCGCGAGAGCTTCTGCGCCCGCTCATGGCTGCCGGACTGGATATAGGCGGCGAGGCCGTACACCGTGTCGTTGGCCATGCGCACCGCGTCTTCCTCGGTGTCATAGAACAGGATGGACAGCACCGGCCCGAAGATTTCCTCGCGGGCGACGCGCATATCCGGTGTCACATCCGCGAACACGGTGGGGCGCACGTAATAGCCCACGTTCAGCCCGGCGGGGCGGCCGGTGCCGCCGGCCACCACGGTCGCGCCCTCGTCGATACCCGCCTGGATCAGCGCCTGGATCTTGTTGAACTGCAACTCGCTGATCACCGGGCCCATATAGGTCTCCGGGCTCTCGGGGTTGCCGACCACGATGCCATCGGCGGCGGTCTTGGCGGCGGCGAGGGCGGTGTCGCGGAACTTGCGCGGCACGAACATGCGCGTCGGCGCGTTGCAGGACTGGCCGGTGTTCTGCATCACGTCCACAATGCCCGAGGCGACGGACGCGGCGATATTCGCGTCGTCGAGCAGGATGTTCGGCGACTTGCCGCCCAGCTCCAGATGCACCTTCTTCACCGTCTCGGACGCCGCCTTGGAGATCAGCACGCCAGCGCGGGTGGAGCCGGTGAAGGAGATCATGTCGATATCCGGGTGCGCGGAGATTGCCGACCCCACATCGGCGCCCAGGCCCTGCACCATGTTGAACACGCCCGCCGGAACCCCGGCCTCATGCATGATCTCGGAGAACACCACGGCGTCGATCGGCGCGATCTCGGAGGGCTTGAGCACCATGGTGCAGCCCGCCGCGATGGCCGGGCAGACCTTGCAGGTGATCTGGTTCATCGGCCAGTTCCACGGGGTGATCATGCCGATCACGCCGAAGGCCTCGCGGGTGATGAGGGTGTTGCCCTGCATTTCGTCGAACTCGAATTCCTCGAGCACCTTGATGATCTGGCCGATATGCCCGGCACCGATGGCGGCCTGGGATTTGGTGGCCAGCGTCACCGGCGCGCCCATCTCCAGGCGGATGGCCTCGGCCACGTCGTCATAGCGCTTCAGGTACACCTCCTGGATGCGCTTGAGCAAAGCGAGGCGCTCCTCGCGCGTGGTCTGGCTGAAGCTCTCGAAGGCGCGGCGGGCGGCGGTCACGGCGCGGTCCACATCCGCCGCGGTGCCGATGGAGATCTGGGTGAAAGGCTGCTCGGTGGCCGGGTTGATCACGTCGATCACGCGCGGCTCGATCGGGTCGACCCAAGCGCCGTCGATATAGAATTGCAGATTATGGGACATGTTTCTCTCCTGGGGTTATGCGGTCAGGCGCGGGCGGCGCGGTAGGCGCGCGCGGCCTCGCCGAAGCTTTGGAACAAGGCGCGGTTCGGGTCGTGCAAATCCGGGCGGTATTCGGGGTGCCACTGCACGCCCACGGCGAAGGGCTGGCCCTCCACCGTCACGATCTCGGGGATGCCATCAGGTGCTGTGCCCTGCACGGAAAGCCCTTCGCCGATCTTGGCCAGGGCTTGGTAGTGCAGTGAGTTCACAGAGAAGGTCTCCGCCCCGAACACCCGCACCAGCGGCGAGCCGGGGCGCAGATGCACCTCGTGCAGCGGGGCGTAGCGGTCCTCATAGGGCGCATCCTCGGGTGAATGGTGCAGGTCGCCATTCTCCAGCTCGACATGCAGCGTGCCGCCATGCGCCACGTTCAGCTCCTGCAAGCCGCGGCAGATGCTCAGGATGGGCATTTTGGCCGCCAGCGCGGCACGGATCAGCGGGAGCGATAACTCGTCGCGCGCATCGTCGAACGGGCCGACGCCCTCGCCCGCCTGACCGTAGCGCCAGGGGCGGATGTTGGAGGGGCTGCCGGTGAAGAGAAAGCCATCGAAGGTTTCCACCAGCTCACCGATATGGTTGCCCGCGCGCTCGCTGAGGATGGCGAGCGGCAAGGCTTGCGCGAACTCCGACACAGCCTGGGCGTATTTGTCGCCCAACACCTGGAAGGGCATGCCGCCCAAATCCCGCATGTCGGTAATCAGCCCGATCACGGGCCGGCGCGTCTTGTTCATGAACCAAACTCCCACTGGCTCGGCGCCTTTCGCTTCGCGCCGGCGGCATCTTCCGGTTAAAAAAAATAAACGTCAATGCTGACGAAACCACCCATATGCCACCGCACAAGCCAGCGCTTGGCAATGGATCCGTCACAGTTGATTAAAATATTCATAGGGCGGATTAAAGCCGCCTACGCGCCGAACTTGCGCAGCACCTCCGCCAGCGTGGCGAAGGCCGGGGCGATGGCCTCCTCCTTCACGCAGGCATAGCCCAGAAGCAACCCGCTCTGGGCGGCGCCGGGGCTGTGGTAATAGCCGCTGAGCGGGCGGGTCGCGATGCCCGCCTCCACCGAAGCCTGGGCGATGGCTTTATCCTCCAGCCCCGGCAGGCCGAGGATGAGATGCAGCCCGGCATTGTCGCCCATCACCGGCAGGGTCTCGCCGAATTCGGCGCGGATGGCCTCCAGCAGCGCCTGACGGCGGCGGCTGTAGAGCCCGCGCATGCGGCGGATATGCGCGGCGAAATGCCCCTCGGCGATAAAATCCGCCAGCATGGCCTGCTGCTGCAACTGCCCCTCGCGGTACAGCTCGGCCACGCCCTCGGCAAAGGCGGAGGCAAGGCCCGGCGGGGCGACGATGTAGCCAAGCCTCAGGCCGGGGAACAACGTCTTGCTCAAACTGCCAACGTAGATCACCAGCCCATCGCGGTCCAACCCCTGCAGGCTGGTGATGGGGCGGGTGCCGTAGCGGAACTCGCTGTCGTAATCATCCTCGACGATCCAGCTCCCATGCGTACGCGCCTGCTCCAGCAGGGCTTGGCGGCGTGGCAGGGTCATCACCATGCCCAGCGGATACTGGTGCGAGGGGGTGGCGACGATGAAGCGCGGCGCCGGGCCGCGCGTGCCGGACCAGTTCAGCCCCTCGGCGTCCACCAGCACCGGGCGCAGCTTCAGCCCCAGCGACTGCACGCTATGCCGCAGCCCCCAATAGCACGGGTCTTCCAGCCAGACGGTATCGCCGGGATCGGTCAGCAACCGGGCCGTGAGGTCGATGGATTGGTGGATGCCGGTGGTGATGACGATCTGCCCCGGCTCGCAGCGCACGCCGCGCGCGGTGCGCAGATGCTCGGCCAAAGCCACGCGCAGGGCTGGCAACCCGCCCGCCGGGGCGTAGCTCAGGCGCTCGGGCGCGGCGCGGTTCCAGTGCCGGTTATGCAGCCTTGCCCAGATGCGCGTGGGGAATTCCGTGACATCCGGCACACCGGGCATGAACGCGCCCCATTGCCGAGGGAACACCCGCGCGCCTTTCACCACGGCCTCGCCACGCGCGGAGAGTTTGGGCGCCGGGGGCGCGGCCTCGGGGGCCGACGGGCTGGGCGGGGCGAGGCGCTCGGCGGAGAGATCCGCCACATAGGTGCCGCTGCCATGGCGCGTCTCCAGGCAGCCCTGGGCGGCCAGGGTCTCGTACACGTCGATCACCGTATTGCGCGCCACCCCCAGCTCGCGCGCCAGCAACCGGCTGGAGGGCAGCTTGCGCCCGGCGGGCAGCTCGCCCTCCAGCACCGCGGCCAGCAGCGCCTCGTGCAGCTGCCGGTGCAGGGGGGCACCGTCTTCGCGGCTGATACGGGCGAGGAGCCAGTCGGAGAGGGCGATGGTTGTCACAGGGCGCGATCCATTTGCTGTGAAGCGGCGGCGCTTCACAGCAAATGGTGAATCGCCCCCTAAAATATTGACGAGGGCCTGAGTAATCAGGTCCGAGTGGCTCCCTAAAATAGCGCAAACTGGACCTTCCGCCAGAGCCACATCGGACTAATGTTGCAGCATCATGCAGTGGGGGCATCCCCATGCCTGCCCCCATCCCTTCGTCCAAGGAGTGTACCCATGCCGAATGCCGACCTCCCCCCCACCCAGACCGCCGGCACCAACGCGGGCTGGGAAGCCCGCCGTCAGGCCATCACGCCGCGTGGCGTTGGCGTGCTGGAGAGCTTCTACGCTGCCCGCGCCCAGAACGCCGAAATCTGGGACATTGAAGGCAACCGCTACATCGACTTCGCCGGTGGCATCGGCGTGCTGAACCTGGGCCATGCCAACCCGCGCATCGTCGCCGCCGTGCAGGAGCAGGCCGCCAAGTTCACCCACACCTGCTATCAGGTCGTGCCGTATTCCGGTTATGTCGAGCTGGCCGAGAAGGTCGCCGCCCGCGCCCCGGGCAACTTCCCCAAGAAGACCCTGTTCGTGACCACCGGCGCCGAAGCCGTTGAGAACGCCGTGAAGATCGCCCGCGCCGCCACCGGCCGCTCCGGCATCATCGCGTTCGACGCCGCCTTCCACGGCCGCACCTTCCTCGGCATGGCGCTCACCGGCAAGGTTGCGCCGTACAAGCTGAACTTCGGCCCGATGCCGGGCGATGTCTATCACGCCCCGTTCCCCAACTCGCTGCATGGCATCTCGGTTGAGGACGCGCTGGCCGGCATTCAGCGCCTGTTCAAGTGCGACATCGACCCCAAGCGCGTCGCCGCCTTCATTCTCGAGCCCGTGCAGGGCGAGGGCGGGTTCTATCAGGCCCCGGCCGAGTTCGTGCACGCCCTGCGCAAGCTGGCCGATGAGCATGGCATCCTGCTGATCGCCGACGAAGTGCAGGCCGGCGCCGCCCGTACCGGCAAGTTCTTCGCCTCCGAGCATTATCATGGCGTCGAGTTCGACCTGTTCACCTTCGCCAAGTCCATCGGCGCTGGTCTGCCGATCGCCGGTGTCACCGGCCGCGCCAACCTGATGGACGCCCCCGCCCCGGGCGGCCTGGGCGGCACCTATGCAGGTAACCCGCTGGCCGTGGCCGCGGCGCTGGAAGTGCTGAAGATCATCGACGAGGACAAGCTGATCGACCGCTCCAACAAGCTGGGCGACACGCTGAAGGCCCGCCTGAACGAGCTGCGGAGCAAGGCCCCCTCCATCGTGGACGTGCGCGGCCCGGGCAGCATGGTCGCCGTTGAGTTCTTCAAGGACGGCAAGCCCTCCGCCGAGACCGCCAAGGCCGTGCAGACCTTCGCCCAGGAGCACGGGCTGATCCTGCTCACCTGCGGCGCCTATGGCAACATCATCCGCTTCCTCTACCCGCTGACGATTCAGGACGAGGTCTTCGCCGAGGCCCTGGACATTCTGGAAAAGGCCATCCTCGCCGCCTGATCCCGACATAAACGACCCCCGGGGCGGCCAACGCCCCGGGGTTTTTCATCCCGGGCACAGAAACCGGGACGAGCAAAGCAAGACGACCGTACACGGAGTATTCGCCATGGCTGATATCGGCCAACCTATTTCCCCCTCCTCCCCCACGTTTCCTGGCCTGTCCTATGTCCACCCCTCGCCCACCAGCCCGTGGGGCACATATCTGGCGCAGGTGGACCGCGTTCTGCCCTATATCGGCGCTCAGGCCCGCTGGGCGGAAACACTGCGCCGCCCCAAGCGCGCCCTCATCGTCGACGTGCCCATCGAGCTGGATAACGGCGAGATCGCGCATTTCGAGGGCTACCGCGTGCAGCACAATCTCTCGCGCGGGCCGGGCAAGGGCGGTGTGCGCTACCACCCCCATGTCACGCTCGAAGAGGTGATGGCCCTCTCCGCCTGGATGACGGTGAAGAACGCCGCCGTGAACCTGCCTTATGGCGGCGCGAAAGGCGGCATCCGAGTCGATCCCAAGAAATTGTCGTTCAAGGAGCTGGAGCGTGTCACCCGCCGCTATACCAGTGAGATCGGCATCATCATCGGTCCGCATCGGGACATTCCCGCACCGGATGTGAACACCAACGCCCAGGTAATGGCCTGGATGATGGATACCTACTCCATGAACACCGGCGCCACAGCGACCGGCGTGGTCACCGGCAAGCCGATCAACCTCGGCGGCTCGCTGGGCCGCGTGAAGGCCACCGGGCATGGCGTGTTCGTGACCGGGCGCGAGGCGATGCGCCGCCTGAAGATAAAGCTGGAAGGCGCGCGCATCGCCATCCAGGGCTTCGGCAATGTCGGCGCGCCCGCGGCGGAACTTTTCGCCGCTTCTGGCGCCAAGATCGTCGCCGTGCAGGACCATGGTGGCACGATCTACAATCCGGGCGGGATGGATGTGGCGGCGCTGACCGCCCATGTGCAGCAATTCGGCAGTGTGGCCGGGTTCATGGGGGCCGAGGTCATCGGCGCGGAGGATTTCTGGAACGTGCAGATGGACGTGCTGATCCCCGCCGCGCTGGAAGGGCAAATCACCGCCGCCCGCGCCGAGCGCCTAACCGCTAAGGTGGTGCTGGAAGCCGCCAACGGCCCCACCGTACCCGAGGCCGACGACATCCTGGCCCAGCGCGGCGTGGCCGTGCTGCCGGACGTGATCTGCAACGCGGGCGGCGTGATCGTCTCCTACTTCGAATGGGTGCAGGATTTTTCGTCGTTCTTCTGGAGCGAGGACGAGATCAACATGCGTCTCGACAAGATCATCACCGGCGCGCTCGGGCATATCTGGGATACGGCGGAGCGCCTCAAGATCAGCCTGCGTACCGGTGCCTTCGTCGTGGCCTGCGGGCGCATCCTCACCGCCCGCGAGGAGCGCGGCCTTTACCCATAACCCTCCCGGTTTCGGACAATAAAAAACCCCGGCATTTTTGCCGGGGTTTTCTTTTGGGCGCTGAGGAGCGTTACTTGAGAACGATCTCGACGCGGCGGTTCTGCGGCTCACGCACGCCCGGGCCGGTCGGCACCAGCAGATGCGTCTCGCCATAGGCATGGATCTCGATCTCGGAGGCAGGCACGCCATCCTGCACCAGCTGCGCGGCGACAGCCTTGGCGCGGCGCTCGGACAGGCCCTGGTTGTACTGCGCGGTGCCCGAGGTATCGGTATAGCCGGAAACGTCCAGGGTGGTGACGTTCTGCGTCTTCGAGTCGGACGCTGCCTGGGCGATGATCTGCGTCGCGCGCGGGGTCAGGTTGTACTTGTCCCAGTCGAAGAACACCAAGTAGGTCTTGGCCGGAGCCGGGGCCGGGGCCGCCATCGGGGCCGGAGCGGGCGCCGGAGCCGGGGCAGGAGCCGGAGCGTTGAACAGCTGGTAGCGCAGGCCCAGCAGGAAGGTATGGCTGGATTCATCGCCGATCTTCACCTGGCTCGAGCCGAGTTCGATGGCGTGAGCAGCGTAGTTGCGGCTCTGGGTCAGCTGCATGAAGCGGTATTCGGCGGTGGCGGAGAGGCCCGGAACCCACGGCAACGGATAGGACAGACCGGCGATCACGTCATAGGCGAAGCTGCCCTCGGTGCCGCCGATGCGGGTGACACCATTGCCAATGTCGTTGTTGAACTTGACCCACTGATAGCCAGCGCCGGCGCCGACATACGGGATCACGGGCAGGCCGACATTGATATCATACAACACGTTCAACATCGGGCCGTACTTGTTCTCACCACCGAACAGACGGAAGTGATTGCCATTCTCACTGGCCGAATGCAGCGTGTTGCGGTCGTAATCGAAGCTGACCTCAACACGGAAGCCGTTGCCGAAGCCGTAACCGGCATCAACCAGACCAGCATAGGACGGGTGCCAATGGAACTTTCCGGTCTCGCCAGTCTGATGGAACAGGTAGTTGGTCGGGTTGAGAAGGCTGGTGCCAGCGCCGAGGCCGATATACGGGCCTGTGACATACTGGGCATGGGCCGCGAGCGGCAGAGCCATGCAGGTGGCGGCGGCAAGCGCGAGACGAAGTTTCATGTCAGAACTCTCCTCAAGGTTTTGCAACAAGCTACTGTCCTAACGATGTTTTCGCCAGGATACACTTGGTTTTCCGCCACTTTTCCCCAAATGTGTTGCATATTTGCTACGAACTTCACGGCACAAAAAAACCCCGGCGGTTTCCCGCCGGGGTTCTTCGTTGCGCGTAACAGCGTTACTGGAGAACGATCTCGACGCGGCGGTTCTGCGGCTCACGCACGTCCGGACCGGTCGACACCAGCAGATGCGTCTCGCCGTAAGCGTGGATCTCGATCTCGGAAGCCGGCACACCATCGCGCACCAGCTGCGCGGCGACAGCTTTCGCACGCCGCTCTGACAGGCCCTGATTGTACTGCGGCGTGCCCGAGGTGTCGGTATAGCCGGAGACGTTGAGGGTGGTGACGTTCTGCGTCTTGGAGTCGGACGCCGCTTGGGAGATGATCTGCGTCGCGCGCGGGTTCAGGCTGGCCTTGTTCCAGTCGAAAAACACAAGATAGGTCTTGGCCGGCGCCGGAGCGGGCGCGGCCTCGGGGGCCGCCGCTGCCGCGGGAACGGGCGCCAGTGGCGGCGGGCTGAACAGCTGGTAGCGCAGGCCCAGGAACAGGTTATGGCTGGAGGCGCTGCGGAACTTGATGTTGTCTGAAACGCCGTCAACGGTGCCATGCATGGTGGTGTCGCTGAACAGCTGCATGTAGCGGTATTCGGCGGTGGCGGAGAGCCCGCGCACCCAGGGCACCGGATAGGACAGGCCGACGATGACGTCGAAGGCCGGGCTGCCCTCGGTGCCACCATAGGCGAAGTTGGGATCGCGTGAGGACAGGTGCGTCCACTGATAGCCCATGCCCGCGCCGATATAGGGGAAGACCGGCAGGCTGGCGTTGAAATCGTACAGCGCGTTGACCATCGGGCCGAAGCTGCTGCGCGTGCCGTTGGAACTGACATGGCCATAGGCGCTGTTCTGCGTCTCGGCGAGGGTGGAGTGCAGATCGTCGACCTCGAGCTGCACGCGCCAGCCATTGCCGAAGCCGTAACCCGCATAGGCATCGCCCGCGTAGGACTCGCGGTACAGCGTTTTGCCGAAGCTCCCGCCCAGGGATTCGTTATACTTTACCGGCTGCTGGAACGAGGTGCCGGCCTCGAGGCCGATATACGGGCCGCTGACCGGCTGCGCATGGACTGCCAGCGGCAGGGAAAAGCAGGTCGCGGCGGCAAGGACAAGGCGCAGGTTCATGGAGAAACTCCAAGTGATGACAGATGGGCCGAGTGCTATTTAGCGGCCACGGCGGGGGTAAAACAGAGGCCATCGGCGGACAGCGGCAACATTATGAAGCTGTTGTATTTTCGGCACAACCCATGAACGGGCGGCCTAGCTGCAGCTGATGACCCGGAAGCTCTCAGCCGCGTTGCCCACAACGGCGGCGCCGGGGGCGGAGCGCAGCATCCAGCCGCGATAAAGCGGGGCGGCGCCACCGCCATCGGCAGGCTGCACGGTCAGGAACACGGCGGTGTCCGGCAGATCCTGCGGCGGGCGCGTGGCGCAGGCCTGCACGCTCACCAGCACGTCGCCCGCCTTGGCGGGCTGGCCGCCAACGGGCACCGAAACCTGGGAGGTGCTGCCATCGACCTCGTTGAGCACGCCAAGCGTGGCGGTATGGCCGGGGGTCCAGTCATTCGCCGGGATGGGGGCGATATCCGGCGGGGCCGGCTGCGTGCTAGCAGCCTGTGCGGGAGGCGTGCCGGGCTGCGCGGGAACGGCGGCGGGAGGCGGTGTTGTGGCCGCGCTCGGCACCGGCGGCACGGCGGGCAAGGTCTGCGACTGCACGGGTGGTACGGCGGGCAGCGTCTGGGATGCCACGGGCGCGGCAGGCGCCACCGGCGCGGGCGCGGCGGAGGACGGCGCGGCGACAACCGGCGGGGCGGGCGGGATGACGATCATGCTCTGATCGTTCTGCGCCCAGGCCACGCCTGGACCCATAAGCAACAACAGAGCCGCGGCGGAAATACGCATGGCGGTTACGGCGCCGCCTGCGGCGTGGCGGAGGGCGGCGCGGGGGATTTGCTGGAGGAACCGCCCATCGAGAAGATGAACTTGCCGATCAGGTCCTGCACGTTGATGGCGGATTGCGTTACCGGAAACGCGGAGCCGGGGGCGAGCATGGTGTTGGAGCCGCCGGGCGACACCGCGACATAAACGCCGCCGAGCAGCCCGTCAGAGGTGATGGAGGCGCTGCTGTCGTCGGGGATCTTGATACCGTTGTTGATATTGAGGCGCACGATGGCGGCGTAGGTCACCGGGTCGAGCGTCTCGTTGGCCACATGGCCGACAATCACGCCGCCGATCTTCACGTCCGACCCCACGGTAAGGCCGCCCACGCTGCCGAACCGGGCTGTCAGCGCGTAACCGCCCGTGCTCACCTCGCCCGTGCTGAGCAGCGCGTAGGCGAGAAACACGGCCGCGGCCGCGATGACCGCGAACCCGGTGAGAAGCTCAGGAAGCCTGCGGCTCATTTATGCTTGGTCCGGCGCCCAGGCTTCATAGTCGGCAGAGACCTTGGCGCGCTTGCCGCCCTGGTACTCGTGTCCGGGCGGACGGTAGCTTGCCGGGGTGCCAGTCGGGTTCGCGCGGTGCGGGCGCTGCCAGGAGCGGGCCGGGGTGGAGAGCGGTGCATCGGTGAGATGATGCAGCCAGGCATGCCACTCGGGCGGTACCTTCGAGGCATCGGCCGAACCGGCATACACCACCCAGCGGCGAGTGCGCCCGCGCGTCCACGGACGCTCGAAATACTGGTTGCCCTGCGCATCCCGCCCGACGAACTTGCCGCGGAACAGCGTGAGGAGATACAACCCCGGATTGCGGAACAATCCGCACAGACCGAGGGAACGACCTTTGGTGACGGAAGCGTCGGCGCTGGATGTGCTCATGATTCCCCGTATAGGAGATGCCGCGCGCTTGGTCCATTGCGTCGGCGCATTTGGACCATTGCAGCAAACGCGGGAAAAGCTATCCACAGGATTTTGTGGTGAGCGCCGTTTTTGACCACAATATGCACTTTAACTGAGGCCCGGCTCGGCATAATGTCGGGTCATGGCACAGATCAAAGCGGAAAAACCCTGGCATGGCATCAAGCAGGCCGCGTTCGCGGCGGCCGCTGACCCTGACTCCCCGCAAGTGAGCGTGAAGCTGCCGGCCTCCTGGGGCCAGGCGGCGGCGGACGCGCTGGCGGCCATCTTGCCCGAGGCGCGGCGCATCGACATCGCCGAGGCCGCGCGGGGCTGGATCGCCCCGGTTGCGGCGCGCGCCATTGCGGCGGGCCTCTCCGAGACGATCGGCGACGAGCTGCACGCCCTGCTGGCAATGCGGCGCGGTGCGCCCAGCGCCGATATCTGGCGCAACCGCCCCAGCACCGCCCCCGGCTTTACCTTTAATATTGCCGCCTATCTCGCCGAGGGCGCGCTCGACCTCGGCACCCTGGCCGCCGATACGCGCCTTGCCGTGACGGCGCTCACTCTGGCGGCCCCCGGCGCGCATCGTCTGGCCATCGGCTTCACCGATCTCAACTTGCTCCTCACCCGCCTCGGGCTGGATTACGGTAGCCAGGCGGCACGCGACACGGCGGTGGCACTCACCGCCTTCATCGGCGCGCATGCGCATATCGCCTCCGCCGCCCTGCGCCCCCAGAGCCCTACTTTGGGCTACGCCTTCATGGCGCCCACCCTGCCCGAACATACCGCTGTACCTGGGCTGCCAGCCGCCGCCCAGGCCGCCCTGGAAGACGCGGCCAAGGCTGGCACCACGCGCCATGAGGCGCTGCTGGGCTTTGCCGCCGAACCGGCGGTGGAAGCTCTGCTCGGCGCGGAAGTCTGCAACTTCGCCCCGGCCCTCTCGCCGGTGAACGAAGAGGGCCAGCTAACCCTGTGGGCGCAGGAGAGCCTCGCGGCGCGCGGGCTGAATCCGGCCACCGCCCTGGCCCGCCAACTCTCCGGCGAAACCCTGTTCCCCGCCCCGCGCGCGGGCGCGCATCTGGCCATGCATGACGCCCTGGCTCCGCTGGTTGCCTCCATGCCCGCCCGCCCCGCGCAGCCCATGCAGGCGCGCCAGCCCAGCACACGCCAGCCCTTGCCCTCGCGCCGCAGCGGCTACACGCAGAAGGTCAGCGTCGGTGGGCATAAGCTGTTCCTCTCCACCGGCGAGTATGAGAATGGCCGGATCGGAGAGATCTTCGTTGCCCTGCATAAGGAGGGTTCGGCCTTCCGCGGGTTGATGGACGCCTTCGCCATCGCGGTGAGCATCGGCCTGCAGCATGGCGTGGGGCTGGAGGATTATGTCGAGGCTTTCACCTTCACCCGCTTCGGGCCGGCCGGCGTGGTCGAGGGCGACCCGGCCGTGACCGCCGCCACCTCGATGCTGGACTATGTGTTCCGTAATCTGGCGGTGAATTATCTCGGGCGTACCAACCTCGCTCCGGCCACCCTTGAATCCGCCGACACTGTGGGCGAAGGTGCCGCCGAGCGCGCGCCGCTGCTGCCGCTCGACCTGCCCGACCCCGCGCCGCGCGAACGGCGCAAGGCCCTCAAACTGGTGAGCTAACATGACCGCACTGCAACGCCTGGCCGATCTCGGCATCACCCTGCCCACCCCGATGCCGCCCGTGGCCACCTATGTACCCGTGAGCATCACGGGGGATCTGGTCGTCGTCAGTGGCCAGCTTCCGGCGGTGGACGGCAAGGTCGCCGTCACCGGCAAGCTCGGGGCTGGCGTGTCCCTGGAAGAAGGCCAGCACGCCGCGCGGCTTTGCCTCATCAACGTGCTCGCCCAGCTCAATGCCGCCCTGCCGGGTGGCCTCGCCAGCATCAAAAAGGTGGTGCGCCTGGGCGGGTTCATCGCCGCCACGCCGGATTTCATCCAGCATGCGGTGGTGATGAACGGTGCTTCCGACCTCGCCGTGGCCGTGTTCGGCGATGCCGGGCGGCATGCGCGCTCCACCATCGGCGTGCCCTCCCTGCCGCTGGATGCGGCGGTCGAGGTCGAGGGAATGTTTTCTCTCGTTTAATCTTTTAACGTAACGGGCTTGTGGATTTCGCCATGGCCCGGACGCTATAAACCTTAACATGAGCTGGCCCCGTTCACCTCTGCCCGGCCGCATGGCGGTGAATATCGCGCTCGACGGGGGGCTGGCGGCGCTTGCCGTCACCGCCAGCTTCTGGCTGGCCAACCCGCAAGCCCCTTGGGCTTGGCCGCATTTCTTTCCGCTCGCCGGGGCGTGGGCGATCTGGCTGATCGGCATCCCCTTCGGCCTCTGGCGCCTGCGCTGGCGCTTCGTCTCCTTCCGCGATCTCGCGATGCTCGCCGCCGCCGGCATCGTCACCGCGCTGATGCTGGCACTGCTGATGACCGGCGCCGGGCTGCCCCTGCCCTCGCCCGCCTTTCCCGCCATATTGGCGCTGGTGCTGGCCGCCTGCCTCACCGCCCCCAAATTCTGCTACCGTCTGCTGCGCGAACCCAGCGCCGGGCATAACGCCACCACGCAGCAGGCTATTCTTGTCGGCACCCCGGAAACAGCCGAGCTGTTTCTCGCCGCGCATGCGCAGAACCCGGCCAAGCCCTATTGCGTGGCCGGACTGCTCGCCCTCTCGTCCAAGCATGTGGGGCAGCGCCTGCATGGGCTGGACATTGTTGGCGCGGCTGACAATGCCGCCGCCGCGTTGGCACGGCAAAAGCCGGATCTGCTGATCATCACCACGCCGGATCTGGGTGGCACGCGGTTGCAAGCTCTGCTGGCGGCGGCGGCGCGGCATGGCACGCGGGTAATGCGCGCCCCTTGCCTCACACATCTGGCCCCTGCTGAGCAGCAGTCGGAACTCCGCCCCATCGCGCTGGAGGACCTGCTCAACCGCCAGCCGGTGCGCCTCGACCGCGCGGGCATGACCAAGCTGATCACCGGGCAGCGCGTGCTGGTGACCGGGGCGGGCGGGAGCATCGGCGCGGAGCTGGTGCGCCAGCTCGCCGCCCTTTCCCCCGCCGAGCTGCTGCTGCTGGACAACAACGAATTCGCCCTCTGGCGCATCGAGCTGGAACTCTCCGAGCTGCACCCTGCGCTTCCGCGCCGCATCGTCATCGCCGATATACGAGACGAGCCCCGCATCCGCGCCGTTATGCGGGAGTTCCGCCCGGCCCTGGTGTTCCACGCCGCCGCGCTGAAGCACGTGCCGATGGTGGAGGCCAACAAGCTGGAAGGCCTGCGCACCAACGCGCTCGGCACGCGCATCGTGGCCGATGCGGCTTCGGCCAGCGGCACCGGGCTGATGGTGCTGATCTCCACCGACAAGGCGGTGAATCCCAGCTCGGTGATGGGTGCCTCCAAGCGCCTGGCCGAGATGTACGCCCAGGCGCTGGACGTCGCCGCCCGCCATGCCGGGGCGGGGATGCGCTGCGTGACCGTGCGCTTCGGCAATGTGCTGGGCTCCACCGGCTCCGTGGTGCCACTGTTCCGCCACCAGCTCGCCCAGGGTGGGCCGCTCACCGTCACCCACCCCGATATGCACCGCTATTTCATGACCGTGCGCGAAGCCGTGGGGCTGGTGTTGCAGGCGTCCGTCTCGGGCAGCGGCGCCGAGGCCATCCCCGATGGCGGCATTTTCATGCTCGACATGGGCGAGCCCGTGCGCATCGTGGACCTCGCCCGCAACATGATCCGCCTGGCCGGTCTGCGGCCGGACGAGGATATCAAGATCGCCTTCACCGGCATGCGCCCGGGCGAGAAACTATTCGAGGAGCTGTTCCACGGCCATGAGCAGCCGGTCCCCAGCGGGCATGAGGGGCTGCTCATGGTCACCCCGCGCACGGCGGAGCTGAGGGCGATGAGCGCCGCGATGGACGAGCTTGCCGCCGCCCCGGACGATGCCCGCGCCATGGCGGTGGTCGAGGCGCTGGTACCGGAATTTTTACCGCCCGCCGGTCTCGCCGTTTCCGCCGCCGCGGAGTAACACGGGAGCCATGGACGCCGTGACCCTTCCGCCGATTCCCTTCCTCGACCTCAAGGCCCAGCAGGCCCGGCTCGGCCCAGGACTACGCCAGAGGCTGGATAAGGTGCTGGCTCATGGCCAGTTCATCCTGGGACCGGAGGTAACCGAGCTGGAGGGCAAACTCGCCGCCTTCTGCGGCGCCAAGCATTGCGTGACCGTGAGTTCCGGCACAGATGCCCTGCAAATCGCCCTGATGGCCGAGGGCATCGGCCGGGGTAATGCCGTATTCCTCCCCGCCTTCACCTACACCGCCACCGCCGAGGTGCCGCTGCTACTCGGCGCCACCCCGGTCTTCGTGGATGTCGATCCCCGTACCTTCCAGATCGACCTCGCCAGCCTGCGCACGCGCATCGCCCAGGTGAAGCAGGCCGGAAAGCTGAAGCCCCGCGCCATTATCGGCGTGGATCTGTTCGGCCAGCCCGCTGATTGGGCCGGTATCCGCGCCATTGCCGCCGAGGAAGAGCTGTTCACCCTGGATGACTGCGCCCAGAGCTTCGGCGCGGCGCAGGATGGCGACCGGCTCGGCAAGGCGGCGGACGCCACGGCCACCAGCTTCTTCCCCTCCAAGCCGCTCGGCGCCTATGGCGATGGCGGCGCGCTGTTCACCGAATCCGACGAGCGCGCGGCACTCTACCGCTCGCTGCGCACCCATGGCGAGGGCACAACACGCTACGAAGTGCTGCGCATCGGCATGAACGGGCGGTTGGACACCATGCAGGCCGCCGTGCTGCTGGCCAAGCTGGAGGTGTTCGAGGGCGAAATCGCCCGGCGCGAGGAAATCTCTCGCATCTACGATGCCGAACTCGCCGGCGTGGTGGAAACCCCCGCCCGCGTGCCGGGTGCCCAAAGCGCCTGGGCCGTGTACTCCGTGCTGCTGCGCGACACCGCACAGCGCGAGGCCGCCCGCGCCGCGTTGCAGGCCGCCAATGTCGGCAACGCCGTGTACTACCCGCGCGCTTTGCACCAGCAGCCCGCCTATGCCGCCTGCCATGACGGCGCTGCTCTGCCCGTGGCCGAGAGCCTGGGCGGGCGCATCCTGGCCCTGCCCATCCACCCGGACCTGACCGACGACCAAGCCCTGCGCACCGCCGCCACGCTGCGCGAAGCCGTAACGGCCTGAGCCATGCCGCGCGGCGATTTGTTCCCGGATATCGTCCCGTTCGAGACCGGCTATCTCTCGCTGGATAACGGCCACACCATGTATTGGGAGCAATCCGGCAACCCGCAGGGCAAACCGGCGCTGTTCCTGCATGGCGGGCCGGGGGCCGGGGCCGGGGCGGTGCATCGGCGCTTCTTCGACCCGCGCTTCTGGCGCATTATCATCTTCGACCAGCGCGGTGCCGGGCGCTCCCGCCCCCTTGCCGGGCTCACCGCCAACACCACGCCAGATCTCGTTGCCGATATCGAGCTGCTGCGCCAATTCCTGGCCATCGACCGCTGGCTGCTCTTCGGCGGTTCCTGGGGCTCCACACTGGCGCTGGCTTACGCCCAGGCCCACCCCGAGCGCGTGCTGGGCGCGGTGCTGCGCGGTATCTTCCTGGGCCGTGCCCCCGAGGTGGAGTGGTTCCTCTACGGGCTGCAACGCGTCTTCCCCGACGCCCATGCCGCCTTCGCCAGCTTCCTGCCCGAGGATGAGCGCCACGACCTCCTGGCCGGTTACTTCAAGCGCCTGACCGACCCGGACCCGGCGATACACAGCCCGGCGGCTCAGGCCTGGAGCATGTATGAAGGCTCCTGCTCCACGCTGCTGCCGAGCTTCGACGCTGTGGCCGCCTATGCGCAGGATCGTTCCGCCATCGGGCTGGCACGCATCGAGGCACATTATTTCCAGCACGGGTTGTTCCTGCCCGAGGGCGGGCTGCTCGCGCATATGCACCGGCTCCAGGACATCCCGGCCGAGATCATCCAGGGTCGCTACGACATGATCTGCCCGGCGCAATCGGCCTTCGAGCTGGCGGCGAGCTGGGCCGGATCGCGTCTCACCATCGTGCCCGATGCCGGGCATTCCGCGCTGGAGACTGGCGTGCGCCTCGCGCTCATCGCCGCTGTGGAGCGGTGCCGCGCCTTGACATGACCCACACGGAGGCGCTGATCTGCCGCCTCCAGGTCGGAGAAAAATTGTGAGCCTGTGCCGCCG
The DNA here is from genome assembly GCF_014201825.1 of Acidocella aromatica. GTDB lineage: Bacteria > Pseudomonadota > Alphaproteobacteria > Acetobacterales > Acetobacteraceae > Acidocella > Acidocella aromatica. The sequence continues at coordinate 218,588 of NZ_JACHFJ010000003.1, read as the reverse complement.
GAATCTGTTGCGCCTCGGCCTCGCGCTGCCGGCGATGCCAGCCTTTGCCGATACCCCCGCGCTCTTGATGGGTACCGGTGCGCCGGGGGGCGACTATGCTGTTTACGGCCCGGCCTGGGGCCAGTTTGCCGCCGCACAAGCGGGCGTCAGCATCGCCTACCGTGTTACGGGCGGGTCCTCCGCGAATATTTTGCTGATCGAGGAAGGTACGGCCGAGTTGGGGCTGACGACGGTGGCCATCGCCAACCAGGCGCGCTCGGGCACCGGAAGCTGGACCGCAGGGGTGAAGTTCCGCGCCTTCCGCGCGCTGTTCCCCATGTTCCCCTCTGTGCTGCAGATCGTCTCCCCGGCCAATACGGGCATCACCTCACTCGACGCCCTGGCCGGACAGGCGATCGGCATCGGCCCCGAAGGCAGCAGTGCCGCCAACAGCGTGGCGCAGATCCTCGGCAGTGTCGGCGTGCAGCCCAAGGCCATGGTGACAGGAGGCTATATCAGGCAGCTCCATGACATGCTTGCCGGGCAACTTGCGGCCTGTGCCTTCATCGGCGCACCGCCCTTGCCCGCCATCGCCCGGGCGGCGATGACGCATAATCTCTCGCTCATCGGCTTTTCCGCCCCCGAGGCCGAGCAGGTGGCCCGCGTACTGCCCGGCATGAGCCCTATGGTGCTGAAAGCGGGGCTGTTCCCCGGCCAGCGTGTGGGCGTTGGCAGCGTGGGTACGGTGAATATCGCCATCGGCGCCGCCAGCCTGTCGAAGGATCTGGCGCAGGCCGTCACCCAGGCCGCGCTGGACCATGTGGGGCAACTCGCCGCCGCCATCGGCACGGCGCCGCATCCCTGCCCGGTGAGCAGCGTCACCGATGTGGGCATCACCTTCCACCCTGGTGCCGCCATCGCCCTGCGCCGCGCGGGGTTCGACGTGCCGGATAAGTTCGTCGAGGCTTAAACCAGCCCGCCGTCGCGCAGCGTTACCTGCCGGTCCATGCGCGCGGCCAGATCCGGGTTATGCGTGGCGATCAGCGCCGCCACATTCTCCGACCGCACCACATGCAGCAGTTCCTCGAACACGATATTGGCGGTGGCGACATCGAGATTGCCCGTCGGCTCGTCGGCCAGCAGCAGCGCGGGGCTGTTGGCCAGCGCACGGGCGATGGCCACGCGCTGCTTCTCGCCGCCCGAAAGCTTGCCCGGCGGATGCGCGGCACGGGCTGCCAAGCCAAATTTCTCCAGCAGCTCCATGGAGCGCTTATTGGCCGCCGCCTCCGGCACGCCGGCGATCATCTGCGGGATGGAGATGTTCTCCAAAGCCGTGAATTCCGCCAGCAGGTGGTGAAACTGATAGACGAAACCGACCTTACGCAGGCGGATGGCGGTGCGCGCGTCGTCGGACAGCGCCCCGGCATCCACGCCATCGATGAGCACCCGCCCGCCATCGGGTTTTTCCAGCAGCCCGGCGAGGTGCAGCAGGGTGGATTTACCCGAACCCGAGGGCGCGACCAGGGCGACGATCTCGCCCCGGTTCACGGAGAGTTCCGCGCCGTCGAGCACGGTGAGCGCCTCGCTGTCGGTCTTGTAGGTGCGCTGGATGGCTTCCAGCCGGAGCAGAACATTACTCACTGCGCAGCGTCTCCACCGGGTCGATATGCGAGGCCCGCCAGCTCGGGTAGATGGTGGCGAGCAATGAGAGCAGCAGGGACATGACCAGCACCTCGGTCACCTGGTGCCAGTCCAGCTTCGCCGGCAGGGCTTCCAGGTAATAGATCGTCGGATCGAACAGCTTCACCCCCAGCAGGCGCTGCACGAACTGGCGGATCTGGTCGATATAGGCGCAGAAGGTGACGCCCAGCCCAAAACCGATGAGCGTACCAAGCACGCCGACCGAGGCGCCGCACATCAGGAAGATGCGCATCACAGCACCCGAGCTGGCCCCCATGGTGCGCAGAATGGCGATGTCCCGCGCCTTGTCCTTCACCATCATGATCAAGGACGAGATGACGTTGAACGCCGCGACCAGGATGATCAGCGTCAGGATCAGGAACATCACATTCCCCTCCACCGTCACGGCGGCGAGGAAGGAGTCGTTGTTCTGCCGCCAGTCCTGCACGTTAAGCGTCTGCGTTGGGAACGCCGCCGCGATGGCCTGCTTGATGGCGTCGTCATGGTCCGGGTCGGTGACGAAGACCTGAATCTGCGTGGCCGTGTTGGGCTGCTGGAACAGCGTCTGCGCAGCCCCCAGAGGCAGGAACACAAAGCTCGAATCGTATTGCTGCATCCCGGTCTGGAAGATCGCCACCACCCGGAAAGACTGGATGGAGGGGATGGTGCCGATGACCGTGGCCTTGCCCTGAGGCAGGATCAGCGTGATCTGCGAACCGACCGACAGCCCGAACTGGCTGGCGAGGCTGCCGCCGATGGCGATGGTGTCGCTGCCGGTCAGGTCGTCGAGGCTGCCGGCGACGACATGCTTCGAGACGGTCGGAAGCTGCTTCAGCCCATCGGGCGTGATGCCGCGGGCGATACCGCCCGCCGCCCCGCCCTGCGGGCCGGAGAGCAGCACCTCGCCCTGCACGATGGGGAACGCGCCGGTGACACCCTTGATGCCGCGGATCGTCCCGGCCATGGCGTCGTACTCGGTGAGCGGGGCACCGGCGCCATACACGCCAATATCGCCGTTCAGGCCCAGGATCTGCGAGAGCAGCTCCTGGCGGAAGCCGTTCATCACGCTCATCACGATGATCAGCGTGGCCACACCCAGCGCAATGCCGATGAGCGAGAAGATGGCGATGATGGAGACGAACCGCTCCCCACGCCGGGCGCGCAGGTAGCGCGCCGCGATCTTGCGCTCGAACGCGTTGAACACTAGCCGCGCACCTTGGCGAGCGCCTCTTCAACCGGCAGCTCGAAACGCTCGCCCGTGGCGCGGCGCTTCAGCTCCACGATCCCGGCGGCAGCCCCGCGCGGGCCGACGATCATCTGCCACGGATGGCCCATCAGATCGGCCTCGGCGAATTTCTGCCCGGCGCGCTCCTCGCGGTCGTCATACAGCGCGTCCGCGCCCAGGGCGGCGTAGAGCTTCTCGCAGAGCGCGTCGGTGGTCGCATCACCCTGGCGCAGATTGAGGATGGCGGCCTTGAAGGGGGCGATGGCGTCGGGCCAGATGATGCCCGCCTCGTCGTGCCGCGCCTCGATGATCGCGCCGACCAAGCGGGAGATGCCGATGCCGTAGGAGCCCATCTCGGGGTAGAATTTCTGCCCGTCCGGCCCGGTGACGGCGAAATCCATCGCCTGGGAGTATTTGGTGCCGAAATAGAAGATCTGCCCGACCTCAATGCCACGCCCCTCGCGGCGGCGCTCGGCGGGGATGGTATCCCACACGGCGGTGTCGTGCTTCTCGTCGGTGGCGGCGTAGATCGTCGTCATCCGCTCATAGAAGGCATCGACGTCGGTGGCGTCCATGGCGTCGCCCGTCTCGAAGGCGGCGTCGTAGAACACGCCGGACTCGCCGGTAGGGGCCAAGATGTGGAATTCATGGGAGAGATCGCCACCGATCTGCCCGGTATCGGCGCGCATGGGGATGGCGGTGATGCCGATGCGCTGGAAGGTGCGCATATAGGCGAGCATCATGGTGCGGTAGGCACGCACCGCGCCCTCGTAGTCCAAATCGAAGGAATAGGCGTCCTTCATCAGGAACTCGCGGCCGCGCAGCACGCCGAAGCGGGGGCGCACCTCATCGCGGAACTTCCACTGGATGTGGTAGGGCCATTGCGGCAGGTCGCGGTAGCTCTTGATGTTGTCCCGCACGATGGCGGTGATCATCTCCTCGTTGGTCGGGCCGTAGAGCAGCTCGCGGTCGTGGCGGTCGGTGATGCGCAGCATCTCCTTGCCATAGGCGTCGTAGCGACCGGATTCGCGCCAGAGATCGGCGCTCTGGATCGTCGGCATCAGCACTTCCTGCGCGCCCGCGCGGTCCTGCTCCTCGCGCACGATCTGCGCGATCTTGTTCAGCACCTTATAGCCGGTGGGCAGCCAAGCGTAGATGCCCGAGGCCATCTGCCGGATCATGCCCGCGCGCAGCATCAGGCGGTGCGAGGCGATCTGCGCCTCTGCGGGGGTTTCCTTGAGGGTGGGAATCAGGCTGCGGGAGAGGCGCATTGCGGACCTTCAGGCGTTCAGTTTGAGAGTGACAGGCTCGGTATCGGAGGCCCTGGCCGCCAGCCACTTGTCGGCGGCGCGGCGGCAGGGGGTTTCCACGGCGGTATAAAGCAGAATCGCCAGGACAAAAGTGCCAACCACCATGCCAGAGGCGAAAAGCGCGGCGTGATCAGCGGGCGTCCACCCGGCGCGGCGGAAGAACTGGCAGAGCACCAGCTCGGGGATCGAGAAACTCATGTAAAAGGAGTAGGAAATCAGCCCCAGCCAGCGCAGCGCCGGGCGGTTGCCCAGCATCGGCGGCCAGCCGGTATCGGCTTGCATAAGAAAGGCGAACAGTACCGCCCACAGCCCCACCACGGTGATCAGGTCCACGCCCATCGCCGCGCCGCCCAGGGTGAAGGCGCCGCCACCATACAGGCAGAGCCGCCGCATCCAGGCTTCATCGGCGCAGAGATAAACAAACCGCGCCGAGGCCACGCCCGTGACGAACTCGGGGATGAACCGGAACAGCCCCCAGGCGTAGGTGAGGTTAAGGCTGTAATCGTTCATGATGAACACCGTGCCCATCACGGTAAAGCCGATCACCGCCACCTGTACCGCCACGATGGCGGGGCAATAGGTCAGCGCGAGCCAGAGCAGCGGGAATAGAAGATATCCCGCCCATTCCGTGCTGATCGACCAGCTCGGGTAATTCCACGCCCCTTGCACCGTCCCACCCCAGCCCTGCACCAGCAACAGGTTCTGCGCCAGCGAGGACAAGCCAAACCGCGAAGGATCGCGCGGCGCCCAGCCCAGCGCCATGCCGGAGAGCACCAGCCCGCCCAGTATGGCGATGGTGGCGAGATGCACCGGATACAGCCGGGCAAAACGCTTGCCCCAGAAGGCGAGCACGGCGGCGCGGGCGGGCGGCTTGAACTGCGGGGTACGCGTGTCCTTGTCCTGATTGGCGAGGTCCGGGTGCACCCGCGCCAGGATCAGGCCCGAGAGAATGAAGAAGCCATCCACCCCGAGATAACCACGGCGGATGATGTCCGCGAACGGGCCGAGCCAGGCGGAAAAATTGAGGTACAGGTCTATGTGATAGACGAACACCCACCCCGCGAAGACGGCGCGGCAGATCGTCAGATCGGTAATTTCCTGCTTCGCGGTCATCGGCGGGATCGTCCTAACCAAATAGAAAGAAGCCCGCCAGCCCTAAGAGGGCGGCGGGCCAAGTTCAGGGAGGAAACGCCAGTCACACGGCAGGATGAAGAACCGAACCTCATCCCTGAGACACATAATGCACTGCACAAAACCTCAGCGTCCAGCAAAAAGCCAAGGAATTTAGTATAAATTTTAACCTTTCAGGCAAAATTCGCATGTTTTTTGTGCCGCGTGACGTTCGCTTTCCATTTTTTGCTCAGATATTGTCCAGACGAAGAATATGCACCTCCACCAGAGGACGCTTGCCCAGGCGCTTGCCGGTGATCCGGCGCAGGGAGGCACGGGCGGCGTCGGTAAAGGCGGCATCGTCGTTGCGCAGCCCCTTTGGCAGGTCGTTCAGCTCCTCCAGGAACTCCGCCTCATAGGCCAAACGGGTCTTGCCATCAGCCTCATCCAGCAGGCCCGGGCCGGAGATGCGCGGCGTGCCGACGACGCGCCCACGCCCGTCCACCGCGAAGCTGCCCATGACCACGCCGTTGAACAACATGCGACGGCGCGCGGCCAGCACGCTGCCCTTCAGCGGCAGAATGCGGTCGCCATCCACCACCAGCCGCCCGGTGGGTACGGAATCCACAATCCGCGGCGCACCGGGGGCGAATTGCAGCACGTCGCCATTCTCCACCAGCACGGAGGGAATACCCTCATGCTGGGCCAGCCCCGCCTGGGTGGAGAGATGCCGCCACTCGCCATGGGTGGGGATGATGTATTTTGGGCGGATCAGCGCGTAGAGGCGCTTCAGCTCCTCCTGCGCCGGATGGCCGGAGACATGGGTAAACTCGTCGTCATCGGTGATGATGTTCGCCCCACGCCGGGTCAGGGCATCGCGTACCTTGCGCACCGCCAGCTCATTGCCAGGGATGACGCGGGAGGAAAAAATCACCGTATCGCCTTCGCCCAGTACGGCATAGCGGTGCGCATCGTGCGCAATTCGCGAGAGCGCCGAGCGCGGCTCGCCCTGGCTGCCGGTGACCAGCAGCAGCAGGTTCTCGTCGGGGATGGAGCCGATCTCCTCCTCCGGCACGAAATCTGGCAGGTCCTGTAGGTAGCCCGCCTCCTGCGCCGCGGCGAGATAAGTGTGCAAGCTGCGTCCAACCAGCGCGATATGCCGCCCCGCCGCCTCGCCGGCCGCGATGATGCTGGAAAGCCGCGCAATATTGCTGGCGAAGCAGGTCACGGCCACCCGCCCGGGCAGGTCCATGATCAGCGCTTCCAAGCTGGTCTTCACATCCTGCTCTGAGCCGGAATGCCCCTCCACCGTGGCATTGGTGGAGTCGGAGACCATGGCCAGCACGCCGGCATCGCCCAGGGCGCGCAGCGCGGCTTCGTCGGTGGCCGGGCCAACCACCGGGTTGGGGTCGAGCTTCCAGTCGCCCGTGTGCAGCACCGTGCCGTAGGACGTGGTGATGGCCAGGGCCTGCGCCTCGGGTGTGGAATGGGTGAAGCCATAATAGCGCAGCGAGAACGGGCCGCGCTGGAACGACCCGCCGCAGGGCACGATGTTGAGCTTCACCTCGCGGCCGATACCGGCCTCGGCCAGCTTGCGCTTGAGCACGGCGGCGGCGAACGGCGTGGCATAGACCGGGCAGCGCAGCTGCGGCCACAGCCGGGCGATGCCGCCGATATGGTCTTCATGCGCGTGCGTCACCACAAGGCCAAGCAGCGCGTCACGCTGTTCCGCGATAAAGGCGGGGTCGGGCAACAGGATCTCGGCCTCGGGCGTTTCCGGCCCGGTGAACCCCATGCCGCAATCCACCGCCAGCCAAGCGCCGTCGCAGCCATAGAGGTTGAAATTCATGCCGATTTCACCCGTGCCGCCAAGTGGCACGAAAATGAAAGCGCCTTCCGCGTCACCCCCGCTAGGTGGCTGGGGTTTGCGGGCGGATTTTGCCATCAGATGCTCAACTCCTGGTTTTCGTCTGTCAGTCGTGGTCCATAAACCTTGCGCGGTCTCGCGGCAAAGCCGGGGCTGGGTTGCGTTCCGAGAGCAGGCGCAGCCCGTCGAGCGTGAGGTCCGGGGCGATAGCCATGAAACGGCTCGTCCCCTCGGCAAAGAGTGGTGCCAGCCCACCCGTGGCGATGGCCTTCAGCGTCTCTCCATACTCAACCTCGATGCGCGAGAGCAGCCCCTCGACCAGCCCGATATAGCCCCAATAGATGCCCGATTGCATGGCGGGCACGGTATCGCGCCCGATGACGGAGTGGGGCCTGCCAATGCCGATGCGCGGCAGCCGCGCCGCCGCTTGGTGCAGCGCCTCGATGGAGAGGTTGATGCCGGGCGAGATGGCGCCACCGAGATAGGCGCCGTCCTTGTCCACCACATCGAAGGTCGTGGCGGTGCCGAAATCGACCACCACCAGCGGGCCGCGATAGTAATGATGCGCCGCCAGAGCGTTGAGCAGACGGTCGGCGCCCACGCCCTCGGGGTTGTCGGTCTTGATCTGGAAGCCCCAGTTCAGCGGGGCGCGGGCGATCAGCGGCTCCACGTTGAACCATTCGCGGCAGAGGCGGCGCAAATGATACAGCGCCGCCGGCACCACGGTGCCGATCACTGCACGGTCGATCTTCTCCGGCTTAACGCCAATGCGGATGAGCAAAGCTTGCAGCCAAACGCCGTATTCGTCGGAGGTACGCTGCGCCGAGGTCGCCAGCCGCCAGGTGCCGCGCCATTCCAACCCGTCATGCACGGCGAATACGATATTGGTATTGCCCGCATCGATCACCAGAAGCATCGCTCTCCGCCCCTTTTTATGCCTGCCCGAGCAGGACTTCGCCTGTGTTGACGGTGTCGATACGATTTTTGCTGCACAACAGCAATTCACCGGCAGGGGAGAGTCCGGCGAACGTGCCTTCCAGAAGTTGCCCACCGGATTGGATGCGCATGGGGGTGCCGACGGGGTGGGCGCGCGCCAGCCAAGCGGCGCGGATATCGGCGGCGGGAGCTTCCTGCCACGCACCAAGGCGGGCCAGTAACCCTTCCGCCATTTGCTGTGCCGTCAAGCTTACGCCGTGCGCGGCGAGCGAGGTGGTGCGTCGCCCGGCGATCTCGGGTGCTGTACGTAGATTCATCCCAATGCCAATCGCCAGCCAATCCATCCGGTTGGCGGCGGGGGCGGCGTCGATCAGGATACCAGCAAGCTTGGCATCGCCGATCAGCACATCATTAGGCCATTTCAGGCTGGTGGGGGGCGCGAAGAACTGCTCCAGCGCCTCGGCCACGGCGATGCCGGTGAGCAGGGCGAACATCCCAGCCTCGGCCAGAGGCCGGGCGGGACGCAGCAGCACGGAAAGATTGAGATTGCCCTCGGGCGCCTGCCAGGAGCGGCCTCGCGAGCCGCGTCCGGCAGTCTGTTTCAGGGCCAGGATTGCCAGCCCCTCAGGCTCCCCTGCCCGCGCCCGTTCGGCGCAGGCATCGGCGGTGGAGCCTAGTTCGTCAAAAACCTCAAGCCGCCAGGGGATCAACCCATCAGAGCCTTTGCCGCGGCATCAGCCGCGCTGAGCAGCGGCGCCGGGAGGAAGACGAACAGCGCGGTCACCGCGGCGCCGAGCGCCATGATGAAGTTCACACCCTTGGCGGAGGGGTCGAAATTCGGCGCACCGGCATCAAAATACATCACCTTGATCACGCGCAGATAGTAGAAGGCGTTGATCACACTGGTGACGATACCGATGATGGCCAGCGTAGTGAGCCCCGCATTGAAGGCGGCGGCAAACACGTACAGCTTACCGAAAAAGCCCGAAAGCGGTGGGATGCCCGCCATGGCCCACATGAACACGGCGAGCGCGAAGGCGAAGCCAGGACGCTGCCCGGCGAGTCCCGCGAGGTCGGAGATCTTCTCCACCGCCTGGCCCTGACGGCGCATGGCGATGATGCAGGCGAAGGCACCGAAGGACATCACCACATAGATGGCGATATAGACCAGCGTAGCCTGGATGCCCGCCTCGGTGCCCGCGGCGAGGCCCATGAGCGCGTAGCCCATATGGCCGATGGAGGAGTAGGCCATCAGGCGCTTGATGTTGGTCTGCGAGATGGCGGCGAGACCGCCCAGCGCCATGGAAATGACGGCGAGGATCTCGATGATCGCCTGCCATTGCGGCAGCAGGTGGCCGAACGGACCGGTCATCACCGAGAGGAACAGCGCCATGGCCGCGGCCTTAGGCGCGGTGCCAAAGAGCGCGGTGACGGAAGTCGGCGCGCCCTCGTACACATCCGGCGTCCACATATGGAACGGCGCGGCGGAGATCTTGAACGCCAAACCGACCAGCACGAACACCAAGCCGATCACGGTGCCCGCACCAGCAGTGCCGGTGAGCAACGCGGCCAGAGCGGTGAAGTTGGTGGTACCGGTGAAGCCGTAAACCAGCGAGATGCCATAGACCAGCAGGCCGGAGGCCAGCGCTCCGAGCACGAAGTATTTCAGGCCAGCCTCGGTGGAGCGCAGCGAGTCGCGCGCCAGGGCCGCGGCAATGTAGAGCGCCAGGGATTGCAGCTCGAACCCGACATAGAGCGTCATCAGGTCGTTGGCGGAGATCATCACCACCATGCCGAGCACCGCGAAGAGCACCAGGATCGGGTATTCGAAACGGGCAATGCCCTCTTTGCTGTTATAGTCGAAGGCCAGCACCAGCGCGGCGGCGGCGGAGACGTAAACGATACCGTCGGCAAAGCGGGTGAACAAAGTGGTCTTCAGCAACCCGCCAAAGAGCAACGCATCCGGCGCGGAGCAGGACGCCCAGGCGGCCGCGAGCAGCAGGACGATGGACCCCGCCGTGCTGAACGTCGCGCATTCACGCTTGGCCAGCACGCCGATGAGCAGCAGCGCCATGCCGCCAACGCCTAGAAGCAGGGCGGGAAGAACGGGGAGCAAGGAGGTCATTTCTGCGTCACCATGGCCAGGGCCGAGTGGGGGGAAAGGGCCGCGGTATGCGCCTGCACGAGCGAGGCCACCGAGGCGTCGAACATATGGGTGAAGCTGGTGGGGTACACGCCCAGCCACAGCACCAGCGCGGCCAGGGGCAGCAGCATGGCGTATTCACCCAGCTTCAGGTCGGCGATATGGGCGAGCCCGGGGTGGCTGAACTTGTCGAACAGCACGGCGCGTACCATCACCAGCATATAGGCGCAGCCCAGAACCATGCCGGCGGCCCCCAGCACCGAGACCCAGAAATTCACCTTCATGGCGCCGACGATGACCAAAATCTCGCCGATGAAGCCGGAGGTGCCGGGCAGGCCCATATTGGCCAGGGTGAAGAGCATCAGCAGCGCGGCATAGGCCGGCATGCGCGCGGCCAGACCGCCCAGGCGCGAGAGGGCCAGCCCCTCGCCACGGGAGAGGATCACACCGGCGCAGACGAACAGGCCCGCGATGACCACACCATGCGAGAGCATCTGGAACAGCGCGCCTTCGATGCCTTCGACCGTGAAGGTGAAGATGCCGATGATGATGACGCCCATATGCGCGACGGAGGAGTAGGCGATCAGCCGCTTCATGTCGGTCTGCGCCAGGGCGACCAGCGAGATGTAGATGACCGCGACCACGCCCAGGGCGAACATCAGCGGTGCTGCGGCGGCGCTGGCGGAGGGGAGCATCGGCACCGCGAAGCGCAGGAAGCCATAAGCGCCCATCTTGGAGAGCACGGCGGCCAGCATGATGGTGCCGGGGATCGGAGCTTCGCCGTAAGCATCCGGTAGCCAAGTATGCAGCGGCCACACCGCGGCCTTCACGCCGAAGGAGGCGAGGAAGGCGGCAAAGATCCAGATCTGCGCCTGGGCCGGAATGGCGGTGTGCAGCAGGGTGACGATATCGGTGGTGCCGGCATCGTGCCACAGCCAGACCAGGGCCAGCAGCATGAACAGCGAGCCCGCCAAGGTGAAGAGGAAGAACTTCACCGCCGCGTAGATGCGCTTCTCACCGCCCCAGACGCCGATGATCAGGTACATCGGCAGCAGCACGGCCTCGAAGAAGACGTAGAACAGCAGGAAGTCCGTCGCCGCGAACATGCCGGTCGTCATCGTCTCCAGCAGCAGCAGGGCCGCGAAGAAGGAGCGCGCGCGCTTGGTAATGGAGGCGCTGGCCAGAATGGCGATCGGCGTGAGCGCCAACGTCAGCAGGACAAGGAACAGGCTGATGCCGTCCACGCCCAAGCTGTACTTGATGTTGAGGCCTGGGAACCAAGCCACGCTCTCGACGAACTGGTAGCCCGCCTGGGTGGGGTCGAACTTCGTCCAGAGATCGACGCCCAGAGCGAGCGTGAGCAGCGAGATGGCCAGCGCCGCATGGCGCGCCTGCCTTGCAACGGCCACCTCATCGCCCCGGAGCAAGGCGAGATACGCCACGCCCAGCAGGGGGAGATAAGTGATGACCGAAAGGATGGGAAAACCTGCGACGTTCATGGTTTACCGGACCCACAGAAAGAGGCTGAGGAAGCCAAGCAGGCCAATCAGCATGACAAAGGCATACAGGGCGATCGAACCGGTTTGCAGCTTGACCGTCTGTGTCGAGGCGTCGGAAGTGAGGGCGGCGAGGCCGTTGGGCACGCCGTCGATCACCTGCTCGTCGCCGAAGCGCCAGGCGAACTTGGCCAAGCGCAAAGCCGGGCGGACGAAGAGCCAGTCATACAGCTCGTCGAAATACCATTTGTTCAGCAGGAAGCGGTACAGCCAGCCGAAATTCTGCGCCAGCGCGGCGGGAATGGCGGGGGCCACCATGTAGAACAGGAAGGCGACCGCGAAGCCGACGATGCCGATGACAAGCGGCGCGGTGGCGGCCCAGCTGGGGATGCTCTCGAGCATGCCCATTGGGGAGTTCGCCGTGACGTCGATGCTTGAACCCCAGAAGTGGATGTAATTGCCGCCGATGAAGTCGTTCTTCAGCAGGTAACCAGCCCCCACCGCACCGGCCGACAGGCCGATCAGCGGCACCAGCATCACCAGCGGGCTCTCATGCACATGCTCCTGCACATGCTTGGGCGCGCGGGATGTGCCGTGGAAGGTCAGCAGGAACAAGCGGGCGATGTAGAAGGCGGTGAGGCCCGCGGTGAACACGCCCAGATACCAGCCATACATCGCGATCGGCGTATGGGCGGCGAAGGCGGCGCTCAGGATCGCGTCCTTCGAGTAGTACCCGGCGAAAGGCGGGATACCGGCCAGCGCCAGCGAGCCGATGAGCATCATCAGCCAAGTAACCGGCAGCTTGCGGGCAATGCCCCCCATCAGGCGGATATCCTGCTCGTCGGACATCGCGTGAATGACCGAACCGGCGGACAAGAACAGCAGCGCCTTGAAGAAGGCGTGGTCGATCAGGTGGAACATCGCCACCGGATAAGCGCCCAGGCCCACGGCCAGGAACATGTAGCCGAGCTGCGAGCAGGTGGAGTAGGCGATGATGCGCTTGATGTCGTTCTGCACGCAGCCTACGGTGCCCGCGAAGAACGCCGTGGTGGCGCCGACAACGGTGATCAGCTCCAGCGTGCCGGGGGCGGCGTCCATCAGCGGGGACATGCGCACAATCATGAACACACCGGCCGCGACCATGGTGGCGGCGTGGATGAGCGCGGAGATCGGCGTCGGGCCTTCCATCGCGTCCGGCAGCCAAGTGTGCAGCAGCAGCTGGGCGGACTTGCCCATCGCGCCGATGAATAGCAGCACGGCGATGACTTCCAGCACCGGGAAAGTGGTGCCGAACAGCGTGTAGCCCTGCCCCGCATGGGCGGAGACTGCTGCGAAGATGCCGTCGAAGGAAATGGTGCCGAAAACCACGTAGATCAGCGCGATGCCGGCGGCGAAGGCGAGATCGCCCACGCGGTTGACGATGAAGGCCTTGATCGCCGCGGCGTTGGCCGCGTCGCGGTCGTACCAGTAATTGATCAGCAAATAGGAGACGAGGCCCACGCCCTCCCAGCCGAAGAAGAGCTGGAGCAAGTTGTTCGCCGTCACCAGCATCAGCATGGCGAAGGTAAACAGCGACATATAGGCGAAGAAGCGCGGGGCGTTCTCGTCATGCGCCATGTAGCCGATGCTGTAGACATGGATCAGCATGGAGATGACGCTGACCATCGCCACCATGGCGAGGCTCAGCTCGTCCTGGCGGATCGCCCAGTCGGGGTTGAAACCGCCAACGGAGATCCAGTCGGCAAGGTGCAGGGGCGCCTGCACGCCGCCCAGCTGGGCCAGCACGCCGGCAACGGCGCAGACCAGCATGAAGGCGATGCTGCCACCGATGGCAGCATGGCGACCAATGAAGGGGCGAGCCACGCCCGCGATGAGCGAGCCGACGAGCGGGGCGAAAATGGCGATCTGCGTGTACATATCAACCCCTCATCGTGGTCACGTCCTCGACCTCGATCGAGCCGCGATTACGGAAGTAGATGACGAGAATGGCGAGGCCGATGGCGGATTCCGCCGCCGCGACCGTGAGAACGAACATGGTGAAGACCTGGCCCACCATGTCGTGCAGCGCGCCAGAGAAGGCGACGAAGTTGATGTTGGCCGCCAGCAGAACCAGCTCGATCGACATCATGATAACGATGATGTTCTTGCGGTTCATGAAGATGCCGAACACGCCGATAACCAGCAGCAGCGCGGCAACCACGAGAAAGTGCGACAAGGGCACCGGCATGTCAGAGTGTCTCCTTCTCTTGCGCGGGCAGCGGCGCACCGGCGCCGAGCGCGGGGCGCGTCAGCACCAGCGTGTCTTGCGGCTTGCGGGCGTGCTGCATGGCAAGGTTCTGGCGCAGGGCGCGCTTGCGGTCGCGGTGGGTGAGCACGATGGCGCCAATCATGGCCACCAGCAGCACGATGCCGGAGAGCTGGAACAGCGGCAGATAGGCCGTGTAGATCAGGCTGCCCAGAGCGGCGGCGTTGGTCAAGTTATCCGGCGTGGGATACAGCCGGGCGGCGGTAGCGCCTGCCAGCACGTTCCAGCCGGAAACAACCAGGAACAGCTCGCCGAACAGCACCAGACCGACCAACGCGCCCACTGGGGCGTAACGCTGGAAGCCTTCCTTCAGCGCGGCGAAGTCCACATCGAGCATCATCACCACGAAGAGGAACAGCACCGCGACGGCGCCGACATAAACAATGGCCAGGATGAAGGCCAGGAACTCCGCCCCCGCAAGCAGGAACAGCACCGCGGCGTTGACGAAGGCCAGGATCAGGAACAGCACCGCATGCACGGGGTTGCGGGCGGTCACCACCATCACCGCCGAAGCCAGCAGGATGAGGGAGAAAAGGTAAAACGCGAGGTTCACGATCATGACTGGATCACCGGTAGGGGGCGTCGAGTTCGAGCCGCTTGGCGATTTCCGCTTCCCAGCGGTCACCGTTATCCAGCAGCTTGGCCTTGTTGTAGAGCAACTCCTCGCGCGTTTCGGTGGCGAACTCGAAGTTCGGCCCCTCGACGATGGCGTCCACCGGGCAGGCTTCCTCGCACAGACCGCAATAGATGCACTTGGTCATGTCGATATCGTAGCGCGTGGTGCGGCGCGAGCCGTCCTCACGCGGTTCAGCCTCGATGGTGATCGCCTGGGCGGGGCACACGGCCTCGCACAGCTTGCACGCGATGCAGCGTTCCTCGCCATTCGGGTAGCGGCGCAGCGCGTGCTCACCCTTAAAGCGCGGGCTGATCCGGTTCTTCTCGAACGGATAATTCAGCGTGGCCTTGGGTTTAAACACGTGCCCCAAGGTCAGGGCGAGACCGCTGACGATCTCCGAGAGCACAAGGCCCCATGCCATTCGGCCGAGACGGTTCATTTCACTACCTCAAGCATTGGGCAACCATCCGAAATACTCCAGCACTCCGGCCACCGCGACGAGGTAGACCAGCGTGATCGGCAGAAACACTTTCCAGCCAAGGGCCATCAGCTGGTCGTAGCGCAGGCGCGGCAGCGTGGCGCGCACCCAGACGAAGACGAACAGGCAGATGAGGATCTTGAGCAGGAACCAGAACACGCCGGGGATGAGCGTGAACGGCGCGAAGGGGATCGGCGAGAGCCAGCCACCAAGGAAGAGCAGCGTGGTCATACCGCTGATCAGGATCATGTTGGCGTATTCGCCCAGGAAGAACAGCGCGAAGGACATGGCGCTGTATTCCACGAAGAACCCAGCCACGATTTCCGACTCACCTTCCGCGAGGTCGAACGGCGCGCGGTTGGTCTCGGCGAGGCCCGAAATAAAGAAGATAATGAACAGCGGGAAGAGCGGGATGGCGTACCAGACATGGCGCTGCGCCAGCACGATGTCGTTCAGGTTCAGGCTGCCCGCGCAGACCAGCACGGTGACGATGATGAAGCCCATCGAGACTTCGTAGGACACCATCTGCGCCGCGGAGCGGAGCGCGCCGAGGAAGGCGTATTTGGAGTTAGAGGCCCAACCCGCGATGATGATGCCATACACGCCAAGCGAGGAGATCGCGAACAGGTACAGTATGCCGACATTGATGTTGGCGATGGCCCAGTTGTTGTTCACCGGGATCACCGCCCAGGCGATAAGCGCCAGGCCGAAGGTGAGCATCGGCGCCAGGGTGAACAGGAGCTTGTCCGCCCCCGCAGGCGTGATCGTCTCCTTGAGCAGCATCTTGATCGCGTCGGCGAAGGGCTGGGCCAGACCGAAGGGGCCGACCACGTTGGGGCCCTTACGGAGCTGGATCGCCCCCATCACCTTGCGCTCGAACCAGGTGAGATAGGCAACACCGATCAGCAGGGGCACCAGCAGAGCCAGCGTCTCCAGCAGGGTGAGGATCACGATCCCCAGATCGGTTTGAAAAAACTCGGCGTGAAAAAACGCGCTCATTCCGCGGCCTCCGCTTTAGCGGGGTAATGGGCCGCCACGCAGGCCGCCATTGTCGGGCTTGCGCGGCTGATGACATCGGTCTGGTAATAATTGGCGAAGACCGGGGCGAAAGACTCGGCCGAAACCGCCGACGGGTTACCGGTGGGGGCGCTGGCATCGTTCCCGGCAAGGCGGGTGAAGGCCTGACCAAACACCGGATAGCTGGCCTTCAGATGCTCGCGCAGCTGCTCCAGCGTATCATACGGCAGAGCATGGCCAACATAGGCGCTGATGGCGCGGATGATCGTCCAGTCCTCGCGGGCGTCGCCCGGCGGCAGCACGGCGGCGAAGCCCTGCTGCACGCGACCCTCGGTGTTCACGTAAGTGCCGTGCTTCTCGGTATAGGCCGCACCGGGCAGGATCACATCCGCGCGGGCAGCGCCGGCATCGCCGTGATGGCCCTGGTAGATCACGAAGGTGTCCTTACCGATCGCCTTGGTGTCCAGCTCATCGGCGCCGAGCAGCCAGAGCACGTCCACCCCGCCATTCAGCATGGCCTTTGTGGACTTGCCGTCCTTGCCGGGCAGGAAGCCGAGATCCAGCGCGCCGACGCGGGCGGCGGCGTGGTGCAGAACGTTGAAGCCGTGCCAGTCGGCGCGCAGCGCGTTGTACTGCGCCGCCAACCGCCAGGCGGCCGCCTGCAGCGCCGCGCCATCCGGGCGGGCCAGAACACCGGCACCGAGGATGATCATCGGCTTCTTCGCCGCCTTCAGCACCTCGGCGAAGGGATGCGTGCCATCGGCCAGGGCCTTCAGCGCCTCCGGCCCAGCGCCGATGCGCTCGACCGGATAGGTCAGCTCGCCCGCCTCGCCCACCAAACCAGCGGTGAAGCCGCCAGCCAGCCAGCGCTTGCGGATGCGGGCATTGAGCACCGGGGCCTCGTGGCGCGGATTGCTGCCGATGATCAGCAGCGCATCGGCTTCCTCGACGCCAGCGATGGTGGTGTTGAACAGATAGAAGGCGCGGCGGGAGGCGTCGAACGCGGCACCGTCCTGGCGACAATCCAGATTAGGCGAGCGCAAAGCGGTGAAGAACTCCTTCAGCGCCAGCATGCTCTCGGCATCGCACAGATCGCCCACGATCGCGCCCAGCGTCTCGGGCGCTGTGCCTTTGATGCGGTTGGCGATGGTGGCGAACGCCTCCTCCCAGCTCGCGGCGCGGAGCTTGCCGTTCTCGCGCAGCCAGGGGCGGTCGAGGCGGCGGCGCTTCAGGCCATCCACGGCGAAGCGGGACTTGTCGCCCAGCCACTCCTCGTTCACGTCGTCGTTCAGGCGCGGTAGGATGCGCAGCACCTCGGCGCCCCGGGCATCCACGCGGATGGCGGCGCCTTGTGCATCCAGCACGTCCACGCTGTCGGTCTTGCGCAGCTCCCAGGGGCGCGCGGTGAAGGCGTAGGGCTTGGAGGTCAGCGCGCCAACCGGGCAGAGATCGATGATATTGCCCGACAGCTCGGAGGTCAGGGCCTTCTCGACAAACGTACCGATCTGCGTGTTCTCTCCACGGAAGGTGCCGCCCAGCTCGGCGGTGCCGGCAACCTCGGTGGTGAAGCGCACACAGCGCGTGCAATGGATGCAGCGCGTCATGGTGGTGCGCACCAGCGGGCCCCAATCGGGCTTGGAGACGGCGCGCTTCTGCTCGTCGTAGCGCGAATAATCGCGCCCGTAGCTCACGGCCTCGTCCTGCAAATCGCACTCGCCGCCCTGGTCGCAGATCGGGCAATCCAGCGGGTGGTTGATGAGCAGGAACTCCATCACGCCGCGGCGGCCCTTGCGGACCATCTCGCTATCGGTGTGGACCACCATGCCCTCGGACACCGGCATACCGCAGGAGGCCTGCGGCTTCGGCGGCATCTTCTCGATCTCGACGAGGCACATGCGGCAATTGCCGGCGATGGACAGGCGCTCGTGATAGCAGAAACGGGGGATCTCGATCCCGGCGGCATCGGCCGCCTGGATCACGGTCGAACCGGCGGGGACTTCGACCTGGATACCGTCGATGGTGAGTTTTACCATGGCTTACTCCGCCGCCTGCGCCACGGTCTGCGGCGGCTGATAATCTGTTGCCCGCGCCTCCACCGTGGGGCGGAAAGCGCGCATCAGGCCCTGGATCGGCCAGGAGGAGGCCTCGCCGAAGGCGCAGATCGTGTGACCGGCCACCTGGGTCGTCACCTGCTCCAGCAGGTGGATGTCCGCCAGCGTCGCCTTGTTCTGCACGATGCGGTCCATCTGGCGCATCATCCAGCCGGTGCCCTCGCGGCACGGGGTGCACTGGCCGCAGCTCTCATGCTTGAAGAACTTGGACAGACGCCAGATCGCCTTCACCACGTCCACGGACTTGTCCATGACGATGATGGCGCCGGAGCCCATGCCGGATTTCACCGCCGCGAGGCTATCGAAATCCATGAGCTGCACGTCTGCCATCGCCTTGTTCAGGATCGGCATGGAGGCGCCGCCCGGAATAATGGCCTGGAGATTGTCCCAGCCTCCACGCACGCCACCGGCATGTTTCTCGATCAGATCCTTCAGCGGCACGCCGAGTTCTTCCTCGACATTGCAGGGATTGTTCACATGGCCGGAGATGCAGAAGATCTTGGTGCCCGCGTTCTTCGGGCGGCCAAGCCCCGCGAACCACGCGCCGCCACGGCGCATGATGGTCGCCACGCCCGCGATGGTCTCGACATTGTTCACCGTGGTCGGGCAGCCATACAGGCCCATCGCCGCCGGGAAGGGCGGCTTCATGCGCGGCATGCCCTTCTTGCCTTCGAGGCTTTCCAGCATGGCGGATTCCTCGCCGCAGATATAGGCGCCTGCGCCGCGCTGCAGCACGAGGTCAAAATCCCACCCGCTATTCGCCGCATTCTTGCCCAGAAGCCCTGCTTGATAGGCCTCATCGATCGCGAACTGGAGACGCTGGGCCTCGTTGTAATACTCGCCGCGGATATAGATAAACGCCTTGTGCGCGCCCATGGCGAAGGAGGCGATCAGCGCGCCCTCGATGAGCTTGTGCGGCTCATTGCGGATGATGTCGCGGTCCTTGCAGGTGCCGGGCTCGGATTCGTCGGCATTGATGACGACATAGCTCGGGCGGCCATCGGACTGCTTGGGCATGAAGGACCACTTCATGCCGGTGGGGAAGCCCGCACCGCCACGGCCGCGCATGCCGGAGGCTTTCATCTCCTCGACCAGAGCATCGCGCCCGCGCGCGATGATGTCCGCCGTGCCGTTCCAGTCGCCACGGGCGAGCGCGCCCGCCAGGCGCCAGTCCTGCTGACCGTAGAGGTTCTGATAGATGCGATCGGAATCCTTGAGCATGGTTACTCCCCCGAACCAGAGGCAGGCAGAAGAGTCGTCTGGCCGGAGGCCGGGGCGGAGGATTTGCGCCCGCCCAGCGAACCCGCCGGCGGAAGCGTCTTGCCGGCCTTAAGATCCCCGATCAGCGCCTCGGTGCGCGCCGCGTCCATGTCCTCGTAATAATCGTCGTTGACCTGCAGAATCGGCGCGTTCACGCAGGCACCGAGGCACTCAACCTCGGTGAGGGTGAACAGCCCGTCCGCGCTGGTATCGCCGAAATGCTCGATGCCGCTAGCCTTCTTGCAGGCACTCACGATGTCATCCGAACCGCGCAGCCAGCACGGCGTGGTGGTGCACACCTGGAGCTGGTACTTACCGACCGGCTTGAGGTTGAACATCGTGTAGAAGCTGGCGACCTCGTAGATGCGCATCGGCGCGGCATCCAGGCGCTTGGCCACCGCATCCAAAGCCGCCTGCGGCAGCCAAGCGGAGCCGGTGGTGCGGGCCATCTGGCGCTGGGCGATGTCGAGCAGGGTCTTCACCGCGCTCATCTGCCGCCCTGCGGGGTATTTGGAGATCGCCTTCGCCACCAGCGGCTCGGAGATCTCGTCGAATGCGAACGTCTGAGGCTCGGGCTGCGTATTCACCGGTCGATCTCACCAAACACAATATCCAGCGACCCGAGGATCGCGACCATGTCAGCCAGCATGTGGCCCTTCGTCAGTTTTTCCGTCGCCTGAAGATGCGCGAACCCGGTCGAGCGGATCTTGCAGCGATAGGGACGGTTCGTACCGTCGGACACCAGATACACGCCGAACTCACCCTTGGGAGCCTCCACGGCGGTATAGGTGGTACCCGCTGGCACGTGATAGCCCTCGGTATAGAGCTTGAAGTGATGGATCAGCGCTTCCATCGACTTCTTCATCTCGGCGCGCTTGGGCGGGGCGATCTTGTTGTCCTGGACCTTGATCGGGCCGGGCTTCATCTTCGCCAAGCACTGCTTCACGATCTTCACGCTCTCGCGCATCTCGGCCATGCGGACGAGGTAGCGGTCATAGCAATCGCCATGCTTGCCGACGGGCACGTCGAACTCGACCTCGGCATATTTGTCGTAGGGCTGGGCGCGGCGGAGATCCCACGCCACACCGGAACCGCGCAGCGACGGGCCAGAGAAGCCCCAGGCCAGCGCATCCTCGGCCGAAATCACGCCGATATCGACGACGCGCTGCTTCCAGATGCGGTTGCCATTGAGCAGCCGCTCGAGATCGTCGATGAATTTGGGAAAACGCTCGGTCCAGGCGCCGATTTCCTCGGCCAGCCCTTCCGGGATGTCCTTGGCGACGCCACCGGGACGGAAATAATTGGAGTGGAAACGCGCACCTGAGGCCGCCTCGTAGAAGGTCAGCAGCTCCTCGCGCTCCTCATAGCCCCACAGGCCGGGGGTGATGGCGCCGCAATCCAACGCAAAATGCGCGACAGCCAGCAGATGGTTCAGCACGCGCGTCAGCTCGGCGAACATCACGCGGATCCACTGCGCGCGCTCCGGCGCCTCGATGCCGAGGAGCTTCTCCGTCGCCAAAGCGAAGGCGTGCTCGCAAGCCATCGGGGAGACGTAATCCAGACGGTCGAAATACGGGAGGGCCTGGAGATAGCTCTTATATTCGATCAGCTTCTCGGTGCCGCGGTGCAGCAAGCCGATATGCGGGTCGGCACGCTCGATGACCTCGCCATCCATCTCCAGGATCAGACGGAGCACACCATGCGCGGAGGGGTGCTGCGGGCCGAAATTGATGGTGTGGCTGTCGAACTCGACGGTCCGGGTGACCGGGGTTGCGGCGTCACTCATCGGCGATCTCCACGCGCCTTCTCATCGCCCGGCAAGGTCGTCATGCCTTCCCAGGGAGAGAGGAAATCGAAATTACGGAATTCCTGCGTCAGCTTCACCTTGTCGTACACAACAGTTTTCCGCTCGGTGTCGTAGTGCACTTCGACATACCCGGTCAGCGGAAAATCCTTGCGCAGGGGGTGCCCCTCGAACCCGTAATCGGTGAGGATGCGGCGATGGTCGGCCAAACCGTTGAAGCGGACGCCGAACAGATCCCAGGTCTCGCGCTCCCACCAGCCGGCACTCGGCCAAACGTCGGAGACGGAATTGATCTCCTCGCCCTCGGCAACTTGCATGACCACACGCAGGCGAAGGTTACGGGTCACGGAGAGCAGGTTGTAAACGACATCGAAGCGCTTCGGGCGCTCCGGGTAATCGACACCGCAAATATCCATCACCTGCTCGAAGCCATGCGCGTCACGCAGAAGCTTGAACAGGCTCGCCGCCGGGTGGCTGGAGGCGATGGCGACCAACTCGTCACGCTCGCGGTGCGCGCTGAGCACGCCCGGCAGGGAGGCGATGGTCTGGAGCACGATATCGACCGGGGGCACAGCCTCCGGCGCGTCCTGTTTGGTTGCGTCAGCCACGGAGAATGGTCCCTGTCCGGCGGATTTTCTTTTGCAACTGCATAATTCCGTAAACCAGCGCCTCGGCGGTGGGCGGGCAGCCGGGCACGTACACGTCCACGGGCACGATCCTGTCGCAGCCGCGGACCACGGAATAAGAGTAATGGTAATAGCCGCCGCCATTGGCGCAGCTGCCCATCGAGATCACCCAGCGCGGCTCGGGCATCTGGTCGTAAACCTTGCGCAGAGCGGGAGCCATCTTGTTGGTGAGCGTGCCGGCGACGATCATGACGTCGCTCTGGCGGGGCGAGGCGCGGGGAATGATACCAAAGCGGTCGAGGTCGTAGCGGGGCATGTAGGCGTGGATCATCTCCACCGCGCAACAGGCCAGACCGAAGGTCATCGGCCAGAGGCTGCCCGTACGAGCCCAGTTCACCACCTTGTCGATATTCGCGACGACAAACCCTTTGCCCGCGATCTCCCCGGTGATCCCCTTGATAACCGCGTCCTGTTCAGCGCCGGGCGGCAGTTGTTCGCGGTTCCAGGCGATCTGCGTGGTGTCCTTCACCATGCTCATGCGGCTACTCCCAATCCAACGCGCCTTTATTCCACTCGTATACGAAGCCGACAGTTAAGACTCCGAGAAAGCCGAGCATCGAGAAAAATCCGACGGCGCCGATCCGCCCCAGGCTGATGGCCCACGGGAACAGGAAGGCGACTTCGACGTCGAAGATAATAAAGAGAATGGCGACCAGATAGAAGCGGACGTCAAAACGCCGGCGGGCATCGCCAAAGGCGTCGAAACCGCATTCATAGGCCGTGAGTTTTTCGGGGTAGGGCTTCTGCCGAGCCGCCAGCTTGGAGCCGAAGACGAAGGCCAATCCAAGGAAGGCACCGATGGCCAGGAAAACAAGGATGGGAAAATATTGCGAAAGGGCTACCTGCACCTGCTCATCTCCTTGTTCGCGCCGGGCCGAAAGGGCGCACAGCTCAAAGTAAGTCATTCGCCGTGTCGCATCGCAACACGTCGTGGTCAAGATCACACCACGAAGGGGAGGTATTACTCCATGTAGGAACGGAGAATGACAACTGGCGCGAGTGACGGGGCTCGAACCCGCGACCTCCGGCGTGACAGGCCGGCGCTCTAACCGACTGAGCTACACCCGCAATTCAGTATGAGGGCCGTGTAATGGGCTATTTGATCCACGTCAAGCGCACTACAGGCAAGAAAACTATGTTTCGGAATTTTGTCAGTGAAAAGCTGGGTTACAAAATTAACCTAGCTCAAAATGGTGGGCGGTGACGGTTTCGAACCGCCGACCCTCTCGGTGTAAACGAGACGCTCTACCGCTGAGCTAACCGCCCTGAAAAAGTGGACGGAAAATTCCCGTCCACACCTTTGCCGTTGTTAGTTAACGGCATCCTTCAGCGTCTTGCCGGGCTTGAAGCGCACGGAGGTGGACGCCGGAATCTCGATTTCCTCGCCGGTGCGGGGATTGCGGCCCTTGGAGGCATCACGCTCGGAGGTGGCGAAAGTGCCGAACCCAACCAGGCGAACCTCTTCCTTCTGCTTCAGAGACTTCTCGATCGCCCCGAACACAGCGTCGACAACCTCGGCCGCCTTGGCCTTGGACAGGTCGGTCTCTTCCGCCACGGCGGCAATCAGGTCATTCTTATTCACGGGCAAAGCTCCCAGTTGTGAGATACATAGATAATAGATGATGTCCGCAGAATGGCGGGCGCGCCAAATGGGGGTTTGGCGCGCGTTGATAGCCACGTTCGAAGTCTCGCGTCAAACACTGCCGATTTTTAATGCGGCAAGCCCGGCGCGACAGCTCCTTCTGCTGCCGGTTTAATCTCCGCCGGCGCCTCCTCCCACTCAATCGGCTCGGGCTTGCGCACCAGCGCCAGCTCAATCACCTCATCGACATGGGAAACCGGCACGATTTTCAGGCCTTTTTTCACGTTGTCAGGAATTTCAATGAGATCCTTCTCATTGTCTTTCGGAATGACAACCGTGTTCAGCCCTGCGCGCAATGCAGCCAGAAGCTTTTCCTTTAGCCCGCCAATCGGCAGCACGCGGCCACGCAGGGTAATTTCGCCGGTCATGGCAATGTCCTTGCGCACCGGAATGCCCGTGATGGCGGAAACGATGGTCGTGGCCATGGCGATGCCGGCGGAGGGCCCGTCTTTCGGAGTCGCGCCTTCGGGCACATGCACGTGGATATCGTGCTTGTCGAAGAAGGGCGGCTTGATGCCGAACTGCATCGCACGGGAGCGGACATAGGAGAACGCGGCCTGCACGCTCTCCTGCATCACTTCGCCGAGCTGGCCCGTCTGCTTGACGACGCCCTTGCCGGGCAACAGCAGACTCTCGATGGTCAGGATATCGCCGCCCACCTCGGTCCAGGCGAGGCCAGTGACAACGCCCACCATGTCCTCCGACTCGGTCTCGCCGAATCGGTATTTCGGCACCCCGGAGAATTTCTCCAGATTGCGCTTGGTGATCGCCACCTTCTTCGTCTTGGAGGTGACGATTTCCTTCACCGCCTTGCGCGCCAGGGTCGCGATTTCGCGCTCCAGGTTACGCACGCCGGCCTCACGCGTGTAGGTGCGCACCAGCTCGTGCAGCACATCGTCGGAGACGGACCATTCATCCGGCTTCAGTCCGTGCGCCTCGCTCTGCTTGGGCAGCAGATGCCGCTTGGCGATCTCCACCTTCTCATCCTCGGTGTAGCCGGGGATACGGATGATCTCCATGCGGTCGAGCAGCGGTTGCGGCATGCGCAGGGAGTTCGCCGTCGTCACGAACATCACGTCGGACAGATCGTAATCCACCTCGAGGTAATGATCGGCGAAGGTCGAGTTCTGCTCCGGGTCCAGCACTTCGAGCAGGGCCGAGGCCGGGTCGCCGCGCCAATCGGCGCCGAGCTTATCAATCTCGTCGAGCAGGAAAAGCGGGTTGGAGGTCTTGGCCTTCTTCATGCCCTGGATGACCTTGCCCGGCATGGAGCCGATATAGGTCCGCCGATGGCCGCGAATCTCGGATTCATCCCGCACGCCGCCCAGCGACATGCGCACGAATTGCCGCCCGGTGGCCTTGGCGATGGACTTGGCCAGCGAGGTCTTGCCCACGCCCGGCGGGCCGACGAGGCAGAGAATCGGCCCCCTCACCTTCGGGCTGCGCGCCTGCACCGCCAGATACTCGACGATTCGCTCCTTGATCTTGTCCAGGCCGAAATGGTCGGTATCGAGGATCTTCTCCGCCTCGACCACGTCGTTCTTGATCTTGCTGCGCTTCTTCCAGGGGATGCCGACGATCCACTCCAGATAATTGCGCACCACGGTCGCCTCGGCGCTCATCGGGCTCATCGAGCGCAGCTTCTTCAGCTCGCCCAGCGCCTTCTCGCGCGCCTCCTTCGAGAGCTTGGTGGCGTTGATCTTGGCTTCCAGCTCGGCGGCCTCATCCTTGCCGTCCTCACCCTCGCCCAGCTCCTTCTGGATCGCCTTGAGCTGCTCGTTCAGGTAATATTCGCGCTGGGTCTTTTCCATCTGCCGCTTCACGCGGTTGCGGATCTTCTTCTCGACCTGCAACACGCCGATCTCGGCTTCCATATGGTTGAACACGCGCTCCAGCCGCTCGGCGGTGCTGTCCATCTCCAGCAGTTCCTGCCGCTCGGCGATCTTCAGCCCCAGATGGCTCGCCACTGTGTCCGCCAGCTTGGAGGGCGCCTCGATCTGGTTGACCGAGACCAGCACCTCCGGCGCGATCTTCTTGTTCAGCTTGATATACTGCTCGAACTGCGCCACCACGGTGCGGCTCAGCGCCTCTACTTCCTTGGTGTCGTCGCCCCGCTCCTCGACCGGCTCGGCCGAGACCTCGAAATAATCCTCAGTCTCCTTGAAGCCGGTGATGCGCGCGCGCCGGATGCCCTCGACCAGCACCTTCACGGTGCCATCAGGCAGCTTCAGCAGCTGCAGAATGGTGGAGACGGTCCCCACGTTATAAATATCTTCGGCCGAAGGATCATCCTGCGCGGCGTTTTTCTGCGCCACGAGCAGGATCTGCTTGTCTTCCTTCATCACGCTTTCCAGCGCGCGCACGGATTTCTCGCGCCCGACGAAGAGCGGCACGATCATGTGCGGGAAGACGACGATATCGCGCAGCGGCAGGACTGCCAGCGAATCCATCGGCGTATCGGTTTTGGTTACATCAGACATTACGAATTCCCCTAGGTCTCATGGCCTGCCCTGCCTAGGCGCAGCCCATGCGTGCCGCATGCGGCCACATCCCGAATATCGGAAATGAAAAGGCGGCCCGCAAGGGCCGCCTTCCTAAAAGCCCCGTCAGGAGGCGTTTTCGGTACGCTTTTCGCTATAAGTATAGAGTGGTTCGGATCGCCCTTCGGCCACCTCGCCGTTGATCACCACCTCGGAGACGCCATCAAGCCCTGGCAGATCGAACATCGTCGTCAGCAGGATGGACTCCATGATCGAGCGCAGGCCGCGCGCACCGGTCTTGCGCTTGATCGCGCGCCCGGCCACCACTTTCAGCGCCTCGTCGGTGAAGGTCAGCTTGACGCCTTCCATCTCGAACAGGCGGCCATACTGCTTGACAAGCGCGTTCTTTGGCTTGGTTAGAATCTCGATCAGCGCCGCCTCGTCAAGATCATCGAGCGTCGCCACCACGGGCAGACGACCAATGAACTCGGGGATCAGCCCGAAGCGAAGCAAATCCTCCGGCTCCAGGTCGCGCAGGATCTGGCCGGTGCGGCGCTCGTCCTGGCTGCGCACCTCGGCGCCGAAGCCAATGCCCTGCCCCTTGCCACGCTGGGCAATGATCTTCTCCAGCCCCGCAAACGCGCCGCCGCAGATGAACAGGATGTTGGTCGTGTCCACCTGCAGGAATTCCTGCTGCGGATGCTTGCGCCCGCCCTGCGGCGGCACGGAGGCCACGGTGCCCTCCATGATCTTCAGCAGCGCCTGCTGCACGCCCTCGCCCGAAACATCGCGGGTGATGGAGGGGTTATCCGACTTGCGGCTGATCTTATCGACCTCGTCGATATAGACGATGCCGCGCTGCGCCCGCTCGACATTGTAGTCGGCGGCCTGCAGCAGCTTGAGGATGATGTTCTCCACGTCCTCGCCCACGTAACCGGCTTCGGTCAGGGTGGTGGCGTCGGCCATGGTGAACGGCACATCGAGGATTCGCGCGAGCGTCTGGGCCAGCAACGTCTTGCCCGAGCCGGTCGGCCCGATCAGCATGATGTTGGACTTCGCGATCTCGATGTCGTTGTTCTTGGTGGCGTGCGAGAGCCGCTTGTAGTGGTTGTGCACGGCCACGCTCAGTACCTTCTTGGCGTGCCCCTGGCCGATCACGTAATCGTCCAGCACCTTGCAGATCTCGCGTGGCGTCGGCACGCCATCGCGCGACTTCACCAGATGCGTCTTATGCTCCTCACGGATGATATCCATGCAGAGCTCCACGCATTCATCACAGATAAACACGGTCGGCCCTGCGATAAGCTTCCGCACCTCATGCTGCGATTTACCGCAGAAGGAACAGTAAAGCGTATTCTTTGTATCGGCCGATTTGCTGCTCATAACTACTCCACAGCGCGCAATTAAGTTGAAAGACTAGCTCCCTGTGCTCTTCCACACAAGCGCACCGCGCGGGACAGGAAAAACCAGAATTATTTCAAACGATTGCAGGAAAATTCCGCCCCATCTCCGGCATAACGGCGAAAGAGCTGCGTCAAAAAAGCGCAAAAAACGGGCCCGGAGGCGACTCCGGGCCCGTCCGTGTTTCCTGCCAGGTCCCGGCTCAGATGGAAGCGGGCAGTTCCGTGCTGGCGGCGGGGGTTTCCGCCTCGGCGCGGGGCTGGCTCTTCACCACGTCATCCACCAGGCCGAACTCCTTGGCCTCCTGGGCGGACATATAGGTGTCGCGCTCCAGCTTGGCCTCGATAGCCTCCAGCGGCTGGCCGGTGTGCTCCACGTAGATCCCGTTGAGCCGGCGGCGCAGGTTGAGGATCTCGCGGGCCTGGATCTCGATATCGGTGGCCTGGCCCTGGGCGCCGCCGGAGGGCTGGTGCACCATCACGCGGGCGTTCGGCAAGGCGAAGCGCTTGCCCTTCTCTCCAGCGCAGAGCAGCAGGCTGCCCATGGAGGCCGCCTGACCGATGCACACCGTGCTCACCGGCGAGCGGATATATTGCATGGTGTCGTAGATCGCGAGGCCGGAGGAGACCACACCGCCGGGGCTGTTGATGTAGAACGAGATTTCCTTGTTCGGGTTCTCGCTCTCCAGAAACAGCAGCTGCGCGCAGATCAGCGAGCTGACCTCGTCGTAAACCTGCCCGGTGAGGAAGATGATCCGCTCCTTCAGCAGGCGCGAATAAATGTCGTAGGAGCGTTCGCCGCGCGCGGTCTGCTCCACCACCATCGGCACCAGGGCGCTGTTGTAAAACTCGACTGGATCCCGATCCCGCATCACTTCATTCCTTGTCTCAAAAAAAACCGCCCGTCCCGGCATCACACCGGGCCATGTCCTGGCCGCGGTGTGGGCGGAACGGGCGTCATGCAACCAAGTTAGATGATCGCACGCGTTCGTCTAGTGCCGGATTAAGCTTCCGCGTCGGCGGCGAGCTCTTCCGGGGTCACGGTGACTTCGTCCTGCTTCACCTGCGAGAGCAGGAAGTCCACCACCTTGTCCTCGAAGAGCGGACCGCGGAAGCGCTCCATCTGCTGCGGGTTCTTGCGGAAGAACTCCACAACCTGCATCGCCTGCGGGCCGTAGCGCATCGCCTCGTTGAACATCGCGCGCTGCAGCTCCTGGTCGGCCACGGTCACGTTGTTGGCGCGGCCGATCTCGGCGACCAGCAGGCCCAGGCGCACGCGGCGGTCGGCGATGGCGCGATACTCGGCCTTCAGCGTCTCCTCGTCCTTCTCGGCATCCTCCG
Source organism: Acidocella aromatica (assembly GCF_014201825.1). Classification (GTDB taxonomy): domain Bacteria; phylum Pseudomonadota; class Alphaproteobacteria; order Acetobacterales; family Acetobacteraceae; genus Acidocella; species Acidocella aromatica. The sequence continues at coordinate 189,702 of NZ_JACHFJ010000003.1, read as the reverse complement.
GGTCGGCGTTGCCGGCGGCCTTCTCGGCCTCAACCTGGCGCCAGATCGCGTCGAACTCGGCCTCGACCAGCGATTCCGGGGCGGTGAACTCGGCTTTGCCGGTCAGCGCATCCAGCAGGGCGCGCTTCAGCTTCAGGCGGGTCAGCTGCTCGTACTCGCGGCTGATCTGCTCGGACACCTTGCCGCGCAGCTCTTCCAGCGACTCGAGGCCAACAGCCTTGGCCAGCTCGTCGTCAATGGCCGGAACCTCGGCCACGGCGAGGGACTTGGCAGTAATCTCGAACTCGGCGGTCTTACCGGCGAGATCCTGCGCGCCGTATTCCTCGGGGAAGGTCACGGTGATGGTCTTGGTCTCACCGGGGGTCACCCCTTCAAGCTGCTCGGAGAAGCCGGGGATGAAGCCGGGGCCGGCGACGATCACACCGACATCCTGGGCGGTGCCGCCCTCGAAGGCGACGCCGTCGATGCGGCCGATGAAGTCCACGGTCAGGCGCTCGCCCTGGGCGGCGGGGCGGGCTTCCTCAACGTCCTTGAAGCTCTGGCGCTGCGACGCGATGTTCTTCAGCGCCTCGTCGATCTTCTCCTCGGCCACGGCGGCAACCGGCTTGGTCAGGGTGATGTCGGACACGTCCGGCACCGCGACCTCGGGCAACACTTCCATTTCCAGGGTGAATTCCAGGTCGGACTCAGTGCCGGGCTTGGTGATGTCGAGCTTCGGCTGCATCGCCGGGCGCAGGCCGCGCTCCTCGATCAGCTTGCCAGCCGCCTCGTTCACGGCCTGGTCCACCACTTCGGCGGCCACGGCCTCGCCATAGCGCTTGCGCACCATCGAGAGGGGCACCTTGCCCGGACGGAAGCCCGGCAGCTGCATGGTCTTGCTCAGCTCGGCCAAACGCGTCTCACGCTTGGCGGCAAGTTCGGGTTCGGGGACCACGACGGTAAAGCCGCGCTTCAAGCCCTCGGAGAGCGTCTCGGTAACCTGCATGAACGACAAAATCCTCAATAAAACAACAACTAAGCAACTCTACTGGTGCGGGCGGAGGGACTTGAACCCCCATGACTTGCGTCACCAGAACCTAAATCTGGCGTGTCTACCAGTTTCACCACGCCCGCTTTAGCCCTACTCCAAGCCGCGCCGTCTAGCGCGAGTTCCAAGACTTCACAAGGCGCCCCCTCGTATCTGCGGGAAAAAGCGACTAATTGGCATCCCCAATGAGCAGCGCGAACAACGAAACGCCCCCGAACCGGCAAGGCCGCCCCCCCCGCACCCGGCTCTGGCTTCTGGCGGGCATCGGCCTGCTCGTGGCCCTGCCGGTGGCAGCGGGGCTGGTGGCAATGGCCCGCTTCAATCCCAACGCCTACGCTCCCGCCCTCATCGCGGCGGCGGAACGCGCCACCGGGCGCCAGCTTACCCTGGGCGGCCCCGTGAAGCTGCATCTCTCCTTCAACCCCACGCTGACGGTCAGCAATGTCACGCTGGGCAACCCGGCGGGCGGCTTTGCTGGCGATTTCGTCACGCTGGACAAGGCCGAGGCGCAGATCGCCCTGCTGCCGCTGCTCACCCATCATCTGGACATTCTGCGCCTGGTTCTGGAGCGCCCGCGCATCACGCTGCAAACCCTGCCCTCCGGCGCCAGCAACTGGGATTTCTCCGCCGCACCGGGCCATGCCACCGGCACGCATCATTTCCACGGCTACCAGCTCGCCCTGGAGGCTGTGGAAATCCGCAATGGCCATGTCACCCTCATCCCGGCCAGCGGGCAGGTCTATGGGTTCGGCCTGCCGCGCGTCACCGGCACCGCGGCTTCGCTCACCGCCCCGCTGCATCTTTCGGGCGGCGCCAAAATCGGCATGCAGGAGGCGCAGCTTTCCGGGGTGGTCGGGCCCATCGCGCGGCTTTCCAACGCCGGGGCCGGCCCCTGGCCGGTGGACCTCAGCCTCACCGGCGCGGGAGCCACAGCGCATCTTGCCGGCGCCATCGAGCACCCGCGCACCGGCTCAGGCTATGACTTGACCTTGAGCGTGGACGTCCCGGATCTCTCGGCCCTTGGCGCCCTGCCCGCCATGCGCCAGCTGCATCTCGGCGCCGAGCTTTCCGACCGCCCCGGCCCCATCCCCGCCGTTAACAATCTCTCCCTCACCGCCGGAGCGTCGGACCTCTCCGCCCTGCGCCCTGGGCTGAAACTGCAAGGGCTGGATGTGGAGATGGCCTCGCTCGACCAGCCGCTGACGCTGCAAGCCACCGGCCAGCTCGGTCAGGACCCATTTAGCGTCAAGGGCGCCATCGGCGCGCCGGATACGCTGTTTGCCCCTTCCCTCCTGCCCGCGGGTACCGCCACCACGGCAAGCCTGCCGGTCGGGCTTTCGCTCCAGCTCGGCGCCGCCAAGGCCGCCATCACCGGGGCCATCGCCACGCCAAGCACGCTCTCCGGCGTGGCTCTGGCCATCAACGCCTCCATTCCGGACCTCTCAGCGCTCTCCACCGCCGCGGGCACGGCCCTGCCCGCTTGGAAGAACATCACCGTGCAGACCACGCTGATCGACCCCGGCGGACAGGGGCTGCGCAACGCCGTGGGAGTGGACAGCTTGGCCGTGAGCACGGACCATGCCCAGTTCGGCGGCGATGCCAGCCTGTTCCTTGGCGCTCACCCCGATCTCCAACTCGCGCTGAAATTCAGCAACCTGGACCTCGACGCGCTGGACGCCGCCCTGCCGCTGCCAACGCCGCCGCTGCCCACCGCCGCGCCGAGTTGGGCGCTGCCGCTGGCATGGCTGCATCTGGGCAATGCCGATATCCAGCTCGCCGCCGACTCCCTGGTCTGGCACAAGCTGAACTTCACCGCCTTGCAGGGTCACGCCACTGTCTCGAATGGCGTGCTCAGCCTCAATCCGTTCACCGGCGAATTGCCGGGCGGGGAGGTGTCCGCCAGCGCCGGTATCGACACATCGAAGCCCACTGCCGCCGAGACCCTGCAACTCACCGCCCCGGCGCTTGCCCTCTCGCCGCTGCTGCGCGCTTTCGGCCTGCCGGATACCGCCCAGGGCACGGCGCAGCTTCAGCTCAAGGCCGCCAGCACGGGCGATGACGTGCAAACCATCGCCGCCGGGCTAAACGGCAGCCTTGGGGTGGCGGCGGTGAATGGCATCGTCGATGGCGGCGTGCTGAGCAGCTTGCTCAGCGATGTGCTGAAAACCGCCGGACTGACCGAGCCGCAGCTCATCTCCCCCGGCCCCGTGCCTGTGCGCTGCGCCGCCTTGCGGCTGGATGCCGCCAACGGCACCGGCACGCTCAGCGCCCTGGCGCTGGATACCCCCCGCCTGACGCTACGCGGCTCCGGCACCGTGGATTTCGGCAAGCAGACCCTGGCCGTGACACTGCAACCTCAACCGCGCGGGCAGAACGCCACCAGCGCGGTCGTGCTCGGCGGCAGCTTTACCCAGCCCACGCTCACCGCCGCACCCGCCACCCCAGCGCCGGGCGGGGATCTCTGCCCCGGCGCGCTCAACCTCGCCCGGCTCGGTCAATCCGGCCCCGCCGCGCCGCCGCTGGGCAGCTTCCCCGCCCCCATCCGGGCCGCAGCCCCCCAGCCCGGCTCTCCCGCCAACCTCAACGCTCTGCTTGGCCAATAATGAAACGCTTCTGGACCACCACGACCGCCATCGCCGATGGCGAACATTTCACCGTTCTGCTCGACGCCAAGCCCCTGAAACTCCCTGGTGGGCGCGGCCTCTCCGTGCCTTATGCCGCGCTGGCCGAGGGCATCGCCGCCGAATGGGGCGCCGCTCCGCAAGAGTTCTCGCCCGACGACCTGCCCCTCACCCAGCTCACCAGCACAGCACAGGACCGCGTGCGCCCGCACCGGGCCGAGATCATCCGCCAGCTCGCCGCCTATGGGCTGAACGACCTGCTCTGCTACCGCGCCGAAGGCCCTGCCCCGCTGGTGGCGCACGAAAACGCGCAATGGGATAAATGGCTGGACTGGGCGCGCGAGCGGTACGGCGCGGAACTGCTCATCACCGCCGGGGTGCTGCCCATCAACCAACCCGAGGACACCGCCGCGCGCTTTGCCACCGCGCTCGACGCCTATACCGAATACGGTTTGGCGGCGCTGGGCGTGCTCGTCCCCGCCTTGGGCAGTCTGGTGCTTGGCCTCGCCGTGGCGGAAGGCGCGCTGGACGCCCAGACCGCCGCCGACACCGCCTTTACCGACGAGCTATGGCAGGAAGCGAATTGGGGGCAGGACAAGGAGGCCATCGCCCGGCGGCGTCATGTCACCGCCGATATCGCCTCTAGCCAGCAGTTCCTGTCCCTGTGCCGGGGCTAGAATAGACCAGCCCGGCGAACCTCGCCCCCGCCTCTACCAGCGCCGCCGCCACATCCTCGCCCAAGGCGGCGCCGCCCTGCTCCCAGGCGGCGGCAATCGCCTCGCGCGGCACAGCGTCGAACTCCACCGGCACCTCGACCGCCAGCCCCTGGAAGCTGACCGTGCCAAACCCGGTAACCGGCAGGCCGAACACGCGACCAGGTGCCAGCGAAGACCCGGCCTCGGCGCGCACGCACGCCCCGCGCAGTGCCAGATTCAGCGAGAGCAGCGGTTCCGCCCCATGGCCAAACCGCGCCGCGCCCTCACCCGCCAGGCGTTGCTCCATAATCTGCCGCGCCACCTTCCACAGATAGAAAGAGGGGATCACCAGCCCCGTCTCGCGCCGCAGCGCCAGCGTCACCTGGTGGATCACCGGCACATTCCCGCCATGGGCGTTGAGGATGACGATGCGCGTCAGCCCATGCCGCAACAGCCCGCGCAGCAGATCCTCCAGCACCGCCCGGAAGCTCTCCGCCGAGAGCGCCAGCCCGCCGGGGCTGGAACCAAAGTAATCCGCCACGCCATAGGGCAGGCTCGGCGCCACATAGGCTGGCGCGCCCAGCTCATGCGCCCGCCGCGCGATGCGCTCGGCGATGATATCGGCCAGCACGTAATCACCCATAGGCTGGTGCGGACCGTGGTCCTCATGGCTGCCCAGCGGCAGCAGGATCACCGGATCGCGCCCCAGGGCGGCGGCAAAGGCGGGGGCGGTGAGATCGCCTAGGCGGACAGGCCCGGTCACGGTGTTTCCGGCGCGCTCAACTTGAGCGAGAGCGCATGCAGCCCGGATTTGAACTCTGCCGCCAGCGCCTCATGCACCGCGCGCGAGCGCTCCAGCCGCGAGAGCGGGCGCAGGGATTCCGCCACCATGGTCACGGCGTAATGCGTCTCCCCGGCGGGCAGGTCGAATTTGTCGGCATGGCGGGCATGGCGGCGGCTCTCATCCTCCACCTCCAGCACCGTGGGCAAGAACGCCGCCCGCAGCGCCTGCTCGATTCTCTGGGCCCGTGTGCTCATCATCCGCATCCTTTCATCGCATCCTTGCGCGCATCGCATGTTGCCAATCGCGCGCGAGGGCGCACATTAAGGCCATGATTTCGACGAACCGCAAGCCGCGCGCCTTCGCGCCCGATCCGGCGGCCCCAGGCCAGGGCTGCAACAGCCCCGGCTGCCTGCTGGACGGCGAATTCCGCGCTCCCAAATCCCGCACCAATCTGCGCGAGTTCCATTGGTTCTGCCTGGAGCACGTACGCGCCTACAACGCCTCCTGGGACTATTATAAGGGCATGTCCGAAGGCGAGATCGAAGCCGAAATGCGCGCCGACGCATCCTGGCAGCGCCCGAGCTGGCCGCTGGGCCAGAACGGCAACGCCGCCCGCCTGCAAGAGGCGGTCGAGGCCGAGCTGCACGCCTTCGCCTTCGGCACCGAACGCCCCAACCCCGCCCCACGCTCCAGCGCGCCGCCCGAACTGCGCGAGGCGCTGGAGGTGTTCGCGCTGGTCTGGCCGGTTTCGATGGAGACGGTGAAAGCCACCTACAAAGCCCTGGCCAAGAAGCACCACCCCGACGCCAACCACGGCGACAAGGGCGCCGAGGAGCGGCTGAAGACCATCAATCTGGCCTATGCCACGCTGCGCGGCAGGTTGGCCTAGCCGCCCGCCGCGTAAGATGGCAAAATCAATGCAGCCTTGAAGGACCGAATACATGAACGACATCGCCGCGACGTCTGACTCCCGCACCCCCTCCACCTCGGCGATCAACCTGCCCGACATCAAGGTGAAGGTCCGCGAGGTGTTTGGCATCGACTCCGATCTCGAGGTCCCGGCCTTCTCGCTGCGCACCGAGCATGTGCCCGAGGCCGATCCCACCTATAAGTTCGACCGCGAGACCACGCTCGCCATCCTCGCCGGCTTCGCCTTCAACCGCCGCGTGATGATTCAGGGCTATCACGGCACCGGCAAATCCACGCATATCGAGCAGGTGGCCGCCCGCCTCAACTGGCCCTGCATCCGCGTCAACCTCGACAGCCACATCAGCCGCATCGACCTTATCGGCAAGGACGCGATCGTGCTGAAGGACGGCAAGCAGATCACCGAGTTCCGCGAGGGCATCCTCCCCTGGGCGCTGCAACATGCCTGCGCCTTGGTGTTCGACGAATACGACGCCGGCCGCCCGGACGTGATGTTCGTGATCCAGCGCGTGCTGGAGGTCGAGGGCAAGCTGACCCTGCTCGACCAGAACCGCGTGATCCGCCCGCACCCCTCCTTCCGCCTGTTCGCCACCGCCAACACGGTCGGCCTGGGCGACACCACGGGCCTCTATCACGGCACGCAGCAGATCAACCAAGGCCAGATGGACCGCTGGAACATCGTCGCCACGCTTAACTACCTGCCGCACCCGCAAGAGGTGGCGATCGTGATGGCGAAGATGGGCATCGCCGCCGACAACGCCGAGAAGAAGCAGCAGGTCGAGCGCATGGTGGCGCTGGCGGACCTCACCCGCGCCGGCTTCATCGCGGGCGATATCTCCACCGTCATGTCCCCGCGCACGGTCATCACCTGGGCCGAGAACACGCGCATCTTCGGCGATGTCGGCTTCGCCTTCCGCCTGTCCTTCCTCAACAAATGCGACGAAGCCGAGCGCCAGACGGTGGCCGAGTACTACCAGCGCTGCTTCAACGAGGAGATCCCGACCGGCCTGCGCCAGCCGGCCTGACGCGACATGAACGGCAAGCAGGATCAGGGCAAGGCCGAGGAGTTCAAGCGGGCGACCGCAAACACGCTGCGCGCCATGGCGCATGCGCAGGAGCTTGAGGTCGCCTACCAGCCCGGCCCGGCGGGGCTGGCCAGCAACAACAAGCGGGCGCGCCTGCCCTCGCCCTCGCGCGCGCTGCCCGCGGCCGAGATGGCCAAGCTCCGCGCCGCCGCCGATTCCATGGCGCTGCGCCTGCGCCACCACGACGATTCACTGCACAACGCCCGCGCCCCCGTGGCGCACGACGCCCGTGCCGCGTTCGACGCACTGGAACAGGCGCGCGTGGAAATCTACGGCGCGCGGCACATGGCGGGCGTGGCGGCCAATCTGCGCCACAAGCTGGACGATGAGTGCATCGCCCACGGGCTGGACAAGATGACCACCCGCGACCAGCTGCCTTTGGCCGAGGCCGTCGCCCTGCTGGCGCGCGAGCGTATGGATCCGGCCTCGGTGCCCGATTCGGCGCGGCATGCGCTCGATCTCTGGCACAACACGCTGAGCCAGGACGCCGAGAACGCGCTGAACGAGATGGCCTCCGCCCAGGGCGACCAGACCCATTACATCAGCGCCGCGCGCAAGCTACTGGCGGCGGTGGACCTCGCCGAGGCCGAGCCCGGCCCGGGCAATGACGAGAGCGAGGAGCAGAGCCAGGAGTCCGGCGAGCAAAGCTCGCAGCAGAACAACAGCCAGGAGAGCGAGGGCCAGCGCCAGGAGCAGGAGGCCCCGCTTCTGGCCGCCCAGCCCGAGATGGCCGAGGGCGATTCCGGTGACGACTTCCAGGAAGAGGAAGGCGAGCCCGAGGATATGTCCGCCGATGCGGGAGATGCCCCTTCCGGCCCGCAAACCCGCCGCCCGCCCGCCGATACCGGCGATGTCAGCGCCTACCGCGCCTACACCACCGCCTTCGACGAAGAGGTGGCCGCCGAGGATCTGTGCGACCCGGACGAGCTGACCCGCCTGCGCCAACAGCTTGACCAGCAGCTCCAGCATCTGCACGCGCTGGTGGCCAAGCTCGCCAACCGGCTGCAGCGCCGCCTGCTCGCCCAGCAGACCCGCGCCTGGGAGTTCGACCTGGAAGAAGGCATGCTGGACGCCGCCCGGCTCTCGCGCATCGTCGTCGATCCGCTGCTGGCGCTGACCTATAAACGCGAGCTGGAAACCGAGTTCCGGGATACGGTCGTGACCCTGCTCATCGACAATTCCGGCTCCATGCGCGGCCGCCCCATCACCGTCGCCGCCATGTGTGGAGACATCCTCGCCCGCACGCTGGAGCGCTGCGGCGTGAAGGTGGAGATTTTGGGCTTCACCACCCGCGCCTGGAAGGGCGGGCAGAGCCGCGAGCAATGGGTGCAGGCAGGCAAGCCGCCCCAGCCCGGGCGGCTGAATGATCTGCGGCACATCATCTACAAGGCCGCCGACATGCCGATGCGCCGCGCGCGCAAGAATCTCGGCCTGATGCTGCGCGAGGGGCTGCTGAAGGAGAATATCGACGGCGAGGCCCTGCTCTGGGCCTATAAGCGCCTGCTCGGCCGCCCGGAATACCGCCGCATCCTCATGGTCATCTCGGACGGCGCCCCCGTGGACGATTCCACCCTCTCGGTGAATGCCGGGAATTATCTGGAGCGACATCTGCGCGACGTGATCCGCGACATCGAAAGCCGGGGGCTGGTGGAGCTGATCGCCATCGGCATCGGGCACGACGTGACGCGCTATTACCGCCGCGCCGTGACCATAGTGGACGCCGAGGAACTGGGCGGCACGATGATGCGCAAGCTGGCCGAACTGTTCGACGAGGATGACAGCGCCGCCTGGCACCGCGCCACCGCTCTAGGCGCGCCGCAGATCGGGTAAACGCCGCTTTTTGAAAAAAGCGGTACCAAAAACTTCTTTTACTGCGGACACGCCTCCGCCATCGCCTTAACCTCAGGCGATGGCGGCTGCACGGGGCGATGCAACGCCGCCCCCAGCAGCGGCGCCAGCGCGATGGAATGCGCGTACTGGCAAGGCTTGGCCAGATGGTCCTCGCTGTTGAAAAAATCCGCCGCCGGGTAATGGCTTTCATTCGGCAACGCCAGAAACGCCCCGCCATTTTGCACATACACAGCCCGGATTGCCGCCAGCACATCCGGCGGCAGCGCCTGTTGCCGGTCATCCGCCGGCAACCCGCCAATCACCACCACGCCCCGCCGCCCCTGCACCGCGACAAAACCGGAAATCAGCCTGCTGCCATACCCCGCAGTGATTTCCGGCGATGTCGGCAACACGCGCGGCGCAGCGCCAATCAGCGCTGCGTCCCGCAACGCCAAATCGTTATCAACTCTATCACCTTGTTCATTATACTCTCGCGCCAGCAGCGCCTGTGCGTCCAGCGCATGCAGATGCGCCAGCGGCATCTCCGCGGCGGATTCCAGAAGATCATCCAATTGGCAGCAGAAAACCGCACCCAGCGCCCGTTCTCGCGGCATCTCGCGCAGCACATCCCGATCATGCCGGAGCAGGAATGCGCCATCCACCGCTGCGCGATATTCCCCAGCACTCATCGTGTATTGCGCCAGTTCCATCGGCATATACACAACATCGCCAGGACGCAGCAGCGGCGCGTAGCGGGCGAATACATCGTCCAGCCCAATGCCCACGGCGATGCCCGCATTCTCGCACGGCATATCCAACATCGTCCCCAGCACCGCGCAGGAATGCGAATACGGCCCGTTGGAGCCTGCTAGAATCACCAGGCGCGGCAAAGGCATGGCGGCCAGTGCGGCGGTTTTATCCAGCAACTCCAGCCGCAGCACGCCCAAAGATAATGGCCTGTCCGCCACCCCGGCGAACACTGCCGCATACAACGCCACCGAGGCCAGACAAGTCAGCAGCAACCGGTGCATCAGAACTGGAAATACAGAAACGGCACGGCAGCCGGGGCAAAGAACAGCGCTTGCACGCTGAACGCAAAACTCCCCAACAACGCCATATGGCGGCGATTGCGCGTCATCTCCTGCGTATTCGGCAGTGCCAGCGCAATCCACCACCCCAGTGCCAGGAACAACACACCCTGCGGCAGGCTGAGGGTGCGGGCATCGCCCAGATACGGCAACACCGGCACCACACGCACATACGCCGCGAGCCAGGGCACGGCCTGGGCAAAAATCTGCGGGAGCGCGACGCCATTGCCGCCGAACAGCGCCTTATAAAAGAGCATCGCAGCGCCAAACCCTTCGGCGCGGAACGGCACCCAGGCCAGCAGCACGCAAAGCAGCGTCAGCCCCCAGCCCAGCCTTGCCGGAACCCGCCAGCCCAGCCGCTCCACCCAGCCATGCAGCACCAGATACACCCCATGCAGCCCACCCCACAGCACGAACCGCCACGCCGCCCCGTGCCACAGCCCGCCGAGCAGCATGGTGATCATCAGGTTGCGGATGCGCTTGCCCTCGCCCTGCCGGTTGCCGCCGAGCGGGATGTAGAGGTAGTCGCGCAGAAACCCGCTCAGCGTGATGTTCCAGCGCCGCCAGAAATCGCTGATGTTCCGTGCCTTGTACGGGCTGTTGAAATTCACCGGGAACTTGATGCCGAACATCCGCGCGAGGCCGATCGCCATGTCCGAATAGCCGGAGAAGTCGAAATAGATTTGCAGCCCATAGGCCAGTAGCGCCACCCAGGCCTCGATCAGGCTCAACGGATCATGCCGCGCCGCCGCCGCGAAGCCCGGCTCGGCGAAGCGCGCCAGCCCATCCGCCAGCACCAGCTTCTTGCCCAGCCCCAGCAGGAAGATTTCCGTCCCAAGCACCAGCCGCTCGCGCAGCCCCTCCCAGGGCCGCAACGCCGCGAATTGCGGGAGGATATGGCCGGGCCGCACGATCGGCCCCGAGATGAGATGCGGGAAGAAGGCGATGAAGCAGGCATAATCGAGGAACCCCACCTCCCCCAGTTCGCCACGCGCCACGTCCACCAGATACATCACCTGCTGAAAGGTGAAGAAGCTGATTCCCAGCGGCAGGAAAATGCCCGTGGCCCCAAACAGCACGGCATATTTAAACAGCCCCAGCAGGCCGAGATTGAACCCCAGCCCCGCCACCAGCCAAAACCGCCCGCGCGGGATCATCCGCCCAAAGCCGGAATTCGCCCCGATGGAGACCAGCAGCAAAAGCAGAAAGGGCGGCTTCCACCACGCGTAGAAGACCAAGCTCACCGCCAGCAGCCAGAGCATCGCCGCCCGGCGCCCCAGCTTGGCGGCGGCCAGAAACCCACCCAGCGCCACCGGCAAAAACACCAGAATGAACAGCCTGCTATTGAAAAGCACGCAATTTTTGCTCGCCGTGGTTGTATCGAGGCCGGTTTACTTTACTAATCCGCCCCAGACAATTGGACCTGCCGCATGGCGATGCTATAGCGCCACGCCACCACAACGGTTCCCGATGAACGATACTGCGCTTACCCACCCTGCCCTTCTGCCTGTCGGCCTGCGCGACATCCTGCCCCCCGAGGCGGAGCTGGAAGCCCGCTCCGTCGAGGCGATCATGGATTGCTTCGCCGCCCACGGGTACGAGCGGGTAAAGCCGCCGCTGCTGGAGTTCGAGGACAGCCTGTTCGCGGGCTCGGGCGCCGCCACGGCGGAGCAGACCTTCCGGCTGATGGACCCGGAGAGCCAGCGCATGATGGGCCTGCGCGCGGACACCACACCGCAGATCGCCCGCCTCGCCGCCACCCGCCTCTCCGCCTCGCCCCGCCCGCTGCGCCTCGCCTATGCCGGGCAATGCCTGCGCGTGCGCGGCACAGATCTGGAGCCTGAGCGGCAGATCGCCCAGGCGGGCATCGAGTTGATCGGGCTGGACGCCGCCACAGCGGATGCCGAGATCATCCTCACCGCCATCGAGGCGCTGGAGGCCGTAGGCCTGACCCAGCTCAGTGTGGACCTCACCGTGCCCCGCCTAGTACCGGATCTGGTCGATGCCAAGCTCGGCCCGGTGCAGCCCGCCGCCCTCTCCCGCGCGCTGGACCGTAAGGACAGCGCCGGTGTCGCCGAGCATGGCGGAGCCGCCGCCCCGGTGCTGCTGGCACTGTTGGAGGCCAGCGGCTTGGTCGAGCGCGCCATCCCCTTGCTGCTGGCCATGGACCTGCCCGCCCCCGCCAAGGCGCAGATCGCCCGCCTCGCCGAGACCGTGGACGTGCTGCGCGCCGCCCGGCCCGAGCTGCAGCTCACCATCGATCCGGTGGAATTCCGCGGCTATCAATACCATACCGGCATCTGCATGACCGTGTTCGCCGCTGGCGAGCAGGCCGAGCTGGGGCGGGGCGGGCGCTATCTGTGCGATAACGAACCCGCCACCGGCATCACGCTGTACCCGGACACCATCACCCGCCTCGCGCCCCAGCCCAAGCTGCGCCCGCGCCTGTACGTGCCTTTCGGCACCAAGGCCCAGGACGCAGCCGCCGCGCGCGCAAAACATTTCGCCACCATCAACGGCCTGGCCCCGCACCCGGACCCGCGCGCCGAGGCGCGCCGTCTGGGTTGCAGCCATGTCTTCTCGGACGGCCAGATCGTCCCGCTCGCTTAAGGAACCAGGATTATGACGAACGTAACCATCATCGGCGCGCAATGGGGCGACGAGGGCAAGGGCAAGGTTGTGGATTGGCTGGCCAGCCGCGCGGATGTCGTAGTCCGTTTCCAGGGCGGGCATAATGCCGGGCATACCCTGGTCGTGGGCAATCAGACCTACAAGCTCTCCCTGCTGCCCTCCGGCCTCGTGCGCGGCAAGCTGGGCGTCATCGGCAATGGCGTGGTCATCGATCCGTTCGCCCTGCTGACCGAGATCGAGCGCGTCTCCGCCCAGGGCTTGAAAGTCACGCCCGAGACCCTGCGCATCGCCGACAACGCCCCGCTGATCCTGCCGCTGCACGCCGCGCTGGACGCCGCGCGCGAAGCCGCCCGTGGCGAGCGCAAGATCGGCACCACCGGGCGCGGCATTGGCCCAGCTTATGAGGACAAGGTGGCCCGCCGCGCCATCCGCGTCTGCGACCTCGCGGAACCCGAGACCCTGGCCGCCAAGCTCGACGAGCTGCTGCTGCACCACAACACCCTGCTCGCCGGCCTCGGCGCGCCGACCTTCAAGAAGGAAGACGTGCTGGCCAGCCTGCTGGAACTGGCGCCCAAGCTGCTGCCCTTCGCCGAGCCGGTGTGGGAGCGCCTCGCCGAGGCCAAGCAGCTCGGCCAGCGCATTTTGTTCGAGGGCGCGCAGGCCGTGATGCTGGATGTCGATCACGGCACCTACCCGTTCGTCACCTCCTCCAACACCGTGGCCAGCACCGCCGGGTCCGGCAGCGGCATGGGGCCGGACGCGGCGGGCCGCGTGCTCGGCATCGCCAAGGCGTATTGCACCCGCGTCGGCTCCGGCCCCTTCCCCACCGAGCTGCACGATGAGACCGGCCAGCAACTGGGCGAGCGCGGGCATGAATTCGGCACCGTGACCGGACGCAAGCGCCGCTGCGGCTGGTTCGACGCCGCACTGGTCCGCCAAGCCGTGAAGGTCGGCGGCATCCAGGGTCTGGCCCTGACCAAGCTGGACGTGCTGGACGGCTTCACGGAGCTGAAGATCGGCGTTGGCTACACCATCAACGGCAAGGCTTATAAGCACCTGCCCGCCGGCATGGCGGCCCAGGCGGCGGCGGAGCCGATCTACGAGACGCTGGAAGGCTGGAGCACCTCCACCCGTGGCGCCCGCTCCTGGGCCGAGCTTCCGGCGGCGGCGATTAAATACGTCAAGCGCATCGAGGAGCTGGTTGAAGCCCCGGTCACCCTGCTCTCCACCAGCCCGGAGCGCGACGACACCATCCTGATGCAGGACCCCTTTGCAGGCTAACCAGCCGCTTCTGCTGAACTGGCTCGATGCCCTGGTCGTGCTGCTGGCACGGCTGGGGCTGCCGGAAAGCTTCATCCGCTTTGGCATCGTCGGCGGCTTCGGCTTCTGCTGGGATACCGGCACCGTCTACCTGCTGCGCGGCCATACCAATCTCTACATCGCGGGCACGTGCGGCTTTCTCGTCGCCGCCACGGTCAATTGGGCCGCCAACCGGCTCTGGACCTTCCGCCACCACGAGCATGATGCCGCCCATATCCAATGGGCGCGCTTCATCGCCGCCAATGCCGTGGGATTTGTTTTCAATCGCGGCGTGTTCTTCGCCCTGGTGGCCCATTTCCCCCTCGCCAATCAACAACCTGTGATTGCCATCATCGCCGGTACGTTAGCGGGGCTAATCTTTAATTATGTGCTTTCCAAGCGTTTCGTGTTTCGTTAATACAACCCAAAGTAACAACACGTTAACTACACGACAACCTTAGAGAGCGTCTCGTATGGCGGAGCTTCACGCCTCGGCGGCCCTGATACAAGGGCAAACCCGCGCTGAAACGGCCTCTCTTTGCCCCCGCACGCTGCTCACCCGCCAGCAATTGCTGGTTATTTCCGATCTTCTCTGTATGCTGGCACTGCCGCTGACAGGCAGCCTGCTCATGCGGGAGAGCGAAGACTTGTTCCGCAACCTGTGGTTTTACGCACTGTTAGCCCTGCTCACAGTGCTGCTCACCGCCTCGCATGGCGGTTACAGGAAGTGGGCCCGGCAACCCGCCAGCATCGCCGCCAACAGCTTCCTCGCCACCAGCCTCGCCATGCTCGCCTTGGCGCTGCTGCTTGGGGATCCGCATATCCTCACTCGCGCCTGGACGGCGGCCGACCTCGGCATCACCCCGCTGCTGCTGGCGGGCGGGCGCTCTTTGCTCGCCATCCACACGGAGGCAGATGACCCAGCCCAGGCCGGGCGCGGCACGCTCGTCATCTGCTACGACCATTGCCCGCGCGACCTGCCCCGCGCCCTGGCCGAGAAGCGGATATCCCGCAACGTCGCCGGGGTGCTGCACCTCTCGCGGCTGCACGAGCCGGGCAACTGGCACCGCTGGCCGGAACTGCCGGATCCCCAGGCCCTGCTGCAACTCATCCATGAGCGGGACATTAAGGACGTGGTGTTCATCCACCACCCCGCGCTGGAGAGCTTCAGCGCCGCGCTGCACCAGGAGTTGCTGGCCGAACTGCTCGCTTTCCCGGCGCAGATCTGGATGGCCTTCGACCTCGCATCCAATCTGCCCGACGTGCTGAAATCCCGCTCCGGCGCGTGCAAGCTCATGCCCATCGCCACCGAGGAGCTGATCACCTCCGCCAACCCGGCCAAGCGCCTGCTGGACCTGCTGGGCGGCACGACCCTGCTCGCCCTCGTCGCCCCGCTGCTGCTGGCCCTGGCCATGGCGGTGCGCCTGAGCAGCCCGGGGCCGGTCCTGTTCCGCCAGACGCGCATCGGCGCGCATGGGCGGCGCTTTTCCCTACTCAAGTTCCGCACCATGACACATGCGCCGGAACGCCCCTTCGTCCAGGCCCAGACGGGTGATGCGCGCATTACCCCGGCGGGGCGCATCCTGCGGCGCCTTTCGCTCGACGAACTCCCCCAACTTATCAACGTCCTTCGCGGCGATATGTCGCTCGTTGGCCCGCGCCCGCACGCGCCGGAGACGCAGGTGGAGGGCTTGAGCTTCGAAACCGCGTTGCGCCTGTACCGGCTGCGCCACCGGGTAAAGCCGGGAATGACCGGGCTGGCGCAGATCCGCGGTCAGCGCGGGGCCACCCCGGCCATCGCGGCGCTGGAGCAGCGGCTGGCCAGCGACCTCGAATATATCCAGAACTGGTCGCTGGGGTTGGATCTCTCCATCCTGTTGCGCACGCTCCCCGCCGTGCTCTCGCAGAAGAATGCCTACTGAGAAGCGCCGCGCCGGCTTCCCCCCACCCTTGGGCGGGTACGACGCGGATATCATCATCCTCTGCCTCAACCGGCTGGAGGATACGCTAGAGGCCATCGGCTCCGCCTTGGCCCAGCGCGGCGGAGACTTCCACGTCACCGTGCTGGACCAGGGCTCGGAACCCGAGACCATCGCCGCCATCGCCCGCGCCTTCGGTACCCATCCGCGCTTCGCTCTCCACAGCGCGGGCAAAAATCTCGGCGTGGCGGGCGGGCGCAATCTCGCGGCCAAACTCGGCCATGGGAGCGTCATCGTGGCGCTGGATAACGACGCCACCTTCCGCGACGACTGGGTGGTGGCCAACGCGCTGAAGCGCTTCCGCCGCAGCCCCGATCTCGGCGCTCTGGGCTTCGCCATCCTCACCGCCGACGGCACGGGCCCCGATCCAGGCGCCTGGGGCTACCCCAAATCCCTGCTGCCGCGCTTCAGGGAGCGGTTCGACGCCTCCACCTTCGTCGGGGCCGGGCACGCCATCCGCCGCGCCGCTTGGAGCGCCGCCGGGGGGTATGATTCCAGCCTGTTCTTCACCTGGGAGGAATATGATTTCTGCCTCGCCGCCATCGCTCTGGGCTGGCGCATTGCCTACGATGGCACCTTGACCGTGCTGCACAAATCATCCGCCGAGGCGCGGGTACAGTGGAGCGGCGAGCGCATGGCCTGGTTCGTCCGTAACCGGCTGATCATCGCGCGCAAATGGGGGGCTTCCCGGCTGGGGCTGGTGCCACGCATCGGGGTGTATTGGCTGCACGGGCGGCGGCATGGCTGCGCGCCGCAAGTCTGGCGGGGGGTGGCACAGGCTTTTGAAGCAAACATTCCCGAGCCGCGCCGGATGCCCGAGTCAATGCGCCGCTATATCAGCCGCAATGAGACGCGCCATCGCGGCGGGCTGGTGCGCCAAGTGGTTAGCCTATTCAGCTAGGGGATGCAGCGTATTCACCAGCTTCTGTAGCCGCTCGGCCAGGACATGGGTGTAAATCTCGGTGGTGGAGATGTCCGCATGACCAAGGAGCTTCTGCAAACTTCGCAAATCCGCCCCATGCGCCAACAAATGCGAGGCGAAGGAATGCCGCAGCACATGCGGCGAGAGGCGTTCCGGGTCCACCCCCGCCTGCACCGCGACCTGTTTCAGCAGCAGCGCGAAGCCCTGGCGGGTCATCGGCTCGCGCGGGTCGCGCCCACTGAACAGATAGCGCGGCACGGGCTTCTTCTGCTCCATCACCTCACGCAGTGCCGCCGCCGCATCCTTCGCGGGCGCCGAGAGTGGCACCATGCGCTCACGTCCGCCCTTGCCTTTAATCAACAGCATCTGCGCATCGGTGGAGAGCGCCTCGCCCTTCAGGGCCAGCAGTTCCGAAACGCGCAGGCCTGTGGCGTAGAGGATCTCCAGCCCCGCCACCGCCTTCAGCCCCTTCAGGCCGGAAAGCTCCCGCGCCGCGCCGAACAAAGCCATCACCTCCGCCTCGCTCAGATATTTCGGCAGCGCCTTTGGCAAACGCGGGGAGGCAAACTCGGCCATCGGGTTATCGCTCCGCCGCCCCTCGCGCAGCAGGAACAGGAAGAACTGCCGCAGGGTGGAAAGCTTGCGCGCTTGGGTGCGCGCGGCCAACCCCAACTCGTATAGCTGGCGCACATAGGCCGCCACATGGCTGGCATCCGCCGCCCAGGCGCTCACCCCGCGCGTGCGCAAAAAGCCAAGAAAATCATCCAGGTCCGCCGCATAGGCGGCGAGCGTGTTGGCCGCCGCCCCCCGCTCTGCGGCCAGCATTTCCAGAAACGCCTCTGCCTGGCCATCTATCGTCATGCGCTCAATGTGATAAGCGTTCCCGGCAATGTCTTTCAACCATCACGACCTGCCCGTGCAGGAGCGCAGCATCGTTCTGGTCGGCCTCATGGGGGCCGGCAAAACCGCCATCGGCAAGCGCCTCGCCGCCCAACTCGGCCTGCCGTTTTACGATGCCGACCACGAGATCGAACGCGCCGCGGGCATGAGCATCGCGGAAATCTTCCAAACCCATGGCGAAGCGCATTTCCGCGCCGGGGAAAAGCGGGTGATCGAGCGTCTGCTCTCCGGGGAGCGCATCGTACTCGCCCCGGGTGGCGGTGCCTTCATGGACCCGGAGACCCGCGCGCTAGTCCGCGAACGCGCCATCTCCATCTGGCTGCGCTGCCCGCTGCCGGTGCTACATTCCCGCGTGATGGGGCGCACGCACCGTCCGCTGCTCAACGCCGGGGACCCTGCGGAAATCCTGGCCCGGCTTTCGGAGCTGCGCAGCCCGACCTACGCCCTGGCTGACATCATCATCGACGGTTCGGAGGTTCCCCCGCAAGTGACGACCGATAACGTGATTGCCGCGATCAACGCCTACACCCCGCCGCGGCGCGTGCATGTGCAGCTCTCCGAGCGCAGCTACGACGTGCTGATCGGCCCGGACCTGATCAAGCGCGCGGGCGCGCATATCGCCCCCGTGCTGCCGCAGCCGCGCTGCGTCATCATTACCGACAGCAACGTGGCCGCCCTGCATCTGCCCACATTGCAGGCGGCGCTCACCGAGGTCGGCATCAAGCACGCCACGCTCACCGTGGCGCCGGGCGAGGAGTCGAAGAGCTTCGAGACCTGGCAGCGCCTCGTGACCTCGCTGCTGGAGCAGAAGGTGGACCGCCACACCACCATCATCGCCCTTGGCGGTGGCGTGGTGGGCGACCTCGCAGGCTTTACCGCCGCCGCCACGCTGCGCGGGCTGCCCTTCATTCAGATCCCCACCACCCTGCTCTCCCAGGTGGATTCCAGCGTCGGCGGCAAGACGGGCATCAACACGCCGCAGGGCAAGAACCTGGCCGGCGCGTTCCACCAGCCGTTGCTGGTGCTGGCCGATACCGGAGCGCTGAAGACCCTGCCGGTGCGCGAGCTGCGCGCGGGCTATGCCGAAATCGTGAAGGCCGGGATGATCGCCGACGCCCCCTTCTACGAATGGTGCGAGGCGAATGCCGAGGGCATCGTCGGCGGGGATGACGCGCTGCTCTCCCAGGCCATCGAGCATGCCGTGCGCTTCAAGGCGCGGGTAGTGGGCGATGATGAGCGCGAGACCAAGCCGAACAATGGCCGCGCGCTGCTGAACCTGGGCCACACCTTCGCCCATGCGCTGGAGGCGGAATGCCATTTCGACGGCACGCTGCTGCATGGCGAGGCCGTGGCCACCGGGCTGGTGCTGGCCACCGATCTTTCCGCCCGGATGGGCCTCTGCCCGCAGGAGGATACTGGCCGGGTCGCCGCGCACATCGCCCGCGCCGGGCTCAACCCGCGCATCGCCGGGCTGAACGCCGAGGCATTGCTGGCGCATATGAAGCAGGACAAGAAGATGCGCGAGGGCAAGCTTACCTTCATCCTCATGCGCGGCATCGGTCAGGCCTTCACCAGCAATCAGGTGGAGGAAGACGCCGTCCGCAACACGCTGCTCGCCAACGGGGCAGCGTAACAACGCCGCCCTTTTTGAAAAAAGGGCGGCACCCCAAAAACTTTTAAAACTTTACGACTCGTCCGGCGAGATGATCACGCATCCGGTCGGCCCGCCAGAGAGGCGGTTGCAGGCGTTCACCGCGTCCTCATGCGGCAGCCCCACGATGCGCGCGCGATAGGTGGTCTTGCCATCCCTGTGGATGGACTGCACCATCGCCTGCCCATTCACCAGCTGCGACACAGCGGAGAGTTCCGCCATACCGAGCGCCGCGCGGGCGTTGGACGCGTTGGAATAAGCACCGACCTGGATGGCCCAATGGCGGCTGCCCGAAGGCGGCATCGCGGAAGCCTGCATGGTGCGCGACGGGGTATCGGCCATGGCGGACGGCACCAGCGCGAAACGGGGCTGCGGCTGCGTCCGCGCCGGTGAGGGCGGCGGAGGCGGCAGGGACATCGCCAAGGCCGAAGCCGAGAGCGAGCTCTGATACGCCGGCACGGCCGGACGTGAAGGCGGCGGGGGCGGAGGCGGCACCGGCGCTTCCTGCACTTCGGCGACGGCAGTGTTCTGCGCCACGGGGGCAATCTCCGAACTCTGCACCGCCTGGGTAACGGAAGGCGTCTGCACAGGAGCGATGGACGCCACCTGCACCTGCGCCCCCGTATTGTCACCCGTATTGGCGGGCAGCCCGTAAGAGGCATTCGGCACGAAGCCCGGCGGCAGCAGGCCGGGCGCCTGGCTCATCGGCTCGGTGTTCAAGGCCAGCTGGTCGGCCACGGAGCGATGCGCCGGGTAATAGCCCTGGATGCGCGGCGCGATCATCGCCACGTAATTCTTGGTCTCGTCCGGCAGGGGCCGGCTGTAGTTCATGTAGGAGTTCAGCCGCCCCGGCCCGGCGTTATACGCGGCCAGAAAGCCAGGCGAGCCATAGACCTGATACATGGCGTGGATATAGGCCGTGCCCGCCATGATGTTGTCGTACGGGTTGAACGGGTCATTCCCCAGCCCGTACTGCGAGGCCATCTCCTGATAAGTTTCGGGCTCAAGCTGCATCAGCCCCATGGCCCCCGCGGCGGAGACCACAAGCTGGCCGCCAATATACTCATGCCCGCCGGATTCCACGCGCATCACCTGGCGGATCCACATCGCCGGCACGTCAAACCGCGCCG
Source organism: Acidocella aromatica (assembly GCF_014201825.1). Classification (GTDB taxonomy): domain Bacteria; phylum Pseudomonadota; class Alphaproteobacteria; order Acetobacterales; family Acetobacteraceae; genus Acidocella; species Acidocella aromatica. The sequence continues at coordinate 169,133 of NZ_JACHFJ010000003.1, read as the reverse complement.
AGGCCTCCTGGATATAGGGCCCCCATGGATCGCTCGGCGGGCCGGGCGGATTGTAGTCGTGCTGGGCATGGGAAAGGTAATAATTGGAGTTCTCGGCGGTACGCGGGCCGCCAGCGCAGGCGGTGAGTACGGCGAACCCCGCGCAGCCCAGCGACAGCTTGACCTTGAAGCCGGCACGAGAGCCACGCAAACGCCCCGGCCGCACTTTAGAGCCATTGACCACGATCAGAAGCCTCCAGCAATTCACGCCATATTTTTGCAGCATCATGTTCAATGACGGCTTAAACAAGGCACTGTAAGCCATTAGACCACCACACAAGTTTCGGCAATAAAATCTTGAGCCACGGCGCTACCGGCGAAAGCACAATCGTGTTAGCTCTGCAGCCATGCGGCGTTCTTGCAAAACCTCCCTGCTGCGCTCCGCTCCGGCCATGCTGCTGGTGTTTGGCGGATTGAGCGCCTGCGCGCCCTCTTCCCCGCAAGCCAGCACCGGCGCGGCGCCCAGCCTGCCCACAGGCACCGTGGCCGCCGTGCGCCATGCCGAGCCAGGGCAATCCCAAGCCTCGCTTGGCCGCATCATGTCCATCCTCGGCCAGCCGATGCCCGCCAATGCCGGGCCAGGCACGGAAGTGGTGATCAGGATGCAGGACGGCTCGGTGAAATCCGTGCCCGAGGCCGTGGACCCGCCGCTCTCCGCCGGGCAGAGGGTGACTGTCACCAAGACGCCGGACGGCGTCTCCATCAACCCGATCTGAGCCCCGAGGCGGCGCATGGTTGATGCCGCCCCACCGTTCCGCTATCGCCAGCCTATGCACATGATTGCGCCTGGCCAGGATACGGCCGGACCCGGCTCGCCGCCACCGGACGCGCCGCCGGCAAAGCGGCTCGTCATCGCCGCCTCGCATAGCTGGCGCGAACGCCTGCGCCTGGCCCTGGCCGACATTGCGGATACCGCCCGGCTCTGGCCGCTGGTGTGGACGCTCAGCCTGTTCGACATCCGCCTGCGCTATCGCGGCTCCCTGCTCGGGCCGCTTTGGCTAACCCTCTCCACCGCCATCATGGTCGGGGCCATCGGCGTGCTCTATGCGCGGCTGTTCCACCAGGATGTCGGGGATTACCTGCCGTTCCTCACCATCTCGCTGGTGCTGTGGACCTTCATCAGCACCGTCGCCTCGGATGCCACCACCTGCTTCACCCAGGCCGATGCCATGATCCGCTCCATGCGCATGCCCCATTCCGTGCATGCCGCACGGGTGGTGATGCGCAACATGCTGGTGCTGGGGCATAATGTCGTCGTCATCGCGGTGGTGTTCGCGCTGTTCGGCACCAGGCCAGGGCTGGATAGCTTTACCCTGCTGCCCGGCTTCCTGCTCTGGCTGGCCGACGGCTTTGCCGCGAGCCTGCTGCTGGGGCTGTTCGGCGCGCGATTCCGGGACATTCCGCCCATCATCGCCAGCATCATGCAGATCGCCTTCTACGTCACGCCCATCATGTGGAACCCGGCGATGCTGGCGCATCGGGGACTGGCCAAGGCGTTCGTCGAACTCAACCCGTTCTACGCGCTGCTGGAGATCATCCGCGGCCCGCTGCTCGGCCAGCCGCTCAATCCTGGCGCATGGCATCTGGCCGTGATCTATTCGCTGGGCCTCTTCCTGGTCACGGGCCTTGTCTTCACGCGCGCGCGGCCGCGCCTGCCCTATTGGTTGTAAGCCATGACCCAGCTGATCGTTAACGATGTCTCGGTGTCCTTTCCGCTCTACCACGCGGAGAGCCGCAGCCTGAAGAAGACCGTGCTCGCCGCCGCCTCGGGCCGGCTGGGCGAGGACAGCCGCCACCGCCTGACCGTGGAGGCGCTGCGCGGTGTCTCCTTCACGCTCAACACGGGCGACCGGCTGGGCTTCATCGGCTCCAACGGCGCTGGCAAGACCACGCTGCTGCGGACAATGGCGGGCATTTACGAGCCGGTGGGCGGGAGCATCACCATCGAGGGCGCGGTGACCGCCCTGCTCGACCCCGGCCAGGGCATGAACCCGGACCTCACCGGCAATGAGAACATCCGCCTGCGCGCCCTCTTCAACGGCTATTCCGAAGCGCGGATCCGCGAACTGCAAGAGGATGTCGCCGCCTTTGCCGGGCTCGACCAGTTTTTGGCCCTGCCGGTGCGCACCTACAGCTCCGGCATGGTGGTGCGGCTTGGGTTTGCCATGGCCACGGCCATCCGGGCGCAAATCCTGCTGATGGATGAATGGCTCCTGGCGGGCGATGCCAGCTTTCTCGACAAGGCCCGCCAGCGGCTGGAGACCATGGTGCGCGGCGCGGAAATCCTGGTGCTGTCCTCGCACCGGCCCGATATCCTGCTGCAATGGTGCAACCGGCTCATCTGGCTGGATGGCGGCACGGTAAAGGCCGATGGCACGCCGGAGGAGGTGCTCGCCGCCTATCTGCCGGCGGACCAGTTTACCCACGCCATGGAAACCGCTGGGAAAACCGCCTGAGGAAAGGACACGCCACATGCCCGCCATCGCCTATGTGAACGGCCGGTATCTGCCGCTGCATCAGGCCAGCGTGAATGTGGAGGATCGCGGCTACCAGTTCGGCGATGGCATCTATGAGGTGCTGTACGTGTATCGCGGCCGGCTGGTGGACGAGGCGCTGCACCTGCAACGGCTGGCGCGCAGCCTGGGCGAGATCGAACTACCCCGCCCGATGTCCGCCGCCGCGCTGCGGATCGTCATTGGCGAGGTGCTGCGGCGCAACCGGATCGAGACCGGGCTCGTCTATATGCAGGTCACGCGCGGTGTCGCCCGGCGGGACCATCCCATCCCCTCGCCTGCCCCGCGCCCGAGCCTCGTCATCACGGCAAGGCGCAAGCCGGAGCCACCGGCCGACATCGCGGACTGGACGGCCGAGGCCATCACCCTGCCGGATGAGCGCTGGGGACGCTGCGACATCAAATCCACCAATCTGCTCCCCAACGTGCTGGCCCGCACCGAGGCCAAGCGCGCCGGGGCGTATGAGGCGATTCTGTACGACACCAACGGCAATGTGACCGAGGGTGCTGCGAGTACGGTCTGGATTGTCACGCGCGAGGGCACGCTGCTCACCCGTAACCTGGACCGGCATATCCTGCCCGGCTGCACCCGCGCGGCGCTGGTCGAGGCACTTCAGCACCAGGGGATCGAGTTCGAGGAGCGGGAAGTCTCGCTGGACGAGTTGTGCGCGGCGCGGGAGATTGTCCTCACCAGCGCCACGTCCTTCGTGAAACCCGTGGTGCGGTTGGATGGCAAGCCCATCGGCAATGGCGGGCCCGGCGCCACCGCCACGGCGCTGTTCGAACTCTATTTACGCCGCCTGACGTAACAGGAGAGCAAAATGTACGTGCCGCCCGCCTTCGCCGAAACCCGCCCCGAGGAGCTGCACGCCATCATGCGCACGGCCTCTCTGCCGGTGCTGGTCTCCCCCACCGCCACCGGGCTGGCGGCAACGCATCTGCCGCTCTCATTGGACGGCACCGACAAGCTGGTGGGGCATATGGCGCGGGCCAACCAGCATTGGCGGGAATTTGATCCGCATGCCGAGTCGCTGGCCATTTTCACGGCGGTGGATGGCTATGTAAGCCCGAGCTGGTACCCAACCAAGGCGGAGACCGGAAAGGTGGTGCCGACCTGGAACTATCAGGCGGTGCATGCCACCGGGCGGCTGGAGATCGTCGAGGACCAGGCCGCGCTGCTGGAGATCGTCTCCCGGCTCACCGATCGCTTCGAGTCTCCCCGCGCCACCCCCTGGACGGTAAGCGACGCCCCGCCTGACTACATCGCCGGGCATCTCAAGGGCATTGTCGGCGTGGTGCTGCACATCACCAAATTGCAGGGCGTGGCCAAGCTCAGCCAGAACAAGTCCCTGGCCGACCGGGAGGGGGTGATCGCGGGTGCCGAAGCCGAGAGCCCGGCGCTGGCGGCGGCGATGCGGCGGACCCTAGATTAATTTGCCCTCGAACGGCGGCAGATAATCCGGGGCGTCGAACTCGATCACCCAGAGGTCGGGGTCGTAGGAAACCTGCTTCTTCACATAGGCGTCGGTGGCGTCCTCGCTCACCGGCTCGGGGCCAGTGCCGCGCATCCAGGCCAGTTCGCCATTCATGTCGCGGAACTGGGTTAATACGATGTTGCCCGTGCGCCCGTGCAGCACCACCAGCACACCTCCGGCATCGGGATCGCCCTTGCGCACCACGAGGCCCGGCTTGCCGTCCACCATCCCCAGCCGGAGCGCCGCCGAGACCCAAATTCCCGCCTTGATCCTCGGCTCACCCATGCTAATCCCTACAATACGTTCACGGATACCCGCGCAGGTCTTGCGCGGTCCGGTCCACTCTGCGTGCAACCACTCGTTTGCTCAAGTCTGTAGGGAGACTCCGCAATGTTCCGACCGGTCCGCTGGCTTGGCGCCGCCCTTGCCGCCCTCCTCGCCCCCACCGCACACGCCGCCGATACGGTGAGCTTCGGGCTGGATTGGGTGGCCGAGCCCGAATATGGCGGCTACTATCAAGCGCTGGCCACGGGCATCTATCAGAAATACGGGCTGGATGTGCACATCGTCCAGGGCGGACCGCAGGTGAACAACGCGCAGTTGCTCATCGCCGGGCGGCTGACCTTCGACATCACCTCCAACGCCTTCCTCGCCCTCAACTTCGCGCAGGAGAACATCCCCTTTGTCGCCGTCGCCGCGGGGTTCCAGAAGGACCCGGACGCGCTGATCGCGCATCCCGGCCAGGGCAATGACAGTTTTGCCAGCCTCAAGGGCATGCCCATCGCGGTAAGCACCGATACGCGGGCCAGCTGGTGGATCTTTCTCAAGGCCAAATACGGCTATAGCGACGATCAGCTCCGCCCTTACGGCTTCTCGCTCACCCCGTTCTTCACCAATCCGCAGGACGTGCAGGAGGCTTACGTCACCTCCGAGCCCTATCTGGTGCATCAGCAGACCGGGCAATGGCCCGTGGTGCTGGCCCTGCCCGATGCCGGGTTCGACGGCTATGCCAGCCTGATCGCCACCAGCCGAAAGCTGGTGGATGGCAACCCGGATCTGGTGAAACGCTTCATCGAGGCTTCCACCGAAGGCTGGTATTCATTCCTCTACAGCAACCCAGCCCCTGCTTTTGCCGCCATAAAAGCCGCCAACCCGGACATGACCGACGGGCTGATGCGATTCGGCTATGAACAGCTCAAGGCGCGCGGCATCGTCGATTCGGGCGACACCAAGCGGCTTGGCATCTACGCCATGACCGATGCGCGCTGGGCCAGCTTCTTCAACCAGATGGCCGAGGCCGGGCTGTACGACAAATCCATGGACTACAAGGCGGGCTACACGCTGCAATTCGTCGATCATGGGTTTGGCGTGCAGAAATAATGTTTTCCCTCCGTTCGGTCGCCAAGACCTACCCGAACGCCACCATCGCGCTAGACGGTATCACCGCCGAGATCGCGCCCGGCGAGTTCGTGGCGCTGCTGGGGCCATCCGGGTGCGGCAAATCCACGCTGCTGCGACTGCTGGCGGGGCTGGAGGAACCAAGTGCCGGAGAGATCGGGTGGGAACATCGCCCCGGTCCCGGCGATATCGGCTTCGTGTTCCAAGACGCGACGCTACTGCCCTGGGCCAGCGCCGAGGAGAACGTGTACCTGCCGCTGCGCCTGCGCGGGCACAAGCATGCCGAAGCCGCGCCGCTGGTTGCCGCCGCCCTGGCGCAGGTGGGTCTGGCGGAGTTCACCAAGGCCAAGCCGCGCGGGCTTTCGGGCGGGATGAGGATGCGCGTGTCCATCGCCCGGGCTTTGGTCTCCGACCCGATGCTGCTGCTGATGGACGAGCCCTTCGCGGCACTGGATGAATTCACCCGCCACAGGCTGCAAGACGATCTGCACGCGCTATGGCGGCGCAGCGGCAAGACCATTGTGTTCGTTACCCATTCCATCTACGAGGCCGCTTATCTGGCCAGCCGCATTCTGGTGCTCTCGCCACGGCCAGGGCGAATCGCGGCGGAGCTGCGCCCCAACCTCCCCGAGGGGGCGCACCGCCGCACCAGCGCCGCCTACACGCAGCTCGTCGCCGAGATCACCGAAACCTTCCAACGCGTGATGCCCGGGCATGAGTAAGAGCGTCGAACGCCTCGCTCCCTACGTGTTCGGGCTGATCGCCCTTGGGGCGTGGCAAGGGCTGGTCTGGGCGCTGGATGTGCCCTCTTACGTCCTGCCGGGACCGATCGCCATCGTGCAGGCTTACCTGGACGGCCACCAAGTGCTGAACCAGGCATTGCTGTCCACGTTAAGCGTGACCTTCGTGGCGCTGGTCGCGGCCACGGCCATCGGCGTGGCGCTGGCCGTGGCCATGGCGGCCAGCCCGCTGTTCCGCGCGGCCATCCAGCCCTGGGCCGTGATTTTGCAGGTCACGCCCATCGTCGCCATCGCGCCGTTCATCATCATCTGGGTCAACCAGCCGTTTCTGGCGCTGGTGGTCTGCGCCGTAATCATGGCGTTCTTCCCGATTCTCTCCAACACCGCCGCCGGGCTGGCCAGCACGCCGCCAGAACTGCGCGACTTGTTCCGGCTGAACGGCGCGACTCGGTGGCAGACGCTCACTCTGCTCAGCCTGCCCGCCGCCTTGCCCAGCTTCCTCACCGGGTTGCGCGTTTCCGGCACCTTGGCGCTGGTGGGGGCGGTGGTGGCGGAATTCGTGGCGGGATCAGGCGGTTTCGCCTCGGGGCTGGCATACCGTATCATCGAGGCCAGCTACCGGCTGGAGATCCCGCGCATGTTCGCGGCACTGGTGCTGCTGGGGCTGTCGGGCATCGTCATCTACGCCGCACTCGGCTGGTTGGAAGCCGCCCTGCTGCGCCGACGCGACGGCGCTTGAAATCTGCCCCGGACTCTGCGACGCAAGGACGACGACTGGAGACCAATATGACTGACTACACGAAGACGCTGAGCAAGGGACAGCTCGCTTATGAACAGCAGCGTGCGGCCAAGGCTGGGTTGTCGCTGGAAGACTGGATGAAGAGCAAGGCCAAAAAGGCCGAGGAAGAAGCCAAGCAAGCCGCCCCCAAGCCGCCGAAGAAGAAGGGCTTCTTCGCCCGGCTGCTCGACAAGGCACACGAGCCGCTCAGCTAATAAAAAAGGGCAAACCCCGGCGGGTTTGCCCTTTTGCTTTACCAGTTAAGGCGAAGACTTACTCTTCGCCTTCAGCCTCGGCGGCCACTACCGGCTTCGGGCCGGAGTCCTGGCCCTTGGCGGAAACGTCGCGCTCCACCAGCTCGATCACGGCCATGTCGGCGGCATCGCCATAACGCATGCCGGCCTTCAGCACGCGGGTGTAGCCACCGGCGCGGGTCTTGTAGCGCTCGGCCACAGTGGAGAACAGCTTGGCGACGATCGTCTCATCGCGGAGCTGATCGAAAGCCTGACGCTGGGCATGCAGCCCACCGCGCTTGCCGAGCGTGATCAGCTTCTCCACGACCGGGCGAAGCTCCTTGGCTTTCGGCAGGGTGGTGGTGATCTGCTCATGCTTGATGAGTGCGACCGCCATGTTGCGGAACATGGCAGCGCGATGAGAGGAGGTGACGCCGAGTTTACGACCGCTGAGACCGTGACGCATGATGAAGTGTTCCTGTTAATACTTTAGAAAGGCTGGTCCGAGCGCTTGGCCAGTTCCTCGATATTCTCGGGCGGCCAATCCGGCACCGTCATGCCAAGGGAGAGCCCCATGACAGTCAGCACTTCCTTGATTTCGTTCAAAGATTTGCGGCCGAAATTCGGCGTGCGCAGCATTTCCTGCTCGCTCTTCTGCACGAGGTCGCCAATATACACGATATTGTCGTTCTTCAGGCAGTTGGCGGAACGCACGGAGAGCTCCAGCTCGTCCACCTTGCGCAGCAGGTTCGGGTTGAAGGGCAGCTCGATGCGCGGCTCTTCGGGGCGGGCGCGCTGCGGCTCCTCGAAGTTCACGAACATGCTGAGCTGGTCCTGCAGGATGCGCGCGGCCAGGGCCACGGCGTCCTCCGGCGTCACCGCGCCGTTGGTTTCCACTTCCAGGATGAGCTTGTCATAATCCGTCACCTGGCCCACGCGGGTCTTCTCGACCTTGTAGGACACGCGGCGCACCGGGGAGTAGATGGCATCGACCGGGATCAGGCCGATCGGCGCGTCCTCGGGACGGTTGGCGGAAGCCGCCTCGTACCCGCGGCCGGAGCCGACGGTGAATTCCATACCGAGCGTCGCGCCCTCGTCCAGCGTGCAGAGCACGAGTTCAGGGTTCATGATCTCGATATCGTGGCCAGCCTGGATCTGCCCGGCCTTGACCTCGCCCGGGCCGGTCGCGGTCAGCACCATACGCTTCGGCCCCTCGCCATGCATGCGCACAGCGAGCTGCTTGATGTTGAGCACGATGTCGGTCACGTCCTCGCGCACGCCGGCGAGGGTGGAGAACTCATGCAGCACGCCATCGATACGGACTGCCGTGACGGCGGCGCCCTGCAGCGAGGAGAGCAGGATACGGCGCAGCGCGTTGCCGAGCGTGAGGCCGAAGCCCCGCTCCAGCGGCTCGGCGACGATGGTGGCGACGCGGGAAGCATCGGCACCAAATTCGACGTCGAGCTGCTCCGGCTTAATCAGCAACTGCCAATTGCGTTGCAGAGACAAAGTAGAGTCTTTCAACTTTCACCCCTCCGGCCTGGGCGGGGGATAAGACTCCACCCCGGCCTAAAGAAAAACCGAACCCAGATTAGACGCGGCGGCGCTTGCGCGGCCGGCAGCCATTATGCGGGATCGGCGTCAGGTCGCGAATCGCGGAAATCTGGAAGCCCACGGCCTGCAGGGCGCGCAGCGCGCTCTCACGTCCCGAACCAGGACCGCTCACCTCGATCTCGAGGGTCTCCATGCCGTGCTCGCGGGCCTTGCGGCCAGCGTCTTCGGCGGCAACCTGAGCGGCATACGGGGTGGACTTGCGGCTACCCTTGAAGCCCTGGCTACCAGCGGTCGACCAGGCAATGGTGTTGCCCTGCGCGTCCGTGATGTTGACCATCGTGTTGTTGAAGCTGGCGAGAACGTGCGCAACACCGGCGATGATGTTCTTGCGTTCTTTCTTGCGGGGACGAGAAGAGGCGGGCTTCGCCATATCGGTATTCCTGTTTCTGACGCTATGCGCGGAAAATTAGCGGGTGGCTTTCTTCTTGCCGGCGATGGCAACAGCCTTGCCCTTGCGGGTGCGGGCGTTGGTGTGGGTGCGCTGACCGCGGACCGGCAGCCCCTTACGGTGACGCAGGCCGCGGTAGCAGCCCAGGTCCATAAGGCGCTTGATGTTCATCGCCACTTCGCGGCGGAGGTCGCCCTCAACGCGGAAGTCGCGGTCGATGATCTCGCGCAGGCGCTGGATCTCTTCGTCGGAGAGCTGGTTAACCCGGCGCTCGTCAGGGATGGCCAGTGCCGTGCAAATCTCCTGAGCCTTCGCCGGGCCGATGCCGTAGATGTAGCGAAGGCTGATCACAACACGCTTGTTCGTGGGAATGTTTACGCCGGCAATACGCGCCACGTGGTCTCTCCTGAGGTCATAACAAGTAGCGGCGCCCCACCCGGGAGCGCCGCAGAAAGCGGGTTATAGCGCCCGCGAACTTAGAGTCAACAACGACTGATCAATTTTTCGTGAGGCTTGTCAAGAGTTGATGTCAGGCCTTCGCGGCGGATACGCCAACCTGGCGCAAAACCGCCTCGATCTGGCGCTCAACCTCATCCATCTCGGCCATGCCGTCCACGCTGAACAACCGCCCCTTGGCCTTGTAGTAGGGCAGAATCGGGGCCGTCTGGGCGTTATAGGCCTCCAGGCGCGCATGCACGGTCTCGGCCTTGTCGTCCGGGCGGCGGATGAACTCGGTGCCGCCGCATTTGTCGCACACGCCAGCCGCTTTCGGCTGCTTGAACGTGTCGTGGTAGCCCTCGCCGCATTTGGCGCAGGTGAAGCGGCCGGAAATGCGCTCGACCAGGGCGGCCTCGTCGACTCGGAGCTCGATCACCGCGTCCAGATCCACCGCCGCCTCGTGCAGCAGCTTATCCAGCGCTTCGGCCTGCGGCACGGTGCGGGGGAAGCCATCCAGGATGAAGCCGTTGGCGCAATCCTCGCGCTTGATGCGCTCGCCGATCATGCGGATCAGGATGTCGTCCGACACCAGCTTGCCGGCATCCATCACGGCCTTGGCCTCCAGCCCGATCGGGCTGCCCGCCTTCACCTCGGCGCGCAGCATATCGCCAGTGGAGATCTGGGCGATGCCGTAGCGCTCCTCCAGCAGCTTGGATTGCGTGCCTTTGCCAGCGCCGGGCGGGCCTAAAAGGATCAGTTCCACGTTGTTGCTCCTCCTTGTATTTACTTGCGGTTTTTACCGCGCCCCTTGCGGATCAGCCCTTCGTACTGATGCGCCAGCAGATGCGACTGGACCTGCGTCACCGTATCCATGGTTACCGAGACCATGATCAGCAGAGACGTGCCACCAAAATAGAACGGCAGACTGTAATTGCTCATGGCGAAGTCCGGCAGCAGGCAGACCAGCACGAGATATACCGCGCCGATGGCGGTGAGGCGGGTAAGCACGGTGTCGAAATACTTCGCCGTATTGCTGCCCGGGCGGATGCCGGGGATGAAGGCGCCGTTCTTCTTCAGGTTCTCGGCCGTTTCTTCAGGGTTGAAGGCGATCGCAGCCCAGACGAAAGAGAAAGTCATGATCAGCGCGGCAAACAGAAGCATATACAGCGGCTGACCGCGGGAAAGCTGGTGCGCCAGGGCCTGCAGCCAACCGGGGCCGCCCGCCGAGAAGCCGACGAAGGTGGCAGGGATGACCAGCAGGGAGCTGGCGAAGATCGGCGGCATCACGCCCGAGGCGTTCACCTTGAGCGGCATGTAGTTGCTCTCGCCGCCATAGATGCGCTGGCCGATCTGGCGCTTGGGATGCTGGATGAGAATCCGGCGCTGCGCGCGCTCCATGAACACGATGAAGCCGATGACCAACAGCGCCGCGACGAAGAACGTGATGATAAAGATGGTGGACAGCGCACCGGTGGAGCCCAGCTCCAGGATATTGGCGATGGCGACCGGCATGTTGGCGACGATACCGGCGAAGATGATGAGACTGGAGCCGGTGCCAATGCCGCGCGAAGTGATCTGCTCGCCAAGCCACATCACGAACACGGTGCCGCCAACCAGTGTGACCACCGCGGTGAACTCGAAGAACAGGCCGGGGTCGATCACGGCGGGCCCAAGCGCGCTCTTCACTCGCTCCAGGCTGACCGCGATGCCGTAGGCCTGCGCCGTGGCAATGATGACGGTGAGATAGCGCGTGTACTGGGTGATGCGCTGACGGCCCGAGTCGCCCTCTTTCTTCATCGCCTCCAGCGCCGGGATGGTCGTGGACATCAGCTGAATGATGATGCTGGCGCTGATATAGGGCAGGATGTTGAGGGCGAAGATGGTCATGCGGCCAAGCGCGCCGCCCGTGAACATGTTGAACATGCCAAGGATGCCGCCACCGTTCTGCGTCATCAGATGCGCCATCACGGTCGCGTCCACGCCGGGAACCGGAATATATGTACCCAAACGGAACACAATCAGCGCGCCCAGAGTAAACCAGATGCGCTTGCGCAGCTCCGTGGCCTTGCCGAATGCGCCCAAATTGAGGTTCGCGGCCATCTGTTCAGCGGCGGATGCCATTAATCTATCCTTATCATCCAATAAAAAACGGCGCTTGCCAGTGCTTAGCGCTACAGGCAAGCGCCGTTTTACAGCGCTATTTGCCGGATTTTCTCCGGCAGAGGCAAGAGGCTTAGGCGGCTTCGGCGTCAGCCTTGGCAACCAGGGTGGTCACCTTGCCACCGGCCTGCTCAACCGCGGCAACAGCCGCAGCGGAAGCGCCGGAGACTTCGATGGTCACAGCCTTGCTGATGGTGCCGCGGGCGAGCAGGCGCACGCCTTCCACCTTGTTCAGGCGGACCACGCCGGCCTCGGCCAGAACGGCCTCGGTGATCGGCTGAGACGCATCCAGCTTGCCGGACTCGATCGCCGCTTCGAGCGTGCCGAGGTTCAGCGGCGCGTACTCTTTGCGGTTGATGTTGGTGAAGCCACGCTTCGGCAGACGACGGTAGATCGGGAGCTGACCACCCTCGAAGCCGTTCAGGGACACGCCCTCACGAGCCTTCTGACCCTTCACACCCTTACCGGAGGTCTTGCCCTTGCCGGAGCCGATGCCGCGGCCAAGGCGCTTGGACTTCAGCCGGGCGCCGGGATTGTCGCGAATTTCATTGAGTTTCATGACGAATATCCTTGCACGGAGCGGCTTACGCCAGCTCCTCGACCTTCAGCAGGTGCTTGACCTTGTTGACCATGCCCAGCACTTCCGGCGTAGCGGTGACCTCGATGGTCTTGCTGATCTTGTTCAGACCAAGACCGATCAGGGTCGCCTGCTGGCCAGGCTTGCGCCCGTTGCCAGACGCGACCTGCGTGATCCGAATCTTCTTATCAGACATCGCTCACCTCCACGGCCGCTTCCTTGTGGGCCGGGCCATACAGATCCGCCACCTTCTTGCCACGGCGGCTAGCCACCTGGCGCGGGCTGGTCACGTTGGCCAGCGCGGCGAAGGTCGCCTTCACCATGTTGTGCGGGTTACGGCTACCCAGGGACTTGGCAACCACGTCGCCAATGCCCAGGGTCTCGAACACGGCGCGCAGCGGGCCACCGGCGATGATACCGGTACCGGCCGGAGCCGAACGGATGACGACATCACCCGCGCCGAAGATGCCGCGCACGTCGTGGTGCAGCGTGCGGCCTTCCTTCATCGGAACGCGAATCATGGTCTTCTTCGCGCGCTCGGTCGCCTTGCGGATCGCCTCGGGAACCTCACGGGCCTTGCCAGCGCCGTAGCCAACGCGGCCCTTCTGGTCGCCAACGACGACCAGAGCGGCAAACGCAAACCGGCGACCACCCTTCACGACCTTGGCGACGCGGTTGATCGTCACCAGCTTGTCGACGAACTCGTCACCAGCCTCGCGCTCGCGCTCGCGTTCGCGATTCCTGCCGCCGCTGCCGCCTTCGCGTGCTTCACGTGCCATGTGCAAACCCTCTTAGAAGTCGAGGCCGCCCTCGCGGGCCGCCTCTGCCAGGGCTTTCACCCGGCCATGATACAGATAAGAACCGCGGTCGAATACCACGGAGACAACGCCAGCAGCCTTGGAGCGCTCGGCGATCAGCTTGCCCACGGCGGTGGCGGCATCCTTGTCGGCGCCGGTGCGCAGCGCAGCCTTCAGATCTTTGTCCAGGGTCGAAGCGGCGGCCAGGGTGCAGCCCTGGGCGTCGTCGATGATCTGGGCGTAGATGTGCTTGCCAGAGCGGAACACGGACAAGCGCGGACGCCCGCCCGACTTCTGCCGGAGCTGATAGCGGAGACGGGCCCGGCGGCGCGCCTGCAATTCCAGATTGCTCGACATTATTTCTTCTTACCCTCTTTCCGGCGGATCGCCTCGCCTTCGAACTTAACACCCTTGCCCTTATACGGCTCGGGCGGACGGTGGCTGCGCAGCTCGGCGCAGACCTGACCAACCTGACGCTTGTCCACACCCTCGACCTTGATCGAGGTCGGCTTCTCACAGGTCACCTTGATCCCGGCCGGGATCGGGTACACCACATCGTGGGAGAATCCGAGGTTGACCACCAGATTGGCCCCCTGCACCGCAGCGCGGTAACCGGTACCGGTGATCTCCAGCGTCTTCGAGTAGCCCTGCGACACACCCTTCACCATGTTGGCGATGTTGGCACGGGTGGTGCCCCACATCATACGGGCCTGGGCAGCCTTGGTCTTCGGCTCAACCGAGACCTTGTTGCCTTCGATCTTGGCCTCGACCAGATCCGTGAGGGCGAGTTTCAGCTCGCCCAGCTTGCCCTTCGCCGTGATCACGTTGTCGGCCAGCGCAACGGTGACGCCAGCGGGGATCTCGACGGGATATTTGCCTACGCGCGACATATCTGCTCCCTCCCTTAGAAGACGCGGCAGAGAACTTCGCCGCCGACATTGGCAGCGCGGGCCTCGACATCGCTCATCACGCCGCGCGGCGTGGAGAGGATGGAAACACCCAGACCATTATAGACGCGCGGCAGCTCCTTGATCTTGGAGTAAACGCGGCGGCCCGGACGGGACACGCGGCTGATCTCCTTGATCACCGGCTGACCGTCATTGTACTTCAGCTCAATGCGGAGCTGAGCAATGCCGGGGCGCACTTCCTCGCGGGCGAAACCGCGGATGAAGCCTTCGCGCTTCAGGACGTCCAGCACGTTGGCGCGCAGGTTGGAAGCAGGCGCAACGCAAGACGTCAGACGAGCGTGCTGCGCGTTACGAATACGGGTGAGCATATCGCCCAAAGGATCGGACATCGACATTTTTAAACCGCCCTTTCCTTACCAGCTGGCCTTGGTGACACCGGGGATCTGCCCGGTGCTCGCCAGATCGCGGAAGGCGACACGGCAAAGCTTAAACTTACGATAATTGCCACGGGCGCGACCCGTGAGCTCGCAACGCAGGCGCACGCGAACCTTCGCGCCGTTGCGCGGCAGCTGCGCGAGCTTGAGGCTCGCCTCAAAGCGGTCTTCCACCGGCAGCGAACGATCCATGATCGTCGCCTTCAGCGTTGCACGTTTCGCCTGATCACGGGCGGCCATGCGCTCACGCTTGCCGTTTCGGTTGACCTGCGATGTCTTAGCCATCTTCTGATACCCTCCGGAACCTGCCAGTCTCTACCAGCCGTTTTCCAACAAAAATTTTCGCGATGCCGCTCACTTCTGGAACGGCAAGTTGAAACCCTTCAGCAACGCCTTGGCCTCGGCATCGGTCTTCGCGCTGGTGACGAAGATGATGTCCATGCCACGGATCGCATCGACCTTGTCATAGACGATCTCAGGGAAAATGATCTGTTCCTTGAGGCCCATGGCGTAGTTTCCGCGTCCGTCGAAGCCCTTATTAGCAGGCATTCCACGGAAGTCACGCACGCGAGGCAGCGCAATCGTCACAAGACGATCAAGAAATTCGTACATGCGGTCGCGGCGCAGGGTCACCTTGCACCCGATCGGCAGGCCAGCACGGATCTTGAAGCCAGCAATCGCCTTTTTCGCCAGCGTCTTCACAGGCTTCTGACCGGAGATCAGCGTCAGCTCGGCCAGCGCGGCTTCCAGCTTCTTCTGGTCAGCGGCGGCTTCGCCAACGCCCATGTTGATCACGATCTTCTGCAGGGACGGCACCTCGAACGGGTTCGAGTAGCCGAACTCCTTCTGCAGCTGCTCACGCACCACCTCACGGTAGTATTTCTGAAGGCGGGGCAGCTCTTTCACTTCGCTCATATTGGCCTCCTCAGCCTTCAATAGCGGTGCCGCTCTTGCGGGCGACACGCACTTTGCGGCCATCGTCCAGCACGCGGAAGCCAACCTTGGTCGGCTTGTCCGTGGCGGGGTCGATCAGCGCCAGATTAGACAGGTCCACGGCGGCCTCACGCTCGATGATGCCACCCTGCTCGCCCATGCGGGTCGCCTTGGTGTGGTGCTTAGCCACAGCAACGCCCTGCACAACGGCACGGTTCTCGGACGGGATCACGCGCAGCACTTCGCCGCGGGAGCCCTTGGCGGCGCCGGAAATAACCAGCACCTTGTCGCCCTTTTTAATACGCGCGGCCATGTTACAGCACCTCCGGCGCCAGGCTGATGATCTTCATGAACTTCTTCGCACGCAGCTCACGCACCACGGGCCCAAAGATACGGGTGCCGATCGGCTCCATCTGCTTGTTGATAAGCACGGCGGCGTTGCGGTCGAAGCGAATGGCGCTGCCATCGGCGCGGCGAACCGGGAAGGCCGTGCGCACGACAACCGCCTGGTGCACGTCACCCTTCTTCACCTTGCCACGGGGGATGGCATCCTTCACGGAGACGACGATGACATCGCCAACCGAAGCGGTCTTACGCTTGGAGCCGCCGAGCACCTTGATGCACTGCACGCGGCGGGCGCCGGAGTTGTCAGCAACATCGAGGTTGGATTCTACGATAATCATGGTTCAGCCCCCTCAGCCGGCCTGCTGGTCGGTGATGGCGGCGCCGTTGCGCTCCGTCACAACCCAGGTCTTGCGCTTGCTGATCGGCGCGCATTCTTCAATGCGAACCACATCACCTTCGACGCACACATTGCCCTCGTCATGCGCCGCGTACTTCTTGGAGCGGCGAATGAACTTCTTGTACAGCGGATGCATGATGCGACGCTCGACAAGCACGGTGATCGTCTTGTCCATCTTATCGCTCACGACACGCCCGGTCAGAACACGTTTCGGCATGGTACCCTCTTAACCCTTCACAGCCGAACGCGCGCGCTCAGCCAGAATCGTCTTCACCCGCGCGATCTCGCGACGCACCGCGCGCACGCGGCTGGTGTTTTCCTGCTGGCCGGTGGCGCGCTGGAAACGCAGGTTGAACTGCTCCTTGCGCAGATCCAGCAGCAGGCTCTTCAGCTCGTCCGGGGTCTTCACCCGGATGTCACTAGCAGCGGTCATCTCTTAAGCCTCCCCGATACGGGTGACGAACTTGGTGCGGATCGGCAGCTTGGCGGCACCCAGAGCCAGCGCCTCGCGGGCCAGCGGCTCGGCGACGCCGTCGATCTCGAACATAATACGGCCGGGCTGCACGCGGGCCACCCAGAATTCCGGGCTGCCCTTACCGGAGCCCATACGCACTTCGGCGGGCTTGGTGGAGACGGGCAGGTCCGGGAAGATGCGGATCCACACGCGGCCGGCACGCTTCATGCAGCGGGTGATGGCGCGGCGGGCAGACTCGATCTGGCGGGCGGTAATACGCTCCGGCTCCAGCGCCTTCAGGCCGAACGCGCCGAAATTCAGCTGCGTGTTGCCTTTGGCGTTGCCGTGGATGCGGCCCTTATGCGCCTTGCGGAACTTGGTACGCTTTGGAGACATCATGGCTTAAAAATTCCTTAGCGCTGCGGAGCCTGTTCGGCCGCGCGCTTATCCTGCGCGAACGGGTCCTGAACCAGAATCTCGCCCTTGAAAATCCAAACCTTCACGCCGCAGGTGCCGTAGGTGGTCTTCGCGGTGGCAACGCCGTAATCGATATCGGCGCGCAGCGTGTGCAGGGGCACACGGCCTTCGCGGTACCACTCAACGCGGGCGATCTCGGCGCCGCCGAGACGGCCGGAGCAGGTAATCTTGATGCCTTGGGCACCCAGACGCATCGCGGACTGCACAGCGCGCTTCATCGCACGGCGGAAAGCCACGCGGCGCTCCAGCTGCTGGGAGATGTTCTCGGCCACCAGCGTGGCGTCGATCTCCGGCTTGCGGATTTCCATGATATTGAGGGCCACATCGGCCTTCGCCATCGAGGACAGCTCCTTGCGCAGGCTGTCGATATCCTGCCCCTTCTTGCCGATCACCACACCCGGGCGAGCAGCATAGATGGTCACGCGCGGCTTCTTGGCCGGACGCTCAATGACCACGCGGGACACGCCCGCCTGCTGCAGCTTGCCGCGCAGGTGGTTGCGCAGCTTGATGTCGTCATGCAGCAGTTTAGCGTAGTCCTTGTCGGCGTACCAGCGGCTGTCCCAAGTGCGGGTGATGCCGAGGCGCAGGCCGATCGGATTAATCTTGTGACCCATGTTACGCAGCCTCCCCGGCAGACTTCGCGGACTTACCAAAGCCCGGACGAGCATCGCGCATCGGCTTCTCGGCCTGCTCGCGTTCCTCAACAACGATCTTCAGATGGCTGAACCACTTCTCCACGGTCGCGGAACGGCCACGGCCACGGGCATGGAAACGGCGCATCACGATGCCACGGCCAACCTCAGCCAGCTTCACATAGAGCTTGTCCACGTCCAGCTGGTGGTTGTTCTCGGCATTGGCGATCGCGCTCTCCAGAGCCTTCTTCACCTGCTTCGCGACGCGACGCTTGGAGAAGGTCAGGTCGGCCAGCGCACGGCTGGCCGGGAGGTTGCGGATGGAGCCCGCAACCAGGTTCAGCTTGCGCGGGCTAACACGAATGTTGCGCGCAATGGCCTCCGCCTGATTGTCGGCCAGGCCGCGCTCGGCTTTCGGTTTGCTCATCTTAGCCCCGCTTCGCTTTCTTGTCGGCCGCGTGCCCCGGGAAGGTGCGCGTCGGCGAGAATTCACCAAACTTGTGGCCGACCATGTTCTCGTTCACCTGCACCGGCAGAAATTTCTTGCCGTTGTAGACACCGAAGGTCAGGCCGACAAACTGCGGCAGGATCGTGGAGCGGCGCGACCAGATCTTGATGATCTCGTTACGGCCGGAGGCGCGAGACGCCTCCGCCTTGCCAAGGAGGTATCCGTCCACAAACGGACCTTTCCAAACAGAACGTGACATCGATTAGCCCTTCCCGCCTTTCGCACGGCGGATGATGAGATTATCCGTGCGCTTGTTGCTGCGCGTCTTGTAACCCTTGGTCGGCTTGCCCCACGGCGTAACCGGATGACGGCCACCGGAGGTACGGCCTTCACCACCACCATGCGGGTGATCGACCGGGTTCATAACCACACCGCGGTTATGCGGCTTGCGGCCCAGCCAGCGAGAGCGACCAGCCTTGCCGATCTGCTCATTCTGGTGGTCGGAGTTGGAGACCGCGCCGATGGTGGCCATGCACTCGCCGCGCACCATGCGCAGCTCACCGGACATCAGCTTGATCTGGGCATACCCCTGATCCTTGCCGACCAGCTGGGCGAAGGTGCCGGCCGAACGGGCCAGCTTGCCGCCGGCGCCAGCCTTCAGCTCGATATTGTGGATGATCGTGCCCACCGGAATGGCGGACAGCGGCATCGCGTTACCGGGCTTGATGTCAACGCGGGCACCGGAGATGACCGGATCCCCGGCCTTCAGACGCTGCGGGGCCAGGATGTAGGCCAGCTCGCCATCGGCGTACTTGATCAGCGCGATAAAGGCGGTGCGGTTCGGGTCATATTCCAGACGTTCGACCGTCGCCGGCACATCGAACTTGCGGCGCTTGAAGTCCACCAGACGGTAGGACTGCTTGTGTCCGCCGCCGCGGAAGCGGCTGGTGATACGGCCGTGGTTGTTACGGCCACCGGTCGAGCTCTTGCCCTCGGTCAGCCCCTTAACGGGCTTGCCCTTCCAGAGCTCGCTGCGGTCGATCAGGACGGTGCCGCGAAGGCTCGCCGTGACCGGATTAAAATGTTTCAATGCCATAATCCGCGCCTCACACCAGACCGGTGGTGAAATCGATGCTCTCGCCCTCGGCGAGCGTCACGAACGCCTTCTTCACGTCGGAGCGAATGCCCGGGCGGCCCTTGAACCGCTTGGTTTTGCCCTTCGTGACCAGCGTATTCACACCGGTAACTTTAACCTTGAACAGAGCTTCGATCGCAGCCTTGATTTCAGGCTTCGTCGCGTCGCTCGCCACCTTGAACACGAACTGGTTCTTCTCGGAGAGAAGAGTCGCCTTCTCGGTGATATGCGGAGCGCGCACGACTTCGTAGATACGCTCCGGGGAAATTTTCACGGTGCTCATGCCAGGCGCTCCTTCAGCCCCTCGATGCCGGCCTTGGTGATGACCAGCACGTCGTGACGCACAATGTCATAGACATTCGCGCCGACGACCGGCAGCACATCGAGGCCGTGCACGTTACGGCTGGCGCGGAGGAACTTCTCCTCCACGGCGGCATCGACGATCAGCGCCGAGCTCCAGCCAAAGTTCTTCACGCGGGACGCCACGTCCTTGGTCTTCTCGATGCCGCCAACGGCATCCAGAACCACCAGCTTGCCCTCGGCCGCCTTCTGCGACAGTGCGGAGACGAGGCCCAGACGGCGCACCTTCTTGTTCAGCGAGTAGCCATGGTCGCGCACAACGGGACCATGCACCACGCCACCGGTACGGAACTGCGGTGCACGCAGAGAGCCCTGACGGGCGTTACCCGTGCCCTTCTGCTTGTACGGCTTACGGGTGGTGCCCGAAACCTCGCCCATGCCCTTCACCTTGTGGGTGCCGGCACGGCGCTTGGCCAGCTGCCAATGGATCACGCGGGCGATAATGTCCGTGCGGGGCTCAGCGGCGAAGATATCGTCCGGCAGCTCAGCGCTGCCAACGGCCTTCGCGTCAAAATCAACAACATCCAGCTTCATCGACTTAGCCCTTCAGCGCCGCGGGGTAGGCGGCATCCGCCGGCCGCGCCTTCTTGATCGCATCGCGCATCAGCACGTAGCCACCCTTGGAACCGGGGACCGCGCCATGCACGAGGACCAGATTACGTTCCGCGTCCACACCCGCTACTTCGAGGTTGAGGGTGGTCACGCGCTCCTGGCCGAGATGACCGGCCATCTTCTTGTTCTTGAAGGTCTTGCCGGGATCCTGACGATTACCGGTGGAACCCAGGCTACGATGGCTGATGGACACGCCGTGGGAGGCTTCCAAACCACGGAAGTTCCAGCGCTTCATACCACCGGCGAAGCCCTTACCCTTGGTGATACCGGCAACATCGACGAACTGGCCGATAGCGAAGTGCGAAGCGGAGATCGCAGCGCCAGCTTCCAGCACGGCATCATCGGCCACGCGGAATTCCACCAGCTTCTGCGCCGGCTCTACCTTGCCCTTGGCGAAGTGGCCCTTCTGCGCCTTGCTCACATTCTTCGGCTTGGCCTTGCCAATGCCGAGCTGCACGGCGGAGTAGCCGTCGGTCTCAACCGTCCGCGCCGCCACAACCCGCACCTCGTCGAGATGCAGCACCGTGACCGGCACATGCGTGCCGTCTTCCTTGAACAGCCGGGTCATCCCCAGCTTTTTTGCGATCACACCGGTACGCATAATACCAATACCACCTAAGCTTAGATCTTAATTTCGACTTCGACGCCGGCGGCCAGGTCGAGCTTCATCAGCGCGTCCACGGTCTGCGGGGTCGGGTCAACGATATCCAGCAAGCGCCGATGCGTCCGGATTTCGAACTGCTCGCGGCTCTTCTTATCAACGTGCGGGGAACGGTTCACGGTGAACCGCTCGATATGGGTCGGCAAAGGAATCGGCCCCCGCACCTGAGCGCCCGTGCGCTTCGCCGTGTTGACGATGTCCTTCGTGCTGTTGTCCAGCACGCGGTGGTCATACGCCTTCAGGCGGATACGGATGTTCTGATTGTCCATCTTACTCAAGCTCTTCTGTAGATACGGGGGCCGGTAGGCTTACTTCTCGATCTTGGCGACGACGCCCGAACCGACGGTACGGCCGCCTTCGCGGATCGCGAAGCGGAGACCTTCGTCCATGGCGATCGGGGCGATCAGCTCAACGGCGATCGTCACGTTGTCGCCCGGCATCACCATCTCGGTGCCCTCAGGCAGCGTCACCACGCCGGTCACGTCCGTGGTGCGGAAGTAGAACTGCGGGCGGTAGTTGGTGAAGAACGGGGTATGACGGCCACCTTCTTCCTTGGTCAGGATGTAGGCCTGGCCAGAGAACTTGGTGTGCGGGGTGATGGAGCCCGGGGCCGCCAGAACCTGGCCGCGCTCGATGTCCTCACGCTTGGTGCCGCGCAGCAGCGCGCCGATGTTGTCGCCAGCCTGGCCCTGGTCGAGCAGCTTGCGGAACATTTCCACGCCGGTCACGGTCGTCTTGGTGGTCGGACGCAGGCCGACGATCTCGACTTCCTCACCAACCTTGATGATACCACGCTCGACGCGGCCGGTCGCCACGGTGCCGCGGCCGGAGATGGAGAACACGTCTTCCACCGGCATCAGGAACGGCTTGTCGATGGCGCGCTCCGGCTGCGGGATGTAGCTGTCAACAGCTTCCATCAGCTTCAGGATGGCTTCGCGGCCGATCTCGGGGTTGGTGTCGTTCAGGGCACAAACGGCGGAACCCTTGATGATGGGGATATCATCGCCGGGGAAGCCGTAGTTGGAGAGCAGCTCGCGCACTTCCATCTCGACCAGCTCGACCAGATCAGGGTCGGCAAGGTCCATCTTGTTCAGGAACACGACCAGAGCCGGCACGCCGACCTGACGGGCGAGCAGGATGTGCTCACGGGTCTGCGGCATCGGGCCATCGGCGGCGGACACGACCAGGATCGCGCCGTCCATCTGAGCGGCACCGGTGATCATGTTCTTCACGTAGTCGGCGTGGCCAGGGCAGTCCACGTGCGCGTAGTGACGGTTGTCGGTCTCATACTCCACATGGGCGGTGGAGATGGTGATGCCGCGAGCGCGCTCTTCCGGGGCCTTGTCGATCTGGTCGTAGGCGGTGAAGGTAGCACCACCCTTCTCGGCCAGCACCTTGGTGATGGCGGCGGTCAGCGAGGTCTTGCCATGGTCAACGTGGCCGATGGTGCCGATGTTGACGTGCGGCTTATTGCGCTCAAATTTAGCTTTGGCCATTTAACTGCTCCGTGTGCAGGCTAAAAACAGTAACGTTCAGTCCGATTACCACCGGTAGTGGCTGAAAGCCTTGTTGGCTTCGGCCATACGGTGAGTGTCTTCGCGCTTCTTAACGGCAGAACCACGGTTATTCACCGCATCCTGCAGCTCGTTCGACAGACGCTCTTCCATCGTGTGCTCCCCACGCTTGCGCGCGGAGTCGATGATCCAGCGAATCGCCAGCGCCTGACGGCGCTCAGCGCGAACTTCAACGGGAACCTGGTAGGTCGCACCGCCAACGCGGCGAGAGCGAACCTCAATGGCCGGCTTCACGTTGTCCAGCGCCTCGTGGAACAAGCGAACCGGGTCGGCATTCGCCCCGCCGCGCTTCTTCAGCACGTCCAGCGCACCGTAGACAATGCTCTCGGCCACAGATTTTTTGCCGTCATGCATCAGCACATTCATGAAACGGCTGATCACGACATCACCGAACTTGGCGTCCGGCAGAACTTCACGCTTAATCGCGCGACGGCGACGGCTCATCTCAATCTCTCCTTACTTCGGACGCTTCGCGCCGTAGAGCGAGCGGCGCTTACGGCGCTTCGGCAGGCCCTGCGTATCGAGCACGCCGCGCAGAATATGGTAACGCACGCCGGGAAGGTCTTTCACGCGCCCGCCACGGATCAGCACCACAGAGTGCTCCTGCAGGTTATGGCCTTCACCAGGGATGTAGCTCACAACTTCGAAGCCATTGGTCAGACGCACCTTGGCGACCTTACGAAGCGCCGAGTTCGGCTTCTTCGGTGTGGTCGTGTAGACGCGCGTGCAAACGCCGCGCTTTTGGGGGCAGCCCTCAAGGGCAGGCACCTTATTACGCTTCGGCGCCGGCTCGCGGCCTTTGGCGATCAACTGATTAATGGTCGGCATATCTCATCCTGCTTCGTGTGTATCCCGGTGGCGCCTTCGCCTTGACGTCTGGTCATCACAAAAGGACCCCCGTACCGCAGATTCCTGCCTTACGGAATGTCCCGCTCTAGCACGCGGCCTAGGTATGGGATGTTCCCACACGGCGCCGCACGCGCCAGATTGTATAGACGACCCACGCCAGAGAACTCTGGAACCGCGAGAGCGCTCTCCTTAGGACCCACCAGCATTCAAGTCAAGCGTTTCCGCAGGTTTTGCCAGGGTAAAATTGCAGATTGATGGATTCCTCATGGCTCGCCCCCGGAATCAAAACGGCGCCCACAAGGGGCGCCGTTCCGACTCGTTATAAATAGCGGAGACTCTTATTCCGCCGCGATATCCGGCTTGGAGATGGCAGCGCGGCTGCCCCCCAGGGCCTGGCGGTCGCGCCCGGCGGCAATGGCACGCAGCCGGTTCATCACCGAGCCGGTACCGGCCGGAATCAGGCGGCCGACGATCACGTTTTCCTTCAGGCCGGTCAGCGCGTCGATCTTGCCCGCCGTGGCGGCCTCGGTCAGCACGCGAGTCGTCTCCTGGAAGGAGGCAGCGGAGATGAAGCTCTGCGTCTGCAAGGACGCCTTGGTGATGCCCTGCAGCACCGGCAGAGCCACGGCCTTGCGCTCGTCCTCGGCCAGTTTGCCGTTCTCGTGGTCGAACTCCACGCGGTCCACCAGCTCGCCGACCAAGAAGGTCGTATCGCCCGGCTCCACGACCTCCACCTTCTGCAGCATCTGGCGGACGATCACTTCAATATGCTTGTCGTTGATCTTCACGCCCTGCAGACGGTACACGTCCTGGATTTCGTTCACGAGGTAGTCGGATAGTGCCTCGACGCCCAGCACGCGCAGGATGTCGTGCGGCACGCGCGGGCCGTCCACCAGCGGGTCGCCCTTGCGGACATAGTCGCCTTCCTGAACGGATACGTGCTTGCCCTTGGGAACCAGGTACTCGGTCTCCTCGCCGGTCTCGTCGCTCTTCACGATCACGCGGCGCTTGGCCTTGTAGTCCTTGCCGAATTCCACGCGGCCGTCGATCTCGGCGATGATCGCGTGATCCTTCGGACGGCGGGCCTCGAACAATTCCGCCACGCGCGGCAGACCACCGGTAATGTCGCGGGTCTTGGAGCCTTCGCGGGGAATACGCGCCAGCACGTCACCATCGGCCACCGTGGCGCCCGATTCCACCGAGAGGATGGAGTCCGGGGCCAGGAAGTAGCGGGCCTCGGTGCCATTGGCGAGACGCAGGATCTCGCCCTTGGCATCCTTCAGCAGCAGGCGCGGGCGCAGATCGGCGCCGCGAGCGGACTGCTTGTAGTCCACCACCACCTTGGAGGTCAGGCCCGTCACTTCGTCGGTCCGCTCGACCAGGGTGATGCCCTCGATCAGGTCCGCATACTCGACGATACCTGCACGCTCGGTGATGATCGGCAGGGTGTACGGATCCCACTCGGCCAGCTTCTGGCCGCGGGCGACATCCGCGTTCTCATCCACCAGCAGGCGCGCGCCGTAAGGCACGCGGAAGCGGGCGCGCTCGCGCTTGGCCGAGTCGGTGATGATGATTTCGCAGTTGCGGCTCATCACCACGGGCACGCCCTGGGAGTTGGTCACCACGTTGCGGTTGCGGATGGCGACCACACCATCATGGCTAGCTTCCACGTTAGACTGCTCGGCGCCACGCTGCGCCGCACCACCGATATGGAAGGTACGCATGGTCAGCTGCGTGCCCGGCTCGCCGATGGACTGCGCCGCGATCACGCCGACGGCCTCGCCCACGTTCACCGGGGTACCACGCGCCAAGTCGCGGCCATAGCACTTGGCGCAGACGGCGATCTTGGTGTCACAGGTCAGCACGGAGCGGATCTTCACCGTCTCGACGCCAGACTTCTCGATGAGCTCGGCCTGCGGCTCCTCGATCAGCGTATTCGCCGCGACGATCACCTCGCCGGTGACCAGATCGACCACATCCGCCGCGGCGGTACGGCCCAGCACGCGCTCGGACAGGGAGGAGACGATCTCGCCACCATCGCGCACCGCGCTCACCGTCAGGCCGCGCTCGGTGCCGCAATCATCCTCGATGATGATGCAGTCCTGCGCCACGTCGACGAGTCGGCGGGTCAGGTAACCGGAGTTCGCGGTCTTCAACGCCGTATCGGCCAGACCCTTACGGGCGCCGTGGGTGGAGTTGAAGTAATCGAGAACCGAGAGGCCCTCTTTGAAGTTCGCGATGATCGGCTGCTCGATGATCTCGCCCGACGGCTTGGCCATCAGGCCGCGCATGCCAGCGAGCTGGGACATCTGCGCCGCGGAACCACGGGCACCGGAATGGCTCATCATCCACACGGAGTTGGTGGGGCGGCCGATCTCCTGCTTGGAGATCTCCTTCATCATCGCGGTCGCCACGAGGTCCTTACAACGCGACCAGGCGTCAACCACCTTGTTGTAACGCTCGCCGGCGGTGATCAGACCATCCTGGTACTGCTGCTCGAACTCGCGCACCTCGGCCTGGGTCTTGCCAACCAGCTCGGCCTTGGACGCGGGGATCCGCATATCGTCCTTGCCGAAGGAGATGCCGGCGCGCGCCGCGTGACGGAAGCCGAGGCCCATCATGCGGTCGCAGAAGATCACCGCCTCCTTCTGACCGCAATGGCGGTAGACGAGGTCGATCACGTCCTGCACGTTCTTCTTGGTCAGCATCTTGTTGACCACGGCGAACGGCACGTTCGGATTCAGCGGCAGGAGCTGGCCAATGAGCATGCGGCCCGGCGTCGTCACCACGATCGCGGTCTTCACGTTGCCGTCATGGTCGATGGTCTTCACGCGGCCGCGGATCTTGTCGTGCAGCTTGATGACACCAGCGGTGAGGGCGAACTCAATCTCGCCGACCGTGCCGAAGGCCTTCGCCTCCTCGTCCTTGGCGGCCAGGAATTCCGGGGTCTCCAAGGAGAGGTAGTACAGGCCGAGCACGATATCCTGGCTCGGCACGATGATCGGCTTGCCGTTGGCGGGGCTGAGGATGTTGTTGGTGGACATCATCAGCACGCGGCCTTCCAGCTGCGCCTCGATGGAGAGCGGCACGTGGACCGCCATCTGGTCGCCGTCGAAATCCGCGTTGAAGGCGGTGCAGACCAGCGGGTGCAGCTGGATCGCCTTGCCCTCGATCAGGATCGGCTCGAAGGCCTGGATACCCAGGCGGTGCAGCGTCGGCGCGCGGTTCAGCATCACGGGATGCTCGCGGATCACCTCTTCGAGGATGTCCCAAACCTCCGGACGCTCCTTCTCCACCATCCGCTTGGCGGCCTTGATGGTCGTGGCCAGGCCGTATTTCTCCAGCTTGGCGTAAATGAACGGCTTGAACAGCTCCAGCGCCATCTTCTTCGGCAGACCGCACTGGTGGAGCTTCAGCTCCGGGCCCACCACGATGACCGAACGGCCGGAATAGTCGACGCGCTTGCCGAGCAGGTTCTGGCGGAAACGACCCTGCTTGCCCTTCAGCATGTCGGAGAGCGACTTCAGCGGGCGCTTGTTGGTGCCGGTGATGGCGCGGCCACGGCGGCCGTTATCGAACAGCGCATCCACGGCCTCCTGCAGCATGCGCTTCTCGTTGCGCACGATGATGTCCGGCGCGCGCAACTCCATCAGCCGCTTCAGGCGGTTGTTACGGTTGATAACGCGGCGATACAAATCGTTGAGGTCGGAGGTGGCGAAGCGGCCGCCATCCAGCGGCACCAGCGGGCGCAACTCGGGCGGGATCACCGGAATCACGTC
This sequence comes from Acidocella aromatica, assembly GCF_014201825.1. Taxonomy (GTDB): domain Bacteria; phylum Pseudomonadota; class Alphaproteobacteria; order Acetobacterales; family Acetobacteraceae; genus Acidocella; species Acidocella aromatica. Next base: position 141,986 of record NZ_JACHFJ010000003.1, on the reverse strand, counting down.
CAGCACCATCCACTCCGGGTGCGTGCCGGAATCGAGGAAGTTCTCCAGCAACTTCAGGCGCTTGACCAGCTTCTTACGCTTGGTCTCGCTGGTGGTTTCCTTCAGCTCGGCGCGCATCGTGGCGCGGTCCTCGGCGAGGTCGATCGAGACCAGGATCTGCTTGATCGCCTCGGCGCCAATGCCGGCGCGGAACGCGTCCTCACCGAACTCGTCCTGCTTGTTGTACATCTCGTCTTCCGAGATGAGCTGGTGCAGCTTGAGGTCCGTGGTGCCCGGCTCGAGCACGATGTAGCTCTCGAAATACAGCACCTTCTCGACATCTTTGAGCGTCATGTCGAGCATGGTGGAGATGCGGCTCGGGAGCGACTTCAGGAACCAGATATGCGCGACCGGCGAAGCCAGCTCGATATGACCCATGCGCTCGCGGCGCACCTTGGCCAGCGTCACTTCCACGCCGCACTTCTCGCAGATAATCCCGCGGAACTTCATGCGCTTGTACTTGCCGCACAGGCACTCGTAGTCCTTGATCGGCCCGAAGATGCGGGCGCAGAACAAGCCGTCGCGCTCAGGCTTGAAGGTACGATAGTTGATCGTCTCCGGCTTCTTGATCTCGCCGTAAGACCAGCTGCGGATCTGCTCCGGCGAGGCGATCTGGATCTTCATCCGGTCGAAAGACGTGGCCTGCCCCGGCTGGCCCAGAATCTTCATCAAGTCACTCATCTGCGTCATCCTTGCAAAGCCAGGCGGGAGGCCATGCCTCCGCCCGGCGATATGAAGTTTAGGTGGCGTCCTGTTCCAGATCGACGTTCAGGCCGAGGGACTTCAGTTCCTTCAGCAGCACGTTGAAGCTTTCGGGAATGCCCGCCTCGAAATTGTCCTGCTCGCGCACGATGGCCTCGTAGACCTTGGTACGGCCGGACACGTCGTCGGACTTCACCGTCAGCATTTCCTGCAGCGTGTACGCGGCGCCGTAGGCTTCCAGTGCCCACACTTCCATTTCACCGAAGCGCTGGCCACCGAACTGCGCCTTGCCGCCCAGCGGCTGCTGGGTAACGAGCGAGTACGGGCCGATCGAACGGGCATGGATCTTGTCGTCGACCAAGTGGTGCAGCTTGAGCATGTACATGTAGCCCACGGTCACCTTGCGCTCGAACGGCTCGCCGGTGCGGCCGTCGATGAGGGTGGACTGGCCGGACACGTCAATCCCCGCGCGAGCCAGCGCGCTCTCGATGTCGGAGATGCGGGCACCGTCGAACACCGGGGTCGCAATGGGCACGCCCTTCTTGATGTTCTGGCAGAGCTCGAACAGCTCGTCGTCTTCGCGGTTGACGATCTGCTCGTTGAAGATCTCCTCGCCATAGGCGCCCTTGAGCTGCTCCAGCAGGGCCTCGCGAGCCTCGCCAGTGCGGCGGTACTCTTCCATGGCCTTGTTGATCTGCTTGCCAAGATTGGCACAGGCCCACCCCAGATGCACCTCGAGGATCTGACCGACGTTCATGCGCGACGGCACGCCCAGCGGGTTCAGCACGAGGTCCACGGTGGTGCCATCCTCAAGGAACGGCATGTCCTCCACCGGCACAACGCGCGAGACCACACCCTTGTTACCGTGACGGCCGGCCATCTTGTCGCCCGGCTGCAGCTTGCGCTTCACCGCCACGAACACCTTGACCATCTTCATCACGCCGGGGAGCAGCTCGTCGCCGCGCTGCAGCTTCTCGACCTTGCTCTCGAAGCGCTCCTGCAGCTTCTTCACGGCGGCGTCGAACTCGCGCTTCAGCGTCTCGATATGCGCCACCACGGCGTCGTCCTGCACCACCACGTTGCGCCATGCGCCGCGCGGATGCTCGGCCAGCACTTCCTCGGTGATCTCCGTACCGGCCTTGATGCCCTTGAAGCCGGAGCCGGCGATCTGGCCCAGCAGCGACTCGCGCAGCCGGTTCAGGAACGAACGCTCCTGAATGCCCTTCTCGTCGTCACGGTCCTTGGCCAGACGCTCGATCTCGGCGCGCTCGATCGCCAGCGCGCGCTCGTCCTTGTCCACGCCGCGGCGGTTGAACACGCGCACATCGACGATGGTGCCGGCGGTGCCGGGCGGCAGGCGCAGCGAGGTGTCGCGCACGTCGGAGGCCTTCTCGCCGAAGATGGCGCGCAGCAGCTTCTCTTCCGGCGTCATCGGGCTTTCGCCCTTCGGAGTGACCTTGCCAACGAGAATGTCGCCCGGGTTCACCTCGGCGCCGATATACACAATGCCCGCCTCGTCGAGGTTGCGCAGCGCTTCCTCACCGACATTCGGGATGTCGCGGGTAATTTCCCCCTGGCCAAGCTTGGTGTCGCGGGCCATGACCTCGAACTCCTCGATATGGATCGAGGTGAACACGTCATCGCGGGCGATACGCTCGGAGATCAGGATGGAGTCTTCGAAGTTGTAGCCATTCCAAGGCATGAACGCGCAAAGCGCGTTGCGGCCCAGCGCCAGCTCGCCCAGCTCGGTGGACGGGCCGTCGGCGATGATGTCACCGGCGGAGACGCGGTCGCCCACCTTCACCAACGGACGCTGGTTGATGCAGGTGCTCTGGTTGGAGCGCATATACTTGCGCAGGCGGTAAATATCGACGCCCATGGTCGTGCCATCCTCGGCGGTGGCGCGGACCACGATACGGGCACCATCGATCTGGTCGATGATACCGGCGCGCTTGGCGACGATGGTGGCGCCCGAGTCGCGCGCGACGGCGGCTTCCATGCCGGTGCCGACGATCGGCGCGTCCGACTGCACCAGCGGCACGGCCTGACGCTGCATGTTCGAGCCCATCAGCGCGCGGTTGGCGTCGTCGTTCTCAAGGAAGGGGATGAGCGCGGCGGCGACCGAGACGAGCTGCTTCGGCGAAACGTCGATGGCGGTCACTTCCTCGGGCTTCACCATAAGGAAGTCGCCGTTGCGGCGCACGGAGACGAGGTCGGAGGTCAGCTGGCCGTCCTCGGCCTTGGCGGCGTCGGCCTGCGCAACCGTGAGGCGCTCCTCTTCCATGGCGGAGAGGTACTTGTAGTCGGGCTGCACCACGCCGTCCTTGACGATCTGGTACGGGGTCTCGATGAAGCCGTACTTGTTCACCTTGGCGTAGGTGGCGAGCGAGTTGATCAGACCGATGTTCGGGCCTTCCGGCGTCTCAATCGGGCAGATACGGCCGTAATGGGTCGGGTGCACGTCGCGCACCTCGAAGCCGGCGCGCTCGCGGGTCAGACCGCCCGGCCCGAGGGCGGAGAGGCGACGCTTATGCGTCACCTCGGAGAGCGGGTTGGTCTGGTCCATGAACTGGCTGAGCTGGCTGGAGCCGAAGAACTCACGCACCGCAGCCGCGGCCGGCTTGGCGTTGATGAGGTCGTGCGGCATCACGCTGTCGATATCCACCGAGCCCATGCGCTCGCGGATCGCGCGCTCCATGCGCAGCAGGCCGACGCGGTACTGGTTCTCCATCAGTTCGCCAACAGAGCGCACGCGGCGGTTGCCCAGGTTATCGATATCGTCGATCGCGCCGCGGCCGTCCTTCAGCTCGGTCATGATCTTGATGGTGAGCAGGATGTCGTCCTTGCGCAGCACGCGCACGGTGTCCGGCACGTCGATGCCCAGGCGCATGTTCATCTTCACGCGGCCCACGGCGGAGAGGTCGTAGCGGTCGGCGTCGAAGAACAGCCCCTTGAAGAGAGCTTCGGCGGTCTCGCTGGTCGGCGGCTCGCCGGGGCGCATCACGCGGTAGATGTCGATCAGCGCATCTTCGCGGTTGTTGTTCTTGTCGGCGGCCAGGGTGTTGCGGATCCACGGGCCATTCGCCTGGTCGATCGCCAGCGTCGGCAGGGCGTCGATGCCCTTTTCCTCCAGCTGAGCCAGCTTCTGCTCGGTCAGTTCCTCACCGGCCTCGGCGAAGATCTCGCCGGTGTTCGGGTCGTACAGATCCTCGGCAACGAAGCGCCCAACCAGATCGCCACGCGCCACCAGAACGCTCTTGGTCTTCTCGGCAATCTTGCGGGCCGAGCGGGCAGTGAGCTTCTCTTCGGCCTTGGCCACAACCTCGCCTGTCTCGGCATCGATCAGGTCTTCGATGAGCTTGACGTTGCGGAACGCGTCGACCTCGAACGGGCGGGCCCACTGGCCCTTGTTCGCGGTGTAAACCACCTGGCCGTAGAAGAAGTTCAGCATCTCCTCGGCGTCCATGCCCTTGATCTCGCCGATCTCGACCGTCTCGCCCTTGGCGGCGCGGGCCTCGATCAGCTTCTCGGTGGCCTGGCTCGGCAGGGCGTAGAGCAGCGTGGTGACGGGCAGCTTGCGCTTGCGGTCGATGCGCACATAGACGAGGTCCTTGGCGTCGAACTCGAAGTCCAGCCAGGAGCCGCGATACGGAATCACGCGGGCGGTGAACAGGTACTTGCCCGAGGAATGGGTCTTGCCGCGGTCATGGTCGAAGAACACGCCGGGGCTGCGGTGCATCTGGGAGACGATGACGCGCTCGGTGCCGTTGACGACGAAGGTGCCGTTATCGGTCATCAGCGGCATGTCGCCCATGTAAACGGGCTGCTCTTTAATATCGCGGATGGAGCGCGCGCCGGTGTCCTCGTCCACGTCCCAGACGATCAGGCGCAGGATCACCTTCAGCGGGGCGGCATAGGTCATGCCACGCTGGATGCACTCCTCGACATCGTATTTCGGCTCTTCCAGCTCGTAATGGACGAACTCAAGCCGGCCGCGGCCAGCGAAATCGTCGATGGGGAAGACCGACTTAAAAACTTCCTGCAAGCCGGAATGCGTGCGGGCGTCAGCCTTCGTGTGCATCTGCAGGAACGAATCGTAGCTGGCTCGCTGCACGTCGATAAGGTTCGGCATCGGCGCAACTTCGGGGATACGGCCAAAGCTCTTACGAATGCGCTTACGGTTGGTGAAAGATCCCTTACCCAAACCACCACTGATCGCGTTCATCGCATCACCCTTGTAAATAAATCCAGCTCAGTCTTCACAAAAACAGGCGGCAGGCGATCCCCCACAGGTGATCGCCTGCCCTTTAGGCCATCTGCACGCCGGAGCTCAAAATACCCCGGCGGGAAAGAGGGTTACTTGACTTCGACAGTCGCGCCCTGCTCTTCCAGCGTCTTCTTAATCGCTGCAGCCTCGTCCTTGGTCGCGTTTTCCTTGACCGTCTTCGGGGCGCCCTCAACCAGGTCCTTGGCTTCCTTGAGGCCCAGGCCGGTGATGGTGCGAATTTCCTTAATCACGTTGATCTTCTTGTCGCCGCCGTTGGCGAGGATCACGGTGAACTCGGTCTGCTCTTCAGCCGGGGCGGCAGCGGCAGCGGCCGGGCCGGCAACAGCGGCAACAGCCACCGGAGCGGCGGCGGAAACGCCCCACTTCTCTTCGAGCAGCTTGGAGAGCTCAGCGGCCTCCAGGACAGTCAGCTTGGACAGCTCTTCAACGAGCGCGTTCAGGTCAGCCATGTTTCAATCTTTCGTATAAGTAGACTTTGGTTGGTTCAAGGCAAGAGCGGCACCACGCCACCTTGCCATTTTTTCAAGCCACAAGAGTTTGAAGCGTTATCAGGCCGCTTCGCTCTTCTGGGAGTCGGCATACGCCGCGAAGACCCGGGCAAGCTGGCCAGCCGGCGCCTGGAGCACACCCGCAACCTTGGTCGCCGGGGCATTGAGAAGCCCCAGGATCTTGGCGCGCAGCGCATCGAGCGACGGCAGCTCGGACAATGCCTTCACGCCATCAGCGTTGAGCACCTGGCTCCCGAGGGAGCCACCGAGCAGCACAAACTTGTCATTGGTCTTGGCGAAGTCGACAGCAACCTTCGCCACCGCCACCGGGTCTTGCGACCAAGCGAGTGCGGTGGGCCCCTTCAGGAGCGGGCCAATGCCATCGAACCGGGTCCCATCGAGCGCAAGCAGGGCCAGACGATTCTTCGCAACCTTGAAGCTAACGCCAGCCTCGCGCATCTTGCGGCGCAGCGCGGTGACCTCGGCAACCGTCATACCCGCATTGCGGGTCACAACGACCATCGAAGTCTCGGCGAACACCGAAGACAGCTCAGCGACGAATTCACGCTTCTCTATGCGATCCACATCCGTCTCCAACTTGCGGCGATAAGCGGGGCAAGCCCCACGAACCGCCAGGTTACCCAAGATGCCGGGACCACCCCGGACATCTCTCGCCTGTCCTTACTTGGAACCACCAAAGCCTTGCCGTTACGCAAGTCCTTGGCACCTCTCTACCGAATGCGGGGCGAACCCCATCAAACCTAGCGGTGCATACGGTCTCGGACAGGTCGGGGCGTTTTCACGCCCCTGCCCGTGGCGGCCGGAGCCGCCACGTATCTCTCAGAAAAACTTAGGCGACGGTGGTGACATCCACATGGATGCCAGCGCCCATCGTGGAGGACAGCGCCACCTTCTTGAGGTAGGTGCCCTTGGCGCCGGTCGGCTTGGCCTTCTGCACAGCGTCGATCAGCGCCTTGGCGTTCTCGACCAGCTTGTCGTCGGCGAAGCTCGCCTTGCCGATACCAGCATGGATGATACCAGCCTTCTCGGCGCGGAACTCAACCTGGCCGGACTTGGCGGCGGTCACGGCGCCCTTGACGTCCATGGTCACGGTGCCGAGCTTCGGGTTCGGCATCAGGCCGCGCGGGCCCAGGATCTTACCAAGCTTACCCACCAGCCCCATCATGTCCGGGGTGGCGATGCAGCGGTCGAACTGGATGTCGCCAGCCTGCACCTTCTCGGCCAGATCATCGGCGCCAACCACGTCGGCGCCGGCGGCCAGGGCTTCCTCAGCCTTCGCGCCGCGGGCGAACACGCCCACGCGCAGCACCTTGCCGGTGCCATTCGGCAAGGAGATCAGGCCACGGACCATCTGGTCGGCGTGACGCGGGTCGATACCCAGGTTCAGCGAGATCTCGATGGTCTCATCGAACTTCGCCTTGGCGTTGGACTTGGCCAGGGTCACGGCCTCGGTCAGCGGGTACAGCTTCGCGCGGTCAACAGCGGCGCGGGCGGCGGCAATACGCTTGTCATGTGCCATTGTATTAGCCCTCCACCACAGTCACGCCCATGGAACGGGCGGAGCCAGTGAGCATGCGCACGGCAGCATCCTCGTCATTGGCGTTCATGTCTTTCATCTTGACCTTGGCGATCTCGCGGAGCTGCTCGATCGTCACCTTGCCGACGGCAGCGCCCTTGCCCGGGGTCGTCGTGCCCTTGTCGATCTTCGCCGCCTTCTTCAGGAAGTAGGTGTTCGGCGGGGTCTTCATGACGAAGGAGAAAGTACGGTCGGCAAACGCGGTGATCACCACCGGAATCGGCATGCCCGGTTCCATCTGCTGCGTCGCCGCGTTGAATTCCTTGACGAACTGCATGATGTTCAGACCGCGCTGACCGAGCGCCGGACCAACCGGCGGCGACGGATTCGCCTTGCCTGCAGGAATCTGCAGCTTGATATAGCCTACAACCTTCTTTGCCATCTCTGGCTCCTATCCTTTGGCACACGCCAATGGACCGTGGTACATCCGGCCTCGCGGACCCCCGCCAAGCCTCCCACGTTCCGGTAAGGGGCGGAGCCTTACTCCATCCCCCCTCACCTGTCTATATCCCCGCACGCTAAATAATCTATAATGCCAAGCATGCAGCCCCATACAGCCTTGCTTGTGATCGACGTCCAGAACGATTTCTGCGCCGGCGGCGCGCTCGCCGTGCCAGAGGGCGAAGCTGTCGTGCCAAGGGTCAACAGGCTCGCTAAACAATTCGAGACCGTGGTGCTCACGCAGGACTGGCACCCGGCGGACCACATCTCCTTCGCCGCCAGCCATCCGGGCAGACAACCCTTCGAGAGCCTCGACCTCCCCTACGGCCCACAGGTGCTCTGGCCAAGCCATTGCGTGCAGGGCACGCAAGGTGCGGCGCTGCACCCGGAACTGGACATCCCGCACGCAAGGATGATCCTGCGCAAGGGCGGCAACCGGCTGGTAGACAGCTACTCCGCCTTTCTGGAGGCCGACCGCACCAGCAGGACCGGGCTGGACGGGTATCTGCGCTCTCTCGGCATCACCGACCTTTATATATGTGGCCTTGCCACGGATTTCTGCGTCGCCTGGTCGGCAGAGGACGCACGCGCCTTCGGCTTCAGCGCCACGATCATCGAGGACGCCTGCCGCGCCATCGACCTGAACGGCTCGCTCGCCGCCGCCTGGGCGAAACTGGCCGCCGCCGGGGTCGGGCGGATCGGCAGCGCCGCGCTCGGGGCATAAAAGAAGCGGCCCGAAGGCCGCTTCTCTTATTACTTACTGCCCGATCAATCAGTCGAGGCTAATGGCAGAAACTTCCGGGCCCTTGGAACCCTGAACCACGCTCATCTTCACAGCCTGGCCTTCCTGCAGCGGAGAGAGGCCAGCGGCCTCCAGCGCGGTGGCGTGCACGAACACATCCTTGCCGCCGCTCTGCGGGCTGATGAAGCCGAAGCCCTTGGTGGCATTGTACCACTTGACGATACCATCCATCTCCACGGCCGGACCGCTCGCCTGCTGGCGGGGCGGGCGCGGGGTGCGCGGACGGTCGAAACCGCCACCGAAACCACCGCTACGGGGCGGCGGAGCATCGCCTTCCTTCACCGAGATCACCTGGTCGACCTGACGGCCCTTCTGCCCCTGGCCAACCCGCACCTGCAGGATGGACCCCGGCGTCACGGCCTGGAAACCGGCATTCTGCAGCGAGTTGGCGTGCAGGAACACGTCGCCCGAGCCGTCGGCCATCTCGACGAAACCAAACCCCTTCTCGGGGTTATACCATTTCACGGTTGCCTTTGCCTCGGGGGCAGAGGACGTGGACCCAAACCCGGAAAAGGACGGCGGGGGAAGGGGCGCGTTGCCAAAGAAATTGTCGTCATCAAAACCGCGACGGCGGCTCTGCCGCTGGCGGTCGTTTTTCGGGGGTCGCACTATAAAAACTGTCCTCTGTGATCTTTCAGGGCGTCCGGTGTTTTCGACCGGACGCCATCGACCATAGGGCAGCAAGGCTAGGGCTTCAATCCCGAAATGGAGCAGGTACCCCGCATCACTGCATAAAATACCGCGGTTTTCCGTAGCCCTTCGCAAATAGCATGGCTCGGCGCGCTTGCTCTGCGCGTTGCCGCGCCGTAAGAGCCGCTATGGCTTTCCCCATTGACAATCCGGCCCTGGCCGAAGCGCTCACCGAGCGCGGCTATTCCAACCCCACTTCGGTGCAGCTTGCCGTGCTGCAGCCCGAGGCCGAGGGGCGCGACCTCCTCGTTTCCGCCCAGACCGGCTCCGGCAAGACCGTGGCCTTTGGCTTGGCTCTGGCCAGCACCATTCTCGGCGCCAACCCGGCCCTGCCCGCCACGCGGCACCCGCTGGTGCTGGTTATCGCCCCCACGCGCGAGCTGGCCTTGCAGGTGCATGCCGAACTCACCTGGCTGTACGAAAAAGCGGGCGGGCGCATCGTCTCCTGCGTCGGCGGCATGGACCCGCGCCGCGAGTCCCGGCAGCTCTCCGCGGGTTGCCATATCGTCGTCGGCACGCCGGGGCGGCTGCAAGACCATATCGACCGTGGCAATCTCAACCTCTCCGAGCTTGAGGCCGTGGTGCTGGACGAGGCCGACGAAATGCTCGACCTCGGTTTCAAGGATGAGCTGGACTTCATCCTCTCCGCCGCGCCCGAGAGCCGCCGCACCCTGCTCTTCTCCGCCACCATCTCGCGCGAGATTGCGTCCCTCGCCCGCACCTACCAGCATAATGCGCTCCGCATCGACACGGTCTCCCGCACCGAGCCTCACGCGGATATCGAATACCGGGCCATCGTCGCCCCCGGGCACGAGATTGAGGCAGCGCTAGTGAACCTGCTGCGCGCGCAGGAAGCGCGGGCGATCGTGTTCTGCGCCACGCGCGACAATGTGCGCCACCTGCACGCCAGCCTGCTGGCGCGCGGCTTCAACGCCGTGGCGCTCTCGGGCGAGCTGTCCCAGGCCGAACGAAACACGGCGCTGAACGCGCTGCGCGAGGGCCGCGCCCAGGTCTGCATCGCCACCGACGTCGCGGCCCGCGGGCTGGATCTGCCGGATCTCGGCCTCGTCATCCATGCCGACCTGCCGACCAACAAGGCCACCCTGCTGCACCGCTCCGGCCGCACCGGCCGCGCCGGGCGCAAGGGCGTGTGCGTGCTGCTGGTCTCGCCGGTCAAGCGCCGCCGCGCCGAGATGCTGCTGGGCTCGGCCAATATCGAGGCCACCTGGCACACCCCGCCCACCCCGGAGCAGATCCGCGCGCTGGATGGCGAGCGCCTGCTCGAACACCCGCTGCTCACCCAAACCCCGGATCCAGAGCAGCAGAGCGCGGCCGCCGGCCTGCTTGAGCGCTTCTCCCCCGAGGCCATCGCCGCCGCGTTCGTCCGGCTGGCCCAGGCGCATCTGCCCGAGCCCGCGCATGTGACGATCCTGCCACTGGAGCAATCCCGTCCGGCCCGCCCCTCCAAGTCGCAGCCCATCGGGGCGGTGACGGGAAGCGGCAATGGCGTGTGGTTCCGCCTGCCCACCGGGCGCCAGAACAATGCCGACCCGAAATGGCTGATCCCGCTGTTGTGCAAGCGCGGCGGCATCACCAAGGCCGAAATCGGTGCGATCCGCATCTTCGACCGCGAGACCAAGTTCGAGATTCTCGCCTCGGCGGCGGAGTCGTTCTACGCGGCGGCGGCACAGGTCGGGCCGTCGGATCTGCCGATCGAACCCGCCACCCCGCCGAGCCCAAGCGGGCCGAGAACACCGCGTCCGCAAGGCCAAAAGCCCGCTGGCAAGCCCTTTAACAAACCCGCACGCGACAACGCCGGCCCGCCGAACGAACAGCAGCGCCGGCGCAAGAACAAGGCCACGAAGGGCGTGCGCTAAAGCTAAAAGAGGTCTTGATGCTGCTCAGCGCGCGCCACTGCTTCAAGCGCGCTGAGCCGTCATCTTCAAAAACGCTGCTTTTCCACAACAAGCGGCACCAAAAAAACTTTCAATACCGCCGCAGCAGGGCGACCAGCTTACCCTGCACGCGCACGCGCTCAGGCGGGTAGATCTTGGTTTCGTACCGGACGTTCGCCGGCTCCAGCGCGATGGAATTGCCCCGGCGGCGCAAGCGTTTCAGCGTCACCTCGTTCTCATCCACCAGGGCGACGATGATCTGGCCGTTCTCGGCCGTGTCGCCCTTGCGGATGACGACGATATCGCCATCCAGAATCCCGGCCTCGACCATCGAGTCCCCATCGACCTTCAAGGCGAAATGATCCCCATTGCCGAGCAGCGCCAGCGGCACATCCACCTGCTCAGCCTCGTCGCGCAGCGCCTCGATCGGCAGGCCCGCGGCAATACGCCCATAAAGCGGCAGGCTGACCGCCCCAACCTCGCTGGCGGCGCGCACGCCGGGCAGCTTGCCTGAGAAATTGCCCTGGATGACGTTGGGAGCGAAGCGCGGCAGGCTGCGCTCGGGCGGAGCCAGATCGTCCGAGAGGCGCACCACCTCCAGCGCGCGGGCGCGGTGCTTGTGGCGACGCAAAAAGCCTCGCTCCTCCAGCGCCGTGATCAGCCGGTGGATGCCGGATTTGGAGCGCAGATCCAGCGCTTCCTTCATTTCCTCGAAGCTCGGGCTGCACCCGGTCTCACGCAGATGCTTGTCGATGAACACAAGCAGCTCATGTTGCTTCGTCGTCAGCATGCAGCTCTCCAAACCGGCCAAGGCGCTTTAAGAACAAAGCGCTAACTTGCGCCATGTTCTAGTTTGGTTCTCGTTTGCGCGTCAAGCGTTACAATCGCCCGCGCTCTGGTTATTCAACCCCGAGTAGCGAGCGCACGGCAGCGCCTATATCGTCCTGGCGCATCAGCGACTCGCCGACCAGGAAGCCCTGCACCCCGGCCTGCTGCAAACGCACCACGTCCGCATTGGTCTTAATGCCCGATTCCGAGATGAGGAAGCGGTCCGGCGGGCAGAGGCGCGAGAGCGTCTCAGTGGTTTCCAGCGAGGTCACCATGGTCTTGAGGTTGCGGTTATTGATGCCGAGCAGCGGCGACTGCAGGCACAGCGCCCGCTCCAGTTCTTCCTCGTTGTGCACTTCCACCAGCACGTCCATGTCCAGGGCACGGGCCAGTTCCTCCAGCTCCCGCGCCTGACCGTCCTCAAGGGCCGCCATGATCAGTAGGATGCAATCCGCGCCCATCGCCCGGCTTTCGTAGATCTGCCAGGGGTCGAGCATGAAATCCTTGCGCAGCACCGGCAACTTCACCGCCGCCCGCGCCGCCTTTAGATAAGCCGTGCTGCCGGAGAAATATTTCTCGTCGGTGAGCACTGAGAGGCAGGCCGCACCGTTTTCGGCATAGGCGTGGGCCAGCATCGCCGGATCGAAATCCGGGCGGATCAGCCCGCCCGAGGGCGAAGCCTTCTTGATCTCGGCGATCAGCCCCGGATGCCCGGCGGCCACCGCGTCCATCAGCGCCCGGCCGAAGCCACGCGGCTTGTCGGCGTCACGCGCCGCCTGCTTGATCTCGTCCAGCGGCGCAACCGCCTGCCGGGCGATGATTTCTTCACGCTTATCGGCGCAGATTTGCGCCAGAATGTCTTTGTCAGCCACAGTTCCACTCATTGTGCGGACACCATCTTGAGCCGCTCCAGCACATCGGCTGCGGCTCCGGTGTCGATTGCCGCCGCCGCCCGGGCCACGCCCTCGGGCAGGGTTTCCACATGTTCCGCCACGATCAGCGCCGCGGCGGCATTAAATAATATGGTGTCGCGATAGCCGTTGCGCGCGCCATGCAGCACCGCCCGTAGCGCCGCCGCATTCTCAGCCGCATCGCCGCCTTTCAGCGCCTCCAGCGGCACGGGAGACAGCCCGGCATCCGCCGCTGTCACGGTGAATTCCTTGATCTCCCCGTGATGCAGCGAGACGACATGGTTCTCGGTGGAGAGGATCAGCTCATCCAACCCGCCGCCATGCACCACCCAGGCCGACTCGCTGCCCAAATCGCGCAGCGTCTCCGCCACGGGGCGGGCCCAGGCGGGATCGTACACCCCCACGAGTTGACGCTTCACACCGGCGGGGTTGGCCAGCGGGCCGGTGAGGTTGAACAGCGTGCGCGTGCCCAGCTCCACCCGCACCGGGGCGGCGTGGCGCAGCGCCGGATGATGGCGCGGCGCGAACAGGAACACGCAGCCGACCTCACGCATAATCGCGGAGAGCCGCTCGATCGGCGCTTCGATGTTCACGCCCAGGGCCACGAGCGCATCCGCCGCACCCGAGCGGGAGGAGAGCGCCTTGTTGCCATGCTTGGCCACCGTCACGCCGCAACCCGCGAGCACGAAGGTGACGGCGGTGGAGATGTTCAGGCTGGCCGCACCGTCGCCCCCCGTGCCGCAGACATCGATGGCTCCTTCCGGCGCTTCGATCCGCGTCATGCGTGCGCGCATCGCCGTCACCGCGCCGGTCAGCTCGGCCACGGTCTCGCCCCTTGCCCGCATGGCCATCAGCAAGCCACCAATCTGCGCCGGAGTCGCCTGCCCGTCCATGATGATACCGAACGCCGCCTCGGCCTCGGCCACGCTCAGCGTCTCGCCCCTGCCGAGGCGTGCCAGCACAGGTTTGAGCGAAACGCTCATGCGGCGACCGGCTGAGCCTCGCGCGCCAGGCGCAGGAAATTCCCCAGAATCTGGTGCCCGCCAGAGGTGGCGATGCTCTCCGGGTGGAACTGCACGCCATAGATCGGCAGGGTGGCGTGGCGCAGGCCCATCACGGTGCCATCCTCGGTCCAGGCCGTGGCCACCAGGCAGTCCGGCATGGTGGAGCGGCGCACGATCAGCGAGTGATAGCGCGTGGCGGTGAAGGGGTTGGGTAGGCCGGAGAAGATGTCCGTATTGTCGTGGAAGATCGGGCTGGTCTTGCCATGCACTGGCTCAGCACCCCGGATCACCTCGCCACCAAAGGCCTGGCCGATGGATTGATGCCCCAGGCACACGCCGAACAGCGGCACGCGGCGCTCGGCGGCCAGCTTCACCATGTCCAGGCAGATGCCCGCCTCGTTGGGCGTGCAGGGGCCAGGGGAGAGCACGATGGCCTCCGGGTTCAGGGCCAGCGCCTCTTCGGCGGTCAGCGCGTCGTTACGCTTCACCAGGCAGTCCGCGCCGAGATCGCCGAAGAACTGTACGAGGTTGAAGGTGAAGCTGTCGTAATTGTCGATAAGCAGGATCATGGCTTGTTACTCCGGCGCGGCGACATAGCGCACCGCGTCCTCAGCGGCACGGAACAACGCCCGCGCCTTTTGCACGGATTCGGCATATTCGGCCTCGGCATCCGAGTCGGCGACCACGCCGACACCGGCCTGCACGTACATCTTGCCATCCTTCAGCACCGCCGTACGCAGGCCGATGCAGGTGTCCATCGTGCCGTTGGCGGCGAAATAGCCGATGCACCCAGCATACAGCCCCCGGCGGGAAGGTTCCAGTTCCTCGATGATCTCCATCGCCCGCACCTTCGGAGCGCCCGAGAGCGTACCAGCGGGGAAACCCGCGATCAACGCGTCCAACGCGTCGAGATCGGGGCGCAGCTTGCCCTCGACGGTCGAGGAAATGTGCATCACATGCGAGAACCGCTCGATGACGAAGCTCTCCACCACGCGCACGGAGCCGATCTCGGCGACACGGCCGACATCGTTGCGCCCAAGGTCGAGCAGCATCAGATGCTCGGCCCGCTCCTTCGGGTCGGCCAGCAGCTCCTCTTCCAGCGCGTGGTCTTCCGCGGCGTCCACGCCACGGCGGCGGGTGCCGGCCAGCGGGCGGATCGTCACCTTGCCGTCGCGCAGCCGCACCAGGATCTCCGGGCTGGAACCAACGGCGCAGAAATTGCCGAAATCCAGGAAGAACAGGAACGGCGCCGGGTTGACGCGGCGGAGCGAGCGGTACAGCGCGAAGGGCGGCAGGGAGAAGCTGGCCTCGAAGCGCTGGGAGGGGACGATCTGGAAGGCGTCGCCCGCGCGGATATAGTTCTTCGCCGTCTCCACGACGCCGAGGAACTCCTCCTTCTCCATGTTGGAACTCTGCTCCAACGGCTCCAGCAGGCGGCCCTTGAGCTGCGGCACCGGGCGCTCCAGCGCCACCGCCACGTCGTTCAGCCGGGTTTCGGCGCTCGCGAACGCCTCGGCGGCGGAAACGCCCTCACGCGGATAGACCGGGGCGGCGATGGTCATCTCGTCGGTCACGCTGTCGAAGATGATGAACACGCCAGGGCGGGCCAGCACGGCGTCGGGGATTTCCAGCACATCCGGCTTAAGCGCCGGCAGCTCCTCCATTAGCCGCACCATGTCATAGCCCAGATAGCCCAGCAGCCCGCCGGTCATGGGCGGCAGGCATTCGGGCACGTCCAGCTTCGTCTGGGCGATCAGTGCGCGCAGGTTCTTCAGCGGCGCCTCGCCCACGGGGGTGAAGGCGTCGGGGCTGGTCTGGGCGTCGCTGTTGATCGAGGCGATGCCGTGCTCGCAGCGCCAGATCAGGTCTGGCGACATGGCGATAACGGAATAGCGCCCACGCACCGCGCCGCCTTCCACGCTCTCCAGCAGGAAAGAATAAGGCTGGCCATGCGCCACCTTGAGAAAGGCGGCTACCGGGGTGAGCAGGTCGGCGATCCCGTGCCGCCAGACCAGCGCGCCGCGTCCCTGGTCGTAGGCGGCGCGAAAACTCTCGAAACGGTCTGGCGAAACGGCGTTCATTCTCTATCCAACGTTATTGATACAACTGCGAGAGCAGCTTCTGGTTCACAGACACCTTGTCGCGCCGCTGCAGCCCGTCAAGGAAGCTCTCACCGATATCCTCCTGCAAGAGCTTTGTCATCGCCTGCGTGAGCTGGGCGTAATCCGCGGGGTCCTGCTCAGGCGTCGGGTCCACCACCTGGCTCAGTACGGCCACGGTGAAGCCCGTGGCGGTCTGCTCCATCGTCGCCTGCCCTGGCTTGAGGCTGAACATCACATTGACGAACTGCGTGTCGATCCCGGCGGGCGGCGGGCCGTTGCGGGTAATGGCCGGGGTGGTGGTCACGCTGTAATGCTTGGCGGCGGCCAGGGCGTCGAGCTTCTGGCCCTGCTGCACGGCGTAAAGCAGGTCGGCGGCCTTCTG
This sequence comes from Acidocella aromatica, assembly GCF_014201825.1. GTDB lineage: Bacteria > Pseudomonadota > Alphaproteobacteria > Acetobacterales > Acetobacteraceae > Acidocella > Acidocella aromatica. Next base: position 125,817 of record NZ_JACHFJ010000003.1, on the reverse strand, counting down.
CTCGGCCTCGCGGGTCTGCTGGTCGGCCAGCCAAGCGCTCAGCACCTTGCCGCGCACCTGCGCGAAGGGGGCGAGCGCCGGGGGGATCACCTGATCGACCGTCAGCGCGAAATAGCTGCCATCGGGCCCATTGGTGAGCTGCGCCGGGTCGCCCTGATGCGCCGCGAAGGCGGCCTTGATCACGGCGGCCTTCAGGGCGTCCCCGCCCGGCACCGGGGCGGGCGTGCCGTCCGGCGTGTTGCCGTTGGCGTCCAGCGTGCCCTCGGCGGCGGTGAGGCCGAGATTAGCCGGAAGCTGGTCAAGCGGCGTTTGCCCGGCCAGCGCGTCCTGCAACCCGTCCACATCCTGGGCGACATCCGCCTGCGCCTTCTGCAACTGCAATTGCTGCATCACCTGAGCGCGCAGGGCGGCCTGGTCCGGCCCGCTCTGGCCGGTCTGCGTCACCTTGAACACATACATGCCGGTATCGCCCGCGATCGGCCCGACCACCTTGCCCGGCTCGGCGGCGAACACCGCGGCGGCGAGGTTGGCGTTGGGGATCTGCGTCTGGGTGGCGCTGGAAAGCTCGATGGCGCTGGCGCCGAAGCTCTTGGCCATGGCCTGGATCTCGCTCCAGCTCTTGCCCTTCTTCCACGCCGCCTCGATGCGCGAGGAGCTGGCGAGGTCGCCCACCGAGAGCACCTGCACGCTGCGCTCCGGCACGCTCGGCGCGGTGCCGGCGGCATGAGCCATGGCGGCATCCACATCGGCCTGAGGCACCTGTTCACTGGGCGCCAGCAGCGCCGGGGAGAGGATCACCAGCTTGACCTTGCGGTACTCGGGCGCGGTGAACTGGTCCGGGTGGTTGCGCCAGAAGCGTTGCAGCGTGGCGTCATCGGGGGAGGCCGGGAGCGGCTGCGTGGCGACGGGGATCTGCACCGTGCTGGCGAAGCGCTGCTCCGCCATGGCGGAGAAGATCGGCTTGAGCAGCGCATCGGGCGCCGTCACCCCGGCCATGATCGGGCCGAGCAGCTGGCGGTCGCTCAGATCATGGCGCACATCGGCGATGAACTGGTCCGGCGAGCTATTATTCTGTTGCAGTACCTGGGCGAATTTCGCCTTGTCGAACACGCCGTTGGTCTGGAAGGCGGGGATCTGGTCCAGCATCTGGCGGATGGCCGAATCCGGCACCGCGATACCCAGCCGCCCCGCCTCCTGCTCCAGCACCTGCTTGCGCAGCACCTGGGCCAGGGCCTGTTCGGCAATCTGCTGGCGCGTGGCCGCATCCGGCTGGGGCTGGCCGTTCTGCGCCGCCTGGGTCAGCAGCGCCTGATACGCCGCCTGCACCGCCGAGATATCCACCGGCTTACCCGCGACACGCGCCACGGCGGTACTTCCGCCTGCCAGCGTGAACACGTTGGAGATGCCCCAAAGCAGGAAGAGGACGACAAGAAGGCCGAAAAACCCCCGCGCCACCCAGTTGCTCATAATTTTACGGACCCAGACCAGCATCGGCTCTCTTTACCCAAAACCGCCGCCTCTATAGCTAGACCCCTGGGACTCGGCAAATAACGGATGCAACGAGCGCGGATCTGCCGGGACCGCGCCATAACATTACGGGCTGAACAGGGAGACCATGACATGCGGCAACTGATTGCAGGCAACTGGAAGATGAACGGGCGGCTGGCCGATGTCGCGGGCTATGCCCAGGCGGTGCGCGCCGCCACGCTGCATACCCGCCTGCTGATCTGCCCGCCCTTCACCCTCATCGACCGTTTCGCCACCGCCCTGGCCGGGTCCGGCATCACCGTTGGCGGGCAGGATTGCCACGCCAACCCGCACGGCGCTCACACCGGCGACATCTCGGCCTCCGCGCTGGCCGAAGCCGGGGCGAGCTATGTCATCGTCGGCCATTCCGAGCGCCGGCTGGACCATGGCGAGACCAACGCCATCGTCGCCGGCAAGGCCGTGGCGGCCACCGCGGCGGGGCTGACCCCGATTGTCTGCGTCGGTGAGACCGAGGAACAGCGCGATGCCGGTGAGGCCGAGAACGTGGTGCGCCAGCAGCTCGCCCACAGCCTGCCGGCAGGCTTCGCCGGGGTCGTGGCCTATGAGCCGGTCTGGGCCATCGGCACCGGCCGCACGCCCACCGAGGACGACGTGGCAGCCATGCACGCCGCCATCCGTGCCGCATTGGTGGAAAAGCTGGGCGAGACCGGCAAGGGTCTGCTGATCCTGTACGGCGGCTCGGTGAAGCCCAGCAACGCCGCCAGCCTGCTGGCCCTGCCCGAGGTGGGCGGCGCGCTGGTGGGCGGGGCGAGCCTGAAGGCCGAGGACCTGCTGGCCATCGCTGGGGCGGCCCCGCGCGGCTGAACCACGCCACATGCAGCGCACGCGGTTGAACTATTGGCTGTAGCGCTTTAGAAGCCGCGAAACCTTTTTCACCCAGGCCCCAAAATGATTAAAGTCCTCCTCGTCCTGCACGTCTTCGTGACCATCGCGCTGATCGGCGTGGTGCTGATCCAGCGCAGCGAGGGCGGCGGTCTGGGCCTGGGCGGCGGCCAGGGCATGGGCAGCTTCATGACCGGGCGCGGCACCGCCAACCTACTCACCCGCGCCACCGCGATCCTGGGCACGCTGTTCTTCGCGCTCTCTCTGGCGCTGGCCCTGCTGTATAAGGGCAGTGCGGTGAACAACAACGCCGCCATCCTCAACACTCCGGCGCAGAGCGTCCCGGCCGTGCCCGCCCCCGCGGCACCCACAACCGCGCCTCTGCCCAGCTCCCTGCCCTCCACCCCGGCCGACGCCCTGCCCGCACCTAGCGCGCCGAGCGCCCCGGCAGCCCCCGCTCCGGGCGGCGCGCAGTAAACGCGCGTCTCCCCCCTCCCGTTTTCTCAACGACTCGTGTAAGGTTGGATTCCATGACGCGGTTTGTTTTCATCACCGGCGGCGTGGTGTCTTCGCTCGGCAAGGGCATCGCCTCGGCAGCCCTCGGCGCGCTGCTTCAGGCGCGTGGCTATTCCGTGCGGCTGCGCAAGCTGGACCCCTATCTCAACGTGGACCCGGGCACCATGAGCCCGTACCAGCACGGCGAGGTGTTCGTCACCGATGACGGCGCCGAGACCGACCTCGACCTTGGCCATTACGAGCGCTTCACCGGCGTTGCCGCGGCCAAGACCGACAACGCCACCACCGGGCGCATCTATTCGGACGTGATCGCCAAGGAACGCCGGGGCGACTATCTGGGTGCCACCGTGCAGGTGATCCCGCACATCACCGATGCGATCAAGGACGTGATCGTCCACGGTACCTCCGAGTTCGATTTCGTGCTCGTCGAGGTCGGCGGCACGGTGGGCGATATCGAGTCCCTGCCCTTCCTCGAAGCCATCCGCCAGCTCGGCAACGAGCTGACCGCCGAGCGCGCAATGTTCGTGCACCTGACGCTGGTGCCCTACATCCCCTCCGCCGGCGAGCTGAAGACCAAGCCGACCCAGCACTCCGTGAAGGAGCTGCAGAATGTCGGCATCCAGCCGAACATGCTGATCTGCCGCTGCGACCGGGAAATCCCCGAGAACGAGCGCCGCAAGATCGCGAGCTTCTGCAATGTCCGCGCCGAGGCCGTGGTGCCCGCGCTGGATATCGACACCATCTACGCCGTGCCCATCTCCTACCACGAGGCGGGGATGGACCGCGAAGTGCTGCGCCATTTCGGCCTCCCCTTCGATGTCGAGCCGAATCTCACCCACTGGCAGCGCATCGTGGACACCGTGCGCCACCCGGAGGGCGAGGTGCGCATCGCCGTGGTCGGCAAGTACATCAACCTGCTGGACAGCTATAAATCCCTGGCCGAGGCGCTCGCCCATGGCGGCATCGCCAATAAGGTGAAGGTGAAGCTGGAATGGGTGGATGCCGAGATCTTCGAGCAGCCCGACACCATCGAGCAGCTCGAGGGCGTGCATGGCATTCTGGTGCCGGGCGGCTTTGGCGAGCGCGGCGCGATGGGCAAGATCGAAGCCGTGCGCTTCGCCCGCGAGCATAAGGTGCCGTTCCTCGGCATCTGCTTCGGCATGCAGATGGCGGTGATCGAGGCCGCGCGGAACCTGGCCGGTATGCCGGAAGCCTCCTCCACCGAGTTCGGCCCGTGCGACACCCCCATTGTTGGCCTGCTGACCGAATGGGCGCGCGGCAACGAGATCGAGCGCCGCCGTGAGGGTGGCGATCTTGGGGGCACCATGCGCCTGGGCGCCTTCCCCGCCGCACTGGTGGAGGGTTCGCTGGTGCGCGAAGTGTATGAAGGTGCCGCGACGATCTCCGAGCGCCACCGCCACCGCTTCGAGGTGAACATCCATTACCGCGACGAGCTGGAAGCCACGGGCCTGCGCTTCTCCGGCCTCTCGCCCGATGGCGTGCTGCCGGAAATCGTCGAGTACCCGGATCACCCCTGGTTCATCGGCGTGCAGTACCACCCGGAGCTGAAATCCAAGCCATTCGACCCGCACCCGCTGTTCAAGGGCTTCATCGCCGCGGCGGTAAGGCAGTCCCGGCTAGTTTAAGAGCGGCATATCAGGACGCAATAAAAACGGCGGGGTTTTCCCCGCCGTTTTGCGTTAAGCCTTCCCGGGCTTGGTGATGTCGACAAGATTGAAGGATTTTTGTCCCTCCACCTCCAGAAACGCACCCAGTTTCTGGCCAAGCTCTGGGTCGGAGAGATCGAAAATACCCAGCGCCACATTCCGCCGCCTGGCGTAGTCCGTCACCATCTGCGCAAAGCGCCGGTACAACGCCTCCAGCTCGGCATCGCCAAGTGTGAGATAATCGCCAAAATTCTTCCCGTAGGCGGTCCAGTACTGCATCTTCTCCAGCACATCCATTTCGCGCTGGTTGACGTGCTGCCTGACTGATTTGACCCACTCGGCAGGCTCACGGAGGATGAGGACGAACTTGGCGTCGGGGTAGTTGGTCATCGCCTCGCGGAAGACCACCGGCGCGGGGATGTCGGCCACCGCGTCGAACCCGCCGATGATCTTGCTGTACTGGTACCAGACATACTCGCTATCGACCGTCTCCAGTGCCGGCCGGCAGATCAGATCGAACCCAATGCCGGGCCAGTGCAGCGTTTTCAGCCCGTTGCGTTGGCAGAAATCCGCGAAGCTCTGCGTCCCACTGCGGTGCAGGCTGAGATTAAAGATCCTGGTCTTTGGCATTCGGCACCCGCTCTCTAAGCCCCCGAAATATGTGCGGGCTTGGGTGCCCAGCGCCTTAACTGCCGCCCCTTACCAGCTCAAATCCGGCAGAATCGCCTTGGGCGAGAGACCATTCGCCGCCGCCTCACCGGGCGCGGCCTCCGGGTGCAGAGCGTGAATCCCCGAGAGCACCCAGAGCGCATCGACCCCCACCCGCGCGGCGCCGGTGATGTCCGTGCGCAGCGAGTCGCCAATGGCCAGGGTCCGCTCCCGCTTCGTGCCCAGCATGGCCATTACCGGCACATAGATGGCCGGGTCCGGCTTGCCGCGCTCGATCACCTCGCCGCCATCGCCCTTGTAAATCTGCGCCAGCAGCCCGGCGCAGATCACCAGCTCGCCATCCTTGGACACCTCAAGGTCGGGGTTCGCGCAGATCATTGGCAGACCAGCCCGAAGTGCGGCGTCCAACACCGGGCGGTACAGCTCCGGGTCCTGCGGGCCGAGATCGTCATCCGGCCCGGTATTGAGCAGGAAATCCGCCGCCGCCGGGTCACCCGCTTCCTCGTAGTCGTGCAGCGTGTCGAACACATTGCGGTCGCGCTCCGGGCCAAGATGGTAGAACCGCCGGCCCAGCTGCGCAAACTCATCCGTCCGGTCGCGCAGGCCCAGATAAACTGCCTCGCCGCTGGACATGATGCCGTTATACAGGTCTGGCGTGACGCCCATATTCGCCAGCGTCTGCGCGATGCCATGCGGGCGGCGCGGCGCGTTGGTGAGGAACACCACGCGCTTGCCCGCCGCGCGCAGCTTCGTCAGGCACTCCAGCACACCGGGGAAAAGCTGCACGCCATTATGCACCACGCCCCAGAGGTCGATGATGAAGCCATCGTAGTTTTCCGCCAGCGCGCCGAATCCGCTCATGCTCCAGCTCCTACAGCCTGCGCCACATTGGCAAAGCCGCGCTGACGCAGCAGCGCCGCCAGCCCCGCCTTGAGGCGCGGAAGCAGCGCCGGGCCCTGATAGGCGAAGCCGGAGTAAAGCTGCACCAGGGATGCGCCGGCAAGAATTTTCGCCAGCGCCTGCTCGGGCGTGGAAACACCGCCCGCCCCAATGAACAGCAGCCGCCCGCCAGCCAGCTTATAGGCGCGGGCCAGCATGGCGGTGGAAGGCCCAAAAAGCGGCGCGCCGGAAAGCCCGCCCGCCTCGCGCTTGAGCGGGCTTTTCAGCGTATCGGGCCGGGCGATGGTGGTGTTGGAGATGATCAGCCCCGTCACCCCATGCTGCACGGCCACCGAGATCACCGCCTCCAGCCCGTCCTCGGAGAGGTCCGGCGCGATCTTCACATAAACCGGCTTGGGCGAGGAAATGCCCGAGAGAATGGAGGCCAGGCGCTGCTCGGACTGCAAATCGCGCAGGCCGGGCGTGTTGGGCGAGGAGATGTTGATGGTGATGTAGTCGGCATGGGGCGCCACCGCGCTCACCAGCGCCGGATAGTCGCGCTCCGGGTCCGCCCCCTCTTTGTTGATGCCAACATTGGCGCCCAGCACCACGCGCCGCCTGTCCGCCTGCTGGAGATTTTCAAGGAACATGGCGAGTCCCTCGTTATTGAAGCCCATGCGGTTGATCACCGCCTGATCCTCGGTGAGGCGGAACAAACGCGGGCGCGGATTGCCCGGCTGCGGGCGGGGCGTGACTGTCCCGGCCTCGACGAAGCCAAAGCCCAACCGCGCCAGCCCGTTCACGGCGGCGGCGTTCTTGTCGAATCCCGCGGCGAGGCCGATGGGGTTCTTCAGCGTGCGGCCAAAGGCGCGGGTTTCCAGGATCGGGTCGTCGGGCGTGGTATCCGCCCCGGCGAGACCCAGGCGCAGCGCCTTGATGGTGAGGTTATGCGCGGTTTCCGGGTCCAGCCGGCGCATCACCGGCATCAGCAGAGAGGACGGGAGCATTCGGCCTTTATTTCACGTAAACGAGGATGACGGGCGCCTGCCCCCCAGTGCGGGCGGCGAGGGTGACGCGGTCGGCGGCAACACCGTCAGCGCGGATGGACTGCGCCACGATGCTGGCCAGCGGGGCGAGGTTTTGCAGGAAGGTCACCGCATCGTCGGGGGCGATCCCCTGCGGCGCCTGGGCCGTGACCTCGAACGCCGCTTGCGGCTTGATCGCCAGCGCCTGCGCCACCGCACTCTTCAACGGGGCCGCGAAATCGGTAGTGCCGGGCTGGATCGTCACCAGCGGGATGCGCCCGGTGAAGGCGTCCGTCGCGGCGATCTCGCTCGCCTGCGGCGCGACCGGGTTCGGCGCCAGGGTTTCCCGCCCCGGAAGGGAGCAAGCGGCGAGAGGCAAAACAGCCAGAAGAACAAGGGCGCGCATGGTTCCGGTGTACCCATGTGCGGCTTGCGCGGCAACAGGGCTGAAGCCATGCTGGGCGGCGAGACAGCGAGAGGGACAAACGATGCTCGACATGATCATCCGCGGGGCCACCCTGCCGGACGGGCGCACCAATATCGATATCGGCATCAAGGGCGGCAAAATCACCGCCGCCGAGCCAAACCTCGCCGCCGAGGCCGGGCAGGTCATCGACGCAACGGGCCGCCTCGTCACCCCGCCTTTCGCCGACGCGCATGTGCATATGGACTCCACCCTCTCCCTCGGCCTGCCGCGCCTGAACGAGTCAGGCACGCTGCTGGAGGGCATCGCCCTCTGGGGCGAGCTGAAGCCGCATCTCACCGTCGAGGCGATTTACGAGCGCGCCAAGAAGCTGTGCCTGTGGTCCATCGCGCGCGGCACGCTGGCCATCCGCAGCCATGTCGACATCTGCGACGACCGGCTGCTGGCCGTGGAGGCGCTGACCAAGCTACGCCGCGACATGCGCGATTATCTGGACATCCAGCTCGTCGCCTTCCCGCAGGATGGTTATCTCCGTTACGCCAACTCCGCCATCAACCTGCAACGCGCGCTGGACATGGGCGTGGACGTGATCGGCGGCATCCCGCATTTCGAGCGCACCATGGAAGACGGCGCGGAGAGCGTGAAGGCGCTGATGCGCATCGCCGCCGACCGGGGCACGCGCGTGGACATGCATTGCGATGAAACCGACGACCCGCTCTCGCGCCATATCGAGACCCTGGCGGCGGAAACCGTGCGCCACGGCATGCAGGGGCGCGTGGCGGGCTCGCACCTCACCTCCATGCACTCCATGGATAACTACTATGTGAGCAAACTAATTCCACTCATCGCCGAGGCCGGTGTGGGAGCCATTGCCAACCCGCTCATCAACATCACGCTCCAAGGCCGGCACGACACCTACCCCAAGCGCCGGGGCATGACGCGGGTGAAGGAGCTGCTGGCAGCGGGGGTGAACGTGGCCTTCGGGCATGATTGCGTGATGGACCCCTGGTACTCCTTCGGTAGCCACGACATGCTGGAGGTGGCCAGCATGGGGCTGCATGTCGGCCAGCTTACCTCCCAGGCGGATATCAAAGCCTGTTTCGCCGCCGTGACCGAGGCGCCGGCGAAAATTCTCGGCTTGCAGAATTACGGCATCGCGCCTGGATGCGATGCGAATCTCGTGGTGCTGCAAGCGGCCGACGCGTTCGAAGCGATTCGCATTTCCGCCGAGCGTCTCTATGTTATCCGGCGCGGCCATGTCATCGCCAAGGCGCCCCCGCGCGAAAGCCGGGTGCTGCTGAATGGCGCTGAGATTGCCGTGGATTTCACGCGTGCAAATCTGGGGTGAGGAAATAATGAAGACAATTCTGGTAACCGGCGCGACCGCCGGGTTCGGTGCGGCCATTGCGCGGCGTTTCGTCAAAGACGGCCACCGCGTCATCGCCACCGGGCGGCGCGTGGAGCGGCTGGAGGCGCTGGCCAAGGAGCTGGGCGACAAGCTGCTCCCCGTGGAGCTGGACGTGACCGACACCAAATCCGTCGCCGGGTTCGTGGAGCGCCTGCCGGAAGCCTGGCGGCGCATCGACGTGCTGGTGAACAATGCTGGCCTCGCCCTCGGCCTTTCCCCCGCCTGGGAAGCCGACCTCGAAGAGTGGGACACGATGATCGCCACCAATGTCACCGGGCTGGTGCATGTCACCCGCGCCATCCTGCCCGGCATGGTCGAGCGCGATGATGGCGTGATCCTCAACCTCGGCTCCGTGGCGGGCGAGTACCCCTATCCGGGCGGGCATGTGTACGGCGCGACGAAGGCTTTCGTGCGCCAGTTCTCGCTGAACCTGCGCGCGGACCTCGTGGGCAAGAACATCCGCGTCACAGATATCGAGCCCGGGCTATGCGGCGGCTCGGAATTCTCCCAGGTGCGCTTCCATGGCGATGAGGCGAAGGCGGCGGCGGTTTACACCGGCACCACGCCGCTCACGCCGGAGGATATCGCCGAGGCAGCATCCTGGATCGTGGCGCTGCCCAAGCACATGAACATCAACAAGATCGAGATGATGCCAACCTGCCAGGCCAGCGGTCCGTTCGCGGTGAAGCGCAGCTAGACAACTATAAATTGCACACTTAACCTGTCGGCAACTATTGCAGGCAGGTTAATGGCAATCGCACGCGTCAACAGCTTCGCTTTCTCCGGCATCGAGGCTCAGCGCGTCGAGGTACAGGTGCAGATCAGCGCCGGGCTGCCAGGATTCCTCATGGTCGGGTTGCCGGACAAAGCCGTGGGCGAGGCGCGGGAGCGCGTGCGCGCGGCCCTCACCGCCATGGGGCTGTCGCTTCCGCCGAAGCGCGTGCTGGTCAACCTCGCCCCCGCCGACATGGTCAAGGAGGGCAGCCATTTCGACCTGCCCATAGCGCTGGCCGTGCTCGCCGCCATGGATGTGCTGCCCGCCGAGGAACTCGCCGGCTGCGCCGCCCTGGGCGAACTGTCGCTGGATGGCCGGATCAACCCCGTGGCGGGCGTACTGCCCGCCGCCATCTCGGCGTCGCGGCGGGAGTGGGGGCTGGTCTGCCCGGCGGCGCAGGGGGCCGAGGCGGGCTGGGCCGGGGAGATCAACCTCGTCGCCGCGCCCGACCTACTCAGCCTGATCAACCATTTCCGGGGTACGCAGCTCATCCCCGCCCCGCCCCCCGGCCAGCTTGGCGGCGGCGGGCCGGTGCTGGACCTCGCCGATGTGCGCGGCATGGAAACCGCCCGCCGCGCGCTGGAGGTGTCGGCGGCTGGAGGACATAATCTGCTGATGATCGGCCCGCCCGGTGGCGGCAAATCCATGCTGGCGGCGCGGCTGCCGGGGCTGCTGCCGGACCTCACCCCCAGAGAGGCGCTGGAGGTGAGTATGGTGCATTCCGTGGCCGGGATGCTGCGCGACGGCCAGCTCATTACCCGCCCGCCCTTCCGCGAGCCGCATCATTCCGCCAGCCAGGCGGCCATCGCGGGCGGGGGGAACCGGGCCAAGCCGGGCGAGGTCTCGCTCGCGCATCGCGGCGTGCTGTTTCTGGATGAAATGCCCGAATTCCCCCGCGCCACGCTGGAAGCCCTACGCCAGCCGCTGGAGGCGGGGCAAACCACCGTCTCCCGCGCCAGCGCGCACATCACCTACCCCGCGCGCTTCCAGCTCGTGGCGGCGATGAACCCGTGCCGCTGCGGTTACCTCGGCGATGGCTCGCGCGAATGCGGCCGCGCCCCGCGCTGCGGCGAGGATTACCAGGGCAAGCTCTCCGGCCCGCTGCTCGACCGCATGGACATCGTCATCGAGATCACCCCGCTCTCGCCCAAGGAGCTGGCCTGGGCGCCACAAGGCGAGTCCAGCGCCGTGGTGGCCGAGCGCATCGCCGCCGCTCGCGCCATGGCGCGAGCGCGTTATGGTGAGGATGGTCCCACCTGCAATGCCGAGGCCGGGGGCGAGCTGATCGAACTTTCACCCGAAGCCAAGGCGTTTCTGGAACATGCGGCGGGCAAGCTGCGGCTCTCGGCACGCGGCTTCACCCGCGCCATGCGCGTGGGGCGCAGCATCGCCGACCTCGCCGGAAGCGAAATCGTGCAGAAGCCGCATATCGCCGAGGCACTGGCCTACCGCCTGCGCCAGCCGGGGCGGATGCCAGTTACTGGCTAGCCCCGCACCACCGCCAAAATCTCCCCCACCCGCGCGGCGAAATCCTCCGGCCGGTGTTCACGCGCCAACTTGGCCAGGGCGTTGTGCCGCAGCGCGGTCCACAGGGCTTCGTCCCGGTACAGCCGGGCTATCTGCTGCGCGAAACCGCGCGGATCATTGGCCGCCAGTAGTTCCCGGCCATCCGCCCAGCCGAGCTGTGCGGCGAGCAACGGCGTCACCACGCAGGGCAGACCGAATCCAGCGGCCTCGTAAATCTTGTATGGCGTCCCAGCGGCAAAGCGCGTGGGGGCGATGAACAGACGCGCTTCATCGTAGAGCCGGGTCAGATCGTCCAGCTCGCCATGCCAGACGATGCCTGGACGCTCGGCGATACCCTCCAGCCCCACCCCGCGCGCCACATGCCCGGCCACATGCAGCACCGGCACTTCACCCATGATCTCGGCCAGCGCCGGGTAAATCTCCTCCACATACCAGCGCAACGCATCGAGATTCGGGCTGTCCGCCTGATGCACGGCGCCGACGAACAACAGCCCGCCCCGCTCGGCAAAGCCGCGCGGCGTGGGAGCGGGGCGGCGCACCGTACCCAGCACCGCCACATTCACCGCCAGCCCCGAGGCCGCCAGCAGCCCAGCTTCGCGCTCATTCACGGCCAGCACCATCGCCGCCACCCCGGCGCTGGCAAACTCCGCCGCGAACGCCTCGGTGAAATCAAACGCCTGGAAGCGCAAAGCATCGCGGGCGCTGGCAATGGCCTCGGTATCCAGGATGATCGGCGCGCTGATCTTCGCCTGCTCCAGCAGCGGCAGCACACGGTCCAGATTATGCGTCCGCGCCACCCAGAGCAGATCGTATACCTCGCGCCGCTCGGCCAGGAAGTCCGGCAGGGTCATGAAGTCCTGCCCCACCAGCACCTCCACGGTCTCCGGCAGTTCGCCATACAGGCTCATGTAATCATAGGGCGCGCCGTTGATGGGAAAGACATGCACCTCATACCCCGCGGCTTCGATGGCGTGGACAATGTCGTTGGAGCGCACGAAGCCCGAGCCGAGGCGGCGCAGCGGCACGGTATCCTCGATAAACAACACACGCGGTTTTTGGCCACGGCTGCGCGCGGGGATGAGGTTTTGCGGACCGGGCGCATACTGGCTCTGCAGAAACGCCTTATGCTTGTCGCGGAAGATTCGCCGCCCCCTTCGCATCAGCGCCATCGAGACCTCGGTGGTGGGTGCGCTGCCGAACTCCATATGCTCCAGCGTCACCGCCGGATCGTACACCACGCGGTAGCCGGCCCCGATGAGCCGCACACACAAATCGGCATCCTCGTAATAGGCGGGAGTAAAATCCTCATCGAACCCGCCAAGCCCTTTCACCAGCGCGGTGCGGCAGAGCAGGAACACGGCGGAGCAGTAATCGACATCACGTACAAAATTCGCCTCTGGCGTCAGCGGCGGGGCATCGCGCAGATAGCCCACCGCCGTGCCCTCGTTCCAGATGATCGACCCTGCCTCCTGCAACAGCCCATTGCTGCGCACGATTTTTGCCCCCACCGCGCCGATCTCCCCGGCACTGTTCAAACGCCGCAGCGCAGAGGCCACAGCGCCGAAGCCCAGCTCAACATCGTTATTCAGATACAGCAGCGCCGGGGCGGTGGCATGCGCGAGCCCCAGATTGGCCGCGCGGAGGAAACCAAGATTCTGCTCGCTGCGCAAAAGCCTCGTCCCGCGCACGTAAGTGCCAATCCGGCGCGTATCGTCGGTGGAAGCGTTATCGACGAGGATCAGTTCGATGGCCCCCGCAAAATTCCGCCGTAGCGAGGCAAGGGTGCGCATCGTCAGCTCAAAGCGATTATGCGCGACGAGGATCACGCTCACCTCCGGCACGCCCCCGAAACCAAAATCAAGCCCCTGGCGCGCGAAGATCGCCAGATCCGCCCTGGCCTTTTTCAGAAACGCCTCGCGTGTGCCAGCCTCGTCCAATGCGGGCGGAGCCTCTGGCGGGCAATAGGCCATGTCTTCCTTCAGGCCGATCAGCCGCAGATGCGCGAAGGCATCGCGCACCACGCCCGCGTTCAGATCGTTGCGAACGCGCTCATGCATGTCGCGGTAATAGGCGAGGTCGATATCCGGCGACGGCTGACGCAGCTCAAAACAGCCATATTGCACGAATTGCTGATAGGCGTTGCGGTACAACCCAGCCTCTATGGCTGACGCAATGTCCGGGTAGCGGCGCCGGTAGAAGCGCTCGGAGAATTGCGGAACCGGGTCGAACGCTTCAGGCGCCGTGTTGGTAAGGTAGTGCTGGATGGCGGCACTATAGCGCCCGCGCAAAATCTCCGCCTTGGCGCCCGGATGATGCTCCACATACCAGGCGGGGTCGAAATAGGTCGAGGTTGCCAGCTCATCCCCGCCGCCGCCGAGCGTGGCGAGGAAATGCGCATACGGCCCCGGCCCGTCGATCTCCCTTTCCGTGATCCCGGCCTCCAGCGCGCGCTCGCGGTAGAACATCCCGTCGAACAGGAAATGCCCCATGCGCCGCTCGCGCTGGCCGGAGCGCAGATAATGGTCGTAGCGCCCGTAACAGCCATGCGCGTCGAGGATCTCGAGGGTCATGTCCTCGTACAAATCCGCGTAGAGCGCATCGTTGAACAACCAGTGCGGGGAGACGCCGCGATGCCCGTGCTGGCAGAAATGATCGAACCCCGAGGAATAGGCGCCCCGGCGCACCAGTTCGGCGATGTCCGGGTTCTCCGCGAGGTAGTAGAGTTCGTCGAACACCGGGCTGGGGCTGTGGCCCAGCCGCACGCCGATGCGCAGATAATAGTCCAGCGCCGCCTCGGCGGGCTTGCCCGCGCAGACGGCCCGGGCATCGGCGTAGCGGTGCAGGTACCAGCCGGTGTCGAACAAGCTCCAGGCGGGCTTTACCGGGGAATCGGGGCGGAGGATTTCATGGGCGGGAAACGGCATTTCCCGCCCAGGTTGCGGCTCAAGCGAGGCCGGGTCAAGCTGCCAGCACGGTACCTATGGCCTGCGTCAGCGTGGAAAGCTCCTCCGGCGAGACCGTGAATGCCGGGGTGAGATAGAGGATATTGCGAAAAGGCCGTATCCAAACCCCTTGCTTCACCAGCGCTTGGCGCAAGGCGGCCGGGTTCTCGATGCGCTCCAGCTCCACCACGCCAATGGCCCCCAACACGCGCACATCCCGAACACCCGGCAGGGTGCGGTAAGGCTCAAGCTCCCGCTTGAGTTGTGCCGAGATGGCCGCGACCTGCTCCAAACGCGGCTCGGTCTCGAACAAATCGAGCGAGGCATTGGCCGCCGCACAGCCCAGCGGATTGGCCATGAAAGTCGGGCCGTGCATCAGCGCGGTCATCGGGCTGCCGGACAGGAACGCTTCGAACAGCTCGTCGGTGGCGATGGTGGCGGCGAGCGGGCAAGTGCCGCCTGTAAGCGCCTTGGAGAGGGTGACGATATCCGGGGTAACGCCCGCCCGCTCATAGGCGAACATGGTGCCGGTGCGGCCGAAGCCGGTGAAGATCTCGTCGAAGATCAGCGTCAGCCCGTAATGGTCGGCGGCTTTGCTCAGGCGGCGCAGGACCTCCGGCTCGTGCAGCACCATGCCGCCCGCGCCCTGCACCAGCGGCTCCACGATGATCGCCGCCAGGGTTTTGTGATGCTGCTCCAGGAAGGACTCGAAGCCCGCGATACTGGCCGGATCACGTGGCAGCGGCACCACGGGCTGTTCTGGCAACAGCCCGGAGAACATCGAGTGCATCCCCTCCTCTGGGTCGCAGATCGCCATCGTGCCCAGCGTGTCGCCATGATAGCCGCCGGTGAAGGCCAGGATCTTCGTCCGCCCGCGCTCGCCCCGGTTGAGGCGGGACTGCACGGCAATCTTGATCGCCACCTCCACCGCCACGGAGCCCGAGTCGGTGAAGAACACCCGGTTCAGCGAGCCCGGCATAAGTGCGGCGAGGCGCGTGGCCAGCCGATACGCCGGTTCATGCCCCAATCCACCGAACATCACATGCGGCATGCGCCCCAGCTGCTCGGCCACCGCCGCGACGATATGCGGGTGGTTATAGCCGTGGCAGGCCGTCCACCAGGAGGCGATGCCGTCGATAAGTACGCGGCCATCTTCCAAGTGAATCCTGCTGCCCTCGGTCCGCACCGCGGGCAGCGGCAGGGGGGCTGTCTGCATCTGGGCGTAAGGCAGCCAGACATGCCGCCAGCCCGTCTCAAGCCAGCTCATGCCTCGGGTTGCAGCCCCAGCTTGGCGAACAGCGCCTCGTCGTGATTCACGGTGGCGTTCTTGGTCGTCAGCAGCTTCTCGCCGTGGAAGATCGAGTTCGCGCCCGCCAGGAAGCACAGCGCCTGGGCTTCGTCGGTCATCGCCTCGCGCCCGGCGGAAAGCCGCACATAGCTCTTGGGCATGGTGATGCGCGCCGCCGCCACCACGCGCACGAAGTCGATCGGCTCAATCTTCTCGGCCTTGGCCAGCGGCGTGCCTTCCACCGCCACCAGGGCGTTGATGGGCACGGATTCCGGGGCTTCCGGCAGGCTGGCCAGCGTGGCGATCAGCCCGGCGCGGTCGGTCTCATCCTCGCCCATGCCGACAATGCCGCCGCAGCAGATATTGATACCCGCATCGCGCACGGCTTCCAGCGTGTCCAGCCGGTCCTGATAGGTGCGGGTGGTGATCACCTTGCCGTAATACTCGGGCGAGGTGTCGAGGTTGTGGTTGTAGTAATCCAGCCCGGCATCCTTGAGCTTGGCGCTCTGCTCGCGGTCGAGCATGCCCAGCGTCACGCAGGTTTCCAGCCCCAGCGCCTTCACGCCAGAGACCATGCTGCACACGGCCTCAAGGTCATGTTCCTTGGGGCTGCGCCAAGCGGCGCCCATGCAGAAGCGCGCCGCCCCCTTCTCCTTGGCCGCGCGCGCCTGCTCCAGCACCGCTTCCACGGCCATCAGCTTGTTCGCCTTGGTGCCAGTCTCGTACTCGGCGGCCTGCGGGCAGTAGCCGCAATCCTCGGGGCAACCGCCGGTCTTGATCGAGAGCAGGGTGGAAATCTGGATTCGAGTCGGGTCGAAATGCTCGCGGTGCACGGTCATGGCGCGGTAGAGCAGTTCCGGGAACGGCAGCGCCAGCAAGGCGGCTACATCCGCGCGCGTCCAGCGCGGTTTTGTGGCAATATGGCTTTCAGGCACCGTTCGTCTCCATCTCTCGATTGCAGGGCAGGTTAATCCCATGCTTCAAGAGAGGCAAAAGGACGACTATGGCAAGCTATTTCATCACCGGCACCGGCACCGGGGTCGGGAAGACCTATGTTACGTCCGGCCTGATTCGCGCCGGACGCGAGTTGAAGCGGGATTTCGCGGCGATCAAGCCCATCCTCTCCGGCTACGACCCGGCTGATAACGCCGGAACCGACACCGCCATGCTGCTGGAGGCCATGGGCCGCCCCGTCACGCCGCTGAATGTCGCCACCGTCAGCCCCTGGCGCTTTACCGCCCCGCTCTCGCCGGACATGGCCGCCGTGCGCGAGGGCAAGCGCATCGTGTTCAACGACGTGGTGACCTTCTGCCAGACGGCGATGACCGCCGCGCGCGGCACGCTGCTCATCGAGGGCGTGGGCGGCGCCGCCGTGCCGGTGAACGACAACCACCTGATCATCGACCTCATCGTGGCGCTGAAGCTCCCGGTCATCTTGGTCGCGGGGACGTATCTGGGCACCATCAGCCATACCATCACCACCGGGGCGTTTCTGGCTTCGCATGGGGTGAACGTGGCCGCCGTGGTGCTGAGCGAAAGCGAGGAATCGCCTGTGCTGCCCGAGGAAACCGCCGCCACGCTGGAGCGCTTCGTCTCCTGCCCCATCCACATCATCCCGCGCGACTTCGACGACGGTTCCTTCCGCAAGCTCGCCGCGAAGCTTTAAAAAACTGCAAAGAAAATGCCGCCTTTTTTTGTAAAAAAGGCGGCACCCAAAAAAACTTTTATAAGTTTTCCTTAAGCGTCGAGATTCGCCACCTTCAGCGCGTTGGTCACGATGAAGTCGCGGCGCGGCTCGACGATATCGCCCATCAACGTCGAGAAGATCTGGTTGGTGTCCTCGCCATCCGAGATCTTCACCTGCAACAGGCGGCGAGCGGACGGATCGAGCGTGGTGGCCCACAGCTCCTCCGGGTTCATCTCGCCCAGACCTTTGAAGCGGCTGATGGTCAGGCCCCGGCGGCCATAGGCCAGCAGCGCATCCCACATTCCGGCCGGGCCATGCACGGGCTTCGGCACACCGTCGATGGCCAAAGTCGCCTCCTCGCCGAACAACTCCGCCAGACGCGGCGCACGCTCGGCCAGATACCGCGCCTCGGCGGTACGCAGGCTGGCGGCATCCAGATGGTAGCGCTCTGCCACGCCGCGCACGGTGCGGCCCAGCGTGATGCCGGCGGCATCGGAGGTGACGACCCAGCCCCGCTCGGTGGGATGGGAAAGCGCGTTCAGCCGCGCCACCAGCGCCGAATCCTTGGCCGCATCGCCCAAAGCGGGCGGCGAGAACAGCCCGGCAATGGCGATCTGCTCCAGATACACCAGCGGCAACAAATTGCTCAGCGCCTTCAGCCGATGCACCACTTGGCCGATCCAGGGTGTCTCGGCCTTCAGCGCCTCTCCCGTCAGCGGAACACCGCCGGAGGTAAGAGTCGCCTCGCCCAAGGCGCGCTCCAGCAGGAAAGCTTCCAGCGCGTCATCGTCCTTCAGGTAACGCTGGTCGTTGCCACGCTTGGCGCGGTAGAGCGGCGGCTGCGCGATGTAAAGATAACCCTGCTCGATGAGCTGGGGCATCTGCCGGTAGAAGAAGGTGAGCAGCAGCGTGCGGATATGCGAACCATCCACGTCGGCGTCCGTCATGATGACGATGCGGTGGTAGCGCAGCTTGGCGGGGTCGAACCCGCCCTGGTCGGGCTCGCCCCGGCCGATGCCAGCGCCCAGCGCCGTGATCAGCGTGCCGATTTCGGCGGAGGCCAGCATCTTGTCGAACCGCGCGCGCTCCACGTTGAGGATCTTGCCCTTGAGCGGCAGAATTGCCTGGAACTTGCGG
Source organism: Acidocella aromatica (assembly GCF_014201825.1). Classification (GTDB taxonomy): domain Bacteria; phylum Pseudomonadota; class Alphaproteobacteria; order Acetobacterales; family Acetobacteraceae; genus Acidocella; species Acidocella aromatica. The sequence goes on along the minus strand of NZ_JACHFJ010000003.1, from coordinate 107,503 downwards.
TCACGCCCCTGCTTCGCGGAACCACCTGCGGAGTCGCCCTCCACCAGGAAGAGTTCGGACTTCGCCGGATCGCGCTCCTGGCAGTCAGCCAGCTTGCCGGGCAGCGAGGAAATGTCCAACACCCCCTTGCGCCGCGTCAGTTCGCGGGCCTTGCGGGCGGCCTCGCGCGCGGCGGCGGCGTCCATCACCTTCTGCGCGATCAGCTTGGCTTCCTTGGGATGCGTCTCGAACCAATGGCTCAGCGCATCGGCCACCGCCGCCTGCACCACGGGCTGCACCTCGGAGGAGATCAGCTTGTCCTTGGTCTGGGAGGAGAATTTCGGATCCGGCACCTTCACCGAAAGCACGGCGGTCAGCCCCTCGCGCATATCCTCGCCGGAGAAATCCGTGCCGTCCTTCTTACCCAGGCTCTTGGCGTAGGCGCTCACCACGCGGGTCAGCGCCGCGCGGAACCCGGCCAGATGTGTGCCGCCATCACGCTGCGGGATGTTGTTGGTGAAGCAGAGCATGGTCTCGTGGTAGGAATCGTTCCACGAGCAGGCGAACTCCACCTTGATCCCGGCCTCCTTGGCCTCGGACATGGCGGTGATCGGCGTGGGGATCAGCGAGGATTTCGCCCGGTCCAGCCAATTGCAGAATTCCTTGATGCCGCCATCGTAGTGGAACAACACGTCCTGCACCGGCTCGTGCCGCTCGTCTCGGAGCTGGATGGCGAGGCCGGAATTGAGGAAGGCCAGCTCACGCAAGCGGCGCTCGAAGATGGCGTAATCGAACTCGGTATGGGTAAAGGTGGTGGCGGCGGGCTTGAAGGTGACTTCCGTGCCGTTCGGGTGGTCCGAGGGGCCGATCAGCTTCAGCGGCTGCACCGTCTCGCCATTCTCGAAGCGGATGAAATGCTCCTGGCCGTTGCGCCAGATGCGCACTTCCATCCACTCGGAAAGCGCGTTCACCACCGCCGCGCCCACGCCATGCAGGCCGCCGGAAACCTTATACGAGTTCTGGTTGAACTTGCCGCCCGCATGCAACTTGGTCAGCACCACCTCGGCGGCGGAAATGCCTTCCTCGGGGTGGATATCGGTGGGGATGCCACGGCCATTGTCGCTGATGGTCATCGAGCCATCGCCGTTCAACACGGCCTTGACCCGGTCGGCGAAGCCCGCCTGGGCTTCGTCCACCGCGTTGTCGATGATCTCGAAGCCCATGTGGTGCAGGCCCGAGCCGTCATCGGTGTCGCCGATATACATGCCGGGGCGCTTGCGCACGGCATCCAGCCCCCGGAGCACGCTGATCGAGGCAGCGTCATAGGCGTCATCGTGAGGGGTCGGCGGCGTCGGCTCGGACATTCGCGGCAGGGCTCCAAATTCGTCTGAAGAGGCCCAAGTTATAGCCGGTTTTCGCGGCAATTCCTAATCCGGCTTCCCTCAGCCCCGCTTTTCCGGCGGCGGCCCCGCACCCGCCGCCGCCGCCAACGCCGCCACCGCCGCGCGGAACGGCCCGCGCAGGGCCGCCGCCGGGGTGCCGAGCTGCGTGCTGCGCGGCACGATCCGGGGCAGTTCAGGGATCACCGCGTCAAAGCGCAGCCCCATGCTCTGCTCCATGTAGCTCTGCGCCAGCCCACCCGGCGCCCCGGCGCGGTTGAGTACCAGCAGCGTCCTGGCACCGCCCGGCAGGCCGGTCAGCCTCTCCAGGTTGCGGATGGAGATCATGCTCGGGTCCATGACAATAACGCGCTGCTGCGCGTTGAGCAGCAGGTCCCGGGCGAAGGGCTCCAACCGCGACCCAGCATCGGCCACGGCGAAATTATAGCGCGCGCGGATGGTCTGGATGAATTTCACCGCGCTCTCATGATTGTACCGCACGGCGTGCTCCAGCGGCTCCAGCCCGGCCAGCACATGCAGCCTGTCGGCGGCATCCTGCATGCAGCGCTCCACCAGCAGCGTGTCCACGCGCTCCGGCGTTTCCAGCACCGCGCTCAACCCGTTGGATTGCGGCAGGTCCAGATGCAGCCCCACGGTGCCGGTATTCAGCATGCCGTCCAGCAGCGTGGTATGGCGGTGCAGCTCGGTGGCGATGTACCAGGCGAGATTGGTGGCCAGGGTCGTGGTCCCCACCCCGCCGCGCGCGCCGGCCATGGCCAGCAGCCGCCCGCCGCGCGCGGTGGCCTGCGCCTCGGGCGGCGCGGCGATGAAGGGCAGCAGGTTGCGCATCACCGTATCCCGAGAGAGCGGCTTGCCCAGATATTCCCGGATGCCCATGCCCTTGGTCACGGTGCGGTAGAAGCTGATATTCTGTGGCTTGCCGATGGCGAGCACCACCGTACCCTCATGCACCACCTCGGCCAGCTCCATCACGGCGTTCATCGGCTGCCCCTCGCCGGAGAGGTCCACCAGCACCACCTCCGGCGTGGTCATGGCCGCGAGGATCTCCAGGCTGGCCTTGAAATCGACCACATGTACCCGGTTATCGGCGGGGACGCGCCCCTCCAGACATTCGCGCAGCAGGGCAGCGCTTGGCTCATCGCTGACAAAGCCTACAAATTTCTCACGCGGCTGCGGCATGGGGCGCGGCAAAGCCGGCATGGCGAAGGCGTGGCTTCCGCCCGGCGCCTGGGCAAGGCGGGGCATGGCGAGGGGCCGGCTGTCATCGGGCATTGGCGGGAATCCTTGGGCTGGATCGGGCTGGAGGACATCGCCGGAATTTTTCCTGACACCCCGATCTGGCCAGACAAAGATTGCTTCGCCGTTAACGGTTGCGGCCTTTCGGGGCAGATATTCTTACTGCCTTCTTTTCCATTGGCGCGGCTTGGCCTATCAGCGCCGCCTCACTCAGGACTTAGGACACGCATGGCTCGGCAAAAGAAAGGCCGCAAACTGGACGGCTGGATCATCCTCGACAAACCCCAAGGGATCACCAGCACGCAGGCGCTCAACAAGGTGAAGCGCGCGCTGGATGCGCAGAAGGCGGGCCATGGCGGCACGCTGGACCCGCTGGCCACGGGCATACTGCCGATCGCCCTCGGGGCGGCCACCAAGACCGTGCCCTACGTGATGGACAGCACGAAGATCTACCATTTCACCATCCGCTTCGGCGAGGCGCGGGATACCGATGACGCCGAGGGCGAGGTCATCGTCACCTCGGACGCGCGGCCCACGGATGACGAGATCCGCGCCGCCCTGCCGCAGTTCATCGGCAACATCATGCAGGTGCCGCCGGTGTTCTCGGCGCTGAAGGTGGCTGGCGAGCGCGCCTACGACATGGCCCGCGACGGCCGCCCGCCGGAACTGCCGCCCCGCCCGGCGCAGGTGGACCGTTTCGAGCTGATCGGCCGCCCGGATGCCGACCATGCGGAGTTCGAAGTGCAGTCCGGCAAGGGGGTGTATATGCGCTCCCTGGCGCGCGACCTCGCCCGCGCCTGCGGCACGGTTGGGCATATCGCGGTGCTGCGCCGCCTGCGCGTGGGCCCATTCCTGGAAAAAATGGCGGTTCCGCTGGACAAATTCCTCGATCCGGCGCATACGCCCGCGTCTCTTGCTGAAACTTTGCTGCCGCTCTCGACCGCGCTGGACGACATCCCGGCTCTGGCCCTGAACGCAGCCGAGTTCCACGCCCTCTCCCAGGGCCAGGCGATCAGCCTGGTGGACCTGATGGGGCGGATTCCCGAAGCCGCCAACCCCGATGAGGGGCTGGTGCGTGTGACGGCGGCGGGGCGCGTTGCGGCTCTGGCCCGGCTCTCCGAGGGCTGGCTGAAGCCGGAGCGCTTGTTTTAACTCTTGTTTTAAGGAACACACGATGTCGATTACCCCTGAGCGCCGCACCGCGCTGATCGCCGAATACGCCACCGCCGCCAACGACACTGGCAGCCCGGAAGTGCAGGTCGCCCTGCTGTCCGAGCGTATCTCCAACCTCACCGAGCATCTGAAGACCCACGCGAAGGACTTCCATTCCCGCCGTGGCCTGCTCGTGCTGGTCGGCCAGCGCCGCTCGCTGCTGGACTACCTGAAGCGCAAGAACGTGAAGCGCTACCAGGACCTCATCGGCCGCCTGAACCTGCGCCGCTGATCGGATAAAAAGAACGGGGCCTTCGGGTCCCGTTTTTTGTGGCGCATGCCGCCCAACAAAAAACGCCGCCCGGCATCCCGGACGGCGTTTTTGATTCTGGCGAGCCGGGGCGCTTAGCGCGCGGCGCGGAGCATCTCGTCGATCCCCTGACGGGTCAGGCCGATATCGGCCAGGCAACGGTCGGAGAGACGATGCAACTCCGCCGCAACCGCTCGGCGCTCACGCCACGCCCGGAACCGGTTCACCAGCGTATCATGGCGCTCAGCGTCCATGATCGGGGTCTGGCGCGCGAAAACGAGCGCACCCAGCTTGCCCAGGGTGGTGTGGTTATGGATAGTCGCGGACATGATTCACCTGTTTTGTCGAGGAGCGGCCGAGTCACCACGACCCAGCAGCACTCCAAATCTGGAGAGGCTTTGCTCTCCGTGCGCCTGCTTATAGTGCATATTGGCGTTTTTTTGTGCGTATTTTGCGGCGGTGCAGCGTTGCGTCGGACGCATGTCATAGGGGTGCAACTATGCTGAAAAATCATGAGGATCGACTCTATGCCTTGCGCGCCCGCCTCGGCGCGGCCGGGTTGGACGGTTTTATCATCCCCCGCGCGGACGAATATCTCGGCGAATACGTGCCCCCCTGCGCCGAGCGTCTGGCCTGGATCACCGGCTTCACCGGCAGCGCGGGGCTGGCCATCGTGCTGGCGGAGGAAGCAGCGGTGTTCTCCGATGGCCGCTACACGCTGCAACTGGAGCAGGAGACCGACCCGGCCCTGTGGCAGCGGCTTCATATCATCGAGAATAAGCCCGAAGCTTGGCTGCGCCCGAGGGCGGCGGGCAAGCGCATCGGCTACGACCCCTGGCTGATCAGCCCCGAGGGGCTGAAGCGCTTCGCCGGGGTGGAGCTGGTGCCGGTGGCCGCCAATCCCATCGACGAGATCTGGACCGACCGCCCCGCCCCGCCTCTGGCCCCGGCGGTGCCGCACCCCGAGACCTATGCCGGGGAGAGTGCCTTATCCAAGCGCACGCGCCTCGCCACCGAGCTGCGCGGCGCCGGGCAGGATGCTGCCATCCTCACCGATCCCGCCTCTTTGGCCTGGCTGTTCAACATCCGCGGCGCGGATCTGGAATTCTGCCCCTTCGCCCTGGGCTACGCCCTGCTGCGCGCCGACGCCACGGCACTGATCTTCATGGCCCCGGAGAAGATAACGCCGGAACTGCGCGACCATCTCGGCCCCGAGGTGACGCTGCTGGACCGCACGGCCCTGCCCGGCGAAATCGCGACGCTGCACGGCAAGACCGTGCGCTTCGACCCTGCCACCCAGCCCGCCTGGTTCGAGACGGCGCTGGCCGAGGCCGGGGCGCGCATCGCCCCGGGGCCGGACCCTGTCGCCCTGCCCCGCGCGCTGAAGAACGCCGCCGAGCAGGCCGGCACCCGCGCCGCGCATAAGCGCGACGGCGTGGCGATGGTGAAATTCCTCGCCTGGCTGAGCACGGCCAGTGGCCAGACCGAAAGCTCCGCCGCCGCCAAGCTCCTCGCCTTCCGCGCCGAGGGCGAGCTGTTCCGGGGCGAGAGTTTCCCCGCCATCTCGGGCGCCGGCGCGCATGGGGCGATCATCCATTACCGCGTCACCCCCGAGAGCGACCGCGAAATCCGCCCCAACGAGGTCTATCTCATCGATAGCGGCGGCCAGTATCTGGACGGCACGACCGACATCACCCGCACCATCTGGACCGGCCCCGCCCCCGCCCCGGATGAGATCCGCGCCAATGTCACCCGCGTACTGGCCGGGCATATCGCGCTGGCCCGGGCGGTGTTCCCCGTGGGCGTGGCGGGCGGACATCTGGACGCTCTGGCCCGCCAGGAGCTCTGGCGCGCCGGGCTGGATTACGACCACGGCACCGGGCACGGCGTCGGCTCCTATCTCTCGGTGCATGAGGGACCGGCCAGCATCTCCCGCGCGGCCAAGCCCGTGCCGCTGGCGGCGGGGATGCTGCTCTCCAACGAGCCGGGTTATTATTTGCCTGGGGCTTACGGCATCCGGCTGGAAAACTTGGTGCTGGTGCAGCCCGCGCTCTTCCCCGGGGCGCTGAAGCCGTTCCTGCGTTTCGAGACGGTCACGCTGGTGCCGTTCGACCGCGCGTTGATCGAGCCCGCCTTGCTCTCGCCGGAAGCGCTGGACTGGCTCAACGCCTACCACGCCCAGGTATACGAGGCGCTGGCCCCGCAGCTCGACGATACCACCCGTGCCTGGGCAAAGGCCGCCACAGCCCCCATATAATGGTTGACCGGGCAAAGCGCTGCATTGCAAAATTGTCGCAAGCGAGTCGCTGAATTCTAGCAGAAAGGCCTGACCATGCGCCTGTTCGTCGCCCTCGACCTCCCCTGGGAGGTCAAAGAAGAGCTCAGCGATCTTTCCTGCAATCTGCCCGGGGCGCGCTGGGTGCCGACGGATAATTTCCACCTCACTTTGCGCTTCATCGGCGAGGCCAATCGCTTGCAGGCCGAAGAGATCGACTTCGCCCTTGCTTCCCTTCGCGGGCGCAGCTTCGAGTTCTCGCTCTCCGGCCTAGGCTGGTTCGAGAAGAACGGGCGGGTGAACACGCTCTATGTGGGCGTGGAGCGCAACGCGGACCTCGCCCGGCTCCAGGCCAAGGTGGAGACGGCGCTGAACCGCTGCGGCCTCGCCCCGGACAAGCGCAGATTCACCCCGCATGTCACGCTCGCGCGCATGGATATGGGCGTCACCCCCTCCCTCACCAGCTTCGTGCAGGCGAACAATCTTTACCGCTCCGCGCCCATCCGGGCCGATAACGTCACGCTGTTCAGCTCCTTCCTGGGCAAGGACCAGCCGACCTACACGCCGGAAGCCGAATACGCCCTGGGGTAACACTTAAAGTCGCGGCGCAGGGGCTGCTGGACTGAACCGGCACATCGCAGCCCATCTCTCCGCCCTCGATCCGTTCTGCACCGATATCCACGTCATCCAGCCGTCACAAAAACTTCACCACCGGCCTATGACTTACCGCAAAGCCCGCGCGCGATGATTCCGCTACCAAACCGGTAGCGGGAGAAAAATCGTGACGGTAAAGAGCGAAATTGTCGGGGTGCTGGGTGAGAGCGAGGTGCTGCTCCCCGGATTGATCAGCGCGGCGCTGGCGGCCAATGACCGGATCAAGCTGCGCCTCTCACTGATGCAGGAGGCCACCGCCAAGGCGCGCGAACCGGCACGGGCGGCGCGGGGCTTCGCGCCAGAGCTGCGTGCAGCCGGACTGGACTCCGAAATGCCGGAAACCGCCCTGGGCCAAGCCAGGTTGCTGGGGCCGGACACGTTGTTCCTCCCTGGCGCCGGAGCACTGCTCGGCGGGTTGAAGACCGATCTCGACGCCATGCTCGCCCCGCTTACCACCGCAGCCATGCCGGAGGCCGCCTCCCTGGCCCCGCGGGTACAGGCTCTGCAACCCGCCCTCGCCCCGCAGGCAGCAGATGAAATCCCGCTCAACCGCATCGCCGCCCTCACCAGCGCCAGCCGCGAGAATGGGAACAAATTCCACGTCCTGGTGATGGATCTGCACAAGGCGCTGAACCAGCTTGCCGCCAGCACCGCCGCCGAGAATCTGGACGGCGCCATGGTGCATGGCCTTACCGATGACGACCGCCACGCCGTGCGCGCCTTCATGCGCGGACTGCACCGCACGGCGCCTTTGGCCTTCGGGCATCCGGGCCTCGGCACCACGGCGGTGCATGGGGCGGCGCATCTGACCATCCAGAACGATATCGGCACCACCGATGCACATGTGCTGGTGGTGCATGTCACGGACGCTGACGTCACCGTCACCTACACGGACATCCACCGCCCGCGCGCCAAATTCTTCATCGACCTGTTCGCGGGCTGGAACGTGGAATGGAGCCCGCTCAACCAGCGCCAAGCCAAGGGGCTGGAGGAAGAGGCGTTCTATCTCATCAATGGCCGCTTCGCTTCTACCGACGCCGGGAAACGCCACGACTTCCTCGCCTTCCTCGGCTCGCGGCTGGTCTTCCTCATCGACTGGAACAAGGCCCGCAAGGCGCTGCAGATCTTCCTCGGCAAGAACGCCGCCATCGGCCTGCTCACCTGGGCGGCGGCGCATGATTACGGCCACCGCGCCTTTCTCGAACTCGGCGGGGCGGAGCTGGTGTACGATGCCGTGCATCGCGCCGCCTCGGGGCGCATCCGCTATGGCGAGCGGCTGGACGACGCGCTGGGCGAGGAAGATTGCGTGGAGTTTCTACGCAACACCCTGCGCGGCACCGCCCAGGGCTTGGCGGCGGGGCGCAGCGCACGGCTGATCCGCGACGAGATCCAGGCCGAACTCTCCCGCCGATTCGAGACCGCCGAGAGCGCGGTGTTCACCCTGCTGGTGCGGCATCTCGGCCTCTCGCGCTGCATTGCCGAAGGCATTGCCGCCTGCCTGGAAAACCCCGCCCCAGCGCGGGACTTCGCCCGCCGCGCCAAGGCCATGGAGGCCAAGGCCGACAAGCTGACCGCGCAGCTGCGCGAATTGGCGGCGCGCATGCAGGGGGCCACGATGCTGCGCCAGGTCATCGACCAAGTGGAGAACACCACCGATGCGCTGGAGGATTGCGCCTATCTGCTTGGCTTGGCGCCCGAGGGGGACGACTGCGCCACCCCCCTGCTTCTGCCTCTGGCCGAGACGGTAACCGGCGCGCTCTCGGCCATGGTGCGGGCGGTGGAAGCGGCCTCCCGCCTGCCCGATGGCCAGCGCGCCGACGCCACCGAGGCATTGCAGGCCATCGACGCCGTGGTGAGCCTGGAACGTGAAGCCGATACCGCCCAGCGCGAAGCCTTCGCCGAGCTGATGCGCACGCCCTGCGCCGATGCCCGCGCCCTGCTGCTGCGCCTGGAACTGACCAAGGCGCTGGAGGGTGCCACCGACCAGCTATCGCACGCCGCCTTCGCCTTGCGGGACCGCGTGCTGGAGGAGCTTTCCGCATGAGCAAATTCGCCCCGCTGTTCATCGGCCTGCCCGGCCACGCCAAGCCGCTGACCAAGGAAGTGGCGGGCAACAAGGCCGCCCAGCTCTGGCGCATGAGCCATCTCGGCCTGAAGGTGCCGCCCGCCTTCGTGCTGCCCGCGACACTCTGCGCCGCCATCAACGCCGGCGAGTCCGAGGCCCTGCACGCGCTGGAGCACGGGCTGCGCAAGGGCATCGCGGAGCTGGAAGCCTTCACCGGCAAGGGCTTTGGCGATGTGCGCGCGCCGCTGCTGGTCTCGGTGCGCTCGGGGGCCGCGCAGTCCATGCCAGGGATGCTGGAAACGATCCTCGATGTCGGACTGAACGAGCGCACGTTGCGCGGGCTGATCGGCCTGACCGGCAATCCGCGTTTGGCCTGGGACAGTTTCCGCCGCTTCCTGCAAATGTACGCCGAGGTGGTGCTGGAGGCGCCCAAGACCGGGTTCGAAACGGCGCTCGCCGACATGCTGCATGCCGAGGACGCCGCCAGCGAGGCGGAGCTGGATTCGGAGGCGCTGGAACGCCTGACCCAGCGCTTCCAATCCCTCGCGGGCGATGTGCCCGAGGACCCGATGCAACAACTGCGCGAGGCCGCGCGCGCCGTGTACCGCTCCTGGGAGGGCGAGCGCGCCCGCGAATACCGCCGCCTGAACCAGCTCGACGGGCTGACCGGCACGGCGGTGACGGTGCAGCTCATGGTGTTCGGCAATGCGGGGCAAAAATCCGGCGCGGGGGTGGCGTTCTCGCGCAACCCCGCCACGGGCGAGAAGGAATTCTACGCCGACTACCTCAGCAACGCCCAGGGCGAGGACGTGGTAGCGGGCCGCCGCCCCACTGGCGGCGCGGGGGCGCTGGCCGCGCAACTCCCCGAAGTGGCGCGCGAGCTGGAAAACGGCGCACGCCGCCTGGAGGCCGCGTATCACGATGTGCAGGACATCGAATTCACCATCGAGCGCGGCGAGCTCTATTTCCTGCAAACCCGCTCAGCCAAGCGCACCCCGCGCGCGGCGCTGCGCATCCTGGTGGATTTCGTCGCCGAAGGGCTGCTCACGCCCAAGGAAGCCCTGGCCCAGGCCGAGGGCATCGACCTCGCCGCCGCGCGGGCAACGCGCTTTGCCGACGCACAAGCCCCGCTCGCCACCGCCATCCCCGCAGCACCCGGTGTGGCCAGCGGCCGCGCCGCCTTCACCGCCGAGCGCGCCAAGCTCCTGGCCGAGAGCGGCGAGCCGGTCATTCTGGTACGGCATGATACCGCCACCGAGGATGTCGGCGGTTTCGCCGTGGCCTCGGGCATCCTCACCGCTACGGGCGGACGCACCGCCCATGCCGCCGTGGTGGCGCGCCAGCTCGGGCGCGTCTGTTTGGTGGGGTGCGCGGCGCTGCGCATCCTGCCCGAGGGCGCGGAGCTGGCAGGGCAGCGTTTCACCGAGGGCGACTGGCTCTCGCTGGATGGCGAGACCGGCGCCGTCACGCTGGGCCAGCGGGAGATCATCTCCGAACTGCCCGCCGAGGAAATGGCCGCCCTGGCCTCCTGGCGCGCTGGACAATAGAGGAAGCGGGACTATGCTGGATGCTCCACAGCCCAGAATCTCTGCCATGACCGACCCTGTAGCTGTACCCGTGCAGACCCTTCGCTTTCTTGCCGATGCCCCGACATTGGCGGCCCTGCCCGGCAGCCCGCTGCTGGACGCCCCACACACCCCGCCGCGCGCCCGGCGTGTCACGCAGCAATATTACGACAGCTCGGATTTCGTCCTGGCGCGGCATAGCGTGTTCCTGCGCATGGCCAAAACCCGGCGCGGGCATCGGCTGGAGCTGCATATGCCGGACGGCGAAATGGCGGCGGATATTCCCGGCGCCACGCCCGACCTCGCCGCCCTCGGCCCTGACTGGGAAGTGGCCGTCACCACGCTGCTGGACGGCGCCGCGCTGCACCCGGCCTTCATCACGGACATCAAACGCCTCACCCGCCGCGCTGGCGAAGTGGAGGTGGCGCTGGAAACCGGCAGCATCCTGGCCGAGGCCGAGAAACAGTACGTGAAGGAAGTGGTGCTGACCGGCCCCGGCTGGGCACTATACCCCTTCGCCCTGACGCTGACCAAGAAATTCCCCATGCAGCTCCAGGCGGACAGCCTGGAAGGCCGCGGCGCGCAGCTCGCCGGGGCCCCCGCACCGCGGCAGGTGAAAGCCGGCACCGGCCTGACCGGCATGCCGAGCCTCGACGAAGCGGTGGTGGACCTCACCCAATCCTGCCTGTCGCAATTCCTCGCCAACTGGCCCGCCTTTTACCGAGGCGACGAAGTGGGCGCCGTCCACCAGATGCGCGTTTCCATGCGCCGCCTGCGCTCGGTGCTGGGGCTGTTCAACCGCGCCCTCCCCTCCGCCGAGTTCTCCGGCTTCCGCAACGAGGCCAAGCGCATCGCCAATGTGATGGGCGAGGCCCGCAACTGGGATGTGTTCCTCGAATTGCTGCATGAGGGCCCCGCCGCGGCCTTCACCACCGAGCCCGGCATGGCGTCGATTCTCGAGCAATGCCGCGAATACCGCGAAACCGGGTACGAGGCCGTGCATACTTTGCTCGCCGACCCGGCGACATCTCGCTTCGTGCTCACGGTGGAGGCGTTCCTGGCCAAACATGGCTGGCGCAACGGCGTGCCGGTGGAGGCGCTGGATAGCCTCACCGCCCCGGCACTGGAGTTTGCCACCGCCAATCTGCTGCGCCTGCACCGCAAGGTGCGCAAGCGCGGCAAGCATATCATCAGCCTCAACGCGCATGACCGCCATCTGGTACGAATCGAGCTGAAGAAGCTGCGCTACGCGGCGGATCTGTTTGGCGGGCTGTTCACGGCCAAGGGCAAGGTGAAGCAATACGCCGCCGCCGCCGCGGGGCTGCAGGAGGAGCTGGGGCATCTCAACGACCTCGCCACCGCGCGCGAATTGCTGGACCGGTTGGACGGCAGCAAGCCCGAAACCGCACGGACGATCGGCATCATCCTCGGCTGGTGCGCGCATTCGGCCCTGGCCGACGACGCTCTGCTGGAAAAACGCTGGAAAGCCTTCACCGGCACCAAGCCCTTCGCCGCCTGACCCCCGCCGCCCGAGCCGCCCAGGCCCTTGAATTTCCCTAAAAAACACTCGAAGATGCGGTGAATTTCGGAAGAGTTGGCCAATGTCTCTGAAACGCCAGGCGGATATCCTGCAGGCCGTGCGCGAAACCGGCAGCGCCAGCATTACCGACCTCGCCACGCGGCTCGACGTATCCACCGAAACGATCCGCCGCAACATCAAACCGCTCATCGAGCAAGGCAGCGTGCTGCGCTTCCATGGCGGCATCATGAGCCCGGACCAGACGGCGGACCCGCCCTTCCAGCGCCGCATGCACCTCAACCAGGCAGGCAAGCGCCAGGTGGCGTCGCTGGTGCTGGACATGGTGCGCGATGGCGATAGCCTGATCCTGGATAACGGCACCACCACCACCTATGTGGCCGAGGCCCTAGCCGCGCGCTCCAACCTCGTGGTGGTAACCAACTCGGCCCAAATCGCCTGCCGCCTCGCCAGCCGCAATAACAACCGCGTGTTCATGACCGGCGGCGAGCTGGGCGGGGACGACGCGGCGGCCTTCGGGCCCAGCTCGATCGAGTTCCTCAAGCAGTTCGAGGTGCGCTGCGCCCTGCTCTCGGTGGCGGGGATCAACGCGCGCGGCGAGCTGGTGGATTTCCATCTCTTCGAGGCCGAATTCTCCCGCGCCGCCATGGCCCAGGCCGAGGAGACATGGGTGATCGCGGATCAGTCCAAGTTTGGGCGCGAGGCGCCGGTGAAGGTGTGTGAGTGGGGCAAGGTGCAGAAGATCATCACCGACGCCCCACCACCCGAGGATTTCATCGCACGCTGTGCCGCCACCGGCGTGCGGATCGTCACCGGCTAGAGCTATATGCGTTTAGCCTGCTGCGGAAGCGGCAAGATAAACGCATGAAATTGCTTGTCAAAATACCAGGCTAGAGCCTTCATCTACAGAACGAACGCTCTAGAAAATTCCGGCGGAGAGCCCGGCGGCCATCGCCTCGCCGAGTGCGGCACAGGCGGCCAGATCCTCCTGGCGCAGCACCTTCTCGGCCAGAATCGCCTCGGGCGTTTGCGCATGGGTGCAAACGATCAGCGGTTCCGCCGCCGCCTGCAACCGCCAGCCTGTGGTGATGCGCGCGATCTGCCGCGCGGCGTTGGTGCCGTCGCTCCCGGCACAGATGAGGCTGGCATAGCGCCGCCCCTCGATACGCCCGAGCACCGGGTAATAGGCGCGATCGAAGAACGCCTTCATCTCGCCCGAAAGCGCGGCTGAATTCTCTGGAGCCGCGAAAATATATGCCTCGGCGGCTAGCAGATCCTCGGCCCGCGCCGCCTCGGCCGTGAGCAGCCGGGTGTGGATTTCAGCCTCGGCCCTGGCCCCGCGCGCCGCCGCACGGGCCATCTGCGCGGCCCCGCCAGTGCGGCTGTGATAAACGATCAGCAAGGTTTTCATCCCGCCCTCCCCGTGGCCATATGAAGTATCCGCGACCGTGTTGACAGTCTCCGCTCCCTCCACCTAGCGTAGCATGGCAAAAAATTAAGGGGTTGGTATGAGCACTTTGGAGTCGTCGCTTACCACGCTGGCGGGGCTGAAAGGCGCGCTGAGCGCGGCGGTCGTTGACTATAACAGCGGCATGGTCCTCGGCAGCAAGGGCAACGGGATCGACATCGAAGTCGCCTCTGCGGGCAACACCGAACTCATCCGCGCCAAGCTGCGCACGATGAAGGATCTTGGCATCACCGGGACGGTCGAGGACATCCTGGTCACGCTGGACCAGCAATATCACATCCTCCGCCCCAGCCAGTCCTCTCCGGGGTTGTTCATCTATTTCATCCTGGACAAGGAAACCGGCAACCTCGCTTTGGCCCGCCGCAAGGTCCAGGATGTCGACCGCGATCTGGTGGTCTGACCAAAACGTTACGAATCTGGCTTGAGAGGCACCGGCACACCAAGCCAGCTCTTGAAGAATTATGCGCAAGTGCGCATGAGAAACATTATGCTGCCTGACTTGAGCGATCATGTGCTCCGCCGCGCCTCTCGCCTGTCCTGCCGCCGTGCCGGGACTAGGAGGCGCGCGTGAGCGGTAATGGCATCCAGGAAGCCGTTACCGCGGCACTGGCCGATGTTCCCGGCTGCCTCGCCATCGCCTTCATCGACATCAGCGCCGGGGTGGCGCTGCATATCGGCACCGCCACGGAGCTGCCGCCGCAGGTGCAGGACCATCTGCCCGCCGCCTCCGCCGGGCTGTTCGACCATGAAGGGCTAGCCCTGTTCGACGCGCAGATTTCCGGCGCCGCCGCCGTCAAGCCGCCGCGCGAGCTAATCGCCAATACCGACACGAGCACCCATGTCTTCCTGCGCGGGAAAATCTACCCGGATTATGGGGCGGTATTCGTCTGCTCCAAGGACGCGAATTTCGGCTACCTGCTCTACAAGGCCCGCGCCGCGTTGGCGCAGATCGAAGCCGCGTTCTAGCCTCCGCTAGGCCAGCTTCAGCGCGATAAACCCCGCCAGAATCAGCACCGCGATGGTGGCGGTGACGAGGCCGAGCCGGTCCTCGATGAAATGCCGAGCTGGTTCGCCGAAGATGCGCAGCAACAGCGCTTCGAGAAAAAACCGCCCCCCGCGCGTGATCAGGCTGGCCCCCATGAACAGCGGGAAGCTGAACGCCGCCGCCCCCGCCGCGATGGTGACGATCTTGTACGGGATCGGCGTCAGGCCCTTGATGAGGATGACCGCCACACCATACTCGGCGAATTTGTGCTGAAACGCGGCGAAAGCGGCGTCGTAATGGTAGAAATGGATGAGCGGCTGCGCCAGCTTGGCGAACAGCGCGTAGCCGATGAGATAGCCCAACGCCCCGCCCGCCACGCTACCCAGCGTGGCGAGCGCCGCAAACAGCGGCGCCCGGCGCGGATTGGCCAGCGCCATGGGGATGAGCAGCACATCCGGCGGCAGGGGGAAGAAACTCGCCTCGGCGAAGGCGAGCCCCAGCAGCCAGAGCGGCGCGCTGGGGCGCTCCGCAAGAGCGATTACATTGTCGTAAACCCGGCGCAGCACGGCGGGGCTCAGTTCTGCGTGATGATGGAGCGGTGGCGCAGATCGTCCAGCAACTGCTGGGACTCCATCTCCACCCGGCGCTGGATGATGATGTTGCCGATCTCGTCATCCGAGGGCAGCGCCTCGGCCTGCTGCTGGCGCGAGCAGACCATCACCACGGAAACGCCATCGCGCGAAACCAGTGGCTGGCTCACCTGCCCGAGCGGCAGACCGCCAAGCAGGTTCTGGAATGCCGCCGGGGTAACCGTGGCGAGATTCACCGGGCCGGGGTCCGCGGGGCGGATATTGCCATAGCTGGCGTTCAGCTTGGTCATGTCGTCGCAGGAATGAGCCTGCTTGCCCTTGGTGGCGAGATCGTTGATCACCCCCGCCTGGGCGGGACCGATCTGCCCGTCGGTGATCGGGGTGGGATACTTGGCAAAGACCTGGCGGATGCTCAGCACCGTCTGCATCTGGTTGCCCACCTCGTGCTTATCCTGCAACTGCACGATCTGGTAGCCGCCGGGCACGCGGATGGGGTTGGAGATGGCGCCCACGGGCATCTCCGTCACCGTCGCGGCGACAGGCGCATCAAGCTGGTTCAGCTCCACATAGCCGAGATCGCCGCCCGAGAGGGCCGACTGGTCCTGGCTGAACTGCGCCGCGATGACCGGGAACGGCGCGCCCGCGCGCAGCTGCGCGATCACCGTGTTGGCGAAGTTGCGGGCAGTGGCGTCGTCATCCGGGTCGGTGACGGGGATGAAGATCTCCGCCAAATGGTACTGCGTGCTGCCCAGAGACGCCTTCAGCGCGGCCTTCTCGGCGTTCATGTCACCCGGCGTAGGCTGCAGCCCCGGCCCCAGCACTTGGTGCAGCACCTGCTGCCAGCCGAGTTGGGTGCGGATCTGGGCCAGCATTGTGGAGAAGGGCACGCCGAGCGCCTCCAGGCGCTGGCGCAGCCCGCCCACGGGCATGTTGTTGCCCTGCTCAATATGCCCGATCGCCCCGGCCACATCGTCATCACTGACGATGATGTTGCGCTTGGCGATTTCCTGCTGCTGCAGTACCTCGTCGATGAGATGCTTGGTCACCTGCGGCGAGAGGCGGGAGATCACGTCGGGCGTCGGGTTCATGCCGGCGGAAATGGCGAGCAGCCGGGCCTTGGCGTACACGTCCTGCGAGGTGATGATCTGGCCGTTGACCACCGCGGCGATGCTGGCGCTATCCGACGCCGCAGAGGTGCTGGCGCCCCCCTGCGCCGGGGGTGCGGCAACCGGTGCCGCGGCCTGCGCCACGGCTGGTGCGGCGAAGCAGGCGGACGCAAGCAGGGCGGCACGGAAAAAATGCTTCATATGGCGCTGAATCCAACATTACCGAGGGTTTTGAACGTGAACTGGAGGAGCACCGCCGTGTCGCCGTGATCCAGATTGTAGGAGGTGAACCGCTTATTGAAGATCAGGCTGGCGCCGAAACAGTCGTTCTGCCAGCCGACATTGGCGCTGACATTGTCGAACTTGCCGGTCTGGAGGTTGCGCTGCATCCCGCCACCGAGCGACCAGGGGCCAAAATTCGAGGACACCGAGGCGATGATTTCCTGCCTGGGCACGAAATACCCCGCAGGCGGGTTGAGCGTGACCTGCCCGTTGGTGCTGGCGGTATCGTACAGCACGTAGGGGTTGGTGTTGCTGTAAAGATACCCGCCGGTGACGCTGAGCGCATTCGTGCCGACCGTGGCGGTGGTGTCGATCATCCGCACGCCCAGGCTCGAATGGTCGAGCCGGGTGCGGTAGGCGACGTTGAACCACTGCACCGGCGTGAAGATGAGGTGGCCGACGATGTCCGAGGCGTTGCCGGTCAGGCCCGAGCCGGGCAGGAAGTCGTAATTCTTGTGGAAGCGGTAGGACTCGCCGGCCAGGAAATCGATGCTGCTGCCCGAGGGCATGTACCAGGCGGCATGCAGGGCGTAATCCACACGCTCGCCGCCCTCCAGCCGGTCGATGCCCGGGTAGTGGTTGAGGTCGAACAAATTGGCGTCCGAGAATTCAAGGTCGAGGCTGTCCTCGTTCGGGATGCGGTTGTTCTGGGTGATACCGATATTGGGCGAGGCGACGAACTGCACCTCCGGCTCTATGAGCTGCGAGCCCAGGCTGCCGCCATTGCGCAGCCAGGGCCAGCGCAGCATCACAGCGCCATAGATCTGCCCACGCGAGACATTGTTGGAGTTGATCGTGCTGTAATTCGGCTGCTCGAACATCTTGCCGGTGGAGTAGGTGGCGCCGATGAGTTGCACCCGCGCCGTGCCCACCACGCCCGCGGGCAGCATTAACGGCACGCTGTAGCCCGGCTCCGCCGCCGCGCGCACCGTGTTGGTGCCGGTCTTGCGGTACACGTTGAACACGTTGGCATCCAGGCTGAACTGCCCGCCGATGGCGTCGGGGTCCGAGAGGAAATGGTACTGCCCGTACGGGGCGACGATGGGCAGGCGGTTCTGGTCCACGCTGGACACCAGGCCCTGGAAGGTCTCGGCATCCAGCCGGGCGTAGGAGCCGGCGGAGAAACCCTCCAGATACACGCTGCTGGTCAGATACGAAGCGTTCGGCAGGACGGTGAAATCGTCCAGGTACTGCGCGCTGGAGGCGCGGTCGTACTGGAAGCCCGCGCGCCAGTCCTGGTTCAGGTCGAACGTGCCGGTGGCGAACACGGCATCGCCGAAATGTCCGCGGTCCCGACCGCCGGAGGCGATGATATTGAGCGTGCCCCGGTTGAAGGCGCGGCGGTATTCGCCGTGCAGCGCCGGCCCCTCCTTAGAGCCGATGATCGGCGTCAGCGTCAGGTCTGAGGAATCGCCCAGCACCCAGTAATACGGCGTGGTGACGAAGAAGCCGAGCCGCGAGGTGGCGCCGATGGAGGGGATCATGAAACCGCTCTGGCGCTTCACCGAGGGATCAGCCTCGGTCATATACGGCACGTAAAACACCGGCACGCCCTTGAATTCCATGGTCGCGCCGTGGAACTCGATGATCTTGTGCTGTAGGTCGCGGGTGACGTGGTCGGCCTTGATCTGCCAGGTGGGGGCGGCGCGCGGGTCGGTCTTGCAGAGGTCACAGGCAGAGTAGACGACCTTGGTCAGCTCGTCGATCTCGCCGTTGTAACGCTCCCCGCCATTGGCGATGAGCCGGGCATTGTCGGCCAACCGTGCGGCGACGCCCTTCAGCACCGCATCCTTCATGCCCTGGCTCAGCACCGCGTGCTCGGCATACACCGTCTCGCCCCCCGGCTGGGTGAGCGCCACATGGCCGCTAGCCGTGGCCACATTGGTGGTGCGGTCGAGCGTCACCGTGTCGGCATGCAGCGTCTGCCCGTTCTGGATGGCGCGCACATGCCCGGTGGCGGTCACGATATTGCCGGTCTTGTCATAAGAGACCGTGTCGGCGGTGAAGCTCACCGGCGCGTTCTTTGACAGGTTGTTTCCGCCTGTGGGCGACAGGGGCAATTGTTGCGCCTCCGCCACGCCGGCGAGGCTGGTGGTTGCTGCGAGCAGGAGCAGAAATTTGCCGGTTCGGGTCATGCCTCAGCCATCTTCCAGATGCAGCAACAACGCAAGCGCCAAAAACAATCCGGCCAGGGCGGGCGCCCAAGCCGCGAGCACCACCGGCACCGCGCCGGAGGTGCCAAACTGGTTGGCGACCTCGGAAACCATGAACAGGGTGAAGCCGCTAGCCACGCCGGAAACCAGCATGGAAAGCGCGCCCCCGCGCCGCGAGGTGCGCATGGAGAAGCCCGCGGCGACCAGGGCCATGGTGGCGCAAAGCAGCGGCAGCGCGGCCAAAGCCTGGAACGCCAGCTCATGCTGGGTGGCCGAAAAGCCCGACTGCTTGAGCAGGCGGATGAAGCCCGGCAGCGCCCAGAAGGAAAGCGAATCCGGCGAGGCGAAGCTCTCCTGCACGCGGTGCACCGTAAGGTCGGTGGGGAAGGCCAGCGTATCGGCATGCTGGGGCGCGTTGTCGGGGGCTAGCACGCTGGCGTCGCTCAGCATCCAGTTCCCCGCATCGAGCGTGGCATGGGCCGCCTCGATTCGCGCCAGCAATGAGGTCTGGCCGTCCAGGCGCAGGATCGTCACCTTGTCGGCCTGCAAGGAGTTGCGGTGCAGCACCACGTCCCGCGCGTGCAGCACGGCCACGCCATCCGGCACCAGCCCGGTATCGGCCTGACGCACCCACAGCTCCCCGCCATTGAGCGAGAGCGGGCCGCCGCCGGGCTTGAGATAGACATTGTCCAGGATCTCGGCGCGGCTATACATCAGCGCCGAGACCGGGCTGACGCCGCCAGTGCCAAACGCGCCTAGCAAAGCCGCCAGCAGCACCGGCACGGCCAGGAACTGCCAGGCGGAGATTCCCGCCGCGCGCGCCACCACCAGCTCGGAGGAACGGGCCAGCCGCCAGAAGGCGAAGATACCGCCCAGCAGCACGGCGAAGGGCAGGATCTGCATCAGGCTCCAGGGCATGCGCAGCACCTCGATCTCGGCGATGATGCCTAAGCCCGCCTGCGGCCTTGTCGCGGATTCGCGCAACAGCTCCAGGAAGTCGAACAGCGAGACGAGTGCCGTCAGGGCGAACAGCATCACCGCCACGGCCAAGGCGAAGACCCGGCCGAAATACAGGGACAGGGTGAGCGGCAGCTTCATCCGCGCGGCGCACCCTGGCGCGTGAGCATGAAGGCGGCGCCGGCCCCCGGCAGCAGCGCCACCATCCAAATAAGCGGCAGCAGCCGTGTATCGCGCGCCGCGAGGTTGCCCACCCCCAGCCCGAGCGCCACCAGCGCGGTGACAATGGCCACGGCGGCGGCCGGGCGCAGCAGCCCGCCATGGCGGCGGAACACCCCGCCAAGCGCCGCGACCAGCCCGATCAGCGTGTAGCTCAGCGCGGTGAGCGGCGCGGTCAGGCGGCGATGCGCCTCGACCAGCCATTTGCCCCGGTCGCTAGGCCGCAAATCCGGGCCGGGATGCAGCAGCGCGGGCAGCGACGCCTCGGAGGCATCCACATATTCCGGCGCGCTGGCCTTGGCCGGCTGCGCCAGCGACAATTCGTTACGCGTAAAGCTCAGCACGTCCAGCCGCCCGGTCTTGGGGTCGATCTGCTCGCGCGAGCCGTCCCGCAGTTCCACCATCGGCCCGGCGGGGTTGACGATGAGCCGCCCGGTGCGGGCCAGGATGGTCGCCGGGGCGGAGGGGTCGCGCCCATCCTCGATGAGAATGCCGCGCAGGCTGTTATCCGCCCCGCGCGACTGCACGTACACCGTGATACCACCCGAAACCGGGGTGAACACACCGGGCTCCAGCAAAAACGCGGCGATCTGGTTGCGGATTTCATACTGATAGTCGCGGAACGCCCCCAGGCAGGCGGGCACCACGGCGAGGTTGAGGACATAGCCCAGCAGCACCGCCCCCCCGGCCACGGTGAGCGCCGGGCGGGCAAGAGAGAAGTCGGACAGCCCGATGCCGCGCATGATGGTGATTTCACGGTCACCCGCGAGGCGCCCATAGATGAACAGCACCACGATGAAACAGGTGATCGGCAGGATGGTGGCGACGAAGCTCGGCACCAGCAGCGAGGTGAGCCGCAGGAACACCAGCGGCGAGAGCCCATGCGCCACGATGATCTGGATGAAACGCAACGACTGGGTGAGCCAGATCAGCGCCACGAATCCCAGCGTGACCAGCAGCAGCGCCACAACCAGCTGAAAGCTGATGTAACGGTCGATCCGGTTGAAATTCAGGCGGCGCGGCATGGCGTGAGTTCTGGCGGGGACCCGGGTTGATGGCAAGAGCGCCAAGCCATGCCCGCCGATTAAGGCAAATCCATGATGCGGCGGACAAAAACAAATTACACGTTGCGAGTACCACAGTTTATATGTTGTAATTCCAACATACGTTGCAGCAAGGAGGCTTGGGCGATAATGTATGACGAGGATTTCCTGAGCCGGTTGCAGTCCGGGCTGCACGCGGCGCTGCCCGCCTGGGGGCTGCCCGGGGCGACAAAGCTGCGCCTGCTGACGATTTCCGAGAACGCCACCTATCTGGCCGAGACGCCGGAGGGCGAGCGGCGGATCTTCCGCGTCCACCGCCCCAACTACCACACCGAGGCCGAGATCCGCTCGGAGCTGGCCTGGATCGAAGCGCTGGGCAATGATGGCGTGGTCGCCACCCCGCGCCCCCTGCCCGCGCTGGATGGCCGCCGCCTGGTCGATTTCTTCGATGGCGAGACCCACCGCTACGCCGTGGCCTTCGAGTTCATGTCCGGGCGCGAGCCAGATGCCGAATCCGACCTCGTGCGCTGGTACGGCGTGCTGGGCGAGATTACCGCCCGCCTGCACCAGCACAGCCGGGGCTGGGCCCGCCCGGATGGATTCGCGCGCAAGCTCTGGTCGTTCGAGACCATCATCGGCCCCGAGGCGCATTGGGGCGACTGGCGCACCGCACCGGGGCTGGATGCCAATGGCCTCGCCACGCTGGAGGAGGCCGAGACGCTGCTCGCCCAGCAGACCGCCGCCTACGGCTCCGGGCCGGAGCGCTTCGGGCTGGCGCATTGCGACATGCGCACCGCCAACCTGCTGGTGGATGGCGAGCGGCTGGGCGTGATCGATTTCGACGATTGCGGCCTCTCCTGGTACGCCTATGATTTTGCCGCCTCGGTCAGCTTCATGGAGCATGAGCCGTTCATCCCGGCGCTGATGCGCGCCTGGGTGGAAGGCTACCGCCGCGTGGCACCCTTCAGCGCCGCCGAGGAAGCCGCCCTGCCGATGTTCGTGATGCTGCGCCGGATGCAGCTTACCGCCTGGATCGCCAGCCACGCCGAGACCCCCACCGCGCAGGCGATGGGCGAAGCCTATGTGCGCGGCAGCGTGGCCCTGGCCGCGGAGTATCTCCGCCAGCACGCCCTGGAGAATGTGGCATGAGCGCGACCAAGCAGATCCTGGCCCTGAACCGCTTCGACGGTGACGACACCAGCCACTTCCCGCCCGCGCTGGCCGAGCGCGTCGCCCGCCGCCGCGCCACCTTCGGCGCCGCCTCGGTACTGTTCTACGAGCAGCCCATCGAGATGGTGCGCGGCGAGGGCGTGTATCTCTTCGACGCCCAGGGCAACCGCTATCTGGACATGTATAACAACGTGCCCTCCGTGGGGCATTGCCACCCGTCGGTGGCTTCGGCCATCGCGGCGCAGGCGGCGCGACTGAACGTGCATACGCGCTACCTCAACCGGGGCGTGGAGACTTATGCCGAGCGGCTGCTCTCGCTTTTCCCAGAGCCGCTGACCAATCTGGTAATGACCTGCACTGGCAGCGAGAGCAACGACCTCGCCATGCGCATCGCCACCACCGTCACGGGCAAGGGCGGGTTCATCGTCACGCGCGCGGCTTATCACGGCAACACCTCGGCGGTGACGGCCATCTCCCCCTCCTCCTTCTCCGCCGCCCCCGTGGCGCCGCATGTGCGGCTGATCCCGGCGCCGCTGGCCGAGGGTGACGTTGCCGGGGTATTCGCAACCAATCTCCGCGCCGCCATCGCCGAGCTGGAGGAGTCCGGCATCGGCTTCGCCGCCCTGGTGGTGGACAGCATCTTCTCCTCCGACGGCATCTTCGCCGACCCGCCAGGCTTCCTCCAGGCGGCGCTGAGTGCGGCGCATGAGGCCGGGGGCTTGTTCATCGCTGACGAGGTGCAGCCCGGCTTTGGCCGCACCGGCGGCGGCATGTGGGGCTTTGCGCGCCATGGCATCGTGCCGGACATCGTGACCATGGGCAAACCCATGGGCAACGGCTTCCCCATGGGTGGCGTCGTCACCCAGCCGGAGTATCTGGCCCGGTTCTGCGCCAGCACCGGCTATTTCAACACCTTCGGCGGCACCCCGGTGGCGGCGGCGGCGGGCAATGCGGTGCTGGATGTGATCGCCGAGGAATGCCTGATCGAGAACGCCGCCCTTAGCGGCGATTTCCTCAAGCAGGGGCTGCTGGAACTGCAAAAGGAATTCCCACGCATCGGCGGTGTGCGCGGGGCCGGGCTGTTCATCGGGCTGGATTTCAACGACCCCGAGTCCGGCACGCCGGACCAGCCCTATGCCAGCTACATCATCAACGCGATGAAGCGGCACCATATTCTTATCGGCGCGGCCGGGCTGTACGGCCACACGCTGAAGATCCGCCCGCCGCTCTGCTTCAATATCGGCCACGGCACGGTGTTTCTGGAGACGCTGCGCAAGGTGCTGGCGGGGGGCTAAACCCTCCGCTTGTCGTCCAGCACGGCAATCCCCCACAGCATCAGCCCGCCAGCGGCCAGCGCCGCGCCTACCCAACCGGCGGAGCCCCAGCCGAATCCGGCGGTAATGGCCAGCCCAGCCAGCCACGGCCCCAGCGCGTTGGCGATGTTGAACGCGGAGTGGTTGAGCGCCGCCGCCAGGGTCTGCGCGCCCTCGGCCACCTGCATCAGCCGCGCCTGTAGCGGCGTGCCCAGCCCGCCAATGCCGCCGATCAGCAGCACGATGACGCCCATGCTCCATGGCGAATGGATCATGAACGGGTAGACACACATGCAGGCGATGGACCAGATCAGAACGCCCGCCACGGTGGGCATCAGCGCGCGGTCGGCCAGCCAAGCGCTGAGCAGGTTGCCAATGGTAAAGCCCGTGCCGAGCAGCGCGAGCATCATCGGCACCACCTCCGGCGCGGCGTGAGTAACCAGCAGCAGCGTGGAGGCGAGATAGGTATAGACGGCGAACATGCCGCCGAAGCCGATGGCCCCCATGCCCAGCGCCAGCCACACCTGGAGGCGGCCGAGCGCCGCCAGTTCGCCTAGCGGCGAAGGCGCGTCACCGCCATGCTGTTTCTGGCGCGGGGCGAGGGTCTGCACCAAAGCGGCGGTGATGAGCGGCAGCAGCGTGACGAGCCCGAAGGCCCAGCGCCAGCCGACCGTCTGGCCGATGAAATTGGCCAGCGGCACGCCGAAGATGGTGGCGATGGTCAGCCCCAGCAGCACGCGGGACATGGCCTGGGCGCGCTTGTTCTCCGGCACCAGCGAAGCCGCGACCAGCACGGCGACGCCGAAATACGCCCCGTGCGGCAACCCAGCGATGAAGCGGAACACCAGCATCCAGCCCGGTGACGGCGCAAAGGCCGTGAGCCCGTTACCAACCGCATAGACCAGCATCAGCCCCACCAGTACATCGCGCCGGGGCAGATGCGCCGCAGCCAGCGCCAGCACCGGCGCGCCAACCACCACGCCCAAGGCATAGGCGCTGATGACGTGACCCGCCTGCGGGGCGCTCATCCCCAGCCCGGCGGAGAAATAAGGCAGCAGCCCCATGGTGCCAAACTCGGTGGTGCCAATGGCGAACCCACCCATGGCCAGCGCGAACAGCGCGAGATTCACCTGCAGCTTTTGCCGCGCAGCCTCAGTCATCATTACCCCCAGACCTTACCGCCCGGAGGTGATGCTGCGGTGCGTCAATGTCAAGCTGAAGGGGAACAGGACGCGCACGACCAAAATTAATCAAATCCAAACCAGCCCGTGTCATCCAGGGACGGTCGCCCGGCTCCGTAGGAAAAACATGCCGAACCACAAGCCCACCATTCTGGCCGCCTGCGCCGCCAAGCCGCCCGTGCCGGACAACAGCTTCCAGTGCCGCGGCATGTCCGACTGCGCGGCAAAATGGGCCGAAGCCGTCGCCTGGGCCAATGAGAACGCCCCGCGCGGGTTGGCGAAGCAGACGGATAATCTGATCCAAGCCTATGGTTCGACCGATTACGACAATTACGGCACCAACAGCTATTTCACGCTGGGGCTGGCCAACTACAACACCACGCCGGGCTTCATCATCCAGAAGACCATGAACCCCGATGGCACAGCCGCCATCACCTTCCACACCAACTGCGCCAGCCTGAGCCAATGCGTGCCCAGCCAGGAAACGGCGCGGGAGAGCTTCGCCGCCGCCATCGGCGGATAAAAAAACCGCCGGGCGTTACCCCGGCGGCTGCTCTGTTTTAGTGGCGGAAGCT
Source organism: Acidocella aromatica (assembly GCF_014201825.1). GTDB lineage: Bacteria > Pseudomonadota > Alphaproteobacteria > Acetobacterales > Acetobacteraceae > Acidocella > Acidocella aromatica. The sequence continues at coordinate 82,288 of NZ_JACHFJ010000003.1, read as the reverse complement.
GATCGCCCGGCCGGTGGGCTCGCCGGGCACCACGCCCTCGAACATCACCACATTGCCGCGGATGATGGTGGCCATCGGCCAGGCGGTGCATTCGGTGCCGGCGAAGGGCGTCCACCCGCACTGGCTGGCGATCATGCTGTTTTCGATGCGGCGCTTGGCCTTCATGTCCACGATGGAGAAATCGGCATCGTACCCGGCGGCGATGCGCCCCTTGCCCACCGCGCCGTAAATCCGCGCCGGGCCAGCCGACATCAGATCCACGAGGCGCAACAGCGAGAGCCGCCCGGCATTCACCTGGGAGAGCATCAGCGGCAATATGGTCTGCACGCCGGTGAGGCCGGAATGGCAGGTCGGCCAGGGGCGCTCCTTGGCCTCGGCGGTGTGGGGCGCATGGTCGGAACCGATGGTGTCCGCCGTGCCGTCAGCGATGGCGGCCCAGGCGGCGTCCTGATGCTCCTTGGAGCGGATCGGCGGGTTCATCACCGCATAGCCGCCCAGGCGCTCATAGGCTTCCGGCCCGCTTTGCAGCAGATGGTTCACCAGCACCTCGGCGCTGATCAGGTCCTTATGCTCCTTGATGAAGCCGAACTCCTCGCGCGTGGAAACGTGCAGGATATGGGCGCGCTTGTTGGTCTTGCGCGCCAGGGCGGCGATGCGCCGGGCGCCGCGATAGGCGCATTCCGGGTCGCGCCACTCGGCGTGGGAGGCATACGGGTCGCCCACGGAGAAGCGGGGCTTGCGTTCGCGCAGGCGGTACTCGTCCTCGGCATGGAAGGCGACGAGATGGCGCGAGGAGCGCAGCACGCGCTCGATGCTCTCATCGTCCTCGACCAGCAGATCGCCCGTGGAAGACCCCGCGAACACCTTGATGCCGCATACGCCGGGCATCTCCTCCAGCTCGCCCACATGGTCGGCGTTCTCCTTGGTGGCGCCCACGTAGAAGCCGAAATCGCAATAGGTGTGGCCGGGAATGTACTCGTATTTGGTACGCACGGTCGCGGCGTCCACCGTGGGGGGCTTGGTGTTGGGCATGTCCAGCGCCGTGGTCACGCCGCCCAGCACGGCGGCCAGGGAGCCCGAGCGCATGTCCTCGACGCCCGGAATACCGCCCTGCCCGCCATCGCGGAAATGCACATGCGGGTCGATGATGCCCGGCAGCACATGCAGCCCGGCGGCGTTGAACTCCTCGGACGCGGTGCCGAGATTCTTGCCGATGGCGGCGATCTTGCCGTGCTTCACGCCGATATCGGCCTCCGCCTCGCCCCAGGGGAGCACCACGATGCCGTCACGGATCAACAGGTCGAAATTCATATCTGCCTCAATGTCGAAAACACATCGCCCACGGGGGGCAAATCCAGTATATGCCGGCGGTGCCAGAGTGCCGTGAACAATAGCACCCAGGCGGCGAAACCGGCACGTTTTTCCTCGGCGCGCTCCAGCAGGGCGCGCACCCTCCCCGGCTCGGCCAGTTCGGCGATAATCGGTTGGCGCACCAGCAGCTCGGCCAGCGGCTTGGCTTGCGCCGCGATCCAGGCACCAACAGGAACGTCGAACCCCTGCTTGCGGGCGAAAGGTTGCGCGGCTGGCATGTTCTTCTCGAGCCAGCGGCGCAGCAGATATTTGCCGAGCCGCCCGCGCACCAGCATGCTGTCGGGCAGGGAGAAAGCGAAGGCCGCCACCTCCTTGTCGATAAACGGGGTACGGCCCTCGATGCCATGGGCCATCAGGCAGCGGTCGAGCTTCAGCAGCAGATCGTGCGGCAGCCAGTCGGCCATGTCGGTCAGCTGCGCGCGCTTGAGGCGGGTGAAGTGCTGCCCGGCCTGCCGCTCCGCCGTGGCGATGCCCTCGCGCCAGCCACGGGGCGGATGGCGCAGCACGTCCAGCCCGTCGAACACGCCATGGCCGCGCATGGGCTTGGGGAAGAAGCGCCGGGCAGCCGAACGGTAGCGGCCATAGCCCGCGAACATCTCGTCCCCGCCCTCGCCGGAGAGGATCACCTTCACATCCTTGCGCGCCTCGCGCGCCAGGAACCAGCTTGGGATGATGGCGTAATCGGCCACCGGATCGTCCATGCAGGCGACGATCTCGGGCAGGTGTTCCCACATCATCGCCTGGGTGATCTCCACACGCTCGTGCCGCGCCCCCACGCTCCTGGCGATAGCGGCGGCGGCCTCGCGCTCATCGGCGACGCCTGGCACATCGAACCCGGCGGTGAAGGCCAGTACCGGGCTGGTATTCAGCCGGGCCATCAGGGCCAGGATGGTCGCGCTGTCGATACCCCCGGACAGGAACATGCCGTACGCCACATCCGACCGCTGGTGCAGCTCCACCGCCTCTTCCAGCACCTTGTCCAGGCGCTTCAGCGCGTCCTCCTCGTTCTCGGGCCGGTGCATCGGCGTGGGCAAGCCCAGGCGCGTGCGCCGGGCGACTTGGCCCTGGCGGATGCTCAGCGTCTCGCCCGGCAGCACGCGCTGGATACCGGCGAAGATGCTCTGCGCGCCAGTCGTGAATTGCAGATTCAGCAACTCGCCGAGTTTTTTATCCACCAGCCGGCGCGGCACGACACCCGCCTCCAGCAGAGCGCGCGGCTCCGAGGCAAAGGCCAGCCCACCCGCCCCCCGCGCCACGTAGAGCGGCTTGATCCCGAACAGATCGCGCGACAGGATGAAGGTGTGGAAGGCGGCGTCATGAAGGGCGATGGCGTACATGCCCCGCAGATGCTCGGCATAAGCCATGCTAGCGCGGGCATAGATCTTTAAGGGCGGCTCGCAATCGCTCTGCGTGGCGTAAGTGCCGCCGAAGCGCTCGCGCAACTCGCGATAATTATAGATCTCGCCATTGGCGACCAGGGTCAGCGGACCGGAGTAGAGCGGTTGATCGCCGGTGGCGAGGTCGATGATGGCGAGACGCGTATGCACCAGCGCCCCGCGCGGGGTGGTGAACTGGCCTTGCCCGTCCGGCCCACGATGCGCCAGAGCGGCCGTCATGCGGTCCAGCATGGACTGGTCCAGCGCCATGCCCGGACGAAGGGATATGCCGGCGATGCCACACATCAACGCGTTACCTTGGCAAAGAAATCCAGCCAGATATCGACGACCGCCGCCTCGGAGAACTCGCGCTCGAACCGCGCCCGCCCGGCCGCGGCCAGCTTGGCGCGCAGCTCGGCATCGCCCAGCAGCAGCCGCGCGGCGATGGCCAGCCGCGCCACATCGTCCACCGGCACCAGCACGCCATCCTCATCGTCGCGGATCACCTCGCTTGGCCCCTCGGCGCTGGCGGCCAGCACCGGGGTGGCGGAGGAGAACGCCTCCAGCACCATATTGCCCAGCGGCTCGTGGCGGGAGGAAGAGACGAACACATCCGCCGCCTTGAGCAGCGCCCCCGTGTCCCGCCGCCAGCCGGGCAACTTCACGCGCCCGCCCAGCTGCAGCTCCGCCACCAGCTTTTCCAGGCTGGCGCGTTCCGGCCCCTCGCCCGCGATGACGCAATACACATCCGGCAGGTGGGCCATGGCGCGGATCAGCGTGTCGAACCCTTTTACCCCGTGCAGCCGCCCGAGGCCGAGCAGCAGGGGCGCGCCCTCGGGGATGCCCAGCTCGGCGCGGGAGGCTGGAGTATCGGCGGCGAAATCGGTGACGAAATTGGGCAGGTATGCGGTGCGCTCGGCGGGAAAGCCGGTGCCCGCGATGTAGTCCACGATGCCGCGCGTATTGCCGACGAGATAGCGGCAGGTGCGGAAATATTTGAGATCGTAATACCCGCCGAGCCGGCCGATATTCACCCATGGCCCGCGCGGCAGATGGGCGGCGGCGCGGCTCATCCAGGCCATGGTGATGTCGGGCTTGAAGCCCTGCAAGGCGCGGCGGATGCCGGGGGTCGTGAGAAAATCCAGCTTCCCGCCGAAGCGGAACTGCACCGGGGCCAACCCCGTGGCGGCAAGGCGCGCGGCGCGGGCTTCCTCGCGGCGGATGACAGGCAGCACCTCCTGCCCCGCGCGGGCGAGCGCGCCGGTCATGCGTTCGTAGAAGAGTTCGGCCCCGCCATTGGCGGCGCCGGCCATCACCTGGGCTATGCGCATAATAGGTTCTGCGCCGCCTGTAGCACGTCGGCCACTTGCAGCCCAGCCATTGGCGCCTCGCCCTCCGGCCCCGGCGCCACGGCGATGGCCGTGCGCGGCCCGGCTGGCGCATATTCGCTGGCCTTGGAGCGGCCAAACAGCCCCAGCGTGGGCGTTCCCGCCGCGGCGGCGAGGTGCATCAGCCCGGAATCATTGCCAATGAATATCTTGCTCCGGCGCAGGCAGGCTGCGGCCTCGGGCAGCGAGAGCTTGCCGACAAGGTCGATCGCCCCTGGCAAGGCCGCCAACACTGGAGCTGCGCGGCGGGCTTCATCCACCCCCGGCCCGCCAAAGATGGCGGCGCGCGCGCCGGGCATCTGTGCCGCCAAGGCGTTGAATACCGCGACGAACCGTTCTGGCGGCCAGATCTTACCGTCCCAATTCGCGGTGGGAGCCAAGGCGATCACCGGACCTTCGCCCAACAGGGCAGCGGCCTTGGCGTCATCCGCCGGGGCGGTCCAGGCCACGGGCAGCGGGGCGGGATCGAACCCCAAAGCCGCGCCTAGCTGCCGATAGCGCCGTCCGGGACGGCGGCCACCCTTGATGATCTTGCGCCGCCGCGCCGCCAGGAACAGCGAAACGCCCGAGCTGCGGACATCCACCACCAGATCCCACATTTGCCCCACCACCTGCCGCCACAGCCACAGCCAGTGCGACGAATAGGGGCGCTTTTCGAACACGATCAACCGGTCCAGCGCCGGGAAGCGGGTGAACACTCCCTCGGCCACCGCGCCGCAGGCGATGGTGAAGCGGGCCTGCGGGTTGTCCAGCCGCAGACGCTCCAGAATGCCGCAGGAGATCACCGCATCGCCTATGCGCGACGAGGTGATGAACAGAATTTTCTTCATGCCGGGCCGGGTCTAGCGCGTTTGCCTGCCGCCGCAAACCGGGCTTGCCGCCAGCCCGTGCCTCGCTCATCTTCCGCGCATGAAGAAACTGGCCCTCCTGCCCCAGCGCGGCGTGCTCCGCATCAGCGGCGCCGACCGCATCGCCTTCCTCAACGGCCTTGTCAGCAACGACGCGGCGAAAGCCGCCCACGGCCATGCCGTCTGGGCCGCGCTGCTGACTCCACAGGGCAAGTATTTGTCGGATTTCTTCATTTTTGCCACGGACGACGCGCTGCTGCTCGACGCCCCGCGCGCCGACATCCCTACCCTGCTGACCAAGCTGCGCCGCTACCGGCTGCGCGCCGCCGTGGAGCTGGAGGATGCCTCCGAGGCTTACACCGTATATGCCGCATGGAACGGCGCGCCCCCCGAGACCGCGATTTCCACCCCCGACCCGCGCCTGCCCGAGGCCGGGGGGCGGCTGCTCAGCCCCACGCCCCTGCCCACCAACGCCACTGAGGCAGATTATGCCGCGCACCGCATCGCGCTCGGCCTGCCCGACGGCGCACCGGATTTGGAACCCGAGAAAACCCTGCTGCTGGAGGCGGGGTTCGACGAGCTGCACGGCATCGCCTGGGACAAAGGCTGCTATATGGGCCAGGAGCTGACGGCGCGGACGAAATATCGCGGGCTGGTGAAACGCCGCCTGCTCCCCGTGGAGCTTGATGGCCCCGCCCCCGCCCCTGGCACGCCAATTACAGCCGAAGGCCAAGAAGTGGGGGACATCCGCTCGTCAGTGGGCAGCATCGCCCTGGCCATGCTGCGGATGGATGCGCTGGAGAAGCCGCTTGTTGCGGGCGAGGCCCGGATCACCCCGCACCGGCCGAGCTGGATGCACAGCCCGTCCGAATAACAGCCCATGCCACCCCCGACATATATTCTCGATGTCGCACCAATCCTCCCCCATCACGCGCCACGAATTTTCGTCTGAATAGCCCGCGTTAGACAGCTGCAAACCAAGCCTTTCCTATTGCCAAGCCAATTGAAAACAGCCCATATTGCGCTGCAAAGTGAAGGGAAGCTTGCGGATGAATGAACTGGTTCAAGTCGGTGGCGAACAGACCTCTGAAGCACCCGATTTTCACGTGACACCAGTCATCCTGTCCGGCGGTACGGGGTCGCGCCTTTGGCCCGTCTCGCGCGCCAGCTTCCCCAAGCAGTTCTGGCCACTGGTGACCGAGCGCTCGCTCATTCAGGATACCGCCCTGCGCTCCGTGGGTTCCGGCTTCTCCAAGCCCATCATCGTCTGTAACGAGGAACACCGCTTCCTCGTCGCCGAGCAGCTGCGCGACATCGGCGTTGCCGGCGGCACCATCCTGCTGGAGCCCTTCGGCCGCAACTCCGCCCCCGCCATCACCGCCGCAGCACTCCTCGCCGCCGAGGACGATCCCGAAACCGTGCTGTGGATGATGGCAGCCGACGCCGCCATCGAGGACAACGCCGCCCTGCGCGCCGCCCTCTCCGCCGCCTACAAGGCCGCCAAGGCTGGGTATGTCGTCACCTTCGGCATCAAGCCCACCGCGCCGGAAACCGGCTATGGCTATATCGAGGTCGGGCCTGAGCTGGCGAAGCTGCCGGGCGCCTGCCGCGTCAACCGCTTCCTCGAGAAACCCGAGCGCGCCGGAGCCGTCGCCATGCTGGAAGCTGGCGGGTATATGTGGAACTCCGGCATGTTCGTGTTCACCGCGAAGACCCTGCTGGACGAGATGCAGATCCATGCGCCGGAGGTGCTGGCCGCCGTGCGCAAGTCCCTCAGCGGCCGCAAGGAGGATCTGGACTTCATCCGCCTCGCCAAGGATGCGTTCGCCGTTTGCCCCGATATCAGCCTGGACTACGCCGTGGCCGAGCGCACCGAGCGCGCCGCCGTAGTGCCGTGCGATATCGGCTGGTCCGATGTCGGCAGCTGGAGCGCGCTGTGGGAGATGGGCCACAAGGACGCCGCCGGCAACGTGGTGCATGGCGACGCGCTGCTGGAAAAGGCAACGGATTGCTACGTCCGCTCCGACGGCATGCTCACCGCCGTGGTCGGGTTGAAGGACGCGGTGATCGTCACCACCGAGGATGCTGTGCTCGCTCTGCACCGCGATTACGCACAGGACGTGAAGAAGGTCGTCGACCGGTTGAAGGCGGCCAAGCGCGACGAGGGCACCACCCATAACCGCTGCTACCGCCCCTGGGGCTTCTATGAGTCCCTGATCTTCGGCGACCGTTTCCAGGTGAAGCGCATCGTCGTGCAGCCAGGCAACAAGCTCTCGCTGCAGAAACATTTCCACCGCGCCGAGCACTGGATTGTCGTGGCGGGCACCGCGCTCGTTCACCGCGACGGCGAGGAAACCCTGCTGCGTGAGAACGAAAGCGTATACCTGCCGCTGGGCAGCGTTCACCGGCTGGAAAACCCCGGCAAGATCCCGCTGGTGCTGATCGAGGTGCAGGTGGGGTCGTATCTGGGCGAGGATGATATCGTCCGGTTCGAGGATACTTACGGTCGGAATTGAGTGGTGCGTCTATTGCGTTTCCAGGCTGCGCATGCTGCTTGCCCCCTGCCCTCCGCTGGGTTTCCTGCGACACGCACCGGTGAAAGATAATGGCCAAAGCGGCATTTAAAACCGTACTTCCAACCGCTGCTGCGCAGCATGTTTCGTTGCTGCCACAGCGGCTGCGCCTCACGTTTGGCGTTCCTTGTGCCATCAAGGGAAATATCGATGTTCTGGTACGGGGCATTCTGCTCAGCTCGACACAGGTCGCGGGCAAGTTCGAGGCTGGGCAGCATATCGATCTACCTGTGAACTATTTCCCCAACGTACAATTGCCCGGACAGCTGCGTATCTGCTTCGGCGATGAGGAAATTGCCCCTCCCCTGGCGATCAAATCCCCGGAGGACGTAATGGCGTTGGTGGGGCAGGGGGAGATCAAAGCGGAAAACCTCTCTCTCGAAGCTGGGCTGTTGCGCGGTTCGCTTGTACTGCGTGGCAATGCTGCTTCCATCCCGCACGCTTATATTCGCCTCAATGGTGTAGTAATCCGCTCGGTCGTGGTCGAGCCACCCGCCGCTCGCGATACGGGGGGCGCCGCCTGCCGCTTCGCTGTCCCCATCCGCCCGGCAGATTTTGTGGAAAGCGGACTGAACATCGACCTGCATGTCAGCGGGATCGATTATCCCCTGGCCAACTTCTCGTACACGCGCAACGATCCGGCAGCCGACGGACAACGCCTGCTCAAGCTCGAAGAAGAAATGCGCCAGCTGCAAAGAAGCGCATCGGCGCAGGTGGAGATGTTGAACGCTAATTTCCAGCGTCGCCTCACCCTGCAACAGGAGCGGGTGGATGCGTTCATCGAATATGCCACTTCCATCGTACTCGATCATTTCGCCAACGCCTTTGAGACGAAGAGCGATCCAATGACCTTCCTGCGGGCTTTGACTGAAGCCCGCAGCCAAACGGTCAGCGGAGAGACGGCGCAGATCCAGTCACAGGCCATCCACAATGCCGAGGCCAGGGTCGATTCAAACCTTTTTGCCTTCGGCTGGTATGACCTAGAACGTAATGACAGCGGTCCCTTCCGGTGGATGGGCCAGACAGCGCTGGTCAACAACCCCTACCCCAACCTCCCAATCTCCCGGATGGATTTCCTCATCACCCATGTGTACGGGGCGGCCGAGCCACTGCTTCGCGTCACCGCCGATGATGTGGAGTTCAACGTCACCACCTCCAAGTTCGGCGGCCATTACCTGGTGACCTTCTCCGCGCCGCAGGGAGCGCAGGAAATCTATGCGCAGTCGATCCGCGTGGAGAGCTTCAATAGCGGCTGCCCCGCAACCGACGAAGGCACCACGGATACACGCATCCTTTCGGTTGCGGCAGAAAAGGTCGATTTCCATTACCGCCCGGCAAAGGTACGGGCGGAAAGCCATGCTTGAACGCGAACTGGCGATCTTCTCACCGATTCCGCCTGAGCAGAACGGTATCGCCGACTACACTTACCACTTGGTCTCGGCCTTACGCCACGAGACACGCTGCGCCGTGTATACCAACCAGCCCGACGGCATCCTGCCCGAGGGCGTGCCCATCCGCGAACCTCTTCAGGCTTTCCGCTATCTGCCCCAGGATCAACCAATTCTGCACCAGATCGGCAACAATCCCGGCCATATCTTCGTATTGCAGGCCCTGCGCCAATGGGGCGGCGTGACGACGCTGCACGACCAGAACCTGCATTATCTCTATGAGGTCAGCGGCGCGACCCAGCCCATGATGGTCCGCAACCTGAGAGCGACATCGGAAAAAATGGGCGAGGTCTTTGCCCGGCACTGGTTCGAGGAACAAATCAAGACTGCTGCTAACTACGCATTGTTCGACATGCTGGACGAAGTGCTGACGCTTAGTTCCGCAGTCGTCGTGCATTCGCGCTTCGCCCGCAACCGCATCCGCCTGCTCTACGGCGAGGACGCCGCCGCACGCGTGCATGTCATTCCACATCTCGCCCTGCCTCCGGATGAGCGCAGCGAGGACTATGTGCATGGTACGCTCGACGTGCCCCAGGGCGTACCACTCATCGTCACCTCTGGCTTTGCAACTTTCGCCAAGCGGTTCGACTGGCTCGTCGCCGCTCTGGACCGGATCGCCGCGATGGGCATCGACTTCTTCTGGGTCCATGCCGGAAAGGAACGGCCGGAAGAATACGACCTCTCTGGACTACTGAACCAACACCCAAACGTGAAGGCGCGCAGCCGAATTACCGGCTACCTCACCGAGGCGGAACTGAATGAATGCATCGCCTCCTGCGACATTCTAGTCAATCTGCGCTTCCCCTCGGTCGGCGAGAGCTCCGGCACGCTGGCGCGCGCCATGGCCGCCGGACGATGCTGCGTGGTCAACGCCACCGCCGCTTATGCCGATCTGCCAACCGACGCGGTCATGCACATTCCGGTAAACGACACGATCCCAGCCCTGGTGGATGGGTTGTTGGCTCTGCTGGGCGATCCGCAATTACGCGCATCATTCGGCAACCAGGCCCTGTCCCTGGCCCGTGGCGAATGGGCGCCAGAAGCCGTGGCCCGTGCTTATGTCGACCTCATAAGCACTCAAACCAGCCACCCACCGCGCAACCAGCCACGCCGCCGCATTGGCTCGCATCGCTTCAGTTTTCCTATCAACTCCTATTCTCTGCGGGAGGACATCAAGGCCTGCACCAGCCATTGCCAGGGCCAAGTTGAGATTCAACTACTCGCCTCGTCCAGCGAGCAACTGGCACAGGCCAGCCTGCAACGCCCGTTACTGTTTCAGGAGATCCTGCCCAATAATATGGAAGTTCGTACCGTGAACGTCGAGCAGGACCGTTCACAACCTCGCCGGCTGGAAGATGACCGCTATGCTGGCGTAGCCCTGGTGCTGAAGGGCGAGCTGGCATGAGCACCTCCTCTGCCACGGCGAGTCCGCCGCGCTTTGCCGCGCTGGCGCTGAACATGATGAGGGCCGTACTTCCCGGCCTGCAGGTGCTTGACACTCTGTTTCCAACCGCGCCCTTCCTTCTCGCCGACACACCGGCGGAACTGACCTTTTTTGCCAGCAACATGCCGGACGAAGCGGCCGAATTTTACGCGCGCTTCCGTCAGAGCGGTGGCACGCAACCAATTTTACCTTTCGCAGCGGCTCTGCCAGGGGCCTTGGAAGCCGCGACTGCCGCCGACCAGCCGCTGCTAGTCGCTCTGCACACTACCAACGCCGTTGATGCCGCAGCATCCTTGCGCCAAGCCGAATCCCTGCCGCCACTACTGCTCCTGGCTCCAGAAGGGGACAACGAGGCGTTACAAGCGCTGCGTGACATCGGATATACGGGGCGCTGCTTCTTCCGCCTGATACAGGACGAGACGGATGAAGGCTTCTGCCTGCTCAGCGCGGAAACCGAGACCGCCGTACTGTTGCGGAGCCTCGAAACCGCGGGCAAGACCGCGGCCGTGGACATGCGCTTTGCCAGCCATGACGGCGATGAGCCCGACACCCTGATGGTGTTCCTCCCCCCCGGCTGCCAGACATGGACACAAGCCTCGCTAAATCCGTTCTCGCTTGTCCACGACGGCACAAAAACCCCCGAAGGCGACAGGCAGTACGCTTGGTTGTGGTTCAGCGGCGAGCCGCATGCGCGCATCCTGCTTGGCCCTACCGCCCAGCGCTTCCGCCGGGTGCGGGTGATCGTGCCCAACGCGCTGACAACGCAAAACCTGCGGGCAATGCGCCTACTGATCAACGGCACCGCCGTCCAGCCACATGTCGAGGTCTGGTCGGAGAGGTCCGGCTGTGTGTCCGCCGAGTTGCCGGACACTCTGGAAGCCCCTTTGGTCCTTGGCCTGTGGGTACCCGAGGGCCACGTGCCCGAAGGCGGCAACGCGAAACTGTTCGTATGCATCGACCGCATAGAACTGAGCTCGTGAGAACACGCATGAGCAAGCGCATTCTCGTTGTCTCCCCTGTGCCCAGCCACCCTTCCAACCAGGGCAATGCGGCGCGGATTCTTACCTTGTCCTCTCAGCTCATGCAGCGCGGCTTCACGCTGGACTTCTTTTATTACGGCATGGAGGGCATCACCCCGCACTCCCGCCGCGATATGGAGGCGTTCTGGCACGAGTTCCACTTCCTGCCCTCAACACCGCTGCCCGAGCCCAGCTTCGCCCGCCATTGGGGCATCGACGACTGGTGCCCCGACGCGCTCTGCGCCGCCGTGGCCGCGCTGCATACCCAAAAGCGCTACGATGCCGTGCTGGTGAACTATGTGTGGATGTCCAAGGTTCTCACCGGCCTTACGGACACGCTCAAGATCATCGACACGCACGACCTGTTCGGCGGCCGGCATCTGGTTTCCATCCGCGAGGGCATGGAGCCTCGCTGGTTCTTCACCAGCCTGGCCGAGGAAGAGCGCGGCTTCAACCGAGCCGATCTGCTGCTTGGCATCCAGGACCAGGAAACCGCCAACATCCGCGCCCGGGTGGGCGTACCGGCCATGACCATCGGCCATTTGATGGAACCGCGCTTCCTCATCGCCCCGCAAACCGAGGCGCCGCGCTTCATGTTCGGCTATCTGGGCAGCGGCAATCCTTGGAATGTCCGCTCCATCCAGATCCTCGACGAGGACTTGGCCGCGGGCCAGGGCGTGGACTGGCTGCTGGCGGGCGGCATCCTCAAACAGCCGCTCGCGCTTAAATCCGCGCCTTACCTGCTCGGCTTCGTGAAGGAGCTGAAGGAGTTTTACGCCGCGATCCGCTGCGTCATCAACCCAATGAGCGGCGGAACGGGCCTCAAGATTAAAACCGTGGAGGCGCTGTCCTTCGGCAAGCCGGTGATCGGCACGGTGGACGCCTTTGTGGGCCTGCCCACGCGCCACCCGGCGCACCAGCTCAGCAGCATTGCCGACTGCGCGGCCATGATGCGCCACTACGCCGCCAGCCCAGCCCTGCGCGAGGAGATCGACGAAGCCTCGCGCACACTGTATTTTGCCTATGCGCTGGAGATTGGCAGGGAACTTGATAAACTAAGCGAAACCATCTCTTAAACGTCCAACAAACTAACAGCAGTTCTTGTCGAACTTAAAACCATCTTGATATTACAAAACGAGAAGTGACATGCAGTTTTCTACCCTAATCCAAAACTTCAAAACTTCTGGAAAGTTTGATCTTTCTGCCTATCACGACGCGTTGGGAACGGAGCAGTTCATTAATCATACTAAAAATAGTGTGCCGGCAATCCCCGAAGAATATTACCGTGATTTTTGTCTTGAGCTCTCCAGAACCATTGAAGAAAAAGAAATTTTTAAAAACAAGAATGCTTGGCAACTATCATATATTGTAGACGAGCATCTTTTCACCTCAGATGTAGCAATACAAAATTTAAAACAATTAGCCTTCAGCTTAAGCGATTCATGGGCAACTTATATCTATGCCCGAAATTGTTTTATTTCCGGAAAAATATCTGAAGGAGCAGAAATCATTGCACACTCATTCTCCCGTGGGATTGTCGATAAAAAATTAAATTCGGCCCTTTATACTATACCATTTTTTAAAGGAAACCTTTTACACTACCAAGAAAACTCGCTGTTCCTTGAAACAAATGACAGCTTCTACGCCAACGTAGATGCTCGGATGTCATTTATAGCAAGAAATTTTGATCAAGTAATAAAAATTGCATCTAAGACAAACGATGTTTCACCGTATACCAAAAACTTAGCCGCTAGAAGCGCGTTCAACAATCAACATATCAAAAACACTCCAATTCAAAATTTACCCATTCTGGTGATTGGAGATAAAAACAAAAAAATCAGGGGCGTCTTTTACGCTTTTCTCAGAATTGCGCCGAACTCAATTTGGAATATACCATCATAGATAATTTTAAAGCCGCCCTTCCTCTTCATGTAAAACGAGCCTTATGGCGTAAAGGTGTTGAAAATACACACCTTACTAAAGCAACCGGCGCATCTATTGCTCATGCTACAGCTTGGAGCGCTCTTTTAGAGAGCGATGCTGCGGGAGCCATCATTTGTGAAGATGATTGCATTTTTTCTTACAATCCATTCAATGCCTTGCGTAATGAGGATATATATGGAGACAATATAGTCTTTCTAAATAACCGCATTGCAAATATAGAGCCTCCATATGATTACGACAGCATCATATATAGAGATGCTCGCACAATATTTAACGCTTCTCCTCGGACTATAGGCGCAGACTGTTATTACATTCCGAAGACCGTTGCTAAAATAGCTTTGGAAGCAATCGAACAAACCGGCTTTCCTGCCGTTATCGATCTATACTTACTCAAGACCGGCCCAAACGAATCAAAATTTGGTTCAATTTGCGTTGACCCCGCTCCCGGAGAACATGCAGATGAAGCGTATGTATTTGTATAATTTTAGCATACACGTTTATTATTAATGCAGTCGGCTTTCATGCAGACCTAAATAACTGCCTCCGAAAGCCGACCAAATCTTTATCAAAGCTATACCTTTACCAACGTAGCCCACATTGAATCTCTAGAGCGCCGCTTCATAGACACGATAAAAAGCTTCAATCAGTTCAACTTCATTATATAAACATGAATCACCTAAAACGACCTTATAATCAGCAATTTTTTCAACTATACGCCCCTTGTAAAGGGGCACAGCATCAAATGCTAAACTATAACGCGCCCTTATCCATTCAAAGGTCGGAATATCAATTCTATCAAGTTTATAAGCTCCAGATGAAGCTTTCGAGAGATCGAATGGCATCTTGGCAGCAAATGCCAAACGTCGCGCCATTTCAATTAGCAACTCTGTATGCGGATGATTAGGAGTATAAAAGCATCTCTGCTGATAAATAACTCTTTCCAAAAAATCAGATATGCAGATCATGCAATCTTTCTCTCGATCGCGAAGCTGTCCTAAAGAAGCCTCAAACGGGTCATCGCCTCCACAAAAACCTTCTTTTAGTTGTACGACTGCTTGAGCTACCGTTTGCCCCGCTTTCCAAGCCTCAAACACTGGCGTTAGATGGTAATCTTCAAGCGGGCTTTGTAATTTTCCCCACTGATTCAAATAAACATACCGAGTATTTGGAAAATACCCATCAAAATATATGTTCGGCCAAACAAAAGTCTTTTCAGGATAAGAAGCAAGAATACTCTGACTCCTTATCCACTCTAAACGAAAATCATCGGCTGTACGTTGAACAAAAACAACCAGTGCATTTTCGATTTTACCAAGAACGTCCTCACGATCATTCTCAGACAACAAAAAGTTTGGAGAAACTCTCTCTACATCTAATGTACTCGCTACAGAAAACATCCCCTCTATAAATTGAGCTTGACAGTTTCCAATAACAACAACTTTAGGCAACATCTCTCTTTTTCCTAAAAAACCACAGGAATAACACTGTAATTTTACTAGAACAGATAACTAAATTTTTTCAATTCTTCTCCATAGAAATGCTCCACAAGCGCGCGAGCCTTCCTATCGTAAGCCTGCCAATAGGGAGCTCTTTTATCTGTTACATTCACCCGTGGCAGGGATATTGGAGTCTGGTGTTTTTCTTCCAACCATTGTTGAATCTCATCAAGCCTTTCCATTTTAAATATAGTTGTTGCCGAATCAGTAAAATGGCCAAAAAGACTTCTGGTTTCACTACTCTGATCATACTCGGTGAGACGCCATTCCAAAAAAGGTGAAAACTCAAAAGCACAAGCCTGCTTTATTTCCAGGCGTTTTGCATCTCCCCAAGTCAAGGCAGAACCATCGAGCTCATAAACCCACCTAGTACGGCAACGATACCACTCAGAATAAAACCAATCGAAATGGTTGCGCACTACACAAATCACACTTTTCGAATTTTGAACCGCCGAGCTAGCATCTTCATCCAAATTCAGTTCGGTAAGCGTAGCATGCTTCTGCCCAACAAGCCTCCCTCCAGCTTGGTTTAGCAGTGCATCCTCAAGGCTGGAGCTCGCGGTACCCGGAACCTGCAAAAACAGCAGGCCTTTTTCTTCGAGGTAAATAGCCATTTTTTCTTCCTGTATATTGACCCAAAAATCTTGCGAGCATCGACAAAACTGAGGGCGTTCCTACCATCCGTTTGCCGTGAAAAACGCAGTTTGCCAACAGTTTCTTGCTACGCCGCCGCTCCGCGTTGCGGCCGTCCGCCTCGCTTGCTGAAACTCGTCTCCAGCCAATGCCGCCCGGCGCGTTTGTACCCGGCGGCGCAATGCATGCCGATAGCCTGAAAAGCCTCCCGCCGGTCGAACACAACCAGCCCCGGCGGCAGGGCGGAGCTTTGCGCCAGCCAGCTTGCCACCACACGGCTGATCAGCGCCGGTCCCGTCGCCAGCCACACGATATCCGTATCGCCCCGGTTGATGGCGTCCACCGCCTGGTCCAGCGCCCGCAGCACCACCGGATGCCCCGGCGCCACAGCCAGGAAGTTATTGCCCAGCGTCCCCAGGTCCTCCTGATACAGCACCAGCTCCGCCCCTTCGGGCAGAAACTCATCCAGCGGGCGCAGGCAGCGGTCGTCGGCATCGGCATACACGCCGCCATGCAGCGCCAGCAGGGCGAGGCGGAACAAATCCGCCCGCTGCGCAGGCTCGGCGCAGCGCCGATACGCCGCCAACACCGCTGGCGGCAGGGTCTGCGCGAGCATCTCCCGCGCCTGCCGGTCGTCGAACAGCCGCACTTCCCATCCCGGGTTCAGGGCTTGCCAACTCCGCATCAGCCGTTGGATATCGGGCGGCACCGCACTGTCCCAGAACTGGTAAATGACACGCGGAATCACGCCCCCCGGCACTAACGGGCCACGCAACGCCCCGCATTGGCGCAGCGAGAGCAGCAATGTAACGGCAAGGGCGGTATTGTCGGGGGCCTCCCGCACCAACTCCCGCAGCCTGGGCAGACGCTCGCGCGGCGTACACTGCCATAATCGCACCGCCTTGGCCGCCACCGCTTGATCCATTCGGTACTCGTCCAGGATCTGCCCGTAATGCGTCTGCGATACGTTGAGCGCCCGACCTAGGAGTTTGTTGTTGGACGCATCCAACTCCCCAACCCGGCGCAATTGCGCCAGCGCATCATCCAGTTGTAGCGTGATGAACCCGGTCCGCACCAAATCGTTATATGGGGCCGTATCTTCCGGCGCCAGCGCCTCGGCCTCGCGGTAATAATGCCGCGCGGTGCCGTACATCAGCCGGCTTTCAGCATACAGACCACGGCAACGCTGCCGCATGGCATACTCGCGCACACCAGACACCGGCATGCGCGCCAGACACTCGGCCACCGCCGAACCTGGCCCGACCTGCATCTCGCAGAAAAAGCGTTCAAACCACAACCAGAAATTCTCCGGCCCCAAGGCCGTGGAAGCCCGCGCCAGCGCGACCGCCTCGTGATAACGTCCCGTCTGCCGCAGCAAAGCGGCGCGCTTGACACGCAGTCCGGCAAGTGGCCCCTGTTGGCGTTCCAGCGCTTCCAGGCGGCTGATGGCATCGTCAACTTCCCCTACCGCCGCCAAGGTATCAATCACGCCCATTTGGAACGCAGGCTCATCCGGCTTTGCTTCGGCGGCAGAGCTGAACAGGCGATAAGCTTCAGCAAAATCACCCAGGAGCAACGCGGTGCCGCCAAGGTCCTTTACAGCCGCGACATTCACCGGCTCCCGTTCCAGCACCCGCGTTAGATGCGCAGACGCCGCCTCATGCCTGCCAAGGCGGCGCTCCACCGCCGCCAACTCCACCAGCACACCGTTATCGTTCGGGAATTTTGCAGCGATTGCCTCATACGCGGCAAGCGCGTCATCGTAACGTCCGCCATCGCGCAGGCATTGCGCCCGGCCCAACAGGGCGGCAAGCGCGTCAGGATAACGGCGCAGCGCCTCATCCGCTTCGGCCAGCGCATCGTCGTAGGCGCCAGCCGTGCGCAACTCCTGTGCCAATTGCTGCCTTGGCCAAAGCTGCTCCGGCGCAAGCCGCACTGCCTCGCGGAATAGCCTGACGGCTTCGTCGTGGTTTCGCCGCTGCCTGGCGCACAGGCCAAGCTCCAAAAGCGTGTCGGCGTTTTCTGGCTCCTCACGCAGGGTGTCGCGGCACAGTGTCTCGGCCTCGTCCAACCGGCCTGACATTCTCAACAAAGCCGCAACGCGCCTCCGCCCCCATAAATCGTCGGGATTCCGGTTGGCATAGTCCTGATAATAGGCCAGTTCGGCTGCAGGGCCGCCGCTGGCAGCCAGGCAAGCGCCAAGGCGCTCAACGGGCAGTTTTTGGCCTGGGGCCACTTCAACCGCATGGCGGAATGCGCTCTCAGCTTCCGCCAACCGACCTAGCACCGTCAACTCCTCGCCCACGTCGAGCCAACGCCACATATCTCGCGGCGCCAACTGAGCGGCGCGCTGAAAGGCGGCCAGCGCGACCTCTCGCGCACCGCGCTGCCGTGCACAGCGGCCCAACCGCAGAAAAGGAGCCATGGTATCTGGTGCAACTATGGCGGCGCGCTGAAAGGCGGCTTCGGCATCGTCCAACCGGTTGAGTGCGATGAGTTCATCGCCCACGTCGAGCCAACGCCACATGTCATGCGGCACCAACTCGGCAACACGCTGGAACACGGCCAGCGCTTCATCGTGCGCGTGACGTGTACGGGCACAACGGCCAAGGCCAATCAGGGCCTGAGGCTGATCCTGTTTGATAAGCAAAATGCGGGAATAGGCGTCTTCCGCCGCTTCCATACGCCCCAACGCCACAAGAGCGCCAGCGACATCCAGCCAACGCCAAATATCCTGCGGCTGCAACACGGCAGCGGCGGCAAAAGCCCGTAGCGCGGCTCCATGGTCGCCTTGGGCATTGGCCGAGCGGCCAAGCTCCACCAACGCCCCGACATTCGCCGGCTCAGAAGCCAGAATCTGCTCCGCCTGCACTTGACGCTCCAACGCCTCCGCCGCCGGCTTCACATCGTTGCTCATGCCACAAGCCACTCCAACACCGGCGAAGCCATACGCGCCGGTGTAAATTGGGCCGCCTGCACGCGCGTATGCGTCGTCAACTCCACCAACCGCGCTGGCGCCTCGATCTCGGCCAGCGCCGCAGCGAATTCGGTAACCGAGAGCGGATCGAAATACACTCCCGCCTTACCAATCACCTCGGGAAAGCTCGAAGTCCGCGCCGCCAACACGGGCTTGCCCAGGCTCAACGCCTCCAGCGCCGGGATGCCAAACCCCTCGTACAACGAGGGGAACACCATGAATTCGGCATGGGCAATCAGCCGGTATTTGACGAATTCCGAGACGAAGCCGGTAAAGATCAGCCGCTCGCGCTGGGCCAGGGTGAGCGCTTCAAGGAAACCCTCAACCAGCCAGCCCACCTTGCCGATGATCACGAACTTAAGATCCGACTCCCGCAACTCCGGCAAACTCAACGCATGCAGCAGGATGGAGAGATTCTTGCGCGGCTCGATCGTTCCCACCACCACCGCATAACGCCCCAGCTCCGGGCGCGGCAGGTTGTGGTCCATGAGCGCGAAGCCCTCTGGCCAGTCCACATACTGGTACATGATCCTCGTTTTGGCCGCGACAGAGGGGAAATAAGTGGTCAGCGCCGCCTGTGTCGCCTCGGAGGCACAAAGTACCAGTTCGTCGGAGGCCAGCTCCTGGGCCAGACTGTCCATATGGTGGTCAACATTCGCAGTCTCGTGGTTCTCAGGCATCACCAGCGTGCTGATGTCGTGCACCACGCTGGCCTCGCGCGGCGAGACACCCGCCACCTTCTTGTTAGAAGGGTAGAGCAGCGGCGCACTGGTATCGGCCGGGCGATACGAGGCATAGGCATGCGCCTCATAATGATTGCGCAGGAAGGCCCCGGTGCCCATCGTCAGCGCGGCATGCACCTTGGCGGCGGGCAACTCGGTCAGGTTGAAGCAGTAGGAGAGATCGACCCGGCCATCGGCCAGCAAAGCCTGCACCAGACGGCGGGTGAACACCGGAATGCCGGTCCAGAACGTCTCCAGCAGCGGCCCCACATCCACGGTGAGCCTGGGCTTCGCGCCACGGGCAATAGCGGGCGTTTTCAACGTGCGGCGCTTGGTTTTACTCATCCCCGTCACTCCCGGCGCGGGCGCTGCGGGGCGGCGGATCAAGCCGCTCGATCTGGGGGCGGGCCCCGAAGGCCGTTGTCAGCATCGCCTGCAACTCCGGCGGCATGGCGCGATGGCGGGGGACCGTCACCGAAATCCGAGAGAAACGGCTGTAATAGGCACGCGGCAGACGCCAGAACTCGAATCCCTCTGGGATTACCAACTCGAGCTTGGCGTCAGGCAGATCGGCGGGGGCCAGCAGCGCGGTGGCGATGATGACGTTGCCCAGAACCGCGCGCGGCAACACGCCGCCATGCTCCAGCAGCCCGCGCAGCAAGCGGGTCAGCATGCGGGGCACCGTGTCTTCCTTGCCTGCGGCCAGCGGCGCGCCAAGCAACAGCAACCGCTCAGGCGTGCGCAGCACCGCGCGGATGCGCTGGGCCACATAGAGATTGAACGCCGGGTCGGCCGCCGCCACGCCCGTGACCGGAATGTAGGTGACCTCGCCATACAGGGCGAGTTTATCCGCTGGCAGGTCGCCCGCCAGCTCGTTGCGGGCCACGCTGTCCTCGATGCCGCAATCGTTGAAGTAGAACTCGCGGAAAGACGCCATGCCTGCAAAAGCCTGACCGGTGGCTTGCAGCAGAACCGGGCGCGGCGTGTATTTCGCCTTACCTTCACCAAAGCCGAGGCAGCTATTGACCTGCGACACCAGTTGCGGCGCCAACTCCGGCGCGCGCATGGCAAGGCGCCTGAGCGCCGCCACCGCCTCGGCTTGGCTGCTCCGGTAGAAGAACAAATGGTTTCGCCGACCAGGCAACAGATGCACGACCACGCCATCGGAGAGGCTGAGATGATCCTCGACCTCCCCCAGCCGGGCATTGAGCCAGGCCAGCGCCTCGCCGTGAGTAAAGATCTCAGACCGCAGGATGAAGACGAGCCGTCCTCCCACCGCCTCGACATGGTCGCGCAGCAACTGCACCGCTGCGCGCAACCCACTGGAGAGACGCTGGCGCAGCACCGCCTCGGCATCCAGCAGCGCGCCTTCGGGCGTGGCCTCAGCCAATTCACGAGCAGGCAGGGAAACGGCAAGCCCTTTGTCGAACAGCACGGCTCAGCTGTCCCGGAACGGAAAAGATGGATGGCACGGCGCTACCAGGGTTCCCGGCTTCGCCCGGTACTCCGCGCTGTCCGCCAGCTCGCGCAGCACATTCAACGGTTCCTGGTGCCCCTGGCGGATGAGGTTCGTATAGGCGGTCAGCGCAGGGTGGTCGACCGGTCGATTGAGTACATAAAGGAAGGCGGCGCCGACAAACTCCTCCACGCCGTGCTGGCGGATAAAAGCGTCGAGCACCCGGCCGCAACCTTTCAAGCGGCTGATATCGCCGAGCAGCGTAGGGTCCTGGGCGATAATGTCCCCGACCGTGCTGGCGGGAGGAACGGGCATGTCAAGTTCGGGCAGCTCCGGCACATTATGCAACACCTGTCCGGTACCGACCTCGTGGAGCGAGAGCGGCATCCCCCGCAGCTGGCTAACGGGAACCACAAGCCGCCCGCGGAACGCGCACCAGCCCGTGCCGCATCCGGCATCGGCAAGGTCGGGGCGATAATGATTGGCAATGGCGAAGGCTATTTCGGTGCCACCGCTCAGCACGGCAATGGTCAAAGGCTGCAATGGCCGGTCATTGTCACAAGCCCAGCTATTTATGAATCCCGACGAGAGCAGCACGTCGAGGTGGCCACGTAAATTCACGGTCTTATCCAGCTCCCGTCCGCCAGCGTCACGCATGGCCGCGTCACGTCACGCTAATCAAATCACCTCGGCCAGGCAAGGCGCGGGCTAGCGCCTACGCCTCATCCTGAACGAATTGGATATGCGCCGGCACGGCCGGTATATTGGCATTTGCCAGCACCCAGCCACCGGGCGCAGCGCTGAAGCCAAGCCCCGCATAAACATGCCGGCAGGGCAGGTTGCGGGGGGTCTCCTCCATATCCGCGAAAACGTCCTGTTCCGCCTGACGGCGCAACCAGCCAACCACTTCCGCGACCGCCGCCACCTCGGCCCCCAGCCCCAGCACGCGGCAGCTCATCACGAACTGTCCAATGCGGTTCCCCGTAGTGATCAGGACACCCACCAGCCCGTAATCGGTATAAATGTCCGCAAGCTCAAAAACATGAAACACGCTCCCCGCGGCAAAAGCGGAAGCGGCCTCCTCCAGCGTCCAGCGCTTGCCGGTGGTGTTGAACTGGTTGGTCTTGTTAATCAGCTCCAGGGCGCGGGAGAAACGCGGGTGTGAGACATCGCTGATCGTGAACAGTTTCATGTGCAGCTTGAGCGACGCGAGGAACTCATCCCGCGTCATCGCTTGGCGTTGCTGCTCACGCTGAATCTGGGCCTGCACCATCTCCGTGCGCTGGGCCGATTCCGCCGTCACCTCGGCGCGCTGGGTTTCCGCCGCCCACAACAGCAGGCGACGCCAAGTGAGCGGCGTGCCGCCCAGTACCCGCACCTCGGGGAAGGCCGCCTTGATAGCCGCGCGTTCGACCGGACTGTCATCGACATAGAGGACATTGCCTGGCAGCACATTCACCTCGGCCATGATCTCTGCGAGGCTCTGCGGCTTGGGGTTCCAGTTGATCCGCCACGCGGCGAAATCCTCAAGCTTCAGGTTGCGGCCAACGATCCGCTCCCAGGCAGCGCGCGTCACGCTCTCTTCCGCCTTGCTGATGATGGCGAGCAGAATACCCCGGCGCTTGAGGAACAGCAGCGCCTCCCACAGCCCTTTCGGCCAGCCCTCCGTGGTAGGCATCGCATCATTGTCCGTTTCCCCCGCGATGCCGCGCCACAGCGTATCGTCCAGGTCCACGGCAACGAGCTTGACGGCGTCCTGCTGGCGGACGCTGCGCAGCATGGCGACCAGTTCCCGCCAAGCGGCACCGAACAGATCACCCCCCTTTTCCTCGTAGATTTCGGTCGCCTTCAGCGATGGCTCCAGCCGATTCTGGTCGAACTCGTAATCGAAATCGCTGATGAAGCTGCCATGGTTAAGGGCCGAATAGACATCCTCCTGCACAAAGCGGCGGCCGTAGAAGCTGTGAATCTCGTTGAGGTCAAACCAATAGGCGTTCTTGTAGGCCGCCATTTCGCGGGCCATCGCCTCGTTCAGCTTCTCGACGAAATAAACCGGGTTGCGCAGGTCGTAGCGCGGCAAGAGCCGCCCCACAGCATTGGCCATCGGCACCAGATAGGGGATGACAAAGGTAAGAATGCCGAATTTCTGATTCCAGCGCATCACCTCGGCAAAAGCGCGGCGCATATTGGCCAGGGCCAAATCGAACAGGCGCTCATGGCCTTCAACATCCATCTGCCCCAGCCGGGCAAAGGCCGAATCAGGCAGGGCGAAACGCAGGCCAAGCTGCACCAGCTGGAAATCATATGCCTCCACCGGCTGCGGCGGCTGTTCCGGTAAGGGCGTGCCCTGCAGGAACAAATCGCTCTCGCACGGCTCGGGCAAGCTTTTCATCCGCAGAGCAAGGGCTTCCGACAGGCAGGAACCGATAATCAGCGCCCGCCGCGGCGTTAGCGCCGTGATCTCAAGCTCCGCCGGCACCCGCAAGACCAGCGGATCAATTAAAGAAGGCATGCTGTTGTATACTTACCCTGTGTCATGGCGCTCTGAACGCCAATGTAGCCAATATCTGACGTAAGGCCAGAGTTATACCCCCGCCTATTTTAAAGCGAATTCACGCAGCAGATCGGTAAAATCAGCATTTCATGCCATTGAAGCCGACTAACGGCAACACATCCCAGACCATGACACTGGCACCGGCGGAATGCATCCGCCGCTTTCCATTACCTGCGCTGCCCCAAGGCTGCCACCGCGTCCGCCAACGGCTCGCCGTGCCCCAGGCGGCCATGCAGAAAGCCCCAACGGGCGAGACTGCCCCGGACCATTCACCCTGGGCCCCGCCACCAGCGCCAAGACCAGCCGGGAGATGGGTATCGTGACCTGGAACCGCCCGCGCCCACCCAATGCCCCGGCAGTTTCGCAGCTGACCACCCCCAGCCTCACGCTCATGTGGCCACTGACCTTGCTCGTGACGGCGAACCTGCCTCATCACCCCATCAATCCCCTTCAAGACACCACGCCAGACGCAACAAAATCAAAATAAACGGACAAATCCCAAACCCAAAAACCATGATCCGGTGCCAGCCAGCTTCCTCGAAAATATCAAATCCCTATAGCCGCAGCCTCTGGCCCGCAGCTTTGTCTCTCGGAGGTTTTCGGCGTCAAAAACTCTCCACGAGAGCGGTCTGGCCTCTTTCTGCCTGATACCGCCACTCCCTGTTCTTCGAGCCTCAGGGCAGATGGAACTGGCAAATTATCGTCAATTATGGCGGGTTGGCATGACAAGGCAGATCAATCACACTCCCACCATGATACCGTTCAAGCCCATACTTTTAAATGTCACTTTAATACTCCCGGTGATCGGTTGCTCTCGAACTCACGTGAAATCCTAAGGAATCAAGACGATGAATCAATCGCTCGGATCGGTCGTGTCTAGCAAGCTGAAACGCGATGTGCATTTATCCGGTCTGCTTTTTGCCAGCACGACCAGCATTGTGGGCTCGGGCTGGCTGTTCGGCGCCTACCACGCCGCCCGGATTGCCGGGCCGCTGAGCATCTGGAGCTGGGTGGTCGGCGCCGTGATCATCATGCTGATCGCGCTATGCTTCGCCGAGCTCGCGGCGCTGTTTCCGCGCAGTGGAGCACTGGTGCATATGAGCCACGCCAGCCATGGCGAGGGGCTGGGGCGCATCTGGGGCTGGATGCTGTTCCTGGCCTATGTTCCCGTTCCGGCTGTCGAGGGCGAGGCCGTCGTTACCTACGCCAATAATTATGTGCCGTATTTCATCCAGCCTGGCAGCAATGGGTTGCTGACTGTGGCCGGTTTTATCGTCTGCGCACTGCTGCTGGGGCTGTTTGCGGCGCTCAACCTGCTGGCCGTGCGGCTGCTGCTACGGGTCAATTCCGCCGTCACCTTATGGAAGATCGCGGTGCCGCTGCTCACCGTCATCGTGCTGATCGCCGCCAGTTCGCGTTGGAACGTCGCGGCCGCCGCGCCGGGCAGCTACAATTTCGACGGCATCTTCACCGCCCTGCCGACGGCGGGTGTCATCTTCAGCTTCCTCGGCTTCCGCACGGCCATCGACCTTGGCGGCGAAAGCTCCAACCCCGGCCGCAATATTCCCCTGGCGGTGATCGGCTCGGTGCTGCTCGCGGGCATCCTCTACGCCCTGCTGCAGGTGGCGTTCCTGGCCGCGTTGAGCCCCGGAGACCTCGCCAATGGCTGGGATCATCTCAGCTTCAGCGGGCAGGCTGGCCCCTTCGCTGGTTTGGCCGCGACGCTGGGCATCGGCTGGATGGCGACGCTGCTCTATATCGACGCCTATATCTCCCCCGGCGGCACCGGGCTGATGTATCTGACTGCTGGTTCCCGCATCCTGTTTGCCATGGGCGAGACCAATGCCGGCCCGCGCTGGCTCATGGCGCTCAACAAGGTGCAGGCGCCCTGGCTGTCGGTGCTGGTCATGTGGGCGGTGGGCGTGCTGTTCCTACTGCCGTTTCCGGCCTGGCAGCTGATGGTGGGGTATATCACCTCCGTCAACGTGTTGACCTATGGGCTCGGCCCGGTCGTGCTGCTGGTGCTGCGCCGCAGCCAGCCGGGGCTGGCAAGGCCGTTCCGCCTGAAGGCGGCGGGGCTCCTCGCCCCGCTGGCCTTCGTGTGCAGCAACTGGATCATCTACTGGACCGGCTTCAGGACCGACACCGTTCTGTTCCTGGTCATCGGCATCGGCTTCGCGCTTTATGCCGTGCAGCATCATGTCGTTGCCAAGAAGCCGGCGGCGGATTTCGGTTGGCGCTATATTGCCTGGCTGCTGCCCTGGTTCGGCGGCGATTGGGTGATTTCGGCGCTCAGCACTGTCGGCGGCGGCTATGGCCTGATCGGGTTCTGGACAGGCGTGGCGCTGACGGCGGTTTGGAGCCTGATCGTGATCTCTCTGGCCCTGCGCGCGGCGCTGCCCGCGGAGGAGACCGCCGAGATGATGATCCGCATGGAAAGCACCATCTGATCTGTATGTCTGCCCCCTGGGTTCATATTGAACTCAGGGGGCAAGTGGCAGTCCGCATCGTCGGCTGTGTCAGCCTTTGAAGGACCGGGACAGGAGGATATAGCCCAGCCCGGTCGAGATGAAGTTGATGCCCAGGAGAAGACCCAGGGCGATCAACGAGATCCCCGGCCAACCGGCGGCGATGATGATCGCCAGCGCGATGCTGGCTATGCCGGAGAGCAACATGCCAACCCATCCTGGGGCAGGCCGCGCCTCCAGGGAGAATACGAGTTCTGCCGCTCCCTGGAAAATGAACATGATGCCGAGAATCAATGTCAGCGTCACGGCACCGGCCAATGGGTTGAAGGCCAGGAACACCCCGGCCGCGGCGAAGAGCAGGCCAACGAGGTTGGCGGCGAAGAACGGACCGGTCCCGTGGATCCAGAAGGAACTCATAAAAAGGGCAATGCCGGAAATGAGCAGCATCCAGCCCACGAAAAGAGTTGCGGCCAGCGTGCTGAAGACGGGGAAGACCACGGCGGCCACGCCTAGCAACACCATGAGGAGGCCAAGCCAGAATAGGCGGGAGGACGCAGTGTGCAGCCTGTGATGAAAGAAACTCGGGTTTTCGGAGGGCGTGGCCATTGGTTGCACCATATCGGTTATAGGTTGCTGCCGGACGGGCCCGGCATGATCGAATTTATGCGGCTATCCGCGGTCGTACAGAGGCGGCGGTCTCCTCGCCATGCTCTTGTCGCACCGAACGGCTGGAGATGACCATCAGCAGCCCCCGCGAGAGGGCTATATGGCCTTCGTCCACTCGCTTGCGACCTCTCGAACGAACTCGGCGGTGGCTATTGTCCGTCGAACCCTGGGCGTTAATGTTGAACACCGACAGCCGGTAACAAGAGGAGAGCCGCCCCATGTCGTCCCCCAAACTGTTCGAGCCCCTGTCCGTGGGCAACCTGCAGCTCATCAACCGCATCGTGATCGCGCCCATGTGCCAATATTCAGCGGTGGACGGGTGCATGAGCGACTGGCACCTGATCCATCTTGGCCAGCTCGCCCAGTCGGGTGCGGCGCTGCTGACAATCGAAGCGACCGCGGTGGTGCCTGAAGGCCGCATCTCCTATGCCGATGTCGGCCTTTGGGACGACGCAACCGAGGCTGCAATGGCACGCACGCTGGCAAGCATCCGCCGCTGGTCGAACATGCCGATCGCGGTCCAACTCGCCCATGCCGGGCGCAAAGCCTCCACCGACCTGCCCTGGCTAGGTGGCGCGCAAATCGCGCCCACGCACAAGAACGGCTGGCAGACTACCGCGCCTTCCGCACTGCCGTTTGCCGAAGGCGAGAATGCGCCCACAGCTCTCGACCGCGGGGAAATGGACCGGATCCGAGACGCCTTTGCCAAGGCCGCGCGCCGGGCCGGGCGTCTGGGACTGGACGCGGTGCAGATCCACGCGGCGCATGGCTATCTGCTGCACCAGTTCCTCTCGCCGCTCTCCAACCGGCGCGAGGATGAATATGGCGGTAGCCTTGAAAACCGCATGCGTTTCCCGCTGGAGGTGTTCGACGCGGTACGCGCCGCCTTTCCGGCCGCTCACCCGGTAGCGGTGCGCGTTTCAGGTACCGACTGGGTGGAAGGCGGCTGGGATACCCAGCAAACCATTGCCTTCGCGCAGGCGCTGGAAGCCCGCGGTTGCACGGCGATCCACGTTTCAAGCGGCGGGCTCGACCCGCGTCAGCAGATCCCGGTCGGGCCGAGCTACCAGGTGCCGCTGGCCCGGGCGGTCAAGCAGGCCGTCTCCATGCCGGTTGTCGCTGTGGGGCTGATTACGGATTACAACCAGGCCGAGGCGATCATCGGCACAGGTGACGCGGACATGATCGCGCTCGCCCGCACCATTCTGTACGATCCGCGCTGGCCATGGCACGCGGCGGCGCACCTTGGGGCACGGGTCAAGGCGCCGAGCCAGTACCTGCGCAGTCAGCCCCACCACAGCCGCGACCTCTTCATCAAAGCCTGATGCTGGGTAATCTGCTGCCGCGCCACATACGGCAGCAGATCGAGACATTTTACATCCGCGAACGCGCTTGGAAACAGACCGCGACCTGCAATCCGTCACTGATGGGGAAGGGATCGTGAATGAACCTGTTCAACGAATCTTATGATTATGTCCGTCCCCATAGGAGCCAACTGCGCCTCTTTTCTGGCAGGACCTTGCTTCAGCAAACGGGGCGATAACGGCCAGACGGCCGGTGGAGCAATTTTCAAACTGGATTTGCAGCCCCCTGCCGCCCCCATGGCGCTGTCTGTTGAAGAGGCGCTGCCCATGAGGCCGAACAAAGCGCTGGCCCGATGAGGATAAATGCCGATTGTCTCGCCTAAAGGCAAGGAGTACAATACTTCCGTTTCTTCAAGCTCATCTTCCATTACCAATCCTTAACATTGCCGTTCAAAACGGAAGCGTTCAGCCCAAAAAACAGAACGGTATGGAGATAAGTTTAAGACAACTCGTAAAGGAGGTTGCCATGAAGCAGCTTTTTTTGACGGCTGTGTTTTCTGTGCTTGGTTCAATTGCATTCGCGCAATCCACAGCCGCCAATCAAATTTTGGATAGTGTCACGACTTCCATAACCACAAGCGGTTACAGTAGCAGTGCCAGCAATATTAGTTCCATTAGCAATTGCAGCGGTGCCGGCTGTCAGGTGACCCAGATTACGAGCAGCTGCGACAGCAATTGCAAGGGCAGCGCGACAGTCAACGGCAAAACTACAACGTACACTGGGCCAAGCGGTCAGTTGTTCACTATTGGCGTCAGCCGCACTGGTGTAGTCAGCAGTAACGGCACGGTCAGCAGCCAACATTGAGGTCTGGCACGCCGTAGCCATCGTCACGGCCAACCAGGAAATCCCTGATCAAGCCCATCTAGATCCGAATATGCAACGTCTTATAGACTGACTTCCCCAGACAGGTGGCGTTTTGTCCCTGGTTAAGGCCAGAATAGCCGGGTTCGCCACTCACTCACCTGGATTGCCCATGGATCTGCAAGACTTCGATCTCAATCTGCTCCTGGTGTTCGACCAGATGTTGAAGAAAAAGAGGGTCTCCCGCGTGGCGGAAGCGCTGGGGGTGACGCAGCCCGCCATCAGCCGCTCGCTCAAGCGCTTGCGGGCGCTGCTGGGCGACGAGTTGTTCCACCGCACCGCCACCGGCATGGAACCAACGGCCTATGCCGAACATTTGGCCGCGACCGTCCGCGCCGTGCTCGATGCATTGCACAACGCGATCAACCAGAAGTTCCAGTTCGACCCCAAAACAAGCAGCCGGAATTTTACAATCCGGATGACGGATATCGGCGAACTCATGATTCTGCCGCGTTTGTTGCAGCATCTCAGCCGGGAGGCACCCGGCGTATCAATCACGATCATCCGGGGCAACAATGAAACGCTGAAAACGGATATGGAGACGGGACAAGTCGATCTCGCCATCGGTTTGATCGAGACCCTGGAGGCAGGCTTTTTTCGCCGCCAAATCTTCAAGCAAGGCTATGTCTGCGTCTTCCGCCCCGACCATCCCCTTGCGGGAAAACCTCTGACGCTGGAGGATTTCGAAAGGGCCGAGCACGCCGTCGTCACCGCCGCGGGCACGGGTCATGCCCGTATCGACGAACTGATCGAGGCACAGGGCATAAAACGCAAAGTGAAGTTGAGGATCCCAAATTATGCCAGCCTTGAACGCCTGCTTCAGGGCTCGGAGATGATCGCGACCGTCCCGGAAGCCTTGGTTCAGACCAATTTTTCTCCTTTGACTCTTAGCTATGCACGGCATCCCGTGAGCCTGCCACGGCTGCCCATCGAAGAATTCTGGCACGCCCGCTTCCATCGCGACCCGGCCAATGAATGGTTGCGCAATGTCATCGCCGTCCGATGTGCCTTACCCGCCATCGAGCCTCTGCGCTGAAGCATGCTCCACGGTAATTACTTAATCTGCAACTATAACCACTGGTTATGGTTATCTTTACCGCCAATGCATTGAGCCTTTGTGGGGGTGAATTACACCTTGTCTCCGTCGGGGGCAGCCCCGTCCCATGAGCAAACAAAAACCACGGAGTGTCCATGAGCATCGGAGACTGGAAAATCGCCATCGTCGGCGCCGGCATCGGCGGATTGACGCTGGCTTTGGCCCTGCGCCAGCAGGGCATCGCGGCGGAGCTGTACGAGCAGACCGCCGAGCTGCGGGAGGTTGGCGCAGCGGTCGCGCTCTCGGCCAATGCCACACGCTTCTACGATCGCATCGGCATGCGCGAAGAATTCGACAAACTGTGCTTCCCGATCTCGACGCTGATCTACCGCGACGGGCGCGATGGCCGGGTCATCGGACGACATAGCGGCGAGCCCAGCTATGAGGAACAGTTCGGCGCCTGCTACTGGGGCATTCACCGGGCGCATCTGCAGGCCATCCTCTCCAAGGCCGTGGGCATGGAGCACATCCACCTGAACAAGCGCCTCGCCGACCTAAAGGATGAAGGGCGCGAGGTGATCCTCTCCTTCGAGGATGGCAGCACCGCGAAGGCGGATCTGGTGATCGGCGCGGATGGCGCACGCTCGCTGGTGCGACGCTGGATGCTCGGTTACGACGACTCACTCTATTCCGGCTGTTCGGGCTTCCGCGGGATCGTGGCGCCAGAGCTATTGAGCCTGTTGCCGGACCGCGACGCCATTCAGTTCTGGGTCGGTCCCGGCGGGCATCTGCTGCACTACCCAATTGGCAATGGCGACCATAACTTCCTGCTGGTCGAGCGCCATCCCTCGCCATGGCCGGTGCGCGACTGGGTGACCAGCGCCGAACAAGGCGAGCAGCTGCGCCATTTCGCCAATTGGCATCCGGCGGTAGTGCAAATGATTACCGCCGTGCCAACCAGCCAGCGCTGGGCGCTGTTCCACCGTCCGCCGTTGGGAAGCTGGACGCGCGGGCGCGTAACCCTGCTGGGCGATGCCGCGCATGCGCTGGTGCCGCATCATGGCCAGGGCGCCAACCAGTCCATCGAGGATGCGGTGGTGCTGGCCGCCAGCCTCGCGCAGCATGGCATGGGCCGCTTCGCCGAGGGGCTCGAGCATTACGAGAGGCTGCGCCGCGGGCGCACGCGCAAGGTCCAGTTCGCCTCGATCTCCACCGCCGATGTGCTGCACCTGCCTGACGGCCCTGCAGCCGAGCAGCGCAACGCCCGCTTGGCGAAGCGGAAGGAGATCGTGCACCATCTTGGTTGGATTCATGAATTCGACCCCGCCACGCAAGTGCCCAGCGAACGGCAGGGTGGTACTTGGCTATAAGACGAACCAACACTCACCTTAACCAGATCACGGCGCGGCAACGATGGCATCGCAACCAGACTTGCCTGCCATTCACAAGGTGATCGTTTTTAATCTTCAAGACGTAACGGATTCGCGACTTACTGAAAAAGGCGGGGATTACTCCCCGCCTTTAGGCGTTTCGTTCTTCGGCCTTAACCGATAGCTTTGCGCCTTACCGCGCCTCGCTGATCAACCTCGCGCCGCCGGAACCTGAGGCGCGGGCTGGGCCGGAGGCGGCGGGGCCGGTTGTGGCGCCGGCTCGTACGCCGGTTGCGGCGGGGGCGTCGGCTCGGAAGAACATGCCGCGAGCAGCGTTACGGGAACCACGACGGCAAGCATTGCAGCACTACGGGCTAACCTGTAGCGGACCACTGTGTCGAAACTAGTGAACATCTGTTACCCCCTCGTTGTTGAATTTCTCGTAAATAGGGTAAAACATAGTAGCTCTTCTTGCCTAAAAGGCAAACAACTATTTGCATGATTTGGCAATTATTAAGGATGTGGTACTAGTGGGCTCGCCATGGCACATGTTCCGGCTTAATCGCCAAGAGCTATCAACTTCAGCTCGGGCGCGATTATCCCGACGCGCGACAATCACGGGCGGCACGCTCTCTCTCGCCGCGGCATGCGCGCTTGCGGGGTGCCAGGCGGATCCAAAGCCAGATGTGGCCTCCATGCGAGCGCAGCCTGCCAATACCGAACTCGGCAACCTGATCAACGGCACGCCCGAATTAGAGGTCTCCGGCGAACATCTGAATGCCGAATTGTTGCGGCGTTTCTACGTACGTCATAGCTTCGAGCCCGTATGGACGACCCGGCAAGCGCAGGTGAACGCCCTGGTGAACGCGGTGTTTCGCGCCGACACTCAAGGTCTCGACCCTGAGCTGTTTCACGCCAACCTGCTGGAGCGCAGAGAGATGTTGGCGCCGCTTGATCGTGAATTGTTGCTGTCGGACGCCTTCCTGTCATATGCCGACGCTCTGGCCCGTGGCGCCGTGCCGGTTGAGCTCCGAAAAGATGACGAGACTCTAACGCCTGAGCCAATCGATGTGGCTGCTGTGCTCGATGCCGCTATCGGCAGCTCCAATCCCGCGGTAGTAATCGAGGCGCTGGCGCCGACGACGCCAACCTATCAGGCGCTGCGCCAAGCCTTGCAAATGTATCGATCTGGAAACATATTCTCGACGGACCGCTTGCGCAAGATTGTGGTAAACCTTGAACGCCAACGTTGGTTGCCAAGGCCGCTGCCGAAGGAGCGCGTCTGGGTCAACGTTGCCGATGAACGACTGATATTTTATCGCGCCGATCAGCCGGTTTTCTCTACGCGAGTCGTTGTTGGCGAAGATGTCGAGGGCAAGCAGAGCCCAGAGTTTCGCACCATGATCGACGCAAGTTTTTTCAATCCTCCATGGGTTATCCCGAGCGACATCGCCAAGGCGGAAATCCTGCCGGAGATCAGCCACGACCCGAATTACCTGGCGCAGAATAAAATGGTAATGCTGGCAAATGGCGAGGTAGAGCAACTGCCCGGGCCAGATGCGGGGCTCGGACTGATCATGTTCGACATGCCAAACCGGTTCGAAGTTTACCTGCACGATACCCCGGATAGATACATCTTCAACCGCGATAATCGCCGCATCAGCCATGGATGCATCCGGGTACAGCATCCCCGCGAGCTTGCCGCCTTGCTGACAAAGCAATCGATCAATACGATCAATCAAGAGATCGCGGAGGGCAGCACCAGCCGAAGCAATCTGCCAATACCCGTGCCAGTATTCGTGGTCTACCAGACCGCATTTTTGGATACCAATGGAACGTTGCAATTCCGCCCTGATTTCTACAACCGCGACCCCGAGATCTGGCAACTGCTGCACAGACGCCCTTAAGGGCGAACTCGGGAAGCCCTGACCTTAGATGCCGCCCAGCCACCGGCTGCCCTCAGGGCTGGTACACCGCCGCCGCCGTGCTACGTAAACGGCGAAGACTGGAAAGTGAGTATGATGGATTTTGACCTTTTCGTCATTGGCGGCGGCTCGGCGGGCGTACGGTGCGCGCGCATCGCGGCAGGGCATGGCGCGCGCGTGGGCGTGGCTGAGAGCCGCTTCTGGGGCGGCACCTGCGTCAATATCGGCTGCGTGCCCAAGAAATTCCTGGTCATGGCGGCGGAATACGGCGCGGCGGCCGAGGATGCGCGGGGCTTCGGCTGGGATGTCGAGACCAAAGGCCACGACTGGTCCGCCCTGATCGCCGCCAAGGACAAGGAAATCGCCCGGCTCAACGGCATCTACCGCCGCCTGCTGGACAATTCCGGCGCCAAGATCTTCGACGCCAAGGCCAGCTTCATCGATGCCCATACCCTGGATGTCGGTGGCCAGCGGATCACGGCGGAGCGCATCGTCATCGCCACGGGCGGCCACCCCACGGGGCTGGGTATCCCCGGCGCGGAACACGCCATCGTCTCGGATGACGCCTTCTACCTGCCCGAGCGCCCGAAACGCGTCGCCATCGTCGGCAGCGGCTATATCGCGGTGGAGTTCGCGGGCGTGTTCGCCGGGCTGGGGGCCGAGACGCACCTGATCTACCGCCAGCCCCTCCCCCTGCGCGGGTTCGACGGCGACATCCGCGCCGCCCTGGCCGGAACCCTGGCGGGCAACGGCGTCACCCTGCACCCCGAGACCCTGCCCACCGCCATTGCCCTGCAAGGCGGAGGCAAGCAACTCACCTTAAATAACGGCACAAAGCTTGATGTGGATCTGGTGTTCTTCGCCACCGGCCGCGCGGCCAACACCAAGGGGCTGAACCTGGAAGCCGCCGGGGTGCGGACCGGTGCGCGCGGGGAAATCCTGGTGGATACGGCTTTCCGCACCTCGATCCCGCACATCTACGCGCTAGGCGATGTCACCGACCGTCTCAACCTCACCCCCGTTGCCACGGCCGAGGGCCATGCGCTGGCCGACACTCTGTTCGGCAACCGCCCGCGCGGCGTGAGCCTGGAAAACGTGCCGACGGCGGTGTTTTCCATCCCGCCCATCGCCACCGTGGGGCTGACTGAAGAGGAAGCCGCGAAACGGGGGGAAGTCACAATCTTCCTCTCCCGTTTCACACCGATGCGTCATACCCTCACTGGGCGCGAGCGCAAGACACTGATGAAGTTGGTGGTGGACAAGGCCACAAACAAGGTCCTCGGCGCACATATGCTGGGCGAGGACGCGCCCGAGATCATGCAGGGCATCGGCATCGCCATCACCGCCGGGGCGACGAAGGCGGATTTCGACCGCACCATCGGCATCCACCCCACGGCGGCCGAGGAATTTGTGACCATGCGGACACAGACCAGGGTTGCCGGCCCCGATCTTGGCACCAAGTAGCGCCGCGCTACATTTACCGTCTATATGGGGCGAAACAGGAACGCCCACCGGAGAGACCATGGACACCATCACCCCAGCCCCGCTCGCCAATGGCTGGACCCCGCATAGCTGGCGCAACTGCCCGATCAAGCAGGTGCCGAGCTACCCGGACCCCGCGCAACTCGCGGCCATGGAGGCGCGTCTCGCCAAATATCCGCCGCTGGTCTTCGCCGGCGAGGCCCGGAACCTGAAGGCGCATCTGGCCCTGGCCTCCCAGGGCAAGGCCTTCGTGCTGCAAGGGGGCGACTGCGCCGAGAGCTTCGGCGACTTCACCGCGAATGTCATCCGCGACACCTTCCGCGTGCTGCTGCAAATGGCCGTGGTGCTCACCTTCGGCGGGCGCATGCCGGTGGTTAAGCTCGGCCGCATGGCCGGGCAGTTCGCCAAGCCCCGTTCCTCGGACACCGAGACCATCGGCGATGTCACCCTCCCCTCCTACCGGGGCGACATCATCAACGGCCCCGAATTCACCGCCGAGGCCCGCATCCCCGACCCCGCCCGCATGGAGTTCGGCTATTTCCAGTCCGCCGGCACGCTGAACCTGCTGCGTGCCTTCGCCTCGGGCGGCTATGCCGATTTGCATCAGGTACATCGCTGGAACCTCGAATTCGTCGAGAACTCGCCCCTGGCCGGGCGCTACCGCGACCTCGCCGCGCGCATCGACGAGACGCTGGGCTTCATGGCCGCCTGTGGCCTGACCAGCGCCGCCACGCCGCAAATCCGCGAGACGGATTTCTACACCAGCCACGAGGCGCTGCTCCTGCCCTACGAGGAAGCCCTGACCCGCGTGGATTCCACCACCGGCGAGCATTACGCCTGCTCGGCGCATTTCCTCTGGATCGGCGACCGCACCCGCCAGCTGGACGGCGCCCATGTCGAGTTCATGCGCGGCATCCGCAACCCGATCGGCATGAAGGTCGGCCCCTCGATGGAAGAAGACGACCTGCTCCGCATCATGGACGTCCTGGACCCCGAGAACGAGCCGGGCCGCCTGACGCTGATCGCCCGCATGGGCGCTGGCAAGGTGGCCGAGAAGCTGCCCCCCCTGCTGCGCGCCGTGAAGCGCGCCGGGCGCAGCCCGGTCTGGCTGTGCGACGCGATGCACGGCAACGGCATCACCACCGCCGCCAAGGTGAAGACTCGCCGGTTCGACGATATCCTGGCCGAGCTGAAAGGCTTCTTCGCCGCGCATGAGGCCGAAGGCACCATCGCGGGCGGCGCGCACATGGAGATGACCGGGCGCAACGTCACCGAATGCGTTGGCGGCGCGCGCGGCCTCTCCGAGACCGATCTCGGCGAGCGTTACGAGACCTTCTGCGACCCGCGGCTCAATGCCGAACAGTCGCTGGAGCTGGCCTTCTACTTGGCCGAGGAACTTAAATCCCGCCGCGCGACAAGGTTCACGGCGTGATCCCCGCCCCGCTCTCCGACGCGGACATCACCGCGCATACGGACTCCTACTTCAGCCGCACGCGCAAGATCGTCGCCCGCTTCGGAGATGCCCGCGTCACCTACGCCATCTTCCTTCGCCGCCCGGTGGTCTCCGCCCCGGCGCTGATGGTGGACTGGCTGGAGGCGGTGGCGCGCGAGCGGGGCGAAACCTTCGATATCGAACTGCTGCACAAAGAGGGCGAGTGGGTCGGCGCGGGTGAGCCGCTAGTCTACATCACCGGCAGCTTCGTCGCGCTGTCGGACCTCGAGACCATCGCGCTGCAGAAGATCGGCGCCGCCTGCGTGGCCGCGCACAACGCCTACCAGATGAGCGTGGCCCTGCCGGGGGCGGCCTTCCTGGCCATGGAGGCGCGGCACTGCGCCGGGGCCGAAATGCAGGAGATCATGGCCTATGCCGCCGCCGTCGGTTCCCGCGCCGCACAGGCCGAGGGCGCGCGCGGCTTCGTCGGCTGCGCCAATGACTGGACGGCCCATTACTTCAACGCCCCGTTCGGCTACGGCACCATGCCCCACGCCCTCATCGGCTATGCCGGCTCCACGCTGCGCGCCGCCGAGATGTTCGTGGAAACCTTCCCCGGCGAGCCTCTGACCGTGCTGGTGGATTATTTCGGCCGCGAGGTGACGGACGCGCTGGCGGTCTGCCGCCGCTTCCCCGAGATGGCGCATGGCGGCAAGCTCTCCGTGCGGCTGGACACCCATGGCGGGCGCTTCCTCGAAGGGCTGGACCCGCAGGAGAGCTACGCCGTGCTGGAGCGCAACGCCCCCGGCGCGCTACGCCGCTACCGCAGCCAGTCGGAGCTGCGCTACCTCATCGGCACCGGCGTCTCCGCCGCCGCCATCTGGCGGATGCGCGAGGCGCTGAACCATGAGGGCTTCCACGCGGTGCGCATCGTCGCCTCCTCGGGCTTCGGGGTAGAGAAATGCTCGGTGATGGCGGACGCCAAAGCGCCCATCGACGTGGTCGGCACCGGCAGCTTCATCCCCGAGATCTGGAGCGAGACCTACGCCACCGCCGATATCGTGGCCTATGACGGTAAACCGATGGTGAAGGTGGGGCGCGAGTTCCTGCTCCGCGCGGGCAAACATGGCTGATACGCTGAACATCGCGCTGGCGCAGATCAACCTGCAGGTTGGCGCCATCGACAAGAACCTCGCCGCCATCCGCGCCGCGCGCGCCAAGGCCGCCGAACTGGGGGCGGATCTCCTCGTCACGCCCGAACTCTCCATCTCCGGCTACCCGCCCGAGGATCTGGTGCTCAAGCCCGCCTTCGTCGAAGCCTGCGAGGCGGCGGCGGAGGAGTTGGCCCAGGAGACAGCGGACGGCGGCCCGGCGGTCATCATCGGCACGCCCTGGAACAATGCCGGGCGCCTGCACAACGCCGCCTTTTTGCTCGATGGCGGCATCATCGCCGCCCGCCGCGCCAAGGTGGAGCTGCCCAATTACGGTGTGTTCGATGAAAAGCGCGTCTTCGTGGCGGGCGAGCCCACCGGCCCGGTGATGTTCCGCGGCTTCCGCCTGGGGCTGATGATCTGCGAGGATTGGTGGCTGCCCAATGTCTCGGCCCGCCTCACCGAGGAAGGTGCCGAACTGCTGCTCACCGTCAACGGCTCGCCCTTCGAGGACGGCAAGCAGCCCCGCCGCGTGCATCTCGCCGCCCAGCGCGTGCGCGAGACCGGGCTGCCCTACATCTTCGCCGCCCTGGTCTGCGGCCAGGATGAGGTGGTGTTCGACGGCGGTTCCTTCGTCCTCAACGCCGATGCCGAACTCGCCGTCCAGCTCCCCCAATTCGCCGAGACGGTGACGCTCACCCACTGGACCCGCACGCCGCAGGGCCTCACCTGTGCGCCGCACCCTATCGCCCCGGAACCGGACCGGCTGGAGCTGATCTACCAGGCGATGATGCTCGGCCTGCGCGACTACGTGAACAAGAACGGCTTCCCCGGCGTGGTGCTCGGCCTCTCCGGTGGCATCGACTCCGCCATCTCCGCCGCCGTGGCCGCCGACGCTCTGGGCCCGCAGCGCGTGCGCGCGGTCATGCTGCCCAGCCCCTACACCTCGCCCGAAAGCCTGGAGGACGCGGCAAGCTGCGCCGAGATGCTCGGCGTGCCCTATGAGACCATCCCCATCACCGGGGCGATGGACGCCTTCACCGCCGCCCTAGCCCCGGCCTTCGCCGGGCGCGCGCCGGACCTCACCGAGGAGAACATCCAGTCCCGTTCGCGCGGGCTGATCCTCATGGCCATCTCCAACAAATTCGGCCCCATGCTGCTCACCACGGGCAACAAATCCGAAATGTCGGTAGGCTATGCCACACTGTACGGCGATATGTGCGGCGGCTACTCGGTGCTGAAGGACATCTACAAGACCACGGTGTTCGAGCTTTCCCGCTGGCGCAACGAGAACCACCCCACGGGTGCCCTCACCGCCCCCGGCCCGGCCATGCCCGAGCGCATCATCACCAAGCCGCCCTCGGCCGAGCTGCGCCCCAACCAGAAGGATCAGGACTCGCTCCCGCCCTATGATATTCTGGACGGGATCCTGACCCATCTGATCGAGGGTGAGCACGCGGTGGACGACATCGTGGCCGATGGCTACGACCGCGCGACGGTGCTGAAAGTGGTGCGCCTGCTGGACCGTGCCGAATACAAGCGCCGCCAAGCCACGCCGGGAGTGAAGATCACCTCCCGCGCCTTTGGCCGCGACCGGCGCTACCCGCTCACCAACGGTTTCACCAACCTGATGAAATAGCAGCCTTGCTGCAACGGAGCCCGAAATTCGTCTTCGGGCTCTGGCCTTTTCCGGCGAACCGGCTATTAAGCCCCTTTGGCTGGGCCCCGCCGCCCAGCGCGTAACTGGGGAGTAGCAACAGCCGATGCCGGTGACTTTTTCCGCCGAGGATTTTGACCGGGTCTTCGACTCTTCCGTGATTCGCCGGGCGCAAAGCCTCATCGCGCTGGGTTTCGTGAAGGACGTGACCCTGCACGGCGAGACCATCGACGGCCTCGTCGAGGACATGGACGGCACCCGCCGCACCACCTCCATCACCCCCGAGAAAAAAGGCAGCCGCATTTCCTTCGCCGAGCGCGAATGCTCCTGCGGCGAGCGCGGTTGCCGTCACCTTGCCGCTACCGCCCTGGCGGCGCTGGGCAAGTTCCCGCAGCTGCGCAAACAAGCGCCCAAGCAGCTGATCGACACCATCATCCCTGCCGGCGAGCGCCCGCCCGGCCCGCCCTCGCCGCCGCGCATCCGCGCCACCGGGCGCCGCCCCAAGGCCGCCAACATCCTGCTGCCCACATTGCCCGACGCTCCGGAGCCCGGCGCCACCATCCTGGAACGCAAGGCCACCCCGGTGCTGCGCCTGCGCCGCGTGCACGGGCCGGATGAGCAAAACCGCCAGCGCATGATCGACGTGCTGACGCTGGACTTCGACTATGGCGGCGTGCGGGTGGACGGTGCCGACGAGCAGCAATTCATCCGCGTCCGCTCCGGCGGGCAGATCTCCTTCATCCGCCGCGACATCGCCGCTGAAGCCGAGGCGCTGGACCAACTCCGCCAGGACAATTTCGTGCAGATGCGCGTGGCCGACGGCAAGTCCGCCCGTGGCCAGCGTGTGCTGGTCTATCGCGGCCAGGAAGCCGCGGCGAAATGGCACCATTTCGTCGCCGTGCGCGTGCCCGAGCTCACCGCCCAGGGCTGGCTCAGCCATATCGACGCCAATTTCGGCCCGCAGCTGGCCGAGAATGTCGGCAATCTGGACGTGCGGGTGGAGGACGGCGAAGCCGGCACCTTCAGCCTGGAATTCGGCGTGGAGGTGGATGGCGAACGCATCCCCCTGCTGCCCATCCTGGAGAACCTGCTCAACAAGGGCGGCATCGACGCGGCGCAGATCGTCGAGGGCGAGATCATCACCAGCCTGGAGGATGGCCGCGTGGTCAAGCTCCCGGCGGACCGCATCCGGCGCCTGCTGGCGGTGATGGGCGACCTCATCGAATCCGCCGGGCGCACCACCGAGAAGGGGCTGGTGCTGCCGGTGGGCGCCGCCGCCACGGTGCTCGAACTCGAGGACGTGCTCACCACCTCCTGGCAGAACGCGGCGGATATCGAGGCTTATGTCGAGCGCTTCCGTGGCGAGCCGGACATCATCCCGGTCGAGATCCCGCCCGAGTTCAAGGCCAGCCTGCGCCCCTACCAGCAGCATGGCGTCGACTGGCTCCAGCATCTGGCCAGCTACGGCCTCGGCGGCTTCCTGGCCGACGATATGGGCCTGGGCAAAACCGCGCAGACCATCGCCAATATCTGCGTGGAATACGCCGCCGGGCGGCTCACCTCGCCCGCCCTCATCGTCGTGCCCACCTCGCTGGTCGCCAACTGGACAGCCGAGCTCGGCAAATTCGCCCCGCATCTGAAGGTGGTGGTGCTGCACGGGCTGGAACGTCACGAGAAGCGCGAGCAGCTGGATGACGTGCATGTGGTGGTGACCACCTACACCGTGCTGACGCGCGATATTGAGGAGATGAAGATCCTGCCCTGGCATCTCGTGGTGCTGGACGAGGCGCAGGCCATCAAGAGCCCAGAGGCGCGGGCCACGCGCTCGGTCTGCCAGCTCAAGACCACCAACAAGATCTGCCTCTCCGGCACGCCCATCGAGAACAATCTCGACGAGTTGTGGTCGCAGTTCGCCTTCCTCATGCCCGGCCTGCTGGGCGACCGCCGGGGCTTCACCAAGCGCTTCCGCACGCCCATCGAGAAAAACGGCGACCCGGTGGTGCGCGCCCAGCTTGTCGCGCGCATCCAGCCCTTCATCATGCGCCGCACCAAGCAGGAGGTGGCGACCGAACTGCCGCCCAAGCACATCATCCTGCGCCGCATCAGCCTCGCCCCGGACCAGCGCGAGCTGTACGAGACCATCCGCGGCACGCTGTACGAGACCGTGAAGGAACAGATGGCCGAACGCACGCTGGCGCAGAGCCGCGTCATCGTGCTCGACGCGCTGCTGAAGCTGCGCCAGGCCTGCTGCGACCCGCGCCTCGTGCGCATCGGCAACGCCACCGGCGTGGAAAGCTCGGCCAAGCTGGACGACCTGATGGAGATGCTGAACGAGCTGATCCCCGAGGGACGGCGCATCCTGGTGTTCTCGCAGTTCACCTCCATGCTCGACCTGATGAAGCCGCGTCTGGCCGAGGCGGGCATCCCGTTCGTCGAGCTGCGCGGCGACACGCGCGACCGCGCCACCCCGGTGCAGCGCTTCGAGGCCAGCGAAGTGCCGCTCTTCCTGATCTCGCTGAAGGCGGGCGGGCGCGGACTGAACCTGACCTCGGCGGATACGGTGATCCATTACGACCCGTGGTGGAACCCGGCCATCGAGGCCCAGGCTTCCGACCGCGCGCACCGTATCGGCCAGACCAAGTCGGTGTTCGTCTACAAGCTCATCGCGACCGACACGGTGGAAGAGCGCATCCTTGAGCTGCAGCAGCGCAAGGCGGAGCTGGCCAGCATCGCCTTCGAGGATGGCGGTGGCATGGCCTTCAATGCCGACGATATCGACTTCCTCTTCGGCTCGGACCGCGACCCGGAGGCGGAAGCGGCCTGAGATGGGCAAAATCGTCTGGCTGGCATCTTACCCCAAATCGGGGAACACCTGGGTCCGGGCGTTTCTGCACAATTACATCACCCGGCCCGAGGCGGCGCACAGCATCAACCGGCTGACGGATTTCTCCGTCGCCGAATGCGCCGCCCCGTTCTTCCGCCAGCCGGGCGAGACGCTCACCATCGAGCAGGTGCAGGCCCTGCGCCCCGGCGTACACGAGCAGCTGACGAAGCTGCACCCGGACCTCGTCTTCGTGAAGACGCACAACGCCAATCTCGCCGTGCATGGCATTCCGCTCTGCACCCCCGAGCATACGGCGGGGGCGGTGTATATCGTGCGCGACCCGCGCGACGTCGCCCTCTCCTTCGCCGCCTTCGCGCAGCGGAGCGTGGATGAGATCATCGAGGTAATGGCCAACCCCGGCGCCGCCAATGCCAGCGACGATCTGCAAGTCTTCGAACTGCTCTCCTCCTGGTCGGCGCATGTTCGCTCCTGGGTGGGCGCGCCTCGGCGGCTGCTCACGCGCTACGAGGATCTGGTGGCCGAGCCGGAGCGCTATTTCGCGCGTATCATCCGGTTCATCGGCACTGGGGAAGTGGATCAACAACGCCTCGCCCTCGCCATCGAGTTCAGCAGCTTCAAGAGCCTCTCGGCGCAGGAGACGGCCGAGGGCTACAAGGCGGGCGGCAAGGGAGAAAAATTCTTCCGCCAGGGCAAGGCCGGGCAATGGCGCGAGCGCCTAACGCCCGCGCAGGTCCAGCGCATCACCGCCGCACATGGCGAGGTGATGCAAAAGCTGGGATACCTTTAGCGCGGCAGGAACCCGACCAGCCGCTCCGCCTCGGCCACAATCGGCTCGGCGATGGCCTCG
The DNA here is from genome assembly GCF_014201825.1 of Acidocella aromatica. GTDB lineage: Bacteria > Pseudomonadota > Alphaproteobacteria > Acetobacterales > Acetobacteraceae > Acidocella > Acidocella aromatica. The sequence continues at coordinate 39,934 of NZ_JACHFJ010000003.1, read as the reverse complement.
GCCTTGCGCGCACCCTCTTGCAAAATGCGGTCCAGCGCCGTCGGGTCCTTCAGATATTCGCGGGTACGATTACCGATCGGCTCGATATGCGCGATCAGCGCCTCGGCCAGCGCCTCCTTGAACGGGCCGAAGCCGGACCCGGCAAAGCGGTGCAGCACCTCGCTCACCTTATGCCCGGTGATGGCGGCGTAGATGCCCACCAAATTCCGCGCCTCGGGCCGGGCATCAAGATCATGCACATGCTCGGGCAGCGGCTCCGGGTCGGTCTTGGCCTTACGGATCTTCTGCGCGATCACATCGGCCGTGTCGGTCATGTTGATGCGCGACATGTCCGAGGGATCGGATTTGGACATCTTCTTGGTGCCATCGCGCAGGCTCATCACCCGCGCCGACTCCTTCAGCACCAGCGGCTCGATGCGCGGGAAGAACGCCACACCGAAATCATGGTTGAACTTCTCGGCGATGTCGTTCGCCAGCTCGATATGCTGGAGCTGGTCATCCCCCACCGGCACGCGCGTGGCATGGTAGGCGTGGATGTCGGCGGCCATCAGGTTGGGGTAGGTGAACAGCCCGGTGGAGACTTCCTCCTGATGCTTGCCCGCCTTGTCCTTGAACTGCGTCATGCGCTTGAGCCAGCCCATGCGGGCCACGCAGTTGAAGATCCAGGCCAGCCGCGCATGGGCCGAAACCGCCGATTGGTGGAACAGGATGCTGCGCTCGGTATCGATCCCGCAGGCCAGCAGCAGGGCGGCCATCTGGCGGGTCTGCTCGCGCAGGGCGGCAGGCTCCTGGAAAGTGGTGATGGCGTGCAGATCGACGAGGCAATAGACGCACTCGTCATCGCCCTGCTGCAATGCCACCCAGTTGCGCAGCGCGCCGAGATAATTGCCAAGAGTCGCGATGCCGGTGGGCTGAATGCCAGAGAAGATGCGTGCCATGATGGCGCATGGTTTCGCCGTGTTTTATGCGCCGGTCAACCGCCGCCCCGCTTTCTGCGGGGGCGGGGAAGGGCGTCAGGCCAGCTGGGCCAGTATCGCCTTGGCCACGCCCTCGGAGCTGGCGGGGTTCTGGCCGGAGATCAGCCTGCCATCCTCAATAACGAAAGCCCCCCAATCCGGCCCCTTCTGATAATGGGCGCCCAGGCGCTTGAACTCGGTCTCGACCAGGAAGGGCACCACATCTGTGAGCTGCACGGCGTCCTCCTCGCTGTTGGAGAAGCCGGTCACGCGCCGTCCCTCGACCAGCGGATGGCCATTCGCGGCCTTCACGTGGCGCAGCGCGCCAGGGGCGTGGCAGACCAGCCCGTACGGCTTGCCCGCGCGGTCGAACGCCTCGATGAGCGCGATGGAGGCCGGCGATTCCGCCAAATCCCACAGCGGACCATGCCCGCCGGGGTAGAACACGGCGTCGAAATCCTCGGCGCGCACACTGTCCAGCCGCACGGTGTTGGCCAGGGCCTGCTGCGCCGCCGGATCGGCCTTGAAGCGATGGGTCAGCGCGGTCTGGAATTCCGGCAGGTCGCTCTTGGGGTCGAGCGGCGGCGGCCCGCCATGCGGAGAGGCCAGGACAAGCTCCGCCCCCGCATCGTGGAATACATAATAGGGAGCTGCCAACTCCTCGAGCCAGAACCCGGTTTTGTGGCCGGTATTGCCGAGTTGGTCGTGCGAGGTGAGAACGATCAGAATCTTCATGCGTAACTCCCGTATGATGCCCCCTAATCTTGTGGCGCCACCCGGGCCGTGCAACCCCTTGGGCTGGTCAGGCCGCCTTGGCTCGGCGGCGGCGCAAAATGCGCAGGATCTCATCCAGCTCGAAGGCCCGCAGCAAAATGCCTGGACCGAAGTAGAACACGCCCCCCACCAGCACCAGGAGCAAAAACTCAGGGATATTGCTCTTGCCGGCCGGCAGCACCCAGCGCCCGGTGGCATAAAGTGCGGCGGCCATCACCGCGCCCGCGAGCAGAATGCGTGGCACCCGGTGACGCGAGAGCGCGTCCAGCCCGAAATGCGCGCGCCGGCGCAGCAGCCACACCAGCAGCGTGGCGTTGAAGGCCGAAGACAGCGAGGTGGCCAGCGCCGGCCCCACCGCCTTCAGCGGATGCATGAACAACAGGTTCAGCCCCAAATTCAGCGCCACCGCCGCCACGCCGATCTTCAGCGGCGTCACCGTATCGCCCCTCGCGTAAAAACCGGGGGTAAACACCTTGATCAGCGCGAACACCGGCAACCCGATGGCGAACGCCGCCAAAGAATGCGCGGCCAGAATGGCGTTATGCTCGGTAAACGCTCCGCGCACGAACAGCACATCCATCACCGGCTTGCCCGCCACGGCCAGCCCGATGGCCGCGGGCAGGGTCAGCATCAGCACGGATTCCAGCGCCCGGTTGAGCGCGGTGTTGGCCTCCTCCGTCTGCCCAAGCGCGATATGCTTGGTCACGGCGGGCAACAGCGCCGTGCCGGCTGCGGTGGCGATCACCCCCAGCGGCAGCTGATTCACGCGGTCGGCGTAGTACAGGATGGACACCGAGCCCGCGGGCAGCAGCGTGCCGATGATGATGTCGATGGAGACGTTGAGCTGCGTCACCCCCGCCCCCACCAACGCCGGAGCCATGCGCCGGAACAACGTGCGGATGCGCGGGGTAAAGCGCAGGCGCGGCATGGTGAAGCGCATCCCCGCCCGGCGGATGGCCCACACCACCAGCGCCAGCTGCGCGATGCCCGAGACGGTAACACCCCAGGCCAGCGCAAAGCCCGGATTGGCGGTGTAAGGTGCGAGCCACAGCATGGAGGCGATGGAGAACACGTTGAACAGCACGGGCGCCGCCGCCGCCGCCGCGAACCGGCTCATCGCGTTCAGCACGCCCGAGAACAGGGCGGTGAGACAGACGAAGAACAAATACGGAAACATGATGCGCGTCAGCGCGACGGCGAGGTCGAACCTGCCGCCATTCCCCGTGAAGCCCGGCGCCAGCACATACAGCACCCAGGGCATGAAAATTTCGCCCAATATGGTGATGCCCCCAAGCCAGAAGGCCATCACCGCTGTCGCCTCCTCGGCGAAATTGGTGGCGGCTTCCATGCCCTCCTGGTGCAGCACGGTGGCGATGGAAGGCACGAAGGCGGCGTTGAACGCGCCCTCGCCGAACAGACGGCGGAACAGATTGGGCAGGCGCAGCGCCACGAAGAAGGCATCGGCCACCGGTCCGGTGCCGAGCACGAAAGCGATCATGATATCGCGGACGAAGCCGAGGATGCGGCTCGCCATCGTCCAGGCCCCAACGGTAAACGCGCCGCGTATCATGCGCCGTGGCTTAGAGGATTAATTAGGCCGGATAAACCCATAGGTGGGGTACACGCTCGCCCCCAGCGCATGCGCTGGCTCGTACCACACGCGCACCGCCGTCCAGTCGTTGCAGGGGGAGACATCCACCACCGGCTGATTTCGCTCGATGCGGTGCGGCAGCCAGTTGGCCTGGGTCACGCGGATCTCGCGCGAGCTGTCCAGCCTCGTCACCACCGCCAGATGCCCCACGCTCATGTTCCCGTGCGGGGCGAACACCAACACCGCCCCCCGGCTCGGCACCTGGCTGCGCGGATACACGCCCTCCGCCTCGTCCCACCACTCATAGGCATTGCCCTGCAGGTCGATGCCCGAGACCTCCCGCGCATAGGGCACGCAGCTCAGACGCGTGGAGGTGCCAAAATGGCTGGGCGATTCCAGGCGCGGCCCGGCACAAGCGGCCAAAGCGAGGCAAGGCAGGAGGGCGAGGCGGAAACGCGGCATCTTCTTGCATTTCTGGGCAGGAACAAGCCGCGCCGCAATCCCCCGCTTGATCCTGCCCCTGGCTCCGACTAGCCTGCGCCCCATGCCCGCTCTCTCCATGCACTCCCCGGTCGGCGACCTCACGCTGTTCGCGGAGGATGACGCCATTGTCGCGCTCGAATGGGGCTGGGGTAGCTTCCAGGATCCCTCGCCCCTGCTGCTGCGCGCCAAGGCCGCGCTGGACGCGTATTTCGACGAAGACGCCCCCCTGCCCGACGACCTGCCACTGAACCCCCATGGCACCGCCTACCGGCAGAAGGTCTGGGCCGCGCTGCGGCAGATCCCGCTGGGCGAAACACGCTCCTATGCCGAGATCGCGGCGGTTGCGGGCGGCTCGGCCCGCGCGGTGGGCGGCGCCAATGCCGCCAACCCCATCCCCATTCTCATCCCCTGCCACCGCGTGCTCGGCAGCTCCGGCATGGGCGGCTATTCCGGTGGCGATGGGCTCGCCACCAAACGTATTCTCCTAGACCTCGAACAACGAATCAGGGCCCGATAACGATGACCCATGCCATCCGTATCCACGCCACCGGCGGCCCGGACGTCCTCAAATGGGAGCAGGTTCCCACCCCCCAGCCCGGCCCGCACGACGCGCTGATACGCCATGAGGCGGTGGGGCTGAACTTTATCGACGTGTATTTCCGCACCGGGCTGTATAAAGCGCCGCTGCCCGCCACCATCGGCATGGAAGGTGCCGGCGTGGTGTTGGCCGTGGGTGAGGCGGTAACCAACGTCGCCCCCGGCGACCGCGTGGCCTATGCCGGCGGGCCGCTGGGCGCCTATGCCACGGAACGCCTGATCCCCGCCGACCGGCTGGTGAAACTACCCGAAAGCATCAGCTTCCAGACCGCCGCGGCCGCCATGCTCCAGGGCATCACCGCGCATTTCCTGCTGCACCGCACGTTCAAGGTGCAAAAGGGCCAGACCATACTGGTCCACGCGGCGGCGGGCGGGGTGGGGCTCATCATGTGCCAATGGGCGGCGCATCTCGGGGCCAATGTCATCGGCGTGGTCTCCACCGCCGAGAAGGCCGAGCTGGCCCATGCCAACGGCGCCGCACACACCATCATCGGCCACGCCAATCTGGCGGCGGAGGTCAAGCGCATCACCGGCGGCGCAATGGTGCCGGTGGTGTATGACGGCGTGGGCAAGGACACGTTCAACGCCAGCCTGGACTGCCTCGCCCCGCTCGGGCTGATGGTCTCGTTCGGCAATGCCTCCGGCCCCGTACCGCCAGTGGACCTGCTCACCCTCGGGGCCAAGGGCAGCCTGTATCTCACCCGCCCCGGCTTCGCCACCTACACCGCCAACCCGGCGGATCTCGAAGCTTCGGCCCAGAGCCTATTCGAGGCCATCGGCTCCGGCGCGGTGAAGGTGCAGGTCAACCAGACCTTCAAACTGGCCGAGGCCGCCGCCGCCCACGCGGCGCTGGAAGCCCGCCAGACCACCGGCAGCACCGTCCTCATCCCCTGAGACCGGCCCTTCCCCTCTCTCTGGCCGCGTTCTGGGCGGCGCTCGCCTGCGGCACGGTTCTCGGCATCCTGTGGCTGGACCAGCCCGTCGCCCTGTTCTTCTCCACGCATAACGGCCTGCGCCCGCTCTTTCAGGCCTGCGCCGTGCCCTCGGTGTTCGCGCTGCCCTTCGCTGGGCTGTTTCTGCTCTGGGCGCTGGCACAAAAGCTGCGCGACGCTGCCCGGCTCAACCCGCTGGCCTTGCGCGTCAGCCTCGCCATTCTGGCTGCCACCGCCGCCAAGGACGAGCTGAAATGGCTGTTCGGCCGCACTTGGCCCGGCTCCTGGCTGAAATACGGGATGTACGGCTTCCACCCGCTCACCGACTCTGCCCTGTGCGGCGGGTTTCCCTCGGGCCACACCGCCTATATCTCGGCGCCGCTAGGGGTGCTGTGGGTGCTGCACCCACGCTGGCGTCCGCTTTACGCGGCGCTCATCCTGGCGGTGATGACCGGGCTGGTCGGCGCGGATTACCATTTCATCTCGGACGTTCTGGCCGGGCTGATCACCGGCACGGCCTGCGCCTGGGGTACGCTGGTGCTGCTGGGGCGGGAAGCCTAACCCGCCCGCACCAGATCCTCGCGCGCCGCCGTCGCCAGCGCGTCCGCGCGGTCGTTCATCACGTCGCCCGAATGCCCGCGCACCCAGCGCCAGTCGATCTCATGCGGTTTCGCCGCCGCCAGCACGCGCTGCCAAAGGTCCATGTTCTTCACCGGGTCGCCCGTGGAGCTGCGCCAGTTCTTGCGCACCCAACCGGTATGCCAGCGTGTGATGCCGTTCTTCAGGTACTCGCTGTCGGTATGCAGCACCACCTTGCAGGGCCGGGTCAACGCGCTCAGCGCCTCGGCGGCGGCGGTCAGCTCCATGCGGTTATTGGTGGTCTCCGGGTCGGCGCCCGAAAGCTCCCTCACATTGCCCTTGAACTTCAGGATCGCGCCCCACCCGCCCGGCCCCGGATTCGGCTTGCAGCCGCCATCGGTCCAGATCTCGACGATGTTTTCCACGGTCTCAGAGGCCATAGGCGGAAGCATCCTTGGCCGCGAGGTGGAAGCGCAGGCGGCGGTAATAATCCATCGGGTCCTTGGGCGTGACGAGCGCACCCGCCGGGGTGTTCAGCCAGTCGTAGAGCCGCGTCAGTAAAAAGCGCATCGCCGCCCCCTGGGCCAGCACCGGCATGGCCGCCTGCTCGGCGGCCGAAAGCTCCCGGTGCGCCATATAGCCTCGCAGCAAGGCGCGGGACTTGGTGGCATTGAACGAGAAATCCCGCTCGAAGCACCAGGCGTTCAGGCAGATCGCCACGTCGTAGGCGTAGATATCCGTGCAGGCGAAATAGAAATCGATCAACCCCGAGATCTCGCCGTTCAGAAAGAACACGTTGTCCGGGAACAGATCGGCATGGATATGCCCCACAGGCAAATCCTTGGGCCACGCGGCGGTGATCTGACCCAGCCAGCCTTCCAGCTCCGCCGCCAAGCCGGGCTGCACGCTGTCCGCTCCCTCGCACTTGGCCAGCAGCGGCCCCCAGGCATCGGGCCCCAGCCCGTTCTTGCGCGTGGCGGCAAAGCCCTGGCCCGCCAGATGCAGCTTGGCCAGCGCGGCCCCCAGCGGCTCGCAATGCTCGATGCCCACGCGGCGCGGCCACACCCCCGGCAAGAAGGTGGTGATGGCGGCGATCTTCCCGGCCAGCGGGTTGAGGTTCTGGCCATCCTTGGCGCGCACCGGCAGCGGGCAGGTGAGCCCGTTGGCGGCCAGATGCTCCATAAGCCCCAGGAACCAGGGCAGGTCCTCGGGGTTCACCCGCTTCTCGTACAAGGTGAGGATGAAATCGCCCTGCGTGGTTTTCAGCGCGTAATTGCTGTTCTCCACGCCCTCGGCGATGCCGCGATACGCGAGCAGCGTGCCGATCTCATAGCGCTCCAAAAACGCCGTCAGCGCCTCGTCCGTGACTTCCGTATAAACTGCCATGCCCGTAGATGACCGGGCGTGAAAATTCTGGCAAGGGAGGGGGCATGAAAGAATCCCGCGCCCTTGCCCTTGCCGCCCTGCTCAGCCTCACCGCCCTGGCCGGATGCGGCGGCGGCGATTCCTCGCAGAAGGCCGCCACCGCCGCGCATGACCGCCCGGACACGCTGTTCGGCACCAGCAACGCCGGCCCGCTGCTCGTGCACACCATCCCACTACACTGTCCGCAAGTCGCCGTGCTGCAACAGGCGCAGACGCTGAGCGCCTTCCTTCCTGGCCGGTCGGACGTGGCGGCCCAGCTCACCACCGCGCAGCTCACCAGCTTCACCGGCGATTGCGTGCTGGAGAAGGAGAAGCATGCCGTGCTGCTGCACATCAAACCGAGCTTCCTGGCCGATAACGGCCCGGCGAATAACGGCAAGCCGCTCACCCTCACCTGGTTCGCCGCCATCACCAATGGCAACAACATCCTCTCCAAATCCGACTACAACGTCACGCTGAAGTTCAACGGCAACGCCACCACCACGACCGCCACCGGCAAGGCGGTGAAGATCGAGGTGCCGAACGTGCCGGATTCGGAGCAGCTGCAGATCCTGCTCGGCTTCGAGATGACGCCCGACCAGCTGGCCTACGCCGCCGCCCACCCCAACGCCGCCCCGTAAAGGCGGATCGCCCGTGCCGCTTATGCGGCGCGGGTTTCCTCAAGACCGATCCTCGCCCGGCAATCGCCCGAGAGCGGCACTATCGCGCCATCGCTTGCGCGGTGCACCGAGATCGTCTGGCGCGCCTCGCCCGCCAGCCCGCCGGGCACGCGGAAGCTGAACATCGCCCGCCCCTTGCCAATACCCGCCGCGGCCAGATCCTCGCGCAGATCGCAGGCCAGCACGGTGCCCAGCACCTCGTCCCCGTGCCGGATCTCCAGCAGCACCGGCAATTCGGGGTTGGCCATGTCCTGCGCCCAGCCCTCAACCAGCCCATCCTCCTCGACCAGATCCACAAAGCCTCGCAACACCCCCGGCGCCGCGCGCGCCGCCGCGCGAGCCACCACGGACCGCAACACGGCATCCAGCGCCGGGCCACGCTCGGGGCGCGGGGCGCAGAGGGCGATCTCATCCGGCTCCACATAACCGGGGAACAAAGCGTGGAATTCGGCGAGGTTATGGAACTGGTTCCGCAGGCCCGGGCCGTCGGCAAAGCTCTCGGCCTGCACGCCCTCGGCGATCACGCAGTCATGCGTCTCCAGCTCGATGGCATAATACGCCACCAACTCCGGCGCTTCATCCTGCAATACGGTAACGCCATTGACGAGGCTCTGCGCCAGCACCAGCGTCTCCTCCAGCAACACCGCATGGCCGGGCGAGAGCGACAGATCACGCACCGGCAGCCCCTCGCCCAACGCCCCGGCCAGGATGCGCACGGGGATCTTCTCCGGGTTGGCGGCGATAAACCGCCCGGCATAATCCTGCCGCCCGATCCATTTGATCCGCTGGGGTCCGGCATAGCGGGTCAGCACCTCGTCGCCCGCGCGCAAGCTTTCCACCAGGCGCTCGCCTTCCGGCGTGAGGATGTTCGTGCCGCGCAGATAGCAGAGATGGATCTCCGTCCCCGCCCCAACGGCGCTGAAGGTGATTTCATTGGCGGTGAAGCTGCCAACAAGGTCGAGCTGCACCGTGCTTGAGCCGTTGGAGAGGTCGAGCGCGTAGGTATCGGTGCCGCCAAGCTGAATCAGCTGGTCCGAGGTGGCGGTGAAGCCTTCCAGCACCAGCGTGTCGGCGCCGCTGAAGCCGCTGATCATCTCCCCGCCGCCGAGTTCGGCAAGATTGCCCTCCAGCGTCCAGGTGCTGGCGGTGTCGAACACGATATTGTCGAACCCGGTGACCGTGCCGCCCATGTCGAACGTGCCGGCGGAGCTGCTGGAAGCCAGCTCCAGCGTGGCATTGGCGGCGGCATTAACGGCGATGCTGCCCCCGAAGGACGCCCCGGCCCCCAGCACCAGCCGGTCGCTTCCGCCACCGCCCATATACAGCGCCGTGGTCGCGCCCTGGATTACACCGGAATCGAATACCGTGCCGCCATTCTGCAGATCCACGCCGATGCTGCCAGTTGACAGGATGGTGCCGCTATTGCCCAGCACAGCTGTGCCGGACCAGTCGGCAATGGCTGCTCCCCTCGTGCCCTGAACCAATCCGGCATTGCCGATGGTGTTCACCATCGTGCCCGGGCTGGCTGAGGTGCCGCGCTGGTAGATCTCGATGCCGTATTGGCCGCTGATCACGCCCCCGGCGTTATTGACGATGATGGCCCCGGCATTGGCGATGGTGTCCTCGCCCACGCTAAGCGCCGCCCCACTGCCGGAAGCTGTGCCCGTGCTGGCGATCGTGCCCGCGTTGAACACGGTGACGGTATTGCGCGCGCGCAGTTCCGCACCGCCCGAATAACCCGCGATCATACCGGCATTCATCAGCGTGCCGCCGCCATCCATCTGCACGGCGTAACCAGCCTGCGCCCCGCCCACCGAAGTCGTGATGACGCCGGTTACGTCGTTGCCGAGATAGGACGCGTTGGTGCCCTGCTCCAGCACCGCGCCCATCACGCCGCTGATGCTCCCGGCATTGAGCACCGTGCCCGCCCCGGTGAGAATGATGCCAACCGACACCGTACCCTCGACCGCCCCGGTGTTCATGACCATAGCGCCCGTGGAGCCCTGCCCGCCGCCAACGAAAATGCCCGCCGCGCTCTCGATCAGCCCGGCATTGATCACAGTGCCCGGCGCGCCGAGCACAATGCCGGCGTCAAACCAATTACTGGCATTGGTGCCGTGGCTCTCAATCGTGCCCAGATTGGTGATGTTGGCGGTGATGCTGGCAGGTGCGAACAGAGCCGCGGAAAGAATCTCGGGCGTTAACGTGCCGTTGATATTGATGGTACCAACCCCCGCCGGACCATAGGCATTGATGACGCCGGTAGTTCCGAGGGTCGCATTCGCCGTGCCGGCTGACAGAGTGACCTCGGAAGTATACGTACCATTAAAAGTCGTCATCAATGCCCCTGTTTGAAGCGAAGTGTTGATAATTATCTTTCCGGTACAAGCAGCGGGGATTCGTTCGCCATGAGGCAGATCAACAATTTGTTAACGAACCATTCCACCCTGACCCGCCGCGCTTTGCTGCAAACCGCCGCCCTGGCCCCCGCCGCCGCCCTGGCGGATGCAGCCCCGGTCATCCGGCTGCGCCTGCTGGAAACCTCGGACCTGCACAGCTTCGTCGAGGATTACGACTATTTCCGCGACGAGCCTGACGAGAGCGTCGGGCTGACCAAAGTTGCCACCCTGGCCGCCGCCGCGCGGGCCGGGGCGCCCAATTCCATGCTGTTCGACAACGGCGACATCATCCAGGGCACCCCACTGGCCGATTACGTGGCCCTGCCCGGCAATTTCCCCGCCGATGGCATCCACCCCACCATCCGCGCCATGAACACCATGGGCTACGATGCCGCCACGCTCGGCAACCACGAGTTCAATTACGGGCTTGACCTGCTGAACAAGACCCTGGCCGGGACAAAATTCCCCTTCTGCTCGGCCAATTACCTACACGCCGACGGCTCCCCCTGCCTGCCCCCCACCCTGCTGCTGGAGCGCGAATTCACCGCCGAGGATGGCGGCAAGCACAAGCTGAAAATCGGCGTCATCGGCTTCCTCCCGCCGCAGATCACACATTGGGACCGCGACCATCTGGGCGGGCAGGTCCGCACGCGCGACATTGTGGAAGCGGCGCAGACCCATGTGCCCGCCCTGCGCGCCCAGGCGGATCTCGTCATCGCGCTCTCCCATTCCGGCATCTCCGCCGCCCCGCGCCAGGGCGGCGAGGAAAACGCCAGCCTGTACCTCTCCCAGGTGCCGGGCATCGACGTCATCTTCACCGGCCATTCCCACCGCACCTTCCCAAGCCCCGACTACGCCGGGATGGACGGGGTGGACGCCACGCGCGGCACGCTGAACGGCATCCCCGCCGTGATGCCGGGCTTCTGGGGCGGGGAGCTGGGACAGATCGACCTGACCCTCACCCGATCCGGCGGCAAATGGGTGGTCAGCGATTTCACCTGCACCACCCTGCCCATCTGCCAGCGCCAGGACCGGGACGTGATCTCGCTGGCCGCCAACAACGCGACGGTAGATGCCGCCGTGGCCCCCGAGCACCAAAAGACCCTGGCCTGGATTCGCCAACCCATCGGCCAGCTCACCCGCCCGGTGAACTCCTATCTGGCGCTGGTGAACGGGGCGGACAGCTCCCTCGCTTTGGTGAACGCGGCGCAAGCTTGGTACGCCACGCCGCTGCTCCCGGTCTCGGTGCAGGGCCTGCCGGTACTCTCCGCCGCCGCCCCCTTCAAGGAGGGCTACCAGTCCCCCGAGAATTACGTGGACCTCCCCGCCGGCGGCATCGCCATCCGGGATGTGGCGGATCTCTACAGCTACCCCAACACCGTGGCGGCGCTGCGGGTGAAGGGCGTCACACTGCGCGAATGGCTGGAGCGTTCGGCGGGCATCTTCAACCGCATCGACCCGGATAACCCCGCCCCCCAGGCTCTGCTGCGCCCGCGCATCCCCTCTTATATCTTCGACGTCATCGCAGGCGTGACCTACGAGATCGACCTCACCCAACCCAACCGCTACGGCGCGCACGGGCTGCAGCACCCCAATGCGCGGCGCATCGTCAATCTCCGCTACCAGGGCGCGCCGGTGGACGACGCGCAAGAGTTCGTCGTCGTCACCAACAATTACCGCGCCGATAGCGGGGGCATCGTGCACGACCCGGCGGATGTAGTGCTGCGCGCGCCGGACAAGACGCAGGATGTGATCGTCCGCTACATCATGGCGCAACGGCAGGTGAACATGGCCACGCCGGAAATCTGGCGCTTCGTCCCCCTCGGCAGCCCGGTCACGGCGGTGTTCGAGAGCGCACCGGAAGCCGCAAAAGCGCTGCTGCCGCTGGGCATCACCAGCCAGGGCGATTCGGGCGACGGCTACACACGCTACGCCGTGCAACTCAGCTAGGAGTATTTTCCGGTTGTTCCGCCCGCGTATCCGGGCCAACTGAGAGCCAGATAAACCGCCGGAACAACACGCAATGGCCCGAACCATTCCAGAAATGCGGCTTTTCTGCCACAGCGCCCCGGAAATTCCGCCCGGCACCGGTTTTCCGCTGGCTCGCTCACGCATGCTGTTGTTAACAAAATCGCGACGGATTGCACAAAAACAGGCACCGTCTGGGAGCCCTTGCCTTGTTTAGCCGCTGGTTTTCCGCCTTGTGGTTAAGCTCCGGCCTCGCTTTGGCGCAGGCCGCCGACGCCTCGCCTGCCGCCATCACCTATCCCTCGGGGAGCTGGGTTACCAACAATAGCGGGACCGTGATCAGCGTCGCCCAATGCGGGACAGATCTGTGCGCGCGCATCTCGGGCATGGTGCTGGACCACCCGACCGACCCCGCCCCGATCGACTGGCGCGGCCAGCTGCAATGCCACGACATCATCTTCCAAGTCTCCCCGCATCCGCATGACAACGGCTCGATCACCTGGACCGGCACCGTGACCGACCCGCGCAACGGCAACAGGTACAGCGCTTCGGTCTGGTTCGATGCGCAGAACAACCTGCATATGCGCGGCTATGTGGGCCTGCCACTCCTTGGCGAGACGCAGGTCTGGTACCCTTACACCCAGCCCACGCCTAGCGATTGCCTGATACGCCCGGCCAGGTGATCGCGCCGCGCAGGATCGGCCGCACCGCCGGATTGCGCGCGATATAGGCGAGGCTGGCCATCATCAGCCCGCCGAACATGGCCGCCGAGATCACCGGCGAGACCAGCAGATAGCGCGGGATCGGCCAGATCCAGGCCAGCCAGCACATGGCGCCGGTCTGCGCCACCAGCCCCATGCCCCACACCACGGTGAGCCAGCGGAACGCCGCCGGCACGCCGGGCCGGGCCCAAAGGGACTCATAAGCCTCGAACCCCGCGACCGTGTTGCGGGACATGGCGGCGCGCGCCAGGTAAAAGATGAGCGGGCGCTTGAGCAGCAGCGAGGCTAAAAACGTCAGCCCGACCACGCCGGTCACCATCGCGTCGCGGATCTGGATCAGCCTGGGCGAGCCGCCCATCGCCGTGGCCACCACGGTGAACAGGATGCTCGCCACCACGATCAGTGAAATCGCGTCGATCCGCTTCGTGCGGGCCAGCTCCACCGTACTCCACAGCAAGGGCGGCACGGCGGAGACAATCAGCGCCCAGCTATCGCCATAGGCATCGTCCAATGCCTCGTACACGAGGTAGGGAGCGATGAAATTGACGGCAATTTCGGGACCGGCGGAGAGGATGCCCTTCAGCGGATCAGCCCCGACATCGGCGAGGACGCCGTGGCGAAGCCCTTGCGCGGAATGCGCCCGGCGCGGAAGGCAAGGCGCCCAGCCTCCACGCCATGCTTCATGGCCTGGGCCATCAGCACCGGGTCTTCGGCCAAGGCGATGGCGGAATTCACCAGCACCGCGTCGCAACCCAGCTCCATGGCGAAGGCGGCATCCCAGGCGGTGCCCACGCCGGCATCCACCAGCACCGGCACCTTCACGGTCTCGATAATGCTCTGGATCATCAGCGGATTCTGCACACCAAGCCCCGAACCGATGGGCGCGCCCAGCGGCATGATGGCGACACAGCCCATGTCCTCAAGCTTCTTCGCCGCCACCGGGTCATCGGCGCAGTACACCATCACCTCGAACCCGTCCTTCACCAGCGCCTCGGCGGCGAGCAGGGTGGCGGCCATGTCCGGGTAGAGCAGCGGCGGCGGGCCGAGCACTTCCAGCTTCACCAGATTCCACCCCCCCGCCTCGCGCGCCAGGCGCAGCGTGCGCACGGCTTCATCGGCGGTGAAGCACCCGGCGGTGTTGGGCAGATAGGTGTAGCGCTTGGGGCTCACGTAATCCTGCAGCATCGGCGCGTTACGGTCCGAGAGGTTCACGCGCCGCACCGCCACCGTCACCATCTCGGCGCCGGAGGCCTCGATGGCCGCGGCGGTGGTCTCCAGATCCTTATATTTGCCGGTACCCACCACCAGACGGGAAGAGAAGCTCCGCCCGGCGACGGTCCAGACATCGCCGCCCTGCTGCACGCTGCCATCCATGTTCAGCCACCCCCGACGAAATGCACGATCTCGATTGCGTCCCTCGTGTCCAGCAGCGTGGACTCATAGAGCGAGCGCGGCACGATCTCCAGATTACGCTCCACCGCCACCTTGCGGCGGTCCAGCTCCATGAGTGCGAGCAGCCCCGCCACGCTGGTGCCGCGCGGCAGCTCCATGGCCTCGCCATTCACCGTAAACGCCAGCATCTCAACCGTATTATTCATGCGCCGCATTATCGGGATGCCCCCTCGTCCCCGCAAGAGGCGGTCAAAAATTTGCGTCCCCCCGCAAGGGGCGCTTAAACATTTGGCCAGCGCGATGCCCCTATGCTAGCGGGTTCCTCCATCATGGCAGCACCACTTATTTTGGTCCTCAACGGGCCGAACCTGAACCTCCTGGGCACGCGCGAGCCGGAGATCTACGGCACCGCGACGCTGGACGACCTCGAGACCCTCTGCGCGGAAACCGCGGAAGGCCTGGGTTTAGCCATCGAATGCCGCCAGACCAACCTGGAGGGCGAGCTGATCACCTGGGTGCAGGAAGCACGCGAACGCGCCGCGGGTGTCGTCATCAATCCGGCCGGGTATTCGCATACCTCGGTTGCGCTGATGGACGCGATTTCCGCGCTCGAGATCCCGGTCATCGAGGTGCATCTGTCCAACATCCACAAGCGCGAATCCTTCCGCCACCACTCTTATGTGTCCCACGCGGCCACGGGGGTGATTTGCGGGCTGGGATTTGCGGGCTATAGGCTGGCGCTGATTGCCCTCTCCGACATCCTGGAAGAAGAAGACGACCAATGAGCCTTACATTCGACCCCAAGACCCTGGCCGAACTCGCAGCCCTGCTGAACGAGACAGGCCTCTCTGAGATCGAACTGGCCGAGGGCGACCGCAAGGTGCGGCTGGCCCGCGCCATCACCCAGGTGGCCGTTGCCGCCCCCGCCCCGGTGGCCGTTGCCGCCGCCCCGGCGCCTACCGCCGTGCCCGCCGCCGCTCCTGTCGCTGCCGACCTCTCCAAGCATCCCGGCCTGGTGAAGAGCCCGATGGTCGGTGTGGCCTATCTCTCCGCCGAGCCCGGCGCACCCGCTTATGTGAGCGTGGGCCAGACCGTCGAGGCCGGCGCCACCCTGCTGCTCATCGAGGCGATGAAGACCTTCAACCAGATCAAGGCCCCGCGCGCGGGCGTGGTGAAGCAGGTCCTGGTCACCTCCGGTGCGCCGGTGGAGTTCGACGAGCCGCTGGTCATCATCGAATAAGATGTTCAAAAAGATCCTCATCGCCAATCGTGGCGAAATCGCGCTGCGCGTGCTGCGCGCCTGCCGCGAATTGGGAATCGCCTCGGTCGCGGTGCACTCCACCGCCGATGCCGACGCCATGCATGTGCGCCTCGCGGATGAGAGCGTGTGCATCGGCCCGCCGCTGGCGCGCGATTCCTACCTTAACATGCCCGCCATCATCTCGGCCGCCCTCATCACCGGCGCCGAAGCGATCCATCCGGGCTATGGCTTCCTCTCCGAGAACGCCGCCTTTGCCGAGATGGTTGAGGCGCATAACCTCGTGTTCATCGGCCCCACCGCGCAGCATATCCGCATGATGGGCGACAAGATCACCGCCAAGACCACCATGGCGGAGCTTGGCGTGCCGCTGGTCCCTGGCTCGCCGGGCGAGCTGGCCTCGCTGGATGAGGCCCGCGAAGTCGCAGAGCGGATCATGTACCCTGTGCTGATCAAGGCTGCCGCCGGTGGCGGCGGGCGCGGCATGAAGGTCGCCCGCGCGGCGGACGAGCTGGAAGCCGCTTGGCGCGAGGCCCGCGCGGAAGCCGGTGCCGCCTTCGGCAACAACGCCGTGTATATGGAAAAGTATCTCGACAAGCCCCGGCACATCGAGCTGCAGATCCTGGCCGACAACCATGGCGAAGTGGTGCATATCGGCGAGCGTGACTGCTCGCTCCAGCGCCGCCACCAGAAGGTGCTGGAAGAGGCTGGCTCCCCGGTCATCAGCCCCGAGCAGCGCGACGCTTTGGGCAAGACCGTGACCACCGCGCTGAAGAAGATCGGCTACCGCAACGCGGGAACGCTGGAATTCCTGTACCAGGACGGGCAGTTCGCCTTCATCGAGATGAACACCCGCCTGCAGGTGGAGCATCCGGTCTCGGAGGCGATCTCGGGCATCGATCTGGTACGCGAGCAGATCCGCATCGCCGCCGGGCAGCCTTTGGGCTACACCCAGGACGATGTCGTCCTCTCCGGCCATGCCATCGAATGCCGCATCACCGCAGAGGACCCGGAAACCTTCGCCCCCTCGCCGGGGCGCGTGGAAGTGTTCCATCCACCGGGCGGTCTGGGCGTGCGTGTGGATAGCGCCCTCTACGCGGGGTACCGCGTGCCGCCGCATTACGACAGCCTGATCGCCAAGCTGATCACCTATGGCAAGACGCGCGAGGAAGCCATCGCCCGCATGAAGCGCGCGCTGCACGAGTTCGTCATCAGCGGCATCAAGACCACCATCCCGCTGCACCAGCGCATCCTCGAAGCGCCGGATTTCGTCGCGGGCGATTACACCATCCACTGGCTGGAACGCTTCGTCGCCGGGTAAAGTGGGGACGTCGAAATCATTTGGCACTCTGACTTGTCCGGCCAACCGGACTTGGCGACGCGCATAGGTGCCATATAGCACTGCAGCAGCACCTGCCCGGCGACTAGCCGACCGGCGCGGGCGACCAGAATTTCCTCGCCGCCGGCGACGGCGGCGAGGAAATAAAAAAATGGGTTTTGGCGGCGTGGATGTTAACGGTCTGCATGAAAGATCTCCGGCACCCGCAAAGTAACAGGTTCAACTTGACTAAGAGCTCCTTTCAAAACCCCGTCGGGCTGACCCAGATGGAGCCATTTTCAAGTCACCGGAGCGCGACAATGTGACGCTAGGCGGGCCTCGTGGGGAGTTTTGAACGGGCCTCTAAGTTTAGCTCAACCTGCGCAACATGACCGGCGGACTAACCGTTCGGGTCATGCAAATCGCATCGCTCGTGGTCATGGGTAGCAGCAGTTCATCCTGCGGTGGTAAATTCCGCCCCCGGATCGCCGCACTTCCTGCGCTTCAGCACGTGCTTGGCCGTTGCATAGCGGCAGTCAGGATGGCCCTGCCGGTACAGCCGCCAACTCCTGGCTGTCATCGCGCTCCGGCCTCACCATATCCCACACCTCAGGCGTGACCAGACGGCGGCTAAGGACAGCGGCGCCCAAGACCACGGGGGATGGGCTTTGTATGACCTCAACAGTCAATACGCCAATCACATTGCATAAATTAAACTGGACTAAGTCTGGTTTAATTTATTACTTGGCGGCTATCGGAGACCATTCATGCAGACCGTCAACATCCACGCCGCCAAAACCCATCTGTCCCGCCTGCTCGATGCTGTTGCCGGCGGCGAGGAAATCCTGATCGCCCGCGCCGGCCGGCCCATCGCCCGGCTAGTGCCGTTGCAGGGCCAAGCGGTGCCCCCGCGCCGCCGCCTGGGCCTGCTGGCCGGGCAGATCACGGTGCCGGAAGATTTCGATGCGCCATTGTCGGAAGACATCCTCGGCAGCTTCGAGGGTCGTTGATGCGCCTGCTGCTCGATACCCATTTGCTGCTCTGGGCCTTGGCCGAGCCTGACCGCCTTGACGCCACCACCCGGACGGCGCTGGAGGATGCCGGCAACGAAGTGCTGTTCAGCGCCGCCAGCCTCTGGGAAATCGCCATCAAGGCCGGGCTCGGCCGGCCCGACTTTGCCTTCGAGCCGCGGCAGATCCTGTGCGCGGCCCTGGATACCGGCTTTGTTGAGCTTCCCGTCCATGCTGATGCCGCCATTCTGGTGGCCAAGCTGCCGCCGCATCACCGCGATCCCTTCGACCGCCTGCTGATCGCACAGGCGATGAGCGAGCCGGTGCGTTTCTACACCGCCGATCCTGTGCTTCCGCCTTATTCCGAACTTGTCACCCTGGTCGGCTAGCGCCAGCCACCCGTTATGATGTGGAGCCCTTGCCCATGAGCACCAAAACCCCGTTGAAGCGCGGCACCGATCCGAACAGCGGCGGCAGCTTTGAACTTTATGACGACTGGCTGGATGAATGCGCGGGCGCGGATGTGGTGCATCTTCGCCTCGATGGCGTGTCTTTCCAGGCCTTGGCGGAACCGGGCCGGCTGGGCGTGACGTTGAACATTCCCCGCCCCCTCGCCGTCCAGCTCGGCTTGATCGACGCAACAGACGAGCTTCCCACTGCAGAGAGCCCGGAAGGGACCTCCAGCGCTTCAGCTGATTGAGCAGCTTTGCCTGACTCGGGGGCCAAGATGTCAGAGCCACAAACCGCCGCCCCGGCCACGGCGCTGCCCGAGTACCGGCTGAAAGTCAGGTTCTACGACGGCACCTAGGGCATCGTGGATATGCGGGCGCTGGTGCACTCGCCCGATGCCGGGGGGGTTCGCAGTCTGGCGCTACGGAACTAAAAGGAACGAGATGTGCCTGAAATTCGGAGGCAAGATAGGTTGTGACCCTGTGTAGACCATCAGGGCCAAAATTGCCTGCCCGGCCCACCGCAAAGCTCAGAAAATTGACCAAAACCCCATAACCCAGCCAGCCCCGCAGGTTCGTACATGGGCGGCTTTCAAACGCCCCCCTCCTCGATGCACCTCCAGCCCTGCCAGGGCTGCATCCGAACCCCTTCACCGTCTTCGCGCAAGACGATGCCGCGAACGCCTCACTTAACTCGGACATAAAACCGGTCTTTTACGGGGCGAAAAATCAAAATAGATTATTTTAATTCATTGATATATAACCAATTTTGTAAGCAAAAAATCGGACGCCAAAGCGGACACTAAAGTGGTCGGTGATCGCGGCGAGAACACCTCCCTTATGCAGCCATTGCTGATTGGGAAGACGTCGAAACGTCGTCACGAACTAACCGATCTTGCGCTGGACCTGGCTGCCAAAAGCGCCGGCTTCCGCCGTTCCCTTCCAGAACACCTCCTCGCATCGCTTGCCAATCTCGTATTGGCAATGAATTGCTATTACAGCAACCTAATCGAAGGTCACGACATTCATCCGATCGACATCGAGCGCGCGCTTAAGGACGACTACAGTCAAGACGCCAGGAAGCGTAATCTTCAGCTTGAGGCCAAGGCCCACATAACCGTTCAACAATGGATCAACGGCGGGGGCATTAAGGGACGCACGACCACGGTCGAGTCAATCACCGAAATTCATCACCGCTTTTGCACAGCGTTGCCAGATGATCTCCTTTGGGTGGAAGCCCCTGTAACGAAGGAGAAGATCAAGGTCATCCCCGGTCGCTTCCGCCACAGTGATGTTGCTGTCGGTCGCCATATTCCTGTCAGTGCACCTGCCATACCTCGTTTTCTAAAACGCTATGAGAAAGTCTATTCACAGCTAGGTAAGGCCGAAACGGTGTTAGCGACGGCGGCCGCGCATCACCGCTTGGCCTGGATTCACCCCTTTGTCGACGGCAACGGCCGCGTAGCACGATTGCTCTCGCATGCGATGCTGCTGGATTCAATCGACACCGGCACAGTATGGCCGGTTGCGTGCGGGCTTGCGCGCAACGTCAATTCCTAAAAAAGCCACCTCGCGGCATGCGATCTAAAGCGACGCAACAATCTCGATGGCAGAGGCAATCTCAGCGAAGATAGTCTTACGTCGTTTACGAAATTCTTCCTTACGACCTGTCTTGATCAGGTCAACTTCATGGAAAGATTGATGCAACCCGATCAACTTCGCGCGCATATTCGTCTGTGGGCTGAAGAAGAAATTCGGTTGGACAGGCTGCCACCTAAATCAGGTGAAATGCTCGAAGCGCTAATCTACAGGAAGGGTTCCACCGCCGACCCGCGATTGCAAAATCCACACTTCTGTGCGGAATTGCGCAGCGCAGCCCGGATGTCGAGGAAGGCGAAGTCGCTACCAGATTTTGTGGCCATTTAGACAACTCGATAGTTCCCAATACAGACACTTACACCGGCAGATTGATGGCGATACGAAGGCCGCCGCCGGGGCGGTCGAGCAGGCGGATGGCGCCGCCATGGGCGATGACGATATCGCTGGCGATGGTGAGCCCAAGGCCGGTACCGGCGGGGTCCTCGCTCTCGAAAGGCCGGAGCAGGGTTTCGCGCTTGATGGCGGGAATGCCGGGGCCATCATCGTCGATGAGGATTTGCAGCTCACGCGGGCCGATGAGGCGGGCGCTGACCCAGATGCGGGTGGCGTGGCGACGGGCGTTGTCGATGAGATTGGTCAGCGCACGGCGCATCGCCTCAGGGCGGAGCGTGGCGGTCAGGCCCGGCAAGGCGTCCAGGCTGACCTTCGCCCCGGCACGGCGAGCGGCGGTGCAGACATCGTCGAGCAGCACCGCGATGTCGGAGGGTACGGGCTGCTCGCTGCCCTCGCCACGGGCGAAGTTGAGGTAGACGGCAATGAGCCGCTCCATCTCCTCGATGTCGCCGGTCATGTCGGCGAGGTCCTGCGCCGGGATTTGCGGCTGCATCGCCAAGGCCAGTCGCAACCGGGTGAGCGGCGTGCGCAGATCGTGCGAGACCCCGGCCAGCATGGTGGTGCGCTGCACGAGGAAGCGGCGTAGGCGCTCGCGCATGCGGTTGAAGGCGGTGGCGGCGCGGCGCACCTCGATGGCCCCTTCCGGGCGGATCGGCCCTTCATCGCGCCCCGTGCCGAAGGCCTCAGCGGCGGCGGCCAAACGGCGTATGCCCCGCACCTGGGTGCGCAGGAACAGCGCCGCCACGCCGAACAGCAGCGCGGCGCTGCCGATCACCCAGATCAGGAACAGGTAGAACGTACCGATATACAGGCGCTTGCGCGGCACATGGATGTCGAGCACGCCATTGGGCATCTGCACGTTGATGACGATGGTGCCGGGTAGGGCATTCCAGGCCACGTTGAAGGGCCGGTGCAGTTGGACGGTGAGCGCGTGGGCGAGATCCTTGTCCACCGGGCCGGGAACATCGGGGCGCGGGAGTTGGCGCAGCACCTCTCCGGGGAGAAAGCTGGTGGCGAACTGGAAATGCTGGTCGGCCTGCTGGGTGATGGCGGCGCGGCTGCTTGGCGCGGCGTCAATCTCGCCGACCATCAGCCCCACCTCACCGGCCACCCCACCAGCCAGACGGCGGGACAGCTCGCTGAGGTGGTTGCCGTAGAAGATCTGTAACGCCACCGCCTGAAGCAGCACCATCGGGATCAGCACGATCAGCAGCGAACGCCCGAGCAACCCACGCGGCAGGACCTTGCGGACGGCGCGTTCGGCGCCGAAATCCTCAAACTTCACGGCCCCGGCTTCAGCGTGTAGCCCTTGCCACGCACCGTGTGCAGGAAGCGCGGCTCGCGCGGGTCGGGCTCGATCTTGCGGCGCAGCCGGGTCACCTGCACGTCGATGGCCCGCTCATTCACGTCGTCCAGCCCCAGCGCCACGGCCAAGACCTCGCGCGAGAGGATCTCATGCGGCCGTGCGGCCAAAGCGGCGAGCAGCGCCAACTCCGCGCCGGTGAGCCGGATACGCGCATTGGCCGAGACCAGCTCGCCACGGGCGGGGTCGAATGTCGCCGGGCCAAGCTGCAGCGGGGCAGCGGGCACGGCGGCGGGCTGGGCGCGGCGCAGCATGGCGCGGATACGCGCCACCAGCACGCGCGGGTCGAACGGCTTGCCTAGATAGTCATCCGCCCCGGCCTCGAACCCGGCAACGATATCCTCGGGCGTGTCCCGCGCGGTGAGCAGCAGGATCGGCATTTCCGGCGCGCGTTCGGCGCGCAGGCCGCTGGTCAGCTCCAGCCCAGTCTCGCCGGGCATCATCACGTCCAGCACCATCAGGTCGAAATCCAGGAAACGCAGCTTGTCCCGCGCCTCGGCGGCGGATCCCGCCAGGGTCACGCGGAAACCCTGCTCGGCGAGAAAACGCGCGGCGAGCTGGCTCAGCCGGGTATCGTCATCCACCAGCAAGATATGCGGGGCGTCGCCGCTCATGCCTTAGGAGCCGCTCCGCTGCCCCTTGCCGCGATGCGGGTCCTGGCCGTCGATATAATCGCGCCCCTGCTGGTTCATCACCCCGCGCAGCACGCGCTTGAAGCCGTCCACCGCCGGGCCGCCGGCCTCGCGGTACGCGCTAACCAGCCTCTCGCGCTGCGCATCGAACAGCTTGCGCTCCAGCGCGGTCCCTTTCTCGGTCAGCGTCAGCAAGCGCTGGCGGCGGTCCTGCGCGCCAGGGGCCTGGGCCACGTAGCCCTCGCGGATCAGCGGGCCGAGCACGCGAGTCAGGCTCTGCTTGGTAATGCCCAGGATGGTCAGCAACTCACCCACGGTCAGGCCGGGGCGGCGGGCGATCCAGTGCAGGCAGCGGTGATGCGCCCGGCCATAGCCAAGCTCTCCCAGAATTGCATCCGGCGCCTCGGTAAGGTCGCGATGCGCGAAAAACATCATATCCTGCGCCAGACGAAGCTCATCCTCGCGCAAAAACAACAACCCCACACCGGGAGCGGTGTGCGCGGTGCCGGGCTGGGTTTCGCGTTTCGTGGCCGGGAAGGGTTGAGTAGAAGGGTCTGGCATGGCAATTTCTTGGTCTGAGGGGTATGCCCTGCGCTGGCAGGGCAGTACGGCTGACTAATATACTATTCTTTCCTGTCTTGTTAGAGTAGCGCAAACGGAGATTTTTGACCATGGCGCTGGTTCCTTTTGACGATCGTGACGGCTTCATCTGGTGGGATGGCAAGCTCATCCCCTGGCGTGAGGCGAAGCTGCACGTACTCAGCCATGGGTTGCACTACGCTTCTGCCGTGTTTGAGGGCGAGCGCTCCTATGGTGGCAACATCTTCAAGCTGGACGCGCATACGGACCGCCTGATCGAGTCCGGCCGCATCCTCGGCTTCGAGATCCCCTTCACCCGCGAGCAGATCAACCAGGCCTGCGTCGACGTGCTGAAGGCCAACAACCTGACGGACGCGTATCTGCGCCCGCTGGCTTGGCGCGGCGCGGAGCAGCTCTCGGTTTCCGCGCAGCAGACCAAGATCCACCTGATGGTGGCGTGCTGGGAATGGCCGAACCTGTTCGGGGCTGACCGCATGAAGGGCGTGCGCCTTGGCCTCGCCGATTGGCGCCGCCCGCACCCGCAAACCGCCCCCACCGCCGCCAAGGCCGCGGGGCTGTATATGATCGGCACCATGTCGAAGCATAAGGCCGAGGCCGAGGGCTTCAACGACGCGCTGATGTACACCTGGGACGGGTTCGTGGGCGAGGTCACCGGCGCGAACATCTTCTTCGTGCTGGACGGCAAGCTGCACACCCCCAAGCCGGACTGCTTCCTGGACGGCATCACCCGCAAGACGGTGATCCAGCTGGCCAAGGCGCGCGGGATCGAGGTGGTCGAGCGCCATATCCTGCCCGAGGAGCTGCCGAATTTCGGCGAGGCCTTCGTGACCGGCACCGCCGCCGAGATCACCCCGGTGCGCCAGATCGGCGAGCTGCACTTCGAGCCGAGCACCATCACCGAGACACTCAAATCCGACTACGAAGCGCTGGTGCTGATGTCGCCGGAAGAGGTGGAGAAGCGGGCCGCGTAAAACGCAAATATATTTACGGAAGTTTTTTGGGTGCCGCCTTTTTTACAAAAAAGGCGGCATTCTTTTTGCGAAGCTTGCTAAACCTCGGCGTTGCCACCCGAGAGCACCACGCCCACCACCTGTCCCGGAAACTTGGCCTTGCCAGACAGCAGCGCCGCCAACGCGACAGCACCGCCCGGCTCCACCACCAGCTTCAGATTCCGCGCGGCAAAGCGCATCGCCGCGCGCACCTCGTCGTCGCTGGCCACGAACCCGGCCGTCACCAGCCTCTGGTTGATGGGGAAGGTCTGCTTGCCCGGTGTTGGGGTCAGCAGCGCGTCGCAGAATTTGCTGCCGCGCATATCGTTGCGTACGCGCTCGCCCAAAGCCAGGGAGCGAGCGGTATCATCCCAGTCTTCCGGCTCGGCGGTGAAACATTTTGTGCCCGGCGAGGCCTCGGACAGCGCCAGGGCGCAACCAGCCATCAGCCCGCCGCCCCCGGCGGGAGAGAGGAAGGCATCCATGGTCAGCCCCTCGCCAGCGGCATCCTCGGCCAACTCCAGCGCCAGCGTGCCCTGCCCGGCCATTACATCCACATGATCGTAAGGCGGGATCAGTGACGCCCCGGTGCGGGCCACGATTTCCGCCGCGATGGCCTCGCGGTTGCCGCTTTCGCGGTCGTACAGCACCACCTCAGCCCCCCAGAAGGCGGTGGAGTCGCGCTTGATGGCGGGGGCATCGGCGGGCATCACGATGGTCGCGGGCACGCCCAAGGCCGACGCCGCGCAGGCCACCGCCTGACCGTGATTACCCGAGGAATAAGCCACCACCCCAGCGACCCGCACATCCGGGGCCAGCGAAAGCAGGGCGTTGGTGGCGCCGCGCAGCTTGAAGCTGCCGGTGCGTTGCAGCATCTCGGGTTTCACCAGCACAGCCGCCCCCACGGCGCGGTCCAGCGCCGCGTTGCGCAACATGGGGGTACGCGCAATCAGCCCCTTGATGCGCTCTGCCGCCGCGCGGACGGAAGCCGGTGTCACGCTCATGGGCGCGGCAGCCATGTGCCGGGCAATAGCGCGATGTATTTGCATAGCCGGTAAGTCTGCACGGGCTTGCCGTCCCGCTCGCGGGTCAGCGTGCCGATCTGCTCGCAAGGCGCGTGCGGGCGGTGCGTGATCATGATGCCTGCCTCCCCGTACAGCGATGCGGGCTGCCAGTCGAAATAGCTCCAGCGCGGCTCAAACCCCACCACGCGCAGCCCGGGCGGGGCGTAATAGGCCAGGGCGGCGGCGGTGGCATAATCGTCAGCCACGATGAAATCGGGGTGCAGGGCGGCAAGCTGCGCGCCGAACTGGGGCCAGCCGGCCATTTGCAGGGCGGCGGTGTCCATGCGCGGCGGAATGGGCAAGGGCGCGGCCAAAGCCTGCACATAGACCAGCCCGGTAATGCCAAAGCCCAACACCACGGCCGGTTTACGCCAGCGCGCCAGGAGGGCCGCGGGCAATGTGCCTATAGCGATGCAGGCGGACGGATACAGCACCGCGACCCAGTTGCCCTCCACGCGCTGGGACAGGACATGCTCCAGCAGCACCGCACCGGGCAGCAGCGTCAGCCAGAGCAGCAGGCGCGACCCTGGCGTGTCATCGTGCCGCAGCCCCCATACGCCGCGCACCGCCAGCACGGCGATAACGGGGGTGAACAGGAAGAACTGGCTGCCCAGCAGGCTGGCGACGAACCCCAGCGCCCGCCCTGGCTGAAACCCAGCCTCGCGCCCGCCCTGCTTGAGATAGCTGACCCAGCCATTGGCGGCGTTCCAGGCAATGTCCGGCGCAAAGACCAGCACCGCCAGCACGGCGGCGGCCCAGGGCCAGGGGGTGCGCAGCCACCGGCGTTCCCGCCGCCCCGCCAGCACCCAGCCGAACACGGCGAGGATGAACAACAGCCCGGTATATTTGGAAAGCAGCGCCAGCCCCGCCGCCAGCCCCGCCGCCAGCCACCAGCCCGGTTTGCCCGAAGAGATCAGCCGCGCCATGGCCCAGATCCCCGCGCTCCAAAAGAACAGCAGCGGGGTATCTGGCGTCATCAGCACCGCGCCGGCGCCGAACAGCAGCGTGGCGTTGAGGCAGGCGGCGGCGGTCAGTCCGGCCCGGCGGCCAGGGAAGAGCCGCTCAGCCGCGTCCCAGAGCAACAACGATCCTGCCAAGGTGGAGAGCGGGCCGAGCAGCCTCACCCCCAACGGCGAGGGGCCGAACAGCGCGGTCCCGGCCCTGATCCACAGCGCCACCATCGGCGGATGGTCGAAATAGCCCGGCTGGAGATGCGTGGACCAGAGGAAGTAATAGGCTTCGTCCGGCACCAAAGGCAGGCGCGCCGCCAGCGCCAAGCGCAGCGCCGTGAGGACCAGCAGCGCCGCGAGTCCGAGGCGCATGCTACCGCACGCGCCAGACCAGCGTGGCGGAGACGGCGTAGTTCCACACCACACCCACGGCCGCACCAGCCGCGCCCGCGAGCAGGCCATGCCCGTTCTCGGCGTACAGCGCCTTGGCGATACCTATATTGGCATAGGCGCCCAGGCTGCACACGGCCAGGAACAGCACCAGCCCGCGCCAGGCGCGCGGCCCCTTCAGTTTCTGGGCGCGGTAGGTGAGCTGGTTGTTCAGCTCGAAATTGGCGATCATCGCCACCACGGTGCCGATGGTCTGCGCCGTGCCGAAGCCGATGCCGAGCGAGCGCGCAGCCTGCAACACCAGGATGTTCACCAACACACCGAACGCGCCGACCAGGGCGAAGGAGATGAAGCGCAGCGGCACGGTCCCCCGCAGGGCCTTGTCCATCAGCAGCCCGGCGAATTGCGCCAGCACCAGCACGTCGAGCTTGCTCTCGCCCGCCTGGCGGGGGCGGAACTTGTAGGGGATCTCGGCGATGGTGAGCCGCCGCGGCGAGGCGAGGATCAGGTCCAGCAGAATCTTGAAGCCCTGGCCGGTGAGCCGCCCGGCGAGTTGCTCGAACAGGTCCCGCCGGAGCAGGAAGAACCCGCTCATCGGGTCGTTGATGCTGGTATGGGTGAGCGCCTGCGCCACGCGGATGCCAGTCTCGGAGAGCTTAACCCGCAGCGGCGAGGAAAGCCCAGCGGAATCCCCGCCCTCGACATGCCGGCTGCCTACCGCCATGTCCGCGCCGATCTGCACGGCTTGCAGCATCAGCGGCAGGCGGGTCTCGTCGTGCTGCATGTCGCCATCGATGACCGCGACATAATCGGCGGAGGAGGACAAAGCCCCCTCGATGACGGCGGAGGAGAGCCCGCGCCGCCCGACACGGCGGATGCAACGCACGCGGACATCCTCGCGCGCCAAGGCCCGCACGGCGGTGGAAGTGCCGTCCGGGCTGTCGTCATCGACGAAGACGACCTCCCAGTCGATGCCGGTAAGCGCGTTGTTGAGGGCTGCCACCATCGGCGCGACATTGGCGCGCTCGTTGTAGCACGGCACGACGACCGTGAGGGTGTAAGACACTGCGGGTTAAAGGGATTCGAGCACGGCCTCGGCGCGGCTGACTTCGAAACCGCCCGGCTCCTCGACAAAAAGCTGCGTGACCACGCCATCCTCGGCCACCAGGGCGAAGCGCTGGCTGCGCACGCCCATGCCGCGGGCCAGCAGGTCCAGCTCCAGGCCTAGCGCCTTGGTGAAGGTGGCGGAACCGTCGGCCAGCATCACCACGTTGTCCAGCGCCTTATGGTCCTTGCCCCAGGCGCCCATCACAAACGCGTCATTCACCGCCATGCAGACGATCCTGTCCACGCCCTTGGCCTTGAACTCCGCCGCGTGCTTGACGAAGCCCGGCAGATGCTTGGCCGAACAGGTGGGGGTGAAAGCCCCCGGCACCGCGAACAGCACGACCTTGCCCTGCCCCAGAAGCTCGGTGGTGTCGGCCTCGCGCGGGCCTTCCGCGGTTGCCACCATGAGCTTCATGGCCGGAATCTTGTCGCCTACCTTAATCATGCTGTCGGTCCTTCCTTCGGCAGATGCCGCTACGTATACGAACTGCCCTGGCCCGTGAAGAGAGCGCGCCAGGCAGGGCTGGTCCCGGCTGACAGCGAAGAATATACTGGAGCAATGGCGGAGGCAAAATTTTCCCGGGCGAACCCGCCCGACTGGCTGACAGGGCAACTTCTGATCGCAATGCCCGCGATGGGGGACTCACGTTTCGCGCAGAGCGTGATTTTCATCTGCTCGCATACCGAGGAGGGGGCGATGGGCGTTGTCCTCAACCAGCCGCTGCGTGCGCCGAAATTCGCCGATCTGATGAGCCAGCTCAATGTGGAGCCCAGCCCGCCAAAGCGAGAGCTGGCGCTGGGCGTGGGCGGTCCGGTGGATGAGACGCGCGGCTTCGTGCTGCACAGCACGGACTGGCTCTCGGATGCCAGCCTGCAAGTGGACGATACCCGCGCGCTCAGCGCCAATCTCGATATTCTCCAGGCCGTGGCCGGGGGCGGCGGGCCGGAAAAAGCCGTGCTGCTGCTGGGCTATACCGGCTGGGGCGCCGGGCAGCTGGACCAGGAGATGCGCCAGAACTCCTGGCTGAGCGTGGCGGCGGATGATGCCATCATCTTCGACACCTCCTACAACACCAAATGGCAGCGGGCCCTGCGCAAGCTGGGCATCGACCCCGGCATGCTCTCCGGCGCGGCGGGGCGGGCATGAAGCAGCTCGTCATTGCCACCCATAACCCCGGCAAGCTGAAGGAATTCGGCCCCCTGCTGGCGCCGCTCGGCTATTCTCTGACCTCGGCCGGCGAGCTTGGCCTGCCCGAGCCGGAGGAAACCGCCACCACCTTCCCCGGCAATGCGCGGATCAAGGCGCTGGCGGCGGCCCAGGCCTCCGGCCTGCCCGCGCTGGCCGACGATTCCGGGCTTTCGGTGGCGGCACTTGGCGGCGGGCCGGGCGTATTCTCGGCGCGTTACGCAGGCGGGGATTATCCGGGCGCGTTCGCGCGGATCATCGCCGCCGCCGAGGCCGCCAATGACTGGCGCGCCTGGTTCACCTGCGCGCTCTGCCTCGCCCAGCCGGACGGCACCACCGCCACCTATATCGGCCAAGCTTACGGGCGGATCGCTACTGCTCCACGTGGGGCAGGCGGGTTCGGCTACGACCCGCTGTTCATCCCCGATGGCTACGAGCAGAGCTATGCCGAGCTGGGCGGCGCGGTGAAAGAGAAGATCAGCCACCGCGCCCAGGCCATCGCGCAGCTCAAGGCCGCGCTGGAAGCGTCAAAAAACTTTTAGAACTTATCCTTCGCCGCACGCCGGGCGGTGAATTCCTCCACCGTCTTGGCGCGCAGGAAGGGGTTGGTCGCGCGTTCCTGCCCCAGCGTCACCGGCAGGGTCGGCTGCCCCTTCTCGCGCAGCGCCGCCACCTCCGCCGCGCGGACGAGCAGCGCCTCGTTATCCGGCTCCACGGTGAGCGCGAACTTGGCGTTGGAAGCCGTGTATTCATGCGCGCAGCAGACCAGCGTGGCATCCGGCAGATCGGCGAACTTGGCCAGCGAGGCGAACATCTGCGCGGGCGTGCCCTCGAACAGGCGGCCGCAGCCCAGGCTGAACAGCGTGTCGCCTGGGAGCAAGACGCCGCCATCGGCGATGTAATAAGCGATGTGCCCGAGCGTGTGGCCCGGCACCTCGATGACCCGCAGCTTGGCAGCGCCGAAATCCACCATTGAGCCCTCATGCACCGCGATGTCCAGCTTGGGCAGGCGCGCGGCATCCGCGCCATTGCCCACCACCTTGGCGCCATAGCGGGCGACCAGCTCCGGCACCCCGCCGATATGATCGTCATGGTGATGGGTGAGGAAGATGAAATCCAGGGGCAGCTCGGCTTTTTCCAGCGCCGCGATGGCGGGTTCGGCCTCGGCCGGGTCCACGATGGCGGTCTTGCCCATCACCGGCTCGTGCAGCAGCCAGGAATAATTGTCCGAAAGCATCGGGATCGCCTGTACCGTCACCGCCATGTCTGTCGCTCCTTTCCGTCTGCCGCGCTATATAAGGGCAATGGCGATCGATGCGCGAGATGCGGCTGGATTTTATGCAACCCCGCTGGGACGGCTGACCGCCGCATTGCTGCGGCAGAAACTGGCCGCACTCTGGCCGGATTGCACTGGGCGCGCGGTGCTTGGGCTGGGATTTACCGGGCCATATCTGGAGCTGTGGCGCACGCAGGCGGAACGCTGCATCGCCGCCTCGACGCGCGACATGGGACCAGCCCCCTGGCCAGCGGGGCGGGCCTCGTTGGCCTGCGTGGCAGAGGAGGAAGGCCTGCCCTTCCCCGACCTGATGTTCGACCGCATCCTGCTCGTGCATGGGCTGGAGCAGGCGGACAATGCCAGGCGCATACTGCGCGAGGCTTGGCGGCTGCTGAAGGATGACGGGCGGATGATCGTGGTGGTGCCGAACCGGCACGGCATCTGGGCGCATGCCGAGAGCACGCCCTTCGGCCACGGGCAGCCTTATTCCGAGAGCCAGCTCAACCGGCTGATGGGCAATCTGTTCCTGCATGTGCAAACCCATGTGCCCGCGCTGTTCGCCCCGCCCTGCGGCTGGAGCCCTATGCTGCGCGGCTTTGCCCTGTGCGAACGCGCCGGCCGGCTGCTGGCGCCGCAACTGGCGGGGCTGACCATCGTTGAAGCGACCAAGGAACTGCATGGCATCATGCCCGTCCGCCAGAGGGCGCCGGGGCGGCGTGTGCTGGTGGATGCCGGGCAGTAAGGAGAGACTGAACATGACGCAGGTGGCGGTGATCACGGGCGGGGGCAGCGGCATCGGCCGTGCCGCCGGGCGCAAGCTGGCCGAGGCGGGGTGGCAGGTGGTGCTGGCCGGGCGGCGGGCGGAAATGCTGGTGGACGCGGCTTCGGCACATCCCGCTGTGGTGCCGATGGTGGCCGATGTGACCGACGAGGCCGCCGTTGACCGTCTGTTCAGCGAGACCGTGGCGCGTTTCGGCCGGGTGGACCTGCTTTTCAACAATGCCGGGAGCTTTTCCCGCCCTACCCCGCTGCCCGAGGTGGCGTTGGCCGACTTCTCCGCCGCCCTGGCGGTGAACGTGACCGGGATGTTCCTATGCGCCCGTGCCGCCTTCCGGGTGATGGCCGCGCAATCGCCCCAGGGCGGGCGGATCATCAATAACGGCTCGATCTCGGCGCATGTGCCACGCCCGCAGGCCGTGGCTTATACCGTCTCCAAGCACGCCGTAACGGGACTGACCCGCGCGCTCTCCCTGGAGGGGCGGACCCATGATATCGCCTGCGGGCAGATCGACATCGGCAACGCCGCCACGGATCTGACCGCCGGGATCGCGCGCGGCTCCATGCAGGCGGATGGGCATATCGCCCCCGAGCCGATGATGGATGTGGAGCATGCCGCGGCCTCGGTGCTGCACATGGCCAGCATGCCGCTTTCCGCCAATGTGCAGTTCATGACGGTGATGGCCACCGCCATGCCGTATATCGGGAGGGGATAACCATGCTGCGCTTCTCCGCCAATATCAGCACGCTGTTCACCGCTCTGCCGGTGGCGGAGCGCATCCAGGCCGCCGCTAGGGCTGGGTTCAAGGCGGTGGAGATGCAGTTTCCCTACGACCTGCCCGCCGCCACGCTGCGCGAGGCTGCCCACAAGGCAGGGGTGGAGTTCGTGCTCATCAACATCCCCGCCGGGGATTTCGCGGGCGGGGAGCGGGGCATCGCCTGCCTGCCAGGGCGGGAGGCGGAGTTTCTGCGCGGGGTGCGTCTGGCCGGGGATTATGCCAACACCCTCGGCTGCCCGCGCGTGAACTGTTTGGCGGGCAACCTGCCCGAGGGCGAAACGCCGGAGCAGTGCTGGGACGTGCTGGTGGAAAACCTCCGCCTCGCCGCCGACATGCTGACCGTTCGCGGCGTGCAATTGCTGGTGGAGCCGCTGAACCGGGCGGATAATCCGCGCTTCATCCTAAACGGCTACCCAGATGCGGACGCGCTGCTGACCGCCGTGGGCAAGGATAACCTGACCCTGCAATACGACACCTACCACGCCCACGCCGGGGGCGAGGATGTGTTAGAAGGGCTGACCAAACGGCTGATGCGGATCGGGCATATCCAATTCTCGGATTATCCGGGCCGGGGCGCGCCGGGAACGGGGGAACTGAACTTCCCCCGCCTGTTCCGCGCCATCCGAAATCTGCCCTATGAGGGCTGGACAGGGGCGGAATACCTATGCCCCAGCCCCGGGCCGGGAGACTTCGCCTGGACGGCGGCAGCTTAAGGCCCAGCCCCAAGCCGGAACGTGCCAAAACAGCAACATTCTCAAGAAATCGGGCGTTTTATTCCCATTAACGGGCAATATGCCCGCAAATGTTAGTGCAAATTTTGGATTTTCCCGGTATTACACTTATGTGAGTGTCATGATGAACCTATTTGCAAAATTCCTGCGGGATCGGAGTGCCAAGCATCTCGGTTCGGGTTTCATCCCCGGTCCGGGCGATACGGAAATGTATTCGCACCCCGACGATAGCCACGAGAAAACCGGGCTTGTCCCGCCGCTGCTAATCGCGCTGATCCTCAGCCTGCTCGTGCTCGCCCATCTCGGGCATTAAGCCGCCAGTGCTTGTCCTGACGCCGCTAGGCGGTTAGTGCCTGGACCGCGACACGCATTTGGAGCGCGGTTTTCTAGCATGAGCACCACCCGTATCGACCCACGGCTGATGAAGGAAGGTCGGCGCACGCGCGGCGCGCTGCGGGCCAGTATCGGGCTGGGGCTGGTCTCGGGCTGGTTGATCATCGCCCAGGCCGTGCTGCTGGCGCAGGTCATTACCCGCATCTCCTTCCATCACGCCTCGCTCGCCGGGGTGGCGCCGTTCCTCTGGGGGCTGGGCGGGCTGTTCCTGCTGCGCGGGGCGCTCACCTATGCCGCCGAGATCACCGCCTTCAAAGCCGCGGCGCAGATCAAGACCGGGTTGCGCGCCGAACTGCTGGCGCGGCTGCTCCAACGCGGCCCGGTGGGGGCAGCGGATGAGGCGAGTGCGGATGTCGCGGCCACGATGATCGAGGGCATCGAGTCTCTGGAGCCGTATTTCTCGCGCTATATGCCGCAGATGGCCCTGTGCGTGGCGGTGCCGCTGGCCATTCTGGCGCTGGTGTTTCCGCTCGATCTTTATTCCGGGCTGATCCTGCTCGTCGCCGGACCGCTGGTGCCGGTGTTCATGGTCTTCGTCGGCTACCGGGCGGAGGCGATCAACCAGCGCCAATGGGAGAAATTGCTGCTGATGAGCACGCATTTTCTCGACATGTTGCAAGGCCTGACGACGCTGAAGCTGTTCGGCCGGGCGCGGGACGAGATCGAGATCGTCGCGCGCATCACCGACGATTACCGCCGCACCACCATGGCGGGGCTGCGCGTCGCGTTTCTTACCAGCGCGGTGCTGGAGTTTTTCGCCTCGGTGGCGATCGCGCTGGTGGCGGTACTGTTCGGCGCAAGGCTGCTCCATGCGCGCATCGATTTTTACCCGGCCTTTCTCGTGCTGCTGCTGGCCCCGGAATATTTCGTGCCGCTGCGCGGGCTTTCGGTGCATTACCATGCGCGGATGACGGCCATCGCCGCCGCCAAGCGTATTTTCGCGCTGCTCGATGCCCCCGTGCCGGAAGCCGGAGCTGGCGCGGTGCCGCAAGGCGCCCTTGAAATCTCCTGCGAAGAGCTGCGCTTTTCCTACAATGACGCGCCAGTGCTGGACGGGCTGAACGCACGCTTCCCGGCCGGGAAGATCACCGCCATCGTGGGTGAGAGCGGGGCGGGCAAGACCACGCTGGCGCGCGCGCTGCTGGGCTTTATCCGCCCGCAGGCGGGGCGGATCTCCGTAAATGGCGAAGACCTCGCGCGGATTGCGCAGGAAGAGTGGTGGAAGGCCCTGGCCTGGGTGCCGCAGAACCCGCGCCTGTTTACGGGCAGCATCGCGGATAATCTGCGCCTCGGCGCGCCGGGGGCCAATGACGCCGCCCTGCGCGATGCCGCGGCACGAGCCAAGGCTCTGGACTTCATTGAGGCATTGCCCGGGAAATTCGATGCGGATGTCGGCGAGGCTGGCGGCAAACTCTCGGGCGGGCAGATCCAGCGTCTGGCCCTGGCGCGGGCTTACCTGAAGAACCCGCGCCTGCTGATCCTCGACGAAGCCACCGCGAATCTGGACATGGAGAGCGAAACCCTGGTGCTGGATGCCATCGAAGAGGTGGCGCAGGGCCGCACGGTCATCGTCATCGCCCACCGCCTCGCCATGGCGGCACGGGCCGATCAGGTGTTGGTGCTGAAGGATGGGCGGATTGCCCAAGCCGGGCCGCCGCACATCCTGGCGGCGCAGGAGGGGCCATACCGCGAGCTGCTGCGCGCCTATGAGGGCGAGGAGGCCGTGCCATGCGCGATCTGATCCGGCTGCACCGTTTGTTCAAACCGCAAGGCAGCTGGATGCGCGGCGGGCTGGCGCTCGCCTGTGTCACCATCCTGTCCAATTTCGGGCTGATGACGCTCTCGGGCTGGTTCCTGGCCGCCACGGCGCTCACCGGCCTTGCCAGTTATGCGGTGCAGAACGAGTTCAACTTCTTCACCCCGGCGGCCATGGTGCGGTTTTTCGCCACGCTGCGCGTGGCTTCGCGCTATTTCGAGCGGCTGCTGACGCATGAGGCGACCTTCCGCCTGCTCGCCGATCTGCGCGTGTGGTTCTACACCAAGCTGGAGCCGCTGGCCCCGGCGGCGCTACAGGGCTACCGCACGGCGGACCTGCTCTCGCGCATCGTCGCGGATATCGACACGCTGAACCTGTTCTATCTGCGCGTCTATGTGCCGCTGCTCACGGCGGCGCTCACCACGCTGGTGATGGTGCTGTTCTTCGCCATCTTCTCCTGGCCCGCCGCCTTCGTGCTGGCGGCGGGGCTGCTCGCCACCGGGGTGGGCGTGCCGGGCCTCACCGGCTTGGCCGGGCGCAAGGCTGGCGCCGGGATGGTGCGCGTGAATGCCAGCCTGCGCGCGGAATATGTGGACGCCATGCAGGGCATGGGCGAGCTGCTCACCTATGGCGCGGCCCCGGCCTTGCAGGCGCGGGCAGCCGCCTTGCAGGCGGAGCTGATCGCCGCTCAGGGGCAGATGGCGCGCGTCACCGGCTTTAGTGCGGCGGCCGCCAGCCTCGCCACCAATTTCACCATGCTGGGCGTGGTCATCGCGGGCGGAGCCAAGGTGACGGCGCTGCGTCTCTACCCAGCGGACCTCGCTTTGCTGGCCCTGGGCAGCATGGCGGCGTTCGAGGCCGTGGCGCCGCTGCCGCTGGCCTTCCAGTATCTAGGGCAGATTTCCAGCGCGGCGCGTCGGATTTTCGCTCTGGCCGACACCAAGCCCGCCATCGCGCCCCCCGCCGCCCCGGCTCCTGCTCCGCGGGGCTATGCGCTGGAGCTGAAGAATGTCTCATTGCGGTACACACCGGACGCCCCCTGGGCGCTGCGCCACCTGAATCTGCGCGTGGCCGAAGGTGAACATGTCGGCATCACCGGCGCCACCGGGGCTGGCAAGACCACGCTGATCAACCTGCTGCTGCGCTTTCATGAGTTCCAGGAAGGCGAGGCGTGCTTTGGCGGGCATGATCTGCGCGCCTATGGCAGCGAGGATCTCGCCTCTCACATTACCGTGATTTCCCAGCGCAGCTATCTGTTCCACACCAGCATCCGCGACAATCTGCTGCTGGCCAAGGCCGATGCCGCCGAACCCGAGCTGTGGCGCGCGCTGGAAGTCGCACAGCTCGCCGATTTCGTTCGCACACAGAAGGACGGGCTGGACACGCTGGTCGGCGAGGCGGGAATCCGGCTTTCCGGCGGGCAGGCGCGGCGCGTGGCATTGGCGCGCGCGGTGCTGAAGGACACCCCCTGGCTGGTGCTGGACGAGCCGACCGAAGGGCTGGACGCCGCCACGGAGCGCGAATTCCTGGCCGATCTCGCCCCGCTGCTCACGGGCAAAACCGTGCTCTACATCACCCACCGCCCGGCTGGCCTGGCGCTGATGGACAATGTGCATGCGCTCAAATCGGGGCAGATTGCCGCTTAATACAAGGCAGAAACGGCCCGATCCCGGCTGGGCTTGATCTAAATCAACTACACTAGATGCGGAATGCTTCTATAGCCGGGGCTACTTATAAAAGGCTTTTCTAAACAGCAGGAGCTCACGGGCATGCCGTTAATCGATCCTAGTGTCGTAGACTTATCACGACTTCAATTCGCGCTTACCGCGCTTTACCACTTTCTGTTCGTACCCCTCACGCTCGGCATGACCTTCCTGCTTTGCGCGATGGAGACGACCTACGTCATCACCGGCAAGGAGATTTACAAGGAGATGACCCATTTCTGGGGCAAGCTCTTTGGCATCAACTTCGCCATCGGCGTGGCCACCGGCCTCACCATGGAGTTCGAGTTCGGCACCAACTGGTCCATGTACTCGCACTTCGTGGGCGACGTGTTCGGCACCCCGCTGGCCATCGAAGGCCTGATGGCGTTCTTCATGGAGTCCACCTTCATCGGCCTGATGTTCTTCGGCTGGGACCGCCTCTCCAGGCCGGGTCACTTGGCTGTCACCTACCTCACCGCGCTGGGCTCCAACCTGTCCGCGCTGTGGATTCTGGTGGCCAACGGCTTCATGCAGAACCCGCAGGGTGCCTCGTTCGACGCCGACACGATGCGCATGCAGTTCAACTCCTTCGTGAGCCTCGTGTTCAGCGAGGACGCGCAGGCGAAGTTCGTTCACACCTCGATCGCCGGTTTCGTTACCGGGGCTCTGTTCGTGATGGGCATCTCCGCCTTCTACATCCTGCGCAAGCAGCACATGGCCCTGGCCGCGCGCTCCTTCCGCGTGGCTGCGCTGTTCGGCATCATCTCCTCCCTCGCGGTGGTCACCCTGGGCGACGCCCTTGGCCGTCTGGACTACCTTGTGCAGCCGACCAAGATCGCGGCCATCGAGGGCCTGTGGGAAGACAGCAACGCGCATGGCTCCGCCACGTCCGCGCCCTGGCTGCTCTTCGCCCTGCCGAACGACGCGACCCAGACCAACGCGGCTGAGATCGGCGTTCCCTATGTGCTGACCCCGCTGATCACGCACTCCATGGACACCCCGATCCCGGGTCTGCTCTCCCTGGAGCAGCAGGCTGGTCCGCGCATCCTCAATGGCATCAAGGCGATCAACGCCCTGCAGCAATATGGCGTGACGCATGACGCCGCGTCGCTGGCCACCTTCAAGCAGTACGAAAACGACATGGGCTATGGCTTCCTGGCCCAGAAGAACGCGCCGAACCAGGATCTGACCCAGATCACCCCGGCGAACCAGGACGCCATCGTGGCGCAGACCGAGAAGGACACGATCCCCAACGTGTTCGTCACCTTCTGGGCCTTCCGCATCATGATGTTCCTGGGCTTCTACTTCGTCGCCCTGTTCGCCTTCGCGGCCTACTACTCGCTGCGTAACGAGCTGGAGAAGCACCCGCTGCTGCTGAAAGCCGCGCTGTGGTCCATCCCGCTGCCGATCCTGGCCTGCGAGTTCGGCTGGATCACCGCCGAGGCTGGCCGTCAGCCCTGGTCCGTCTATGGCTGGCTGCCGACCTTCCAGGCCGCCTCCAGCCACCCGGTCGGGTACATGGTGTTCTCGCTCATCGGCTTTGCCGCGCTGTACAGCGCCTTCATCGCCGCCGAGCTGTACCTAATGTTCAAGTTCGCCCGTCTCGGCCCGCAGGACCATCATGCGGAACCGACCGTGGGCGGTGGCGCCACCATGTTCGGCAAGCCGCAGCTGGCCGACAAGTCCTGGCAATAACGCCGCGCCTCTCAGGAGAATTTTTCAATGGAACTCTACGTCGTTCTTAAAGTGATCTGGGCGGTGCTCTTAGGGGTGCTGTTCTGCGGCCTGGCCGTCATGGTCGGCATGGATATGGGTGTCGGCACGCTGCTGAACTTTGTCGGCAAAAACGACAAGGAACGCCGCGTGGCGCTCAACATCATCGGCCCGCACTGGGACGGTAACCAGGTGTGGTTCATCCTGGGCGGCGGCGCGATCTTCGCCGCCTTCCCCACCCTGTACGCCACCTCCTTCTCGGTGTTCTACGTCGTCATGATCCTGCTGCTGTTCAGCATGATCATGCGCCCCGTGGCCTTCGAGTACCGCTCCAAGGCTGCTGGCTCCTGGCGCGGCATCTGGGACATCGGCTTCCTGATCTCCGGCGCCGTGCCGATGATCGTGTACGGCGCGGCCTTCGGCAACGTGATGGAAGGCGTCGGCTACCACTACAGCTGGACCGGCCAGTACTTCCAGGACGAGTCGTTCCTCAGCTACCTGCTGAACCCCTTCGCGGTGATGTGCGGCGTGCTCGCGCTGAGCATGTCGATCGCCCAGGGCGGCACCATGCTGATGCTGCGCGGTGAGGAGCCGATCTATGGCCGTGCCCGTAAGGCGGCCCTCGGCGGCTCGATCGTGGCGATCATCCTGTTCGCTGTCGGCGGCCTGTGGGTCTCCCACCTGAACGGCTTCGCCTTCACCGCTCCGGTCGACCCGAACATGCCCGCCACCCCGCTGACCGGCCAGACCGTGGCCGTGCAGGCCGGCGCGTGGATGAACAACTACCACACCTACCCGCTGCTGTGGGCGCTGCCGATCCTCGGCTTCGTCGGCATGCTGGGTAACCTGCTGATGAACGCCGCGGGTAAGCCGGTTGTGGCCTGGTGGTCGGGCGCTCTGGCGTGGATCGGCGTGATCTTCACGACCGGTGCCAGCATGTTCCCCTTCCTGATGCCGTCCTCCACCAACCCGAACCAGAGCCTGACCGTGTGGAACGCCACCGGTTCCGCGTACAATCTCGGCTGGATGCTGTTCTTCGCCCTGGTCTTCACCCCCGCCATCATCGCCTACACCTCCTGGTGCTATTACGTGATGCGCGGCAAGGTGAAGCTCAGCTCCATCACCGACGACAGCCACAGCTACTAAGGAGACTTGATTATGGGTAAACTCTTCAAGTTTATCGGTCTGGCGGCTGCCCTGGCCCTGGCCCTGTTTCTGGCAGTGATCGCTGGCGATTACGGCCCCTGGTACTTCGCTTGGCTGGTGGGCACGACGATGATCGTGCTCATCGCCGCAGCCGGCGCGGTGATGTTCGACGCGCAGGAAGCCAACTCAAACGGTAAGGTGTAACCATGCTCGGAGATCTCGAGGGCTTCATCATCTTCATCCCCTTCATTTACCTGGGTGTCCTTGGGGTGGCGTATCTCGCCACCCGCAACAAGTTCCCGTAAGCGAAGCGGCCTGAAACAAAACGACCCGCGGCGGAGACAATCCGCCGCGGGTTTTTTATTGGCTTGAACAGGGACTTAAGGGGCGTTCAACCCTGCGCGGCTTTGAGCTGGTCGAAGGCTTCCAGGCCCTGCGCCGCGTACATCACCGAAGGCCCGGCCCCCATGTAAATGGCCATGCCCATGGTCTCCAGCACTTCCTCGCGCGTAGCGCCATGCTTGGCGGCGGCCTCGGCATGGTAGGCGATGCAGGGCTGGCAGCGCGCGGCCACACCCAGTGCCAGAGCGATCAGCTCCTTGGTCTTCTTGTCCAGGGCAGTGCCGCCCATCGCCCCCTGGGCAAGGGCGGAAAAGCCCTTCATCACCTCGGGCGCGCCATGGCGCAGCTCCTTCACGCCGCCGTTCATGTTCTCGATCAGTTGCAGCCAGTCTTGCATCATGGTCAGCTCTCCTGTTGTACGGCTCAGCCGCGTTTGACGGTGACGTGCTCCCCTTTTTGTTCGCGCTCAGGCGCAGTGTCTTTCCCCTTCATGCTTGATGGTTGAGGTGGTTTCAATGTGCCCTGGGGCATGC
>NZ_JACHFJ010000002.1 GCF_014201825.1 Acidocella aromatica | reverse complement strand
TTTCTTTGCTTATACCTCGATAACCCATTCTTTTTGTTGAGCATTCGACCATAATACCACAGTATTCATGGTCTAGAGCCTTTTTAAAAAGCCCCACACAGTCTTCGCCGCCTTTTTTACAAAAAAGGCGGCACCCAAAAAACTTTTATAACCTTCTAAGCGTGAATACTTCGGCCAGAGAGGCCTCGATCGCCGCGCCGTGATTGGCGTCGCGGGCCTCGATCATGATTTCAAGCTGCGCGTCCTGCACGTGCGGGCTGGAGAACAGACGGTGATGCGCCACCTCCAGAATATTCCCGCCCAGTGCGCCGATGCGCGTGGCAACTTCCGCCAGCATGCCCGGGCGGTCCGGCATTTCCAGCACCAGGCGCAGCACGCGGCCGTCGCGCAGCAGGCAGCGCATGAGCGTGTTGGCCAGGATGCGCGGGTCGATATTGCCACCGCAGATGGAGATGCCGACCTTCTTGCCCTTGAACCGCTCGGGGAAGGAGAGCAGCGCGGCCAAGCCGGTGGCACCGGCGCCTTCCGTCACCTGCTTGGCGTTTTCCACGAAAGTGGCGATGCCACGCTCGACGGCATGTTCGCTCACCACCAGAATGGGCACGTTCAGCGCCTTCAGCATGGCCAGCGGCAACTGCCCGATATCGCGCACGGCGATGCCCTCGGCGATGGTCGGCCCGCCGACATGAATGGACTCACCCGCCAGCGCCTGGGCGAAGGCCGCGTAATTCT
Organism: Acidocella aromatica; assembly: GCF_014201825.1. Lineage (GTDB taxonomy): Bacteria > Pseudomonadota > Alphaproteobacteria > Acetobacterales > Acetobacteraceae > Acidocella > Acidocella aromatica. The sequence continues at coordinate 427,320 of NZ_JACHFJ010000002.1, read as the reverse complement.
CGACCTCGACGCCCAGCACCTCGCAGTTGGGGCGGAGATGCCGCGCCACTACGGCGGTGCCAGCCAGCAGCCCGCCACCGCCCGTAGCGGCGACGATCACGTCGAGATCCGGCTGGTCCTCGAACATCTCCAGCGCCATCGTGCCCTGGCCCGCGATCACGCCCGGATCGTCATACGGGTGCAGGAAGAACAAGCCTTCCTCCTGCTCCAGCCGGTGCGCCTCGGCGGCGGCTTCGGCCAGCGTCTCGCCATGCAGCACCACGTTCGCACCCCAGGAGGCGGTGCGTGTCACCTTGGTCGCGGGTGTGTGGCGGGGCATCACGATGGTCGCCTTGATGCCCACGAGCGCGGCATGGCGCGCCACGGCCTGGGCATGGTTGCCCGCCGACATCGCCACCACGCCAGCCTTTCGCTCATCCGGCGTCAGCAGGGCGATACGGTTGGCCGCACCTCGCTCCTTGAACGCCCCGGTGGCCTGGAGATGGTCGTATTTAATATACACCTCCGCCCCGGTAATGCGGGAAATGCCGTCCGAACGGAGGAAAGGTGAGCGCAGCACCGCTCCCTTGATCCGCGTTGCCGCGGCCTGGACGTCGTCGAAGGTGACCATGACTGATTAACCGTAGGTGATTTTCAGGATTTCGTAGGATTTGTCGCCGCCGGGGGCGGGGACGGAGATGGTCTCGCCCACGCGCTTGGAAATCAGCGCCTTGGCCAGAGGCGAGGTAATCGAGAGGCGCGCGCGCTTGATGTCGGCCTCGTGCATGCCGACGATCTGATAGGTGACCTCGGTCTCGCTATCCTCATCGATGAGCAGGATGGTGGCGCCGAACTTCACGGTATCACCCGAGAGGGAGGCGGGGTCGATGACCTCGGCCGCCGAGGTGATCTCCTCCAGCTCGGCGATCCGGCCTTCGATAAAGGACTGACGCTCGCGCGCCGCATGGTATTCCGCGTTCTCGGAGAGGTCGCCATGGGCGCGGGCTTCGGCGATCGCACGGATGATCGCCGGGCGCTCCACCGCCTTCAGGTTCCGCAATTCATCTTCGAGCGCCGCGAGACCTGCCGCGGTCATGGGGAATTTCTGCACTTTTTCTCCTCAAGGGCCGCAGCCCCCGATGGGGTTAAGATCAACAAAGCGTTCCCCGCCAGCCGGAGCCAGCGGGGTGATAGGCTTAGAAAGGCTTGGCAAAATACGACTGAAGCGGCGCAACATCAAGGGTGTCGGCCTTCAGCGCGGCAATGGCGTGGGCCGCCGCCCGCGCTCCCGCGATGGTCGTGAACTTCGGCACGCCATGGGTGAGGGCGGAGCGGCGGATGTCGAAGCTGTCCGCCACCGACTGCGCGCCCGAGGCGGTGTTGATGATGAGCTGGATCTCGCCGGAGCGGATGGCGTCCACGCAATGCGGGCGGCCTTCCAGCACCTTGTTCACCTGCTTCACCTCGACCCCAGCCGCGGCAATGCACTTGGCGGTGCCGGAGGTGGCCATGATCGAGAAGCCCAGCTCGGCCAAGCGGCGCGCCACCGGGACGATGGCGCCCTTGTCGGCATCCTTGACCGAGAGGAAGGCCGTGCCCTTGAGCGGCAGGCTGACACCTGCGCCGAGCTGCGCCTTGGCGAAGGCGCGGGCGAAGTTGGTGTCCAGCCCCATCACCTCGCCGGTGGACTTCATCTCGGGCCCGAGCAGCGTGTCCACATTGGTGAAGCGGGCGAAGGGGAACACGGCCTCCTTCACCGCCACATGACGCGGGTTGATGGAGTCGTCGAGGTCAAAGCTGGAGAGCTTCGCGCCTGCCATCACCAGCGCGCCGATCTTGGCCACGGGCACGCCGGTGGCCTTGGCCACGAACGGCACGGTGCGCGAGGCGCGGGGGTTCACCTCCAGCACGTAGATGGTGTCGTTCTGGATGGCGTATTGCACGTTCATCAGCCCGACGACGTTGAGCGCCTTGGCCATGGCCACGGTCTCGGCGCGCAGCTCGGCCACGATGGCGGGGGAGAGCGAGTAGGGGGGGATGGAGCAGGCGGAGTCACCGGAATGGATGCCCGCTTCCTCGATGTGTTCCATCACACCCGCGACATACACGGTCTCGCCGTCGCAGATGCAGTCCACATCCACCTCGGAGGCCTCGTTGAGGTAGCGGTCGATCAGCACCGGGTTCTCACCGGAGACGCGCACGGCCTCGCGCATGTAGCGGCTCAGCCCGGCGCGGTCGTACACGATCTCCATCGCCCGGCCACCCAGAACGTAGGAGGGGCGGATGATGATGGGATAGCCGATGCGCTCGGCAATGGCCTCGGCCTGCTCGACGGAGCGGGCAATGCCGTTTTCCGGCTGGCGCAGGCCCAGCTTCTTCAGCAGGGCCTGGAAGCGCTCGCGGTCTTCCGCCACGTCGATGGCGTCAGCCGAGGTGCCGAGGATGGGGATGCCCGCAGTCTCCAGCGCCTGGGAGAGCTTCAGCGGCGTCTGCCCGCCATATTGCACGATACAGCCCAGCAGCGTGCCCTTCTCCTGCTCCTTGCGCAGCAGCGAGATCACGTCCTCGGCGAAGAGCGGCTCGAAATAGAGGCGGTCCGAGGTGTCGTAATCGGTGGAGACGGTCTCCGGGTTGCAGTTGACCATGATGGTCTCGTACCTGGCCTCGCGCAGGGCGTAGGCGGCGTGGACGCAGCAATAGTCGAACTCGATGCCCTGGCCGATACGGTTCGGCCCGCCGCCGAGGATGACGACCTTCTGCCGATCGGAGACATCCGATTCATCCAGCGGCTGGCCGTACGAGCCCTCGAAGGTGGAGTACATGTAAGAGGTCGCGGAGGCGAACTCTCCGGCGCAGGTGTCGATGCGCTTGTACACCGGGGTGACGCCGAGCTTGAGCCGGGCGGCGGTGACAGCGGTTTCCTTCTGGCTGGTGAGCTCGGCGAGGCGCTTGTCGGCAAAGCCCAGCGCCTTGAGGCGGCGCAGGGCTTGCGCGTCGCGCGGCAGGCCATGGGCCTTCACCTCGCGCTCGGCCTCGATGATCTGCTCCATCTGGCGCAGGAACCAGGGGTCGAACTTGCAGATGGCGTGGATTTCATCGACCGTCAGCCCGGCGCGCAAGGCCTGGGCGGCGATGAGCAGGCGGTCCGGGCGCGGGGTGGAGAGGGCGGCCTTGAAGGCGTCCGCCGTGCCGTCGCCCGGGGCGTCGATCTCATCGAGGCCGGAGAGCCCGGTCTCCAGCGAGCGCAGGCCCTTTTGCAAGGCTTCCGCGAAGTTGCGGCCGATGGCCATCGCCTCGCCAACGGACTTCATGGAGGTGGAGAGCAGCGCCGGGGTGCCGGGGAATTTCTCGAAGGTGAAGCGGGGGATCTTGATGACCACGTAGTCGATCACCGGCTCGAAGCTGGCCGGGGTCGCCTTGGTGATGTCGTTCTGGAGTTCGTCCAGCGTGTAGCCCACGGCGAGCTTGGCGGCGATCTTGGCGATGGGGAAGCCCGTGGCCTTGGAGGCCAGCGCCGAGGAGCGCGAGACGCGCGGGTTCATCTCGATGACCACCAGGCGGCCGTCCTTGGGGTTGATGCCGAACTGCACGTTGGAGCCGCCGGTATCCACGCCGATGCGCCGCAGGCAGGCGATGGAGGCGTCGCGCATGATCTGGAATTCTTTATCCGTCAGCGTCAGCGCCGGGGCGACGGTGACGGAGTCACCCGTGTGCACGCCCATCGGGTCGATATTCTCGATGGAGCAGATGATGATGCAGTTATCGGCGGAATCGCGCACCACCTCGAATTCATACTCTTTCCAGCCGAGCACGGATTCTTCCACCAGTACCTCGTTGGTGGGGGAGGCCTCGATGCCGCCCATGCAGATCTCGAAGAATTCCTCGCGGTTATAGGCGATGCCGCCGCCGGTGCCGCCGAGCGTGAAGCTGGGGCGGATGACGGCGGGCAGGCCAACGACCTCAAGCGCCGCCTCGGCTTCCTCGCGCGTATGGGCGATGGCCGAGCGCGGGCCCATCACGCCGATCTCGGCCATGGCGTCGCGGAATTTCAGCCGGTCCTCGGCGCGGTCGATCACCTCGGCCTTGGCGCCGATCAGCTCCACACCCAGGCGCTCCAGCGCGCCGGACTTGGCGAGCGCCATGGCGGTGTTGAGCGCGGTCTGCCCGCCCATGGTGGGCAGCAGGGCGTCCGGCTTCTCCTTGGCGATGATCTTCTCGACCATCTCCGGGGTGATCGGCTCGATATAGGTCGCGTCCGCCAGGGACGGATCGGTCATGATCGTCGCCGGGTTGGAGTTAACGAGAATGACGCGGTAGCCCTCCTCGCGCAGCGCCTTGCAGGCCTGGGCGCCGGAATAGTCGAACTCGCAGGCCTGGCCGATGACGATCGGCCCGGCGCCGATGATCATGATGGACTTGATGTCTGTGCGTTTGGGCATTTTTGAATTCCTTGATGTCGCAGGGCTCCGCCCTGCACCCGCCGGGGCCTGAGGCCCCGGACCCCCATTAATGTTGGTTTGGGCTTAGCCCAGCATGTCCACGAAGCGCTTGAAGAGATAGGCGCTGTCGGACGGGCCGGGGCTGGCCTCGGGGTGGTACTGCACCGAGAACACGCGCTTGGCCTTGCAGGCGATGCCTTCGTTCGAGCCGTCGAACAGCGAGACATGCGTCACTTCCACGCCCGCGGGCAGGGACTTCTCGTCCACCGCGAAGCCGTGGTTCTGCGAGGTGATCTCAACCTTGCCGGTGGTCAGGTCCTTCACCGGCTGGTTCGCGCCGCGATGGCCGCGCTCCAGCTTGTAGGTCTTGCCGCCGAGCGCGGTGGAGAGGAGCTGGTGGCCCAGGCATATGCCGAAGATGGGCACGCCCGCCGCCATCACGCCCTGGATGGCGGGCACGGCATAGGTGGCGGTGGCCGCCGGGTCGCCGGGGCCGTTGGAGAGGAACACGCCGTCCGGCTTGTGGCGCAGAATGTCCTCGGCGGTGGACTGGGCAGGCACCACAGTCACCTTGCAGCCAGCGGAAGCGAGGGAGCGCAGGATGTTGCGCTTGGCGCCGAAATCCACGGCCACGACGTTGAAGCGCGGCTCGGGGGAGGCGAAGCCGTGCTCCCAGCTCCAGGTGCCGCCGGTCCATTCATAGGACTGCGTGCAGGAGACTTCCTTGGCCAGATCCAGCCCTTCGAGCCCGCCCCAGGCGGCTGCCTGCGCGGCCAGGGCCTTGAGGTCGAACTTGCCGTCCTCGGGGAAGGCCAGCACGGCGTTGGGCGCGCCGAGGTCGCGGATGCGCAGCGTCAGGGCGCGGGTGTCCACGCCGGCGATGCCGGGGATGCCCATCTTGGCCAGCCAGGCGCCGAGATCGGCGGTGGAGCGGTAATTGGAGGGGGCGGTGAAATCCTCCTTCACCACCAGGCCGCGCGCGAAGATGCGGGAGGCTTCTTCATCCTCGGCATTGGTGCCCACATTGCCGATATGCGGGAAGGTGAAGGTGATGATCTGCCCGGCATAAGACGGGTCGGTGAGCGTTTCCTGATAGCCGGTGAGGCCGGTGTTGAAGCACAGCTCGGAGGGCTGGCTGATGCCATGCGCGCCAAACCCCCGGCCCCAGAACACGCTGCCATCGGCCAGCACCAGGGCGGCGGTGGCGCCGGGAGGCACTTCGCTCGAAGAGGGGGCGGAAAAATCTTCCATCGTCAGCCCGGTTGCGGTCATAATGGCAGGCCAGTGGCGGGGCGGAATCGCACCGGCGCTACGCCACTTGCGGACAGCTTCGGGGGAGACGCCGGTGAGGGTGGCGGCGGCCTCGTTGCCGCCGAGGCGGCGGAGGATTTCGTCGATGGATGTTTGCATGCTAAGACAATAGCGGATTTTTCCTCCGGCCTCAACGGCAATGCTGTAGGCCGGAATTTTTTTCCGGAGAGTAGAACATGAGCCTACGTGAAGACCTAACCGCCGCCGTGAAAACCTCGATGCTGGCCAGGAACGCCGAGCGTACTTCGGCGCTGCGCATGATCCAGGCCAAGTTGAAGGACACGGACATCGCCGCCCGGCCCAAGGGCGTGGAGCAGGTCTCCGACGAGGAAATCCTGGCCATGCTGCGCTCGATGATCAAATCCCGCCGGGATTCCGTGGCGTTGTACCGCCAGGGCGGGCGTGAGGAGCTGGCCGCCAAGGAGGAGTTCGAGATTGCCGTGATTTCCGAGTTCCTGCCGCAGACGCTGGAAGGCGAGGCGCTGGAGGCTGCCATCAAGGAGGCCATCGCCGCCACGGGCGCGGTCTCGGCCAAGGATATGGGCAAGGTGGTCGGCGCGCTGAAGGCCAAGCATGGCGCGGCGCTGGACATGGGCGTGGCCTCCGCCGCGGTGAGGGCGGCGCTCGCGGGCTAAAGCATGGCCCTGCCGGCGAATTTCCTCGACGAGCTGCGTTCGCGCGTCCCGATCCGCACGGTGATCGGGCGCACGGTCAAGCTCACCCGCTCAAGCCGGGACTGGAAGGGGTGCTGCCCCTTCCACGGGGAAAAGACGCCGTCCTTTTATGTATATGACGACCATTACCATTGCTTCGGCTGCGGCGAGCATGGTGATGTCATCACCTTTATCATGAAGACGACCGGCGCCTCCTTCATGGAGGCGGTGGAGGAACTGGCGCCTCAAGCGGGTTTGGAGGTGCCGAAAGCCACCCCCCAGGCCGCCGAGGCGGAGCAGCGCCGGGCCGGGCTTTCCGATGTTTTGGAGGCAGCTGCCCGACAATATCAGGTCTGGCTCTCGGCGCCCGAGGGGCGCGCGGCGCTGGATTATCTACGTAAGCGCGGGCTGACGGATGAGACCATCCGCAAATTCGGCCTGGGCTGGTCGGGCGAGGGCAGGGGCGCGCTCGCCACTGCTTTGCGCGGGCTGAACGTAAAGCCGGACCAGCTGATCGAGGCCGGGCTGATGAAGCGCGGCGAGAGTGGTCCGGTGGACATGTTCTTTGGCCGGGTGATGTTCCCCATCCGCGACAAGCGCGGGGCGATGATCAGCTTCGGCGGGCGCATCATGGGCGATGGCCAGCCCAAATACGTCAACGGGCCGGAGACGGGCGTGTTCTCCAAGCGCCGCTCGCTTTACGGGCTGAATTTCGCCCGCGAGGCCGTGCGCAAGGGCGCGCGGCTGATCGTGGTGGAAGGGTATATGGATGTCATCGCCCTGGCCCAGGCCGGGTTTGGTGGTGCCGTCGCGCCGCTTGGCACGGCGCTGACCGAGGAGCATCTGGAAGAAATCTGGAAGCTCACGCCCGAGCCGGTGATCTGTTTCGATGGCGACGCCGCAGGCCAGCGCGCCGCGCTGAAAACGGTGGAGCTGGCACTCGCTGGGCTTACCCCCGAACGTTCGCTGCGGCTGTTGCGCCTCCCCGCCAAGGACGACCCGGACAGCCTGATACGCCGTGGCGGAGCCGCCTCCTTCCAGGCCGAGTTGGACAAGGCCCTGCCGCTCTCGGCGGCGCTGTATGACATGGTGGCCGCCACCCGGAAGGGCGCGACACCTGAGGGGCGCGCCGCCTTCCTGCACCGGCTGGACGAGCTGGCCGGGCTGATCCCGGATAAAACGCTCGGGACCGAGTACCGTCAGGCGCTGCGCGGGCGCTATTATGAGGAGCGCCGCGCGGGGCGGGCTTCTTCGCAGCCCCCGTTCCGTCCCGGCCAAAAGGGGCGGGACTTCATCAAGCCCGTGCTCTTGCCGCCGCGCCCGGAGCCCGACGCCGCCAACGCAAACACGCTGCGCGCCAAGCTGATGCTGGCGACCCTGTTGGCGCACCCCATTCTCGTCCACGACGTCGAGGAGGCCTTCGCCCATGTGCCTCTGCCACCGGAGGACGAACCCCTGCGCCACGCCCTGCATGACTTCGCCGCTCATGCGAAACATCTTGACTCGGCGAATCTGTTCACCCATTTGGGAAGCCTCGGGCTGGCCGGACAGGCCCGCGCGCTGGTGGCGCAGGCCGCGTCGGAGTATCGTTTGGCCCCGGATGCCAGCCCGGCGGAAGCCGCGCAGTCTTGGTGGAGTTGGTATAGCCTGATGGATTTTAGTATCGACATGTTGCGGGCGCAGCGTGACGAGGCCCAGGCCTTTTGGCTGGCGCACCCGGACGACGCCGCCGCCTGCGCCAGATTGATGAAATATAACGAGCTGCTGGCCGCAGCCCGCGCGGGCGAGGCGGGAATTCCCGATTCCTGACCCTTAAAAAGGCAGGCTTATTGCCTACCTGACGCCTTGTAAAATATACGACCCGCTTATTCCCCCGGAGTACCGCCTGACCATGGCAATCAAGCCCGCGAATACGACTGAGACCGCTGCCCCCGAGGCCGAAGCCGACGCCAATGTGCTGGACACCCAGTCCGGCGCCGTTAAGCGCCTGATCGCCAAGGGCAAGGAGCGCGGCTACATCACCTTTGATGAGCTGAATGCGGTTCTGCCCGCGGAGCAGAATTCCTCGGAGCAGATCGAGGACATCATGGCGATGCTCAACGAGATGGGCATCCAGGTGGTGGAGAGCGAGGAGAGCGAGGAGGCCGAGACCGCCGCCGCGCCCAAGGAGGATCTGGCCGAGGACGAGGAGCAGGCCGGGAATATCTCCGAGAGCGCCGTCTCCCGTACCGACGACCCGGTGCGCATGTATCTGCGCGAGATGGGGTCGGTGGAGCTGCTCTCGCGCGAGGGCGAGATCGCCATCGCCAAGCGCATCGAGGCTGGGCGGGACATGATGATCCGCGGGCTGTGCGAAAGCCCGCTCACCTTCCGCGCCATTATCGCTTGGCATGAGGCGCTGAATAACGGCCGCGTGCTGCTGCGTGACGTGATCGACCTGGAAGCCATGCAGAACGGCGCCGAGCCGGTCGAGGCTGATTTCGAGGCGTCCGAGGATGTGGAGGAGGACGAGGAGGGCGAAGGTGCCGGCATGTCCCTCTCCGCCCTGGAAGAAAAGCTGAAGCCGGAAATCTTCCAGCATTTCGAGGAGATCGAGAAGCTCTACGAGAAGCTGGCCAAGCTGCAGACCAAGCGCCTGGAGAACCTGACCGCTGGCGGGGATGTGAACTCCCGCAACGAGAAGGCTTACGAGAAGCTCCGGGATGAGCTGGTGGCCAAGGTCGAGCAGATCCGGCTGCATAATAACCGCATTGAGGAGCTGGTGGCCCAGCTGAAGGTGCTGAACCAGCGCCTGAACGGGCTGGAGGGGCAGCTGCTTCGTCTGGCCGAAAACACCAAGGTGACGCGCGACGAGTTCCTGCAGCATTACCGTGGCCGTGAGATGGACCCGGGCTGGCTGCAATATGTCTCCGAGCTGCCGGGCCGGGGCTGGAAGGAATTCGCCAAGAAGCACGAGGGACAGGCGACCGAGCTGCGCGCGCAGATCGGCAAGGTGGCCGCCGAGGCCGGGTTGCCGATCGAGGAGTTCCGACGGGTTTACACCACCGTCTCGCGCGGTGAGCGTGACTCCACCCGCGCGAAGAAGGAGATGATCGAGGCCAATCTGCGTCTCGTGATTTCCATCGCCAAGAAATACACCAATCGTGGCTTGCAGTTCCTAGACCTGATCCAGGAGGGCAATATCGGTCTGATGAAGGCGGTGGATAAATTCGAGTACCGCCGCGGCTACAAGTTCTCCACCTACGCCACTTGGTGGATCCGTCAGGCCATTACCCGCTCCATCGCCGACCAGGCCCGCACCATCCGTATCCCGGTGCATATGATCGAGACGATCAACAAGCTGGTCCGCACCAGCCGCCAGATGCTGCACGAGATCGGCCGCGAGCCGACCCCGGAGGAGCTGGCCGAGAAGCTTGGCATGCCGCTGGAGAAGGTGCGCAAGGTGCTGAAGATCGCCAAGGAGCCGATCTCGCTGGAAACGCCGATCGGCGACGAGGAAGACAGCCATCTGGGCGACTTCATCGAGGATAAGGGCGCGATCATCCCGCTGGACGCCGCCGTGCAGGCCAATCTGCGCGAGGCCGCGACGCGCGTGCTCTCCTCGCTCACCCCGCGTGAGGAGCGCGTGCTGCGCATGCGCTTTGGCATTGGCATGAACACCGACCACACGCTGGAAGAGGTCGGCCAGCAGTTCAACGTCACCCGTGAGCGTATCCGCCAGATCGAGGCGAAGGCGCTGCGCAAGCTCAAGCACCCCTCCCGGTCCCGCAAGCTGCGCAGCTTCCTTGACGACTAATGGACGATACCATGGACTATGCGCGCCCGTTGCCCGGTGAGACGACGGAGCGCGCGCTCGTAACCGTGGTGTTCCTGCGCATGCTGCGCACGCCCGAGCGTCCGCCCGCGATCATGCCGCCGGGTGTTATGCTGACCCGCGAGCGGCTCAGCGTGCCGGATTACCGCAGGCTGTATAACGATGTCGGCACGCCCTGGCTGTGGTGGCTGCGCCGGATGATGCCTGACGACCAGCTCGCGCGGCACCTCGCCCGCCCCAGCGTGAGCACCTATGTGCTGCGCGTGAATGGGCAGGAGGCCGGGTTCTTCGAGACCGACGCCTCGCACTGGCCGTTCGTCAACCTCAACTATTTCGGGCTGAAGCCGGACTATATCGGGCGCGGGCTGGGGCGGAAGTTCCTCGACGCGGCGGTGGATTCGGTATTCATCGGCGGGTCCAGCCAGCTTTCGGGCATGACCGTGAATACCTGCTCGGCCGACCACCCGCGCGCGTTGCCCAACTACATCGCCGCCGGGTTCACGGAATACCGCCGCGCCCGCGAGGAATGGGACATCCCGACCCGGCTGGGGCTGACCGTGCCCAAGCACCTGCGCGGATGAACATCCTCTACCAGGACCGCCGCGCCCTGGTGATCGACAAGCCCGCCGGGCTGCCGGTGCATCCGGGCCGGGCGGGCGGGCCGAGTGTCGAGGATTATTTCCCGCAATGGCGCCAGGGCAAGAACGGCCCGTGGCTCGCTCACCGGCTGGACCAGGATACGGCGGGCTGCCTCGTCATCGCGCTGAAGAAGAGTTTTTTGCTCGAAGCGCAGCGTTTGTTTGCCGAAGGGCGGGTGCAAAAAACCTATTGGGCCGTGGTTTCGGGCGTGCCGGGGGCGCGGGAAGGCGTCATCGACCAGCCCTTGGCCAAGCATACAAAAGGCCGCGCCTGGAAGATGGCGCCGGATAAAACGGGCGACGCGGCGGTGACGGAGTACCGAGTGCTGGGCGATAATGGCGCGGTAGCGCTGGTGGCGTTTCATCCCAAAACCGGGCGCACGCACCAGATCCGCGCTCATGCGGCGGTGCTGGGCCATCCGATTATCGGCGATGCGGTGTATGGCGGTGGGACAGGGCGGCTGCATCTGCTGGCGCGGCACATCGTATTGCCGCTGGACCCGCCGGTGGAGGCCACGGCCCCCGTGCCGGAGCATATGCGCCAACTGGTGGAGGCTTGCCATGGAACGCTCTGAATTCGCCCCTGGCGATTACGTCCGCCATCCGCGCCAGCCCGATTGGGGGCTGGGGCAGGTGCAAAGCGCCCTCGGCAACCGCGTGACGGTGATGTTCGAGCACGCGGGCAAGGTGTTGATCGACACCGATGTGGTGGCGCTGGAGCGGGCCGACGACGAGGACGCGCCGTAACTATTCCGGCGTTTCGGCGCAGGGGCAGCACCCGGCGCAGAAGATATCCACCGCGCGGCGCACCCGTGCCTCCAATGCCTGCTTGCTGGGCGGGGCGCGGAAACCGATCAGTGTACTAAGATGGAACTCGCCGATCGCCATGCCGAACAGCATGGCCGCGTATTCCTTGGCCTCGGGAGCGCAGATGCCATGGTTGATCGCCAGCTCGCTCAGGCAGGATTCTAGCTTTGATTTCGCCTTGATCACCCGGTTGCGCATGAAGACCCGGCCAAAATCCGGGCTGTGCGTGTACTCGGCCATGATCAGGCGTAGAATGGCGATCTGCGAGGGAGAGAGCAGGAAGCGCGCCAAGGTGAGCAGATGCGCGACGAGAATGTCCTGCGGTGTCCAGTCAGGTTCGGGCTCGGGGAATTTCAGCAGTGACTGGTGATGTGTCAGCAGCGAGGTGAACAGATCGGCTTTTGAGGAGATCAGCGCATAAACTGTTTTCTTCGACATGCCGGCGGCCTTGGCCACTTCGTCCATGGTGGCGGCGTGGTAGCCCTTGGCGAGAAACACGCTCTCTGCCGCCTCAAACAGCTTCACCAGGCGCGGATCGGCATCCGCGTCTATATTTTGTTTTTCTCTGGTTAACTTTGTTGTTTTATTGGGATTTTGGCCTGCCATATCCTCTTATGCCGCTAAAATCGGAAACTTACAAGTTTCTGTTACATGGATAGGCGGCAGAAAAGCTGTGCTTGACGGGTTTCGGAAAGGCCGGTAGCTGATAGTTATGAAACTAACGAGTTTCCGCAGGGCTGTATCCCGCATGGCGCTTGTCTTGGCGCTGCCGGGCTGCGCCGTGGGGCCGGATTTCCACACGCCAGCGGCACCCGAAACGAATTTGACGCGGGAGCCCTTGCCCGCCGCCACCGAGGCTGCGGGCGGCGTGGCGCAGCGTTTCAACCCTGGGGCGGATATCGCGGGCGATTGGTGGGCGCTTTATCGCAGCCCGCAGCTCAACGCGCTGATCGGCACGGCACTTGCCAATAACCCGAGCCTCGACGCCGCGCAGGCGACGCTGCTGCAAGCCGAGGAAACGCTGCGCAGCGACCAGGGGCTACTGCTGCCCACTGTTTCCGGCACGTTCAACGCCGAGCGCAATCAGGCATCCTCGGCTGTCACGGCCGCGTTCTCCCAGGGCGGCGGGGATACCAAGCTGCGCCCCTATACGCTCTACAACGCATCGCTCTCCGTCTCCTACGCGCTGGATATCTGGGGTGAGGCGCGGCGTACCATCGAGGGGCAGGCGGCGCAGGCGGAATATCAGCGTGACGAGCTGGAGGCTGCCTATCTCACGCTGACGGCGAATATCGTCACCTCGGCGGTGAGCGTGGCCTCGCTGCACGCGCAGATCGACGCCACGAACCAAGTCATCGCCTCGGAGCAGCAGCTCCTGGGGATTTTGCAGAAGCAGGTGAGCCTGGGCGGCGTGGCGCAGGCGCAGGTGTTGCAGCAGCAGGCGCAGCTGGCGCAAGCGGTGGCGACGTTGCCGCCCCTGCAATCGCAGCTCGCCCAGGCGCAGAACCAGCTCGCCGCTTACACCGGCACCTTCCCCGGCGATTTCCAGCCGCAGGATTTCACGCTGGACAGCCTGCAGCTCCCGGCGGATTTGCCGGTGAGCCTGCCCTCGGCGCTGGTGGCGCAGCGGCCGGATATCCGCGCCGCCGCGGCGCAGCTGCATACGGCGACGGCCAATGTGGGCGTCGCCGATGCCCAGATGCTGCCGCAAATCACCCTCTCGGGACAGATCGGGCATCAGGGCGTCGATACCGCCATGCTGTTCACGCCGCAGACCTTGCTGTGGAGCCTTGCCGCCGGCGTGACCCAGCCTTTGTTCGAGGGCGGGCAGCTCGCGGCCCAGCGCAAGGCCGCGATCGCCGCAATGCGCGCCTCGGCCGGGCAGTACAAGAACACCGTGATCACCGCCTTCCAGAACGTGGCGGACGTGCTGGCGGCGCTGCAATACGACGGGACCGAGCAGCAGGCGGCCGATGATGCAGCCAGCGCCGCCGATGCCAGCCTGAAAGTGACCCAGGCGCAGTATCAGCTTGGCGGACAGCCCTTTACCGCCGTGCTGAGCGCGCAAACCACCTACCAGAACGCCGTGCTGGCCCAGGCCAAGGCCCGCGCCACCCGTCTGGCCGACACCGCCGCGCTGTATCAGGCGGTGGGTGGCGGCTGGTGGCACCGCCAGGATGTGACCCAAAGCTGTTGCGGCGTGATTCCATGAGGATACCGGCAGAATGAGCAAGCCCAATCCCACCAAGCGCATGGTCATCATGCTTGTCAGTGTCGCCGTGCTGTTCGCCCTGGTGTTCGGCTATGGCGCGCTGCGCAGCTTCATGATCGGGCAATTCCTCAAGGGCTTCGCCAATCAGGTGCAGACGGTGGCGACCATCACCGCCGAGGCAAGCCCCTGGCAGCCGCAACTGCAATCGGTCGGCTCCATCACCGCCATCAATGGCGCGGCGCTCTCGGCCGAGGTGAGCGGGATTATCGACACGATCAATTTCGAGTCCGGCGCGGATGTGCAGAAGGGCCAGGTGCTGGCCACGCTGCGCCCGAACAACGACCCGGCGGTGCTGGCGCAGCTGCAGGCGACCGCCAAGCTCGACGCGATCAATTACGCCCGCGACCAGAAGCAGTTCGCCGCCAGCGCCGTCTCTCAGGCGACGCTGGATTCCGACCGTGAAACCCTGGCCGCAGCCCAGGCCCAGGTGGCGGCGCAGCAGGCGTTGATGGCGGAGAAGGTGATCCGCGCGCCCTTCGCCGGGCGGCTGGGCATCCGCAAGGTGGATATCGGCCAGTATATCTCGCCGGGCACCGAGATCGTCACGCTGGAGCAGCTCGACCCGCTTTATGTCGATTTCTACCTGCCGCAGCGGACGCTGAGCGAGGTGCAGCCGGGGCAGACAGTCAATCTGAGCCTCGACGCCTATCCGGGGCAGAGCTTCACCGCCACGGTCTCGGCCATCGGTGCGCAGGTGGACCAGGATACGCGCAGCGTCGCCGTGCGCGCCACCGTGCCCAACGGCAAGCTGCTGCTCCGCCCGGGCATGTTCGCCAGCCTGAGCGTCGCCACTGGCGCGCCGGCTAGTTACGTGACGCTGCCGCAGACCGCCATTACCTACAGCTCGTACGGGGACACGGTGTTCATCGTCCGTCATGGGCAGGATGCCAAGGGCAAGCCGGCGCTGGTGGCGGAGCAGGTCTTCGTCACGCTGGGCGACACGCGCGGCGATCAGGTGGCGGTGCTCTCGGGCGTGCAGCCGGGTGATGTCGTGGTGACGGCCGGGCAGGTGAAGCTGCGCAACGGCGCGGTGGTGAGCATTAACAACAGCGTGCAGCCGCCCAACAGCGCCACGCCCAACCCGCCGAACGAGTAAGCGCGATGAAGCGGTTCACAGATCTCTTCATCGCCCGGCCGGTTCTTTCCATTGCCGTCAGTGTGCTGGTGCTGGTGCTTGGCCTGCGCGCCGTGTTCACCCTGCCGGTGCAGCAATTCCCCAAGACGGAAAACGCCACGATCACCATCACCACCACCTATCCCGGCGCCTCGCCGGACACGGTGGCGGGCTTTGTGACCACGCCGCTGGAAAAGGCGGTCTCGCAGGTGGATGGCATCGACTACATGACCTCGTCGAGCCAGACGAGCACCAGCACCATCACGCTCTACCTCGTGCTCAACCACGATCCGGACAAGGCGCTGACCGAGGTTCAGGCGCAGGTGAGTTCGGTGCTGAACCAGTTCCCCTCGGCCACCGAGCCGCCGGTGATGACGCTCGCCGTGGGCCAGGAAGTGGACGCCATGTATATTGGCTTCCGCAGCGCCAAGCTTACCGCCAGCCAGATTACCGACTACGTGACCCGCGTGGCCCAGCCCGCCTTGCAGGCGGTGAATGGCGTGCAGACCGCCGAAATCCTGGGCGCGCAGAACTACGCCATGCGTGTCTGGCTGGACCCGCGCAAGCTTGCCTCCTACCAGCTCACCGCCTCCGATGTGTGGACGGTGCTTGCCGCCAATGACTTCATCTCGGCGCTGGGCAACACCAAGGGCACGATGACGCAGGTGACGCTGAACGCCACCACCGGGCTGCATACGCCCGAGGAGTTCGGCCAGCTCATCATCAAGCAGCAAAACGGCGCGATCATCCGGCTCAAGGACGTTGCCAAGGTTGAGCTTGGCGCGGATTCCTATGAGCAGCACGTCACTTTCGACAACAAGCAGGGCGTATATATCGGCATTAAGGTCGCGCCCTCTGCCAATCTGCTGAGCGTGATCTCGGGCGTGCGCAAGGTGTTCCCCAGCATCCAGGCCGAGCTGCCGAGCGGGCTGAGCGCCAATATCGTGTATGACTCCACGGCCTTCGTGAATGCCTCCATCGACGAGGTGGTGACCACGCTGGCCGAGGCTCTGGCCATCGTGACGTTGGTGGTGTTCGCCTTCCTCGGCTCGCCGCGCTCGGTGCTGATCCCGGTGGTGGCGATTCCGCTCTCGCTGATCGGCACCTTCGCGATGATGGGCGCGCTCGGCTTCTCCATCAACCTGCTCACCTTGCTGGCGCTGGTGCTGGCCATCGGCCTGGTGGTGGACGACGCCATCATCGTGGTGGAGAACGTCAACCGGCATCTGGACATGGGGGAAAAGCCCATCGCCGCGGCGCGCGTGGCGGCGGGTGAGTTGGGCGGGCCGATTATCGCCATGACGGTGGTGCTGATCGCGGTTTACGTGCCGATCGGCTTCCAGTCCGGCCTCACCGGCGCGCTGTTCACCGAATTTGCCTTTACCCTGGCGGGGGCGGTGACGATCTCGGCGCTGATCGCCCTGACGCTCACGCCCATGCTCAGCTCGCGCTTCCTGCGGCATATCGACCGCAGCAAGGGCGATTGGGAGGCGCGGCTGATTGAGTTCATCGACCACCGGATGGAGGATATCCATCGGGTCTATACCCGTCTGCTGCATTCCAGCCTGGATACGGTGCCGGTCACGCTCACCTTCGCGGTCATCGTTCTTGCCAGCATCTTCTTCCTGGCAGCCGGGGCGAAGAGCGAGCTGGCGCCCATCGAGGATCAGGGCGTGGTGATCATGGCCTCGACCTCCGCGCCAGATGCCACCATGGCCCAGAAGGCGATGTGGGACGACCATCTCAACGCCGTGCTGTTGGGTTATCCGGATGTTGACCACACTTTCGGGATCGACGTGCCGGGCAGTGACATTATCGGCGCGGTGCTGAAGCCCTGGGGCCATCGGCGCAACGCCACCGTGGTGCAGAACCTGGTGCAGGCCGATGCCTACGCCCAGGATGCCGGGCAGAAGGTGGCGGCCTTCCCGCTGCCGCCGCTGCCCGGTTCGCAGGGGTTTCCGGTGCAGTTCGTTATCAAGACGACCGATTCCTTCAGCCAGCTCTATCCGCTTTCGCAGCAATTGCTGCAGGCGGCGCTCAAGAGCGGCAAGTTCGTGTATCTGGACAGCGATTTGAAGCTCGACCAGCCCCAGGCCACTGTGGTCATCGACCGCGACAAGGCCGCGGCGCTGGGGCTCAACATGTCCGAGGTCGGCGCTGTGCTGGGCGAGGCGCTGGGCGGCGGGTATGTGAACTTCTTCGATCTCGACGGGCGTTCCTATAAGGTTATCCCGCAGGTGGAGCGCGCCTCGCGTCTCAACGTGGCCGATCTCAACAATTACTACGTTCTCGCGTCGAACGGCATCAACGTGCCGCTCTCCTCCATCGCGCATATCGAGATGAGCGTGATTCCGGAGAGTGTGAATCACTTCCAGCAGCAGAATTCAGCAACATTGCAAGGCGTCATCGCCCCCGGCGTGGCCGAGGCGGACGCGCTGAAGACGCTGCAAACCCTGGCCAAGCAGATCCTGGCGCCGTCCGACAGCATCGACTACGCGGGTGAGCTGCGCCAGTACATGCAGACGTCCAGCGCCTTCGTGCTGACCTTTGTCTTCGCCATCATCATCATCTTCCTGGCGCTGGCGGCGTTGTTCAACTCGTTCCGCGACCCGCTGATCATCCTTGTTTCGGTGCCGATGTCCATCGCCGGAGCGCTGATCTTCATCTATCTCGGCTTTGGCGGGCTCTCGTTGAACATCTATACCGAGGTCGGGCTCGTGACGCTGATGGGGCTCGTCTCCAAGCACGGCATTCTGATGACCGAGGTGGCGAACGAGGCGCGGCTCGCGGGCATGGAGAAGCGCGCGGCTATCGAGCACGCGGCCAATATCCGTCTGCGGCCCATCCTGATGACCACCGCCGCCATGGTGCTGGGCGTCGTGCCGCTGATCTTTGCCAACGGGGCGGGGGCAGCGTCGCGCTTTGCCATGGGCATGGTCATCGCGGGCGGTTTGTCCATCGGCACCATGTTCACGCTGTTCGTGGTTCCGGCGGTGTACATGCTGCTCTCCAGCGCGCACCAAACGGAGCCGGAGCCGGAGACGGAGTCGTAACGACAGGCGGCTTCGGCCGCTTGCACAACCATTAAGCAAGGCTGGCCGCCCGCAAGGTGTGATCGGCGTAAACCCGTGTGAGATTGTGCTATTGAGCTTCCATTAAACTAGAAGTCGTGGCACGCTTGACGTGTCATGAGCAAAAGAGATGCAACGCCCGGTTTCGCCGATGTCTCGTTACTGGAGACGTTGTCTCCCGAGATCCGCCCCGGCAAACCGGCCATCGGCACCGAGGGCCATCGGGCCCGGCTGCGTGCGCGGCTGCTCTCGGCGGGGCCTGAGGCCATTGCTGAACATGAGTTGATCGAAATGGTTTTGTTCCTGGCCCTGCCAAGGCGGGATACGAAACCCATCGCACGGGCGCTGCTGGCTCGTTTTGGTTCCTATGCCAATGTCATTTCGGCTTCGGTGCCGGATCTCCTTGGCGTCGAGGGGCTCGGCGAGGCCGGTGTGGCGGCGCTGAAGATCGTGCAGGCCTCGGCCCAGCGCCTGGCCAAGGCCGAGGTGCTGTACCGCCCGGTGCTGAGCAATTGGGACCGGCTGATGGAGTATCTCCAGGCGGTGCTGGCGCGCGAGAAGGTGGAACAGTTCCGTGTGCTGTTCCTGGACAACCGCAACCGCCTGCTGGCCGATGAGCAGCAGGCCCAGGGTACGGTGAATCATACCCCGGTTTATCCGCGAGAGATCGTCAAGCGCGCGCTGGAACTGCACGCCACGGCGATCATCCTGGTGCACAACCACCCGAGCGGCGATCCCTCGCCCTCGGAGGACGACATCCTGATGACCCGAGACATCAAGCAGGCGGCGTCGGCGCTCTCCATCGTGCTGCACGACCATGTCATCGTCGGCAACGGGCAGTGGCTGAGTTTCCGCAAGGCGGGGCTTTTATGAGGCCCAGCCTGTCAGGATCGCCATGCGCAGCGTAGCCGCCATTCGCCCTTCCTGCACCGGCAGGGCCGCCAGTGCGGCGGGAAACAGCGCCCGTGGAGGTGTGCGCCGCTGGCGGTCGAGCAGGGCGTTGGTCTCGCCCGCGTCGCGTAGCTCGTGCAGCAGGTCCAGCGGGTTGGCGTACAGGAAGGTGAGTTCCTCCACATCCGCCACCGGATGCGCGAACCCGGCCCGTTGCAGCAGTCCGGCGCAGTCGCGCAGTTCGGGGAAGGGGGAGACACGGGGGCTGACGCCGCCGGTCAGTGCTTCCTCGGCGTCCAGCAGCGCTTCGCGCAGGGTTTGCAGCGTGCCCAGCACCGGCATGCTGGCCAGCAGCAGCCCGTCCGGCTTCAACGCGCGTTTGAGCTGGATCAGCGCGCCGGGCAGATCGTCCAGCCAGTGCAGCGCCAGATGCGCCACCACGAGGTCGAACCCGCCTTCCGGCAGGCCGAAATCATTAGGCCCGGGCAGCACCAGTGGCTTGCCGCCCGCCCGTGCCGCCATGGCGGGGGAGAAATCAGCCGAGACGACCTCCATTCCCCGTTCTGCCAGCGCGGGCGCAATTGCCCCGCGCCCGCCAAAATCCAGCGCCGTGGCGAAGCGGCGGCTGGTGTCGTCCAGCCGGTCGAGCAGCCGCTCTCCCAGATCCTCCAGCACCGGCAGCAATGGGCCAATTCGCCCCGCCGCCCGCTCGCGGTGCTTCACCATGGCTTCGAATTCGAAAATGGGGTGCAAATGAAACCTCTCTTGCGTTGGGTGTTGGATAGCCTGCTGCCGCCGAGTTGTCTTGCCTGCGATACCCCGGTGGAGAAAGAAGGGCAGTTTTGTCTGGGCTGCTTCAAGGCGGCGAATTTCATCACCGCGCCGTTCTGCCGGATTTGTGGCGTGCCGATGCCTTATGTCATGGGAGAGGAATGCGAGGGCTGCGCCACGCACAAGCCAGCCTTCACCCAGGCCCGCGCCGCCCTGCGCTACGACGAAACCGCCAAGCGGCTGATCCTGCCGCTGAAATATGCCGACCATACCGAGGCGGTGAAGGGGTTGGCGGAACTGATGCGCCGTCCCGGCGAGGCGCTGTTGCAGACGGCTAATCTACTGGTGCCAGTGCCGCTGCACCCCACACGGTTGCGCGCGCGGCGGTTTAATCAGGCGGCGCTGCTGGCCATTGCCTTGGCACGGCTCACTGGTCGTCCGGTGGCCGTGGACGCGCTGCAGCGCACGAGGCCCACCCAGCCGCTGGAGGGCTTCGGCGCGGCGCGGCGGCGCGAGGAGTTGGAAGGCGCCTTTGCCTTGAGCCTGGATTCCGGGATCTCTGGCAAGCGTGTGCTGCTGATCGACGATGTGATGACCTCCGGCGCCACGGCCAACGCCTGCGCCACAGCCCTGCTGGCCGGAGGTGCCGCCCGGGTGGACGTGCTGACGGCAGCGCGCGTGTCCGATCCACGATTTGAGCAGTTGGGCCTTGCATAGTTCGTGCCCTCGGCTATTTCACGGAAATGGCCGAGATTGAAATTTATACCCAGCCGGGCTGTCCCTATTGCATCCGCGCCGTCGGGCTGCTGACGCAGAAGGGGGTCGCCTTCCGTGAGATCAACGCGCCGCGCGGCACGCCGGAGCGCGAAGAGGCGATCAGCCGTTCGGGCGGACGCACCACAGTGCCGCAGATCTTCATCAAGGGCGCGCATATCGGCGGTTGCGACGACCTGATGGCACTGGAGAGCGCCGGTAAGCTCGATCCGCTGCTGGTGCCATGATCCATTACCAGCTCCGTTGCGCCGGTGGGCACGAATTCGACGGCTGGTTCAAGGACAGTGCCGGATTCGAAAGCCAAGCCGAAGCGGGGATGGTCGCCTGCCCATGTTGCGGCAGCACCGAGGTCGGGCGTGCGCTGATGACGCCGGGCATTCCCCGAAAGAGCGTGCGGAGTGAGGCGGAGATAATGCCGCCTGAACCGGCTGGCGGCATGCCCGCGGCGGGTGGGGTGATCCCCGATGCCGTGCGCGCGGCCTTGCAGAATTTGCGCCAAGAGGTGGAAAAACATTGCGATTATGTCGGCAAGGATTTTGCCGAAGAGGCGCGGCGAATCCATAACGGCGAGACCGAGGCGCGTGGTATTTACGGCGAAAGCTCCGACGAGGAGGCCGAGGCCCTGGCCGAGGATGGCATCGCCTTTGCCCGGATCCCCTGGGTGCCGCGTAACGACTCGTGATGCGTGAAATCATATTCTCGGCCGATGATTTCGGCCTGACCAACTCCGTAAACGAGGCGGTGGAGCAGGCCAACCGGCAGGGGCGGCTGACCCAGGCGAGCCTGATGGTGGCAGCCCCTGCGGCGGCGGACGCCGTGCGCCGGGCCACGACACTGCCGACCCTTAATGTCGGGCTGCATCTCGTGCTGGTTGATGGCGATTCCATGCTCGGCCATGCCAGACTGCCCACCATCACCGGGCCGGACGGGCGTTTTCCCACCGATCAGGCGCGTCTTGGCGTGCTGTACTTCTTCTCGCCCGCCGCCCGGCGCGAGCTGCGTGCCGAGATCGAGGCGCAATTCGCCGCCTTCGCCGCCACAGGGCTGCCTTTGCACCATGCCGACGCGCATAAGCACATGCATCTGCACCCCACCGTGGCGCGGATGATGATCGAGGTGGGGCGTAAATACGGGCTGAAGCGCTTGCGTATTCCCGCCGAGCCGCCTGAGGTGATGGAAGCCTGTGGGGAGAAGATCGGTTTCGGCGACCGTGCGCTTTATGCGTGGACCCGGCTGCTGCGCCTGCAGGCGCGGGGCCTGGAGCTGCCGGATCAGGTGTTCGGCATTAAATGGTCCGGGCACATGACGAAAGAGCGGATTGAGAGGTTGTTGCCGCTACTCCCCGAGGGGCGCACGGAGATCTACACCCACCCCGCCACGATGCGCGATGACGCGCTGGTGAAGCTCATGCCCGATTATGAGCATGTGGCTGAGTTCGAGGCGCTGCTCTGAGGTTTTTAAACTAACAAAAGTGTTTGGCGCGGCTTTTTTTAAAAGCTGCGTTCTTTCGGCCAATAAAAAACCCCGGCAAATGCCGGGGTTTTTCGTAAGCGCGGTAGGATTAGCGCTTGGAGAACTGGAAGGAGCGGCGGGCCTTCGGCTTGCCGTACTTCTTACGCTCGACCATACGCGGGTCGCGGGTGAGGAAGCCAGCGGCCTTCAGGATGCCGCGCAGCTCCGGCTCGTACAGGGACAGAGCGCGGGAGATGCCGTGACGCACGGCGCCGGCCTGACCGGAGAGACCGCCACCGGTGACGGTGCAGTAGACGTCGAACTGGTTGTAGCGGTCAGCCACCAGGAAGGGCTGAGTGATGAGCATGCGCAGCACCGGACGGGCGAAGTAGACCGGGGCCTTCTTGCCGTTGATGATGATCTCGCCCTTGCCGGGCTTAACCCACACGCGAGCGATGGCGTTCTTGCGGCGGCCGGTGGCGTAGGAGCGGCCGAGAGCGTCGCGCTTGGGCTCACGCTTCGGGGCGGCTTCCGTGGCAGCGGCGGTGCCGGTGGTGAGGTCCTTCAGACCGGCGAAAGCATTGGTGGTCGCGGACATGAATTAGGCCCTCTTGTTCTTGGAGTTCAGCGCGCCGACGTCGAGCGACTTCGGCTGCTGGGCGGCGTGCGGGTGCTCCGCGCCGGTGTAAACGTAAAGGTTCTTCATCTGCTGGCGCTGCAGCGGGCCGCGCGTGATCATGCGCTCGACAGCCTTCTCCACCACGCTCTCCGGGTTCTTGCCAGCCAGACGTTCCTTGATGGAACGGCCCTTGATGCCGCCAGCGTAGCCGGTGTGGTAGTAGAAGACGGAGTCTTCCAGCTTCTTGCCGGTCAGCTTCACCTTGTCGGCGTTGATGATGATGATGTTGTCACCGCAGTCGACGTGCGGGGTGAAGGTCGGCTTGTGCTTGCCGCGCAGGCGGGTCGCCACGACCGCGGCCAGGCGGCCCAGGATCAGGCCTTCGGCGTCGATCAGGACCCAGTCCTTCTTCACGTCCGCCGGTTTGATGGAAAGCGTGGTTTTCATAAATAACATCCAAATGACTCAGTGGCGCGGCTTATCTTGAGTTTGGCCGCATAAGTCAAGGGGTTTTGTGTGTGGTATTATAATACCGCGATGTGATGCGCAGCGTTTCGGCCAGGGTTTCCGCGGGTTTCCAGCCCATTGCCAGAGCAGCGCGCGGCGTAACGGCAAAACTTCCCGCCAAAGACTGCCACATCGCCCCACGGCCGGTGATTTTGGCGGCAAGGGCAAGTAGGGCAGGGGGGAAAGGCAATAGGCGCGGGGGGATGCCCATGCCTTCGGCCAAGGCGCGGATCAGCGCCGGTGTGGAGATGGGCTCAGGATGGGCGGCCAGGACCAGCGAGGGCGCTGTCTCGGCTAGCAGCACCAGTTCCACCAGCCTGGCCAGATCCCCCAGGGCGATGAAGCTCCGGCTATTGCGGATGCTGGCGAAGGGCAGAGGCACACCAAGGCGCAGCAGCTTGAGCAGAAGAGGCAGATTGCCCGGGCAGCCGGGGCCGATGATCGCCGCCGGGCGCAGCACGCAAAGCCGCTTGCCGAGCAGAGCGCGCAGCCGGATTTCGGCGGTGAGCTTGCTGCTTGCATAGGCGTCGGCGGGATTGGGGGGCGTGGCCTCGTCGGCGATGCCGGATACCGTACGGCCCAGCACGCCGATGCTGGAGATCAGCACGAAGCGCCTTACCCCAGCCGCAAGGGCGGCCCTGGCCAGGGTTTCGGCGGCCTGCACATTGGCCCGTTCCCAGGCTTCTGGCGGGGCGTTGCGGATATGCGCGAGTCCGGCCGCGTGGACCACGGCGTCCACGCCGGAGAGATCCGGTGCCTGATCGGCCAGATCGCCGGTGAGGAGCGGTGTTACGTTTTCAGGGAGTTTGGAAGGGCGCCTGACGCCGCCCAGCACCTCATGCCCCCGTGCGGCCAGATGCCGGGCGATACCTCCCCCGACATAACCGGACGCACCGGAGACAAAGACGCGCATGCGTCAGTCGAGCCGGGGCTCTGTCCGGCGCGGGCGGCTGGCGGGCTGCGGGGCGGGGGTAAGCCGCTCGCGGAATACTTGCGGCGTGGGGATCGGTGCGCGGCGCGGTGCGGGCGGCGGCGGGGGCGGTTCTTCCACCACCTCCGGCGCCGGGACGAAGCTGGCGCGGGACTTCTTTAGACGGCCGAAATCCGGCACGTCCTCATAAGCGTCCGAACTGCGGGAGGCGGGCGGGAGCCCGCCCGAGAGGCGCATGGTCATGATGCGCAGATCGTCCTGCAACTGATCGACCTGCGCTTCTAGCGCCTCCAGCCGCGCCTTCACCCCGAACACGCTGAACGGCATTAGCAGGAAGGCGCAGGCCCAGAGCAATACCGGCAGAGCCAGGAGCAGCAAGGCCCAGCCCGGCAGCCAGTCTGGCAGAGTGAAAGGGAGCGTCATCCTGCGTATCCTAGCACAAGCCTATTAATGGCGGAAATGCCGCATGCCGGTGAACACCATGGCGATGCCCGCCTTGTCGGCAGCCTCGATCACGTCCTTATCGCGGATCGAGCCGCCCGGCTGGATCACGCAGCTCGCCCCGGCGGCGATCGCCGCTTCCAGACCGTCGGCGAAGGGGAAGAACGCGTCGGACGCCACGGCGCAGCCGGTGAAGTCAAGGTTGGCCGCCTTGCCGCGCCAAGCGGCGATGCGGGCGCTGTCCACGCGGTTCATCTGCCCGGCGCCGACACCCAGCGTGGCGCGGTTCTTGGCGTAGACGATGGCGTTGGACTTCACATGCTTGGCCACGCGGAAGGCGAAGAGCATGTCGTCGATCTCAGCCGCTGTGGGGGCGCGCTGGGTGACGATTTGCAGCACCTCGGCGGTCACGCGCCCGGCATCGCGGGTTTGCAGCAGGAAGCCGCCGGCGAGCGACTTGAAGGTGACGCCAGCCTCGGCCGGGTCGGGCAGGCCGCCGGTGGTGAGCAGGCGCAGGTTCTTCTTGGCGGCCAGCACGGCCTTGGCGGCGTCGGTCGCGTCCGGGGCGATGATCACCTCGGTGAAGATGGCGGAGATCTTGGCGGCGGTCTCCTCGTCCAGCGTGCGGTTCACGGCCACGATGCCGCCAAAGGCGGAAACCGGGTCGCAGGCCAGGGCGTCATCCCAGGCGGCGGCCAGGGACTCGGCGCTCGCCACGCCGCAGGGATTGGCGTGCTTCACGATCACCACGGTCGGGGCGTCGAACTCGGCGACGCACTCGAAGGCGGCGTCGGTGTCGTTGAAGTTGTTGTAGGAGAGTTCCTTGCCCTGGTGCTGGGTGGCGGTGGCCACGCCGTAGCGCGCGGGGGTGGATGTGTAGAAGGCCGCCGACTGGTGCGGGTTCTCGCCGTAGCGTAGCTCCTGCTTCTTGGTCCCGGCGAAGCTGAACTTCTCGGGGTATTCCACGCCGTTCTGGGTGGCGAACCAGCCGGAGATGGCGGAGTCGTAAGCCGCAGTGCGGGCATAGGCGGCGGCGGCGAGCGAACGGCGGGTGACGAGGGTGGTGCCGCCAAGTGTGGCCAGCTCGTGCAGCACGGCTGCGTAATGCTGCGGCTCTGTCAGCACGGCCACGCTCTCATGGTTCTTGGCCGCCGAGCGGATCATCGCCGGGCCGCCAATGTCGATATTCTCGATGCAATCCTCGAACGCGGCTCCACGGGCGACGGTGGCCTCGAAGGGGTAGAGGTTCACGGCCACGAGGTCGATGGGCTCGATCTTATGCTCTTCCATCTGTGCCACATGCTCGGGCACGGTGCGGCGGCCCAGAATGCCGCCATGCACCTGCGGCACCAGCGTCTTCACGCGGCCCTCGAGGATCTCGGGGAAGCCGGTATGCTCGGAGACTTCGGTGACCGGGATGCCCGCCTCGCGCAGCGCCTTGGCGGAGCCGCCAGTGGAGAGGATTTTTACGCCGTGCGCTTCCAGCGCGCGGCCGAATTCGATCAGGCCGGTCTTGTCGGAAACGGAGATAAGGGCGGTACGGATTTTGACGATGTCAGACACGAGGGGCGACTCCGGTTTGTTCAGCGAAGATATGCCCAGGCGCGCGGCTTTCTGCTCCCATGCTTCCCGAGGGTTCCCCCTCCTTAACGCCAGTCACATGGGATGAGGCGGCGTTTGGCATGGCGGGGGCGGGGATGCAAGGCGGCGCCTTAGTTTCCCGCGGGCACCGCCGACACTGCGTTCGCAGGGGAGCCATGCAGAAGCTTGGTGCTGATGAGCACATAGACCAGCGTGTTGGTCTGGCGGTCCACCATGCGGGTGATGATAAAGTGCTTGAACAGTAGCGAGGCGGAGATGGAGCCCATCTGCTCCTGGTCCGGCAGATCGGCCGGGATGCTCACCGGCCCGTGTTTGATGCAGTTGAGCGCGAACTGGCTTGGGTCCTCCGCCACGCCCACGCTGCCCGCCACGCCGCCGGTCTGCGCGAAGGAGGCATAGCACGAGACATTGGCCACCTTCGGGTCGTCGAAGCGCTGGACCAGCACTTTGTCGTTGGAGCCGAACAGGCGGAAATTGGTGTTCACCGCGCCGATCTCCTCGCTGCTGCGCCCGCCGAACGGGCCAAAGACGAAGAGCAGGAACAGGATCAGGATGATCGCGATGGCGGCACCCAGGCTGACGAGGAACTTTTTCATGCGGCACTCCGTGAGGGAACGAGGCTGTCATACACCTTCAGCGTGGCGGCGCAGATGATGGCATCGGAAAAATTCTCCTCCACCCGCCGCCGTCCGGCGGCCCCCATGCGCGCGCGCAGCTCCGGGCTGGCAATCAGCCGCTCCAGCGCCGCGGCGAGGGCGTCCGGTGCGCGGGGCGGCACGAGATAGCCAGTCTCGCCATCCACCACCGCCTCGCGGCAACCGGGGATGTTGGTTGCCACCACGGGCTTGCCTGAGGACATCGCCTCCAGCACCGCCTTGGGCAGGCCCTCGCGGTAAGTGGAGGGCAGGCAGAAGACGTGCACGCTCGCCAGAAGGGCGGCGACATCAGCCACCGGCCCCAGCCAGCGTACCACGCCCTCGGCCTCGAAACCGCGCAGTTCGGCTTCGGTGAGGCTGTCCGGGTTGCCTGCATCCGGCGCGCCCGCGAGCAGGAACTCGGCTTTGCCGCACAGTAACCGCGCCGCCGCGACGAAATCGGGGATGCCTTTCTCGCGGATCATCCGGGCGGCGAGCAGGATGCGCACTGGGGCAGGCGGTTCAGGGGTGGGGGTGAATTTGGCCGTGTCCACCCCGGCGCCGCGGATCACCAGCGTGGCCTCGGGCGGCACCAGTCCGGCGTTCGCTAGCACATCCCGGTCGTCGGGGTTCTCGAAGATGACCACGCCATGGTGCGGCGCCAGCGTGGCGCGCAAGGCGAGCCGCACCAGCGGACGCAGCACGCGGGCGAGTAACTTGTGCGAGGAAAACACGAAGCCCAGCCCGATGGGGGCGTTGATGACGCTCCTCACCCCCGCCAGCCTTGCCGCCAGCCCGCCAAGGATAATCGGCTTGAGCGCGATGTGATGCACGAGGTCCGGCCTGATCCGCCGATACAGCTGGGCGAGTTGCCACGCCACGGCCAGCTCCTTGAAAGGGTTGAGGCGGCGGCGGTTGAGAGCGGCGGGATAGAATTCGATGCCCGAAGCCTCGATCCGCCGCGCCGCCTCGCTCTCCCGCGCGATCAGCACCACCCGCCATCCGGCCTGTTTGGCCGCCAGCCCGCGCGCCCAGAAATGTGAGGCGAAGAACCAGTCCTCCATGAGTATAAAGACCAGGGTGCGGGGAGCGGCAGGCATGATCGGGGTTTAGAGCAAAGTCGGACGCCAGCCAAACAACTGTTTTTATAAGACAACGACATCCCTCCCGGCTATTCTGCCGCCGGATGGCTTGGAGAGACGTTCATGAAGCGTATTATGTTATTGTCGGTTCTCGCGCTGGTGGGCTGTGCGCACGGGCATGTGCAAACCACGGAAACGCTGGCCACGGGCGCGCTGCCGCCACCGGCCGAGGTCGTCGTTACCGATTTTGTGGTCTCTCCCAACGAAGTGACGCTCGACACCAGCCCGCCCGCCGAGCGCGCGGCAGCACAACAAGGGCTATCGGAGGCGGCGCGGCGAGCGCAGGCGGCGCAGGATGCGCAGCAGGCGTTGGCCGAGGAACTGACCGCGAAACTCCAGGGCTACGGTCTGCACACGCTCCGCGAACCCGCGAGCATGGCGCAGCCGCACGGCGTGCTGGTGGTGCGAGGGCGCATATTATCGGTGGACCAGGGGAACAAGCGGCGCCGTTTGCTGCTGGGCCTGGGGGCGGGCAAGAGCAGCGTGACGGCCAGCACCGAGCTTTATTACGTCAACGATCCGGGGAACCCCGAGCTGCTCCAAACCTTCGCCGGTAGCGCCGATAGCGGTCAGATGCCCGGCGCGGCGGAGACGATGGGGGTGGGGGCGGCGGCGGGAACGCTGGCGACCGCAGGAGCCACAACCGCCGCGACCCATGGCAGCAGCGTGCTGCGCGGGAGCGATGAGGCAATGAATGCTGGGCATCTTGCGGACGCGCTGGCCAAGCAGATCGCCGATTATGCGGTGGCCAAGGGCTGGCTGCCCGCCTCGGCCGTGCAATAATCAGATGTCGTTGATGCCGTCGCGCCTGGCCTGCCAGCGCCAGGAATCGCGGCACATATCCTCTACGTTCAGCTTCGCCTTCCAGCCAAAGGTGGCCTCCGCCAAAGCCGGGTTGGCGTAATAGGAGGCGACATCGCCCGGGCGGCGTGGGGCGATGACCAGTGGGATTTCCCGCCCCGTGGCGGTCTCGAAGGCTTTCACCAGTTGCAGCACGGAGGTGCCGTCGCCGGTGCCGAGATTGACGGTGAGCGAGACATCATTCGCGCAAATATGCTCCAGCGCCAGGGCATGGGCCTCGGCGAGGTCCATGACGTGGATGTAATCGCGCACGCCGGTGCCGTCGGGCGTGTCGTAGTCGTTGCCGAACACGTTGAGATGCGGGCGCTGGCCGGTGGCCACCTGCGTCACGTAGGGCATCAGATTGTTGGGCACGCCGCGCGGGGTTTCACCGATCACGGCGCTCGGATGCGCCCCCACGGGGTTGAAATAGCGCAGATTGGCGGCGGCCTTCAGCTTGCCGGTGCGGGCGAGGTCGCGGATCAGATCCTCCATCACCAGCTTGGTACGGCCATAGATGTTCTCCACCCGCGTCGGCGCGTCCTCCAATATGGGCGAGCTGTCCGGCTGGCCATACACGGTGGCCGAGGAGGAGAACACGATGCGCGCCACCCCGGCCTCCTGCATGGCTTGCAGGAGGCGGATCGTGCCGATGATATTCATGTCGTAATACAGCAGCGGGTCGGCCTCGGATTCGCCCACCGCCTTCAGCGCCGCGAAATGGATTACCGCGTCCACCGGATGCGCCCTCAGCGCCGCGCTCACCGCCGCCGTGTCGCGGATATCGGCCTCGATGACCGGCATTTGTTGCCCGGTGAGTTTGACGAGGCGCTCGGGCACGTCGCGTTCGGCATTGGCGAAATTGTCGAGAATGACGACCTGGTGCCCGCGCGCGGCCAGGACCGCCGCCGTATGCGAGCCGATATAGCCGGCTCCGCCCGTCAACAATACGCGCATGGTGTCAGATCCTTGTGATGGTCCATTTCACGTGCTGCGGCCCGTCCTGATGCCCGGCGAGCACGATCTGCTCGGCCCGGCGCGGCTCTGACTGGCCGAAATACACGCTTTCCTCGATGCGGATGGGAACGTCCTCGGTCCGCAGGCGGAAGCCCAGCCCGCCCGGCGTGCGCAGCAGCACGGCCTCGTTGTCCTGCTGCAGGCTGGCGGTGACGTTGGGGTGCAGATGGAAGCGGATGGTGAAGGGCTGCGGGCTCTTGGCCTCGATCAGATCTTCCCCCTGCAACTCGTCCCCGGTTTCGGTGAGCACCAGGCGGCGGTGATGAGTGGCCCCGAACAGCTTGCCCCAGCCGTCATGATTGGCTTCGACCCAGTGTGCCCCGCCGTAATCCTGCCGGGAGGCGTGCACATGCGCCGGGCGGCGGCCGAGGCCGGTCTCGCGCACTTCGGCGGAGGAGACGTCGGCGATGGTGAGGGTGGAATGCGCCGCCGTGCCGCGAAGCGCCGCCGACCATTCGCCAAGCAGCGCCGGGGCGGCGCCGCAGTTCACGATGATACGCTCCTTGCCATAGGAGAACTCGAAGCCCAGCGTGCCGGCATGGGCGAAGCGGTCCAGCCCCGGGGCGGCGGGCGGCCCGGCATCGATGAACAGCAGCGATTTGGCGGCGGCGATGCGGTACAGCCCGCAGGCGGAAAGCTGTGCCAGCGCGCCGCGCGCGCGCCCGGCCTGGGCGAGCACAAGGTCGATGAGGCTGGGCAGCTCCTCCTTGGCGCCGTTTAAGAGCGCCAGCCCCCCATCGCCGTGGCGCAGGCTCCGCATGGCGGCGGCGGCGCGGTCTATGGTGGTGAGGAGCTCCGGCGGTGGCGGCACATTGGCCACCTGCAGCAAGGCGCGCAGTTCGGTCAGATCCTGCAACGCGGCCAGATGTGCCGCCGGGCTGCGCTCGACATGGCAGCCATCGGCGAAGAACTGGCGGGCCAGCTCGGGCGGCAGGAATTTCAGCACGCGCTGCAGGAAGGGCACATGCTCCGGCATGGCGATGGAGGCGGCGGCCAGCCCCTTGAGTGCGGTCAGCGCCCGCTGGTCCAGCAACTCGGGCGGCAGCGCGGCGGCGAGGTTGCGGGCATCCTGCACCAGACGGTGCATCAGCCGCTGGCGAAAATCGTCATCGGCCGAGGCGGCGAAAAAATCGTAATGTCCAAGCCAAGCGGCGAGGCGCGCGCCGGTGATGTCCGGCGTGTTGGCGCGGGCGTCCAGCGGGTGGGTGTCCATGAAATCGGAGACCAAAGCGCGGGCGCGGGAGCGGGCGGCGTCGGTGCCCAAAGCGCGCAGGTCGCGCAGCCAAGTAAAGCCGTGCAGATGCGCGCGCAGCAGTGGCGTGGCATTCACGGCCACGAAGATGTCCGCCGGCATGGCCAGCACGGCACCGCCGAAATCCAACTCGGCCTTGACCAGCCGCGCCCCCCGGCGTGGATCGCCCGGCCAGGGGTCGCGCAGGCTGAGCGCCGGGGCATCCGGCGCCTGGGTGGTGCGCAGGTTCTGCAACCGGCTCAGCAGGCCGCGCGCCTGCCGCCCGAAGTTGTTGGGGCGCTTGCCGCTCTCGCTCATCCGCCGCTGACCAGGGGGGCTTGTACCGGACGGGGGCCGGTGGCGCGAAGCGCTGCGATGGCGGCGGCGTAGTCCGGCGCGCCGTACACGGCGGTTCCGGCAATCAGGCAGTCAGCCCCGGCTTCCAGCACCAGCGGCGCGGTCTTGGGCGTGATGCCGCCGTCGATTTGCAAGACGATGTCTCGCCCGGTCTCGTCGATCATCTCGCGCAGGCGGGCGATTTTAGGCAGTTGCGAGGCCAGGAAGGCCTGCCCGCCGAAGCCGGGGTTCACGGTCATCACCATGATGATGTCGGCCAGGTCGAGTACGTTCTCAACCGTCTGCACCGGGGTGGCGGGGTTGAGCACCACGCCCGCCTTTTTGCCGAGCGAGCGGATGAGCTGGAGCGTGCGGTGCAGATGCGGCCCCGATTCGGGGTGGACGGAGATGTTGTCCGCCCCGGCCTCGGCGAAGGCGACGATATACGGGTCGGCGGGCGCGATCATCAGATGCACGTCCATGGGCATCGTGGTGTGCTGGCGCAGTGCTTTCACCACCAACGGGCCGAAGGTGATGTTGGGCACGAAATGCCCGTCCATCACGTCCAGATGCAGCCAGTCCGCCCCGGCCTGTTCCACGGCGCGGGTTTCCTCGCCCAGCCGCGCGAAATCAGCGGCGAGGAGGGAAGGGGCGATGAGCGTACGATTCGGGGCTGTGGTCATGGTGCGTGTTTGTAACCAAGCCCCGGGGCAAACCACAAGCGGGTTCGCGCGCTATGCGTCGCGGTAAGCCGGATCAAGCTCCCGCGCCAAACATGGCGGGGAGGCGCATTCCACCTCTTCCTCCGCCTTGTGCGCCGAGGGTTTCACCAACCGGGCGATGAAGAAGCCGTCCATGCCCATACCGGGATGGGTGCGGACATCGCCCTGGGGCGTTACCGCCTCGGGCAGCGCGGGCAGGGAGAGCGGTTCTCGCTTCAGGCCGAGCCGGGTGCAGGCGGCGTCGATTCGCGCAGCCCCTTCCTCGGGTTGCAGGGAGCATACGGCGTAGATCAGTCTTCCGCCGGGGGCGAGCATTTCAGCCGCCGCATCCAGCAGCTTGTCTTGCAGGGCGGTCACGGAGGCAAAATCCATGGGCTTGCGCAGGTGCAAGAGCTCAGGGTGGCGGCGCGCGGTGCCGGTGGCGCTGCACGGGGCGTCCAGCAATATGGCTGGGAATGGTTCCGCCGGGCGCCATTTGCGGGCATCGGCCACAATTGTCTCCGCCGCCAGGTTGAGGCGCTTGAGGTTGCCGGTGAGCGTGGCCATGCGGGATTTGTCACGCTCCACGGCGGTGACGCGCGCGCCCAGAGCGGCGAGCTGCGCGGTCTTGCCGCCCGGGGCGGCGCAGAGATCGAGCACGCGCTCGCCGGGCTTGGGGGCGAGTAGCTTGGCGGGCAGGGCGGCGGCGGCGTCCTGCACCCAGACCTTGCCTTCGGCAAAGCCGGGGAGCTCGGCCACGGGCGTGCCGGCGGGAAAGCGGAAGGAGCCGGTGGGCAGGGGCTCGCCGCCCTCGGGTGTGAAGCCGGGCATGGCGGAGACATCCAGCGGCGCCTCATGCGCGTGCGCCTCGGCGATGGCCCGCGCATCCTTGCCCCAGGCGCTCCAGGCCCAGGCAGGGGTGTCCAGGCGCGGCATGTCCAGCTCTTCCAGCTCGGCCGCGCCATGCGCCACCACCTTGCGCAGCACGGCGTTGATCAGCCCGGCGAAGGGTTCCAGCTTTTTGCTGCGCGCCAGATCGACCGCCGTGCCCACGGCGGCATGGGGCGGAGTTTCCAGGAACAGGAAGGCGGCGGCACCCAGGCGCAATATGTTGCGCACGGCGGGCGGCGGCTCGCGGCGCAGGAAGGGCTCCAGCACCGCGTCCAGCGTGCCGGCATGGCGCAGCACGCAGGCGGCCAGGCGGTGCGCGGCGGCACGGTCGCGCGGTTCGATGGCGGGCAGGGCATCCAGTGCGGCATCCAGCAGGGAATGGCGCGTGAGCACCGCTTGCAGCAGGGAAAAGGCGGCGTCTCTGGTGGGATCGGACATTATAAATTCTACTCTGGAGGCGTTTTTCTGTAGTTGCGAGTGCGCGCCAACGGGCTCACATAACCGGTGTTCAAAAAACACCACCATGCGGCTCCCCAGAGCGAATTTCCAAACAATTTTTGAGGCTTCATGGTGGAGCTGAGGGGAATCGAACCCCTGACCTCGTCATTGCGAACGACGCGCTCTACCAACTGAGCTACAGCCCCGGCCGTGAACATTGTTCAGGGTCCATGTGGGGGCGGCGTTTCGCGCATCTTGAGAGAGAAGTCAACATTGCCAGCGCAAAGTTCCACCGGTACTTACGGGCCGCGCGCATTTTTTGAGGCAAACCATGATTTCCGCGATCTTCTGGCTGGCGGGTGAGCTGATCCACCTGATGATCCTCGCCATCATCGCCGCTGCGGTGATGAGCATTCTCATAGCTTTCGGCGTGGCAAATCCGCGTAACCAGATCGTCTATTCGGTGGCGGATTTCCTGAACAAGCTCACCGAGCCGGTGCTGCGCCCGATTCGGCGCTTCCTGCCGTATCTGGGCAATGTCGATATCTCGCCGGTGG
Organism: Acidocella aromatica; assembly: GCF_014201825.1. Lineage (GTDB taxonomy): Bacteria > Pseudomonadota > Alphaproteobacteria > Acetobacterales > Acetobacteraceae > Acidocella > Acidocella aromatica. The sequence goes on along the minus strand of NZ_JACHFJ010000002.1, from coordinate 393,446 downwards.
TGGCGATTCTGCTGCTCCAGGCACTGCAGATGGTGCTTGCGGATATTTACGGGCGGCTCGCAATGGCGGGGATGGCTTTCTAGCCGTCCGGCCGTAATTAGAATATAAACGACCCAGGGAGCCCCAATTTGCAAAAGATCATTGTTGCCATCGTCGTAACGGCGCGGCGCAACGCGGCCTTGGTCGTGGTGGCGTTTTTGCTGCTGGCCGGGTTTGGGCTTTGGTACAGCGCCAAGCATCTGGGCATGGACACGGATACCGACAACCTGTTCGCCAAGGAGCTGCCGTGGCGCCAGGCGGATATCCGCGAGAGCAAGAATTTCCCGCAATTCGACAAGCTGATCGTGGCCGTGGTGCGCGCCGCCACGCCGGAGGAAGCCACCGAGACCGCCGCGGCGCTGAACGCGGCGCTGAATGCGGACAAGGCCAATTTTCTCGATTCGAGCTATCCCAGCGGTTCGCCGTTTTACTCGCGCGAGGGCCTGCTGCTGCTGCCTCCCAAGGGGCTGGCGGAGCTGCTGAACGCCATCGTCGCCGCGCAGCCTTTCCTTGGCCAGCTCGCGGCGGACCCTTCGGCGCGCGGGCTGTTCACCGGTATGGGGCTGATCGCCCAGGGCGTGCAGGCGGGGGCGGATATCTCCCCCTATGCCGAGGCGTTGGCCGGGGTGGGGCGCAATCTCCAGGCCGCGGCCGACGGTCATCCGGTGCCGCTCTCCTGGCAGTCGCTGATCATGGATGGCACGGCCGGGCAGCGCGACGCCGAATTTGTGCTGATGCACCCCAAGCTCGACCAAAGCTCCCTGCAGCCGGGAGGCGCCGCCACGGCGGCGCTGCGGCGGATTGCCGCCAACCTGCCGGACGTGAAAGCCGGCCGCGCCACCGTTGACTATACGGGGCAGATCCCGCTCTCCGACGAGCAATTCGCCTCGCTGACCAAGGGGATGGTGCTTGGTGGCATCATCTCCGTGGTGCTCATCGCGCTCTGGCTTTATTTGGCGCTGCGCACCTGGCGGCTGATCGTGCCAATCCTGCTCACGCTGCTGCTCGGGCTGGCGCTCACCGTTTTTTACGCCGCCGTGTTCGTGAAGGTGATGAACCTGATCTCCGTGGCCTTCGCCATATTGTTCATTGGCTTGGCGGTGGATTTCGGCATCCAGTACTGCGTGCGGTTGCGCGATATCCGGCACAACACGCCGGACCCGGAAGTCGCCGTGCCGGAGACCGCGCGTCAGGCCGGGGCGCAGATCGCGCTTGCGGCCACGGCCACGGCCTGTGGCTTCTTCGCCTTCGCGCCCACCGATTTCGTCGGCGTGGCGGAGCTGGGGAAGATCGCCGGGGCGGGCATGTTCATCGCCTTCTTCTGTACCATCACCTTCCTGCCCGCCGTGCTGCGCCTGTTCAAACCCAAGGCGGAGCTGGCCCCCGTATGGCTGCCGGGTGGCGCGGCCATGGACAATATCCTGCTCAAGCACCGGCGCGTGGTGGTGGCGGGGTTCGTGCTGGCGGCGCTGGCGGGTGGGTTTGCCATCGGCCGCGTTGGGTTCGACGCGAACCCGTTGGACACCAAGGACCCGAACACGGAGAGCATGCGCACGATTCGCACGCTGCTGGCGGACCCCGCGACCAATCCGTTCTATGCGGATGTGCTGGCGCCAAATCTCGACGGCGCACGGGAGCTTTCCAAGAAGCTGAGTGCCCTTCCAGAAGTGGCTGAGGTGCTCTCCGGTGCTACTTTTGTGCCCGAGGAGCAGGACCAGAAGCTGGCCATGCTGGCTCAGGCGCAGACCATCCTGGCGCCGACGCTGCTGGCGGCCGCCACCCCGCCCAAGCCGGTCTCGGTGGAGGATATCCGTGCCTCCATGGCCAAGACGCATGACGCCATCATGGCCGTGGCGGACAAGCTGCCCAAGACCTCGCCGCTGCTGGGCATTGCCGCCACGCTGGCGCAGCTCCAGGGCGAGAGCGATGAGCGGGTAATAGCGATGAACGCGGCGGTGACACGCTTCCTGCCGCTGGAACTGACTCGCCTGAGCGAGAGCCTGAACGCGCAGCCGATAACGGTGCAGAGCCTGCCGCCAGAGGTGGCGCGGGACTGGTTCCTGCCTGATGGCCGGGTGCGGGTGGAGGCGCTGCCCTCCGCCGCGGCGCAGACGACCAAGGGGCTGAGGCATTTCGTCAAGGCCGTGCTGGCCATCGCGCCTGATGCGGGCGGCCCGGCGGTTTCCACCGTCGCCACCGCGGCGACGATCCTAGGCTCCTTCCGCGAGGCCGCGATCCTGGCTTTTGCCGCCATCGCCATCATCTTGGCGCTGGTGTTCCGCAATATCCGCGATACCGCGCTGGTGCTGGCCACGCTCGCCCTCTCGGCGCTGCTCACCGGGCTGTTCGCCTGGGTGGTGGGGCTGCATATCAACTACGCCAACATCATCGCGCTGCCGCTGCTGCTGGGCGTGGGCGTGTCGTTCAACGTGTATTTCGTGATGAATTTCCGCGCCGGGGTGCGCCGCTTCCTCGCCTCATCCACGGCGAACGCGGTGCTGTTCTCGGCGCTCACAACGGGCACGGCGTTCGGGGCGTTGGCCTTCTCGGGTGACCGCGGCACGGCTAGCATGGGCGATCTGCTGCTGTTGAGCCTTCTGGCGGTGTTGGTGGCGACCTTCGTCTTCCTGCCCGCGCTGCTCTACGTGCTGGAAGAGGATGCTGGACAAGCGTAGCTTCTCGCTCTCGGGCCACCGCACCTCGGTGGCGCTGGAGCCGGAATTCTGGGCCGCGCTGGGCGAGATCGCCCAGGCGGCGGGCGAGCCGCTTTCGGCGCTCATCACGCGCATCGACGCGAAAAGGGCGGAGGGCCAACCATTGGCCTCCGCCCTGCGCGTATTTGCTTTGAAAGAAAAGTTATAGAAGTTTTTGGGCGCCGCCTTTTTTAAAAAGGCGGCGTTTTCGCAGCTTTTTGAAAAAGCTGCACCAAAAACTTCTATTAATTAGCCGCGCAGCGTGGCGCCGGCTTTCTTGCCCACTTCGGCCACGATCTTGGCGCATACGGTCTCGATCTCGGCATCCGTCAGGCTCTTCTCGCTGGGTTGCAGCGTCACCGCGATGGCCAGGGAGACCTGCCCTTCCGGCACGCCCTTGCCCTGGTAACGGTCGAACAGCACCGCGTTGGCGATGAGGTTGCGTTCCGCCCCCTTGGCGGCGCGCAGCACCGTCTCGGCCGGGGTGGTCTCCGGCACCAGGAAGGCGAAGTCGCGCCGCAGCGGCTGGAAGGGCGGCAAAGCCGGGGCCGTTTTCTTGCGGCGCTTGGGCTCGGGGATGGCGTCGAGGAAGATCTCGAACGCAACGCTGCCCACCGGCAGGTCGAGCTTGGCGCACAGGCTGGGGTGCAGCGCGCCGAACCGGGCCAGCAGGGTCTTCGGCCCCTGGCGCAGCTCGCCGCTCTGGCCCGGATGGTAGAAGCCGGCGCTGCCCACGGAGGTCGTCACCGCGTCCATCGGCACGCCCAGCGCCGAGAGCACCGCCAGCGCGTCAGCCTTGGCGTCCAGCGCGTCGTAACGGCGGCTGGGGGCGAGGGCGGAGAGAGGTGTCTCTCCCACGCGCAAGCCGGCGGCGACCAGCGTCTGGCTGCGGTCCTCGGCATAGGCCGGGCCGATCTCGAACAGCCCGAACTCACCGAAGCCGCGCGCCACGTTGCGCGCCGCTGCCTGGGAGAGCGTCACCAGCGGGGTGGGACGCATCTGGTTGAGGTCGGCGGCGATGGGGTTGGCCAGACGCAGCCCCTCCGGAGTTTCGCCGAACAGGGCGCAGGTCGCGTCGTCGGCGAAGGAGAAGGTGACGCATTCCAGCAGCCCCCGTACCGCCAAAGCCCGGCGGGCCAGAGCCGTGCGCGTCTGTTTGGCGGTGAGGATGGGGGCGGGGATGACGCTCTCGGTACGCAGGGAGACCGGCGCGATGGCGTCCAGCCCCTTCAGGCGCAGCACTTCCTCGATCAGATCCACCTCGGGCTCGATCTCGGCGGCCCCCTCGGCGGCGGCCTGAGCACCCGGCAGGTCCGGGGCTTGGTCCAGCGATTGCGGCTGCGCCACGTCGTTGCGCCAGCTCGGCACGGCCACGGTCACGGAGGTCTCGTCCTCGGCCCGCACGGCAAAGCCCAGCCGCTCCAGCGAGGCCACGGCTTCGGCGGGGGAGATGTCCGAGCCGCCAAAGCTGCGGATGCGCTCAAAGCGCAGCTTGGCTTCGCGGGTCCATTCCGGGCGGCTGCCTGCTTCGGTGATCTCGCTCGCCTCGCCGCCGCAGAGTTTCAGCACCAGATCGGTGGCGGCATCCAGGGCCTCGGGGAGGAGCTGGCTGTCGATCCCGCGTTCGAAGCGCTGGCGGGCGTCGGAGAAGATGCCGGTGCGCTGGCCGGTCTGCGCGATCCGCACACGGTCGAACAGCGCGCATTCGATGAACACCTCGGTGGTGGACTCGTCGCAGCCGGTGGTCTCGCCGCCGGTGATGCCAGCCAGAGACTGCGCGCCCGCCGCGTCGGCGATCACGCAATCCTCAGCGCCGGGCTTGATCTCCTTGCCATGCAGGCCAAGGAAGGCGTCGCCCTCCTGGCCCCGGCGCAGGGTCAGCGCGTTGCCGGAGAGTTTCGCAACATCAAACACATGCAGAGGGCGGCCGAGATCGAAGGTGAAGAAATTGGTGATGTCCACCAGCGTGTTGATTGGGCGCAGGCCGATGCTCTCCAGGCGCTGCTTTAGCCAGTCCGGGCTCTGCCCGTTCTTCACGCCGCGCACGGTGCGGCCCAGCACCCAGGGGGCGGCCTCGGGGAATTCATTCTTCCAGGTAACGGCGGAGGCGCCGGAGGCCGCGATGGCGGGGGCGGTGAAGGGCTTCAGCTTGCCCAGCCCGGCGGCGGCGAGGTCGCGCGCAATGCCGCGCACGGCCAGGCAGTCGCCCCGGTTGGGGGTGATGGCGATCTCGATGATCGGCTCATCCAGCCCGACCCATTTGGCGTAGGTCTCGCCAACCCGCGCGTCCTCGGGCAGCTCGATGATGCCGTCGGCATCGCCCTCCAGCCCCAGTTCGCGGAAACTGGTTAGCATACCCTCGGATTTCTGCCCGCGGATTTCGCCGATCTTGATGGTGATGCCAGCGCCGGGGACATAAGCGCCGGGCGGGGCCATCACCACTTTCAAGCCAGTGCGGGCATTGGGCGCGCCGCACACGATGGTAACCTCGCCCGCGCCCGTGTTGACGCGGCAGACTTGCAGCTTGTCGGCATTCGGGTGTCGGGTGGCCTCGACGATCTGGGCGATGACGAAGGGCTTCAGCGTCTCGGCCTTGTTCTCAACACCTTCGACCTCGAGCCCGATGGCGGAGAGGGTGGTGGTGATTTCATCCAGCGAGGCGTCGGTATCCAGCCAAGTCTTGAGCCAGGAGAGGGAGAATTTCATGGGTCAGATACCCTCGTGCAGCGTGGCGGGGGAGAGCGGCGAGAAGCCGTAATGGCGCAGCCAGCGCACATCGCTCTCGTAGAACAGGCGCAGATCGTTGATGCCGTGTTTGAGCATGGTGATGCGCTCCAGCCCGACGCCGAAGGCGAAGCCCTGGTAGCGGCGCGGGTCGATGCCGCAATTGGCCAGCACGTTGGGGTGGACCATGCCGGAACCGCCGATCTCCAGCCAATCCGTGCCGCCGCCGATCTCGCCGGTTTTCTTGTTCCAGCCGATATCCACCTCCATCGAAGGCTCGGTGAACGGGAAGTAGCTGGTGCGCAGGCGCACGGGCAGGTTCGGCACGCCGAAGAAGGCGGAGAGGAAGTCCGACAGGCAGCCCTTCAGATGCCCAAGCGTGATGCCCTCCTCGATCACCAGCCCTTCGCATTGGTGGAACATGGGGGAATGGGTGGCGTCGTGGTCGGCGCGGAAGGTGCGGCCGGGGACGATGATGCGGATGGGCGGCGGTTCGCTCAGCATGGTGCGCACCTGCACCGGGGATGTGTGGGTGCGCAGGACTTCGCCGCCGGTCAGGTAGAACGTGTCCATCATCGCCCGCGCGGGATGGTGCGAGGGGATGTTGAGGGCGGAGAAGTTGTTCCAGTCGTTCTCGATGTCCGGGCCGTCCTTGATGGCGAAGCCCATGGCGCCGAAGATCGCGGCGATCTCCTCCACGGTCCGGCTGATCGGGTGGATGGTGCCCAGGGGCTCCGGGCGGGGCGGCTGGGTCACGTCGATCCGCTCGGCGGCGAGTCTCGCGGCCAAGGCGGCTTCGTCCAGCGTTGCGCGCCGCGCGGAAATTGCGTCCGTGATCTGCGTTTTCAGCAGGTTAATACCCGCTCCAGCGGCCTTTCTGGCCTCCGGATCCATGCCGCCGAGCGACTTTAACAGCATTGTCACGGAGCCGCTTTTACCCAGCAGGGAGACCCGCAGAGCCTCCAGACCATCGGCGTCGGCGGTGCCGATTTCGCCCAGGGCACGATCCAGCAGAGTCTTCAAATCATCGCCTAACATCAACATTCATCCCAGTTTCCGGGGGGAGGGCAGACATGGCTCGGGGCGAATTGTCAAGCACCCCCGGCCGGTGTGCACATACCCTCGCGCGCCGGGGCAGTGTTACAAAATATCAACAGCCTATAAGAAAATATGGAAGGGCTGATAAACCGATTGAGAATACGTCAAATGCCCCCATGCGGTGCTTGACCCTTGGCGGCGGAGAAGAGTATGGCCGCAGGGGTAGGCGCAATCAAAGCGGTTGCGCAACCTTACAAGACTTAATTTGCTCATCCACTACGGACAGGGATCGGTTAAAATCATGAAAATCAAAGCTCTGGGCGCTTTTGCCGGCCTTGCCCTGCTGGCAGCCTGCTCCTCCAACAACGCCAACACTGCTGCCACTGGTGGCACTGGCGCCGAGGCTACTGGTCCGGCTCCCGGCAGCGAGCAAGACCTGGTCGCCAACGTTGGTGATCGCGTGTTCTTCGCGTTCGACAAGTCCAACCTCTCCGACGACGCCAACGCCACCCTCGGCAAGCAGTCCGCTTGGCTCGCGAAGTACCCCTCCGTGAACGTGCTGGTCGCGGGTAACGCCGACGAGCGCGGCACCGAGACCTACAACCTCGCGCTGGCCAAGAAGCGTGCTGACCATGCCCGCGACTACCTGGTTGCCCAGGGCGTGGCCGCCACCCGCATCCAGACCATCTCCTACGGCAAGGACTGCCCGGTTGCCGCTGGCAATGACGAGTCTGCCTACCAGCAGAACCGTAACGCCATCACCTCCGTGGTTGGCTTCAACCCGCAGAACTGCAAGTAATTCTCTCCGCCGCCCCGGTGTGAACCGGGTGGCGTGAAAATTACGACCGGCGGCGCCCCAAAAGGTGCCGCCGGTTTTGTTTTTGGGGGGCGCAGGTTATACCGGCAGCATGTTGAACCCCTTGTCCGGAAGCCTCATGCGCCAGAAACTTCTCGCCCTTGCCACTGTTGCCGCGTTGCTGCCGCTCGCCCAGGCGCGGGCGCAGTCCATGGTTCAGAGCCAAGAGGGCATCGCCCTGCAGAACGAGATTGACCAGCTACAGTCTCAGCTGCAGCAATTGCAGGCCAATGGCGGCAATGGCAGCTCGGCGCTGGCGGGCTCCTCGTCTCCGCCGCCCGCCAGCAGCGGCGGCGGCAGCCAGGACCAGGGCGGCATGGTGGCGAACCTGCTCACCCAGGTGCAGCAGTTGCAGCAGCAGGTGCAGGACCTCAGCGGCAAGGTGGACGAGCTGCAGAACCAGGTGAACACGCAGCACGATGCCACCGAGAAGGAGATCGGCGACCTCAAGTTCCAAATGGGCAGCGGCGGCGGTGCGGGGGCTGCGGCAGGCGCCGCGGCAGCTGGTGCGGCGCCAACCCTGGCGGCTCCGGCACAGAGCAGCGCCCCGGTGGCGCCCGCTCCCCAGGCGGCGGCCTCGGCCAATCCGCGCGAGGCGCTGAAGGCGGCCGAGGCGGCTTATACCAAGCATGACTACGCCACCGCGCAGTCTCTGGCGCAGGGCATCGTGACCCAGAACAAGCAGGCGCCGGAAGCTTACCGTGCGCAGTATCTCGTGGCGCAGTCGCTGTCGGCGCAGGGTAAGGCGCAGAGTGCTGCTATCGCCTTCGACAGTACCTACAACATGAACCGCAGCGGCACCTACGCGCCTCAATCGCTGCTCGGCCTGGCCAGTAGCTTGAGCGCCATTGGCCAGACCGAGGCGGCCTGCGACACCATCGCTTCCCTCAACAGCCAGTTCCCCACGCCGCCCGCGGGGATGCAGCCGCGCATCGATGCGGTGAGCAAAAGGGCGCATTGCCAGTAAGGCACGTATTTACCGAGGCGCTGGCGCAGCTCGGGCCGTTTGGGGCTGAACCACGCTTTGCCGTGGCCGTCTCCGGTGGGGCGGACAGCACCGCACTGGCGCTGCTGGCGCATGAATTTTGCGCCGCCCGTGGTGGGCATGTGCTGGCGCTGATTGTCGACCACGGCTTGCGCGCCGATTCGGCGGCAGAGGCGGTGGTTACCGCCCGGCGGTTGGAAGCGCGAGGCATTGCCGCGCATGTTCTTACCCTTTCCGGTCTGCCGCGCGATGCCGGGTTGCAGGAAGCCGCTCGCGCCGCTCGGTACGTGGCTCTGGCCCAGGCCGCGTTCGCTGCGGGGTATTTGCATCTGCTGCTCGGCCACCATGCGGCGGATCAGGCGGAGACGGTGGCGATGCGCGCCCGGCGCGGCCCTGGCGGGGCAGAGGGGATGGCCGCCTGGAGCGCGCGCAATCAGGTGCTGCTGTTGCGTCCTCTGCTGGGCGTGCAGCCTGGGGCGTTGCGGGACTATCTGCGCCAGCAGGGTATGGATTGGGTCGAGGACCCCTCCAACCAGGCGGATAAATTCGAGCGTGTGCGCATCCGCCAAGCCGGGCAGGGGCTGCCGCCCATGGGTGCTGAGGCGCGTGCGGCGCGGGAGATGGAGGATGCGGCGTTCCTGGCCCGGCATGCGCAAATCCACCCCGAGGGGTTCGCTCTGCTGGACGCTGGATCAGCCCCGCCCAGCGCGCTGGGGGCGCTGATCCGTACCTTGAGCGGCACGCTCTACCCGCCGCGCCAAGAGCGGGTGGCGGCGCTGGCGGGTAGGCTTCGGCCCGCCACGCTGGGAGGAGTGAGACTCCTCCCAGCTGGTAGGCTTGGTCCCGGCTGGCTGCTGGCGCGTGAGTCCGCCGCGTGCGCCCCGGCTGTGACAGCCATTCAGGGCGCGCGCTGGGATGGGCGGTTCACTCTGCTGGCCGAACCTGGGGGGGGGGACAACCTGGGCGCGTTGGGTGTGGACGCAGAAAAATTTCGAAGATATAACGATTTGCCGTCCGTGGTGTTGCGCGCCATGCCGGCATTGCGGGGGGCTGATGGTAACATTCGGTTTCCCGTTCCTGTCTGGTTTTCGCCTGCCGTGCCGGTTACAGCCTACCCGTTTACCGCGTATGGCCAATTTATTTGTGCAGATATGGGAAAACGGTGCAGAATACCCATCTAGTGGCCATGGGAGCCTGTGTATGCACCGCATGGCCGCGGACATTGAAGGAATTGGACTAGTCTTAGATGAATAATCTGGGTCGAAATATTGCGCTTTGGGTGGTTGTTGCACTGGTTTTGGTTGTGCTGTTCAACGTGCTGCAGCCCTCCAGCCAGCAGGGGAACACCTCGCAGATTGCCTATTCCAGCTTCCTGGACGAGGTGAACAACGGTCAGGTGGCCAAGGTCACCATCACCGGGCAGGATATCGCTGGCACTACCAAGGACGGCAACGGCTTTGAGACCTACGCGCCGGAAGACCCGAATCTGGTACCCAAGCTGGTCTCGGCCGGGGTGAACGTGACTGCCAAGCCCGAGGATTCCGGCAACCCCTATGTGCGCATGCTGATCTCCTGGCTGCCGATTCTGGTGATGATCGGGGCGTGGATATTCTTCATGCGCCAGATGCAGGGCGGCGGCGGACGGGCCATGGGCTTCGGCAAATCCCGCGCGCGGCTGCTCACCGAAAAGCAGGGGCGCGTGACCTTCGAGGATGTCGCCGGTATCGACGAAGCCAAGGGCGAGTTGCAGGAGATCGTTGAATTCCTGCGCGATCCGCAGAAATTCCAGCGCCTGGGTGGCAAGATCCCCAAGGGGTGCCTGCTCGTCGGCCCGCCCGGCACGGGTAAGACGTTGCTGGCCCGCGCCATCGCGGGTGAGGCGAACGTGCCGTTCTTCACTATTTCGGGCTCCGATTTCGTGGAGATGTTCGTCGGTGTGGGTGCATCCCGCGTGCGCGACATGTTCGAGCAGGGCAAGAAGAACGCGCCCTGCATCATCTTCATCGACGAAATCGACGCCGTCGGCCGCCATCGTGGCGCCGGCCTGGGCGGCGGCAACGATGAGCGCGAGCAGACGCTGAACCAGATGCTCGTGGAGATGGACGGATTTGAGTCCAACGAGGGCGTGATCCTGATCGCCGCCACCAACCGGCCGGATGTGCTGGACCCGGCGCTGCTGCGTCCGGGCCGTTTCGACCGTCAGGTGGTGGTGCCCAACCCGGATGTGACCGGGCGCGAGAAGATCCTGCGCGTGCATATGCGCAAGGTGCCCCTGGCCTCGGATGTCGACCCCAAGACCATCGCTCGCGGTACGCCGGGCTTCTCCGGCGCGGATCTCGCCAATCTGGTGAACGAGGCGGCTTTGCTCGCCGCGCGCATCGGCAAGCGCGTGGTCGCCATGGCGGAGTTCGAGAGCGCCAAGGACAAGGTGCTGATGGGCGCTGAACGCCGCTCGCTGGTGATGTCCGACGCAGAAAAGACCATGACCGCCTATCACGAGGGGGGGCATGCCATCTGCTCCATCTCGCTGCCGGAGTGCGACCCGGTGCACAAGGCCACCATCATTCCGCGCGGGCGCGCGCTGGGCATGGTGATGAGCCTGCCCGAGGGCGACCGCTACTCCGTGAGCAAGCTCAAGCTGCTGCAACAGCTGATCATGGCCATGGGCGGGCGTGCCGCGGAGGAACTGGTGTTCGGGCCGGAGAAGGTCTCCAACGGCGCCTCCGGCGACATCAAGATGGCGACCGATACGGCGCGACGCATGATCACCGAATGGGGCATGTCCGAGAAGCTCGGCATGGTCTCCTATGGCGATAATGGGCAGGAGGTGTTCCTGGGTCACTCCGTGATGCAGAACAAGAGCGTCTCCGAAGCGACGGCGCGCGAGATCGACAACGAGGTCCGCGCCTTCGTCGATCACGCCTATGCCGAGGCCAAGCGCATCCTCACCGAGCGCAGGGACGATCTGGAAGCCCTGGCCAAGGGGCTGCTGGAATACGAGACGCTTTCGGGCGATGAGATCCAGCAGGTGCTGCGTGGCGAGAAGATCATCCGCAAGGTGGTGGACGAGCCGATGCAGGATAACCGCCGCTCCTCCGTGCCCACGGCCACGCCCAAGCCGGAACTCCCGCCGGGCGCGTTGCCGGCGTAAGTCTTCACGCCGCACCACTCTTGAATCCGCTGCGAAGTGGGCCAAATGAGTTTGGCCCACTTAAGCGCACGGAGATGCGGCATGAAAGGCGATCCAAAAGTTATCGAGTACCTGAACGAAGCGTTACGCCACGAACTGACGGCGGTGAACCAGTATTGGCTGCACTACCGGATGCTGGAGAATTGGGGCTTCAAGGAGCTCGCCGCACGATGGCGGGCGGAATCGATAGAGGAAATGCGCCACGCCGATCTGCTGATCGCACGCACACTGTTTCTGGAAGGCCATCCGAACATGCAGACGCTTGGGGCGCTGCATATCGGCTCCCAGGTGCCGGACATGGTGGTGAACGATCTGCATGCTGAAATCGAGGCGCGCAATCTTTACGCCGATGCCGCGCATTATTGCCATTCGGCGAAGGATTTGGTGACGCGCGATCTGTTCGAGCAGCTCATGCATGACGAGGAAGTGCATATCGACTTCCTCGAAACCCAGCGTGATCTGATCAACCAGCTGGGTTCCGCGCGTTACCTCTCGCAATACCTCGGCAATATCAAAGCCGAGTAGGCTGCATTTCAGCCCTGCGGAAATATGCTGCCGCGCACCTCTTCGGCGTATTGGCTGAGGGCTGTCTGCACAAGATCCGCACCATCCAGATAGCGCTTGGCGAAGCCTGGGGCCTTGTCCGGGTTCAGGCCCAGCACGTCGTGCAGCACCAGCACTTGGCCGTCTGTGCCATTACCGGCGCCAATGCCGATGGTCGGCACCGGCACCCGCTTTGTGATCTCGGTGGCAAGCTCGGACGGGATGGCCTCCATCAGCACCATGCGCGCCCCGGCTTCGGCCAGGGCCAGTGCGTCCTCGATCAGCCGGGCTGCGGCATCGGCCGTCTTGCCCTGGCGCTTGAAGCCGCCAAGCTGGCGCACATGCTGCGGCGTGAGCCCGATATGCGCGCAGACCGGAATGGCGCGCTGGGAGAGGAAGGAGACCGTCTCCACCATCGGCGCGCCCCCCTCAAGCTTCACGATATCAGCTCCGGCCTTGAGCAGCCGGGCGGAGGCGCGGAAGGCCTGGGCGGGAGATTCCTCGAAGCTGCCGAAGGGCAGGTCGGCCATCACCAGCGCGCGGGTAATGCCCTTGGCGACGATGCGGGTGTGATACTCCATCTGCTCCAGCGAGACGGGCAGGGTGTCTGCCTCGCCCGCCACCATCATGCCCAGGCTGTCACCCACCAGCACGGCATCCACCCCGGCAGCGTCGGCCAGCCGGGCGAAGGGATAGTCATAGGCCGTGATCATCGTCATCTTGCGGCCTTCACGCTTGGCTTTTTCCCAAACGGCGAGATTTTTGCTCATATCTTCTCCCCTTCCTGCTCCAGCAGTTTCAGCGCGAAAGATACGCTCTGCGTGCGGATCTCATCGCGGTTGCCGTGAAAAATCTTGTGGTAGGTAAGGCTTTCTGCTGGTCCGGCAAGCCCGAACCAGACAGTGCCGACGGGTTTCTCTAAAGTGCCGCCATCCGGCCCGGCAATGCCGGTGATGGCCACTGCCACATCCACCCCCGCCCGCGCCCTGGCTCCCTCCGCCATGGCTCGCGCCACCGGCTCGGAGACCGCACCGGCCATGTCCAGCATATCCTCCGGTACGCCGAGCATCTGCGCCTTGGCGGCATTGGCATAGGTGACGAAGCCGTGGGTGAACACGGAGGACGCACCAGGGACGGTCGTGATGGAAGCGGCCACCAGCCCGCCGGTGCAGCTTTCGGCTGTCGCCATGGTGAGGCCCTTTTGCTTGTACAGGGCCACGAGGCGCGCGGTGTTCATAGTGGCGAGACAAGATGCAGCGCGAGCATCACCACCCAGGCCATCAGCCCAGCGATGATGTCGTCGCCCATGATGCCGTATTCATCGGCCCGCTTATCGGCCCAGGCGACGGGGCCGGGCTTGAGGATGTCGAACAGACGGAACAGCGCGAAACTGAGCAGCGCGCCCCAGACGCTAACGTCGTAGAGCGCCAGAAGCGGGATCATCTGCCCGGCGATTTCGTCGATAACCACCCATTTCGGGTCGTCGTTTTTCTCCGGCAGGCGGGATACGGCGTACACGCCCACCGCGGTGGCGATGACGATGCCGAACAGCAGTGGCAGATGCCCCAGATGCAGTAGCGCGCAGCCCAACGCCAGCCCCACCGCCGAGCCAAACGTGCCGGGGGCCTTGGGAGCGTAACCGGAGCCGAAGCCGGCGGCGAGAAAGCGCCAGGGGTTCATGACTTCATCCACGGGTCAAGCGGGGAGGGGGCAGAGCCATTGAGCGTGGCACGGTAGATGGTGGCGTTTTCCAGCACGCGCTCCACGTAGTTGCGGGTTTCGTTGAAGGGGATTTCCTCGATCCAGTCGAGAATATCCGCCCCGCCAGCCTGCGAGCCCAGCTCCGGGTCGCCATTCTGGCTCAGCCAGCGGGAGACATTGGTCGGCCCGGCGTTATAGGCGGCGATGGCCAGCGGCAGGCAATTGCCGAAATTCGCCACCTCCTGCGCCAGATAGGCCGAGCCCAGCGCCATGTTGCTCTGCGGATCAAACAGATTGCCCATGGGGATGCCCGCCCTCTTGGCGGTGCGGCGGGCGGTTTCGGGCATCAGCTGCATCAGGCCCACCGCGCCAGCGCCGGAAATCACGCTGGGGTCGAAGCTGCTCTCCTGGCGCATGATAGCGTCCGCCACGGCGGGCTCCAGCCCGCTGCTGGGTGGGGCGTACGGGTTGGGCCAGCCATCCGGCAGCATTGTCTGTCCGGCAATGCCCGCGCTGCGGGCGATGGACACAGCCGATTGCGGCAACCCCAGCCCCAGCGCCAGCTTGGCGGCCATCACGCGGGATTTGTCGTCCCCCGCCGTCTGGCCGAGCTTGTTGAGGAACATCACGGCGTCATGCGTGTCGTTCATCTGGATCAGCAGCACGGCGGCGCGAGGCAGTTCCATCAGGCCGAAGCTCAGCGCGTCGGCGGCGGAGAAATCGGTCTCCTGCGCGCTCTGGATGCGCCCGGCCATGTCGGTATCCGACCCGCCGAGGGCGAAATTGGCGAGCTGGCCGTAGAAGGTGCTGGGATAGGCGGCGGCGCGGGTATAGTCAGCCGTGGCGGCGGCGCCGCTCTCGGTGCGGGCGAGCCAGTAATAGGCGCGGGCCTGGGTGATGACAGCCGGAGACACTGTGGCCAGGGCACGGAACCAGGTGGCAGCCTGATCCGGCTGGTGCAGGAAGCGCAGGAGTAGAAAACCGGCGAGGAAGTCGCGGTCGGCATTCTGCTCCCGTGCGCTGGCTGGCGGGGTGACGGCGTTGACCACGGCATAGGCGTCCTTGGCGTCGCCTGCGCTTAGCAGGGCGCGGGCGAGGCGGTTCTGGTCGGGCCAGAACATTAGGCGCTGGGCGGCATCGGCGGCGTTGAAGGCAGCTTGGCCCTGCTCCTGCCAGTTACGCGCGGCCTGGATGTCCTGCCCGGCGGTATGCAGCGCCTCGACCTGGGTGATAAAATCCGGCGTGGGCTCGGCGGCCTGCGGCGGCAGCCCTGCGGCCTGGGCGGCGCGCAGGGCGAGCAGGCCTTGTTCCGGCCAGTCCGGGTTCTCGGCGATGAACTGGTTGATCTCGTCCGCCGTGCCGCCGCCGGGATCGGTCAGGCGGAAGAAGGTGACGAGCTTGACCATCAGCGGATCGCCCGTCTGCTGGGCCAGGGTGGCCGCGTCGGTAAAGTCGCCATTATGCACATCGGTCATGATCTGCGGGGTGGCAGCGGTCTGCGCGCAGGCAAGCGCGGGCAGGGCGAGAAACGGCAAGGCGGCCAGGAACTTCATGTGCCATAGTGTAGCAGCGCCGCACATCGGGGCCAAACCCGCTTGCAGCATGGCGATACGCGGATTACGTGGGGAGCCACAGGAGAAAGAGTAAAAATGTTTCACGGCTCGCTGACCGCTCTGGTCACCCCCATGCACGAGGACGGGCGCATCGACGAAGATGCCTATACCCGTCTGATCGACTGGCAGATCGCCGAAGGCACCAACGGGCTGGTCCCGGTTGGCACCACCGGCGAATCACCCACGCTGAGCCATGAGGAACATAAACGGGTGGTGGAACTAGCCGTGGCCAGCGCCAAGGGCCGCGTGCCGGTGATGGCCGGTGCGGGCTCCAATTCCACGGCCGAGGCTATTGGCTTGGCGCAGCACGCGCAGAAGGCAGGGGCGGATGGCGTGCTCGTCGTCACCCCGTATTACAACAAGCCGACGCAGGAAGGGCTGTTCCGCCATTATCAGGCGATCGCCCAGGCCATCGATATTCCGGTGATCATCTACAACATCCCCGGCCGCTCGGTGATCGACATGAGCGTGGAGACGATGGCACGCCTTGCCGAGATCAAGAACATTGCCGGCGTGAAGGACGCGACGGCCAACCTTACCCGCCCGCTGCATACGCGCCGCGCCTGTGGGGCGGATTTCATTCAGCTCTCGGGCGAGGACCATACGATTCTCGGCTATCTGGCCAGTGGCGGGCATGGCTGTATCTCCGTCACCGCCAATGTCGCGCCGCGTTTGTGCGCCGAGCTGCATCAGGCCTGGGCCAAGGGCGACACCAAGGGCGCGCTGGAGATCCAGATGCGCCTGCTGCCGCTGCACGACGCGATGTTCTGCGAGAGCAATCCGGGGCCGGTGAAATACGCGGCCTCGCTGCTGGGCTTCGGCACCAACAATGTCCGCCTGCCGCTGGTGCCTATCTCCGATGCCAGTGCCGCGCGCGTGAAGGCGGCGATGCTGGAAGTCGGCCTGCTGCATTGAGCAAGGACACGAAAAAATCGGGCCTGATCTCGCACGGCATCGCCGCGCAGAACCGCAAGGCCCGGTTCGACTACAAGATCCTCTCCACCATCGAGGCCGGGATCGTGCTGAAGGGGCCGGAGGTGAAGTCGTTACGCATGGGCCGGGCCACGTTGAACGAGGCCTGGGCCGGCGAGCGCGATGGTGAGCTATACTTGTTCAACATGTATATCCCCGAATACCAGGGCGGTGTGCTGTCGCGCTTCGAGACGCGCGCCATTCGCAAGCTGCTGGTAAAGCGCAAGGAGCGCAACCAGATCTTCGGAGCCATCGCGCGCGAGAGGCAGACCATCGTGCCGCTGGATATCCATTTCAACGACCGTGGACTGGCCAAGGTGACGTTGGGCATCGCGGAGGGCAAGCAAAAGGCCGACAAGCGCCAAGCGGCGGCGGCCCGCGACTGGCAGAGAGATAAAGCCAGGCTGCTGCGGAGCAGGTAAAAGTTACAAAATTTTCCGGGCGCCGCCTTTTTACAAAAAGGCGGCGTTTTTCGTGGCTATACTACTCAGCGCGCTTGAACAGTGGCACGCTAAGCAGCCCAGAAACTTTTGTTAATTTAGCCGCGCCCTGATCTCTTCCACGACGGCCTCGAACATCGGCGCGGTCAGCCGCCCGGTGTTCACGTTGTACTGCGAGGTGTGGAAGCTGTCGGCCAATATCAACCCGTTCGGCAGCTCGTGCATCGACCCATGGGCGAACTTGTAGGCGGCTGGCTTCAGCCCCAGCACGCGCAGAATGCCCTCATGCGGCTCCCGCCCGATGGCCAGGAAAACGCGCAGCTTACGCATGGAGGCGATCTCCTCGGCCAGGAAGGGGCGGCAGGTGTTGATTTCCACCGTCTGCAGCTTGTGCTGCGGCGGGGCGCAGCGCACCGCGTTGGTCACCCGGCAGTCATGCAGCTTCAGCCCATCATCGGCGCGCTCCTCGTAGCTGCCGCTGGCGAAGCCCGTCTTCAGCAGCGTGGCATAGAGCAGGCGCCCCGCGACATCGCCGGTAAAGGGGCGGCCGGTGGTGTTGGCGCCGTTCACGCCAGGGGCCTGGCCCACAATCAGCAGGCGGGCTGTGGAGGGGCCAAAGCTCGGCACGGGGCCGTTGAAGCCATGCGGAATGGCGCGGCGGTTGCTCTCCCGGTACGCCACGAGGCGCGGGCAGAGCGTGCAGTCGTGGCCGGGCATCACGCTTCGTCGTCGTCACGCTGGCGGGTACGGCCTTCCTGGGGCCGCCGCGTGAATTCCGGCGCGATGTCGGCCAGTTCCACGTATTGGTCGGCTTGGCGGCGCAGTTCGTCGGCGATCATCGGCGGGGAGGTGCGGATAGTGGAAACGACCGAGACGCGCACACCCTTGCGCTGCACGGCCTCGACGAGGCGGCGGAAATCGGAGTCGCCCGAGAACAGAATCGCATGGTCGAGTTTTGGTGCGAGCTCCAGCATGTCGATCGCCAGTTCGATATCCATATTGCCTTTGATCCGGCGGCGGCCCAGCGCGTCGGTGAATTCCTTGGCCGGTTTGGTGACTAGGCTATACCCGTTATAGGCGAGCCAGTCTGTTAGAGGTTTCAACGGGGAGTACTCTTCAGTCTCCAGCAGGGCGGAATAATAATAGGCACGTAGCAGATTGGTTTTCGCGCCAAAGTAGTCGAGCAACCTCCGGTAATCGATATCGAAGCCCAGGCTGCGAGTCGCGGCGTATAGATTAGCCCCGTCGATAAACAGCGCGGTTCGTTCCTGGGACGAAAAACGGGTCATGCTTTTGTGCTTCTCATGAAATAGGCGTTAAGGCGGATATACATCGCTGCGGATAATGTTAGAAAGGTCCCGTCGATTAAGCCAGCCGGGACGGGGCCAGAGAAAGGTATTTTCTTAGATATGATATTGATTGCCATCGGCGCCAACCTGCCAGGGCCGGAAGGCGAGTCGCCGCTGGAGACCTGTCAGGCCGCCGCAGAGGCCGTCCGTGCCATTCCTGGGCTTGAATTCGTGGCGCTGTCTCCCTGGTACCGCACCGCCGCCATCCCCCGTACCGAGGACCCGGATTACTGCAACGGCATGATCCGCATGGAAGGTGACATCCCCCCCGCCGAGCTGCTGGCGACGCTGCACGGGATCGAGGAACGGTTCGCCCGAGAGCGTTCCATCCCCAACGCCCCGCGCACGCTGGACCTCGACATTATCGACCTCAATGGCATCATCCGCGCCGTGCCGGACCCGGTGCTGCCGCATCCCCGGGCGCATTTGCGCGCCTTCGTGCTTCGCCCGCTGCTGGATGTCGCCCCCGCCTGGCGCCACCCCACGCTGCGCCGGAGCGTGACCACCTTGCTGGCCGAGCTGCCCCCGCAGTCGTTGCAGCCCTGGCATGAGGATGAGCCGGCCTAAAAGCCATAAACACTTGCATCGCGCCTGCGCGCGGGTTAAGGCAACCGTTCAATTTTCTGCCTGGAGCTTTGTTTATGGCCCGCGTAACCGTTGAAGACTGCGTTGAAAAAGTGCCCAACCGCTTCGAGCTGGTTCTGTTGGCCGCGCAGCGCGCCCGTAACATCAGCCGTGGCGAGCAGCTGACCATCGACCGGGATAACGACAAGAACCCGGTCGTCGCTCTGCGCGAGATCGCCGAGGAAACCCTTGCTCTGCCGGAACTGGAGCAGGATCTGGTCAAGGGCCTGTCCCGCGTGCCGGAGCCGGAGCCCGTGGACGAGGAGGTGGTGGACCTGATCCCCACCGAGCAGAATATTTTCGGCTTGCAGGATGTCTCCGCCGAGGAAGAGGCCGCCGCCATGGCCGCCGAGGGCGAGGAGATCATGTCTCCCGAGGATATCCAGGCCGCGATCGAGGCCGAGCTCGGCGGCAAGTCCTCCCGCCGGTAACCCCGTATGCGGACGGGCTGCCGTGGCTTGAGCCTGTCCTGCCTGCCTGAAGGGCTGTCCGCTAGCCCGCCGCAGTTCCACCCGGAGCTGCGCGGGCTTTTGGCGCGTGTAGCCTCATACGACGCCAAGGCTGATCCGGCGCTCATCGATGACGCCTATGGCGTGGCCGAGCAGGCTCATGCCGCGCAGAAGCGCGATAATGGCGAGCCGTACATCACCCATCCGCTGGCCGTGGCGAACATCCTCGCCGGCTATAAGCTCGATGCCGCCTCCATCATCACCGCGCTGCTGCACGACACGGTGGAGGACACCTCCGTCAGCCTAGCCGATCTGCAGAAGCGGTTTGGCCCCGAAATCGCCGGGCTGGTGGATGGCGTCACCAAGCTGACCCGTCTCGAGCTGCAATCGGACCGCACCAAGCAGGCGGAGAATTTTCGCAAGCTCGTGCTGGCGATGAGCAAGGATATCCGCGTGCTCATCGTGAAGCTCGCGGACCGGTTGCACAATATGCGCACCATCGGCGCAATCTCGGCGGCGCATAAGCGCCAGCGGATCGCGCGCGAGACGATGGAGATCTACGCCCCGCTGGCCGAGCGCATCGGCATGGAGGCGGTAAAGACCGAGCTGCAGACGCGCTCCTTCGCCGAGATCGACCCCGAGGCCTATGAGACCATTCAGGCGCGCCTGAACTTCCTGCGCGGGCAGGGGGCGGATGTCATCGAGGAGGTGCGCCGGGAGCTGACCAATGTCTGTCAGGAGGCGGGCGTGAGTGTGGTGGAAATCGCGGGGCGCGAGAAATCGCCCTATTCCATCTGGCAGAAGATGCAGCGCCGTAACGTTGCCTTTGAGCAGCTTTCGGACATCATGGCCTTCCGCATCATCGTGCCCAGCCGCGCGGATTGCTATGTGGCGCTGGGGGCCATTCATGCCGCCTATCCGGTCATCGCCGGGCGGTTCAAGGACTATATCTCCACGCCCAAGACCAACGGCTATCAGTCTTTGCACACGGGCGTGACGCTGCGCCAGCCGCGCAACCAGAAGATCGAGATCCAGATCCGCACGCCGGAGATGCAGGCGGTGGCGGAAGCCGGTGTTGCTGCGCATTGGCTGTATAAGCAGTCGGATGCCTCGGCTGGCGATGTGCAGAAATTCCGCTGGGTGCAGGACCTGCTGGAAATTCTCGAAAACTCCGCGCCCGATGAATTTCTAGAGAACACCAAGCTGGAACTGTACCAGGACCAGGTGTTCTGCTTCACGCCCAAGGGGCAGCTCATCCAGCTTCCGCGCGGCGCGACCTCGGTGGATTTCGCCTATGCCGTGCATTCGCAGATCGGCGATACGTGCGTGGGGGCGCGCATCAACGGGCGGCTGATGCCGCTGCGTTACGAGCTGCAGAACGGCGACCAGGTGGAAATCCTCACCGCGCGCGGGGGCACACCGTCTCCGGCCTGGGAGCGGTTTGTCACGACAGGCAAGGCGCGGGCGCGCATCCGCCGCTTCCTCGCCCAGCAGATGCGCGACGCGCACCGCGACGCGGGCAAGTCCATCCTGGCCAAGGCCTTCCGTCAGGAGGGCGTGGACGGTTCCGAAAAAGTGCTGGAGCCGGTGTTGAAGGCGCTGAAGCAGGCGAGCGTGGACGATCTCTACGTTGCCGTCGCCACCGGCATTATCGGCGCCAAGGACGTGATCAACGCCGCCTACCCGGAGCTGCGCGCCCCACGTGCCCCGCGCATGCTGCCGGCCTTCATGGGCGGGGCGCTCACCGCGCGCTCGCCGCGCAGCAGCGGGGCCAAGGCCGATTATGGCATGCCAATCACCGGCATCGTCGCGGGCATGGATGTGCATTACGCCGGGTGCTGCCATCCGCTGCCGGGGGATAAGATCGTCGGCATCGTCACCACCGGCAAGGGCGTGACCGTGCACGCCAAGGATTGCGCCACGCTGGAGACCTTCGCGGCGACGCCGGAGCGGTTCATCGACATCGATTGGGATACGGCGAGCATCGCCAAGATGGACCCGAAGACGCAGAAATTCACCGGGCGCATCAGCGTCATCGCCAATAACGGCCCCAACGCCCTGGCCAGCCTCACCAACGCTGTGGCCAAGCAGGACGGCGCCATCGCCAATCTGAAGGTCGTGAACCGGCAGCAGGATTTCTTCGAGACGCTGGTGGATGTGGAGGTGCGCGACGCGCGCCATCTCAACCAGGTGATCGCCGGGCTGCGCGGCACCTCGGGGATCGCGCAGGTCGAGCGCGAGCGGGCATGATCCTCGGGCTCGGTTCCGATATCTGCGACATAAGGCGGATCGAGGCGGCGCTGGAAAAGCATGGCGAGCGCTTCACCCTGCGTGTGTTCTCCGAGGTGGAGCGCGCCCGCTCCGAACGCCGGGCGCATTTCCGCGCGCCGAGCTACGCCAAGCGCTTCGCCGCCAAGGAGGCCTGCGCCAAGGCGCTCGGTACCGGGTTCCGCCATGGCGTGTTTCTCTCGGATCTGCGCGTGGTCAACCTGCAATCCGGCCAGCCGACACTGGAGTTGCATGGCGGGGCGCTGGAGCGGCTGCACGCCATCACCCCGCCCGGCCATGCGCCGCGCATTTTCCTCTCGCTGACCGATGAATATCCCTATGCCTACGCGCAAGTGATTATTTCCGCGGAGCCATTAGCCGCCACTTAACTTTGTCGCCCCATGCTCAGGAAGGAATGCTTTGTTAACCAGTTCCTTCCGGCGGAGGCGGCATGATTGCGGATACGATCGTAGATACGATGGCGGCGAGCGCGTTTCTCGCCATGGCCTATGTGGTTAACGACCTCTCCACCGCGACCGAGGACAGCGTTGTGGGTGAACAGCGCACGACACTGATGATTGCGCTGCTCTCCGGCGCCCTGGTGGAGACACTGGCCATCGCCACCGCTCCGCTGTGCTGGGTTGAGCTGAATTACATGCTGAACTTTACCGCGGCACTTTGCCTGCTGGCGCTGCCCGCCGTGTTCTGGCCGGTGGCGCGGCGGTTGCGGGAGGGGCGGGCCCAGGTTCTCAACCGGCGGCTGGAGGCGCGGGCGCGCCGGGCGGAAGCCGCCGCCGAGGAAGCGCGTTTCTGGCTGGCCAAGGCTGAGCAGGCCGGGCATGTCGGGCATTGGCGCCTCGCCGTGCCGGGGCAAACGCTGACATGGTCGGATGAGGTGTTCCGCATCCATGGCCTGTGGCACGAGCATTACCGCCCACGGCTGGACTCGGCACTCGCGGCATTTCATCCGCTGGATGGCGCGCGCATCGGGGCGCTGCTGCGCGAAGTCATGGAAAAAGGCGGCGAGTTTGATGTAACGGCCAAGCTGCGCCGCCCGGATGGCGAGATCCGCAACGTGGTGCTGCGCGCCCAGGCGCTGCGTGGCCGCTTCGGGGACGTGGAGGCGGTGCAGGGCGTGATGGTGGATGTGACTGAGACCCGCAGGGCCGAGACGCATCCGCCTGCCCATGCCGGGTTGGAGGATGGTACCGTGGACGAACTCACCGGCCTGCTCAGCCGCAAGCAGTTCGATGCCAGCCTGGGCTACGAGTTCAAGCGCGCCGTACGCAGCAAGATGCCGCTTGGGCTGGTGCTGATCGAGATCGACCAATTCGCTCGCTACACGGCGCGCCACGGCCGCAAATCCGCCGATGCCTGCCTGCGCGGCGTGGGCGAGGCGGTGCGGGCTGTACCGCGCCGTACGGGCGATCTCGTCGCTCGTTACAGCAAGACGGAAATCGCCGTACTACTGCCGTTGGCCGATGCCGCCGGGGCGGAGTGCGTGGCGCAAAAGATTGCCGAGGCGGTGCGGGCTTTGGCCCTGCCCGACGATGTGCGCGAGGGCGGGCTGCTGACATTAAGCGGCGGGGCTGCGGCCTTCAGCGGGCCAGATGACCTCTATAACCCGCAGGAGCTCACCCGCCGCGCCACCCAGGCGCTGGCCGATGCAAGGCTGTTCGGTGGCGATCAGGTGTGTCGTTACCGGGAGACGGAATTCACCGAGAAGGCTTGAGCCCGGCGGTGGCGGTGCCACATAGGGGGGCATGGAGCAGGACCATTTCTACGAACCGGCCAAAGGGCACGGGCTGAAGCACGATCCGTTCAACGCCATCGTCGGGCCGCGCCCAATTGGCTGGATCTCCTCACGCGGTGCGGATGGTTCGGTGAATTTGGCACCATACAGCTTTTTCAATGCCTTTTGTTATCACCCGCCGATTATCGGCTTCTCCAGCATCGGCGCCAAGGACACGCTGCGCAATGTTCGGGAGACCGGGGAGTTCGTATGGAACCTCGCCACGCGGGAGCTGGCCGAGGCGATGAACGCGACCTCAGCCACGGCGGCTTATGGGGTGGATGAATTCACTTTAGCCGGGCTGGAAAAGGCGCCCGCGAACCTCGTGCAGCCGCCACGCGTGGCGGCGAGCCCGGTGAATTTCGAGTGCAAGGTGGCGGAGATCGTGCAGCTCAAGGGCTGGCAAGGGCAGCCCGCCGAGGCGTGGCTGGTACTGGGGGAAGTGGTGGGCGTGCATATTGCCCCGCATCTGATCGTGGATGGGGTATTCGACACGTTCAGCGCACGTATTCTGCTGCGCGCGGGAGGCGCCACGGCATATGCCGAAGTGCTGCCGGAAACCCGCCTCGATATGAAGCGGCCCGGCTAAGTTCTAAAAGTTTTTTGCAGGTGTGGGGGCTTTTTTCAAAAAGCCCCCACGACTTTCTTAGCCCGCGGCGTCGTCACGGAAATAAGCTTCAACCTTGCCCTTGAGCTTCATGGTCAGCGGCTTGCCGTGACGGTCGGTGGTTTTGCCGGCGGCCACGCGCACCCAGCCTTCGGAGACGCAATATTCCTCGACATTGTTTTTCTCGACCCCGTTGAAACGGATGCCGATGCCCCGCTCCAGCAGCTTCTCGTTGAAGAAGGCGCTGTCCGGGTCGATGGAGAGGCGGTCGGGGAGGGTGTCGCTCATAGATACTTGCTCAGCTTACGTTTGATTTTGGTGAAGAAGCTCGCCTGCGGCGAATCCGCCAGGGCCAGCACCGGCACGGTGGCCAGGGTTTTGCCGTTGGCGGTGTAGGTCACGCTGCCCAGCGTCTCGCCCTTGGTCACGCCAGGGGTGAGGTCGGCGGTGTAGGTGATGCTGTGGGTCACGCTGTTGGCGGCGTCGGCGGGCAGGGTGAGGAACACGTCCTGCGCCGGGCCGACGGGCACGCTGCCGCTATCCAGCGCGTCGCTGGTGAGCGTGTCGATCTGCTGGTTCGCGGTGGCGATCTTCGTGTCGGTGAAGAATTTCTGGCCGTAGGCGAGCAGCGTCTCGATGGCGGCGGTGCTTTCGCCCCAGGTCGGCCCGCCGGTGACCACGGCGATCAGCCGCATGCTGCCGCGCTGGGCGGTGACGTCGATGCAATGGCCGCTTTCCTTGGTCAGGCCGGTCTTGAGGCCGTCCACGGTGGGGTCCTTGGCCAGCACCGGGTTCCAGCTCGCCTGGGTGATGTTGTTGTAGGTGTAGCTCTGCTGCTTGGAGATATCGAGGATCTCCGGCTCCTCCTGCAGGATGGCGCGGGAGAGCAGCGCCACGTCCATGGCCGAGGTGTGCAGTGCGGGGTCGGGCAGGCCGGTGGGGTTGACGTAGTTGGTATCGGTGAGGCCGATATTGGCGGCCTCCTTGTTCATCATTTGCACGAAGGAATCGGTGGAGCCGGCCACCTGCTCAGCCAGGGCGGTGGCGGCGTCGTTACCCGAGTCGATGATCAGCCCGTGCAGGAGTTGGTCCACGGTAACGACCGAGGTCGGGTCGATGAACATGGTGGAGCCCTGCTGGTGCCACGCATCGACCGAGACCGGCACGGTCTGGTCCAGCTTCAGCCCGCCGCTGTGCAGCGCCTTGTAGACGATGTGCGCCGTCATAAGCTTGGTCAGGCTGGCGGGGGGGAGCTGCATATGCGGCGCGGCCTCGGCCAGGATGGCGCCGGTGGCGGCGTCCATCAGCACATAGGCCGTCATGTCCGGCAGCGTGGGCGGCACGGGAGTGGATTTATCGCCCGCCGGGGAATCCGGCACCGGCGCCGGGCCGGTGGGCGCGGCGGTGGCGCCGATCTTGTCCGCCTGGGCGGAAGCGGTGTGGGGGCCGTTATCGACGGCGTGGTGAGTCTTGGCCGCGGCGGCGTTGGCGAAGACCAGCGCGGCGGCAAGGGCGGCGCGGGACAAACCGTTGGTCTTGAGCATGGGCGAATCGGTCTCCGTGCTGTGCTGGCAAATGCGGGCCTCTCTGTACCCATTTGTTGACACGCCGCAAGCGCCGGGATTGAAAGCGGCAGATTACAGATGGTTATTTAATGTAATGCGGCGCTTGAGAGGCTGTTTAAGAACTCGCTCCGGCGAGGCGGTTAGGCGTGATTTTTGAGTGCCGGAGCCGAGCGTGCTTAAGGTACGTGAGCACCGGAGTGCAGAAAAACGCGGCTAAAGGGCCGCCGGAGTAGAGTTGTGAAACAGACGCTAAGGCTGGGGGAGGTGCTGAGGACATTGGCCATCGCCCTGGCCGTGGCGGTGGGCGTGCGCCACTTCCTGTTCGCGCCGTACTGGATTCCCTCGGGGAGCATGGTTCCGGAACTGCTGCCGGGGGATTGCCTGATCGTCAGCAAATTCCTCCACGGCCCGTTCCGGCGGGGTGAAGTGCTGGTCTTCGCCTCGCCCACCGGCTCGGGCGAAGTGCTGGTCAAGCGCGTCATCGGCCTGC
This sequence comes from Acidocella aromatica, assembly GCF_014201825.1. GTDB lineage: Bacteria > Pseudomonadota > Alphaproteobacteria > Acetobacterales > Acetobacteraceae > Acidocella > Acidocella aromatica. The sequence continues at coordinate 367,508 of NZ_JACHFJ010000002.1, read as the reverse complement.
CGGGCGATAGCGTGCAGCTCAAGGCCGGGCGGCTGTTCCTCAATGGCCAGCAAGTGCCGTGCGCCGACGCGGGCCATTACGAGGACGAAAGCGGGGCGGGTCCGGTGGTGGCCCGGATCTGCACCGAAACCCTGCCGGGGGGGCGGAGCTACCCCATCCTCAAGGTGGCGGATGACGGCTTTGCCAACAACACGCCGGTTTACACCGTGCCGCCGGGCGATCTCTTCCTGCTAGGCGACAATCGCGACAATTCCGAGGATTCGCGCTTCCTCGACGGGCCCGTGGGCTACGTGCCCGAGCGGGACGTGATCGGCCGAGCCGTGCTGGTGCTGGTGGCGCTGGACCCGCGCGCGCACGGTCTCAAACTGCGGCCGGGGCGGTTCTTCCGGCGGGTGGAGTAAGGCGTTTCCTTGACAAGCCGCCAGTGCCGGGTTTGATGCGCCAAGTTTCGAGGATTGGCATATAGATGGCACGCAACGCGCAGCATTCCGGCGGTTTTATCGAATTCGTCAAAACCATAGTCTATGCCGGGCTGATCGCCGTTGGCATCCACACCTTCCTGTTCGAACCGTTCTATATCCCCTCCGGTTCCATGGTGCCGACCCTGCTGGTGGGCGATTATCTGGTGGTGAACAAGTTCGCCTACGGCTATTCGCATTTCTCCTTCCCCTTCGCGCCGGATGTCTTCTCGGGCCGTTGGCCGGGCGGCGCGCCCAAGCGGGGCGATGTGGTGGTGTTCCGCCCGCCTGGGCTGCCGGATGAGGATTTCATCAAGCGCGTCATCGGCCTGCCGGGCGATACCATCCAGGTGACCAACGGCCAGTTGCTGATCAACGGCCAGCAGGTGCCGCGCACCGATGCCGGGACCTATGTCGATGACAGCGATGCCTACGGGCCGCCGGTGCAGGCCCGCGACTATACGGAGACGCTGCCGGGCGGAAAGGTGCACCAGATCCTCAAGCGCACCGATGAAGGGTTCGCCAACAACACCCCGGTTTACACCGTGCCGGCGGGCGATATCTTCCTGATGGGCGATAACCGCGACGATTCCGAGGATTCCCGCTTCCTCGATGGTCCAGTGGGCTATGTGCCCATCGAGAACGTGATCGGTCCGGCTTCGCTGATCTTCTTTTCCATCGATCTGAAGCATCCGTTCTGGCAGTTCTGGTACTGGCCCGTCGAGATTCGTTGGGGCCGGATGCTGCACTCCATTACGTGAGCGGGTTGACCTCCGCCCAGGCGCTGCTTGGGCATGATTTCACCCGCCCCGAGCTGCTGGCCGAGGCGCTTACCCACCGCTCCGCCGCCGGGGCCAAGGGGGTGGGCTCGAACGAACGGCTGGAATTCATCGGCGACCGTGTGCTCGGCTTGGTGGTGGCCGAGTGGCTGATCGAGCGCTTTCCCAATGAACAGGAGGGTAAGCTCGGCCCGCGTCTGGCGGCACTTGTCTCCAAGCCGTCGCTCGCGGCCATCGCCGAGGCTCATGGCGTGGCCCATATGCTGAACGTCGCGCCGGGAGAGGCCAAGCGCGGGGTGAGCGCCCAGGCAAATGTGGTGGCCGATGCGTTGGAGGCGATGATCGGGGCGCTGTATCTGGATGCCGGGCTGGATGCGGCGAAAGCGTTTATCCGCCGGGTTATGAAGGATGTGGTCGTGGCCCAGGCCGCCCCACCCAAGGACCCCAAGACGGCGCTGCAGGAATGGGCGCTCAAGCGCTCCCAGCAACTGCCGGTTTATGAAGTGGTGTCGCAAAGCGGCCCCTCACATGCGCCGCTCTTCGTGATACGGGTGAGCGTGGGCAAGGAGAGTGCCGAGGCCAAGGCCGGGGCCAAGCGCGCGGCGGAACAGGAAGCAGCACGGATGCTGCTGGAGATATTGCCAGAATGACGACGAAATGCGGTTTCATTGCGCTGATCGGCGCACCCAATGCGGGGAAATCCACGCTGCTCAACCGCCTGACGGGAGCGAAGCTCTCCATCGTGACGCCGAAGGCGCAGACAACCCGTGCGCGCGTGCTGGGGATTCTGGTGCGTAACGAGGCGCAGATGCTCTTCGTGGACACGCCAGGCATCTTCTCGCCCAAGCGCCGGCTGGACCGCGCGATGGTCGCCGCCGCCTGGGATGGCGCAGCCGAGGCCGATTATGTGCTGCTGCTGGTGGACGCCAAGGCCGGGTTGACGGACGCCGTGCGCGAGATCGTGACCAAGGCCGCCGCTTCGGGCCGCAAGATGGCGCTGGTGCTGAACAAGATCGACCTGATCGACCGCCAGAAGCTGCTGCCGCTCACGCAAGACCTCGCCGCGCTGGCTGAGTTCGAGCAGATATTCATGATCTCCGCCAATACTGGCGACGGCATTAACGTGCTGCTGGATTTCTGCACCGCCAAGTTGCCCGAGGGGCCGTTCCTTTACCCCGAGGACGAGATGACCGACCTGCCGGACCGTCTGCTCGCCGCCGAGATCGTGCGTGAGCAGATCTTCCTGCAAACCCGCGACGAAGTGCCCTACGGCACCACGGTGGAGACCGAGAGCTTCAAGGAGCAGAAGAACGGTATCCGTATCGACGCGGTGATCTACGTCTCCCGCCCTGGGCATAAGGCGATCCTGATCGGCTCTGGCGGTTCGCGCATCCGCGAGATCGGCGCGCGGGCCAGGGCGGAGCTGACGCGCCTGTTCGAGACCAAGGTGGATCTGTTCCTGCGTGTGGCCGAGCGTGCGGGCTGGGACGAGGAAGCCGCCCGCATCCGCGCCACCGGACTGACCGACCCGAAGATCTGACCCAAGCATGGCGCGGTGCACCGGCCATGGGATACGCCATGAACTGGCGCTGCGCTGCGCGCCGAGCCTTGTGGCTGCCGCCCTGTACGGGCTGTTTATGCTGCTGTTCTTTGCGGCTCCGCGTGGTTATGCGGCGCTGCTCGGGCTGCTGGACCCGATCCCGAATTTATACACCTTCACCGATCTAATGGCCGTGCTGCAGGCTGGGGCATGCTGGAAAGCGGGGGTGAACGTGTACCTGCCCAGCCCCTGTATGCATGGCGGGGTGTATAATTACGCGCCAATGCTGCTGCGCATCGCCGATCTGGGCATCGGCCCGGCCCTGCGCATGCCGTTGGGTTTGGCTAGCGGCGTGCTGTTCCTGCTAGTCAGCCTGGGGTTGCCGCCCGCGCGCGGATGGGGCGGGGTTGTCTGGCGTTGCCTGGGGCTCTGTTCGGGCGATGTGATGCTGGCGCTGAATACCGCCAATCTGGATGTGCTGATCTTCGTGCTGTTGGTGGCGGGCCTGCTGCTTCTGCTGCGGGCGCGGCTAGCGGCGCTGGGCTATGCGTTGTTCACCCTGGCAGCGGCGATGAAGCTTTATCCTGCCGTGCTGTTGGGGCTGGTACTACGGGAGAGGCGGCGCTTCATCGTGCTGATGACGCTGGTTCTGGCGGCGGCGGGAGGTGTGTACCTCTGGGCCTATGGCGCGGGCACGGCGCGGGCCATCGACATTTTGCCCGGCGGCCTGCCGTTCCGTGCAGTGTTTGGGGCGATGAACGTGCCCTTCGGCTTGGCGCTGCTAGCCTTTCTGCCTGTGCATACGCTTGAGCCGGACCAAGCCGCTTTTTTTGCGGCGCTGAGCTATCCTTTTGTGCCGCTCTATATCGTGGTGGCGCAGAAGCTGCTGGTGCTGGCGGGTATTGTTTCCGCGCTGCAACTGGCGCCGCGCTACCAGGAGGAGCTACGCGGTCTGTCGGAGTCGGAGCATCTGTTTCTACTTGCCGGGGCCATATTGGTCGGCTTCTGCTTTTGCGCCGCGCAGAATCTCGATTACCGCGCCATCTTCCTGCTGCTCACGCTGCCGGGGCTGATGCGACTGCGAGCGGCGGAAGCAGCGGATCTGCGCTTTTTGCCGGTGGCGGTGCTGCTGCTGTTGTGGGAGGGGCTATTCCGTCATCTGGCCGGCATGGTGGGATATGCGGCGCAGGTGCTGGCCTGGGGCGTGCGGGAATATCTCTGGTGGTGGGTGGTGGTGCGGCTTCTGGCGCTGTGCGTCTGCTGGCTGCGGACGTTGCGCCAGCCAAGCGAGGTGGCGTGCTGAAGCGCTTCTGGCCCTGGCATTTGGCCGCGCTGACGCTTTACGCGATTTGTGCCTGGGCGGCGGTGCAGCATGGGACGCCGCTCACAGGCATGGTCTCGGGCGGCGGCAGCGAGCCACTGCAATTCATCTGGTTCTTCGCTTGGTGGCCCTATGCGCTGGCGCACCATCTCAACCCGTTGTTCACGCAAATGGTTTGGCAGCCCGGAGGGCTGAATCTTGCTTGGGCTACCGGGGTGCCGGTTCTGGCGCTGCTGGCACTGCCGGTCACCAAGCTGTTTGGCCCGGTTGTTGTCTTCAACCTATGCAATCTGGCGGCTCCGATCATGGCGGCGTTTGTGGCCTATGCGCTGTGCCTGTACGTGACCCGGCGGCCGGAGGCAGCGCTGCTGGGCGGATTTCTGTTTGGTTTCTCCAGCTATGCGATGTCTCGCCAGAGCGAACAGCTGAATCTGGAAACCACCTTTTTGCTGCCTTGCCTTGTGTTGCTGGCGTTAGCACGGCTCGATGTCCGGGTAGGGCGCATCCTCACCGCGTTGCTGGGGGCGACGATGCTGGCCGCGATGGCCGGGATCTCGCTGGAGATGTTCGCGACCACGGTGGTTGCCGGGGGCTTTGCTTGGGCGTTGGCCTGGGTGCTGCTGCCGCAACGCCGGGGTGGTCTGGCGCTGCTGGCGGGCGATGCTTTGCTGGCCGCTCCGCTGCTGCTCCTGCTGCTTGCGCCGCTGCTCTGGGCGCTGTTCGTACAGCCGCATGATGTCTCCCTGCCCAAGGCTTGGCCTTTCTTCTTCTCCACCGACCTGCTCAACCTCATCATCCCGACCCCGACCAATGCCATCGGCGGGGTGGCGTTTGCGTCCGTATCCAGGCATTTCCCAGGCTTTGTTAGTGAGCAAAGCGGGTATCTCGGCCTGCCGCTGATCATCCTGCTCTGGCTCGCCTTGCGCGCGGGGCGGGCTTATCTGCGCTGGCTGGTTCTGGGGCTGATTATCGCAAGCCTGGGGCCGCGGCTTTGGCTCAGTGGGCACGATACCGGCATTCCGCTGCCCTGGATGCTCATCCACGCCTTGCCGCTGCTCGGCAATGCGCTGCCGGCTCGGATGATGCTCTATGCCAGCCTCGCCATCGCCATCGTTGCCGCGCTCTGGGTGGCCGAGGCTCCGCGCCGGCGGCTGCCGTTGGGCCTGCTGGCGGCGGCGATGCTGTGGCCCACCCCGCGCCCGGTGCAGGCGATTCCGCATTCGGCTTTTTTTTCGCCTGGGCGGGTGGGACAGGTCCTGGGACAGGGGGCAAAGGTGGCGGTGCTGCCCTTTGGGTTCTTCAGCCCCTCAATGTACTGGCAGGCCGAAAGCGACTTTGCCTTCGCGCAAACGGGTGGATATCTCGGCTTTCCACCGCAGCGCGTGCAGCAGAATACGGCGCTGATGCGCTATTTCTTTGGGTTGGAAGTGCCGGATATCGTTCCTGCTTTCGCGGCGTATTGCCATGAGACCGGCACGCAATACGTGGTGGCGGGGCCGGGTGCGCCTAGTGACATGGTTGTCGGCCTGCGCGCCTTGGGCTGGCCCGTGCGTCAAGTGGATGATGTGACGGTGTTCACAGTGCCATGAACCGCCATGCTGCCGCCTTTGCCGTGTACGCTCTGCTTGGCGTGTTGTTGCTTTGGCACGGCGCCTCGCTGACGCATCAACTCTCCGGCGCGGGGGCGGACCCATGGGATTCTCCGTGGTTCCTCGCCTGGTGGCCCTATGCGCTGACGCATCATCTCGATCCGTTTTTTACGAACCGCATCTGGTACCCGAGCGGCGTTTCGTTGCTCTGGGTTACCTCGGTGCCGCTACTGGGCGCGCTCGCCGCACCGCTCACCCTCACCGCCGGGCCGGTGCTTGTCTATAATCTCTATGCGCTTACCGCCCCGGTCCTGGCCGCCTGGGCTGCTTATCTGCTCTGCCATTGGCTGGTGCGGGATTTTTCCGCGTCGTTGATTGGTGGCTTCCTGTTCGGGTTTTCCGCGTACGAGATGACGCAGGATGCGGCGGCACTGAATCTCGCCGTAACTTGTCTGGTGCCCGCTCTGCTGCTGGTGGTGCTCAAGCGGTTGGACGGCGAACTCTCCCGCTCCGCCGCCGTGGCGCTGGCGGCGCTGCTGCTGCTGGCGCAGTTCCTCATCTGCCTTGAGATATTCGCCATGATATTCGTCTTCGGCGGCATGGCCTGGGGCTTGGCCTATTGGCTGCTGCCAGCGCGGCGGGAGGGGCTGCGGCGGCTATTTGCCGACGGGCTGATCACCGGGCCGTTCGTAGCGTTGCCCCTGGCGCCGCTGTTTGTACTCATGGCGCGGGATTACTGGATGATCAATCATCCGGCGATCTGGCCCTATTACTTCACCGCCGATCTCGCCAATCTCGTCATCCCCTCGGCGATGAGTGTGTTCGGTGCGCCATTCGTCACTATCTCCAGGCATTTTTCACTGAGCGCCCAGGAGCAGGATGCCTATCTCGGCCTGCCGCTATTGTTGCTTATCTATTTGTTTGCGCGCGGGCAGGGCAGGCAGCCGCGGGGGCGCTATCTGGTGGCATGCTTCCTGGCCCTGCTGGTTTGCGAGTTGGGACCACAGCTTTGGGTGGCTGGGCATATCACTCCCATCGTGCTGCCCTGGATGCTGATGGTGAAGCTGCCACTGCTGGGCGCCGCCCTGAGCGCACGTTTCACCATGTTCACCGCGCTGGCGGGCGCAGTCATCGCCGCGTATTGGCTGGCGCAGCCAGGGGGGCGGTGTTGGCGCTTGGCGTTGGGCGTGCTGGCTTGCGTGGCGCTGCTGCCGGTGCCGCATCCATGGCGGCCGGCACCATATTCCAGCTTCTTTCAGCCTGGGCGCGTGCAAGTGGTGCTGGGGGAGAACCCGCGTTTGTTGGTGCTGCCCTTTGCGCTGCATGGGCCCTCCAGCTTCTGGCAGATGGAAAATGGCTTCGGCTACACCCAGGTGGGTGGGTATCTCGGCTTTCCGCCCCGGCCCGCTCAGGCCTTCAAGGCGGTGGGCGATTTGTTCGGCGGCACTGTTGGCCCCGGCTTCGTGGATGACTTCGCAACCTATGCCCGTGCGGCGGGGACGCAATATGTCGTCGCCGGACCAGGCACGCAGGCGGATCTGCTTGCCGCCATCGCCACGCTGGGCTGGCCGCAAAAGCAGGTGGATGACGTGACGATCTTTACCGTGCCGAAGTCGCAATGATGAACCGCTTCGCCATTTCGGCCCTCGTTTTTGCCGCGCTGCTGTTGTTCATCGCGTTGCAGCTTGCCGTGCCAAGCGTGTATTTCTCTATTCTGTCTGCTTTCGATATCCCCAGAGCAGCACAGTCATTTTCCGATCTTGACGCGGTGTTGCAGGCGCTGCGTTGCGCGGGGCAGGGGGTGGATGTGTACGTGCCCAATGCCTGCATGAATGGAGGGAATTACAATTATTCCCCATTTCTTCTGCATTTTCCGATGCTGGATGGTTTGGCGGGGCATCTTAACCTCGCGGGGTTGGGGCTGGGCGTATTGTTCATTGCGGCTCTGGCAGTGCTGCCAGAGCCGCAAAGCCGGGAAGAATTCTTGTTGCGCACGCTGGCAAGTGTTTCCGCCAGCACGGCCTTCGCTGTCGAGCGGATGAATCTCGATGTGCTCATCTTCCTCTTCGCCGTGGCGGGTATCTGGTTGGTTCTGCGGGGTGGCGTCGCGAAGCTCGTGGGTTATGTGTTGTTCGGTAGCGGCGCGGCGCTGAAATATTACCCCGTGGCGCTGTTGGCACTGCTGCTGCGCGAGCCGCCTCGGCGTCTGGCGCTCATCGTCGCGCTGCTGGCCTTCGTGGGGCTGGGCGGCGTTCTGCGCTTTAGCGCGGGCATACAGGCCGTTCTGGCCGCCATTCCGCATGGCCCGCCCTTTGGCAATTGCTTTGGCGCCATCGACATTCCTCTGGGGATCAGCCTCGGCATCGCCGCCCTGCATGGCGATGATTTGCGCCATCTCGCCAATATCCACATGCCTCTGGTGCTGTACGGCGTGTACGGGGCGATGATCCTCTTCACCCTTTGGCGCGGCTGGGTGGGCACCGTGCGTTATTGCCCGGCCCTGGAAAAGCTGGATGCCAAGACCCAGGCTTATCTGATCGCCGGTGCGGCGCTCATCTGCGCCTGCTTCTTCATGGCGCAGAATATCGACTACCGCGCCATCTTCCTGCTGCTCGCCCTGCCAGGTGCGGCTATGCTGGACCGCCCCCTGGCCATCGCCATTGTGGTGCTGATGTGGGAGAGTTTCTTCCGCATCGCAACAATTTCCGTTATGCCTCATCTGCTTGGGCAGGCGGCGGGCTATTCCGTTGTCATCATGGTCTGGCTGGCGCGCGAGGTTTTATGGTGGTGGGTGGTCACACGGTTTCTGGCTCTGCTGTTCCTCTATGCGCGGGAGAATCTCCTGCGGGTGCCGGCATGACCCAGCTGCTTTCCCTCGTGGTGCCGTTCTACAACGAGGCTGCCGCGATCCAGTCCTTCGCCGACGCCATTCTCCCGGCGCTTGAGGCTGTACCCGATGCGCGCTGGGAGATTGTCTGTGTCGATGACGGTAGCAAGGATGGCACGTTGCTCAAGCTGGTCGCCCTGGCCCAGGCCGATTCGCGTTTCCGCGTGCTCGAATTCTCGCGCAATTTCGGCAAGGAGGCGGCGCTGACCGCTGGCATCGACGCCGCCAAAGGCGAGGCGGTGATCCCCATCGACGCCGATCTGCAGGATCCGCCCGAGCTGATTGCCGAGATGGTGAAAGCCTGGCGCGAGGGGGCGGAGGTGGTGCTGGCAAGGCGCATCGACCGTTCCTCGGACGGTGTGCTTAAGCGCAAGACCGCCGCCTGGTTCTATCAGCTCCACAACAAGCTCTCGAAGATCAAGATCCCAGAGAATGTCGGCGATTTCCGGCTCATGGACCGCGCCGTGGTGGACGCGCTGAAGCAACTGCCCGAGCGTCAGCGCTTCATGAAGGGGCTGTTCGCCTGGGTGGGATTTCGTACCGTCACGCTCGACTATACCCGCGCCCCGCGCGCTGCCGGTGAGACGAAATTCTCCGGCCTCGCGTTGTGGAACTTCGCCATGGAGGGCTTCACCAGCTTCTCCACCGCGCCGCTCAAGGTGTGGACCTATCTCGGTGCCGCCTCCGCCATGCTGACCTTCATTTACGCGCTCTATATCGTCATCCGCACCGTGGTGTTCGGTAATGCGGTGCCGGGCTATGCCTCGCTCTTTGTCGCCATTACCTTTTTCGGCTCGGTGCAGCTCATCAGCATCGGCTTGCTCGGCGAATATATCGGGCGCATCTACATGGAGACCAAGCAGCGCCCGGCCTACATTGTCCGCAAGAGCTATGGCGGTGACGGCGCCTCCGGGTAACACTATGATAGCGCGGGACTAAGAGGGGATAAGAATGCGCGTTGCCGTGATCCAGATGTCGCCAGGGGCCGACAAGGGCGAGAATATTGCGCAGGCGCGCGGGCTGATCGAAGGCCTGCTGGCCGAGCAGAAGGTCGATCTGCTGGTGCTGCCCGAGATGTGGACCTGTCTTGGCGGCTCGCGCGCCAACAAATTTGCCGCCGCTGAAACGCTGCCCGTGCCGGGCGGCACCGGCGGCGAGGCTTATGAGTTCCTGCGCGGCATGGCGGTGGTGCATAACGTATACGTCCATGGCGGCAGCATCGGCGAGCTGGCGGGGGAGAAGATCCTCAACACCTCCATCGTGTTCAACCCCCTGGGCGAGGAGCTGGGCCGCTACCGCAAGATCCACCTGTTCGACATCACCACCCCGGACGGGCAGGGCTACCGCGAGAGCGCCATCTACGGCGCGGGCGACGAGGTGGTGACGCTGGATATCGCCGGCACCCGCGTGGGCTTGGCCATCTGCTATGATATCCGCTTCCCCGAGCTGTTCCTGGCCCTGCGCCGGGCAGGGGCGGAACTGATCGTGCTGCCCGCCGCCTTTACCCTGCAAACCGGCAAGGACCATTGGGAGGTGCTGCTGCGCGCCCGCGCCATCGAGACGCAATGCTGGTTCGCCGCTTCGGGCACCTGCGGCACGCATCACGAGGGCAATGGCGAGCCGCGCCAGACCTACGGCCATTCGCTGATCGTGGACCCGTGGGGGCATGTGGTGGCCAAGGCGTCGGACGGCCCTGGCTGGGCCGTGGCCACCATCAACAAGGCATTCACCGCCAAGGTGCGGGCCAACATGCCGCTGCTCGACCACCGGCGGCTGGCGTGAAGTTAGCTTTTATCGCAGCGCAGACCGAAGGCGCCCAGGCCGCACGGGAGCGGCTGGTGGCGCTGTATGGCGAGCATCCGATCAAGGACGCCGATGTGCTGGTGGCCCTGGGCGGCGATGGGTTGATGCTCGAATGCCTGCACCGCGTGCTCGGCGCCGGGATGCCGGTTTATGGCATGAATCGCGGCTCTGTCGGGTTCATGATGAACGAGTTCCACGAGGAGAACCTGCCTGCGCGTATCACCGAGGCGCATCCGGCGGTGCTGCACCCGCTGCGCATGCATGCCGTTACCGCCTCGGGCGTGGTGGAGGAGGCGATGGCCTTCAACGAGGTCTCGTTGCTGCGCCAGGGGCGGCAGGCGGCCAAGATCCGCATCTCCATCGACCATCGCGAACGCCTGCCGGAGCTGATCTGCGACGGTGTACTGATCGCCACCCCCGCCGGCTCCACGGCCTATAACCTTTCGGCGCACGGGCCGATCGTCCCGCTCTCGGCCAACCTCCTGCCGCTTACGCCGATCTCCGCCTTCCGTCCCCGGCGCTGGCGCGGGGCGCTGCTGCCCTCCAACGTGGAGGTACTGTTCGAGGTGTTGGAGCCGGACAAACGCCCGGTGGCGGCGGTGGCCGACTTCACCGAGGTGCGCGATGTCATCTCAGTGGCGGTGAGCGAGGACAAGAGCTTAGGTGCTACCGTGCTGTTCGACCCCGACCGCGCCCTCTCCGAGCGCATCATCACCGAGCAATTCACCGTCTGATTATACTTGCCGGGGCGGGCGGGCTTCATTAATCCCGCCCCATGGCACAACATTATTTCACTGTTACCTGGGACCAGTTGCACCGCGACGCCAAGGCCCTCTCCTGGCGGCTGCACGCGCTGGGGCCGTGGGTTGGCGTCGTCGCGATCACCCGTGGCGGGCTGATCCCCGCCGCGATCATCGCCCGCGAACTGGAATGCCGGCTCATCGAGACCGTCTCGGTCGTCACCTATGACGATGAGAATTTAGGCCAGCCGCAAGTGGTCAAACCCCCCGCCGCCGCAGGGGATGGAGAGGGCTGGTTGATCGTGGACGATCTCGTGGACACCGGCACCACCGCCAAGCTGGTGCGTTCGCTGCTGCCCAAGGCGCATTTCGCCACCGTGTACGCCAAGGCGGCGGGCAAGCCGCTGGTGGATACCTTCATCACTGAGGTGAGCCAGGATACCTGGATCCTCTTCCCCTGGGACACCGAGCCGCAGTTTGTAGCACCCGTGGCGCGCCAAGGGTAACAAACTTCGCCTAGCCATTGCCCCGAGAATCAGCTAGGAAGCCGCATCGCGCCATGGTGGCGCGGTGTGTTAAGCGGCTGATCGGGGCGTGAGCGCAACCGGATGACCGCGCCGCCGCTGGGTTTTTGCATCAGCGGCGTTTCCGGCCACATGGTCCGTGGTTGCGGGTGTAAACCCCAGCCAGACCCATGCCGCCCGAGGCGCCGCCCCATAACCGGCCAAAGCGCCCATCCTTTGCCACGAACGTCTCCGGCGGCCGCGCTGGAGTACATGCATGTTCGATAAATATTTCCGTAAAGAGCTGGATTGGGCCGGTAAGACCCTGATTCTGGAGACCGGCAAGGTCGCCCGCCAGGCTGATGGCGCGGTCGTCGCCTCCTATGGCGATACCGTGGTGCTCGCCACCGTGGTCGGTGCCAAGACCGCCAAGCCGGGCCAGGATTTCTTCCCGCTGACCGTGAACTATCAGGAGAAGTTCTACGCCGCCGGCCGCATCCCGGGCGGCTTCTTCAAGCGTGAAGGCCGCCCGACCGAGCGCGAGACGCTGGTCTCCCGCCTGATCGACCGTCCGATCCGCCCGCTCTTCCCCGAGGGCTTCCGCAACGAGGTGCAGGTCATTGTCAGCGTGCTGAGCCATGACCTGGAGAACGATCCGGACATCGTCGGCTTGGTTGCCGCCTCCGCCGCGCTCACCCTCTCCGGCATTCCGTTCTTCGGCCCGGTTGGCGCCGCCCGCGTTGGCTATATCGACGGTCAGTACATTCTGAACCCGACCACCAGCCAGTGCGAAGAGAGCAAGCTCGACCTCGTTCTCGCTGGCACCACTGAAGGCGTGCTGATGGTTGAGTCCGAAGCCTCCGAGCTGTCGGAAGAAATCATGCTGGGCGCCGTCACCTTCGGTCACGCGGGCTTCCAGCCGGTGATCCAGGCGATCATCGAACTGGCCGAGCTGGCCGCCAAGGACCCCTGGGCCCTGCCCGAAGAGTCCGACGAGACCAAGACCCTGAAGGCCCGCGTGGACGAGCTGGCCCGCGCCGGCCTGAGCGAGGCTTATAAGGAGACGCAGAAACAGGTCCGCTACGAGAAGATTGGCGCGGTGAAGAAAGAAGCCGCCGCCAAGCTGACCGAAGAAGGCCTGAACGCCGAAGCCGCCAAGGGTTTGTTCAAGGAGTTGGAAGCCGACATCGTCCGCAACAACATCCTGGACACCGGCTTGCGCATCGACGGCCGCGACACCAAGACCGTCCGCCCCATCCTGGCGGAAGTTGGCGTGCTGCCGCGCACCCATGGGTCCTCGCTGTTCACCCGTGGCGAGACCCAGGCGCTGGTGGTTGCCACCCTCGGCACCGCGCAGGACGAGCAGGTGGTGGATGCCATCGAGGGCGAGTTCAAGGAGCACTTCATGCTCCACTATAACTTCCCTCCGTTCTCCGTTGGTGAGACCGGCCGCATGGGGTCGCCCGGCCGCCGCGAGATCGGCCATGGCAAGCTGGCTTGGCGCGCGGTTCACCCGCTGCTGCCGACCAAGGAAGCCTTCCCGTATACGCTGCGCGTGGTCTCCGAGATCACCGAGTCCAACGGTTCCTCCTCGATGGCCACTGTCTGCGGCACCTCGCTGGCACTGATGGATGCCGGCGTGCCGCTGAAGCACCCGGTGGCGGGCATCGCCATGGGCCTCATCAAAGAGGACAAGGGCTTCGCCGTGCTTTCCGACATCCTGGGCGATGAGGATCATCTCGGCGACATGGACTTCAAGGTGGCTGGCACCGAGAACGGTGTGACCTCGCTGCAGATGGACATCAAGATCACCTCCATCACCCCGGAGATCATGCAGATCGCCCTGGAGCAGGCCAAGCATGGCCGCATGCATATCCTGGGTGAAATGGCCAAGGCCCTGACCGGCAACCGCCAGGGCGTTTCGGCCAATGCGCCGAAGATCGTGACCATCCAGGTGCCCAAGGACAAGATCCGCGACGTGATCGGCACTGGCGGCAAGGTGATCCGCGAAATCGTGGAGACCACCGGCGCGAAGGTCGACATCAACGACGACGGCACCGTGAAGATCGCCGCTTCGGACGACAAGAAGATCCAGGCCGCGATCGAGAAGATCAAAGGCATCGTCGCAGAGCCGGAAGTGGGCGTGATCTACACCGGTAAGGTCGTGAAGACCGCCGATTTTGGCGCCTTCGTGAACTTCCTGGGTGCCAAGGATGGCCTCGTGCACATCTCCGAGCTGGCCCAGGGACGCGTTGCCAAGACCACCGACGTGGTGAAGCAGGGCGACACCGTGAAGGTGAAGGTCATCGGCTTCGACGACCGTGGCAAGGTGAAGCTCTCCATGCGCGTGGTTGACCAGGAGACCGGCGCGGATATCTCCGATCAGGTCGGTGGCAAGGGCAAGAAAGACGCTGCCGGCGCCGAAGAGTAAGTTTAAAAGTTTTTTGGATGCGGCCTTTTTTACAAAAAAGGCTGCATCCTTCCGGACCTTTTTAAAAAGGGCAGGAAACCAAAAACTTCTATAATAAAAAACGGCGCCTTACGGCGCCGTTACTTTTTTCCGGGTCCTCGGTTTCGCCGCCACTTTTGGCGGGGGAGGCAGCAGGGGGCGCCCAACAATTTCCTCGATATACGCGCGGTAATTGGCGATATAGGCGTCCATGGCCAGATTCTGCTCGGCAAAAGCCCGTGCGCCTTTGCGCAGCTTGGCGGCCAGCTTGCCATCCTCCAGTGCGCGCAGAACAGTTTGCGCGAGCTTGGCATGGTCCAGTGTTGGCGTGACCAGCCCGTTCTGCTCGTGTTTCACGAATTCCGTCACCGTATCGGTGTCCGAGCCGACCACCATGCAGCCGCAGGCCAGTGCCTCGCGCAGCGACCACGAGGCGACGAACGGATAGCTCAGATACACATGCGCGTCCGAGCGTTTTAGCAGCGCCAGGTGCTGCTCATACGGCACTTTGCCGAGGAAATGCACGCGCGAGAGATCGAGCTGTGAGCCGACCTCGCGCAGCATCACCTCGCGCCAGCTTCCACCCTGCCGGGGCGGCGCGCCATAGCTGATTTCGTCGCCACCAACGAGGGAGACAACCACATCCGGCCTTTCCGCCAGGATGCGGGGCAAAGCCCGCATGAAGGTATGGAAGCCCCGGTACGGCTCCAGATTGCGCGCCACATAGGTAACGAGCTTCTGTTCGGGCGTGACCGTGAGCCCGCCCACAGTGAGTGGTGCCTTGCGGCTGGCAGGGTCCGGCTTGCAGAGTTCGAGATCGACACCTTCTTCGATGATGCGGATCTGCTTCTGCGCCCAGTTTGGGTAGGTGCTTTGCTGCCAGCGTGTCGGCGTCTGCCCGTATTGCTCCAGGTTGAGTGCCAGCAGGTTCACCGAGTTCTTGCCGCGCACAGCGCCGAACTGCGCTTCGGGCATCGGGAATTCCGGGTCGAAATTCACGTCCGTGCCGTGGATTTTGTAATAGAACTCGAAATAACCGAGGATCGGCACGCCGGGGAAGGCATCGACGAGATTGAGCATTTCGCCCCAGCCGTGATGCCCGACGATGATGTCGGGCTTGAAGCCCAGTGCCTTGATCTGCAACGCGCCGCGATACCCGGCCTGGGCCCGGCGTGTCGACATCTCGTATTCCCGCGCCTCCAGCACCAGCGAGGCTGAAACCGGAGGTGGCTTGGAATAGGTGACCTTGCGCACCCCGGCCATGTGGTTGTTGTTCGGCTCCGTCATGAAGACAAGCTCGTGCGTGCCTTCATGCTTTTCATTATCCGCCTGCAAGCTGCGCAGCAGATGCAGGTACTGGCCAGGGAAGTTCTGGTGGACGAAGAGAAAGTTCACGGTGCCGCGTGCCGGTTAGCGCTTGCCCCGCGCGGCCTTGCGGGCGCGCGGCGTGAGGGTGATTTGCAGCGCTTCCAGGGGAGCGAGGGTCTCGGCCTCGCATGTTTCGTCATTGCCTACGGGGCCAGCAGCGGCACCGCCGACGAAGCTCGCTGAGACGCTCACCTCGTAGCGCTCCGCAGCCTCGCCGCTGAGGCGCACGCGCAGGCCGAGCAGCGGCAGGGCCATGCCGCGTGAGCCGCAATATTCACCGGCTTCCACCCAGGGGGAGAGCCAGCCGCGCCCAAGCACGGCCTGATAGGTGAGGTCTGCCGGGGCGATGCCCTCGGGGGCTGCGACGGAGAAGCCCTCGACCCAGCTATTGCTGCCGCGCTCGCCGAGCCAGTCGCCGAACTTGGCGCCAACATCGCCCCGGCCCTGGATATGCGCCACAAAATCGACCTTTTCAGGCTCGGCCTGGACCTGCGCCTGTGCTGCCGGAACGGGAGTTTCGTTGGCCGCGAGCAACTGGCGCACCTGCAGGCGCGGCGCGGCATCGGGCTGGTTGGGAAGCTGGTAGATGGTCACCAGCACCTGGGCGGGCTGGTTGCGGATGCGCACCAGCGTGGCATCGCCTTCGGCGTTCAGCCAGCCATCGGGGCGGAAACCGGCGATCTCCACATTCTGCCCGCCGATGGGCGGTGGGGAGACGCGCACGCCCGGCATGCCGTTATGCGAAGGTGCGGCCGGGTTCGTTTCGTTAATGAAGCAGAACAAGCCCGGCGGCAGGTTCATCATGTGGCCGGTAACTTTCAGCTCATGGACCTGGGCGCTACGATCGCTCCCCGCTGCACCGGCTTCGGGTGCGGGTGGTGCGGGATTCTTGGCGGATTTTGCAGCAGCCATTTGGTCTCCTGATCGTCGTGGTTATGCGGATTACCCTAGTTTAACAGGGTTAATTTAACTCCCGGTTTTTATCCAGCCCTCGATAAGCGGAAAAGGGCGGATTATGCTTCAAAACCGGCAGCTTAACAAAAGATCATTGATACGTGCTGCGGGCAGCCCAAGCGGCAGCACCAGCCCGCGTCCCGTGGCCTTGACCCGCTCGGCCTGGGCGCCGATTCCGAACACGATGGCGGGTAACCCCGCCGCCCACGCCTCGCCCAGGGTGAAGCACCAGGTTTCCGGGCAGATGGAGGGCAGGAAGGCCAGATGCGGTTGTGTTTCGGCAAGCAGGCCTGGCAATTCGCCCTCGCGATAGGGGGCGGTGACGAAGACGCCAGCCTCCAGCAGGCGAGCGTCATCGGCGCTGCCGCCGATGACGCTGAAGGTAAGCGGCAGATTGCGGGAGGTGGCATCGGCGGCGCAGTCGAGCAACACGTCGAACCCCTTGGCCGGTCCGATGCCGCCAATGACGGCGATGTTGCGTGCCACGCCGGGTGGCGGCGGGGGAACGAGAGGGCGCGGTGCGGCGTCATTTTCCCAGGGCTGCACGCATGGCTTTACCCCAGGAAAATGGCGGGCGATGCGGGTGGCGACATCCTCGGATGGCGTGATGACCCTACGGGCGGCGGCGAATTCGGCGGTCGAGCGGGCGAGCAGCTTGCGCATGGGCAGCTTGCTGAAAAGATCGCCCCCCTGGGCACGGCAGGAGATGCAGCCCGTGATATTAGGCTCGCCGCAATAGCGTAGCGGTTCACCGGGCGCCGCGTGGCGCAGCAGCGTCACGCGCGGGCAGAAGCTGGCGTAGTCATGCACCACGATGTCCTGCGCCACGCCGAGATGTTGGGCCAGGGCGCGCACGCTGTCGTCATGCCCCAGCGTGTGGTGCAGCATCACCTGTTCCACGCCCAGGCGGCGCAGCAGCGCCAGCAAGGCGGGCATGGCGGTGGGGAGGGAGAAGGTGAGGTTGGGGTAGTCCTTGGCCTCGCCGGTGCAGAGCAGCGAAGGCCAGGGATAAGGCGTCTTGGTGGCAAGGTTGGTGGGGAATTGCGTGACCAGCAGCAGCGTGGCGTATCCGGCGCGTCGCCATTTGCGTAGATCCGCCGCCATCTGCCGGGCCACGCCGCCGCCATGGCTGTGCGAGATCAGCAACACGGTGCGCTTATTGGCGCAGGCGGCGCGCAGGCGGGCTTCATCGAGTGCTGCGCGGTACGGGTATAGCCGGTCGGCCGCGATCTCCTCCAGTATCATCTCATGGTAGCCAGGATAGAGCCGGTTGAACACCGCGCCGTTGCGGGTCATCAGCCCGCGTGTGGCGGCGCGGAAGGAGATGCCGCCCACATGCGCCACATAAGCCCCGGCCGCGGCCATATGCCGGTAGCCGAGATGCCGCGCACGCAGGCAGAAATCATTTTCCTCGCCGTAACCCTGGGCGAAGATCTCGTCCCTGAAGCCGCCGGTCGCGGTCAGGCAGTCGTGCCGGATATACATGCAGAATCCGACCCCGGTGGGGATTTCGACAGCTGCCGCGCCGTTGGTCTGCCGTGCCAGGGTGTCCAGCCGGGTGGCCTCGCGCAGATCGGGCATGGCATTGCCGCCATGGCGCGCCGGGTAGCTGCAGATGCTGGCCTCGTTGGAGAGCGGCGTGACCGTGCCGGTAGCGGCGTCGGCATAGGCGGCGTCCCGCAATGTGCCGATGGCGCCAGGAGGCAGCAGGATGTCGCTGTTCAGCAACAGCACGTCACGCCCAGCCGCTTCGGCCAGCCCGGTATTCACGGCGGCGCAGAAGCCCTGGTTTTTGGCATGGACAAGCAAGGTCAGGCGCGGCTCGGCGGCGGCAAGCGTGCGCAAATGCCGGCTCAGCGCGGGGTCTGGAGAGGCATCGTCCACCACGATCAGCCGCGCATCGGCGGGCATGGCAGCCAGCACCGAGGCCAAGGCCGCCTTGGTCTCGCCCAAGCCTCGGTACACAGGCATTAGCAGCGCCAGCGGAGCTTGGGGTGGGATGCGTTTGGGCGGCTTGCCGCGTTTCGCCGCCGGGATGGGCGGGGAAGCCAGCGCACGCGGGTCCAGCGGGCTGCCCATGATGTTGGCACCATCCGGCCCGTGCAGGGCGAAGGGCGGGGTAAGGCCGTGCAATTGCCGGGCGCTCAGGCGGAAGCTGTGGCGGGGTAGGAGCGGGGCGCTGTCATCGGGCTTCAGCGTCTTGCCGAAGCGGATGTTCCGGCGCTGCCCGGTGGCATCGGCGAGGACCAAGCAAGGTGGCTCGTCGGGCCAGGCGGGGCGGCAGGCCCAGCCGCTCAGGCCCTCTTTCTCCCAGGCCACCAAGCCTTCCACCCGGTTCAGCGCCTTGCTGTCCGCCCGTGCGCCGAGCAGGCGGTGGGTGCCGTGGAGGATGATCTCGCCCGTTGGTGTGACCTGCTGAACCCCGCTGAAACCGGCCTGGGTGGCGACATGGAGGGCGAAGGCGGTAAAGTTCGGATCGGGCGCCAGGCAATGCCGTGTGAGCAGGTGCGCCAGCGCCTTCGCGGCGGCCTTGCTGTTGCCTGCGCTTTGCTCGGCCAATGCCAGGCCGGTCCAGGCGGCGGCGATGTCGTGCCGTTTGGCAATGGGGGCGAATTCCGCCCCCGCCTCGGCGGGCTGCCCGGCGGCCAGCAAAGCACGGGCAAGGTCCAGCGCGATGCGCGGGTCATCCGGGGCCAGACGCCGGGCCCGGCGCAGCCAAGCCAGCGCGTCCTTGCTTGGCTCCAGCCCGCGCGCCCAGGCAGCGGCCGCGGTATCGAGGCTGTTCCGGTGCTTCACTCGGCGGCGGTGGCGGGGGGCTCCAGCGACGCGAGGTCGGCCTCGGCTTCAGCCAGACCGGCCTTGGCCGCCAGGGTAAGCCATTTGCGCGCTTCGTCAGCGTCGGGCTCGATGGCGATACCCAGGCGCAGATATTTGCCCAGCATCAGCGCCGCGCGCGGATGTCCCAGCTCCGCCGCCTTGCGGTAGAATTCGAGCGAGCGGGCGCGGTCGGTGGGGATCTGGTGCCCGCCGCCATACAGCGCGCCGAGCGCGAACATGGCATCGCGGGAGCCATTTTCGGCGGCGCGTTCGAACATCATCCGCGCGGCTTCGTCGTTGCGCGGGCCGCCAAGCCCTTGCAGTTCCAGCGCCGCGAGGTCGAGCAGCGCGTCCGTCTGGCCGAGCGAGGCCGCCTTGGCCAGCCAGAGTCGTGCCTCGACGAAATCCTGTTTCACGCCACGGCCTTCCGCCAGCATACGGCCCAGGCGGTGCTGGGCGTTCAGCACATGGTCGGCGGCGCGTCGGAACCACTCCACGGCCTTGGCCTCGTCCTTCTCCACACCCACGCCCTCGGCTAGGCAGACGGCGAAGTTATACGCCCCGATCAGATCCCCGGCCTCGGCCGCTTTCTCGAACCATTCATGCACCGGGGCGGGCTCGGTGAAGCGCGGGTTGATCTGCTTCTTCAGCATCAGCGTGGCGAAATCCGCCTGCGCGATGAAATCCCCGGCCTCGGCGGCTTGGCGGAACCATTTGGCGGCTTCGTCCGGGTCGCGCGGCACGCCGGCACCCAGCATGTAAAGCACGCCCAGCGAGCGGGCCGCGGCACGGTGCCCGGCCTCGGCCGCGATGCGGAACCAGTTGGCGGCTTCGGCATAGCTCGGGGGCAGATCGCCATCGCCATTGGCGTAGATATCGGCGACGAGCGCCGCCGCTTCCGGGTCTCCTGCGATCGCCGCGCGGCGCAGCCAGGTCTCGCCCTCGGTCTTGTTGGTCTTGATGCCAGTGCCCTGCATTAGCATCAGTCCGTATTTGGCCTGGGCGTTGCGGATGCCGCCCTTGGCCGCCTCGCCGTAATGTTCGGCGGCTTTCGCGGGGTCGGGGAGCAAGCCGATGGCTTTTTCGTAAATCTCGGCCAGATAATAATGCCCGAGCGCCAACCCGGCCTCGGCCGCCTTGCGGATATGCTCTACCCCCCGGAAGGTTGGTTCGTCTTCCTCGGCGCCGCGCAGGGTGAGCAGCCCGAAGCCGAGATGCCCGTAGGCATTGTCCGCCTCGGCGGCGCGGCTGTACCAGAGCCTGGCCTTCGCGTCGTCGCGCAGCTCCTCCGGGCCTTCCATATAGATATATCCGGCCAGAGCCTGAGCCCGAGGCTCTCCGGCCTCGGCTGCCAGCAGCGCCCAGCGCAGGGCCTCGGCGAGGTCGGCGGGCCCGTCCTTGGCTCCACCGAACAGCGCAGAATCCGGCCGGTAACCGGCAAGATAAATACCCGCGAGGTTGGTCTGGCTCTCGACATCGCCTTTTTGGGCGGCGCGGGTGAACCAGTTCACCGCGTCGGCCGTGCTGCCATGGCCGCCCAGCCCCTGGTGGTAATAGGTGCCGAGCTCACGCTCCGCCTCGGTGATGCCTGCCTCAGCCGCCACGACGTAAAGCTTGAACGCCCGGGCGAGATCGCCCGCCGCTTTCAGCTCCCGCGCACGGATGAGCGCCTTGTCCGGATGGCGGGCGGCCAGTTTGTCGCTGATCGATTTCTTCAGGCTCATGGCGGGTTAGGGCTCGTGCATGCTGTTGTAAGCGACAGGTGCCAGCTGGGAGAGGAAGAAGCCGAGGATTGAGCGCTTGCCGACGATGACATCGGCCTCCACCGGCATGCCCGGCACCAGCCGGAAGCCGGTGGGGACGTTGTGCAGGTTCAGCACATCCAGCGAGACTTGCACCTTGTAGTAGAGGGTCTGCGGCCCGCCAGGCAAAGGCGGACCGTTTAGCGCGGCACTCTGCTGGTCCTGCGGGTTGAAGCTCTCGGCGCTGATGGAGGTGACGGTGCCCTTGGCCGTGCCGTAAAGCGAGGGGTCGAGGGTGGCGAATTTGATCACCACCTTGTCGCCCTGCTGCACATAGCCGGATTCCGTTGCCGCGATATCCGCCTCGACCGTGAAGGGGGAATTCACTGGAGCCAGGTCCATAAGCTGCTGGCCCGGTTGAAGCACAGACCCTTGGGAGACCTGGGCGATGGACTGCACAACGGCGTCTTGGGGGGCTGTGAGTTCCACCAGATCATTGTTCAACTTGGCCTTGGCAAGGTCTTGCTGCGCCTGGGCCAAATTGTTCAGCGCGGTGGCCAGCTGGGTGGAGGTTTGGGCCTTGAACTGCTGGTCGAAGCTGTCGCGCTGCGCCTGCACGGCGGCGAGCTGCTTTTGGTCGGCATCAGCCTGCGAGACGGCGGAGGCAAGCTGGGTCTGCATGCTCACGCGGTCATCGGTGGCGGCGAGCGTGTCCAACTGGCTGCCGACCTGCAATTGCTGCAGCTTCTTGCGCATGTCCTCGACATTACTGGCAATGGACAGGCGCTGGCGGAAATACGCCGCCTGGGCCTTGTAGCCCTGGATCTGCGTGTTCAGCTGGTTGATCTGCTGGTCGTAGTTCTGCAGCGTGAAGTTATACTGGCCCATCTGCTGGTTATAGGTTTGCAGTTGCAGTGCGGAGAACGGGTTGCTGGGGTCCGGCACGTAGGGCTTGCCGTCCTCCTGCGCCTGGAGCTGTGCCACCTGGGCGGCATAGTTCTGCTCCTGCTTGGTCAGGCCCGTCAGGTCCGCCGTGGCGTAGGTGGGGTCGAGCGTTGCCAGCACCTGGCCCTTGCTCACGAAATCGCCGGCGTGAACCTTGATGTCGCGGATGATCGAGCCGCTGTTGAATGCCTGGATGGAAAAGTCCGGCGTGGTGGCGCTGAGCGTGCCGGTGCCGCTAACCAGCTTGTCCACCTTCACCGTGCCGGCAATGAGCAGGACCGTGCCAATCAGCGCCGTGACGATATAGGTTGTCGAGCGTGCAAACATCGGCAACGGCGTGGCGATGACCGCAGCCGTAGGGGACTGGAATTCCAGCACCGGCAGCGGCAAGGCTTCCTCAGCAACGGTGCCGAGGGCCTGGTCAGTGGCCTTTGGTAAGAACCGGCGCAGACGCAGCATGGTCATCGAATCCTTCAGGCGCGAGGTGGCGGTTCTGCTGGAACCACAGATGGCGGTAGATGGCGCAACGCTCTACCAGTTCGTGATGCGTACCGATGTCGACGGTGCGTCCGCGGTCGAGCACCATGATTAGGTCACAGTCGAGCAGAGATGAGAGGCGGTGCGAGACGATCACCATCGTGCGCCCCTTGGCGATGCGCAGGATGTTGGCGTTCACAAGCGCCTCGCTCTCGGGGTCGAGGGCCGAGGTCGCCTCGTCCATGATCAGAATCTTGGGATCCGAGATCAGGGCGCGGGCGATGGCCAGGCGCTGCTTTTGTCCGCCGGAGAGGTTGGGCGAGCCTTCCTGGATAAAGGTGTCGTAGCCGTTGGGCAGACGTTCGATGAACTCCTCAGCCCCGGCAAGGCGGGCTGCGCGCACCGCATCCTCGAACGACAGGCCCGGCCGCCCGGCGATAATGTTCTCGCGCACCGTGCCGCGGAAGAGGAAGTTGTCCTGCAGTACCATGCCGAAATTCTTGCGGATATGGCGCAGGTTGATTTCGCGCATATCGTTGTCGTCGATACGGATGGCGCCCTGGTAGTCGCGGTTGATGCCTTGGAGCAGGCGGGTGATGGTGGACTTGCCCGAGCCCGAGCGCCCCACCAGCCCAAGCATGGTGCCAGCGGGAATCTTGAAGCTCATCTTGTCGAGCGCCGGGGTTTTCGCGCCCTCGTATTTGAAGGTGACGTCATCGAACTCGATGGCGCCCTCGAAGCGCGGGCGCAGGCCGTGGGTGAGGGCCTGCTTCTCGTTCGGGCGGTTGAGCACCGAGGCCACCTGGCCAATCGCGGCCTGAGCGTCCTGCACGTTTTCCATCAGCCCGGCGAGGCTGACCAGCGGCCCGGCGACGCGGCCGCCAAGCATCATGAAGCCGGTGAGGCTCCCGGCATCGAGCGGGTTGTTGCTATGCAGGGCGATATAGGCGCCGAGCGTGATCACGCCGATGCTGCAATAACGCTGCAAAGGCATGGCCAGCGTTGCGGGCCAGTTGGCCAGCTGCCCAGCCTCGACATGCAGTTCCGCCACCTCGGCCACGCGCCGGTCCCAATCGGCGGCGCGGGTAAGCTCCAGCGCCAGCGCTTTCACCGTCTTGATGCCGTAGATGGATTCCACCAGCACCGAGCCCTTGCCTGATTCCGCTGCGATGATTTTTCCGGTCATGATCGCCATTGGTCGCAGGAAGGCCGCGATGATGGCGGCGATCAGTGCCGCGGCGATCAGCACCGTCCAGGCCAAAGTCGCGTTCATGTAGAACAGCAGCGGCAGCAGGATGCTTAGCATGAACAGGTCGATGAAGGTGTTCATCAGCCTGCCGGTGAGGAACTCGCGCACCTTGTTGACCTGCTGCACCTTGTAGGTAAGTACGCCGGCCTGTTGCTGCTCGAAGAACTCGATCGGCAGCGCGAGCAGACGGTCGAAGATCATCAGATTGAGGCGCGAATCCAACTTGGCCGCGAGGATCACCTCCATCAGCTTTCGGCCCCAGCTCAGCAGCATCTCGAAGCCGATGGCGACGACGAGAAGGATGATGACGAGATCGAGCGTCGCCGTGCCCTGATATTGCAGCACCGTGCCGATGACGCGCATCACCACGAAGATCGGCACCAGGCTGAGGATGGTGATGGTGATGGAGGAGATGGCGATGTCGCGCATGATGCGCTTGTCGGCCCAGACCAGCCGGGCGATCAGCCCGAGATTGAACACCGGCTCGCCTTCCAGCCCGCCGCGCTTGGCGCGGATCAGCAGCGCGCCGCCGCTCCAAACCTGCTTCAACCGCAGCTCATCCACCGCGATCAAGGGGTCTCCCGTGCCGCCACGCGGGTCGCGCAGCACCAGTAATCCGCGGTCGCGGTCACGCCCCACCACCAGCGCCGCGCCGCCATCGTCGAGCAGCAGCACGATTGGCGCCGGGTCGTCGACCTTCATCAACTGGCGGAAATTCATCGGCACGCCGCGCACCCACAGCCCGGTCTCGCGAAGCCACTCCACCAAAACGGGCGGGGAGGGGGCGGGTTCGTCTGGGCGCAGGCGCAGGCTTTCTGGGTTCATCTCCACGCCGTGATAGCGGGCGGCGAACATTACCGCCGCCAGACGCGCCTGGGCCAGCGTATCGGCACCATGCACCGCGTCGTTCAAGGCGGTGACATCCGGATTAGCGCCCGGCTCTCCCGCTGTGCCAGCTGCGGAGCTGCGCGTCGTATCGGTCATGTCGTCTTACCCTTTTCGCACGGCATGGCATATCGTGCCCGGCATGAGCTGTCCGGGCATGCCACTTATGCATGATAATCTCGCTCATGCACAACGGCTATCCGCATAGAGGCGGCTTGCTATCTGATTTTGCGGTAAAATGTTCGTAAGTCCCTGGTGCGCCCCGGACGGTGCTTTTCACGGGACGGCGGATTTGCCATGCTCCGGCGCATCGGGAGAGTGGGTATGGAGATTTTCGACGCAAGCGAGGACGATCTGCCGGGGATCCAGGCGATCTACGCGCATCATGTGCTCAACGGTACGGGATCGTTCGAGGCGGTGCCACCCTCGTTGGAGGAGATGAGAGCGCGGCTTGAGGCGAACCGGGAAGCGGGCTTCGCCTGGCTGGTGGCGCGCGACGCCTCCGGCGTGCTGGGCTATGGCTATTACGGCCCGTTCCGCGACCGCCCCGCCTACCGTTTCACGGTGGAGGACAGTGTTTATGTGCGCGAGGGGCTGCGCGGCCAGGGGGTGGGTAAGGCGATCGTCAGCGCGCTGATCGACCGCGCCCGCGCCGCCGGGTTCAAGCAGATGCTGGCGCTGATCGGGGATTCGGAGAATGTCGCCTCGATCGGTGTGCATGCCAGCACGGGGTTCCAGCAGACCGGCATCATGCGCAAGGTAGGCTGGAAGTTCGACCGCTGGCTGGATGTGGTGGTGATGCAGAAGGGGCTGTAAGGGGGATAATTTTCAAGCCTCTCACGGGGGCAGTTTGGTGCATCCGGTCGCACGTCCCGGAGGCAATCGGAGGACGGAACGCCGTCCATCTGGGGGATGTCTGTTGATACTCATTGTCATCGCCATGGCTGATGTCATTGGTGTTATCTTTTTCGGACACTTGTTCCTGAACAACTTTTCCAGAGGCGCCTTTGCTGTTCCTGGTGACTTTGCATGTTTCCGGGCGGCCGGTAAGCTCGTGGCTACCGAGGTCGGGGGGCATGCCGAAGACATAGCAAAGGTCTGTGAATACACGTATCCACCGCCGTTCCTCTTTTTGGTCCGTCCATTGGCGCTATTGCCCGCGCCTGAGAGCTTCGTGGTTTGGACCGTGGCGGGGCTGACCGCCTTTATATTTGCAGCACGCCGGGTGGGGGTGCCTCTTGCAGCGGTGGCGTTGGCGATGGTCTCTCCTGTCTCCCTATATGGCTTAGCTATTGGTCAGAATGGCTTCTTCACCTCCGCTCTGCTGCTTTTGTCCCTCGGCTGTGTCGAGGCGTCGCCGATTCTTGCAGGATTGGGAGCCGGTGCGCTGATCATCAAACCGCATTTGGCCATGTTGCTGCCGGTCTGTTTTCTAGCCGCCAGAAACTACACGGCTTTCGTGGTTGCCGCTGTTACGGCTGGGGGGATGGGCCTGAGCAGTGTGCTATTCTTCGGTCCTGCTACGTGGGTTTATTTTATCTATCACGAGCTTGCCGTAGCTGGTACGATCATGTCCCGTCCCTGGCCGTTTGGGCAGAGTATCATGGTTTCGCCCTTCGTGGAGGCGCATAGCCTGGGGAGCGATGTCCCCACGGCAATGCTTGTACAGGGGATGGCAACACTGGCTGCAGCGGTGCTGACTTGGCGCTTGTGGCGTCGGCGTTGGACTGGTAACCCTCTCGCCCGGCTGCTCGCTACGCTGGCTTTAGCGTTCCTGTCCGTACCCCATGACTGCATCTACGATTTATCAGCCATGGCCGCCGTTCTTGCCGCATACGGGATGAGAGATCCGCGTTATGGGCTTGAGATCTTTGCAGCGTTCTGTTTGCTCATGGCGGTCTATGCGCTGCTGTCGTTCTTCACTTTCTCAACTGGTGCAATGTTCTTGGTGGTTGTCGCCGCCTATGGCGCTTCAGAAGCCCGGCTCCAGTTTGCCAATAGCACGACCTAAGAGCAACGAAGGAGGGCTGGAAGTTCGACCGCTGCCTCGACGGGGGGATGCAGATGGGGTTGTGAAAAAAGCGTTTTGGAAATTTTTTAGTTTGCTCAGCGCGCCACTGGTTCAGGCGCGCTGAGCAAAGTTCTTGTAAAAAAGCAGCGCTAAAAGCTTTTAATTCTCCAACCCCGCCAGATTCCCCGCCATCGCCGCCTGCAAAATGCGCAGGTAATCGGCCTTGTCGGCCACGCGTGGGTTGTCCGGCGTGTTCGGGTCCAGCACCGCTTCCTCGGCCAGTTCTTTCAGCGCCTCGGGCGTCACTTTCAGCCCTTCCAGCGTGTGCGGAATGTTGAGTGCCGTGCGCAACTCCAGCACCCAGTTGAGGAAGCCGTCGAACCCGTTCTCAATCCCCAGCGCTTGGGCGGCGCGGGCGATCTTCGCTTCCACCACCGGGCGGTTGAAGGCCAGCACATAGGGCATCAGCACGGCGTTGGTTAGGCCGTGATGCGCGTGGAAGCGCGCGCCGATGGGGTGGGAGAGCGAGTGGATCGCGCCCAGCGCCTTCTGGAAGGCGGTGGCGCCCATCGAGGCGGCGGCCAGCATGTTCATTCGCGCCTCGGGGTTCTTCGGCTCGTTCACGGCGGTCAGGAGGTTCTCCTTCACCAGCCGCATGCCCTCCAGCGCGATGCCATCGGCGATCGGGTGGTAGAAGGTGGCGTAATACGCCTCCAGCGAGTGGGCGAGGGCGTCCATGCCGGTCCAGGCGGTGACGAAGGCCGGCAGGCCGTAGGTCAGCTCCGGGTCCAGCACCACGAGGCGCGGGAGCATCTGCGCGTGCAGCAGGATGTATTTACGGCGTTTGGCGGTGTCGATCACCACGGTCGCGCGCCCTACCTCGGAGCCCGTGCCCGCGGTTGTGGGCACGGCGAAGATCGGCGGGAGCGGCGCATCCACCGCCGGGGTAGGCAGGGTGATCTCGAAATCCCAGAGCGGGCGGGAAGTGGAGACGGCGAGTGCGATGGACTTGCCGCAATCCAGCCCCGAACCGCCGCCAACCGCGATCACGGCCTGCGCGCCATGCGCCTTGTAGGCAGCAGCACCCGCGGCCACGTCCTCGGCCAGCGGGTCGGGGTGCAGGTCCTTGAACACCGCCGTGGCGATGCCCGCCTTCTCGAACGATTCAACAATGCCCGTGAAGAAGGGCAGCCCGGCCACGCCAGGATCGGTGACGATCAGTACACGAGCAATCCCGGCACTCCGCACGCGGGCGGGTAGTTCCGCGACGCGCCCCGCGCCAGCCAGAATCTCCGTGGGGATTCGCCAATTACCGCGTAATTCCATGGTAGCTTACATCCTTTCAAAAGACCGGAACCGTTCCCAGTCAGTCACGGCCGCGTTGAACGCGTCCAGTTCCACTTTCGCCATGTTAGTGTAATGTTTCACAACATCGATGCCGAACACCGAATGGGTGAACTCGCTCTCCGCGAACAGCTTGGCGGCATCGGCCAGGGTGTTGGGCACACGCGGCAGGTCGGCGGTGTAGGCGTTGCCGGTGAACAGTGGCACCGGGGCATAATCGCCCTCGATGCCCGCAAGCCCGGCGGCGATCATCGCGGCCAACACCAGATACGGGTTCACATCTCCGCCCGGCAGGCGGTTTTCCACGCGGATGGACTTGCCATGTCCCAGCACACGGAAGGCGCAGGTGCGGTTATCCATGCCCCAAGCCAGTGCCGTGGGGGCAAAACTGCCCAGGGCGAAGCGCTTGTAGGAGTTGATGTTGGGCGCGAAGAACAGCGCGATCTCGGGCGCGTGGCGCAGCAGCCCGGCCATGAACTGCTTGAACAGCTTGGAGGGCGAATGCCCGTCGGCATCGAGGAACACGGCATCGCCCGCCTCGTTGCGCAGCGATAGATGCGTGTGGCAGGAATTGCCCTCCCGCTCGTTGAACTTGGCCATGAAGGTGATGGCCGCATTCTCCTGCGCAGCGATCTCCTTGGCGGCTTCCTTGTAGATGACATGCTTGTCGCAGGTCTCCACCGCTGGGCCGTAGCGGAAATTGATCTCGTGTTGGCCGAGATTGCACTCGCCCTTGGAGTTTTCCACTTGGATTCCGGCGGTCTCCATGGCGTTGCGGATCCGCCGGATGATGGGCTCCACCCGTGCGGTGCCGAGGATCGAGTAGTCGTTATTGTACTGGTTGGCCGGGGTCAGGCCCCGATACGCCTTGTTCCACGCGTCCTCATAGGTGTTACGAAACATGATGAACTCAAGCTCGGTGGCGGCCCAGGCGGTGAGGCCGTGCGCCTTCAGCCGGTTAAGCTGCTGCTTGAGCATGGTCCGCGGCGACATATCCGCGGGTTTGTGGCCCTTCAGCTCGATGTCGCACAGGATGATGGCCGCCCCCGGCTGCCAGGGGGCGAGACGCAGTGTGGAGAGGTCGGGCGCGAAGATGAAATCGCCATAGCCCTTTTCCCAGGAGGTCAGCTCATACCCCGGCACCGTGCCGCATTCGATATCAGTGGCCAGCAGGTAGGAGCAGCCCTCGGCGGCTTCGGAGGTCACGGATTCGAGGAAAAATCTCGGCATCACCCGCTTGCCCTGCAGGCGGCCCTGCATGTCGCAGGCGGCGACGATGACCGTATCAATCTCGCCGCGCTCGGCCATGCCCCTGAGCTCGGGCAATGTCAGATGGGGGGTTGAGACCATGGTTTAGCTCCCAGGTTGTTTTGTCGATTATAATCACAATTTTCTATGCGCAGGAATGGCGGAAGGCCAAGTTTCTCTTGGCGAACCCAATATCAGCGTATAGGCTCCGTCTATAAAAACAATCACGCCAAAAACTAACAAAACACGGCCAATGAAACATAGAGGGGTACTTGATGTCTAACGAGACTGAGAAAGAGGTGTTGGCGGCAGATGCCGCTGCACTGCACAAAATGGGATACGCGCAGGAGCTTTCCCGGCGTATGCATGGCTTTTCGAATTTCGCCGTGTCTTTCTCCATCATCTGCATCCTGGCGGGTGGCATCACTTCCTTTCAGGTCGGCTACAGCACTGGTGGCGCCTTCACCGCCATCATCGGCTGGATCGTCGGTTGTACCTTCGCCCTGATTGTCGGCCTCTCCATGGCCCAGATTGCGTCAGCTTATCCCACGGCGGGCGGCTTGTACCACTGGTCGTCCATCTTGGGTGGGCGTGGCTGGGGCTGGGCCACTGCTTGGTTCAACATGCTGGGGCTCATCTTCGTCATCGCCTCGGTCAATGTCGGCGTTTACAATTTGTTCGTCGGCCTCGTCCTCAATAATATTTTCAACATCAACACGTCCTCCTGGGGCTTTGCGCAGCAGACCATCGCGGTGGTGCTGATCACCGGCGTGCAGGGGCTGCTGAACCATTTTGGCATTCGCACCACCACCAAGCTCATCGACTTCTCGGGCGTGCTGATTTTTGTCATCGCCGTGCTGCTGACCGGCACCATGCTGTATGCTGCACCGCACCTGGATTTTTCGCGCCTGATCACGTTCCACAACTTCTCTGGCGCCCCGGGTGGCGGCATCGTGCCGCAGAGCAGCAGCCCGTATTATTTGTTCCTGCTGGCGCTGCTTTACCCGCTCTACACGGTCACGGGGTTCGACGGTTCGGCCCACACCTCCGAGGAAACGGTCGATGCCCGCCGCAACGTGCCGCGCGGCATCATCAATGCCATCTTCTGGTCGGCGGTGTTCGGTTTGGTGATGGCCTGCTCCTTCGTGCTGGCCATGCCGGACCCGGTTAAGGCCGCGGGTGATGGTGGCAATGTCATCTTCAATCTGCTGGCTGGCCTCGCGGTGCCGACGGCGGTGAAGGACGTGTTGTATGTCGGTATCGTGCTGTCCAACTTTCTCTGCGCGCTGGCCGGTGTCACCTCCACCTCGCGCATGGTCTACGCCTTCGCGCGTGATGGCGGTCTGCCCGGGCACAAATACCTGAAGCAGGTTGATCACAAGCATCGCTCGCCGGTTTATGCCATTTGGGCGGTCGTGGCGGTGTCCATCGCCGCTACGCTGTACTCCCCGGCCTTCGCGGCGCTGGCGGCGGGCTGCGCGATGTTCCTCTACATTTCGTATGCCATGCCGATCATGGCCGGGCTGTTCGCCGAGGGCCGCAGCTGGACGGAGTTCGGGCCGTTCCGCCTGGGCTTTCTGTCCAAGCCGCTGGCTCTGATCAGCACCCTGGGCGGCATCGTCATCATCTACATTGGCACCCGTCCGCCCAATGACATTCTGGACAGCTACTTCATCGGTCTGCTCGCCGTCATCGCGGTGATCTGGTTCGGTGTTGCCCGCACCCGGTTCCCTGGGCCCCCGATCAACGCCACCGAAATCGCCGCCCGCGCGGCCGAGATCGTGGCCGAGGAGCAGGCCCTCAAGGGCGCCCAGGACTGAGCTCCCGCACCTTGCGGCAACTGGAGGGCCCCGGAGTGATCCGGGGCTTTTTTTGCGGGCTGCGTCTTTGCGAGCTATAGGACGGCAAAATGCCCGCTGCTGAAGGAATCGCCATGACCGCTCCCGTCGCCCCTGCTGCTATAGTCTCCGTTGGCGGCGTTGATTTCGGAAACGATCTGCCGATCTCGTTGATTGCCGGGCCTTGCCAGATCGAGAGCGCGGCCCACGCCTTCGAATGCGCCAGCGCGCTGAAGGAGATATGCGCACGCTTAGGTGTGGGCCTTGTGTTCAAGAGTTCCTTCGACAAGGCCAACCGCACTAGCCTTTCCGGTGCGCGAGGGGTGGGGCTGGACGCCTCGCTGAAAATCTTCGCTGACATCAAGAGCCGCCTCGGCCTGCCGGTGCTCACCGACGTGCATGAGCGCGAGCAATGCGCCCCGGTGGCCGAGGTGGTGGACGTGCTGCAAATCCCCGCCTTCCTTTGCCGGCAGACGGACCTGCTGATCGCCGCCGCCGAGACCGGCGCGGTGGTTAACGTGAAGAAGGGGCAGTTTCTTGCTCCGTGGGACATGAAGAACGTGCTCGCCAAGGTCACGCAATCGGGCAATCCGCGCGTGATGGCCACCGAGCGCGGCACCAGCTTTGGCTACAACACCCTGGTTTCCGATTTCCGCGCCCTGCCAATCATGGCCGGATTCGGCTCGCCGGTGATTTTTGATGCCACCCATTCCGTGCAGCAGCCGGGCGGGCTTGGCGGTGCCTCGGGCGGGCAGCGCGAGTTTGTGCCTGTGCTAGCTCGCGCCGCCGTGGCGGTGGGCGTGGCCGGGCTGTTTATCGAGACTCATCCGGACCCTGACAAAGCCCCTTCTGACGGCCCGAATATGATCGCGCTCAAGAATTTCGAGGCGCTGGTTCGCGGGTTGATGGCGTTCGACAAGGTGGCGAAGGGGCAATAAGCCCCGGCCTCGCCTGACTTAATGGCAGGTTGCGGTCTCGCGCATCAGCGCCGGGCGCGGTGCGGGAGCCTCGTGGTCTGGCTCCTCCTGCCGCAACGTTGCGAACTGGTGGAGCAGGCCGCCGGCGCGCTCCTGGTTCCGTGCCTCCGGGCAAATGGCATCAGACCGATGAAAGCGCGGCACGGCCCAGAGCATGAACCCGTGAAAGGTTTTCGTGGTCATAGTCCAACCCCTAAAGTTGTGGCCGGTACTTAACCGGAAACGGACTTGCTTCCTAGTGAAAAGCGGCTCCGAAATGGTTAAAATTCAGCGAGGTACGGAAATAATTTTGCGTGCAGCGCAGCAATGTGACAAAATGTGGAAATTTATTTCTTCGTTTCGGCTGCAACTAACGGTGTTTTTCCGGCGGCTCTCCTGCGCTCCAATGTCCGGTCTGGTTAGAGTTTCTGACAACCTAAAGATGAGTCCGTAATGTGGTGAAACCGGTGCGGCCCCTTCGGGAAGGTCTTGCCAGGACATATGGGCAGTCCGCCCCCCTCCTGCTATGAGGCCAGCCCATGACTGAATTTTCGCAAATCGCCTCGATGACGGGGTTCGCCCGCGCCCAAGGTGAGCTGAACGGCACTGCCTGGGTGTGGGAGCTGCGCAGCGTGAACGGGCGTGGACTGGACGTGAAGCTGCGCCTGCCTTCTGGGCTGGAGGCGCTGGAATTCCCCCTGCGTGACCTCGCAGCCAAGCGGCTGAAGCGCGGTAATGTTTCCGGCACGCTCACGCTCAAGCGCGAGCAGGCTGTGTCCATCGTGCCGGATATGGTGGCGCTGGAGCGGATCAAGGAACTGGCGATCGAGCTGGCGGACAACATCCCCGGCGCACTGCCGCCGCGGGCCGAGTTGCTGCTGGGCCTGCCGGGGGTGATGCGCAGCACTGGGGCGCAGGATGAGAGCGAGGAGGAGCGCGTCGCCCTGCATGACGCGGTGCGCACCGGCTTTGTCCAGGCGCTGGAGGGGCTGGCGGAGTCCCGCGCTGCCGAAGGCCGCAAGCTGGCCGAGATCGTCGGCGCCAATTTACACGAGATTGCCCTGTTGCACGAGGCTGCCGGGCTGGAAGCCGCCAAGCAGCCGGAGTTGCACCGCGCCAAGCTGGCCACGCAGCTGGCTGAGCTGATCGGCGGCACGCCGAATCTGCCGGAAGAACGCATTGCCCAGGAAATTGCCTTGCTGGCCACCAAGTCCGACGTGCGCGAGGAGCTGGACCGTTTGGCCGCGCATATCGAGGCTGCGCGCGCCTTGCTGAAGGAAGGCGTGGCTGTGGGCCGCAAGCTGGACTTCCTGATGCAGGAGTTCAACCGCGAGGCGAACACGCTCTGCAGCAAATCGGCCTCGGTGCCGCTCACCAATATTGGCCTCGCGCTGAAAGCCGCCATCGAGCAGCTGCGCGAGCAGGTGCAGAACATTGAGTAGGCGCGGCCTCTGTTTGGTGCTGGCCGCGCCCTCGGGGGCGGGCAAGACCACCCTTTCGCGCCTGCTGCTGGAGCAGGACGATGAGCTGAACCTCTCGGTGAGCGTGACCACCCGCGCGCGCCGCCTCGGCGAGAAGGAAGGTAAGCACTACCATTTCATCACCCAGGAGCGGTTCGATGAAATGGTGGAGGCGAACGAACTTCTGGAATATGCCCGCGTGTTCGGCCGCTCCTACGGCACGCCCCGGGCCCCGGTGGAAGGGGCGTTGACCATGGGGCAGGACGTGATGTTCGACATCGACTGGCAGGGCTTCCGCCAGCTTCGCGCCTCCATGGGCGGGGATGTGGTGGGCGTGTTCATCAAGCCGCCCTCGCTGGAGGTGCTGCGCCACCGCCTGACCAAGCGCGGCGACACGCCCGAGCAGGTGGAAGCCCGCATGGAACACGCCGAGGCTGAAATCTCTCATGCCGGGGAGTTCGACTATATCGTGGAGAACCATGACCTCGACGTGGCCCTGGCCGATCTGCGCGCCATCCTGCGCGCCTGCCGGCTGGAGACTAAGCGGCAGCTCTAAAGGTCATGGCGCGGGCGATTTGTAAAACCGCCCGCGCCATGCTACAAATGGGCGAGAATGCAGGATATTTTTTCCCATATTTTCAACGCCTTGCAAGGCGCCGCGCTGGCCGATGTCCAGCGTTGGGCGAGTCTCTGATCTGACATGACCGATATTACTGAAGACCCCGGCGCGGAGCCGCTGCTGCCGCGTGGCCAGGAGCCTGTTTCCATCGAGCATGAGATGCGTAAATCCTATCTGGATTACGCCATGTCCGTCATCGTCAGCCGCGCTCTGCCGGATGCGCGGGACGGGCTGAAGCCTGTGCACCGCCGCATTCTGTACGCCATGAACGAGGCGGGCAACACGCCGGACAAGCCTTACCGCAAATCCGCGCGCATGACCGGTGACGTGATGGGTGCCTACCATCCGCATGGCGACAGCGCGATCTACCTTGCCGCCGTGCGTATGGCGCAGGACTTCTCGATGCGCCTGCCGCTTATCGACGGCCAGGGCAATTTCGGCTCCATCGATGGCGATATGCCCGCCGCCATGCGTTATACCGAGATGCGGCTGGCCCCCTCGGCCATGCTGCTGCTCGCCGACATCGACAAGGACACCGTCGATTTCCAGCCGAACTACGATGAAAGCGAGCAGGAGCCGCGCGTTCTCCCGGCAGCCTTCCCGAACCTGCTGATCAACGGCTCCAACGGCATCGCCGTGGGCATGGCGACCAACATCCCGCCGCATAACCCGACGGAAATCCTGGACGCCGTTCTGGCGATGATCGCCGAACCGGACATCTCGCTGGAAGAGCTGATGAAGATCGTCCCCGGCCCGGATTTCCCGACCTCGGGTATCATTCTCGGCCGCTCCGGCATCCGTTCCGCCTTCGAGACTGGGCGCGGTTCCATCATCCTGCGCGCCCGCGCCACCATCGAGGAAATCCGCAAGGACCGCGATGCGATCGTGGTCACGGAAATCCCGTATCAGGTCAATAAATCCACGCTGCTGGAGCGCATCGCCGAGCTGGTGCGCGCCAAGGAGATCGAGGGCATCGCCGACCTGCGCGATGAGTCCGACCGCGAGGGCATGCGGATCGTCATCGAGCTGAAGCGCGACGCCACCGGCGAGGTGGTGCTGAACCAGCTCTATCGTATGACCAATCTGCAAAGCAGCTTCGGCATCAACATGCTGGCGCTGGACAAGGGCAAACCCCGGCAGATGGGGCTGAAGGAGTTGCTCGGCCTGTTCATCGAGTTCCGCGAGGAGGTGATCCTCCGCCGTGCGCGCTTCGACCTGAACAAAGCCCGCGATCGCGCGCATCTGTTGATCGGCCTTGGCATCGCCGTCGCCAATATCGACGACGTCATCAAGATCATCCGCTCCAGCCCGGATTCCAACACCGCCCGCGCCGCGCTTATGGCGCGCGAGTGGCCGGCGGAAAACGTGTTGTCGCTGCTGGCGCTGATCGACGATGTTGGCAATTCTGTTTCCGAGCACAACACCATCCACCTTACGGATGCGCAGGCGCGCGGTATTCTGGAACTGCGCCTTGCCCGCCTCACGGGGCTGGAGCGTGACAAGATCCAGTCGGAGCTTTCGGAAGTTGCCGAGAAGATCAAGGAATATCTCGCCATTATTGTCTCGCGCATCCGCCGCCTGGAAGTGATGCGCGATGAGATTCTGGCCGCACGTGAGAAGATTTCGTCTCCGCGTAAATCCTCCATCGAGGATGTGGACGCCGATCTCGACGACGAGAGCCTGATCGAGCCGGGCCAGATGGTCATCACCCTGACGCGTGACGGCTTCATCAAGCGCACGCCGCTCGATGTCTTCCGCGCCCAGAATCGCGGCGGGCGCGGGCGCTCCGCCGCGGGCACGCGTGGCGATGATATCGTCACGCGCAGCTTCAACGCCCATACCCACCAATTCGTGCTGTTCTTCTCCTCGGGAGGCAAGGTCTTCCGCGAGAAGGTCTGGCGCCTGCCGGAAGGCGGCGCCACGGGCAAGGGCAGGGCGCTTGTCAATCTGCTGCCCGAGCTGGGCGGCGACCAGATCACCACCGTGCTGCCGCTGCCGCAGGATGAAACCCTATGGGAGAATCTGCACCTCGTCTTCGCCACCTCCAGCGGCAATGTACGCCGTAACCGGCTGGCGGATTTCAAGAACGTCCGCGCCTCGGGGCTGATCGCCATGAAGCTGGACGAGGGAGACCATCTGGTCGGCGTCGCCACCTGCCGCGACGGCGACGACGTGTTCCTGGCCACCAAGCTTGGCCGCTGCATCCGCTTCCAGATCACCGACGATAATTTACGGGTGTTCTCGGGCCGCGACTCCACCGGCGTTCGCGGCATCAGGCTTGGTGCGGGGGATGAGGTGATGAGCCTCTCAGTGTTGCGCCATGTCGAAGCCAGCGTGGAGGAGCGTGCCGCGTTCATGAAGCAGCGCAACGCCACCACGGGCGAGGAGGGCGAAGCCTCGACCGAGGCCGAGGAGAGCGTGGCCGATGTCGCCCTCTCCGATGAGCGGATCAAGGAGTTGGCCGAGGCGGAGGAAATTCTGCTTACCGTCACCGATTCGGGCTTCGGCAAGCGCTCTTCCGCTTACGAATACCGTGTCACCGGGCGAGGCGGACAGGGCATCGCCAACATCACGCTCAACGCCAAGCGCAACGGCACCGCCGTGGCGGCCAGCTTCGCGGTGCGTCAGGGTGACGACATCATGCTCGTCACCGATGGCGGGCGGTTGATCCGCGTGCCGGTGGACCAAGTGCGCATCACGGGCCGCGCCTCAATGGGAGTGACCCTGTTCCGCCTGGATGAGGACGAGCGCGTGACCAGCGTGTTCCCGGTGTTGGAACAGGAGCAGGAGGGTGAAGATGGCTGAGCGTATCGCGCTTTATCCCGGCACGTTCGACCCGATTACCAACGGGCATGTCGACATCATCAGCCGCGCCGCCAAGCTGGTGGATAAGCTGGTGATCGGCGTCGCGGTGAATGTTGGCAAAGGGCCGCTCTTCAGCCTGGAGGAGCGCGTCGCGCTGGTCGAAGCCGAGGTGCGGCCCATCGCCGAGCGCGCTGGCATCGAGCTTGCAGTCCGCCCGTTCTCGACGCTGCTGATCGCCTTCGCGCGTGAGGTGGGGGCGCAGATGATCGTGCGAGGCCTGCGCGTCGTTACCGATTTCGACTATGAATTCCAAATGACTGGGATGAATTACCGGCTCGATTCCAGTATCGAGACCGTATTCCTGATGGCGAGCGAAACGCACCAGTTCATTTCCTCCCGGTTCGTGAAGGATGTCGCCGCCTTCGGGGGGGATATCTCCAGCTTCGTGCCGAAGCTGACAGCCCAGAAAACCATGGCGAAACTGAAAGGTGAAGCATGATCCAGCGCCGCACACTTCTCACCGCCGCAGCCGCAATTCCTCTTTCAACCGGAGTTTCCATGAGCGAAGCGCAAGCCGACACCCCCGTCTCCAACACGCTGAAGATGACGCTGAAATACGGCGACGTCACGATTCAGCTCCGCCCGGATCTGGCTCCCCAGGCCTCCGAGCGCCTGCGTACTCTCGCGGGTCAGGGCTTCTACGATGGCTGCAAGTTCTTCCGCGTCATCGCAGGCTTCATGGCGCAGACCGGCGACCCGACCAACACCGGCATGGGCGGCTCCAAGCTCCCCAACCTGCCCGCCGAGTTCACGCAGGATGCCAGCTTCCTCACCGGCACGGTGGGCATGGCCCGTACATCGGACCCCGACTCGGCCAACTCGCAGTTCTTCATCTGCTTCGCCCCGTCCACCTTCCTCGATGGCCAGTACACCATCGTCGGCCAGGTGACCGCCGGGATCGACGCCGTGCAGCAGATTAAGAAGGGCACCGGCTCGAACGGCCAGGTCCAGGATCCGGATTCCATCATCAAGATGGTGGTTGTTTAATCCGCTAGGCTTGACTTTGGGGGGAGAAAAATGGTTCTTGCCCCCACCACAAGGGTGTCCTCGCGGCACCCTTTTTAAACGCTTCCGAGCCTGTAGCTCAGTGGTAGAGCATCCGACTTTTAATCGGACGGCCGTGGGTTCGACCCCCACCGGGCTCACCAAGCTTTCAACCTCACCGTGATTTTCCCTATGTTCGCACAGCCTGCGGAAAGTGCTATGTCTATGGCATGGAGCGGGGCAAAATCGGCATTATCACGGGTCTGACCGCAGAGGCGCGCTGGCTGCGCGAGGCGGGCTTCATGGTCCAGGCTGGCGGCGGTACGCCTTTGGGTGCCGAGCGCGCGGCGCAGGCGCTGGCGAGGGAAGGGGCCCAGGGGCTTGTAAGCTTTGGGCTGGCTGGTGGGCTGAAGCCAGGCCTCAGCCCGGGCAGTATCCTTGTTCCTCCAGCGGTCATCGAGGGTACCAGGACCTATATCTGCGATTTTGCGCTCATGGAGTTCCTGGGCGGCTCCACCGGCACGTCCATACTGGCGGGGCAGAAGATCGCCGCCACGGCGCATGACAAGGCGTTGCTGTACCGCCGCAGCCATCCGGCGGCCATCGACCTCGAATCGGGCGCTGTCGGTCGAGTCGCGGCCGAGAAGGGGTTGCCCTTTGCGGTACTGCGTGCAGTAACCGACCCGGCCGAGCTGGACCTGCCGCCCGCCGCCATGGTGGCGCTGAAGGATAATGGCAGCGTGGATCTGGTTAAGGTGCTGCTGTCCGTACTGAAGCAGCCCAAACAGGTTCCGGGGCTGATTGCCTTGGGGCGCGATGCCAAGGCCGCCCGCGCGGCCCTGATCGCCCGGGTAAAGACGCTGCCGCCCCGCACGTTTTAAAAGGTCTAAAAGTTTCTTTGATAGCTTTTTGAAAAAACTGCACCAAAAATTTCCGCAAAAAAGGGGGCGTTAGCCCCCTTTTTCATTACTCAGCCGGCAGGGCTGCGTTTTTCTTCGCCTGGATCTCAGCCATCTTGGTCTCGACATGGCGGGAGAACACGTTGAAATCCGCCTTGCGGGCTTTATCCAGCGGGATGTCCTTGGCCATGGCGCCCTCGGTCTTAATCCCGCGGAGCGCCACCTGGGCGATCTTCCAGGGATGCTTCACCGAATCCATCACGGCGGTGGCCTCGAAACCCGAATGCACCATGCAGTCGGCGCATTTTTCATAATTGCCGACACCGTACTTATCCCAGTCGGTGGTCTCCATCAGCTCCTTGAAGCTCTTGGCGTAACCTTCGCCGAGCAGGTAGCAAGGGCGCTGCCAGCCGAACACGTTGCGCGTGGGGTTGCCCCAGGGCGTGCAGGCATAGGTCTGGTTACCGGCCAGGAAGTCCAGGAACAGCGGGCTCTGCGTGAACTTCCACTTCTTGCCGCGCTTCGCGCTCTCCTTGCCGCGGTGGAAGATGGCGCGGAACAGCTCCTTGGTGCGGGTGCGGTTGAGGAAGTGCTGCTGGTCCGGTGCGCGCTCATAGGCGTAGCCGGGAGAGGTCATCACGCCCTCGATGTCGAGATCGGCCACCGAATCGAAGAACGCGGCCACGCGGTCCGGGTCGGCGCCGTCGAACAGCGTGCAGTTGATGCTGGTGCGGAAGCCCTTGGACTTGGAGAGCTTGATGGCGGCCACGGCGCGCTCATACACGCCTTCCTGGTCCACGGCGCGGTCGTGCATCTCCTTGTCGCCGTCCAGGTGGATGTCCCAGCAGAAATTCTTGTGCGGCTTGTACTGGTCGATCTTCTTTTCCAGTAGCAGCGCGTTGGTGCACAGAATCACGAACTTGCCCATCTTCAGATAGGCGTCCACGATCTGCGGCATCTCCTTGTGCAGCAGCGGCTCGCCACCGGCGATGGCGATGATCGGCGCCGGGCATTCCTCAGCGGCCTTGATCGCGTCCTCGACCGAGATGCGCTGGTTCAGGATCTCATTGGGATAGTCGATCTTGCCGCAGCCCTGGCAGGCTAGGTTGCAGCGGAACAGCGGCTCCAGCATCAGCACCAGCGGGTAACGCTTATTGCCCGAGAGATGCTGCTTGAGGACATAGGCGCCCACACGGAGCGCCTGGTTCAACGGTACACCCATATTAATACAGCCCCGTCCTTAATTTTATAGGCTGGCCACTTCGGCCGGCAGTTTGAATTTAACGTCTTCCGGCGTGCCCGCCAGCAACTCCACTTTCACGTTGCCGAAGCGCTTCAGCCCCTCGATCACGCCCTGCACCAGCACTTCCGGGGCGGAGGCGCCGGCGGTCAGGCCCACGGTGGTCACGCCGCTGAACCATTCGGGCTGCAGGGCGGAGGCGTCGTCGATGAGATAGGCGGGGTGGCCCAGCTCGGCGCCGATCTCGCGCAGGCGGTTGGAATTGGAGGAATTCTTGCTGCCCACCACGAGGATGATGTCCACCAGCTCGGCCAGATGGTGCACCGCCTCCTGGCGGTTCTGGGTGGCGTAGCAGATATCCTTCACATCCGGGCCGGTGATGTGGGGAAAGCGGGTCTTGAGCGCCGCGATAATACCGCGCGTATCGTCCACCGAGAGGGTGGTCTGGGTGATGTAGGCCAGCTTTTCCGGGTCCTTCACCTCCAGCGTCTCGGCATCCTCGACCGTCTGGACGAGATACACGGTGCCGTCGATTTGGCCGATCGTCCCCTCAACCTCCGCATGTCCGGCATGCCCGATCAGCACGAGTTCCCGGTCCTGGGAGGCGTAGCGGCGGCCCTCGGCGTGTACCTTGGCGACCAGCGGGCAGGTGGCGTCGATCACCGGCAAGGAGCGGTCAGCCGCGGCCTGGACGACCTTGCGGGCCACGCCATGGGCCGAGAACACGGTCCAGGCGCCTTCCGGCACCTCGTCCAGCTCGTCCACGAACACGGCGCCACGGGCGCGCAGATCTTCCACCACATGGCGGTTATGCACAATTTCATGGCGTACATAGATGGGCGGGCCAAACTTGGTCAGGGCGCGCTCCACAATGTCGATCGCCCGTTCCACGCCGGCGCAGAAACCGCGGGGCTGGGCGAGGATCACTCGTATCGTCTTAGTGGTCTGTGAACCGTCCATATCGTCCGTCCTGTTGCCTGTTGGTCACGCCGCGTGGCTTTATCATGCCCTGCAATAGGTCATTGCTTCCATAATCCGCAAGGTTGGGATTAAGAAGAACTTTCATACTCGGCGGTTTACGCAGGGGTGCATGGCTGGCTTTTCTGCCCGGGGGCCCTTATGTCTCCGAAAATTTCGGAGTAACAGACGCTCCGCCTGAAAAGGCAGTCTGGGATATTAGGTTAGAGCGAAGGACGAAACCATAATGCGGATACAAGAGGCGCGGCTTACTGGGGGAACTCACTGATGCCGCCGCGGACACCGCTTCTCGACAGGGTTAAGATTCCCGCCGACCTGCGTAATTTCTCTGCCGACCAGCTGAAGCAGCTGGCCGATGAGCTGCGTGCCGAGACCATCGACACAGTCTCCACCACCGGCGGCCATCTCGGCTCCTCGCTCGGCGTGGTCGAGCTGACGGTCGCCATCCACGCGGTTTTCGACACCCCGCGCGACCGGCTGATCTGGGACGTCGGCCACCAGTGCTACCCGCACAAGATCCTCACTGGTCGGCGCGACCGCATCCGCACCCTGCGCCAACCGGGCGGGCTCTCGGGCTTCACCCGCCGTTCTGAGAGCGAGTACGACCCGTTCGGAGCCGCCCATTCCTCCACTTCCATCTCGGCCGGGCTCGGCATGGCCGTGGCTAGTGAGCTGAAGCACGAGGACCCGGCGCGCAACGTTATCGCCGTGATCGGCGATGGCTCGATGTCCGCCGGCATGGCCTACGAGGCGATGAACAACGCGGGCGCGATGAAGTCCCGCCTGATCGTCATCCTCAACGATAACGACATGTCCATCGCCCCGCCCGTGGGCGCGATGAGCGCGTATCTCTCCAAGCTGATCTCCTCGCGCAGCTTCCTCAGCCTGCGGGATTTCGCGGCCAAGATGGCCAAGCGCTTCCCCCGCCAGCTGGAGCGCACCGCCCGCCGCGCCGAGGAATATGCCCGCGGCATCCTCACTGGCGGCACGCTGTTCGAGGAACTGGGCTTCTATTATGTCGGCCCCATCGACGGCCACAACCTTGAGCATCTGCTGCCCGTTCTGCGCAACCTGCGCGACTCGGACACCGCCGAACCTGTGCTGCTGCATGTCGTCACCCAGAAGGGCAAGGGCTACGCTCCAGCCGAGGCTGCGGCTGACAAGTACCATGGGGTGCAGAAGTTCAACGTCGTTACCGGCGAGCAAAAGAAGGCCCCGCCCGGCCCGCCGACCTATACCAACGTGTTTGCCAAGGCGCTGATCGCCGAGGCGGAGGCGAACCCAAACATTGTGGCGGTCACCGCCGCCATGTCTCCTGGTACGGGGCTCGACAAGTTCGAGAAGCAATTCCCGAATCGCATGTTCGATGTCGGTATCGCCGAGCAGCACGCCGTGACCTTTGCCGCCGGTATGGCGACCGAAGGGCTGGCCCCGTTCTGCGCCA
The DNA here is from genome assembly GCF_014201825.1 of Acidocella aromatica. Lineage (GTDB taxonomy): Bacteria > Pseudomonadota > Alphaproteobacteria > Acetobacterales > Acetobacteraceae > Acidocella > Acidocella aromatica. Next base: position 325,116 of record NZ_JACHFJ010000002.1, on the reverse strand, counting down.
TCTACTCCACCTTCCTGCAGCGCGGTTACGACCAGCTGGTGCATGACGTGGTGCTGCAGAACCTGCCGGTCCGCTTTGCCATGGACCGTGCCGGTCTGGTCGGTGCCGACGGCGCGACCCATGCCGGTGCCTATGACCTCTGCTTCCTCGGCCCGATGCCCAACATGGTCATCATGGCCCCGTCGGATGAGGCCGAGCTGATGCACGCCGTGGCCACCGCCGCCGCCATCGACGACCGGCCCTCCGCCTTCCGCTACCCGCGTGGCGAGGGCGTGGGCGTGGAGCTGCCGACGCGCGGCACGGTGTGGGAGATCGGCAAGGGCCGCATCCTGCGCGAGGGCGGCAAGGTCGCCATCCTGGCACTGGGCCCGCGTCTGGCCGATGCGCTGACCGCCGCCGATGAGCTGGCGGCCCGCGGCTATCCCTGCACCGTGGCCGATGCCCGTTTCATGAAGCCGCTGGACACCGCGCTGCTCGACCAGCTCGCCCGCCATCACGAGGTGCTGATCACAATCGAGGACGGCGCGGCTGGTGGCTTCGGCGCCGCCGTGGCGCATCATCTGGCCTGGACCAGCGCCTTCGATAAGGGGCTGAAGTTCCGTCCGATGACCCTGCCGGACCGGCTGATCGACCACAACACCCCCGTGGCGCAGCTTATCGACGCCGGGCTGACCGCCACACATATCGTGACCCACGCCCTGCTGGCGCTTGGTGGCGAAACTTTGCACGACGCCATCGCAATTCCGGCACAGTGACCCTTTATAAGGGTCACATTCAACCATCTTTGAACGAGGGTCACATGAAATCGTCTCTCAAGGCTTCGTTGCTGGCTCTGGCCGTGTGCATGGGGTCGGCGGCCTTTGCCGCCACCACACCGGAGGCAGCGCCCGCCGTGGCGCTGGATAACGGGTTGCTCGCGACCATGAAGGCGGCCTCCGCCGGCAAGGACGTGCAGTCCCGTTACGATGCGCTGGCCCCGGTGGTCCGCCAGACCTATAACCTGCCGGAAGTGGCCAAGAACTCGGTCGGCTTCCTGTGGTCCACCCTCCCGGCTTCCCAGCAGCAGGAGCTGAACCAGCTCTTCGAGCAGTTCACCATCTACAGCTACGTCGCCCAGTTCAAGGATTATGGCGGGCAGAGCTTCAAGGTGCTACCGGATGAGAAGGCACTCGGCGCGAAGAAGATCGTCGAGACCCAACTCCTTCCCGGCGATGGCGGCGATGCGGTCGAGCTGGATTACGTGATGGAGAACGGTCCCGCCGGCTGGCAGATCACGGATGTGCTGCTCAACGGCACGATCAGCCAAGTCGCGGTCCATGCCTCCGACTTCGCCTCGCTGGTCAGTTCCGGCGACGCCTCGAAGCTGATCGAGGCGCTCAAGGGCAAGATCGCCGCGCTTCAATCCCTGGCAGCGTCGAAGTAAGGCCAGCCGGTTTCAGCGTGCAAATCCTGTCTGTCTTCACCAGCCTGTGCGCCTTTGTGGGCGTGGCACAGCAGTTCATCGGCACGCGGCTGATCGAGCGTCTGGCCACGGCCCCGGCATCCGTGCCCGCTTCGCGCCCGGCTGTCTCGGTGCTCAAGCCGCTCTGCGGCGTGGACCCTCTGACCGAGCTGGCGCTGGAGTCCTTCTTCCTGATCGACTACCCGGACTACCAGCTCGTGTTTGGGGTGCAGAACGAGACTGACCCGGTGCGGGACGTGCTCGCCCGCTTGCGCGCGCGCTATCCCGAGCGGGACGTGGCGGTGGTCGTGGACGCCGCCCTGCACGGCAGCAACCGCAAGGTCTCCAACCTCATTAACATGCTGCCCGAAGCCAAGCACGAGGTGCTGGTGATCTCGGATGCCGATATCCACGTGCCGGTCTATTTTCTGGATCGCGTGGTGGCGGAAATGGCGAAGCCCAATGTCGGGCTGGTCACCACGCTCTATACCGGCCTGCCGGGCACGTCCGCTCTGGCTTCGCTGCTTGGTGCCTGCCAGATCAACTATACCTTCCTCCCTGGCGCGCTGCTGGCCCGTAAGCTTGGGCGGCAGGATTGTCTGGGCGTGACCATGGCCCTTACCAAGACCGTGCTCGCCGAGATCGGCGGGCTGGAGGCGGTGGCCAATAACCTTGCCGACGATCAGGTGCTCGGCCGCCTTGTGCTGGCCCGTGGCTACAAGCTGGGGCTCGCCCAGGTGATCCCGGCCACCACCGTGCCGGAAGATGATTTCAACTCGTTGCTCCGGCACGAGCTGCGCTGGGCGCGTACCATCCGGGCGCTGGTGCCACTGCCTTATGCGGCGTCCATCCTGCAATTATCGCTGCTCTGGGCTGCGCTAACCGTGCTCTTCGCCGGCGGGGCGCTCTGGTCCTGGGCGCTGTTCGCACTGATTCTAACCGCCCGCTATGCCGCCTCGCGCAAAATAGACGCGGCGCTGCGCCTGCCGAAATCCGGCGCCGCGTGGCTTTTACTGTTGCGCGAACTCTATTCCACCATCATTTATGTCGCCAGCTTCACTGGCAGCCAGGTCGACTGGCGTGGTCAGGTGATGCACGCCGATGCCGGCAAAGTGGCGCACCGCTGAGAGAGAAGAGATGACGAAACTGAAAACACTGTTCCTGCAACCTCCCTCCTTCGACGGTTTCGATGGCGGCGCCGGCTCTCGCTATCAGGCGCGCCGCGAGATCAAATCCTTCTGGTTCCCCACTTGGCTGGCCCAGCCCGCAGCGCTGCTGCCGGATTCGACGCTGATCGACGCCCCGCCCGCCAAGCTGACCATGGCGGACGTGCTGCCGCACGCCAAGACGCATGATCTGCTGATCATCCACACCTCCACCCCCTCCTTCGGCAACGATGTGAAGGTGGCGGAAGAGTTCAAGAAGCTGAACCCGAATCTGCTGATCGGCTTCATCGGCGCTAAGGTGGCCGTGCAGCCCGTCGAGTCGCTCGAGCGCGCCAAGGTGCTGGATTTCGTCTGCGGCAATGAGTTCGACTTCACGATTAAGGAAATCGCCGAAGGCGCCTCCCTGCGCGACGTGAAGGGCATCTGGTGGCGCGACACCACCGGCGAGATCATCAAGAACGAAGACCGCCCGCTGCTGATGAACATGGACGAGCTGCCCTTCGTGGTGGACGTCTACAAGAAGCATCTGCGCATCGAGGATTACTTCATCGGTTACCTCAAGCATCCGTACATCTCGGTTTACACCGGCCGCGGCTGCAAGTCGCACTGCACCTTCTGCCTGTGGCCGCAAACGGTGGGTGGGCACAAGTACCGTACCCGCTCGGTGGAGAACGTGATCGCCGAAATCAAGCGCGCCAAGGAACTCTTCCCGCAGGTGAAGGAGTTCATGTTTGACGACGACACCTTCACCGACGATCTGCCCCGCGCCGAGGCCATCGCCAAGGAGCTCGGCAAGCTCGGCGTCACCTGGTCCTGCAACGCCAAGGCCAACGTGCCCTACGAGACGCTGAAGGTGTTGAAGGCTAACGGCCTGCGCCTGCTGCTGGTGGGCTACGAGTCCGGCAACCAGCAGATCCTGCACAACATCAAGAAGGGCATGCGCATCGAGGTGGCGAAGAAGTTCACCGCCGACTGCCATAAGCTGGGGATCATGATCCACGGCACCTTCATCGTCGGCCTGCCGGGCGAGACTCGCGAGACGCTGAAGGAGACCATCGCCTTCGCCAAGGAGATCAACCCGCACACCATTCAGGTGTCGCTGGCTGCTCCGTATCCCGGCACCTTCCTGTACAACCAGGCGGTGAAGGAAGGCTGGCTGGACGTGGAGCATGCCGAGCTGATCGACGAGCATGGCGTGCAGATCGCCCCGCTGCACTACCCGCATCTCTCCCACCAGGAGATTTTCGACGCGGTGGAGGAGATCTACCGTCAGTTCTACTTCCGCCCCTCGAAGATTCTCTCCATTCTTAAAGAGATGGCGCTCTCGCCGCAGATGCTGGTGCGCCGCCTGCGCGAGGGCCTGGAGTTCAAGGCGTTCCTCAAGGAACGCCACGCCACTAAGGCGGTCGCCTGAACAAACAAAAAGCCCCGGTGAAAACCGGGGCTTTTTTTCGGCCTAGTAGTTCGCCCAGAGCCCTGGCGTGGCCAGTTCCACCGAATGGCCGTCGGGGTCGCGCAGATACAGGCTGACGCCGCCCAGCTTCCAGGTCACCCGGCTTTCCACTGCTATGCCGAGCGTGGCCAGATGCGCCTCCCAGCCCTCCAGCGCCGCTTTGGGAATGGCGAAGCACAGATGCTGGCAGCCCGAGCTGCCATGGGCAGGCACATGACCGCCGGGCGTATCGCCGCCCGCATCCGTGGTACCATGCAGGAACAGCAGCAGCACGCCTTGCGCCGGTACGCGCAGCGCCACCATGCGGTGATCGCGGTAAAGGGGCTCGAACCCAAAGACCTGCCGGTAGAATCCCTCCGCCCGGTCCAGCTCCGCCACGTAGAGCGACGTTTCCAGAATATGGGTGAGGAGGGGCGTAGCCACGGCCTCAGCCTTGCAGCGAGGCCATGTCGATACAGAAGCGGTACTTCACGTCGCTCTTCAGCATCCGCTCATAGGCTTCGTTGATGTACTGGATCGGGATGATCTCGACTTCCGAGGTGATGTTATGCTGCCCGCAGAAATCCAGCATCTCCTGCGTCTCCTTGATGCCGCCGATCAGCGAGCCGGAAAAGTTCAGCCGCTTGAACAGCAGGGGGAACACGTTGATGGGCATCGGCTTATCCGGTGCGCCGACCTGCACCATGGTGCCTTCGCGCTTGAGCAGCCCGAAATAAGGCGTCAGGTCATGCGCGGCGGCCACGGTGTCGATAATCAGGTCGAAGCTGTTGGCGTGCTTCGCCATCTGCTCCGCATCCTTGGACAGCACGACATCATCTGCCCCCAGCGCCTTGCCGTCATTCACCTTGCTGGCCGAGGTGGTGAAGAGAATCGTCTCGGCCCCCAGCGCATGGGAGAGCTTCACGCCCATATGCCCGAGTCCGCCCAGCCCGATGATGCCTACCTTCTTGCCGGGTCCGGCTCCCCAATGGCGCAGCGGTGAGTAGGTGGTGATGCCCGCGCACAGCAAAGGTGCGGCGGCGGCCGGGTCCAGGTTTTCGGGGATTCGCAGCACGAAATCCTGGTCCACCACGATCTTGTCGGCATAGCCGCCCTTGGTCGGCTCGCCGGTCTGCTTCTCCACGCCGCCATAGGTGCCGGTGAAGCCGGGTTCGCAATACTGCTCAAGCCCTTCCTGGCAGGAGGGGCAGGTGCGGCACGAATCGACGAGACAGCCCACGCCGACGAGCTCGCCCACCTTATATTTAGTCACCTGCGCGCCAACGCTCTTCACCCGGCCCACAATCTCGTGCCCAGGCACGGCGGGGTAGGTGCCATTGCCCCATTCATTACGGACGAAATGCAAATCCGAATGGCACACACCGCAATAAAGAATCTCGATTTCCACATCGCTCAGCCCGACATCGCGGCGGGTGAAATTGAGCGGGGCGAGGGGGGATTGAGCATCGGGGGCGGCAAAGCCGGTACATGTCAGCACGTGCGTCTCCTTGAGTGTCGAGGCGGATATCGGCCCATAGCCGGGTATTTCAACCGCACCGCAGCATATTTCTTTTTAGGAATACTTTATTCTTCATGGTTGACGGGTCTACTGGGCGCAGGTAACATCAACTCAAGTTTAAAGGAGTTTACACAGACAATGTGTGGCATTGCCGGACTATTCCTGAAAAATCATTCCCTGGAGACGGAACTTGGCCGCCTTACCGCCGGCATGCTTTCGGTGTTGACAGATCGCGGCCCGGACTCTGCTGGTTTCGCAATCTACGGTGCGGGAAACCCGGGGCATCTTAAATTCACCCTGCGTGCATCTGCGGGTTTTGACTTCTTTGCTCTGCCGGCGAAGTTCGATCTGAGCTGCACAGAGCATGACGATCACGCCGTAATCTCCTTCCCCGCCGAGCGCGAGGCCGAGATCCGCGAGGTTCTGGCTCGTCATCCCGAGATTTCCATTGTCTCCACCGGTGCGCGCATGGAGCTGTTCAAGGGCGTCGGCCTGCCGGACGATGTGTCCAAGCGCTTCGGCCTGCACAAGATGTCTGGCAGCCACGCCATCGGCCATACCCGCATGGCGACTGAATCGGCGGTGACGACGCAAGGCGCACATCCGTTCTCAACTGGCACCGATCAGTGCCTCGTGCATAACGGCTCGCTTTCCAATCATAATGCTGTGCGCCGCGTCCTGGCGCGCGAGGGTATCAAGTTCGACACCCAGAACGACACGGAAGTGGCTGCCGGCTTCGTCGCCTACCAGCTGCGCGAGGGCAAGAAGCTCGACGAGGCGCTGCACGCGGCGCTGGAAAACCTCGATGGCTTCTACACCTTCGTCGTCGGCACCGAGACCGGCTTTGGCGTGCTGCGCGACCCCGTGGCCTGCAAGCCCGCCGTGATGGCCGAAACCGCCGATTACGTGGCCTTCGGCTCGGAATACCGCGCCCTGGCCGATCTGCCGGGCATCGAGAACGCGCATATCTTCGAACCCGAACCCGCCAAAGTCTATTTCTGGGAGCGCGCCGCGTGAGCGCCGCACAAAAAACCATGGAACACACTGTGAGTTTCGATCTCGGCGCGGCCCCGCTGCGCGAGCTCAACGCCACCCTGCAAGGGCTGGACTCCACCACCAACCAGACCGCCTGGAGCGTGCTCAACCCCCGTGGCGGCCACGCCATCGCGGTGGGCCTCACCGCCCCGGTGACCGTCACCATCGAAGGCCATGCCGGTTATTACTGCGCCGGGATGAATGACGGCGCGACCGTCATCGTCAATGGCAGCGCCGGCACCGGTGTCGCCGAGAACATGATGTCCGGCCTCGTGCATGTGAAGGGCGATGTCAGCCAGTCCGCGGGGGCCACCGCGCATGGCGGCCTGCTCATCGTCGATGGCAACGCCTCCGCCCGCTGCGGCATCTCCATGAAGGGCGTGAACATCGTGGTGAAGGGCAATGTCGGCCATATGAGCGCGTTCATGGCGCAGAGCGGCAATCTGGTGATCTGCGGCGATGCCGGCGAGGCGCTGGGCGACTCCCTCTACGAGGCGCGGCTTTTCGTGAAGGGCAGCGTCAAGAGCCTGGGCGCGGATTGCGAGGTCAAGGAAATGTCCGCCGAGGACAAGACGATCCTGGTGGACCTGCTCGCCAAGGCGGGCGTCGATGCCAAGCCGGAAGAATTCACCCGCTACGGCTCGGCCCGCAAGCTCTACAACTTCCATGTCGACAATGCCGGGGCCTACTAAAATGAACGAGACGCACCTCCCGCATATCCCGCAGACCAAGCCGCGCTACTCCGCGACCTTCGATCCGTACACCATCTCCGAGATCGAGCGCGCGGCCGCCACCGGCATCTATGACATCCGTGGCGGCGGCACCAAGCGCAAGCTGCCGCATTTCGACGACCTCGTGTTCCTCGGCGCCTCCGTCTCCCGCTACCCGCTGGAAGGCTACCGCGAGAAATGCGGCACCGATGTCGTGCTCGGCACCCGCTTCGCCAAGAAGCCGATCCATCTGAAGACCCCGGTGACCATCGCGGGCATGTCCTTCGGCGCGCTCTCCGGCAACGCCAAGGAGGCCCTGGGCCGCGGCGCCACCGCCGTCGGCACCTCCACCACCACGGGCGATGGCGGCATGACCCCCGAGGAGCGCGGCCACTCCCAGACGCTGGTGTACCAGTACCTGCCGTCCCGCTACGGCATGAACCTCGCCGATCTGCGCAAGGCGGACGCCATCGAGGTGGTGATCGGCCAGGGTGCGAAGCCCGGCGGCGGCGGCATGCTGCTGGGGCAGAAGATCTCCGACCGCGTGGCCCAGATGCGCAACCTGCCGAAAGGCATCGACCAGCGCTCCGCCTGCCGCCACCCGGACTGGACCGGCCCGGACGATCTCGAGATCAAGATCCTCGAGCTGCGCGAGCTGACCAACTGGGAGAAGCCGATCTACGTGAAGGTCGGTGCGACCCGCCCCTATTACGACACCGCCCTGGCGGTGAAGGCCGGGGCCGACGTGGTGGTGCTGGACGGCATGCAGGGCGGCACCGCCGCCACGCAGGAAGTCTTCATCGAGCATGTGGGCATCCCCATCCTCGCCGCCATCCGCCCCGCCGTGCAGGCGCTGCAGGATCTCGGCCTGCACCGCAAGGTTCAGCTCATCGTCTCCGGCGGCATCCGCAATGGCGCGGACGTTGCCAAGGCCATGGCCCTGGGCGCTGACGCGGTCGCCATCGGCACCGCCGCCCTCATCGCGCTGGGCGATAACTCGCCCGAGTTCGAGGACGAGTACCGCAAGCTTGGCACCACCGCCGGCGCGTATGACGACTGGCACGAGGGCAAGGACCCCGCCGGCATCACCACGCAGGACCCGGCGCTGGCCGCGAGGCTCGATCCGGTGAAGGCCGGGCGACGCTTGGCCAACTACCTCAGCGTGCTGACGCTGGAGGCGCAGACCCTGGCTCGTGCCTGCGGCAAGAGCCATCTGCACAATCTCGAACCGGAAGATCTGGTGGCGCTGACCATCGAGGCGGCCGCCATGGCGCAAGTGCCGCTGGCGGGCACCAGCTGGATCCCGGGCAAGAACTTCTAATAAGGGGCTGAATAAAACCATGGCGACTGTGCTGGCCGAAAAGGCGAAAGAACTGGGACTAAAATACTTCCTGATTTCCTACACGGACCTTTTCGGCAGCCAGCGCGCCAAGCTGGTTCCGGCCTCCGCCATCGCGGGGATGCAGAAAAACGGTGCGGGCTTCGCGGGGTTTGCGACTTGGCTCGATCTCTCCCCGGCGGACCCGGACATGTTCGCCATCCCCGACCCCGAAACCCTGACGGTGCTGCCGTGGAAGAAGGATGTGGGCTGGCTCGCCTCCGACATCTGGATGGCGGGCAAGCCCGTCGCCCAGGGCCCGCGCGTCGTCCTCAAGAACGTAATGGCCCAGGCCGCCGAGCTTGGCCTGCAAATGAAGAGCGGCGTGGAATGCGAGTTCTTCCTCACCAACGCCGACGGCACCGCCATCGCCGATGAGCTGGATACCGGCTCCAAGCCTTGTTACGACGCCGGGGCGCTGATGCGCCGCTACGATGTCATCACCGAGCTTTGCGACGCGATGCTCGACCTCGGCTGGAACCCGTACCAGAACGACCACGAGGACGCGAACGGCCAGTTCGAGATGAACTGGCACTACGACGACGCGCTGCTGACCGCCGACCGCCATGTGTTCTTCAAGTTCATGGCCAAGTCCATCGCCGAGAAGCACGGCCTGCGCGCCACCTTCATGCCCAAGCCCTTCCTGGGGCTCACTGGCTCGGGTTGCCACTCGCATGTGTCGCTGTGGAATGGCGAGACAAACCTGTTCGAGGACGAGGCCGGGGAACTCGGCGTCTCCCAGCTCGGCTATCACTTCATCGGCGGCACCATCAAGCATGCCGACGCCCTGGCCGCCGTGCTGAACCCCACCGTGAACAGTTACAAGCGTATCAACGCGCCGCGCACCACCTCGGGCGCCACCTGGGCCCCGAACACCGTGACCTATTCGGGCAATAACCGCACCCACATGGTGCGCATCCCCGAGCCGGGCCGCTTCGAGATGCGCCTCGCCGACGGCGCGGTGAACCCGTATCTACTGCAAGCGGGCATTCTCGCCGCCGGTCTGGACGGCATCAAGAACAAGATCGATCCCGGCAAGCGCCTGGACATCAACATGTATACCGAAGGCCACAAGGTGACCGACGCCAAGCGCCTGCCGCTGAACCTGCTGGACGCCCTGCGCGCCTTCGAGGCCAACGACACGCTGAAGGCCTCGCTCGGCGAAAGCTTCGTGAAATCCTACGCCAAGCTGAAGCACGGCGAGTGGAACGAATACGCTGCCCATCTCACCGACTGGGAGCGCAAAGCCACTCTGGATTGCTAAATCACACACGAGATGCGACGTGAGCCGCCATGCTCACGCCGCTCTCTCTCAACACATCGCAATTACCGCTCCTGCGCGATCTCAATAACGAGCACGCGCGGGAGCTTTCTTTTGCCGATGAAGCGCGCTTCGCCCATCTCGTGGACAACGCCTTCTTCGCCGCGCATATCGGCGCGGAGGCGTTCATTATCGCCTTTGACCAAGACGCCGATTACGACTCTGAGAATTTCCTTTGGTTCCGCCAGCGCTTTTCGCGCTTCGTCTATGTGGACCGCGTGGTGACGGCAGGAGCCGCGCGGGGCAGGGGGCACGCCGCAGCGCTTTACAACGCCCTCTTCGCCGCCGCCCGCGCGGCAGGGCATGAGCGCATCACCTGCGAAATCAACGCCGATCCGCCCAATCCGGGCTCGGAGGCGTTCCACGCCAAATTCTGGTTTACGGAAATCGGCGGCGCCGTGCTGCCCAACGGCAAAACGGTGCGCTACTACGAGCGCAGGCTATAAAAAAACCCCCTGGCGGAACCAGGGGGTTTTTCTTTTGTCTCAGGCCGAGAGCAGGTTGGCTTCGGCGTATTCGTAGTTGGCCAGCTTGTCCAGGAAGTTGGTGATATAGTCCGGACGGCGATTGCGGAAGTCCACGTAGTAGGCGTGCTCCCACACGTCATAGGTCATCAGCACCTTGCCTTCGCCGGTCACCAGCGGGGTGGAGGCGTTGGGGGACTTCGTCACCTTCAGCTTGCCCTCGGGGGAGAGCACGAGCCAAGCCCAGCCGGAGCCGAACTGCGTGGTGCCGGCGGTCTTGAAGGCGTCCTTGAAGGCCTCCACGGAGCCGAAATCCTCGACGATCTTGGCTTCCAGCTTGCCGGGGATCTTGCCGCCGGTGGGCGAGAGGCTCAGCCAGAACTGGCTATGGTTCAGGTGCTGGCCAGCGTTGTTGAACACCGGGGTCAGCTCTGCATTGTTGTGGGAGAGCTTCACCAGCTCCTCCAGGGACTTGCCCTGCAGCGCCGCATTCTTCTCGACGAGGCCGTTCAGCGCCGTCACATAGGCGTTGTGGTGCTTGCCGTGGTGCAGCTCCAGGGTCTCCTGGCACATGCCGGCATTTGCCAGCGCGTTAACGGAGTAGGGGAGGGAAGGCAGTTCAAACGCCATTTGGCACTCTCCAGTATGTTTTGTGTCGTGGTGCGGATTAGCTATGGAGAGTTTATGCCCCCGTCAAGCGACTCCCCCCTCGTGCGGCTGCGCCGCGCCGACCCCGACCGTTTCTTCTGCACGCTCTTCGCCCCCGCCGACCAGCGGGAGGCCCTGGCCTTGCTGTATCTCTTCAACCACGAGCTGGCGCGCGCGCAAGAGGTCGCCTCCGAGACGCTGTTGGCCATGATCCGCCTGCAATGGTGGCGTGAGGTGGTGGAGGGCGAGGAGCGCAAGCACGAGCTGGCCACCCCGCTCTCCGCCGCATTGAAGGCGGGCGTGTTCGCGCGGGGGGATCTGCTGGCGCTCATCGAGGCGCGCGAGGCCGGGCTGGACCTGCCGGATTCGGAAGCCTTTTATGCCTATGCCCGCGGCACGGGGGGCAGGTTGGCGCGCATCGCGGGCAAGCTCCTGGGCGCCGACTCCCAGGCGGTTGAGGACCTTGGTACCGCCTACGCCATCTCCGGTCTGCTGCGTGCCACCCAGCGCCGCCCGGAGGATGGCACGCCCGACGAAACGCTGGCCGCCCAGGCAAAAATCCTGCTCACCGCCAAGCCGCCGCGTATTGCGCTTGCCGCCGCTCTGCCAGCCGTCTTCGCCCGGCGCGACCTTGCGCGCCCCACTTCCAGCCCGCGTGGTCTGGCTGACCGTCTGGCGGTGCTGATGGCTGCGCTTACGGGCCGGGTGTAAAACTGCCGCCGGTCAGCTCCTCGGCCAGCCGCCACAACCGCGCCCCGGTCTGCGCATCCAGCGCCTTGGGCTTGGCCCTGGCCAGCCCTGGAGGACCTCGGAATTCACCGACCCCCAGCGGCCCGTAATAGGCGCCGGGTTGGGCGGTTGGGTCAGTCGCCGCGAGCAGCGTCGGCCAGGCTCCAGCATGGCCCGGCTGCACCACAAAGGCCTTGCCGATATTCATCAGTACGGCGAGCATACTCTTATTGCCCGGCCCGTTGGCCACAATCTCGGTGGCCGCGATGCCCGGATGCGCCGCGACCGAGAGCAGCCCCCAGCCTCCGGTATCCGAGCGCCTTTGCAGTTCCTGGGCAAAGATCAGCATGGCCAATTTGGATTGCCGGTACGCATTCCAGGCGTGGTAGCGCCGCTGGTACTGCAAATCCTCGAAATCGATCCGCCCCTGCCGGTGGGCGACCGAGGCGATCTGCACCACGCGTGGCGCCGGGGCATCCAACAGCGTTGGCAGCAGCAGGCGGTTGAGCAGAAAATGTCCGAGAAAATTCACGCCGAATTGCAGCTCGAACCCCTGCGCCGTGACCTGCCGCTGATGCGGCGCCATCACTCCGGCATTGTTCACCAGGATATCAAGCGCGCCATGCGTTTCCTTGAATGCCCCGGCGAAGTCCTCCACCGAGGTGAAATCGGAGAGGTCCAGGCGCAGGAATTTCGCCCGCCCCGGTGCTTCTTCATTCACCAGCGCCGCCGCCGCCTCGCCCTTCTTGGCGCTGCGGCAGGCCAGCACCACATCGGCCCCGGCGCGCGCCAGCTCCAGCGCGGTGTAATAGCCGATGCCGCTATTGGCCCCGGTGACGATAACCGTCTTGCCCGTGAGGCTGGGCAGTTTCGCACCGGGCCAGAGCGACATGTCAGCCCTCCAGCAGCTTGGCCGCGTGCACGGCGAAATAGCTCAGCACGCCTGAGCATCCGGCGCGCTTGAAGGCGAGCAGGCTCTCCAGCACGGCCTTGTCGTGGTCGAGCCAGCCATTGCGCACGGCGGCCATGATCATCGAGTACTCGCCCGAGACCTGATAGGCGAAGACCGGCATCTCGAAGCGGTCCTTCACCCGGCGGATGATGTCCAGATACGGCATGCCCGGCTTCACCATCACCATGTCCGCGCCCTCGGCGATGTCCATGGCCACCTCGCGCAGCGCCTCGTCGGAATTGGCCGGGTTCATCTGGTAGGTTTTCTTGTCGCCCTTCAACGCGCCGGAGGAGCCGATGGCATCGCGGAACGGGCCGTAGAAGGCCGAGGCATATTTTGCCGCGTAGCTCATGATGCGGGTGTTGATGAGCCCGGCCTCGTCCAGCGCCATGCGGATCTCGCCGATGCGTCCGTCCATCATGTCGGAGGGCGCGATGATGTCGATCCCCGCCTCGGCCTGGTTCACGGCCTGCTGCACGAGGACTTCCACGCTTTCATCGTTGGCGACGTAACCATCCACCAGGAGGCCGTCATGCCCGTGATCGGTATAGGGGTCGAGCGCGACATCGCCGAGCAGGGCCATTTGCGGGAATTCGCGCTTGAGCAGCCGCGCGGCTTTGCACATCAGATTTTCCGGGTTCAGCGCCTCGGTGCCTTGCGCGTTCTTCTTCTCGGCAGGCGTGGCGGGGAACAGCGCCAGGGCAGGGATGCCGAGCTTGGCCGCCTCCTCCACATGCTTGGCCAAACCATCCAGCCCGCTGCGGAACACACCCGGCATGGCCGAGATTTCAGTCGGCTCGCCGCCTCCCTCGCGGATGAAGATCGGCCAGATCAGATCATCGACTGACAAACGGTTCTCGGCCACCAGGCGGCGTGTGGCGTCATCGAAGCGGTTGCGGCGCAGGCGGGTGAGGGGGAAGCTTTGCATTGTCATGGCGCTATTCTACCCCGGTTCCGCAGGCAGTGCGAGGCAGTTGACAGCCCAAACCATGCGGCGCTAGCTGCGTTTTGAATTGAGAATAATTGTCAGTTGCGGCTGAGGTGCGGGAATGTGCCGGACATTGATCCAGATCAATGATCGGTCCGAAGCAGCCACTGAAAACTATTCGCAGACTTAAAAAGTGAGAACGAATTGCAGTCTCAGGATCAGGGGGCGGACTCCAAAATGTCAAGCGTAATCAAGCCGCAGGCTGCCCCGCGTTGCGGGCTGCCCGGCTGGGCCATGCTCATGGCCGTATTCGGCCCCGGCATCGTCGTTATGCTGGCCGATACCGATGTTGGCTCCATCATCACCGCCGGGCAGAGCGGCGTGCAGTGGGGCTACAAGCTGTTGCTGCCGCAGTTCCTCCTCATGCCGGTGCTCTATGTGGTGCAGGAGCTCACCGTCCGGCTTGGCATCTTCACCGGCAAGGGGCATGGCGAGCTGATCCGCGAGGCCTTTGGCCCCGGCTGGGCCTGGTTCTCGGCTTCGGGACTGGCGGTGGCCACCATCGGCGCGCTGCTCACCGAATTCTCTGGCGTGGCCGGCGTGGGCGATCTTTTTGGTATCCCGCATTATGTCTCTCTGCCGCTGGCGGCGGCGGCGCTGCTTGGGATCGTCGTTACCGGCTCATACCGGCGCGTCGAGCGCGTCGCCATTGCGGTGGGGCTGTTCGAGCTGGCGTTTTTCTTCGTCGCCTGGGCGGCGCATCCAGATCTCGGACTGATGGCCACCGAGTCGCTGCACCCTCCGGTGTTCAACGCGAGCTACGAATATCTCGTCGCGGCCAATATCGGCGCGGTGATCATGCCGTGGATGGTCTTCTACCAGCAATCCGCCGTGGCCGATAAACGCCTCCAGGCCGAGCATTTCCACGCAGCGCGCTGGGATACGGGCATCGGCGCCGTCGTCACCCAGTTGGTGATGGCCGCGGTGCTCATCGCCGCCGCCGCTTCCATCCGTCCACATGCGCCACAGGCCAGCCTTTCCACGGTCGGGCAGATGAGCCTCGCCATGACGCCCTATCTCGGCGCCGAATTCGGCAAGGTGGTGTTCGCCTTCGGCGTGTTGGGGGCGGGGCTTGTCGCGGCCATTGTCGCCTCGCTGGCTTTGGCCTGGGGCTTGGGAGAGGTTGCTGGCTACCGCCGTTCGCTCGAATATCACCCGCTCAAGGCTAAATGGTTCTACGGCGTGTACGCGGTCTGCGTCATTGGCGGGGCGCTGGTGGTGGGGCTGGTCCCCAATCTGATCAGCCTGAACGTGGGCGTGCAGGTGATGAACGCGCTGCTGCTGCCGGTGGTGCTGGGCTTCCTCGTGCGCCTTGCCATGGTCACACTGCCCGAGGCCCAGCGCCTCAAAGGCTGGTACATGTGGGTTGTCTTCGGGGTGTGTGCCATCACCTGCGCCTTTGGTGTTCTGGGCGGCATCGGCGGACTGTTTCTCGGCTAGTTCCCTTTGCCCGTCCCTGCGTGATAAGGGGTCGGCATGACTCGTTCTTTGATCCTGGCCCTGGGGGCCGACCATGGTGGCGTGAACCTGAAGAAGCGGCTGGCCGTTGTGCTGGCCGAGGCTGGTCATCAGTTGCTGGATTTCGGCACCGATGGCTCGGAAAGCGTCGATTATCCCGATTTCGCCCACGCCGTTTGCGGTGCCGTGGCGGAGAAGCGCGCCGATTTCGGCATCCTGGTCTGCGGCACCGGCATCGGCATGAGCATCGCCGCCAACCGCAACCCCGCGATCCGCTGCGCCCTGGTGCATGACGTCACCACCGCGCGCCTGACACGCCAGCATAACGACGCCAACGTGCTTGCCCTCGGCGCCCGCATCACCGGTGAGGAAGTGGCGCTCGACATTCTCCACACCTTCCTGACGACCAAATTCGAGGGCGGCCGCCATGAACGCCGTCTCGCCAAAATTAACCAGACCACGGAAAACACGCCATGACGCAGACCCTCTCGCGCTTTTTCTCCGCCCCGCTCACCGAGACCGACCCCGAGATCGCCGCGATCATCGGCCGTGAACTGGGCCGTGAGCAGGACGGCATCGAGTTGATCGCCTCCGAGAACATCGTCTCCGCCGCCGTGCTGGCCGCGCAGGGCTCGGTGTTCACCAACAAATACGCCGAAGGTTACCCCGGCAAGCGCTATTACGGTGGCTGTGGCCCCTCGGATGAGGTGGAGACCCTGGCCATCGAGCGCGCCAAGAAGATCTTCAGCGCTGGCTTTGCCAATGTGCAGGCCAATTCCGGCTCCCAGGCCAACCAGTCGGTGTTCCTCGCCCTCATCCAGCCGGGCGACACCATTCTGGGCATGTCCCTGGCCGCTGGCGGGCATCTCACCCATGGCGCCGCGCCCAACATGTCCGGCAAGTGGTTCAACGCGGTGCAGTACGGCGTGCGCCGAGAGGACGGCCTGCTCGACTACGAGGAGCTGGAGCGCTTGGCCCGCGAGCACAAGCCCAAGCTGATCATCGCCGGCGGCTCCGCCTATCCCCGTTTTATCGACTTCGCACGCTTCCGCGCCATCGCGGATGAAGTGGGCGCGTATTTCATGGTCGACATGGCGCATTTCGCCGGTCTCGTCGCCGCGGGCATTTTCCCCAACCCGCTGCCGCACGCGCATGTCGTCACCACCACCACGCATAAGACCCTGCGCGGCCCGCGTGGCGGCATGGTGCTGACGAACCACGAGGACATCGCCAAGAAGATCAACTCCGCGATCTTCCCCGGCCTGCAGGGCGGCCCGCTGATGCATGTCATCGCCGGCAAGGCCGTGGCCTTTGGCGAGGCGCTGACCCCGGAATTCGTGGCCTACCAGAAGCAGGTCGTGGCCAACGCCAAGACCCTGGCCGCCACGCTGGTGGAGCAGGGGCTCGCCATCGTTACCGGCGGTACGGATAGCCACCTGATGCTGGTCGATCTGCGCCCCAAGAACACCACCGGCAAGGCGGCTGAAGCCTCGCTGGAGCGCGCGCACATCACCGCCAACAAGAACGCCATCCCGTTCGACCCGGCCAAGCCTGCCATCACCTCCGGCATCCGCCTCGGCACCCCGGCCGCCACCACGCGTGGCTTCGCCGAGGCCGAGTTCAAGGAGATCGGCCTGATGATCGGTGAGGTGCTGGACGGTCTGGCCAAGTCCAACGACGGCACCAACGAGGCCGCCGAGGCCGCCGTTGGCGAACGGGTGAAGGCGCTCTGCGCGCGCTTCCCCATCTACCGGTAAATCCGGCATGCGCTGCCCGTTCTGCGGTGAATCCGACACGCAGGTAAAAGACAGCCGGCCCACGGATGACGGCAGCGCCATCCGCCGCCGCCGGTTCTGCTCGGCCTGCGGTCAACGCTTCACCACCGTGGAACGGGTGCAGCTGCGCGAGTTGGTGGTTCTCAAGGCCGATGGCCGCCGTGCGGCCTTCGACCGTGACAAGCTGGCCCGCTCCATCCGCGTGGCGCTGAACAAGCGTCCGGTGGATGAGGAGCGGCAGGAACGCATCGTCAATGGGATCGTCCGCAAGCTGGAGGCGAGCGGCGATAGCGAGATCAAGAGTGAACAGATCGGCGAGGCGGTGATGGATGCGCTCAAGGCCGTCGATGCCGTGGCCTATGTCCGCTTCGCCTCCGTGTATCGCGATTTCCGCGAAGCCCGTGATTTCGAGGAATTCCTGGGTGGAATGGATGGCGCTCCCCTGGCCACGGAGAAGCATGGCGATGACTGACGCGGTGCATATGCATGCCGCCCTGTCCCTGGCGCGGCGCGGCCTGGGGCAGACGGCCCCCAACCCCTCCGTCGGCTGCGTCATCGTCAAGGATGGCAGGGTCGTCGGGCGAGGTACCACCGCCCCGGGCGGGCGGCCGCATGCCGAGGTTGTGGCGCTCAACGCGGCGGGCGAGGCGGCACGCGGCGCAACCGCTTACGTCACGCTGGAGCCGTGCAGCTTTGCCGGAAAGTCAGGTGCTTGCACTGAGGCGTTAATCTCGGCTGGTATCAAGCGCGTGGTCGTTGGCGCCACCGACCCGCATCCCAAGGTGAATGGCGCGGGAATCGCCCGGCTGCGCGCGGCGGGAATCGAGGTGACCGAGGGCGTGCTGCGCGCGGAATGCGAGGCGGTGACGGAAGGTTTCGCCATGGTGCAGCGCCTGGGGCGGCCGCTCGTCCGCCTGAAGCTCGCGACCACGCTGGATGGCCGGATCGCCACCGCCAAGGGCGAATCTCAATGGATCACCGGCCCCGAGGCGCGCCGCGCGGTCCATGCCATGCGCGGGCGGCATGATGCGGTGCTGGCTGGCGTCGGCACCGTGCTGGCCGATGACCCGGAACTGACATGCCGGCTCGACGGTTTCCGCGCCGCGCCACTAGTGCGCATCGTGGTGGACAGCCATCTGCGCACGCCGCTGCTCTCCAAGCTGGTCCGCGGTGCCGCCCAGCACCCGCTCTGGATTTTGCACCGGGACGGCGCGGACAAGCTCCGTGCCAAGGCGCTGGAAAGTGTCGGGGTCAAGCTGATCCAGCTGCCGCCCAGCACCATCGGGGTGGATCTCGTGGCGGGCATGCAGGCATTGGCCAAGCATGGCCTCACCCGTGTGATGGTCGAGGGCGGCGCGTCGATTGCCTCCAGCATGCTCCGCGCCCGGCTGGTGGACCGTCTTTCCTGGTTCCACGCCCCCGCCGTGATGGGCGGCGATGGCTGGCCTGGCGCCCAGGCCTTCGGCATCACCAAGCTCGAGGACATGCCCCGTTTCCGTGCGGTTTCGCGCCAGCAATGGGGGCAGGACGTGCTTACCAATTTCAGGAAGGTCGTCTAAATGTTCACCGGATTGATTACCGGCGTCGGTACCGTGCGCGAAGTGCAGCCGCTGGGCGGGGGCAAGGATGCCCGCTTCGTCATCGCCACGCCGGACAACGCCGCCTGGAAGGGCGCTGACAAGGCGCTCGGCGCCTCCATCGCCTGCTCGGGCGTGTGCCTCACCGTCGTCGAGGCTGGCGAGGACTGGTTCGCCGTCGAGGTCTCGGCGGAAACCCTCTCCAAAACCACGCTGAGCGCCTGGAAGCCGGGCGCGAAGATCAACCTCGAAGGCTCGCTGCGTCTGGGCGACGAGATCGGCGGCCATCTGGTCTCCGGCCATGTCGATGGCCTCGCCGAAATCGTCTCCGCCACGCCGGAGAACGGCTCCACGCGCTGGGTGTTCCGCCTGCCGCCGGAGCTGGCCCCCTATGTCGCGCCCAAGGGCAGTATCGCCATCAATGGCGTGTCTCTCACGGTCAACGAGGTTGAAGGCCTGACCTTCGGCATCAATATCATTCCCCACACTGCCGCCCATACCAATTTCCACACCTTGCAGGTAGGAGATGCGGTGAATGTGGAAATCGACATGCTGGCGCGCTATGTCGCCCGCCAGCTCAGTTTCAAGGACGCGTAATGCAAGGCCTCAAGACATCCACTCTGCACGACTACATCTCCCCGGCTTCCGAGATCATCGAGGAAGCGCGGGCGGGGCGCATCTTCATCCTGGTGGATGACGAGGACCGCGAGAACGAGGGCGACCTCGTCATCCCCGCGCAGTTCGCCACCCCGGATGCGATCAATTTTATGATCAAGCACGCGCGTGGGCTGGTCTGCCTGGCCATGACCAAATCTCGCTGCGAGGTGCTGGGTCTGCCGCTGATGACCCAGGCCAACGGCACCCGCCATGAGACGGCCTTCACCGTTTCCATCGAGGCGAAGGAGGGGGTCACTACCGGCATTTCGGCGGCTGACCGCGCCCGCACCATAGCGGTGGCGATCAACCCGGAGATGGGCCGTAACGACATCGTCTCCCCAGGCCATATCTTCCCGCTGATGGCGCGCGAGGGCGGCACGCTGATTCGCGCCGGGCACACAGAAGCCTCGGTGGACATCGCCCGTTTGGCAGGGCTGATCCCGGCCGGCGTGATCTGCGAGATCATAAACGACGATGGCACCATGTCCCGCCTGCCGGACCTCGTGGCCTTCGCCCAGCGCCATAACCTCAAGCTCGGCACCATCGCTGACCTCATCGCCTACCGCCGCACCAATGAGCGGCTGGTTAAGCGCGTGGAGCAGGGCAACATCACCGCGGCGGACGGGCAGAGCTGGAAGATGATTGCCTTCGAAAGCAAGGTGGACGGCATCGAGCATCTGGCGCTGGTGAAAGGCGACATCTCTGGCGATGAGCCGGTTCTGGTGCGCATGCATGGCATGGACCTGATCGCCGACGTGCTGGGGACCGGTCATCTCAACACCCTGCACGGTGCCATGGCGCAGATCGCCGAGGCCGGGCGTGGCGTGGTGGTGATCGTGCGCGAGCAGCGCAAGGCGGCGATGTCGGCTGGCATCCGCGCCCTGATGGAGGGGACGCCGCCCGCCTCCGGCCTGCGCGATTACGGCATCGGTGCGCAGATCCTGCTCGACCTCGGGGTGAAGAACATGATCCTACTCTCCAACCACAAGCGCCACATCGTGGGGCTGGAGGGCTATGGCCTAAACGTGGTCGAGCAGCGCCAGATCGGGGGTGAGGCATGAGCACCGCCGACGCGCCCGACGCCATCGCCCCCGCCGTGCCCGGCCCCGCGCCCAGCATCCTGGTCATCAGCGCGCCCTATTACCGCCAGGTGGTGGACGGCATGTTGCAAGCCGCCAAAGCCATCTTTGCGCAGGCTTCGGCCACGGTGCAGGTCATCGAGGTCGGCGGTGCCTATGAGCTGGCACAGGCTTTGGCCATTGCCGCCGCTTCGGGCCAGAAGTTCGACGGCTACGTGCTGCTGGGCTGCGTGGTGCGTGGCGAGACCGACCATTACGAATTCATCTGCGCCTCTTCCATGGATGCGATCCTACGCGTCGCCACCAGCCACGCGCTTTGCGTAGGCACGGCGCTGCTCACAGTGGACACGCTGGAACAGGCCTTGGCCCGCAGCCATGAGACCGGTTCCAACAAGGGTGCCGAGGCTGCCGTCGCCTGCCTCAAACAAATTGTCCTGAAGAGGGAGTTGGCGGCATGAGTGCGCGTCCCCGTACCCTGGCGCGTGTTGCCGCCGTGCAGGCGCTCTATCAGGCTGAACATGCCAGCCAGAGCGGCGAGACCGTGATCGACCAGTTCGTCCGCCACCGGATCGGCGACCCGCCGGGCAGCGGCGGGGTGGAGGAGGGACGTCTGCCCGCCGCTGACGTGCCGCTCTTCGCGCGCATCGTCCGCACAGCCACGGAACAGCAGGACACGGTGGATGGCATGATCGTGGGCGCTTTGCCGGAAAGCTGGCCGATGAACCGGCTGGACCCGGTGCTGCGCGCGGCCCTGCGCGCTGGCGGGGCAGAGCTGTGGCTGAGCGACGGTCCGCCTGCCAAGGTGGTCATCAACGAGTATATGGACGTCGCCCACGGCTTCTTCTCCGGCGACGAGCCGCGCATGCTCAATGGCGTGCTGGACCGTCTGGCGCATCTGCTGCGCCCGGCGGAATTCCCCCAGGCGAGCTGATGCCCGACGAGTTCTCCCGTATCGCGCGGTATTTTGCGCCATTGGCGGGAGAAGCTGGGCTGGGGCTGAAGGATGACGCCGCCGTGCTTGCCCCGCCGCAGGGGCGGGAGCTAGTGCTCACCGTGGACCAGATGCTGGAGGGGGTGCATTTCCTCCCCGGCGACGATCCCGCGCTCATCGCTCGCAAACTGCTGCGCCGCAACCTCTCCGACCTTGCCGCCATGGGGGCGGTGCCGCTGGGCTATTTGCTGACAACGGCGCTGCCCGCGGTACTTTCCGAGGATTGGCTGGCCGGATTCGCGGCCGGGCTGGCGCAGGACCAGAAGGCGTTTGGCCTGAAATTGCTGGGCGGGGATTCGTCCTCCTCACTGCATGAAATCTCACTTACCGCCACGCTGCTGGGTACGGTGGCGCCAGGAGCTGCGCTGCGCCGCAATGGGGCCAGGGCAGGGGACGAGATCTGGGTGACGGGCACTATCGGCGATGCGGTGCTGGGCTTGCAGGCGCGGCTTGGCCAGCGCGAGGACCCCACAGGCTTTTTCATACGCCGTTCCCTGCTGCCGGAGCCGCGCGTCGGGTTGGCTCTGGCGGGGCTGGTGACGGCGGCTATCGATGTGTCGGACGGGCTGGTGCAGGACTTGGCCCATATTGCCGAAGAATCGGGGCTTGGGGCGGTTATCGAGGCCTCTCTGGTTCCGGTCTCGCCCGAGGCTGCGGCGTTGGGCGATTCGGTGTTGCAAGCGCGCCTGACTGGCGGGGATGATTACGAGTTGATCTTGGCCGTGCCGCCCGGCAAGGACGAGGCGCTGCGGGCCGCCTGTGGTGCCGTAGCGGTGACGAAGATCGGCGTATTCGAGCCTGGCGCCGGTGTGCGGGTATGTGCTGTGTTGGGGGATGAAATCCCGCTCAAGTCACTGGGCTGGAAGCATTTTTAGCTGCTTAACCAGAAACCGGTTAATGAACCGAAGTTTTTGGCGCGGCTTTTTTTAAAAGCTGCGTCTATCAGAGACATTTTTGAAACGCGCAAAAACCCCCGCAGCCGATGGCTCCGGGGGTGGATTGCCGCAAGAAAGCGGAAGCGCCGAGGCGCTTACTTGATCTTCGCTTCCTTGAACTTGACGTGCTTGCGCACGACAGGATCGTACTTGTTCAGCTCCAGTTTCTGGGTCTGGGCGCGCGCATTCTTCTTGGTTACGTAGAAGTAACCAGTGTCCGCGGTGGAAACGAGCTTGATTTGAACGACGTTAGACTTTGCCATGATTAAGAATCTCCAGAGCGCGCCGTATGGCGCAGATAAAGAGGTTTCGTCAAGTGTGGTTTGCCCTCTAGCGCAGCAAAGCTGCCTGATACGCCGCCGGTGAGGACAATACATGAGCGGCGGCGGTGAGGTCGAGATCCGAGCCGATATCGGCCGGACAGAAATTGCGGATGCGCAGCACGTCGTCCATGTCGGTGGGGGCGCGCATGGCGCGGGCGGCGGCCAGGGGCTTGGCCTGCAGGTTGCGGCCCTGGTCCAGCGCCGCCAGCTCGGTCTGGAGTATTTGCGGCCCCAGGCTGGTGCAGATCTGCGGCATCACGCCCAGGCTTTGCAGCGGCCAGCCGCGCGGGGCAAGAACGCGGCTCCAAGTGACGTAGAGCTCTCCGCCATCGGGCAGGGAGGTGAGTGTCTGCACCAGACCCTTGCCCAGCGTCTCGGAGCCGATGACCACGGCGCGGCCGTTATCGGCCAGGGCGGCGGCCAGGATCTCGGCGGCGCTGGCTGTCTGCCCGTCCACCAGCACCACCAGTGGCGCGCCGTTTGTCAGGTCCGAGCCCTCGGCCTTGAAGCTCTGGTCGGCATCCGGGTCGCGCCCCACGGTTTGCACGATCATCCCTGAGGGCAGCAGCGAATCCGCCACCAGCACGGCCTGGCGCAGCACGCCGCCGCGATTCCCGCGCAGATCCAGCACCAGCCCGGCGGGGGCGGGGCTCTGTGCCAACAGCGAGGCTAAGGCGGCGCCGAACTGCGTGGCCGTGCCCTTGTTGAAGGCGCTGATCTTGAGCGCCACCACGCCGGGGGCGGGCGAGGGTTCGGTGAACACCGTCTGCGGCGGGATGAAGCCGCGTGTGAGCGTGACCTGCTGGGTGGCGGGCGGGCCGTCCGAGGCGTCTTGCACCGAGAGGGTGACATTGCTGCCTGCAATGCCACTCATGGCCGAGTTCAGCCCGTCCACCGCGCCGGGATAGGCCGAGCGCCCATTCACCGAGAGCACGGTCATGCCCGGCAGCAGCCCAGCATTCTCGGCCGGGCTTTCAGCCGCCACGTCGCTGATGATGACATGGCCGGATTTGGCCGCGAAGGTGAGGCCGGTGCCCGCGAGCCCCATGATCATCAGTTGGTTCTGCGCCGCGATCTCGGGTGCCTCGTAACGGGAATAGGGGTCGAAATGGTTGAACAGCTCGTCGAAGAAGCTGCTGACGATTTCCTGCGTGCCAGCCTGCTGCAAGGCCGGGGAGGCGGCGTAGGCCGCGGCGGCCACCTGGGCGGCCACCTTGCCCCAGCCGGCGGTGTCGCCAGCTTGCGGGGCGGCGACGGCCAGCAGCAGCGCGTTGGGGCCATATAGGCGCACCTGTCCATCCTGCAGCGTGGCGTTCAAATCCGGGTCCAGCGCCGCGAGGCCGTTGAGGCCCCAGATCGTCATTTGCGGCACGGTGAGCGCCTGTAGCGAGCGCGGGGCGATATAGGTGAGGGCGGCGGACCATACGGCCCCGGCGGTGGCAGAGTCGAAGCCAACGGTCGCGGCATCGGCCACGCGGGTCCACAGACCGCCGCAAAGACACACGACAATGAGGAGAGTCGCGCGCCTCACCTGTGCCGCTTCTGCTTTTGCTTGGGCTTGCTGGGCTTCACCTTGCCGGGTTTGGTCTTTCCGGGTTTGGCCTGCGCCGTTTTACCACGCCGCGCCGTGCCAAGGCCGGGGATGGATTCCGCCATTCCGAACAGCAGGCCGCCGGTCACGGGCCGGGCCTCGTTGAGCCGAACGTCGATAGGTTGTGCCAGAGAGAATACATGGCGGCTCCGGCGTCCGGACAGAGTCTGGGTAGCCTCATCGAAGATCCAGTGATCATCCGGCAAAGACGCCATACTCAAGAAACCGCTCGCACCACTCTCTATTAGAGTGACGAATAAACCGAACTTCGTCACCCCCGAAACCCGGCCTGAGAACAACTCTCCAATGCGGTGTTGCAAATACAGCGCAAGGTAACGGTCGGCCGAATCGCGCTCGGCCAGGGCGGCGCGGCGTTCGGTGCCGGAAATTTGCTCCGCCGTGATGGCGAAACCGGCGATGTCCTCGGGCGAGAGACCGTCATTGCCCAGCTTCAGCCCGGTGATGAGGGCGCGGTGCACCAGCAAATCCGCATAACGGCGGATGGGCGAGGTGAAATGCGCGTAGCGGCTGAGCGCGAGGCCGAAATGCCCAATATTGTCAGGCGAGTACTCGGCCTGGGACTGGGCGCGTAGCATTGTCTCGTTGACCAGCGAGGCGGAGGGCGTGTCCGCCACCAGCTTGAGGATATGGTCGAGGTCGCGCGGGTGCAGCGAGTCGCCGGGCTTGAGCGAGATGTCCAGCGTGTGCAGGAAGTTGCGCAGGCGGTCGAGCTTCTCGGGGGCGGGCGGGGCGTGCACGCGGTACATGCAAGGCATGCTCAGGCGTTCAAGCTCCTCCGCGGCGCAGACATTGGCGAGGATCATGAACTCCTCGATCAGCTTGTGGCTGTCCAGGCGCGGGCGGGGGGCGACGCTTTGCACCTGTCCGTCCTCGCCCAGCACCACTTTGCGTTCGGGCAGGTCGAGATCCAGCGTGCCGCGCGCGTGCCGGGCCTGGAGCAGGGCGAAATAGGCGGCGAAGAGGTTGGCGTGGTTCTCCGGGCTCTGCTCGAACTCGGCCTGGATCTGCTCATAGGTCTTGCGCGCGGCCGAGCGCATCAGTCCGCGCCCGAACTTGTGGCTCTGCTTATGGCCGTGGACGTTGATGTGCATCTCCACGAACAGGCAGCCCCGGTCTTCGTCCGGCTTGAGGGAGCACAGCCCGTTGGAGAGCGCCTCGGGCAGCATCGGCACCACGCGATCGGGGAAGTAGCAGCTATTGCCGCGCTCGCGGGCGCAGCGGTCCAGCGGTGAGCCGGGCTTCACGTAATGCGCCACGTCGGCAATGGCCACGATCAGCCGGTAGCCATGCTCCACCTTCTCGGCGAACACGGCGTCGTCGTAGTCGCGGGCGTCGTGCCCGTCGATGGTGATGAGTGGCAATTCCCGCAGGTCGGTGCGCTTGCCCAGCGGCACCGGCTTGGCCTTTTCGGCGTCTTTCAGAGCGCCGTCGGTGAAATCCATGGGGATGCCGTGCTGGGCGATGGCGATGAGGCTGACGGAGCGGGCATCGTTGATGCTGCCGAGTTTCTCCGTCACGCGCGCGGGCTTGGGACCAAAGACGCGGCCGGGCAGGGGCTCGGCGCGGACGATCTCGCCCTCCTGCGCGTGCATGGTCTCGCCTTCGGGAACGATCCATTCCGTTTTTTGCCGCCGGTCGGTGGGCTCGATCCGCCCGCCATGCGGCGTGACGTGGAACACGCCGACGATGCTGCCAGCCTGCTCGGCGATGCGCTTGATGGTGCGGCCCTCGTATTTGTCCGGCCCGACGCGCCTGAGCTTGGCCAGTACCCGCGCGCCGGGGGCGAGTGCGGCCTGCCCTTTGGCCTCGGCGTGCATGAAGATGATCGGCGGGCGGCCTGGGCCGTCCCACACCACCGGACGGGCCAGGGCCTCGCCGTCACGGTCGATGCCGGTAACCTCCACCAGCGCGCTCTCGGGCAGGCGCCCGGCCTCGGTGAAGCGCTTGCGCCCGGCGCGTTCGGCATCGCCGGAGACCTCCAGCGATTTCATGATCCCGCGCAGGGCCTTGCGGTCCTCGGTCTTGACCGAGAAGGCGCGCGCCACGTCGCGGAAATGCACATTCTGCCCGGCCTCGGCCAGGAACTGCTTCACCGAGTCGCGGCTTGGCAGCGCCGGGGCGGCTGCCGCTTTGGCGGGTTTGGCGGCTTTGGCGCGGGGCTTTTTGTGCACGGTTTTCATGAGGCACAGTATGGGGCTGGAACCGTTACAGGACCATGCCCGGCGGGGGGAGAATTTTCGGCGCGGCAATTACACCCAAAGGTTGCTTTGTTACCGTTGATTAATTGTTAAGATTGTATAGGTTCCGGCCGTGACCAGCCGGCTCAACATCTCCGCGCCCGCGACTCTGACCGTGCTGGCCGGCAATGCCACACTGTCATCGCTGCGGGATTTGCCGCCCGGCATTACGGTG
This sequence comes from Acidocella aromatica, assembly GCF_014201825.1. GTDB lineage: Bacteria > Pseudomonadota > Alphaproteobacteria > Acetobacterales > Acetobacteraceae > Acidocella > Acidocella aromatica. The sequence continues at coordinate 298,514 of NZ_JACHFJ010000002.1, read as the reverse complement.
AATGCCCCCACCGGAGGCACGCTCACCGTGACGCTCCAGGCTGGGAAGGCGGGCGCGGTGCTGAGTGCGGGAGCGCTCTCGGGCAACGCGATTACGCTGAGTGGCAGCGCGGCGCAGGTGAACGCCGCTTTGGCCGGTTTGCAGCTCACCGAACCGGGTAGCGCCAGCACCGATATCATTACCCTGGCCGCGAGCGATCCGCTGGCGCTGGCGGCGCAGAGCGACATCGTGGTGGATGTGGTGGCCGGCACCGGCCCGGCTTTCATCAACCCGGCGAAGATCGTCACGCTGAGCCCAAACTCGCTCACCACGTTGCCGGATCTGCTGCTGTCCGACCCCATCGCCCAAGGGCTGGCCGCGATGGGGCTGGGGCAGGAGGAAACGCTGAGCCTTACCCTCTCGGTGGCGCGGGGCGTGCTGCTCCTGCCGGGGCTGACCGGGATGAGCGGCATCGAGGCGAGCGGCATCGGCACCGGGACGATCGAACTATCCTTCACCGCCGACGAGATTGGTACGCTCAACACGCTGCTGGCGGGGTTGGATTTTGCCGGGCCGACCGTGAGCGGCGGGCAGCATCTGGACTACACGCTGTGGAACCTGAATGGTGTGCTGCCGCGCGCGGTGACCTATGGGAACATCTACCTCAACACCGTGGGCACGGCGGCGCCCAGCGGCACTTATGCCGCTGGGGCGGATACGCTGATCACGGGGGGCGCCGCGCCATCCGGGGCGCTGGAGGTGAGCGGCGCAATTGCCGTGCTGGGCAATGTGACGCTGGCTTCGGGGACGAGCATCGCGCCCGGCGCGGCGCTGGAGGTGCCCTATGATACGCTCACCTTGGGTGGCACCAGCCTGGATTTCGGGCTGATCGACGCCGCCACGTTGGTGGAAACAGGCACACTGCTGGCGGCGGACGGGACCGTGGCCGGACCGGTGCAGATGAACAGCGGCGCGCTGCTGGAATTCGCCGAGGGCTTCACTCTGGGCGCGGGGCTGGGGAGTGATTACGCGCAGGGGCTCTCGCTAGCCTCGGGCGCGGTGCTGGAGGGGGCTGGCACGCTCTCGGTGGGGAATTTCTACGCTGCTGGGAAGATCGTCGGGCTGGGTACCATCCTGGCGCTGGGCGGGGAAACGCTGGAAGTCGATGCCGGGCTGATCACCGGCGGCACCCAGCTGGAGGTGGCGGCTGGCGGTGTGATGGTGCTGGGCGAGGATTCTTCGCTTTATGGCATGTTCAACACCACGCCGCTCACCATAGGCAGCTCTGTTACCCTTAGTTTCCTGGGCAATAACGGGGCGATACCCGTGAGCGGTGGCTATGCCGGAACGCTGGGCGGTGCGGGGGGCGCGTTCGTTATCACCGGGCCGGAACTGTTCTCGGGCGCCATTACCGGCTTCACGCCGGGCGACGAGCTGATCTTCCCCGGGCTCAGCGGCTTCAGCGTCTACAACGTCAGCCAGACCTCCTTTTCCGTTATGGGTGTCAACGGGAACGGCAATACCCAGACCTACACGATCCATGCTGCCATCCCGACCGGTTATTCCGCCGCCGCCGGGGTGGATGCACAAGGTGATGGCGTAATCTACCTGCGCCCCACCGCCCCGACGGTGAGCAGCGCGACAGTGTTGGAGGCCAGTGCCGGGGTGGCGCAGCCTCTGCTGGGGTTGAACCTGGAATTGACCGGCACGGCGGCGCAGAGCCTAGCCATGACCGTCGCCGTGGCGAATGGCGGTTTGAGCCTGGGCACGCTGGTGCCTTCGGCGACGTTGACGCTGACCGGGGCAAATGTGCAGGCGCTGAACGCCGAGCTGGAGGGGCTCACTTATACCGGCACCGGGGTAAGCGACGCGCTGACTTTTACCGGCGGTACCGGGCTGCTGGCGGGGTTAAATGAGCAGGTATTTATCACCGCCGTCGGCGCCGCCGGGATGGAGAGCTATGGCCCCGCCACTGGCCTGACGCAGGTGACGGCGGCGCAGGCGGTGAGTGGCATCGCGGTTTCCGGGACGGTGGAGTTCGAGAATCTGCTGGAAGCCAGCGGTTATTCCGGCACCGCGCTGCTGGTGCAAGGCGGCGGGGAAGCGATCTTCGGTGCCGGCGCCACCGCTGTGCTGGGTGCCGATGTGACGCTCAGCGCCGGTACGCTGGCGGTGTTGGGCACGGCGTTTTCCGTCAGTGGCAATGTTACTCTTACCGGCGCCAGCGAGGCGGTGGTGACCGGCGCGCTAACCGCTTCGGGAGGTTTGGCGCTGGCTGGCGGGGTGTTCGACATCGGAGGCGCGGCCAAGCTGGGTGGCGCAACGCTGGGCAGCGCGGGAACGCTGCTGGCCTATGGCACGGCAGCGGCGTTACTGGGGGCGGTTAGCAATGCCGGTGGCATGACGCTGGAGAACGACGCGACGCTGAGTGCCGCCAGCTATGATGGCGCGGGGATGCTGGTGCTGGATGGTACGGCGCTGCTCGGCGTGAGCGGGGGGATGACGGCCGAGGCCGGGGCGGGGATTTCCGTTGGGCTTGGAGGCATGCTGACGGCGGGCACGCTGGCCGATGCCGGGGCGATGGCCGTGGCTGGGCATGTGTCCGTGGCGTCCAACTTGAGCGCTTCCGTGGTGCTGGTTGGCGGCGCGGTCACGGCCGCGAGCTTCTCCGGCGGGCTAATCGGCTATGGCGTGCTGGCGACGGGGATTGCGGATACAGGCACCATCGAGGCGCTGGGAGGGCGGCTGATCCTGGCGGGGAGCATCGCCAATGCCGGGATGCTGGAGGTGGGCAGCAGTGCCGCGCTGGAGCTGAACGGGGCGGTGAGCGGGGCGGCGGTGAGCTTTGCCGGAACGAGCGCAGAGCTGGTGCTGGACGACGCGGCGTCCGGGATTTCGGGCATCGCCAATATGACCGGCGGCGATGTGGTGGATCTGGTCGGCGTCGCCCCGAGCCTGGTGAGTTGCGCAGGCGGTACGGTTTCGGTGCTCGATACGCTGGGCAATACCGTCACCGCCTTCGCGGTACAGACGGTGGCGGGGCAGTCTGCGGTGAGCATCGTCTCGGACAATGCGGGTGGCGCGCTGCTTACGCTTGGCGGGGAGATGCCCTGTTTCGCCCGCGGCACGCGGCTACTCTCGCCCAGCGGCTACCGCCCGGTGGAGGAACTACGCCCCGGAGATCCGTTGATCACCGCCTCGGGCGAGCGCCGCCCGGTGCGCTGGGTTGGGTGGCGGACGCTGGATCTCGGCCCAGCCCGGGCGCGCAACGCCCTGCCAGTGCTGATTATGCCCGGCGCGTTCGGCCCCGGCAGGCCTCGGCGCATACTGCGCCTCTCCCCGCTGCACTGCGTGTATGCCAATGGCGTGCTAATTCCCGTTACTCATCTGGTGAACGGGGCGACCATCCTCCGCGAGCGCGCGGCGGCGGCGACTTATTATCATGTCGAGCTGGACCGGCACGACATTCTGCTGGCCGAGGGGCTGGAGTGTGAGTCCTATTTCTGCGCCGGCAATCGAGGTGCGTTGTACCACGAGATGGGGCGGCGTAGCCCAGCGGCGCAGCCATGTGCGCCGAACGTCACCACCGGGGCGCGGCTGGCGGCGGTGCGGCGGCGGCTGCATGGAATTGCGCTCGCGGCCGGGTTCTCTCCTGGTTTCGTGCCGCAACTGCGCGTGCTCTCCGTTGCTGGGACGGCGATCCCCGCAATTACCCGCGCTGGGCATGGGCGCCAAGCCAGTGTGGAGTTTGCCAAGCCGGTGAAGCACCTGACCTTGCTGGCAGGCGCCACCTCCCCGGCGGAGACCAACCCAGACTCGGAGGATTGGCGCGCGTTGAGCCTGTGCCTGGGCGAGATGAAGGGGGCGACTCTGGGCGAGGGCTGGCAGCCTTGCGCCCCGGGCGATGGTGGGCGCTGGATGGGGGCGAGGGCGGAATTGCATCTCAACCGCGCGCGGCGGCGGATTCTGCTGCCCCTGGAGGCGATTTCCCAACGCTGGATGCGCCCGCCGGTTGACGCGCAGCGGTCCGGGGTTTAAGGGCGGCGCTTCGTTGCCGGGAACGTGGACGGGCGGTGGTCGCCCGCGCCCGCTCTTTACTGCATTTTGTGGTGAGGGGACTACTGGCGGAATTTTAACAAGAAGGACCAGCGCCGTGACCAAGCGCACAGAGAGCAAGTATAAGATTAACCGCCGCCTGGGCGTTAACCTGTGGGGCCGTGCGAAGTCGCCGGTCAACAAGCGTGAATATGGCCCGGGCCAGCACGGCCAGCGCCGCAAGAAGCCGTCCGACTTCGGCGTGCAGCTGATGGCCAAGCAGAAGCTCAAGGGCTACTACGGCAACATCTCCGAGAAGGCCTTCTACAAGTACTACGAGGAAGCCGTGCGCCGTAAGGGTGACACCTCGGAGAACCTGATCGAGCTGCTCGAGCGCCGTCTGGATGCGGTCGTGTACCGCCTGAAGTTCGCCATTACCCCGTTCGCCTCCCGCCAGCTGGTCAGCCATGGCCACGTGATGGTTAACGGCAAGAAGGTGAACATCCCGTCCTACCAGGTGAAGAACGAGGACGTGATCGAGATTCGCGAGAAGTCAAAGCAGCTCGCCGTGGTGCTCGATGCCGCCCAGAGCGGCGAGCGCGATGTGCCGGAATATGTCGAGGTCGACCACCGTGCGATGAAGGGCAAGTACCTGCGTGCGCCGAAGCTGGCGGACGTGCCCTACCCGGTGCAGATGGAACCGCATCTGGTGGTGGAATTCTACTCCCGCTAATTCGGGCTTATTCCCCGAACACGGAAAACGGCGCCTTCGGGCGCCGTTTTTTTGTTTGTCACATGCAGGAGACATTGAGGTTACAATCACGGCGCAGAAAAAGCAGGGCCGCTTCAACTCAAGGAGTTTTCATTATGCGCCGCGTTTTTCTTGCCTCCTGCATTGCGCTTCTGCCAGGCCTCGCCCTGGCGCAAAGCACCACCACCAACCAGCCTCCATCGCCGCCGCCGGCTGGCGAGGATTTTGGTCCTGGCCCGGACATGATGGGCGGCTGGGGCAAGGGGCATCGCGGCTTTGGGCCGGAGGATATGTTGGTGAAATTTTATGCCGCCAATACCACTCACGACGGGCATCTGACCCTGGCGCAGGCCAAGGCCGCGGGGTTGAACCCAGTGGCGGATCATTTCAGCGATATCGACGTGAAGAAGCGTGGCTATGTCACGTTCTACGACATCGAGGCTTGGCATCTGGACGACATCGCCAAGCATCTGGAGCGGCGCGCGGACGAGTTGCGCGCGCAGGACTGACCAGAGTGCGGGAGCGTTCGGCCTGATGGCTGAACGCTCCCGCCTTGGGCTTTAGCGCGCGCCCGGACGGCCCTGCGAAAGGCGGGCGCTGGTCGGGGTGCCGTCGCCGGTCACGAACATGCTGTGCAGCAGGCCGCCGGCGCTGCCGGTGCTGCTGCTGTCGGTGGAGGTCACGGCCGCGTTGGTTGCGGGGGCGGCGTCAGCCGGGGCGCTGGCGGCGGAGTTCACGGCCGGGGCGGTCTGGTCCTGGGGCTGGGCCTGTTGAGGCACGACATTGCCTACCTTGTTGAACACGGATTGCGGCCCGAAGAGGTGGACCACCGGCCCGTCGCCGGGGGCGGCGATCTTGGCGGGGTTGTCCTCGCGCGCCAGGGCGGCACCGGAAGGCAGCAGTGTGGCGGCAAGCAGAACAATGCTCAAGGTTTTCAAGCGGTTCACGTCGAAATCTCCAATGCGGGGCGGTCCAGCGGGCATGCTGAGCGGCCCGGCTTTCTGTATTCATCGATATTCGTTTGATATTGTATGCTTTCAGTCCGGCCATGGCCATGGGAGTGCTGAAAACGAACCTTGTCCAACCAAGCGTCATTTTATGCCTCTTGTTTGGATGGGGCGCCATATCGCGCCGCAGCACTGCAGCGGCAAGGCCAAGCGCCGATGGCTGGGCGCGCAAAGATGTATGGCTTGCCAGCCATGCGAAACCTCTCGCCCCTGGCGTTGGCTTGGGGTAGGCTGCGTTACCATGAATATTCTCGCCCCCCGTCCAGCGCGGCTGGTTGTCGAGGTCGTGTTCGATTTCGTCTGCCCCTGGTGTTACCTGGGGGTGAAGCGTCTCTCCTTCCTACTCGCAAGGCGGCAGGATCTTGATGTCGAACTCAGCTGGCGGCCGTTCCTGCTGAATCCGGACATGCCCCGCAGCGGAATGCCGCGTGCAGATTACATGATTCGTAAATTCGGCGCCGAGGACCGGGCGCGGCGGCTTTATGCCTCCATCGCCGATCTCGGCGCGGCCGAGGGGATCGAGTTCAACTTCACCGCTATCCGCCGTACCCCAAGCTCGGTGGATGCGCACCGGCTGGTGCGCGAGGGTGCCAAACACGGCGTTGCCGACCAGCTTGTGCAGCGGATTTTCGCGGCGCATTTCGTCGAGGGGATGGATATTGGCAGCCATGCTGTTCTTGCGGGGCTGGCCGCGCAGCTAGGTCTGGACGTGGGGGAGGTCATCGATTTCCTCGCCTCGGGCGAGGGTACGGAATCCGTGCATGCCGAAAACTTACATGCTCATCGCTTGGGAATTAATGGCGTGCCATGTTTTGTCATCGACGGCGAGCACGCCATCGCCGGCGCGCAGGAGACCGAAGTTCTGGAACGGCTGCTCGATTTGGCGCTATGCACGAGCCGGGATCGGTAGTTCCATTATCTGACACATAGGTTACAACCGGTTACGCTAATATTTTCTCGCCGGTTGTGAGATCTATGAAGACATCCCTGTGCCTTGCCGTGTTCAGCTCATTCTCCGCGCTCGCCCTCAGTAGTCCCGCGCAAGCCCAGTCCTCATCGCCATTCGCAGGGATCTGGACCCTTCAGGACGAAAATGCCTCGGTTAGCACCTCGCAGCCCACCGACAGGTATTATGTCAACGGCTTTCACCTGGGATGGACCTCGCCGGAAGGAAAGGTGCCCGATTTCCTGGCCGATTTCGGCCACGCTTTGCTGGGCGAGGGGACGCAGCGCATCAGTGTTGGCGTGGTCCAGCAGCTCTACACGCCAAATGATACCAAGCTGACCAACCCCAACCCGAATGACGAGCCTTATGCCGGGTATCTCGCGGCCACGGTGAGCCTGATCCAGGACACGCCGAACACCCGCACCGTGCTGGGGATGAGCGCTGGCGTGATCGGGCGGGATGCGGGCGGCGAGATCGTGCAGAACGGTTTCCATTCGGTCATCAGCCAGAACGGCACGCATGGCTGGGCGTATCAGCTGCCCAGCGAACCGGCGATCGATTTCTCCGCCGCGCGCATCTGGCGCGTGCCGGTCACGCATCTCTCCAATGGGATGGAAGCGGACATGCTGCCGCAGATATCCGCCATGGGCGGGCTGACCGAGGATTATGTGCAACCCGCTCTGGGCTTCCGCTTCGGCCAGGGGCTGGACGCGGATTTCGGCCCCTCGCTGCTGGCTACGGCGCCCTCGGGGGCCGATGCCTTTAACCAGACCCAGCCTGTGGTGTGGTATGTGTTCGGCAGCGCCGCCGCGAAGGTGGTGGGGCATGACGAGATCCTCCAGGGGGCGGACTTCCAGAGCAGCCGAGGTGTCGATCCGTACCGTGTCGTCGGTACATTCGAGGCCGGGGCGACGGTGATCTGGCGCGGCGTGCGGTTCACCTATACCCAGGTGTTCCAGACCAACCGCTTCTACCACCAGGAAGGCACGATCCACGGCTACGGATCGTTCTCGCTGGGCTTCACCTTCTAACGCGCTGTTTCAAAACGGCGCACTGGTCAAATCCACAGCCGCTTTCTGGGCGCCGCTTGTTTCATGAAAAAAAGGCTGTTTTTTGCGGGTTTTTGCACAGGAAGGCGTCAACTGCCTCGCGCTGTGCGAAAAACGCGGCGCAGCCCCGAGGGAGGGGAATTGTTGTCGCGGCGCACAATTTCTATATAATTCAGGCATCGTCGGGTTGCGCCACGCAGCCGTCGTAAACTTCAGGCTTTTTGTACTAGATTAACCCAGATATCGCCGTATAACGGCGACAAGAATAAGGAATTCACCGTGGCCAACGAAAAAACGCAAAATGTACAGGATGTATTCCTGAATCACGTGCGTAAGAGCAAAACGCCGGTTACGGTGTTTCTCGTCAACGGCGTGAAGCTGCAAGGTGTCATCACCTGGTTCGACAATTTCTCGGTCCTCCTGCGCCGCGATGGGCATACCCAGCTCGTATACAAGCACGCCATCAGCACCGTGATGCCGGGCGCGCCGATCATGCTGTTCGACGCCAGCCGTGCCGAGGGGGCCGCTCCGCCGCCGGCAGAGGGGAGCAGCGGCAGCACGCTGAAGCTGCAGCGTAACCCTGAGCCGCATACGATCCGGAAACCGAAGGCTGATCGAGACCGCACCGCCGCCCAGCAGGGCGGCCATTCTGTTGCCATGGGACAAAGAGGCCGCGCGCACGGGTAACCAGGCGCGTTCGGCCGAGGCGCGTCTGGCCGAGGCCGTGGGCCTTGCCGCCTCCATTGGCCTTGTCATTGTGCATGAGCAGATATTTCAACTGCGCAGCCTCACCCCCGCCACGCTGCTGGGCAAGGGGCAGGTGGAGATTGCCGCCGCCGCCCTGGCCGGAGCGCAGGTGGATGTGGCGGTGGTGGACGCCATGCTCACGCCCGTGCAGCAGCGTAACCTGGAAAAAGCCTGGAAGTGCAAGGTCATCGACCGCACGGGGCTGATCCTGGATATTTTCGGCGCCCGCGCGCGTACCCGAGAGGGCGCGTTGCAGGTCGAACTTGCGCATCTGGAATATCAGCGCTCCCGGCTGGTGCGCTCTTGGACCCACCTTGAGCGCCAGCGTGGCGGCTTCGGCTTCCTCGGTGGCCCGGGCGAGACGCAGATCGAGGCGGACCGCCGGTTGATCGGCGACCGCATCGTGCGGCTCAAGGCGGAGCTTGAGGAGGTGCGGCGCACGCGCGGGCTGCATCGCGGTGCGCGCAAGAAGGTGCCGTATCCCATTGTGGCGCTGGTCGGCTACACCAATGCGGGCAAGTCCACGCTGTTCAACGCGCTTACCGGTGCGACCGTGATGGCCGAGAACCAGCTCTTCGCCACGCTGGACCCGACCATGCGCGGGCTGACGCTGCCCTCCGGGCGCAACATCATCCTCTCCGATACTGTGGGCTTCATCTCCGAGCTGCCGACCGAGCTGGTCGCCGCCTTCCGCGCCACGCTGGAGGAGGTGTCCGAGGCCGATCTGCTGCTGCATGTGCGGGATGTCTCCCACCCCGACACCGAGGCCCAGGCCAAGGACGTGCGCAACGTGCTGGCCCGCTTGGCCAAGGACGGCGCGTTGGACGAGGACTGGCCTAACCGCACGCTGGAGGTGCTGAACAAGGCCGACATGCTGGGCGGGGTGGAGAATGTGGTGCAGGGCGAGGGGATTGCCGTCTCGGCCCTGACGGAGGAAGGACTGCCGCGCCTGCTGGGGGAGATCGACAAGCGTCTGGCCTCCCGGCTGGAGGTGGTGGAGCTGCAAATCCCCGTGGCCGATGGTGCCAAGATCGCTTGGGCCTACCGCCATGGCGAGGTGCTGGCCCGCGAGGATAGCGAGGAGTTCGTGCATTTGACCGTCAGGCTGTCCAGCGTCGACAAGGCGCGGTTCGAGGCGCTGTGACCCCGGCGCAGGAACAAGCCGTCATCGCGCTGCTGCGCGAGGTCTCGCGGCGGGAAATTCTGCCGCGTTTCAAGCGTCTGGGCCGCGGCGATGTGCGCGATAAATCCGGGCCGCTGGATCCGGTGACGGTGGCTGACGAAGCCGCCGAGCGCGCGCTGAACGCGGGGCTGAAGGCGCTGTTCCCCGGTGATGACGTGATCGGCGAGGAGGCGGTTTCCGAAGGTACGGCCCAGCTGGAGCGTCTGGCCGAGCCGGGGCGCGTATGGGTGGTCGACCCAATCGACGGCACCGCGAATTTTGCCGCCGAACTGCCGCTATTCGGTGTGATGGCCGCGTTGGTGGAAGAGGATCAGGTGAAGGCCGGGTTTATCTTCGACCCCATAAGCGACGATTGCGCCGTGGCGCTGGCCGGGCAGGGGGCGTGGCTGGAAGCGGCGGATGGTTCGCGCCGCCGCCTGCGTGTGGCCGAACCGGCCCCGGTGGAGCAGATGTTCGGCTCGATGTCCTGGCGCTACATGGAGGAGCCGCTGCGCGCGCATGTGCTGCACCGGCTGGATCGGCTTGCCGCCGTGACCGATTACCGCTGTGCCGCGCATCAGTATCGTATGCTGTCGGCCGGGCATTGCCACGTGCAGATGTTCCGCAAGCTTATGCCCTGGGATCATGCCGCGGGCTGGCTACTGCACAGCGAGGCGGGCGGGTATTCCCGGCATTTCGATGGTTCGAATTACCGCCCCTCGCACACCGGTGGGGGGTTGCTATTGGCCCCCGACGCCCCCAGTTGGGAGGCTCTGGCGGAGGCGCTGCTGCGCTGACCCTGACTTTTTGAGGGGAACGAGATGAAGGCGATCAAGATCAAACAACCCGCGGGGCTGGAAAACCTGCTCCTGACCGAGATGGACGCGCCATCGCCGCCCGGCCCGGGGGAGATATTGGTCCGGCTGCACGCCAGTTCGCTGAATTACCATGATTACGCAGTGGCCATTGGCGCCATTGCCACCGCCGAGGGGCGCATCCCCATGGCCGATGGCGCAGGCGTGGTGCAGGCCGTGGGCGCTGGCGTGGGCGAGTTCAAGCCGGGCGATCATGTTGTTTCCTGTTTCTTTCCACACTGGCTGGATGGCGCGCCGAGGATCGGCGATTTCTCCACCACGCCGGGCGACGGCGTGGACGGCTATGCCCGCGAATACGTGACCGTGCCGGCACAGTTCTTTACCCACGCCCCGCGCGGTTGGACCCATGCCGAGGCGGCGACGCTGACCACGGCGGGGCTGACCGCTTGGCGGGCGCTGGTGGTGGAGGGGCGGATCAAGCCCGGCGAGACCGTGCTGGTGCTGGGCTCTGGCGGTGTGTCGGTGTTCGCGTTGCAGATTGCCCGGGCGGCGGGGGCGAATGTGATCGCCACTTCGTCCTCGGACGAAAAGCTGGAGCGGCTGCGGGCGCTGGGGGCGGAATACGGCATCAACTACCGCACCACGCCGGAATGGGGGCGTGCTGTGCTCGACTATACAGGCGGGCGCGGTGTGGACCATGTTGTGGAAGTCGGCGGGCCGGGCACGCTGGCGCAGTCCATCACGGCGGTGCGGATTGGCGGGCATATCTCGCTGATCGGCGTACTGACGGGCTGGGGCGGCGAGGTGCCGACCGCGGCGCTGATGCTGAAGCAGGCTAGGCTGCAGGGCATAGTGGTCGGCAACCGTCGCCAGCAGGTGGAGATGGTAGCCGGGATGGAGGCAAGCGGGATCCGCCCGGTGATCGACAGCCTGTTTGCGTTGGAGGATATTGCCAACGCCTTCCAGCACGAGAAGTCGGGGAGGCATTTCGGCAAGATCTGCCTGGAGTTTTAAAAACTTCCGTTAGTTTTCTAGCATTTTCGCGAGCCGTACAGCTGTGTGCCCGTGCGCGACCTTCAGCGCCGGGAGCACCAGCATCATATTGTCCTCGGGCGTGAGGATGGCTTCGTCGCCATCATGCGCGATGACTGTTCCGGCATGGGGCACGATCTCGCCGCCATGGAAATCGCGCACGAAGGTAAAACGGTTGGTCCGTGCCGTGATGGTGCGGACCACCTGCGCCAAGCGCGGGGGCGGCGGGGTGGCGATGCCCTCCGCCATACCAGCATGGCGCAGCAGCGAGAGCACCGTCTCACGGCTCTGTGCGATGGCTTTTGCCTCCCAATGCTGCCCGGCCTCCACCAGCACGCAAGCGGCTTTCTGCTCAGCGCCCTCGGTGAAACGCCCGTAATCGATGAGCCGTTTGCCGCCTTTATGCCCGGTATCGGCCACAACGAGCCCCGGCGTGCCCACAGCCAGCGCCAATTCGCGCCCCCGCGCTCCCGCGCCGCATAGCAGCAGCGGCTCCGAGGGCCAGAGCATCGTGTGCAGATCGAGCAGCTGATCGGCACTGTCGATCAGCGGTTTCATCTCGCGCGCGCGGTCCAGCTCTGCCGAGCGGCGCACGCCGAAAAGTTGGTAATCGTCCCATACGCGGTTGAGGTCTTCCTCGAGATAGCGTGAGGCCAAGGGGTTTCTGGGGTCGAACCGCTTATACGCGGCGAGGTTGGCGAAGCCGAGCGTAAGCCGCCCGCGCAATGGGGTGAAACCCGTGCGCAGCAACTCGGCCAGCACGATGGCGCCCGCAAACTCATTGCCATGAATTAATGAAACGATCACCGCATGCGGCCCCTCGCGCCCTGAATCGAGCGTGGTGAAGCCGGGTATGCCGGTATTGCCGGCGATGAAGGGGGTGAGGTCGGGCGGCGCGATTTCTACGGCGAAACCAGGCAACCCGTGGGCATGCGGGCTGTGCGACAGCGCTTCGGGCAAGGGGCCGGAACTCATAGCCGCCAGTGTAGCCGGGTTGTGGCGGGGCGCAATCCGTGGGTTGACGCCGCGCCGTGCCCCAGCCAAAGCCGGAGCCATGCCGATTGTGAGACTCTTTTGCACCGACCTCGCCGGGCTGCGGAACCAGGCGCTGGGCTTGGCCGAGGCCGCCGGATTCGTGCCGGACATGCACCCGCTGCGCTTTCTCAAGCCCTGGGACAAGATCCCGACCAGTTTCTGGTTCAATCCTAGGCTGGCCGTGGGGGCGGAGGCGTTCGAGGCCCCGCTGCCGCCGGTGGTGATGGGCGCTGGCGGTGCGGGCTCGCGCGTGGCGGCGGCGCTGCGCGGCAAGAATGTGCGGGCCGTGGCGATCCAGCATCCGCGCATGGCGCTGCATAAGTTCGATGCCATTCTCGCCGCCCGGCATGACGGTATTGCCGGGCCGAACGTGATCGTCACCCGCACGGCGCTGCACCGCGTGACGCAGGCGCGTCTGGCCGCCGAACGCGAGCATTGGGCGCCACACTTTGCCGCGTATCGGCGCCCGCTGGTGGCGGTGCTGCTGGGCGGCTCCAATGGCCGCTACCGGTTCGAGGCTCCGCAGGCCCATGCTTTGGCCGTGCAGCTCGCCAATGTGGCCCGGCAGGCGGGGGTAGTCATCACCCCTTCGCGCCGTACTTCGCCCGAGGTTGTGGCCATTCTGCGCGCAGCCCTTGAGCCTCTGGGGGCTTGGATCTGGGATTTTACCGGCGAGAACCCGTATTTCGGCATGCTGGCCTGTGCCGATGCCATCATCGCCACGGCGGATAGTGTCTCCATGGTCTCCGAGGCGGTGGCGACGCATGCGCCGGTATATCTGGTGCGGCTGCCGGGCAAATCCGCGCGTATCGGCATGTTCATGGACGAGCTGGTGAAGGACGGGCGCGTGCGGGATTTCGACGGGCGGCTGGAGCTATGGAATACCGCGCCGCTGGATGATACGGCGGAAGCGGCGGCGGAACTGCGCCGACGTCTGGGGCTGTGAGATAAAAATATGCTGGATATTGAAACGTTCGATAATTTCCGCGGCGGCAATACGGTCTACAAGGCGCTGGCGCACCCCATGGCGGCGCGGGCTCTGGCGGCGCTGGCCGAGCGGGCTGGCACCGTGGCAGTGGTTGACCCGGAGGGTTACGCCGGGCCGCTACTGGCCCTTTGCCCGGATTTCGACGTTGAAGGCGTTTACGTGCAGGACGTGCTGGCCGTGGGCCAAGTACGCGGCGGGCATATCGCACGGGCTTTGACGGCATTGCCCCAGGCGCGGGTGCAGACGGTGCTGATCGCGGCCTTCGACGCACCGCGTGTGGCCGAGCGGCTGCGGCGTTTCCTGCCGCCGGGCGCCGAGGTGCTGACGCTGGACGAAATAAAGCTGCCCGAGGCATGGCGCAGCGTGCCGGAGCGGTATCTGGACGGGCGCAACTTCGCCACCAATTTCGTGTTCTTCCGCGATGACGGGCATTTCGCCACCCGCCTCACCACCGCCAATTACTGGGCCGGATACGGCGCCAAGGCGGTGCGCTTCTTCCACATTCTGTTCGGCGCGCAAGGCGAGGTGCTGGCCGAATGGCAAGCTGACGCCGCTGCCGGGCCGGGTGGCTATGTGCTCGACAGCCAGGAGATCCGCAGACGCTTCGGGCTGGGGCCGTTCACAGGGCAGTTGTTCATCCATGCCACCGGCATCTCGGGGCATGACGTGGTGAAATACGCGCTGGATACCTATGCCACCGATAACGGGGCCTCGCTCTCCTGCACGCATGATGCCAATGCCTGGCCCTCCGAGCGGTTCGCCGGGTTGCCAGCGCCGCGCCCGGATGAGCGCGTGATCCTGTGGGTGCAGAACAGCCACGCCGTGCCGATCCCGGCGGGCGGGCTGGCGCTGGACCGCATGGGCGAGGGCGCGGCCAAAGCGCTGGATGAGGAGGTTCCTCCCTTCGCCACGCTGGCGCTGGATGTGGCGGAGCTGTTCCCGGACCTTAAATGGCCGGCGCAGCTCGAGGTTCTGGCTGGGCGGCATGTGGTGCGTCCACGCTACGAGGTGCAGCGCGGCGGGCGCACGCGCATCGCCCATGTGAACGTGGAGCGTGCGGATTTGAAGCCCGATGAGGGGCTGAAGGCGCTACCTTCCGAGATGGGGCGTGGGTTCCTGCTGCCTTTCCCGGTGCTGCCGCGTCAGCGGTTCCGTACCGTCGTACTGCCCACCCCGATGGCCGTGACAGAGCAGAACACCCCGCTGCGGCTGGACGTGTTCGCCCCGGACGGCGCGAAGCTGGCGGAGCATTATTCCGGCGTGCTGCCGCGCAAGCATGACTGCGCCTTCGACCTTGACTACATGCTGCCCGAGGACGCGCTGCCCGAGGGCGGCCATGCCGAGTTGGTCTATGATTTCCGCGCTGGCGGCGAGGCCAATGGCTGGCTGCACGCGCTGTTCCGTTTCGAGGACCGTGTGAGCGGCCATGCGGCGGAGAGCAGCTTCGGCGCGCATATCTTCAACACGCTGATGGTCTACAAGAACGAGCCGCAAAGCTATACCGGCAAGCCGCCGGGACTTTCCACGCGGCTGTTCCTCAAGCTCGGCTTCGGCGGGCGGGAGAGCTTCTGCGTGCTGATCTACCCGGCCTCGGGGCCTTGGGTGGAGTTCTCCAGCACCGAGTTGAAACTTTACGACGGCGCGGGGCGGAAGTTGGAAACGGCTCGGGTCCGGATCGCTTGTTCAGGCTCGTTCGTTGTACGGCCCTCGGAGCATTTCTCCGCCGAGGCGCTGCGCGAGGCGGGCGAGGCTGGCTATGTGCTGATCCGGGATGTCACCTGCCGCTTGTTCGGTTTCCATGGCATGGACGACGGCACGGGCGGCTTCTCGCTAGATCATATGTTCGGGTTCTAGACCTCCACCAGCGCCCCGACCTTAAGCGTTTCGCCCAAGCCCACCCATTGTCCGCCGCGTAGCACCTCGCTGGGGCGAAACTTGGCTTTGTAGGCCATCTTGCGGCTCTCGGCGACCCAATAGCCGAGATAGACATGCGGCAGCCCCAGCTCCACGGCACGCTGCACCAGCCAAATAATGGCGTAGGTGCCGAGGGAGCGGGGATCCAGCGTGGTGTCGAAGAAGGAGTACACGGCGGAGAGGCCGTCGCCAACGCGGTCGGTAAGGCAGGCGCCGGCGAGGCGGCCATCGGGCAGCCGGAACTCGATCACCGAGGTCTCGATCGGCGTGTCCTCGATCATGGCGCGGTAGTCGTAGAAACTCATCGCCGCCATGTCGCCGTCGCCATGGCGCATCTGCTGGTAGACTTGGAAGAGCTGGTACTGCTCGGCCGTGGCGCGGGGCGGCATCTCCTGCACGGTGAGATCGGCGTTGAGGCGGGCCACCTTGCGCTGCGTTTTGTTGGGCATGAAGTCCTGCGCGCGAATGCGGATGGGCAGGCAAGCATTGCAGGAGGGGCAGACCGGCGCATAGGCGATGTTGTGGCTGCGCCGGAAGCCACCGCGCGAAAGACGGTCGTGCAATGATTCCGCCGAGACCCCGGCCAGCTCGGTCACCACCTTGCGCTCGGTGCGGCCCTGCACGTAGGGGCAGGGCAGCGGCGCCGTGGTGTAAAAGAAATGCGGGCGGCGGGGCGATTTGAAGCTCATTACAGCTTTATGTTTGGGGTTCAGCCCCGCCGCGTCAACAGGAATTTACCTGGACCTGATGACCACCAGCCCGGAAAGGATGTCATGCCCCATTCGTCCGCGCGGATTGAGGAAGGCCAGCAGGAACGGAATGCCGACCAGCACGTAGCTGAGCCAGAGCAGCACGGCCCAGACCAGTCCCTGGGCGAGGTTGGGCGGCGCGGTCCAGTTATCGTCCTGCCGCACGGCGAGCCCGGCGAAGCGCTGCCCCGGCGTGGCGCCGCTCCCGCCCACCAGCAGGGTGTAATAGGCCAGCGGGATAAAGGGGATGACATGGAAGGCGAGCCAACCCACGCCCAGCGTGAGGATGCCGAACAGGGCGATGAGGAACACCGCCGCCCAGCCGACGATGTTGATGCAGATGCAGTCGACGATCAGCGCCAGGAAGCGCCGTGGCAGCACGCCGTCCGTCAGGCGCGGGTCGAAGGGCGGGGTGGAGAGGTATTCGGTCATGCCTGGGAGTGTGCGCCGCGCGGGGGGCGGAGCGCAAGAGTGGCGATGGCGGCGAACAGTGCAGCCTCCGGCACGGCGTAGAGGAACCAGTGCCAAGCCGGGGTGAGCAGCGTCAGCGGGCCGAGATAGATTAGCGCTGCCAGGGCGAGCGGCCATGCGGAGGGGCGCATGGGAAGGCAGAAGGCCAGGGCGGCGGTCAGGGCCACGCTGTCATACGCATAGGCGTGGGGCTGGGCGAGGAAAGTGCCGGTGAGCAACGCAGCCACGGCCAGACGGTACGGGCCACGCCTTGCCAGCCAAGCGACAACCGCCGCCACCAAGGCGAAGCAGGCGATTTGCACTATCCAGGCGATGTGCTGCTTCACGCCCAGCGCGACGAGATTGGCGGCGGGGGTGACGATGATATTGAGATTCAGCCCCGTGGAGGCGAAATAATTGGCCTGGTATTGCGGTAGCGTATGCGCCCAGCTGAGCCACAGCCCGGGTGGAAAGGCGAGGCAGGACAACCCTGCCATCGCCAGCGCCGTGAGGCTGGCGATGGCGATGGCCCGCCACTCGCCGTGCGCCAGCAGGAAGACAGGGATGAGCACGCCGAGTTGCGGCTTCAGCGTGAGCAGCCCGAAGGCGATGCCTGCCAGAGCCGGGCGCGTCGGCAGCGCGCCGAACCCCGCCAGCAGCAGGGCGGTGGTGAAGAATGCCGTCTCCCCAGTGGCAGCCGAGATCAACGCGGCTGGGCTGGCTAGCAGCGCCGCCAGCACAGCCCAGCGCGCGCGGGGGAAGGCCAGCGGCACGGCGGTGGCGAGAGCGGCGAGGCCTGTAGCGGTCCAGATGATCTCGGCCCAGCCGTAGGAGATGTTTTTCAGCCACCAGATCGGCAGTAGCAGCGTGGGCGCATAGAGATAGGGGTAGAAACTGTCGAACCCCGGATACAGCGCCTGCTGGAAGGCTTGCAGCGCTGTGGCGTCGTAGATCTGCGCGATGGGATGCGTGGCGGCGAAGCGCGGGAAGGACCAGAAGGCCATGAAGTCGCAATTCAGCCGCGTATGGGTGAACAGCAGGTAGCCGAGGGCGAGGATATTGAGCGCCGCGCAGGTGCTGACCACCGCGATAAAGAGCTTGTAGGCCGGGCCGGTTGTGGGCTGGGTTGGCATGGCTTAAGCCTTAAGCCAGCTTCGGGTTACGGTCGATGGAGGGGCATATGCCGCGCGCGGGTTCGGTCAACTATCTGTTCGGCACCAAATTCTACAAGATGGCCTATGTCGAGTCCGGCAACCCTGCGGCTCCGGCCGTGCTGTGCGTGCATGGTCTCACGCGCAATGGGCGGGATTTCGACGCTCTGGCGGAGGCCCTCTCCGACCGGTTCCACGTCATCTGCCCTGATCTGCCGGGGCGCGGGAACTCCGACTGGCTCCCCGAATCCATGGCCTATCAGCCGCCGACCTATGTGGTGGCGCTGGCGCATCTGCTCGCACAGCTCAACAAGCCGGTGGCCTGGGTGGGGACGTCTCTGGGCGGCATCTGCGGCATGATGGTCGCCGCCGCGCAGAATACGCCAATCACAAGGTTGGTGCTCAACGATGTCGGCCCGCATATCCCTGCCGTGGCGCTCAAGCATATCCGTGATTACATGAGCACCGCGCCCGACCGCTTCGTCTCGCTGAAGGCACTTGAGGCGCATCTGCGCCTGGTGCATGCGACATTCGGTCCGCTGAGCGACGCGCAATGGGCACATATGGCCCGCTTCTCCGCCCGGCAGGTGCTGGACCAGACCGGGAACGGGGCCTTCGCCATGCATTACGACCCCAAGATCATCGAGCCGCTGCTGGTTTCGGTGCCTATCGACGTGGACATGTGGCCGCTCTGGGACATGATCAAGCTCCCACGGCTGGTCATCCGCGGCGCGCAGAGCGACCTGCTCACCGAGCCCGTATATACCCGCATGCTAGAAAATGGCGCCGAGGGCTACGTGGTGGAGGATGCGGGCCATGCCCCGGCGCTGATGGATTATGAGTCGATGGCGCGAATCAAGGCGTTTCTGCTCGCGGGGCTGTAAGCGGCGGATGACGCTTTTGTGTCGGTGGCGTGACGGGTTTGCCGCCCGGACGGAACTGGCTACATTCCAGCCTGATGGCTGACAGTTTTATCTCCCGCGCGCAATTACCGCTGCTGCGTCGCGCGCTCGTCTCGGCGGGGCGGGCAACAGCGTCACAGCGTGTCTCGCTGGTTGCCGCGGGTTGCGCCTACTACGCCACGCTGGCGCTGTTTCCCACCATCACCATGCTCATCTCGCTTTACGGGCTGGTGTATAACCCCGATACCGTGCAGCCGCAGTTGCATTATCTGCAAAGCTTCATGCCCCCAGCGGCGTTTTCGCTGATCTCTGACCGGATCCAGAACGTGGTGGCGCAGCCGGCCAAGGGGCTGGGGGTGAGCTTCCTCATCTCGCTGGCAATCTCGCTGTGGTCGTCCTCCACCGGCACTAAATCCGTGCTCAACGCACTCTCACTAGCCTACCATGAGCAAGAGACACGGGGGATCCTGCGATTCCAGCTCGTGGCGATGGGCATGACGCTGATCGCCATTATAGGCACGGCCATGGCCATAGGCTTTCTGGTGTTCGTGCCGGTGGTGCTGGCGTTTCTGGGGCTTTCGGGTTCCACCACCTTTCTCGTCGGGCTGATCAGCGCCGCGGCGATGGTTGTGTTCCTGCTGCTGGCGCTGGGGCTGCTCTACCGCTTCGGCCCCGCCGGGGCGGGCAGGGTGTTCCACGCGCCGGGCGCGGTTATCGCGACCTTCCTATGGCTGCTGGCTTCCTGGGCGTTCGGGCTCTATGTCGGGCATTTTGCCGCGTACAGCGTGGTTTACGGGCCGCTTGCCACGCTAATTGGCCTGATGATGTGGTTCTATATCTCCGCTTACGTGGTGCTGTTCGGTGCCGAGGTGAATGCGGCACTCGACCGTGAATGGCGCCATTACAAGCTGCACCATGCCAGCCGGCAGGCGAGGGAACGTGACCGAAAAGCATGACTTGGCTGAAATCGCGGGGCTGGAGCCGAGTGCCGCTTGTGCCCGTGTTGGGGCCGCACCCGAGGGGTTGAGTGCTGTTGAGGTCGCGGCTCGGCTGAAGCGTTTCGGCCCCAACCGCGTGGCGCGTGAGGAGCGCCTGAGCGTACTCGCGGAGCTGTGGCGCAACGCCAAGACGCCGCTGAACTTTATGCTCATAATTCTGGCCGCCGTCTCCTGGCTACTGGCGCAGGATGCCCGCTCGGCCATCGTCATCGCCATCATGGTCGTTCTCAGTGTTGGGCTCGGTTTTATTCAGGAACACCGCTCCAGCGAAGCCGCCGCGCAGCTCGCCAATATGGTGAAGATCCACGCCACGGTGCGCCGCCTCGGCACGCCGGGCGCGGATGAGGAGGGCTATGCCGAGATTGGACTCGATGAGCTGGTGCCGGGCGATATCGTCCGCCTCTCGGCTGGCGACATGATCCCCGCCGATGTCCGGCTGCTCACGGCCAAGGATGTGTACGTTAACCAGTCGGCGCTGACGGGGGAGTCGATGCCGCTGGAGAAATCCGCCTTGGCGCAGGGCAAGGGGGCGGACGATCTGTTCGCGCTGCAGAACATCTGCTTCATGGGCTCGAATGTCATTAGCGGCTTCGCCACCGCATTGGTGGTGCACACGGGGGCGGCCACCAGCTTTGGCCAGCTTGCCGACAAAATTACCGGCGCCAAGGGGCTGACGAGCTTCGACCGTGGCATTGCCGGTTTCGCCGGGCTGATGATCCGCTTCATCATGGTCATGGCTCCCGCCGTGTTCCTCATCAACGGGCTGACCAAGCATAACTGGCTGGAGGCGGCGCTGTTCGCGGTGGCCGTGGCGGTGGGGCTGACCCCTGAGATGCTGCCGATGATCGTGACCGTGAACCTCGCGCGCGGGGCGATCATGATGGCGCGCAGGAGGGTGATCGTGAAGCGGCTGAACGCGATCCAGAATTTTGGCGCGATGGACGTGCTCTGCACCGACAAGACCGGCACGCTTACGCAGGACCGTATCATCATGAAGTTGCACCTCGATGTGCGCGGTGATGAGGATAACGGCGTGCTGATGCTGGCGTACCTCAACAGCCATTTCCAGAGTGGGCTGAAGAATGTGCTCGACCATGCGGTGCTGGAGCATGTGGAGCTGGAGGAGCATCTCGATCTCGACACCGGGTTTCGCAAGGTCGATGAAATTCCCTTCGATTTTTCCCGACGCCGCCTCTCGGTGGTGGTGCGAAAGCCCGATGCGCCGCCGCTGCTCATTTGCAAGGGCGCGGTGGAGGAGATCCTTAGCGTCTGCACCGGTTACGAGCTGAAAGACGCTGTGCAGGCTTTGGATGCGGACGAGCTGCCGAAGATCGCCGCCGTGGCGCGGGCGCTGAATCAGGACGGGTTCCGCGTTGTCGCCGTCGCCACGCGCGAGTTTCCGCCCGAGCGGCTGAACAATTTCAGTGCGGCGGATGAGGCTGGGCTGACGCTGCGTGGATTCATCGCCTTCCTCGACCCGCCGAAAGAGACCGCGCCCGCCGCCATCGCCCGGCTGGAGGCTTCAGGCGTCGCGGTGAAGATCGTCACGGGCGATAATGACCTCGTCACTCGCAAGGTCTGCCGGGATGTGGGGCTGGAGATCACCGGGCTGATGCTGGGGCGCGAGGTGGAGGCGATGAGCGATGCGGAGCTTTCCATCGCGGCTGAGCACGCGAACGTGTTTGCCAAGGTCTCGCCGGAGCAGAAGGCGCGGATCATCGCCGCACTTCGGGCGCGCAAGCATGTCGTCGGCTTCATGGGCGATGGCATCAATGACGGCCCGGCCCTGAAGGAGGCGGATGTCGGCATCTCCGTCGATACCGCCGTGGATATTGCCAAGGAGAGTGCCGGGATCATCCTGCTGGAGAAGAATCTCTCCGTGCTGAATGATGGCGTGCTCGCCGGGCGCGAGGTGTTCGGCAACATCATCAAATACATCAAGATGGGGGCCAGCTCGAATTTCGGGAACATGTTCAGCGTGCTGGGGGCGAGTATTTTTCTGCCATTTTTGCCGATGTTGCCCATCCAGGTGCTGACCAACAATCTGCTCTACGATTTCTCGCAGACGGCGATCCCGACAGACCATGTGGATGAAGATTACCTCACCCGCCCGCGCAAATGGGAGCTGGGGAATATTACGCGCTTCATGATCTTCATCGGCCCGATCAGCTCGCTCTTCGATTACGCCACCTTCTTCACCATGCTCTATGTGTTCCATTGCTGGAATAATCCCGCGCTGTTCCAGACCGGTTGGTTCGTGGAATCGATCCTGACGCAGACGCTGATCATCCACATCATCCGCACCGGGCATATTCCCTTCGTGCAGAGTTGGGCGAGCCCGGCGCTGATCGCCGCCACGCTGATCATTTGCGGCATCGGTATCGCGCTGCCATTCACGCCGCTCGGCGCAACTTTGGGCTTCGTGCCGCTGCCACATTTGTTCTGGCCGATCGTCGGCAGCTTCCTGCTCAGCTACGCGGTGCTGACGACCGTCGTAAAAACATGGTTCATCCGCCGCTGGGGGCTTTAGTCCCGGTACAAGGCCTTCGGCCAGCGGCGGTGCAGCCATAGCCACGCGCCGGGCTTTTCCCTGATCCAGCGTTCAAGAGTCTGGTTCACCGCCGTGGTGAGCGCCAGAGCGTCGGCGGTTTTGTCGCCGGTATTGGGCAGAGCCATTGGCGGCTCGCAGATGATATGCAGCCGCGCGGGCGCCACGCGCACCACATGCACCGGAAAAACCGGGCAGCGGAACTTGAGCGCGAAGCTGGCCAGCGCGTCCATGGTCATGGCCTCGTGTCCGAAGAAGGGCACGGAGATGCCGTTATCCAGCTTCTGGTCCACCAGCAGGCCGAGATGCCCGCCCTTGAGCATATGCGCATAGGCCGCGCGCGCGCCTGCCGCGCCCTTGGGAAACATCGTCACCTTGCGGCCGAAATTCGCCTCGCGCAGGCGCAGGATCATGTCGTTGACCAGCGGGTTGGAGGCGGCGCGATACATGAAGCCGACGTCCACCCCATGCGCGAAGGCGCCGGGGGGCGTGACCTCCCAATTGGCGATATGGCCGGTGATGAAGATCGACGGGCCTTCCGTGCCATTCTTCAGCGCGGGAACTACGTTTTTCTCCCAGCCGATGAATTCGTAACCAGGGCCGCTTTTGGTCTCCTTGATGTCGCCGATGCGCACCAGCTCGGCGGCGGTCTGGCCCAAATTCTGCCAGCACTCCCTGACGATCTTTTTACGCTCGGGGGCGGAGAGTTCCGGCATGGCGAGGCGCAGGTTCTTATCGGCGATCTTGGAGGTGGGGATCAGCGGGCCGATGGCTCCCGCCACCGCGCCGCCAATGCGTGAGGCGGTCTCGGGCTTGAACGGTTGCAGCGCCTTGATCAGCGCCAACACGATGGCCGCTTCCACACGGTGGCCGAATTTGATCTTGTCGTTGCTCATCGCAGCAGTTTTCCCAAGGCGGCCGGGTTCTCCCAGCGCAGGCGGGCGCGTACCACGACGCAGGCATTGCGCAAAGGCGCAGGCAGTTTCACGTAATCCTTCTCCGTCGTCACCAGTAGGGCGGACTTGTCGGCGGCGTCGGCGAGCAGTGTGGTCACGTCCCGCGTGGTGTAGGGGTGATGGTCGGGGAAGGCGTGGCGGTTGATGATTTCGGCACCCAGCGAGAGTACGGAACGGAAGAATTTCTCCGGCCGCCCGATGCCAGCAAAGGCGATCACCCGGCGGCGCTCCAGGGGGGCGACGCAGTCGGGGACTAGGTCGGCGCGCAGCACGGGCAAGCTGGGGGGCAGGGCCGCGAGCGCGCCGGTTTCGTCCTCACCGATGAGCACTGCCGCCTGGCAGCGGGCGGCGGCCTCGGCCACCGGCTCGCGCAGGGGCCCGGCGGGCAGCAGCAGGCCGTTGCCGAAGCCGTAGCCGCCATCGATGACCAGCAGGGAAAGGTCCTTGTGCAAGGCCGGGTTTTGCAGCCCGTCATCCATGACGATGGCGCTGGCCTCCTCGGCCAGGGCAAGCCGCGCCCCAGCGGCGCGGTCGCGCGACATCACGGTGGGGGCGGCTTCCGCCAGGAGCAGGGTTTCATCGCCCACCAACTCCGCCGTGTGTACGGAGCTGTCCACCAGCACCGGCCCGGCGAGCAGCCCGCCATAGCCGCGCGTGAGGGCGAAGGCGCCGGGGAGGCGGGAGAGAATGTCCAGCGCCACGATGGTTTTGCCAGCCCCGCCCACCCCTGCATTGCCCACGCAGATGACCTTGATGCCAAGCTTGAGGCCCGGACGGCTGACGCGTCGTGCCGTGGAGATGCGCGTGATGAGGCTGAAGGGGCGCAAAAGCTGGGCCAGCAGGCCGCGCTTGGTCCAGAAGGCGGGGGCTTTCATGCCGCGTTATCCAAAATCAGCCCGGTGAGGCGCGCGGGCAAAAGAGCGGCATCGGCGAAGCAGGCGGCGGCGCGTTGCCCGGCCTCGTACGCCGCTTCGGGTGCGGCGAGCCAGGTGCGGACGGCGTCGGCCAGCCCAGTGGCGTCTTTCACCCGTACCAGGGCAGCGGCCTCGGTAAGGCGATGGGCGGCCTCGGTGAAGTTCTCCAGATGCGGCCCGGCCAGCACCAGGCGGGCGAGCAAAGCGGGCTCGATGATGTTATGCCCGCCAAAGCCGAGCAGCGAATTGCCGATGAAGGCAAAAGGCGCGAGGCGGAAGAACAGCCCCAGCTCGCCCAGTGTGTCGGCCAGATAGACGTGCCCAGGGCGCGGCATTTGGCCCAGGCTGCGCCGGGGGGCGTTGGCGCAGAGTTCAGCAACCTCTGCCCCTCGTTCCGGGTGGCGCGGCGCGATGATGGTGACGAGATCTGGGTAGTTCGCCACCAGCGCCGCATGGGCGGTGGCGATCAGGTCTTCCTCGCCCAGATGCGTGCTGGCCGCCAGCCAGACCGGGCCGGGGATTTGCGCGCGCAAAGTCGCAAGCGCTTCGGCATCGGCCGGGAGGGGGGCGGCGAAGAATTTCAGATTGCCCCACTCCAGCACGCGGGATGCGCCGAGGGCGCGGAAATTCGCGGCATCGGCCGCCGATTGCGCGTGAATGGCGGCGAACCCGCCCAGCAGCCGCCGTGCCAGATCCGGCACGTGCCGCCAATTGGCGGTGGAGCGGGCCGAGATGCGCCCATTGAGCAGTACGCGCTTGATCCCCCGCGCATCGCAGCCGCGCAGCAGATTGGGCCAGATCTCGCTTTCCACAAACACCGCCGCATCGGGGCGCCAATGATCGAGGAAGCGCTTTACCCAGGCTGGAACGTCAAGCGGCACGAACTGGTGCCGCACCCCTGGTGGGAGCCGCTCCTCCGCCAGCTTGGCCGAGGTGACGGTGCCGGTGGTGAGCAGCACCGGGCCATGCGCCGCCAGCGCACGCAGCACCGGCAGTACGGACATCGTCTCCCCCACGCTGGCGGCGTGTACCCAGATCAGCCGCCCAGCGGGACGGGGCAGGGCGGTGAAGCCCTCGCGCTCGCGCAGGCGGGACGGCACTTCCTTGCCCCGCGCGGCACGGCTGCGCAGCATGCTTCGCAACGCGGGCGCGGCAAGGCGCGTGGCGGCGGCGTAGAGGCCAAGCATCATCCGGCGGCGGCCTTGTCCTGGATTTCAACCATCGCGGCCTGGATGCACGGCAGCGCCTCTTCCCACGGGCCGGTCACATGCATTGGCGCACCGACAGCCAGAACCCCGCGCCCAAAAGGCAGGGGAAAGCGCATTTTGTCCCAGGTGTTCATGGTAATGGCGCGAGAGGTCCAGACGCCGAAGGGCAGCACCGGCGCGCCGGTGAGTGCCGCCAGCCGCGCCACGCCCGGAGCCGCCACGCGGCGCGGGCCGCGTGGGCCGTCTGGCGTGATGGCCACATGCTTGCCATCGGCCAGGGCCTGGGTGAGAGCCTCCACCGCCTCGGCCCCGCCGCGCGAGGACGAGCCCGAGACCAGCTCCATGCCCAGATACCGCATGACATTGCCAATGAGCTTGCCGTCGCGGTGCATGCTGGAGAGCACCACCACGCTGCGGCGCAGGCCGCGCTTGCGGGCGATCTGCCACATGGCCGGGCCGGTGGCCAAGGTTTCATGCCAGAGCGCGGCGATGACCGGACTATTGAGGCTGGCTTGCAGATGCTCATCGCCCACCACGCGCCAGCTTTGGGTACGCAGAGTGAGGTTGACATACGTCGCCGCGAGCCACGCCAGAGCCGCCTGCACGGGCGCCGATTTCAGGAGTTTCTTCACACAAGGCGGGTAGCATTAAGCGCAACCCGCGCCAACACTCGTCAGTTCTGCCACGCGATGGTGAGGTTCTCGCGGAACGCGAACCGGAGTAGATGCCGCTCCACCACATCCTTGAATTCGGACAGCGCCTCGGCGGAGGTGGGCTCCAGCGAGATTGAAAGCCTGGCCTCGTCGGCTTTCAGCTTACACTGTCCCATGGGGAACTCGACCGAGCCCCGCTCGTTCGTCTCCCATCGGGTGAAGGGCAGCTTGTGGGAGAAATGCTTCACGAACTGGCCCAGATAGCGTTTGGCATTTTCGGTGGGGATGCTTGCCATGACGTGCATGGCTCAGGCCTCATCGATCTTGCGGGCGGCCGCATCCAGCGCGTCGGCGATGTGGCGAACCGTCTCCGCCGTGGCTGTGCCGCTGCCGAGCTTCATGCGCAGGGCAGTCTTCAGGTTCTCCATCGCGCGGGCCACGGGCAGGGCGGCCTCGCGGTTGGGGGTACTTTGCAGCCGGGCCCGGATGGCATCCAGCCCCGCCTGGTTCTGCGCCAGCGCCTCACGCCCGGCATCGGTGATGCTGTAGAGTTTCTTGCTGCCCTCGGCGGCGGCTTCGGCTTGGCTAAGTTCCTCCAGCATGGTCAAGGTAGGGTAAACCACGCCGGGACTCGGGGCATAGGCTCCGCCGGTCAGTTCCTCGATGGCCTTGATGATATCGTACCCATGGCGCGGCTGTTGGTTCAGCAGGTCCAGCACCAGCAGGCGCAGATCGCCATGCTCCAGAAAGCGCCCGAGCCGCCCGCCACGGCCGCAGCGCCGGCCGAAGCCTTCGCCACGGGCGAAGCGGCGGTGTTCGAAATATGTGTCATGGTTTTGAAAGCGGTTGAACCGCATGTGACTGTCTCCAAACCGTTAATGATACAGTTTAGATATATCTAAATACAGTTTTATACAAGAGGATTATTCAACAAGGCAGTTCACCCGTATTTTCGGGCCCAGCGAAGCGGAAAGGCTGGCCAAAGCGCCCTCGGAGGCGGCATGGGCCGAGGTGAGGGTGACTTCGGCGCAGGGGGCGGCGCGCAGCAGCGGGGCGGCGGCTGCGACCAGCGGGAAGATATGGGTGAGGTGGGCGGCGTCGCAGACGAGGCCGTCGAGCTTGCCCTCAAGAATCTCGATGCCCATGAGCAGGCTGGCCACCTGGGCGGCATCGGCAAGGTCGCAAATAACGCTGCGCGCCCCCGCCACATGTCTGGTCACCTTGCCGGCGATGATCACGGTGCCGCCCTGTGCCACCAGCCGCCGGGCGATGCCGGAATCGATGCCGCGCGCCCCGCCAGTGATGAGATACACCGCCATGCCTTTGCTCCTTAAGCTGTTGTCAGCCGTGGACCTTTTAAGTCCGCCAAGGGGTTATGCTTGGCCGGTTGTGGCCGAATTCTGGCTTTTCCTGGCCCGCATTGCGGTGATATGGCGCGTCCATGCGGAATATCTACCTTTGCGGGCTGGGGGCGCTCGGCACGATTTACGCGAAAGCCCTGGCTCCGTTTGGCCTGCGCGTGGTGGCCGATGCCGCCCGCGCCGCCCGTTACCGCGCCGAGGGCGTGCGGGTGAACGGGGAGGAAGTGGCACTTTCCTACCTTACACCCGGGGAAAACGCGCCGCCGGCGGACCTCGTGATTGTGGCGGTGAAGTGGCAGAACCTGCCCGAGGCCATCGAGTCCCTGCGCCCCTTCGTTGGGCCGGAGACGGTGATTCTCTCCCTGATGAACGGCATCGAGAGTGAGATCGTGCTGGGCCGGGCGTTCGGGATGGAGAAGCTGCTCTACGCCTTCGTGGTGGAGGTAGACGCGGTGCGCCAGGGGCAGGAGGTGCGCTACTCCAAAGCCGGGACGATCGTGTTCGGCGAGGCGCGCAACGAGACGATCTCGCCCCGCGTGGCGGCGGTGAAGGAACTGTTCACCAAGGGCGGGATTGCCTGCCGTGTGCCGCAGGACATGCTGCGCG
This sequence comes from Acidocella aromatica, assembly GCF_014201825.1. Classification (GTDB taxonomy): domain Bacteria; phylum Pseudomonadota; class Alphaproteobacteria; order Acetobacterales; family Acetobacteraceae; genus Acidocella; species Acidocella aromatica. The sequence goes on along the minus strand of NZ_JACHFJ010000002.1, from coordinate 270,558 downwards.
AGCTGTGGTGGAAGTTCATGCTGAACGTGGGGGTGAACCAGCTCTCGGCGGTGCTGCGCATGAGTTACGGCGCATTTGCCGGCGAGACACTGCGCGGGCTGGTGCGCGAGGCCTGCGGCGAGGTGGTGAGCATCGCCCAGGCCAAGGGCATCGGGCTGACGGGCGCGGATGTGGAGGCGATCTTCCCCATCCTGGCGCGGCTGGCGCCGGAGCAGAAGACCTCGATGCTGCAGGATGTGGAAGCCGGACGGCAGACCGAGAACGGGATGCTCGGCGAGTCGGTGCTGGCGATGGGCCAGGAGCTAGGCATCCCCACACCGGTGAACGAGATGCTGGTGCGCTTGGTTAAGGTACTGGACGAAAAGTTATAAAAGTTTTCGGGGGTATGGGGGCTTTTTTCAAAAAGCCCCCATCTCGCGCCTTATTCCGCCGCGTCCTTCTCCATCGCGCTCTTCAATTGCCCACACGCCGCCAGAATATCCCGCCCACGCGGGGTGCGGATGGGTGAGGCATAGCCCGCGTTCATCACGATGGCGGCGAATTTCTTCAGCTGTTCCGGCGTGCTGGGCTGGTAGGCGCTGCCCGGCCAGGGATTGAAGGGGATCAGGTTCACCTTGGCGGGCAGGCCCGCGATCAGCTTCACCAGCGCCCGGGCGTCGGCCTCGGAATCGTTGACGCCGCGCAGCATGATGTACTCGAAGGTGATGCGCCGCGCGTTGCTCGCCCCCGGATAGCGGCGGCAGGCCTCGATGACCTCCTTGATCGGGTATTTGCGGTTCAGCGGCACGATTTCGTCGCGCAGCTCGTCCGTCACCGCATGCAGCGAGACGGCGAGGTTCACGCCGAGTTCTTCGCCCGCGCGGTCCATCATCGGCACCACGCCCGAGGTGGAGAGTGTGATGCGCCGGCGCGAGAGGGCGATGCCCTCGTTGTCCATGATGATCTTCATGGCTTTCGCCACGTTCTCATAATTATACAGCGGCTCGCCCATGCCCATCAGCACAATGGTGCTGAGCAAACGCGGCGTCTCGCCCCTGGGGCTCGGCCATTCGCCGTAAGCGTCGCGCGCGGCCATGAACTGGCCGACGATCTCGGCCGCGGAGAGGTTGCGCGCCAGGCGCTGCGTGCCGGTATGGCAGAATTTGCAGGACAGCGTGCAGCCCACCTGCGAGGAAATGCACACTGCGCCGCGATCTTCCCGCCGGTCGGGGATATAGACCGTCTCCACTGCCTCATGGTCGCGGAAACGGAATAGGAATTTGCGGGTGTCGTCCTTGGAGAGCTGGTCGGTCGCCACCTCCGGGCGGCCGACGATGAAGCGCTCCGCCAGCTTCTCCTGCAACGGCTTGGCGATGCTGGACATGGCCGAGAAATCCCGCACGCCCTGGTGGTAGATCCAGTGCCAGAGCTGCTTGGCGCGGAAGGGCTTCTCGCCGAAGGCGTCCATCTCGGCGACCAGTTCCTCGCGCGAGAGGCCGACGAGGTCGCGCCGGCCATCGGACAGCACGTAGTCGGGCGGGGAGAAATGCGCGGCCTTGGCGAGGATGCGCTCGCGCTCGGCGGCGGTGAGGTCGGTTACGGACATGCGGCGGAGATCGCTTTATAGGCGGCGGAGAAGCCGGTGAGGGAGAAGCTGTCCTCGACCGGTTTGCCCTTGGGCCCGGTGCCCTTGGTGGCGGCGCTGTCGGCGCTTTTGAACGCGGTGACCACGGCGGTGCCGCTGGAGGTGAAGGCGTTGGCGCCGCTGGTGTAGAAATCGAACGGCGTGGTACCGACGGTCAGCTTCACGCTAGCGGTCTTCGGGTAGGCGTAGCCGGCGGTCAGCGAGACTTCGTCACGCGAGCCGTGGCGCTGCGTCACGGTCAACATCACCTTGCCGCGGGATTTCCAGTTCGGCTTGGAGATTTGCGGGGTGGTGAAGGCGTAGCAGATCTTCGCGGCACCCGTGCCGTAGGTCGCGGCTGTCCAGTTGCCGAACTTGCCGCCATTGGCCCCGAGCGGGGCGGGGGCGTCGGCAAGGGCGAGCGTGGGCAGCACGGCGAGCAGCGCAGCTATGGGGAGGTATTTCATGCGGCACCAGATAGCTCAGGACGCCGCATGATCCAAGTGAATCTCAGCTGAGATGCAAGGCGAGCAGGGCAAGATTGATGGCAGCACCCAGGAAGAAGCCGACCAGCGTGCCGTTGACGCGGATATATTGCAGATCCTTGCCCACGCGCAGCTCCAGCTTCTCGGTGATGGTGGCGGCATCCCAGGTGCCGACCACATTGCCGATGAACTTCGCGCCCTCGGCCTGCGCGCCGGGGAGCAGGCGCAGCACCAGGGTCTGGAAGGCGGCATTCACCCGCGCCTGGGCCTGCGGGTCTTTCTCTAGCACGTCGCTGAGATTGGCCAGGGCCGCCTCGATCACCGCCACCGAGCGCCCGTGCGGGTTGGCGACGTCCATCTCCAAAGCGCGGCGCATGCGGGCCCACACGTCCCAGGCCCAGGCTTTCACCGTGTCATGCGCGAGCACGCCGCGCAGGGCTTGGCTCAGCTCGGCGGCGCGTTCCGGGTCGGTTTCCATGCGGTTGATCTCACGGTGGACCCATTCGTCGAAGGCGTCGCGCATCTCGGAGCTGTCGGGACTGATGCGCTCCAGCTCGGTATTCACCGCGCTCAGCACGCGGTTGGCCACGGTGGCGCCAAGCGCCCAGCCCACTAGCTTGCCGCCTTGCTCGCGTACACGCTCCTTGATCGCGTCGCGCAGGCTTTCCTCGCGGTTGGCCAGGGTATCCTTGAGCTGGCCGAGGATGAAGGAGAACATTTCCTGGTGCCGCCCTCCCGCTACCAGCCCGGCCAAGGCGCGGGCCACCACCACGCCGGAGGCACGCCCGCCCACCAGCTTGGGCAGCAGCCGCACCAGCAGGCGCCGGGCGCGTCCGTCCTCGATGCTCGCCAGCAGCTTGGGCAGCATCCCGGCCAGCGCCTCGGCCAGGGGGCGGGTGGCGGCGGGGTCGGCGAGGAAGCGGCGCAGGATGGCGGGGAAATCGACATTGCCGAGCACGCGGCGGATATCGGCCTCGGTGAAGACATGGTTGGCCACGAACCGGCCCAGCGCATTGCCCAGCCGTTCCTTCTGCGCGGGCAGGATGGCGGTGTGCGGAATCGGCAGCCCCAGCGGATGGCGGAACAATGCCGTCACCGCGAACCAATCCGCCACGCCGCCGATGAACCCGGCCTTGGCGGCATCGCGCAGCAGTGATGTCCATGGTGAAAGCGGGAGGAGGTAGCCGAGCATGGCGAGAGCCGCCATCAGGGCCAGCAAGCCGCTGGCGAACAGCCTGTGGCGGTTGAGCGAGACGCGCAGGCTTGCATCCGGGTCTTGGGTCATGCGCGGCAGAGTAACCGCCCTGCCGGCGGGCGCAATGGCCGCCGCGCCACCCGTTGGTTTTTGTTGCTTTTCAAGAGCTTTCGGGCGCATAATCCGGTCAGGAAACAACCCAGGCGCCCCGGTAAGGCAGGCCGGGAAGGCTTTGAAAGTCGGGGTACAAAACAATGACCGTAAAAGATTTTCCAACCCTTCATACGCGTGAGACTCAGGACCCGCCGCACCGCGCCGTGAGCCGCGCCCCCGCCAGCCATAACGTGACCGTCGCGATTTTGGGCGTGGTCTGCGTGGTCGCGGTCTTTGGGGTGCTCTGGCTGCTTTACGCGTTCGGTTGAAAAAATTGCCTAAGCCATGGACGGCATGCATGATGTGGTCATGGCGTTTTTGCAGGAAGATGTGCCGCCCCGCGGCGTTGCGTTGAATGTGTTGCCCGGCATCCGCCGCGTGGTGGCGGAGAACCCGGGGGTGATGACGTATCATGGCACCAACACCTATCTGATCGACGAGGCGGATGGGATCACGGTGGTCGACCCCGGGCCGGACAGCGCTAAGCATGTGCAGGATGTGCTGGCCGCCGCCGGGGGTAAGCCGATTCGGCGGCTCGTGCTCACCCATACCCATGGCGACCATTGCGGTGCGGTGCCGGAACTCTCCGAGCGTACAGGCGCGCCAGTTTATGCGTATCGGGAGTGCATCCATCCCGGCATCAGGCCGGATTTCCCGCTTGAGGACGGATCGCGCCTCGCCGGGTTTACGGCCCTGCATACGCCGGGCCATGCGGCGGACCATCTGTGCTATGAATATTATGCCGAGAACGGGCAGAAGATCCTGTTCAGCGGCGACCATGTGATGTCCTGGTCATCCTCCATCGTCAGCCCGCCCGATGGCGACATGCTGGATTACTACCGCTCGCTGGAGCGGCTGCTGGCGCGCGATGACGATGTTTATCTCAGCGGCCATGGCCCGCTGCTCACCGAGCCGCGCGTTTTGGTGGCGGATCTGCTCTCGCACCGTCAATACCGGGAGCGCACCATCCTGGCGGCGCTAGAGGAGCGGGACTGGGCCGTGGCGGCACTGGCGGCTCAACTCTACAACAAGCCCGATCTGTTCCTGAAAGGGGCAGCGCAGCGCAATGTGCTGGCGCATATCCTCAAGCTGGAGGCGGAAGGGATGGTGGAGGAGCACGAGCCGGATACCGAGCCGCACCCGGATACGGTGGCGATGATGCGCCCGCTGGAAGGGGTAAGGACGGAGAGCGGCGGCGATCTCTCGCATTTCTACACAGACTCGCTGCGCCGCTTCGGGCTTCGCCGCGCCGTCTAGCGGGCGTTGAGATAGGCCCTCAACGCGCTGGCGGTGAGCGGCCGGGAGAACAGGTAGCCCTGGCCGTGCGTCACTTGACTGGCGCGCATTGTCTCGTGCTGGTCGCTGGTTTCTATGCCCTCGGCGATGACCGCCTGCTGCCTGGTGCTGGCCTGCGCCGCCATGTCGCGGATGAAATTCCGCGCCGAAGGGTGGAGCGAGGTGACGATGCTGCGGTCGAGCTTGATGGCGCGGATCGGCATTTCCAGCAGGGCGGCCAGATAGGGCATGTCCGGGGTGATGTCATCCAGCGCCAGACCGTAGCCGGCGTCCCGCAGGTCGGTGATGACGGCCCGGGCGGCGGCGAGGTTATGCACGGGCTGGTCCTCGGTAAGCTCGAAGCGCACCATGTCCGGCGATAAGCCGCAGCGGGCGCGCAGATTGTCGATAAGCTGCATCAGCCCGGGATGCAGCATCGCGTCCAGCTTGAGGTTGAAAGCCAGCTTCAGATTACGCGCGGCGAAGCCGAATTCGCTATACTCGTCGAGCGTTCGCTCGATGATCGTCTTGGTGAGGATGACAGCGCGGGTGCTGCTGGTCATGGCATTGAGGATGTTCTCCGGCCCATGGAGTGTGCCGTCGGGGGCGGCGGTGCGGGCCAGGACCTCCACATGGTCGAACATGCCATCGGCCAGACGGACGATGGGCTGATAGGAAATGCGCACGGACGCCAGTAATGCCGGATCTGGCGGGCTGTGCGGCATTGTCTAAATTTTTGTAAAAGTATGCATTTTCAGCGCGAATGTAACATGAATCCGCGCTGAATGCGACAAAACTCTGACTGAATTTTAGATATTTATTTGTCGGAAACCTTCGCTGGCGCGGCGCTGCGGCGCAGCCGGTGCTCACCCAGGAACAGCAGGATCGGCGCTGCGATGAAGATCGACGAGGACGTGCCGACGACGATGCCGAACAGCATGATCCAGGCGAAGCCGGAAAGCGCATGCCCGCCGAACAAAGCCAGCGGCAGGGCCGCCAGGAACACGGTGCCGGAGGTGCCGAGCGTACGGTTCAGCGTCTCGTTGATCGAGAGGTCAATCAGCCCGCGCAGGGGCATGCTCTTATACTTGCGCAGGTTTTCGCGCACGCGGTCATAGACCACTACCTTGTCGTTGGTGGAGTAGCCGATGATGGTGAGGATGGCGGCGATGGTCACGAGGTCGAACGGGATGCGGGTGAGCACCATGAAGCCAATGGTCTTGGTGGTATCCAGCACCAGCGTGGCGACCGCGCCGACGGCGAACTGCCACTCGAAGCGGAACCAGATATAGGCCAGGATCATCACGAAGCTGAGTCCCAGCGCCTCAAGCCCCTGGGCGAAAAGCTGCTGGCTGACCGAAGCGCCAATCGCCTGGGTGGAGAGGATTTTGAAGCCTGGCGCCGCCTTGGCCAGCGCCGTCTGCGCCTCCTGGATGGAGGTTTGCGTGGCGGCGGCGTTGTCGCGGCTTTCCAGGCTGATCAGCACGCCATTGCCGCCCTGGCCAAAGGCCTGGAGCGAGGCATCCTTCAGTCCGGCATCGGCCAGCGCCGTGCGCAGGGCCGGGAAGTCAGCGGGGAGCTGGGTTTGCACCTGCAACACCACGCCGCCGCGGAAATCGAGACCGAGGTTCAGGCCGGGATAGAAGAACAGCGCGATGGACGCCGTGGACAGCACCGCGGAGACGATGAGCCCGGCGAAGCGCCCGTTCATGAAGCGGATTTTCGTGCCGTCCGGGACGAAGCGGAACAGAGGCCGGTAGAACATGATGGGTCCTTAAACGGGCAGGGAGGCCGGACGGCGCGAGATGTACCAGCGCCCGGTGAGCAGGCGCACCAGCACCGTGGCGGTGAACATGGTGGTGATGATGCCGGCGCAGATGGTGACGGCGAAGCCGCGCACCGGAGGAGAGCCGAAGATGAACAGGGTTACGTGGGCGAGGAGGGTCGTCACGTTACTGTCGATAATGGTGCCGTAGGCGCGCTTATACCCGGCCTCCAGGGCGGCCAGCGGCTTGCGGCCGTTCTTCACCTCCTCGCGAACGCGCTCGTTGATGAGCACGTTGGCGTCCACGGCCATGCCGAGGGTGAGCAGGATACCGGCCATGCCGGGCAGGGTCAGTGTGGCGCCCATCACCGAGAGGATGGCGAGCATCAGGAACAGGTTCATCACCAGCGCGATATTCGCGAACCAGCCGAATAGCCCGTAGAACGTGCCCATGAAGGCCAGCACGAACACGAAGCCCGCGCCCAGGGCGAGCGCACCGGCGCGGATGGCATCCGCGCCCAGCTCCGGGCCGACGCTCTGTTCTTCCACGATGTTCAGCGGCGCGGGCAGGGCGCCGGCGCGCAGCAGGAGGGCAAGGTCGGTGGCCGATTGGGCGGTGAAATTGCCGGAGATCTGACCTGAACCACCGGTGATCGGTTCGCGAATGACCGGGGCTTCGATGATCTTGCCGTCCAGCACGATGGCGAAGAGCTTCCCGACATTGGCGGTGGTGACATCGGCGAACTGACGCGCGCCGAGCGCGTTGAGCGAGAAATTCACCACCCACTGGCCGCTTTGCGGGTCGGTGCTGGCCTGGGCGTTCTCAAGGCTGGCGCCATCCACGGCGACGTTGGAGTACACGTCCAGCGTCTGCTGCGGGTTGTCGGCCATTGGCAGCTGCTCGTCGCCCAGCGGGGCCACGGGGCCGGGGGCGGCTGTGGAATCCACCATCTGGAAGGTCATATGCGCGGTGGTGCCGATCAGCGTCTTCACCCGCTCGGGGTCAGAGATGCCGGGGAGCTGCACCACGATCTGGTCCTTGCCCTGGCGCTGGATGGAGGGGTTGAGCACGCCCGAGCCGTCGATACGGCGCTGGATGATGGTGATGGCCTGATCCACGGCCTGGGAATTGCGCGCCGCCTGGGTGGCCTGCGGAATTGCGATGGCGATGGAGCCGTCAGCCGCCTGCGAGAGCGCAACGCTGGGGCTGGAGGAGCCAGGGGTGTAGGTGATGAGCTTTTGCAGCGCCGTCATGGCCTGCGGGCCCTGACCCTCCAGCGGGTGCAGCACAACTTGGTTGCCCGCGAGGTCCGCGTGCAGCCCGGTATAGCCGAGCCCGGCATTGCGCAGGGTCTGGCGGGTTTGGTCCACCAGGGCGTTGAGGTCCTGCTTCACGATGGCGCTGGTGTCGATTTGCAGCAGCAGATAGGAGCCGCCGCGCAGGTCGAGCCCCATATGCACCTGATTCCAGGGCAAGAAGCCCGGCCAGAAGCTGGGGCGGGCCGAAAGGTTCGGCAGGCTGAGCAGGATGCCCAACCCGCAGAGCAGCATGATGCCGAAAGTCTTGGCGCGGCTGAAGTAAAGCACGGTGGCTCCGAAATTTCCCTAAACCGGATGCGGTATGGCCGGGCGAGGCGTTGCGCGCAACCCCGTGGCGGAATACCACGGGGAACATGAGCGAGCGTTTGCAAGTGGGCTTGATCGGGGCGGGCCATTTTGGCCGCTACCATGCATTGAAACTGGCCGGTGCGAAGAGGGCGAAGCTGATCGGTTTGGCCGACGCCAACCCAGAGCGGGCCAAGACTGTGGCCTGGGAGGCCGGGTGCCCGGTGCTCGGCGAGGACGAGATTCTAAGCCGCGCCCAGGCGGTGGTGATCGCCGCTCCCGCCGAGTTCCATTACGATCTCGCCGCGCGCGCCTTGCGGGCGGGCAAGCATGTGCTGGTGGAAAAGCCCATCGCGGCGACGCTGGAACAGGCGCGCGCGCTGGTGGCGCTGGCCAGGGAGACCGGGCTGGTGCTGCAGGTGGGGCATCTGGAGCGCTTCTCGGCCGCGCACGGGGCCGTGGCCAAGCGCATGGGCAAGCCGCTTTATATCGAGGCCGTGCGCATCGCGCCGTTCAAGGTGCGGGGCACGGATGTCTCGGTGATTCTGGACCTGATGATTCACGACCTGGACCTGATCCTGGCCCTGACCGATTCGGAGGTGGTGAGCGTGGATGCCGTGGGCGCGCCCGTGGCCAGCCTGCATGACGACATCGCCAATGCGCGCATCCGCTTCGCCAATGGCGCGGTGGCGACGATCACGGCCAGCCGCATCTCGCTGAAGACCGAGCGCAAGATGCGCATCTTCTCCCAGACCGGCTATCTCACCGTGGATTTCTCGGCCCGCAAGCTGACGCTGGTGGGGCGCGGGATCGGGGTGAAGCTGCCGGGGTTCGAGGAATTCGGGGTGGAGCAGGCGGGCTGGCAGGACCATGACGCGCTGAGCGCCGAGCATGAGGCGTTCTTCGCCTCCTGCCTGGATGGCGCGCCCGTGGCGGTGGACGCCCAGGCAGGCAAGCGCGCTCTGGCGGCGGCGCTGATGGTCAGCCAGTCGATCGCCGAAAGCCGGGCCGTGGCCGAGGCGAGCGGGTTGATACCGAAATTCTCATAAAAGCTGCATAAACGCCGCCCCTTCTGTAAAACGGGCGGCGTTAAAAAAACATTTAGAAACAACAAACTATTACCTCATCTTCGACTTAACCTTGAGCATCTCGCCATCCACGGAGAAATGCCCGAAGCCGTGATGGTGGATCATCTTGGCGTCGTGCAGCTTGGGGTTCACCCAGGCCTTCACGCATTGCATGACGAACAGGTTATAGGTGCCCATCAAGGTGGTGTCCTTGACCTTGCACTCCAGGTTCACGATGGCCTCGCCGATCAGCGGCGCCACCACATGCGCGGCGGGTAGGGGGGTTAGGCTATAGACGCCGAATTTATCGGTGTCGTTGCCCGTGCAATTGCCCAGCGCGGAAACGGTTTCCACCAGTTCGGCGGGCGGCACTGCCAGCACGCACTGGCCTGTTTCCTTCAGCGCCGCGAAGCTGTGATTGCTCTGGTTGACCACACAGGCAATCAGGGGCGGTTCGAAATCCACCATCATGTGCCAGGACATGGGCATGACATTGGGCTTCGCATTCGGCGCCTGGGTGGTGAGAAGCACCGTCGGGCCGGGCTCGATGAACTGGTAGACGCGTTCGAGGGGCAGATCCTTAAGCATGGGCGGAATCTACCCGTGCCGCCGAACCGTCCGCTTGATCAGGATCAATCCGAGCCCCGCATTTCAGCGGGGCAGGTAAGCCAGAAGTTCATCGCTGCTCATCACGGCGCAGTAGATCATGTTGATGATCTCCAGTTCCTTCAGGTGCAGTTCGTAGCTTCCTGCGGCGCAGCCATCTTCCACCACGATCACGTCGAAGCTCTCATCGGCCAGCGAGCGCACGGTGGAGGCGACGCATTGGTCGGTGAAGATACCGGCGCAGACCACATGCGTGATGCCGAGATTGGTGAGGATCAGGCGCAGATTGGTGCCAGTGAGGGCCGAATCGGTGGTCTTGGTGACCACGATCTCGTCGCCCTGAGGGGCTAACGCGGGGACGATCTGCGAGGAAGCCTCGTCCTTGGGCAGGAGCAAGTTGTTCCAGCCAGGCTTTTTCTGGGAGAGCGAGCGGTCGCGCCCGTCCAGCGTCTGGCAGGCGATGCGGGCGAAGATGACCTCATGCCCGCCCGCACGGAATGCCGCGATGAGCTTGGCGATGGTGGGGATTACCGTGCCATGCATGCGGTCATGGAAGGGCGTCCAGGCGTCGAACCGCGCCTGTTCCTCCGGCGGGAGGGCGGCGCGGTCCGGGCGTTCGAGGTAGGTGTTCTGTACGTCGATGACCAGCAGGGCCGTCTTGCCGCGTTCCAGCACCGGGTCTTCGGGTTCCGGCGCGCCCTGGTAGTAGAGGGAACGGAAAGCGGTTTTCCAAGCCATATTTTATCCTACTGATTGCATCGTGATTTGGTTAACGGCAGTGAAAATCACTTGTACAGTGGTAAAAGAAATTTCCTGGGCATGCATCTCGCTAATTTTCATTTTGCAAGAGCCCATTCTTGAATTCGAAATGTTGGTATTTTGACGTAACGTGGCCACCACACTTAGGGCATGGTGTATCGACAGATATCCTGCCATTAATTGTGATGTCTTTTGCGGGAAGATTTGGAGTGACTAAAAGCTCCCCTCCGCAGCCTTCACAAATTGCCGAAATTGAAGAACTGCCCCCCGAAAGAGGGCCACGTAGGGCCTGTGTCGGAGGAATGATGTAATATCCAAGTCGTGGAAAATGTCGGCTTTCAGCGATAGACTGGTATGTATTGATTACACCTCCAATAAACGAAAGGATATCATCAAAGTCGTTCTCGCTCTGAATAGATATCCACTGCCGGCTATTGTCGTACCAGTATTCTTTTCCAGCTACGCAAATTGCGCGGATATGGGGGAATTCGCCTAAGCCTTGGTATATTCGTTTATATCTATCGGCTTCGTTTTGACGCTTTCCATTTAGATTTGAGGAAAGTGCGAATATAGCGTACCGTGTCCTTTCAACACGATGATGCTGAGGTGTTCCATCATTGTTATGTAATCCCGGCAAAAGGTTAAATTTTGAGATCTGGAGCGCATTTTCATGCGCTTGCTGAATCCCCTTCACATCGAGGCAAGTTTTGACTTCGATAGCGTACAGCGCCGACTCGATTGGAAATATACCGGTCCGCTCGTCGTAAAGAGCAGGAGGTAATATCCTTTTATCATAAAGAATAATGTCAATTTGACCGGATAAAGTTCCGTGAGTTTGTTCTATTAGCTGCCCTGTTCCTATGCCTATATCGCTCGGCAACAAAGGGCGGAACAGCCTTGAAATAAGAATTTCTAAGACTGTTCCTTTAACTCCTGGATGCGAAATCGTACTCGCGGCCCGAGCTTCTTCTATCGCCCCTTTTACCTTGGCCCTCACGAATGCTCGATATTGATTTTCCGCGGGCATTTCGGTGGTAGTTACCCCAGTTGTTTCTTCACAGCCTCGTTCACCAGGGCCGGGTTGCCCTTGCCCTGCATGGCCTTCATCACCTGGCCGACGAAGAAGCCGAACAGCTTGTCCTTGCCGGACTTGTATTCGGCCACCTTGTCCTGGTTATCGGCCAGCACCTTGGTCACGGCGGCGTCGATGGCACCTGTATCCGTCACCTGACGCAGGCCTTTTTCCTCGACGATGGCGCCCGGCGCCTTGCCGGTTTCCACCATCTCCTCGAACACATCCTTGGCGATGCGGCCGTTGATGGTCTTGTCGGTGATGAGGTCCAGCAGCGCGCCGAAATCCGCCGCCGAGACGGGCGGGTTCTCGATGCTCTTGCCGGTGCGGTTCATTGCCGCGAAGAAATCGCCGGACATCCAGTTGGCGGTCAGCTTGCCGTCGCGCCCCTTGGCCACGCTCTCGTAGAAATCGGCGGTCGCCTGATCGGCCACCAGCACGCCCGCGTCGTAGAAGGGGATGCCGTAGTCGTCGCAGAAGCGGCGGCGCTTTTCGTCCGGCAGTTCGGGCAGCTTGGCGGCCAGATCGTCCACAAAGCTCTGCTCCAGCACCAGCGGCAGCAGGTCGGGCTCGGGGAAGTAGCGGTAGTCATGCGCGTCTTCCTTGGAGCGCATGGAGCGGGTCTCGCCCTTGGAGGGATCGTAGAGCCGGGTTTCCTGCACCACCTCGCCGCCCGACTCCCACACCTCGATCTGGCGCATCGCCTCCGCCTCCACCGCGTGCATCACGAAGCGCACGGAGTTGACGTTCTTGATCTCGCAGCGTGTACGGAATTCCTCGCCCGGCTTGCGGACGGAGACGTTCACGTCCGCACGCATGGAGCCTTCTTCCATGTTGCCGTCGCAAGTGCCGAGATAGCGCACGATCTGGCGGATTTTGCGCAGATACGCGCCAGCTTCCTCCGGTGAGCGGATATCCGGCTCGGAGACGATCTCCATCAGCGCCACGCCCGCACGGTTGAGGTCGATGACCGATTTGCTGGCGTGCTGGTCGTGCATGGACTTGCCGGCATCCTGCTCCAGATGCAGGCGGGTGATGCCGATCTGCTTGAGCGTGCCGTCCTGTAGCTCGATCTCGACAATGCCGGTGCCGACGATGGGGTGCTCGAACTGGCTGATCTGGTAGCCGTTGGGCAGGTCGGCGTAGAAATAGTTCTTGCGGTCGAAGCGCGAGAACAGGTTGATCTTGGCCTTCAGCCCCAGCCCGGTGCGCACGGCCTGGGCCACGCATTCCTTGTTGATGACCGGGAGCATGCCGGGGAAACCGGCATCCACGAAGGAGACATGAGCGTTGGGCGCGCCGCCATAGGTGGCCGAAGCCCCCGAGAACAGCTTGGATTCGGAGATGACCTGGGCGTGGATCTCAAGCCCCACCACAACTTCCCAGGCGCCGGTGCGGCCTTCCAGCATGTAAGCCATTATTTCGCTCGCAGTTCAGGCAGGGCCGAGAAGCCCGCCGCGTTCTCGATCGCGGCGGAGACCGCGAAAACAGTTTCTTCGTCAAAATGCTTGCCGATAACCTGCAAGCCCAGCGGCAGCCCCTCGGCGTTCAGCCCGGCGGGGACGCTCATGGCCGGCACGCCCGCCAGCGAGGCGGGGACGGTGAACACGTCGTTCAGATACATGGTCACCGGGTCGTCCATCTTCTCGCCCAGGCCGAACGCCGCCGAGGGCGCGGTGGGGGTGAGGATGGCGTCCACCGTCTCGAACGCGGTGGTGAAGTCGCGCAGGATCAGGTTCCGCACCTTCTGCGCCTTCAGGTAATAGGCGTCGTAATAGCCATGGCTCAGCACATAGGTGCCGATCATGATGCGGCGCTTGACCTCCGGGCCGAACCCGGCGGCGCGGGTGCGCTCGTACATGTCGATCAGGTCCACGCCGTCCACGCGCTTGCCGAAGCGCACGCCGTCATAGCGGGCGAGGTTGGAGGAGGCCTCGGCCGGGGCGACGATGTAGTAGACCGCCAGGCCGTATTTGGTGTGGGGGAGGGAGATCTCGACGATCTCGGCGCCCTGCGTCTTCAGCCACTCAATGCCCTTGTCCCACAGGGCCAGGATTTCCGGGTTGGTGCCTTCGAGCCGGTATTCGGCGGGGATGCCGATGCGCAGCCCCTTCACGCCCCGGTTCAGCGCCTTGGTGAAATCGGGCACTTCGCGCTGGGCGGAGGTGGAGTCCTTCTCATCGAAGCCCGCCATGGCGTTGAGCAGGAGGGCGCAATCCTCGGTATTGCGGGCCATCGGGCCGGCCTGGTCGAGCGAGGAGGCGAAGGCCACGATGCCGAAGCGCGAGCAGCGGCCATAGGTGGGCTTGATGCCCGCAAGGCCGGTGAAGGCGGCGGGCTGGCGGATGGAGCCGCCCGTATCCGTGCCCGTGGCGGCCAGCGCGATGCGGGCGGCCACAGCGGCGGCGGAACCGCCGGAGGAGCCACCGGGAACCAGCTTGGCGTCCTGGTCGGCGGCGCGCTTCCAGGGGTTTTCTACCGGGCCGTAGCCGGAGGTGATGTTGGAGGAGCCCATGGCGAATTCATCGAGATTCGCCTTGCCCAGCGTCACCGCACCCGCCGCCTTCAGCTTGGCGGAGACGGTGCTCTCATAAGGCGGGATGAAGGGCTCCAGGATTTTGCTCGCCGCTGTGGTGCGCACACCCTCGGTGCAGAACAGATCCTTCACGGCGATGGGAATGCCGGTCAGCGCCGTGGCATCGCCCGCCGCAATGCGCGCATCGGCAGCCTGGGCCTGCTCCAGCGCCAACTCCGGCGTGGTGGTGATGTAGGCGTTCAGGCGCGGGTTCAGCGCGGCCACGGCATCGTTATAGGCCGTGGTCAGCTCCACGGCGGAAATCTCTTTCGCCGCCAGCTTGGCGCTGGCCTGGGCGATTGTCAGGTCAAAAATGCTCATTCCACCACTTTCGGCACGGCAAAGAAGTTCTGCTCCCGGTCGGGCGCGTTGGCGAGGACCTTCTCGGCGATCTCGCCATCGGTCACGTAATCCTCGCGCTGGCGCAGGGCCATCTGCGCGCCGCCCGAAAGCGGCTCGATGCCATCCACGTTCACCTCGCCAAGCTGCTCAACATAGCCAAGAATGGCGTTCAGCTCGGATTTCAGGGTTTCGACCTCGGTATCATCGACCCGTATCCGGGCCAGTCTCGCAATACGGCGCACCGTAGCGGCATCCAGCGACATTTTTGCCTCATATCTATTGGCTTGAAATTCCGGGCGGACCATACAGGCGGCCATGCCCCTCTACAACCTCGCTGATTTTTCCGCCCAGCTCGCCCCCGGTGCGCGGCTGCTCGGGCTGGACCCTGGCTCCAAGCGCATCGGCGTGGCGCTGTCGGACGTGAACCGGCAGATCGCCAGCCCGTGCACCACGCTGGTCCGGGCCAAGATGAAGCAGAACGCCGCCGAGATTGCGGCCATCGCCGCGAAGGAAGGGGTCGGGGGGCTGATTATCGGCTTGCCCTTGGATGGCGAGCAGAAGCTCGGCCCCCGCGCCCAGGCGGCGCGGGACTGGGCGCATGGTATCAGCGCCGCCACAGGACTGCCGGTGGCCATGGTTGACGAGAGCTACACCACCGCCGAGACGCATGAACGCCTCATCGAGGCCGGGGTGAGCCGGGCGCGGCGTGACGAGATCATCGACAAGCTCGCAGCCCAGGCCATCCTGCAAAAGGCGCTCGACGCGTTACGCGCCTAGCCCGAATGCTTCCGCCAGCAATTTGAAGGAGTTGCGGCGGACCTCGTGGTTGGTGACGCCGGTGGTGATGACCAGCTCATCGGCCTTCAGCTCGGCGCAGAGGGCGCGCAGGCGGTTGGCTGTCTCTTGCCCTGTGCCGACAAAGGCCCGCGCTTTAATCCCCTCCATGCGCTCTTTCTCAATTTCGGTCAGCTCCACGGTCTCGGCCTCTTCCGGCGTGGGCAGAGCGAGAAAGCGCCCGCGCGGGCGGATGGTCTGGATAAGCGCGCGGGAGCGGAACCAGTAATCGGCCTCCGCCTGGGTATCAGCCGCGAAGGCCCATACGACGATGCCGCAATGCGGCTTATCCAACACGGCGGAGGGGCGGAACTGCGTGCGGTAGATCTCCAGCGCTTCGGCGGCCCCTTCGCCATCTGAGAAGAAATAAGCGAAGCAATAGGGCAGGCCGAACCAGGCGGCGAGTTGGGCGCCGTAATTGGAGGAGCCGAGAATCCACATTTGCGGGGCGAAAGGCCCGCGCGGCTCGGCGCGCAGGGTACGGAAGGGGTGGTCCAGCGGCAGCTCAGCGCCCGAGGTCCAGGCCTGAAGATCCCGCACCTGGGCGGGGAAGGCATCCGCCGCGTGCGAGGCGTTGGGGTTGAGGGCTAAAGCCGTGCGGCCATCGGCGCCGGGCGCGCGGCCGACGCCGAGGTCGATCCGTCCTGGTGCGATGGCTTCCAGCACCCGGAACTGTTCCGCGACCTTAAAGGCCGAGTAATGCGGCAGCATGATCCCCGCCGAACCCAGCCGGATGCGGCTGGTGGTGGCGGCGATGGCAGCCATCAACACCTCGGGCGCCGAACCAGCCAGGGCCTCAGAATTATGGTGCTCGGAGAGCCAGTAGCGATGATAGCCATAAGCCTCGCAGGATTTGGCGAGGTCCAGCGTCTCGCGGATGCATTCATCCGGCGAGACACCGCTTTTCATCGGGGATTGATCGAGGACTGAAAGTTTCATGGCCCACTATATGGATCAGAAACTCCGGCTGCGAAGGGTCATGATCTTCTCATAGGGAGGCGCGGCCACCTTGGCCGCGTGAACACCCGCGCCCCACGCAGGTAGATGTAGACTCGGGTGAACCCGCGTAACATCGCGTATTCCGGCTGGGTGATCACCGGCTTGCCCGCACAGCGGTCGAGCGAGGCTTTGTCGATCAGCATGCCGTAGACGAAAATCTTCATCCGAACACTTTGCTCCAGTTGCGCCGCAAGGCAGCGTCCACCTCGTCCATGCTAACCTTCACCCCAAGATCGTGCAGACTCGTCACCCCGTGCTCGCGGATGCCACAAGGCACGATGCCGGTAAAATGGCTCAAATCGGGGTTCACGTTCAGTGCCAGCCCATGCCAGCTCACCCATCGCGTGACGCGCACGCCGATGGCGCCGATCTTGTCCTCCGCGCCATCGGGGCGGACCACCCAGATGCCGACCCGGCCCTCGCGAATCTCGCCCTTGATGCCGAATTCCCTCAGCGTCTCGATCACCCAGCGCTCGAGTCCCGCCACGTAGCAGCGCACATCCCGCGCCGGGATGGTGCCGTGCGGGCGGGTGAGGTCCAGCATCACATAGGCCACGCGCTGGCCGGGGCCGTGATAGGTCCATTGCCCGCCGCGCCCGGCCGTGTAGGTGGGGAATCGGCTGGAATCCTGCAAATCTTCAGGCTTGGCCGAGGTTCCGGCGGTGTAGAGCGGCGGGTGTTCCACCAGCCAGACCAGCTCTTCCGCGCCGTTTTCGCGGATCGCGGCAGCGCGCTCCTGCATGCGTTCCAGCGCAAAATCATAATTTGTGAGTCCAGGAGAGGTCTCCCAGGTTGCAGGCGTAAAAATCATCGTCTATAGGCTCCCAGCGTCATGCTTCGGCATGGCGGTTTCGTTTACGTGCGGTCGTGGCGGAATGGTAGACGCGCAAGCTTGAGGTGCTTGTGGGGGAAACCCCGTGGAAGTTCGAGTCTTCTCGACCGCACCATTTTCTCCTTTTAAAAAAACTTGTGTAAGACCAGGGTTGTACCGCCACGGCGGTTGGTCCATGAAACCCTCGGACTACAGGGGAGAATGCAAACATGGATGACGTTTTACGCAAGGCGGCGCTCGAATACCATCTGTATCCCCGCCCCGGAAAGCTGGCGATTGTCGCCACCAAGCGAATGGAGACCTCACGCGATCTCTCGCTTGCTTATTCGCCCGGCGTGGCCGCGGCGTGCGATGCGATCGTGGAGGATGAAGATGCATCCTTCGACCTGACCTCCCGCGCGAATCTGGTCGCTGTCATCACCAATGGAACGGCGGTGCTTGGCCTGGGCAATATCGGCCCGCTCGCCAGCAAGCCGGTGATGGAGGGCAAGGCCGTCCTCTTCAAGAAATTCGCCGGTATCGATTCGTTTGATATCGAGATCAACGAGCAGGACCCGGACAAGTTTATCGAGACCGTTGCCCGCCTTGAGCCGAGCTTCGGCGGCATCAATCTTGAAGACATCAAGGCCCCGGAATGCTTCCGCATCGAGCAGATTCTGCGCGAGAAGATGAAGATCCCGGTGTTCCACGATGACCAGCACGGTACGGCGATCATCGTCGGCGCCGCAGTGCTGAACGCGATGATCGTGCAGGGCAAGAAGATCGAGGAAGTGAAGATCGTCACCTCCGGTGCCGGTGCCGCCGCGCTCTCCTGCGTGAGGATCCTCAAGGCGCTGGGCGCTTCTCCCGAAAACATCACCATGACCGACAAGGAAGGCGTGGTGTATGCCGGGCGGCCGAATCTGGACCCGACCCTGGAGGACGTGGCCCGTGTGACCGATGCGCGCACCCTGCCGGAAGTGCTGCCGGGGGCGGATATCTTCCTGGGCCTCTCCGCGCCGCGCGTGCTCAAGGAAGAGTGGCTCGGCCTGCTCGCGCCGAATCCGCTGATCCTGGCCCTGGCGAATCCGGAACCGGAGATCATGCCGGACCTCGTGCGCCGCGCGCGGCCGGATGCGATTGTCGCCACCGGGCGTTCGGACTTCCCGAACCAGGTCAACAACGTCCTGTGCTTCCCCTTCATCTTCCGCGGCGCGCTGGATGTGCGCGCCACCGCCATTACCGAGAGCATGAAGCTCGCGGTGGTGAAGGCGATTGCGGAACTCGCCCGCGTGGAGGCCTCCGAGGCTGTGGCCGCCGCGTATGGCGGGCATGCCCCGACCTTCGGCGCCGAGTATATTATTCCCAAGCCGTTCGACCCGCGCCTGATCATGCACATCGCCCCCGCCGTGGCGCAGGCGGCGATGGATGCGGGGGTCGCTCGCCGGCCGATCGAGGATTTCGAGGCCTATAAGCACGAGTTGGAGCGTTTCGTGTTCCGCTCCGGCCAGTTGCTGCGTCCGGTTATCGAGATGGCGCGGAAGGCTTACCCGCGTATCGTCTATGCCGAGGGCGAGGACGAGCGCACGTTGCGCGCGGTGCAGAGCGTGGTGGATGACCGGTTGGCACGGCCAGTGCTGCTTGGCCGCGCTGATTCGATTGTCAGCCGCATTCAGCAGCTTGGCCTGCGCCTGCAGCCCGGCAAGGATGTGGAGATCCTCGATCTGGACCAGGAGCCGGAGCTGTTCAAGCGCCTGCTCGCAGCCTACTCGGCGAAGGTCGGCCGGCGCGGCACGCCGCCCGAAGCCGCCATTCGCCATGTGCGCAAGCGCCCCACCGTTGCCGCCGGCATGCTGCTGGCGGTGGGCGAGGTGGATGCCGCCATCTGCGGCGGCGCTGGAGATTGGTGGCGCCAGTTCCAGTACGCGCTGCCCATGATTCCGCGCCGCTCGGGCTCCGGGCGCGTGTACGCGATGACGGCGCTGATCCTGCAAACCGGCGTGCTGTTCTTCTGCGATACGCATGTGAACATGGACCCGAGCGCGGAAGAGATCGCCGAGATGACGCTGATGGCGGCGTCGAGCGTGCGGCACTTTGGCATTACCCCGAAAGTGGCGCTGCTCTCGCACTCCAATTTTGGCGTCTCTAACTCGCCTAGCGCGAAAAAGATGCGCCAGGCGCTCAGCCTGATCCATGCTTGCGACCCCGAGTTGGAAGTGGACGGCGAAATGCACGGTGACGCCGCGCTGGTGGAGCAGATCCGCCATCAGGCGCTGCCCGACTCGACGCTGCATGGCATCGCCAATCTGCTGATCTTCCCGAATCTCGACTCCGCCAACATCGCCTTCAACCTGGTGAAGGCGACGGGCGATGGCGTGACGGTCGGCCCGATCCTGCTGGGTCTGGCCAAGCCGATGCATATCGCGGTGCCGAGCGTGACCGCGCGCGGCATCATCAACCTCTCCGCCGTAGCCGCCATGGAGGCGGCGCTGGCGGCGCAGAAGTAAGCCGAAACGGACGGGGATCAGGCGGTAACGTCGATCCCCGTGCTGGCAGTGCTGCTGCTCAGGGGAAATCTCCTGCTGTCAGCGCCTTCCAGGATCTAACGCGACGGAATGTTTTACCCCAGCACGGCCAATATCGCCTTGGCCGCGGCGCTGGAGGGTGCGCCTTCCGGGGCGCGTAGCGTGGCCAGTGCCTCGGCATAGCCCGCGCGCTGGGCGGCGGCGGCTTGTTCGTCGCGCAGCAGATGCGAGAGCGTGGCCGCGAGTTTCTCCGCCCGGCAATCCTCCTGCAGCAACTCCGGCACCAAGGCGCGCTGGGCCAGAAGATTGATCATCGCCACATGAGGCACCTTGATGAGCCGCCGCCCGAGGAAGGCGGAGATGGGGTTCACCCGGTAGGTGACGGCCATCGGCACCCCAGCCATGGCGAGCTCCAGGGTCGAGGTGCCGGATTTGGTCAGCGCGGCTTTCGCGGCGGCGAAGGCGTCGTAACGCTCGGCCACGTCGCGCACGATGATCGGACGAACCGGCCAGTCCTCGGTATGGCTGGCCACATGCTCGGCCACCCCGGCGACGGCGGCCACAACGGGACGCAGGCCGTGGATTTGCGGCTCCAGCAGTGCCAAAGTTTCGCGGAACACAGGCAGCAGGCGCTTAGTCTCGGTCACGCGTGAGCCGGGCATCAGCACGATGGGCACGGCATCCGGCGCGAGACTGTGGCGGGCGAAGAAGCGCGCGGCATCGCCCTTATCAGCACCCGACTCCAGCACCGGATGCCCGGTGAACACCGGATGCAGCCCGTGCGGGGCGAAAAACTCCGGCTCGAAGGGCAGCAGGCACAGCAGCTCGTCCCACAGCCCGGGGAAATGCTTCACTCGCTCCTGCCGCCAGGCCCAGACCTGAGGCGCCACGTAATGCACGCGCTTCGGCCCGCCAGCGCCGATGGCCTTCAGCACGCGCAGGGTAAAGCCGGGGCTGTCGATGGTCAGCACGATATCTGGTTTCTCGGCGCGGATGGCCTCGACCGTCTGTGCCAGACGCTTCTTCAGATGCAGCACGCGAGGGAGGATTTCCGCCAGCCCCATCAGCGCCAGCTCCTGCATGGGGAAGAGCGAGGTCAGCCCGGCCTCCTCCATGCGCGCCCCTCCGATGCCGCTGAACTGGGTGTCAGGGCGTAATTCCCGCAGCGCCGTCATCAGCCGGTAGCCGAGAACGTCCCCGCTGGCCTCGCCAGCGATGATGAAGATGCGCGTCACGCCAGTTCCACGACAGGGCAGGGTGGCACCTCCTGCCAGTCGCGGTGGTTCAGCACGCTGCCTTCCACGCGCACGGCGTCGATGGCTGCGAAATCCACCTGCGCGAACACCAGACCCGGTTCGTTGAGTGGCCCGGCGGCGGCGACTCCGTCATCGGGGAAGCCGGTATCGCAGGGAGTGAAGAGCGCGGCGTGGCCGATATTTTCGTCGATGGAGCCGGACCAGGCGGCATTGCCCACCAGTGGTACGACGGCGACGTAGCACTGGTTCTCCACGGCGCGGGCGCGGGCGGAGAGGCGCACGCGGTTGAACCCGGCCATAGAGGCGGTACAGCACGGCACGAGGATCAGCTTGGCCCCTGCCGCCACCTGGGCGCGCACATGCAGGGGGAATTCCGAATCGTAGCAAATGGACACGCCGATGCGCCCGAAAGCGGTCTCGAATACATTTGGACCATTGCCGCCGGTTACATGCCACAGCTCATCCTCGAACCGGGTCATCGCCTGCTTGTCCTGGTAGCGCACCGCTCCGGAAGGGGCGATGAACGGGGCGCGATTATACACCTTGCCATCGGCGTTGCGCATTGGCACCGAACCCGCCAGGATGTGCAGCTTGTGCCTCTGGGCCAGTACCGTGATTTGCCCGATCAGCTCGTCGGCGGCCTTGACCACATACTCCAGCTCGGCGGCGATGTCGGGGGTTTTGATCTCCACCCCCGACAGCACCATGGAGAAATATTCCGGCAGCACCAGAATATCCGCCCCGGCGAGGGCGGCCTCGGCGGCCAGACGCTCAATGCGGGTGATGAAGGCCTTGAAGCTGGGGGGCGGGGTGACGCCGAACGGGGCGAGGGCGAGTTTCACAGGGTACGGGTCCAGAACATCAGTGGTTTCGTGGTCTCGTGGTCCGCGCCGACCTCCCGCCAGGACATGGAGCAGACCAGATCAGGATGCGGGGCATAGCCGCGCTTGCGCCAGAAATCATCCAGTGGCTGGTAATCTTTCGGCCGGGCAGGGTGGTCCGCCGGGCGCTGCACGGCGCAAAAGGCGGTGACGGGATAGCCATGCTTGCGCGCCTGGGTTTCGCGGGCCTCGAAGAATTTCACCCCGATTCCCCGGCCGCGATAGGCGGAATCCAGCACGCTCTCGCCGAAATAGAAGATACTGGAGATATCCATTCCCGCCTCGCGAAAGGGCTTCTGCACATTCGGCGTTTCGGCGCTCAGCGGAAGGCATGTGGAAGCGCCGACGATCTTCTCGCCATCGCGCGCGATGATGATCGCGGCCGCAGGCGCTTCGGCATAAACACGCATATAAGTCTGTTCGTAGGCGGGATCGCCCTCGTACAGATATGGAAACTCGCGGAACACGGTGATGCGCAACCGCGCGAGGTCCGGCAGGAGCGGCAGGATGGCCGCCCCTGTTATGGTCTCTACCTTAATGGGCGGCGATAAGCGGTGCCGCTCCGGCGATGAAGTCACGCAATGCCTCCTGCTTGGCCGACAGGCTCAGACCTGCCGTATGTGCCACCA
This sequence comes from Acidocella aromatica, assembly GCF_014201825.1. Classification (GTDB taxonomy): domain Bacteria; phylum Pseudomonadota; class Alphaproteobacteria; order Acetobacterales; family Acetobacteraceae; genus Acidocella; species Acidocella aromatica. The sequence continues at coordinate 248,121 of NZ_JACHFJ010000002.1, read as the reverse complement.
CAGGGCAATAGGCCGCCACCAGCGTATTGGTCAGATCGGCGTCGCTGATGCTGGCATTGTTGGCGCGGACCGCGCTGACCAGCGTGCGGGTGCGGTTGGCCAACGTTTCCGGGGTGACACCCTGGTAGGTGTTGAGCAGCCCATTCCCCGGATCGGCGACGGTGTTCGGTCCGCCTGCGGGGGAGATATGCGGGCAGCCTAGCGTGTCGGAGAGCGCATCGGCGCTGGCGGGCACGCTGGCGATGCCGCGCAAGCGCAGCACCTGGGCCGGTGTGGCGTTGGCAACGCCCTGATTGCCCCAGGCGGTGCGGACGTAATTGGCAACATCGGCGATCTCCTGATCCGAGAGCTTGGTGGCGAAGCTCGGCATCGGCAGCTTGGTCCAGGGGGCAAGGCCACTCAGCACCGGGCCGATCACGTTATAGGGTTCATCGGCGATGATGGAGTCGTTACCCGCCAGGTTGGGGGCGAAGCGCGGCGGCAGGCCGGCCCCGGTCTTGCCATGGCAGCCTGCGCAGTTGGCGGTATATACGTTGGCGCCACGGGCGATGGAGGCGGCGGCATCGGCCACCGCGGGGGGCGGGGTGGTCTGCTGCGGCTTGGTCGCGGTTTGTAGATAGGTGGCGATGTCCACCACGTCCGACACGGAGAGCTTGCTGGTGGAGTTGGCCACCATGTCGCCCATGGAGCCGAACGGCGAACCCTTCACCATGTTGCCGCCGTCATGCAGATAGGCCACGAGATCGGCCTGTGCCCAGCCGCCCACGCCCTGGGTTTTGTCCGAGGAGATGTTGGGCGCGTAGAGATCGTCGATGGGCGCGCCGGCATAGGCCCGGCCGAGTTCCATGGCGCTGAGGATGTTTCGCGGGGTGTGGCATTCGCCGCAATGGCCCAGCGCCTCGGTGAGGTAGGCGCCGTTCTTCATGTGCTCATCCCAGCTCGGGTCCATTTTCATGGGGCCGGCGCTGAAGAACAGCAACCGCCAGCCAAGCAGCACCGGACGCTGGTTGAAGGGGAAGGCCATGGAGCTGGGGGTGGGGGCCACGTTCACCGGGGCGAGCGAGAAGAGATAGGCCTTGATGGCCATCACATCTGCATAAGAGAGCTTGGTGTAGGAGGTGTACGGCATGGCCGGGTACAGGAATTTGGGGAACACCAGATAAGAGTGCCCCGGCGCCGTGCCATAATGCAGGGCGTTATAGAAATCCGTGTCCGACCAGTTGCCGATGCCGGTTTCCTTGTCCGGCGTGATGTTGGGGGTGGAGAGCCCGCCGAACGGCGTGGCCATCACCAGCCCGCCGGAGAAGGGCTGATGGCCCGGGCCGGTATGGCAGGGCAGGCAGTCCGCCGCGGCGGTGAGGTATTTGCCGCGCTCGATCAGCGCCGCGGGGTCCGTCGGCGCGGTGAGCGACGCGGTGGGGTAGTTGGCGCTGTCATCGGCCAGGGCGATGCGGGTAGCGGCGGCACCGCCCAAAGTGAACGCCAGAGCTGCCGCCGCGGCGACGAGACGCTTGGCGCGAAATTTCGACAATGCGAACGGCATGACCTACCCCCTCGGGATTTTATCTTCTAGATGGAATACTTATTCTTCAACTTCCGTCTTCTCAGCAAGTGGCGTAACAAATTGTGACGCATCAGCGCTTGTAAAGCTCCTCCGGGCTCACTTCGGGCTTGGCGATCTCCACCCATTCGCCATTCCGCGCCGCCAGGAAGAAACAGTTGCGCCGCCCGGTATGGCAGGCCACGCCTTTCTGGTCCACGAGCAGGAGCAGCGTGTCGCCATCGCAATCCAGGCGCATCTCGACGAGCTTCTGCTGCTGGCCGGAGGTTTCGCCCTTGCGCCAGAGCTTCTGCCGCGAGCGAGAGTAGTAACACACCTGCCCGGTGGCCAGCGTCTCGGTGACCGACTCCGCGTTCATCCAGGCCATCATCAGCACCTCGCCCGTGTCGTGCTGCTGGGCGATGGCGGCGATCAGGCCGTCGGCGTTGAAGTTGATCGTGTCGAGGATTTTGCTCATCGGGCCAGCATTCCATTGGTCAGGCAGGACTCGTCGAAGCGGCAGACGATCTGCTCGTCAACGTCGTGCGGGGTTGAGTTCTTGTAGTCGATGCGCCTGATGAGGTCGGCGATGATGGCAAGCCGCGCGGCTTTTTTGTCGTTCGCGCGCACGATCATCCAGGGAGCGGCGGCGCTGTCGGTTTGGCGCAACATGCGGTCGCGCGCCTCGGTATAATCGTCGAAATGCTTCAGGGCTTTTTCGTCGATCGGGGAGATCTTCCACTGTTTCAGCGGATCCTTGTGCCGGTCGTCCAGCCGCTTCTTCTGCTCCTTGCGGCTGATGTCCAGGTAGTACTTAAGAACCTTGATGCCCGCCTGGTCGAGCATCGCCTCGAACACCGGCGCGTTACGCAGGAACTCATGGTATTGGGCGTCCGTGCAGAAGCCCATGACCGGCTCCACGCCCGCGCGGTTGTACCAGGAGCGGTTGAACAGCACGATTTCGCCCGCGGCAGGCAGATGCTCGACATAGCGCTGGAAATACCATTGCGTGACCTGAACATCCGATGGCTTGGGCAGGGCCACAATGCGGATGTCGCGCGGTGAGAGATGTTCGGTGATGCGCTTGACCGTGCCATCCTTGCCGGCGCCGTCACGCCCTTCCAGGATGATGAGTACTTTCATGCCCTCCGAGATGACATGGCGCTGAAGTTTCACCAGCTCGATCTGCAGGTGGCGGAGGGTTTTGTCGTAATCGGGATCCTTGGACATTGCGGGAGTATAAGGCCCTTCCCGCAGGGCTGGTCAATCTTCGAGCAACAAGTTGCGGATCTTCTCTAGTTCCGCCGCCCCCACGCCCAGCGCGTCGTGCAGATAGGCCTCAACGTTCCCATGCTTGGCCTCGATGGCATCGAAGGCGATGCGCAGATACTCAGGATGTGCGTCCAGCAGCGGCATGTATTCCTCCCGTGCCAGGGTGGAGAGGCCGGAATAGCCCGGATCGCGGAGCATCATCTGCTCCAGCCCGTCGATGGCCTGGTTGGTCAGGGTGTAGTCATGTTCAATGGTCTCGCGCGGCACGTCCAGCGCGTAGAGGATCAGCGCGGCGGCGAGGCCGGTGCGGTCCTTGCCGGCGGAGCAGTTGAACAGCAGCGGCAGGCGGCTCTGGCTGAGAAGGTAGAAAAGTTGGCGGTAGCTGGCGGCCTGTTCGAATGGCAGGTTGCGGTAGATATCGTGCATGGCGGCCAGCATCGCGCCCTGGCGGTGCCCGCCCTGGGCGATATAGTTTTGCAGGCTGCCAACGCTGAAGCCGCGCTCCGATGCGTGGTAGCCGACTTCCTGGCCTTGCCAGTCCATTGGCACGCGCGCACGCTCATGCGGGGTGCGAAAATCGCAGATCGCCTTGATGCCGAGATTGCGCAGCTCGGCCCGGCCCGATTCGGTGAGGTTGCTGATGGCACCGGAGCGGTACAGCACGCCCCATTTCAGGCGCTGGCCGCTGCGCGTGCGGTAACCGCCCAAGTCGCGCAGATTATGCCCGCCTTCGATTCCCAGAGCGCGAGGCGCGGTGAGGGAGGCGTCGAAAGAATCGGCCAGCGTCATGCGCGCACCTGCTGATAATTTGGAATGAAATTGGAGCGGGCGAAGGGATTCGAACCCTCGACCCCAACCTTGGCAAGGTTGTGCTCTACCCCTGAGCTACGCCCGCTCATGGCGCTATGTTCCACGCACACCGGAAGAACCGGAAATAAATTGGAGCGGGCGAAGGGATTCGAACCCTCGACCCCAACCTTGGCAAGGTTGTGCTCTACCCCTGAGCTACGCCCGCTCGGCGCGTGGTGGGGGCTCTTTAACCACCACCGGGACGGATTGCAAGCGCGCCTCACAACTAAAATGCTTTGGGGTGTGAGAGTTGAGGGCAATCGCCTATATAGGGAGCGGAAAACGCATAGGACGGAACAAGAATGAGCAGCTTTCTCAACCCCGCGCAGGACGCGCCCGCCCCCGCCCAGCAGCCGATGATCGTGGATGGCGACCAAGCCAATTTCATGGCCGATGTCATCGAGGCCTCGCGCGAGTTGCCCGTGCTGGTGGATTTCTGGGCGACTTGGTGCGGCCCCTGCAAAACCCTCACCCCCGCGCTGGAAAAGGTGACGAAGGCGCAGGGCGGGCGGGTGAAGCTCGTGAAGATCGACGTGGATAAGAATCGGGAACTGGTCACCCAACTCGCCCGCATGGGGTTGCCGATGCAGTCCGTGCCAACGGTCGTGGCCTTCTGGCAGGGGCAGATCGCCGACACCTTCTCGGGCGCGCTGCCCGAGAGCGAGCTGAAGCGATTCGTCGAGGCGCTGCTGAAGCTGGCGGGCAGTGCCGCCCCGGCGGTGGACCTCATCGCCCAGGGCAAGACGTTGCTGGAACAGGGGGCCGCCGAGCAAGCGGCGCAGTATTTCGCCGCCGCCTTACAGGAGGACCAGGAGAAGCCGGAAGCCTGGGGCGGGCTCTCCCGCGCGCTGCTAGCGCTGGGCGATGAGCATCAGGCCGCCGAGGTGCTGACCCAGGTTCCGGGAAAGATCGCCGAACATGCCGAGATCGCCGGTGCGCGATCGGCTCTGGCTTTGGCGCAGGAAGGCCGCAAGGCGCAGTCCGCCATGGCCGGGCTCTCCCAGCGTATCGCCGTGGATCCGGACGACCATGAAGCCCGCTACGAGCTGGCCTCGGCGCTGAACGCCTCAGGCGCGCGGGCCGAGGCGGCGGCGGCGCTGCTCGAGATCGTGCAGCGCGACCGTGCTTGGAACGAGGATGCGGCGCGGCTGCAATTGCTGAAATTCTTTGAGGCCTGGGGCATGGACGACCCGGCCACAATGGCGGCGCGGCGCAAGCTCTCGGCCCTGCTGTTCCGCTGACGGCGATGGCCGTGCGAGGGCCACAGCTGGACCAGCTGCCGGATGAATTCCCGGTCTTTCCGCTCGGTGGCGCACTGTTGCTGCCGGGTGGGCATCTGCCGCTCAACATCTTTGAGCCGCGTTACCTTGCCATGGTCGAGGATGCGCTGGGAGAGGGGCGGTATTTCGGTATGGTGCAGCCGGATAAGCGCCTCGGCCACGGTGAGAACGGCCCCGGTTTGTACCGAATCGGCTGCCTGGGCCGGCTCACCTCCTTCGACGAAACCAATGACGGGCGCTTCCTCATCACCCTGACGGGGGTGATCCGTTTCACCATCGTCGAGGAGATCGAGATGCGCCGGGGCTACCGGCGCGTGCGTGCGGGACTGGCCGGATTCGCGGCCGATTTGCGCGTGCCGGGCGAGGGCGCGCTGCCATTCCCCCGCCCGCAGCTGGAGGATGCGCTACGCCGCTACTTCACCAGCGCTGGGATGGACGTGAACTGGAACGGGCTGGAGACGATGCCCGATGCGACTCTAGTGACCTCGCTCAGCATGGCTTGCCCCTTCACCAACGAGGAGAAACAGGCTCTGCTGGAGGCGAAGGACCTGACAGAGCGCGCCCGCGCCCTGCTGGCGCTGTTGGAAATCGGCGCCCGCGACGGGGATTTTGATGACGATTTTGAACCGAAAGCGAGTTGAACATGCCGACCGAGACAATCAACCCCCCGCTGGACCCGCGGCTGCTGGAGATCCTGGTCTGCCCGCTCACCCGCGGCCCGCTGACCTATGACCGCGAGCATAATGAGCTGATCAGCCCCAAGGCCGGTCTAGCCTACTCCATCCGCAACGGCATCCCCATCATGCTGGCGGAGGAAGCACGCCAACTGGAGCCGTGACGGAACCCGCGCAGATTAAAATCCGCCAGGCGGCCAAGCGGCTCGACCTCGACTACGAGGACGGCAGCAGCTTGAGCTTTCCGGCGGAATTTCTGCGCGTGCAGCCGCCCGCCGGTCCGGGTGTTGCGGAACTGGTGGCGGGCAAAAGGCTGGTGCAAATCCTCGCTGCCGAGCCCACGGGCAGCTGTGCCTTGCGGCTGAAATTCTCGGATGGCTACGAGTCCAGCCTCTATTCCTGGGATTATCTGCGCGAGCTGGGGCGTGAGCAGCAGGTCCGCTGGCGGCATTATCTACATCTTTTGGAACAGGCGGGGCTGGAACGGGATTGACGATGCAGACAGAGGCTGAGCCGGAAGTCTCGCCCGCGCGCATGCGGCTGATGGCGGTGATCATCGCCACGGCGCTGTTCATGCAGAATCTGGATTCCACGGTCATCTCCACTGCTCTGCCGGCCATGGCTCAGAGCTTCCACGCCGTGCCGCTGCATATGAGCGTGGCACTCACCTCGTATCTTATCAGCCTTTCGGTGTTCATCCCGGCCTCGGGCTGGGTGGCGGACCATTTCGGCGCGCGGCAGGTGTTCCGCGGCGCCATTGTCATCTTTACGGTCGGCTCGGTGCTGTGCGGCGTGGCAGGGAGCGTGGGGGAGCTGGTGGCGGCGCGCATCGTCCAGGGGCTTGGCGGAGCGATGATGCTGCCTGTTGGGCGGTTGCTGCTGCTGCGCTCCGTCTCGCGCAAGCAGATGGTGGATGCTATGGCCTGGCTCACCATGCCTGCCCTGGTGGGGCCGGTGCTTGGCCCTCCGCTAGGAGGCTTCATCGTCTCCTATTTCTCCTGGCGTTGGGTGTTCGACATCAACGTCCCCATCGGCATCATCGGCGCGGTGGCGGTCAGCATGTTCATCCCCGATGTGCGTGAGCCGGACCGGGGCGGAAAACTGGACCTGCTGGGGCTGGTGTTCTCGGGATTGGCTATGGCCTTTCTGATGGCCGGATTCGAGACCGTGGGGCGGTATCTGGTGCCCATGGGCTGGACCATCGCGGCTTTTCTGGCGGGGGCGGCGTGCTGCCTCGCCTATGCGGCGCATGCGCGGCGCACCCCGCATCCTGTGCTGGATTTCTCGCTGCTCGCCATTCCCACCTTCGTCAACTCCATGCTGGCGGGAAGCCTGTTCCGAATCGCCGTTGGCGCACTGCCGTTCCTGCTGCCGCTGATGCTGCAACTCGCCTTCGGCTACACACCGTTGCAAAGCGGCCTCGTCACCTTTGCCGCCGCCGCCGGGGCGCTGCTGATGAAGCCAGCGGCACAGCCGCTGCTTTCTCGCTTCGGGTTCCGTACGGTGCTGATCTGGAACGGGGCTATCGCGGCGGCGATGATGGGCCTGTGCGCGTTGTTCCAGCCCAACTGGCCGTCTCTAGTGCTGGATGCCATCCTGTTCACCGGCGGGTTTTTCCGCTCGTTGCAATTCACTGCCTACAACACCATCGCGTATGGCGATGTGCCACGCCCGAGAATGTCCGCCGCCACGACCCTTTACGCCACGGTGCAGCAACTCACGCTGACGCTGGGCATCGTGGCGGGCGCCTTCATTCTGGAAATCTCCACCCGGCTGCAGGGGCATAAGGAAGCGGTGCAGTCGGACTATGCCATCGCGTTCGTCATTGTCAGCGCGGTGGCGATGCTTGCGGCGCCGCTCTGTGCCAGGCTGCCGCGCAACGCGGGCGAGGCCCTGAGCGGGCACCATCCAGCAACGGAGGAGAAGGCATGACCGGCCAAGAGCAAGAGACTGCCCCCACTGCCGCAAGGCGCAACGCTGTCATTTTTATCGTACTGATTGGGTGCGTCAGCCTGTTCGCGGACATGACCTATGAAGGCGGACGTAGCATCGCCGGGCCGTTCCTGGAATCACTCGGCGCGTCCGCCGTTGTTGTTAGCACGGTGGCCGGGTTTGGCGAGTTTCTGGGCTATGGTGTGCGCTATTTCTCCGGCCGGGCGGCGGACCGCAGCGGGCGCTACTGGCCGCTGCTGCTGAGCGGCTATGTCATTAACCTTCTCTCCGTGCCGTTGCTGGCTTTTGCCGGGAGCTGGCCAATCGCGGCGCTGCTGCTGGTGAGCGAGCGCTTCGGCCGCGCCATTCGGGCACCGATTCGTGGCGCCATGCTCTCCCACGCCGCCAGCCGCACCGGGGCGGGATGGGGCTTTGGCCTGCACACGGCGCTCGACCAGATAGGCGGGCTATCCGGCCCGTTGCTGGTGGCGCTGCTGCTGGCACTGGGCGCGGGGTTTCACCGCAGCTTTGCCGTGCTGTTGTTGCCAGCTCTTGCGGCGCTTCTGCTGCTTGCCGTGGCGCAGCGGCTCTACCCGGACCCACGCAAGCTGGAGCTGCGCGTTGCCGCGGTCGATCCTGGTGCCTGGGCGGGGTTCGGCGCCAAGTTCCGGCTGCTGACGGTGGCAGCGGCACTGATGGCGGCGGGCTTCGTCGATTTCGCTCTGATAGGCTTCCATTTTGCACGGGCGCATACGGTGCCGCTCTCGTGGATTCCGGCCGTCTATGCCGCTGGCATGGCCGCCGAGGGGGCGGCGGCGTTGCTGCTGGGGTGGCTGCTCGACCGCCTGGGCCCGCGTGCTGTAGCCGTTGGGATTACTCTGGCCACGCTGGCCGTGCCGCTGGTGTTTTTCGGCGGTGCGGGCTGGGCCGTGGCCGGGGTGGTGTTGTGGGGCGTAGGCATGGCCACGCAGGACACGCTGTTCCAGGCCATGCTGGGGGATTTCATCAGCCCCGCGCGCCGCGCCACGGCTTATGGCCTGTTCGATGCGATCCGTGGTGCTGCCTGGCTGCTGGGCAGCGTGGCGCTGGGATTGCTCTACGGTGCCGGGCTGGGGTGGCTGGTGGCGGCTTCGGTATTGTTCCAGGCCGCCGCCATTCCGGTGTTTCTGCTCGCGGCGCTTACACCTCGAAGCTGAGCTCTTCCGGCCAGTTCGGTTTGGTCATGGCGCGCGGCATGTGGATGCCGCATTCAGTCTTGGCCTTGCCCGCCCAGCGGCCGGAGCGCTTATCCTGCCCCGGCAGCGGCTTGTGGGTGCACACGGCGCAGCCGATCGAGGTATAGCCCTCGGCCTGCAACGGATGGCGCGGCAGGTCGTGCGTCTCGAAATAGGCTTCCAGGTCCGCGTCGGTCCAGAAGGCCAGCGGGTTTACCGTGATCCGCCCGTCAGCCCCGGTTTCCACCAGCTGCATGTTGGAGCGCGTGGCGGACTGGCCGCGCTTGCGCCCGGTGATCCAGGCCTCGAAGCCTGTCAGTGCCTCGTCCAGCGGGTTGGTCTTGCGGATGGCGCAGCACAGATCGGGGTCTTTCTCCCACAGCCGCCCGTCAGGGTCATACGCCGCGAGCTGCGCTCCGCTCGGCTTGATGGAGCGGACATCGGTGAGGCCAAGACGCGCCACCAGCTCGTCGCGATAGGCCAGCGTCTCGGCGAAGAGTTTGCCGGTATCGAGAAAGATCACGGGCACCGACTTGTCGATCTGCGCGACCATGTGCAGCAGGATCGCCGATTCCGTGCCGAAGGAGGAGACCAGCGCGATCTTGCCGGCGAAGCGGCGCGTGATCGCGTCGCGCAGCACGGCCAGGGCGTCAGTGGAGTCGAGGGAAGAGATCGTGTCGAGCATCTTGTGTGATCCCTGGCCGGCGGTGGCCGGTGCGATGTCATTTACAAAAGACATATGGTCAATTCGCTTTTGGGCAGGAGAGCCAACAGCGCTCATCGGCGAGCGCCTCGAGGCGCTGGGCCGCCTCCGCCATCGGGACTTTTTGCGCCCGCCAGGATTGGCGCAGTGCCGCCGCCTCCTTCACCCGTTCCGCCCAGATGGCGGGGAAGCAGGCTTCCAGCCGGCGGCGGATTGCCCCGGCAAGCCCAGGTGCCGCGCCGCCAGTGGAGACGGTGAGCAGCAGATCGCCCCGGCGGATTTCCGCCACGGCGTGGAAATCGCAATAATCCGGCTCATCCTCGACATTCACCAGCACGCGCAAGCGGCGCGCCGCCTCGGCCAGCGGGACGAACTGCTCGCGCGGCATACCGGCGATCCAGAGCATATGCAGGCGGGACAGCTCCGCCTCACCAGGCAGGGTTGGTTGCAGGGCGGCACCCGCCTCCGCCGCCAGGGTGGCATCCTCGCCCCCCGCGTAAACGTGCAACTCCTCGGCCCCCGCCGCACGCAAGGCGCGCAAGCGGCGGAGCGCCGCCGGGCCGGTGCCGGCAAGGCCAAGGCGCAGACGATGAGGGGCCAATGCCACGGGGATCATGGCACTTTAGAAGATGATTTTTCTCAACGTTGCAATGGCGTTAAAAAAATAAAGATTTTCTCCTGCCTTTGCCAAAAAGCATGAAATGGTTTTTCGGATTTGCCACGGTCGCGGCAAACACAAACCATCAAATTCCTATTGAAATTGTCTTTTTCTGAGCCTGGGACTCAAATCTGAGTCTCGCTGATGGTCAGATCCATGGCAAAAACGGTGCCGCGCGGCCCGGTTTCCTCCAGTACCAGATCACCGCCATGGGCGCGGATCAAATCGCGCGCGATGGCCAAGCCCAGCCCGGTGCCGCCATAACGGCCAGAGCTGGTGAAGGGCTGGAATAGCCGGTCCTGCACGCGCAGGGGCAGGCCAGGACCGTCATCGGCCACGCGCATGCGGGTCACGCCGCCGCGGCTCTCGGTGCTCACGGTGATGGTCTTGCAGCCCGCCTCGGCGGCGTTGCGCATCAGGTTGACCAGCACGCGGTAGATCTGCCCACTATCGAGCGATAGGACCAGCGGGGCGGGTACCTCGTTGCGGATGGCCACGCCGCTATTCACCGGCGCCACCACCAGTGCCGCCTCATCCACCAGATCGTGCAGCGGTACGGCTGAACGTACCACCGGGGGTGGACCTTCGCGGGCGAAATCCACGGTGCGGGTGACGAGTTGTGCCGAGCGCTCCACAGCGGAAACCAGGGTGCGCGAGGCGCGTTGGACCGCGGGGTCGTTGATGCTTTCCAGCCGGTCCGAGACCAGCAGCGCGGAGCTGAGGATGTTGCGCAGGTCGTGGCTGATCTTGGCCACGGATGTGCCTACGGCGGCAAGGCGCGCGTTGCGCCACAGGGCGGCGCGCATCTCGTCCTGCATCGATTTCAGCTCGCGCGCGGCGCCTGAAATCTCGTCTTCGGGCCGGTTGGCCAGCCAGGAGAGGTCGCTGGCGCTTTCCTGCTCCGGGTCCTCGCGAAAATTGATGATGCTGGTGGTGATGATGCGCATCGGGCGCACCAGCAGCCGGTCCAGCACCGCGAAGATGAGCAGGCCCGTAACCAGCGCCATGATGACGGTGACGGTGAAGGCATGCTCGGCATGGGCGTGCAGATCGGCATCGAGCGGCGTCTCGTTCACCGTGACTTCCAGCACGGCGCCAGGCTGGAGCGGGGAGGGGGCGATGATCTGCATTTCCCGTCCGCCCAGCCCGGCGAGATGAATGACAGCTCGCCAAGTGCTGTACCACAAGGTCTCGTCGGTCAGCACGGCGCTGCGGTCGATGGGCGGAATGGGTCGGGTCGTACGCAGTGTCAGGGGAGGCTGGCCGGGCTCTTTAAGGATGATCTCATCGTCCAGGGCGAAGGAAAGGAGCGAATCCTGCGCTTGCGGCGAGAGCGTGGCGCCGGACTGCGCCAGCGGGTAGGTGGCCAGATGTGCGTGGGCGATACGATCCCACAGCCATGCCTGACGCTCGCGCCCCAGGCCGGGAAGCATTACCACCAATTCGATGATCAGGATGATGGCGACCGTAAGCCACAACACCCGGCCGGAGAGCGTGTCTCCGAACAGCTCAAATTTGGGCTGGTTGGGGCGGGGAGCAGGATTCATGCCGTGTGCAGGGCGGTCTCCGCGGCCTCGCGCCCTGCCGCGAACAGGATTTCGAGAAAGCTTTTGTCGGTATTCATCTTCGAGGTCAGCGGATGCTTGGCCAGGGCCTCGTCGGCGGAGATGTCGAGCAGGCGCGTATGCCGGGGCAGCAGGGAGAGTTCGGCCTCCAGCGGCGCCTGGAAGGCGATCTCGTGCAGCCGGTGCACGATATCCGATGTGGAGTTCGGCACGCCCTTGCGCTGGCGCGGCTGGGCGCGGACCAGCACGAGCTGGTCCGGCCGAGGGGAAAGAACCGGCGCCAAAGGCGGATTGCAGGAATAGCCGCCATCCCAGTAATGCCGCCCCTCGATCTCGATGGCCGGAACCATCATCGGCAGGCAGGCGGAGGCCAGTAGATGCTGCACGTCGATCTCGGCGTTGCCGAACACCTTCGATTCGCCGGATTCGACATCCGTGGCGCCGACAAAAAGCCGAGGTGCGGACGGTTTGCGGATCGCCTCCTTGTCCAGCAGATCCTTGATCAGCGGTGCCAGGGGATTCTGTCCCAGCGGGTTGAGCTGGCCGGGATCGAACACGCGGAGCACGTTGGCCAAACCCGTCCAGGCCAGCTCATTGCCCAGCTCGATACCCTTGTCCCAGCCCCAGAGCCAGTCCAGCGGCGAGGCTATGGTGCTGAAAACATTGGCTTCGCCGACGCGGGTCCAGAGCTGGCGCATCGCGGCGCGGGCACCTTCCGGCCCGCCATGCACAAAGCCCTGCACCGCCATGGCGGCGTTCATGGCCCCCGACGACACCCCGGAAACGGCGGAGAATTCCAGCCCTTCCTCGAATAATCTGTCGAGTACGCCCCAGGTGAAGGCGCCGTGCGCGCCCCCGCCCTGCAAGGCCAGTACGATCCGGGAGCGGGCTTGGGAGGAAAATATCATGGCTACCAATAACCTGTTGCGCGTTCCCGTGCCATGCGCAACCTCGCCAAGCGGTCATGCGCATTGACGGCGACGGCCGAGCCCGCCTATACGGCGGCATCGCGCCTTGCCGGGGACGGTTTGGCGCTCGTCCTATTTTTGTCTTTCGCCGGAGTAGAATACCGTGAAACGGACCTATCAACCTTCCAAACTCGTCCGCAAGCGCCGGCATGGGTTCCGCGCCCGCATGGCGACCGTTGGCGGCCGCAAGGTGCTTGCCAACCGCCGCGCCAAGGGCCGCGCCAAGCTTTCCGCCTAAGCCCCGCGCGCCGCGCCAGGGGTTGGGCATGGCTCGGCTGACACCGCCGAAACGCTTCAAGAAGCGGGCTGATTTTCTGCGCCTCGCGGCGCGGGGTAAAAAAATCGCCAAAAGCGGGTTTGTCATGCAGGCGCTCAGCAATGGCGCCGAACCCGAGTTGCGCCTGGGCTTTACCGCGACCAAGAAAATCGGCAACGCCGTCACCCGCAACCGTGCCAAGCGCAGGTTGCGGGAGGCGGCGCGTCTTGGTTTGGCCGGACGGGAGCTGCCCGGCGTGGAGCTGGTGCTGATCGCACGGAAGGAGACGGCCAGCGTGCCGTTCGCCAAGCTTCAGCGCAATCTGGCTTTGGCGTTGGACGAGGTGCTGACATGAGCCCGGCGGCCTACATGCTCTCGGGCGCCATCCGGGTGTACGAGTTGACCCTGCGCCCGGTTATTGGTGCGAATTGCCGGTTTTTCCCCTCCTGTAGCGCCTATGCGCGCGAGGCCATCTGCGTCCATGGCGCGGGCAAGGGCAGCGCGCTTGCGGCAAAGCGGATTCTGCGTTGCCATCCCTGGCATCCGGGCGGGTACGACCCGGTTCCCCCATCCACGAAACACTCCTGAAAGCCCCCATGGATCAGAAGCGTCTGCTGCTTGCCGTCTCCGTGTCGCTCGTCATCTTGCTGGCGTTCACGTTCATCCAGGACAAGTTCCTGCCGCATCCCGCACCGGTTCCGGCCCAGGTGCAGGCGCCCGCTCTGGCGGAACAGGCCGCCGGTGCCCCCGGCACTGCCGCGCAGCAGGCTCCAGCCCCCGGTCCACGCCTGACGGTGGACGCGCCGCTACTCAAGGGTAGCATCGGCCTGACCGGCGCGGTGTTCGACGATGTGGTGCTGAAGCAGTACCACGAGACCCTGGCAGCCGATTCGCCGCTGGTGCAGGTCATGGGCCGCCGTGGCGGCGACAAGCCCAGCTATGTGCAGTTCGGCTGGACCGCCCCTGCGGGCGTGAAAGTGCCGGATGACAGCACCGTGTGGTCCCCCAGCGCCAATGAGCTGACGCCGCAGACGCCGGTGACGCTCTCCTGGGATAACGGCCAGGGCCTGACCTTCCAGCTCCAACTCGCCGTGGACGACAAATACATGTTCACGGTCACGCAGAACGTGCTCAACCATGGGGCCGCCGCTGTGCAGCTCTATCCGTGGTCCCGCGTGGTGCGCGACTATAAGCCCAAGGAGCAGAGCAGCTGGGTGCTGTTCGACGGCCCGCTCGGCGTGTTCAACGGCACGCTGAAGCAGGAGGGCTACAAGGCGCTGAAGAGCGACGGCGAGAAGGCCGCCGGTGGCGTGGCCTATACCGAGACCGCTCCGGGCGGCTGGGTCGGCATTACCGACAAATACTGGCTCTCCGCCGTGGCGCCCGACCAGTCCGCCAGCATGACCGGCTCGATGAGCTACGGCACCGTGAATGATGGCGACGGCTCGGCCTACGAGACCTCCTTCATCACCGCCCAGCCGGTGACCGCTGCCCCCGGCGGCAACGCCGCGTTCACCAGCCATGTCTTCACCGGCGCCAAGGTGGTGAAGATCCTGGATGCATACCAGAGCGAGTACCATATCCCGAACTTCTATAAGGCCGTGGATTTCGGGCATCTCTACATTCTGACCAAGCCGATCTTCTTCGCGCTCGACTGGCTGAACTCGCTGCTGGGCAATTTCGGCCTCGCGATCATCGTGTTCACGGTGGGGGTGAAGCTCGTGTTCTTCCCGCTGGCCAGCTACTCCTACCGCTCGATGGGCAAGATGCGCCTGGTCCAGCCGAAGATGCAGGCCCTGCGCGAGCAGTACAAGGACGACGCGGTGAAGCTCCAGCAGGCCACGATGGAGCTGTACAAGGCCGAGAAGATCAACCCGGCCTCCGGCTGCTTGCCGATGCTGCTGCAGATCCCGGTGTTCTTCTCGCTCTACAAGGTGATCTTCATCACCATCGAGATGCGCCAGGCGCCGTTCTATGGCTGGGTGAAGGACCTCTCGGTGCCTGACCCGACGAACCTGTTCAACCTGTTCGGCCTGTTGCCCTTCGACCCGACGGCGATCTATGCGCCGCTGCATATCGGTGCGCTGCCGCTGATCATGGGCTTCACCATGTTCCTGCAACAGAAGCTGAACCCCGCCCCCGCCGACCCGGCCCAGGCGCGCATGTTCCAGCTTATGCCGATCGTCTTTACCTTCATGCTGGCAGGCTCGCCATCCGGGCTGGTCCTGTACTGGGCATGGAACAACCTTCTTTCCGTGGGGCAGCAATGGCTGATCATGCGCCAGACGGCGGCACAGGCGAAGGCCTGAACTTCGACGCGGGGGATTACACCCCCGCGCAGATCGAGGCAGGGCGCAAGCTCTTCGCCTCGGGCTGCGAGTTTTTCTACGCCGCACAAACGTTGGAAACCCTGCCCGCACCGGCAGGAACGGAGATCGCCTTCGCCGGGCGCTCCAATGTGGGCAAATCCTCGCTGCTGAACGCCCTCACTGGGCGCAAGGCGCTGGCGCGCGTGTCGCACCAGCCGGGGCGCACGCGCCAGCTCAACTTCTTTCGCTGCGCCGCCGGCCCCATCGTGCTCGTGGACATGCCGGGCTACGGCTATGCAGAGGCTCCGAAGGAGATCAAGCGCGACTGGCAGGGGCTGATGCTGGACTACCTGCGCGGCCGCCCGAATCTGCGCCGCGTGCTGCTGTTGCTCGATTCGCGGGTGGAGATCAAAGTCTCCGACCTTACCGTGATGGAGCTGCTCGATCAGTCTGCCGTGGCGTTCCAAATCGTGCTGACCAAGGCCGATGCGGTGAAGCCGAACGCGCTCAAGCGCAAGCAGGACGAGGTGATGGCGCTAGCCAAAAAACATCCGGCGGCGTTGAACAGCCTGTTCACCACGTCTAGTGAGACGGGGCAGGGGATCGAGGCGTTGCGTGCCTCCATCGCCGAGTTTCTGTAACGCCAGGGGAGCGGCACGATGACCGATGATGCCATGACCACAGCGGCGCAGGAGGCGCATATCGTCGCCCGCGCGCTGCCTTATCTGCGCCGCTATGCCGGGGCCACCATCGTGGTGAAGTATGGCGGGCACGCGATGGAAGGCAGCTTGGCCAACGAGTTCGGGCGCGACATCGCTCTGCTCAAGCAGGTTGGCATCAACCCGGTGGTGGTGCATGGCGGCGGGCCGCAGATCAATGCCATGCTCGACCGGCTAGGCATCGAGTCCCGCTTCATAAACGGCCTGCGCGTGACCGACGCGGCGATGGTCGAGGTTGTGGAGATGGTCCTCTCCGGCGCCGTGAATAAGCAGGTGGCGGGGCTGATCAACCGCGCTGGCGCGCTGGCGGTGGGCATCTCGGGCAAGGATGGCGGGCTGATCCGCGCGCGCAAGGCGCAGCGCACGGTTAAGGACCCGGATTCCAATATCGAGCGCGTGCTGGATCTCGGCTATGTCGGCGAGCCCTCTTTCATCGATACCCGCGTAATCCATGCGCTGACCGGCGCCGGGCTGATCCCCGTTATCGCCCCGGTGGGCAGCGGCGAGGATGGGGAGACCTACAACATCAACGCCGATACCGCCGCCGGGGCCATCGCCGGTGCGCTGAATGCGCAGCGCCTGCTGATGCTGACCGACGTACCGGGCGTGCTCAACAAGGAGAAGCAACTGCTCTCCGATCTGACCATGGCGCAGGTGAAGGATCTTATCGCCGACGGCACCATCTCCGGTGGCATGATCCCCAAAGTGGAGACCTGCATGGAAGCCGTGACGCAGGGCGTGAAGGGCGCCACTATCCTGGATGGCCGCGTGCCGCACGCGCTGCTGCTGGAGCTGTTCACCGAAGGCGGCATCGGCACGATGATCCACAAGTAACGAGCTTTCCCCGGGCTGCATAGCAGTTCGGGGAAGTTCCGCGTCATCCGCGTTTGCGGGTTGTTCTGCTGCTCTGTCCCTGCGCCGGAAACAAGCCCGTGCGGTGGGGGCAAGCATGAGCGAGGGTACGGACAGCTGACCTTGGCGCTGTCGCTCAAGTATCTACGCACGCGGATCGGCATTTTCCTCAGTTTGCCGATGGCCAGCATCGATGCCCTGGCGCTGAGCCCCAAATTGCGCGAGATTAGTCACCCTGAAGGCCAATCCATGCAAGGTGCTCAAAGACGTGACGGAACACTCTGATTATAAAATTTATTATAACCCTTCCTGCGGAACGGCCCGGAACACGCTGGCACTGCTGCGGGAAGCGGGGGTTGAGCCACAAGTTATTGAATACTTAAAAAACCCGCCCTCGCGCGTGGAGCTAGCGGGGCTGGCCAAGCAGATGGGCGATGCGCGCCTGCTGCTGCGCGAGAAGGAGAAGCTGGCGGACGAGTTGGGCCTGAAACAGGCCGATGACGAGGCGATCTTGGACGCCATCGCAGCGCACCCGATCCTACTCAACCGCCCGGTTGTGGTGTCGCCCAAGGGAGTGAAGGCTTGCCGCCCCGCTGAACTGGTGAAGGAGCTGCTCTAGCCAGATGCCAGATGTTGAGGAGCTGGGCGCGGAGGAAACGCCATCCTGGCCACGGCTGCGGCAGGTTCTCGGGCCCGGGCTGATTACCGGCGCGTCGGACGACGACCCCAGCGGCATCGCCACATACTCTCAGGCGGGCGCGCAATATGGCTACGCGCTGGGCTGGGCCATGCTGCTGACCTATCCGCTGATGTGCGCCATCCAAGTGATCAGCGCCCAGATCGGCCGCGTAACCGGGCTGGGCTTGGCGGGTAATTTGCGCCGCTTCATGCCTCGGCGGGCGCTGCATCTCATCGTTCTGCTGTTGTTGCTGGCCAATACCATTAATATAGGCGCGGATCTGGGCGCCATGGCCGCCGCCGTGCGGCTGCTGGTGCCGGTGCCCATGCCCGTGGGCATCGCGGCCTTCGCCATTGTTTCCGTGCTGTTGGAAGTTTTCGTGCGTTATGCGCGCTATGTCGCGGTGCTGAAATGGCTGACGCTGTCACTGTTCGCATATGTCGCCACCGTGTTTATCGCCGATGTGCCCTGGAAGCAGGTGGGCGTGGAACTGGTTCTGCCGCATATCCAGTTTACTAGCGACTACTTCACCGTCGTCGTCGCGGTATTCGGCACCACCATCAGCCCGTATCTGTTCTTCTGGCAAGCAGGCGAGGAGATGGAGGACGAGCGCGGGGACCCCGTGGCCAAGCCGTTGATCGAGGCGCCGGAACAGGCCGGGCGGGAGCTGCGGCGCATCCGGCTGGATACCTATATCGGCATGGCGTTTTCCAATGTCATCTCGCTGGCCATCATTTTCACCACCGCCGCCACGCTGCATGTGCACGGGATCACCAATATCCAGACATCATCGGATGCGGCTGAAGCCCTCCGGCCTATCGCTGGGCCCTTGGCTTTCACCGTGTTCGCGCTTGGCATTATCGGCACCGGGCTATTGGCATTGCCGGTATTGGCGGGGTCCGCCGCCTACGCACTGTGCGAAGCCTTCGGCTGGCCGGTGGGGCTGGCTTATCAAGCCCCGCGGGCAAAGGCGTTCTACGGCACCATCGCCGTTGCCGTGTTTGTCGGCGCGCTGCTGAATTTTTCCAGTCTCGACCCGGTGAAGGCTCTGTTCTGGAGCGCCGTGATCAACGGCCTGGTGGCTGTACCGCTGATGGCGGTGACCGTGCTGCTTGCCGCCAGCCCGCGGATCATGGGACAGTTCAGTATTGGGCCAAGGCTGAAGATGCTCGGTTGGCTGGGTACGCTGGTGATGCTGGTGGCGGGCATCGGGATGTTCGTCACCATGTAGCCCGTTTGGGCGGAGCGGAGTTCCTCCAGCATTGCCATCAGCTGGGCGGCGCAAAAGAACAGCATGCAGATACAGCCGAACAGCGAAGCCAGGCCGATTACGATATGTCCATCAAACGGCATCGTTTGGTCCTCCTGATTCAAAAAAGACTGAGCTGACCCGCCGCCGGGGTGGCGCGCGGCACGGCAAACTGGGAGCAGTCCAACACCGCATTGCCGCCTTCCAGACCGAATTGTTTCACCGCACGGGCAAAGCGCTGGTGCAGCATCTCCACATACGGACCGGAGCCGGTGAAGCGGGAATGGAAATCCGGGTCGTTCAGCTTGCCGCCGCGGCTCTGGCGGATCAGGCTCAGCACATGGCTGGCCCGGCCGGGCAGGTGTTTCTCCAGCCAGTCGACGAATAGGGGCGCCAGCTCATGCGGCAGGCGAACGAGCGTGGTGTGCGCGCTACGTGCTCCGGCCTTGGCGGCTGCTTCCACAATGCTCTCCATCTCGGCATCGTTCACGCCGGGGATCATCGGTGAGGCCATCACTCCCACCGGAATCCCTTGGGCCGAAAGCTCGCGGATGACGGAAAGACGCCGGGCGGGTGAGGCGGCACGCGGTTCCAGCGTGCGTGCCAGGGTTGGATCTAGCGTGGTGACCGAGATGAACACCCGCGCTAGACGTTTTGAGGCCATGCGCGCCAGGATATCGGCATCGCGCAGCACCCCGGCGGATTTGGTGACGATGCCGACCGGGTTACCGAACTTCTCCAGCACCTCGAGGATCGCCCGTGTCAGTCCCAGCGTGCGCTCCACCGGCTGATACGGGTCGGTGTTGGAGCCCAGCACGATCACCGCTGGCTTATACCCGGCACGGGAGAGTTCTTTCTCCAGCAGGCGCGGCGCCTCGGGCTTGAAGACGATCTTGGTCTCGAAATCGAGCCCGGCGGAAAAGCCGAGATAAGCATGGCTGGGGCGAGCGAAGCAGTAGATGCAGCCGTGTTCGCAGCCCCGGTAGGGGTTCACGCTCTGTCCGAAGGCGATGTCCGGGCTGTCGTTGCGGGTGATGATGCTGCGTGTGGCGTCGCGGATCAGCATGGTTTGTGGCTTGGTGGCGTCTTCCTTGGGCAGGTCCCAGCCATCGTCGAAGGCTTCCCCGTGCGCGCGCTCGAAGCGGTTGGGGGGATTCACGGGGGTACCACGGCCCTTGATCGCGCCATGACCGATCTCGCTGTTGACCTGTATCCGGGACACCACCATGATGTTCATGCTCCGTTCTTGTTTTTATAAATCATTTCGCATTGCGACAGTCAAGAACAAAACAAGAACATTTAAGACAAAAAAACCGCCCATGGCCTGCGCGCATGAGCGGTCCGGTTTAGTTCGCCTCTGCGGTATAGACGTTGAGGTTGAGCTGCGGGAAGTTACCTTCCGCCAGATCGTTCAGGCTCTCGGGTTTGCTCCCGATCTCTTCCGCATAGAGCCAGCTATCGGCCAGCACTTGGCGGACGTAGCGCCTGGTCTCATTGTTCGGGATGCTCTCGATGAACAGCAGCGGGTCGCTGGTATCCTGCACCTGGGTAGACCACGAGGCAGCGGCGTTTGGCCCCGCATTATAGCTGGCGAGAACGGCCAGGAGGTTGTTGTTCACCCCCGGCTGCCCCCCAAGGTAGCGCAGATAAGCCTGCCCCATGGCCAGATTGGCCGAAGGGTCGGCCAGTGAGCCATCCACGCCCTGGGTACGACGCACCATGGTGGCTGTTTCGGGCATCAGCTGCATCAGGCCGCGCGCGCCGCAGCGGGAAACCGCATGGGCGTCGAAGCCTGATTCCGTGCGGGTGAGGGCGTAGACCAGCGACGGATCGACCGTGAACCCGCCCGAGGGATGCAACGAGGGCAGGGGCAGACGCGCACCCGCGATCTCATCCACCGGGCTTGGCATGGTGCCGGCAATGGCCACGGTGACATCGACCAGCCCGGCACGGGCGGCCACGGCCATCACCGAACGGGCAAGCGCCGGATTGCTCTGCATCTGCGGCCATAATGCCCGCAGCGCCAGGGCGGCCTGCTCTGGTTCGCCGATCTGGATCAGCGCGAAGGCGCGATGCCCCTCGGGGATCGCGTCCACGGCCAGCACGTCGGCTTCGGTCAGCGTGGCGGAGATGCCGGTGGGGCCAAAGCCCTGGCCGAGCAGCTTGCCAGCCAACATGCCGTAGAAGGTGGTGTTGGCCCAGGCGGCTTGATGCAGCCAGTTCAGATACTGTTCCGGCTGTTGCAGGCGCAGGGCCGCGCGCGCGGCCCAGAACTGGCTGGCGGCGCGGTCATCGTCCGAGATGCCTGGGATCTGCGCCGTGGAGGCAAAGATGCTCAAGGCGGTGCTGATATCACCATGCTCCCAGGCATTCAGCCCTGTCACGAAGCGCTGGTGCCATATGTAGCTGTCCGGCGCAAAGACCGGCATGGCCGCCGCACCCGGGGTGATGGTGGTTTCTGGCATCAGTGCCGTTCGGGGCGCGGGCGGCAGCTCGGCCCGGTGCAGCTTGAGCTGCATGAGCTTGTAAATATCGGCGGCTTCCGGCTCACTCGAATATTTGTCCCACCAGGCGGTGAGTTCAGAGGGTTTGGTGACGTAATCCGCGCTCATGTAGCGTGCGGCCAGCACGCTACCGAGCAGGGAGGTATCGCCAAGCCGGCCAATAAGATGGTCGGCTTCGGCGTAGGCGCCGTTATCCTGCAATTGCAGGATGCGCTGGTACAATGCCACGTCGCTCGGGGCGAGCGGTTGCGGCAAGGTGATTTCCACATCCCCAGAAGGGGCATTGCGCGGTACGGCGTAGGCCACGCTATCGCCATTCATGGCGCTAAGCGGCGCTGTGGGGGGCTGAGACGTTCCCGGGCCTTGTCCCAAATCGGGGGACTTCGCCGACGCCTTCGTGGGATGCACGAGGCTGAGGGCAAAAACGGAAGCCGTGGCAACAGCCAGACGGAAACCGTTCAGGCGGGGAAGCGGTTTGGGGGCTCCTCGCATAACCAAGGGCCCTACACGTCATATCCAAGTGACGCAACCCTATTCAGCGAGACAAATCCCTATTTTTTAGACAAAATACCTGCTTTCAATAGATTGCAAGGGAGGTTTGCGATCAAATTTTCGTGAGAATCATCGATTCTAGGCGGTTTCTAACCAAGCTTTAAGGGTTAGCATATCCCGCCACGCCTCTGCCTTGGCCAGCGGCGTGCGCAGCAGATAGGCGGGGTGATACGTCGCGAGACAGGGCAGCGGCGCGGGCAGGCCATCGATCTCAGCTTCTCGCCAACTCCCCCTCAGGCGACGTATGCCCGTCGCCCCTTCGGCTGGCAGCAGCGCCTTGGCCGCCACCGCGCCAAGCGCCATCAGCCCGCGCGGGGCAATAAGGGCGATTTGCCGATGCAGGAAGGGTAGGCAGAGCGTGATCTCGGCCTCGGTGGGGTTGCGGTTGCCGGGCGGGCGCCAGGGCACGGTGTTGATGATACGCACCTTGGTGCGGTCCAGCCCGATGCTGCCGAGCATCTTGTCCAGCAACTGCCCGGCGGGCCCGACGAAGGGCTTGCCCGCGCGGTCTTCCTCGCCACCCGGCGCCTCGCCCACGATAATCAGCCGCGCATCCGCCGCGCCATCGGCGAAGACGAGCTGGGTCGCGGTATCGCGCAGGGCGCAGCCGGTGAAATTACGCATCGCCGTTTCCAGCTCCTCCAGGCTTTGGCAGGCGGCGGCAGCTGCGCGGGCTTCCGCCGGGCCGGCGGGCATGGCGGCGGCGCGCGGCGCTGGGGCAGCACGGCGGGCGGGGGGCGGGGAGGCGTTTTCGGGCGCTGGCGGGGGCGGCGCGGCGTGGCGGCGGTCCTGCGGCGCATCCAGCAGGGCCTCGTCAGCTCCCCATTCCCATTGCAGGCGCAGCGCTTCCAGCAGTTCCATACGCTCTCATTAACTTGCGTGCTGCCGCCCAGCCAGTCCTATATGGTGGCAGTGCCTCTTTACCTTGGGTACGATTCGTCTTTAGACCAAACGTTCGTTATAGTATGCCGCAGATCAATCGAGGCATTTGTTAGGGAGAAGAAATGTCTGACCTGAACCAGCCGCGCGAGGCGATGGAATTCGATGTGCTCGTCGTGGGCGCTGGCCCCGCGGGCCTTACCGCCGCGATCAAGCTGAAGCAGCTCAATCCTGAGCTTGCCGTTTGCGTCGTGGAGAAGGGCTCGGAAGTGGGCGCGCACACGCTCTCCGGCGCGGTGCTGGAGCCTCGTGCGCTCAAGGAGCTGTTCCCGGATGTCGATCCCGGCCTGATCCCGCTCGCCACCCCGGTGGCCGAGGACAAGTTCATCTTCCTGCTCGATGACGCGAAATCCATCGCCATGCCCACCCCGCCGCAGATGCATAACGAGGGCAATTACATTGTCTCGCTGGGCAATGTGGTGCGCTGGCTGGGCCAGCAGGCCGAGGAGCTGGGCGTGGAGATCTACCCCGGTTTCGCCGCCGCCGAGCTGCTGGTCGAGGGCGGGCGCGTGGTCGGTGTCGCCACCGGCGACGTGGGCATCGGCAAGGATGGCGAGCCCACCGATAACTACCAGCGCGGCATGGAGCTGCGCGCCACCTATACCGTGTTCGCCGAGGGCTGCCGCGGCTCGCTCTCCAAGCAGCTGATGGGCCAGTTCAAGCTGCGCGAGAACTGCGACCCGCAGACCTATGGCATCGGCATCAAGGAGCTTTGGGAGGTTAAGCCCGAGAAGTTCCGCAAGGGCCTGACCGTGCACAGCATCGGCTGGCCGCTGAAGAGCGACACCTATGGCGGCTCCTTCCTCTACCATTTCGGCGAGAACATGGTGGCGGTCGGCTTCGTGGTTGGACTGGACTACTCCAACCCATATCTCTCGCCCTTCCAGGAATTCCAGCGCTACAAGACGCATCCGGCCATCGCGCCGACCTTCGAGGGCGCGAAGCGCATCTCCTACGGCGCCCGCGCCATCAACGAGGGCGGCTTCCAGTCCCTGCCCAAGCTGACCTTCCCGGGCGGCGTGCTGATCGGCTGCGCGGCTGGCACGCTGAACGTGCCGAAGATCAAGGGCACCCATACCGCGATGAAATCCGCTATGGTGGCAGCCGAAGCCATCGCCGAGGCCTTCGCCGGGGACAAGCCGGACGAGGTGACCGCTTACGCGACCAAGTTGCAGGAAAGCTGGGTGTGGTCGGAATTGCATCAGGTGCGCAACATCCGCCCGGCCTTCGCCAAGTTCGGCCTGTATGGCGGGCTGATCAACGCGGCGCTGGAGACGTATCTGTTCAAGGGCAAGGCGCCCTGGACCTTTAAGAACCACGCCGACCACGATCATCTGAAGAAGGCCTCCGAGTGCCAGCCGATCGACTACCCCAAGCCGGACGGCAAGCTCACCTTCGACCGTCTCTCCTCGGTGTTCCTCTCCAACACCAACCATGAGGAAAACCAGCCCGCTCACCTGAAGCTGCTGGACCCGGCGAAGGCGATCTCGGTGAACTGGGACCTCTACCGCAGCCCCGAGACGCGCTACTGCCCGGCGGGTGTGTACGAGATCGTGGGCGCCGACGAGGGCAAGCCGCAGTTGCAGATCAACGCGCAGAACTGCGTGCATTGCAAGACCTGCGACATCAAGGACCCGACCCAGAACATC
The DNA here is from genome assembly GCF_014201825.1 of Acidocella aromatica. Lineage (GTDB taxonomy): Bacteria > Pseudomonadota > Alphaproteobacteria > Acetobacterales > Acetobacteraceae > Acidocella > Acidocella aromatica. The sequence goes on along the minus strand of NZ_JACHFJ010000002.1, from coordinate 223,758 downwards.
AACTGGGTGGTGCCCGAGGGCGCGGGCGGCCCGAACTACCCGGGCGGCATGTAATAGTATCCGCCTAGCATCCGATAGTAACAGACGATTCGAACGCGCCCTTTCCCCCCGAAAGGGCGCGTAAGACTTTCTGTTTCAAGGCGGTGCAGCATGGCGCATAACGATCATCACCACGACCACGATGATCACCACGATCACCATCATGGGCACCACCATGCCCCGCAGAATTTCGGCCCAGCCTTTGCCATCGGCATAGCGCTGAATGCGGGGTTCGTGGCGCTGGAGGTTGTTTTCGGCCTGCTGGGCCACTCCGTAGCGCTGCTGGCTGATGCCGGGCATAACCTTTCCGATGTCCTGGCCCTCGCCGTGGCTTGGCTTGCCGTCATTCTGGGGCGCAAGGCAGCCACCCCGCGCTTTACCTACGGGCTTGGCGGCAGCACTATCCTGGCGGCCTTGTTCAACGCCGTGGTGCTGCTGGTGGTCACCGGCGGGCTGGGATGGGAGGCGTTGCGCCGCTTCTTCGAGCCGCAGCCGGTGGCGGGTGCCACGGTCATGGCCGTAGCGGCCTGCGGCATTGTCATCAACGGCATTTGCGCCTGGCTGTTCTCGCGAGGGCGCGATGGTGACCTCAACGTGCGCGGCGCCTTTTTGCACATGGCGGGGGATGCGCTGGTCTCGCTCGGCGTTGTCGTCTCGGGCGGGATCATCCTGCTCACCGGCTGGAGCTGGGTGGACCCGCTGACCAGTCTCGGCGTGAGCGCCGTGATTATCTGGGGTAGCTGGGGGCTGCTGACCGGCGCGCTGGCCATGTCGGTAAACGCCGTGCCGGCCAATGTGGATCTGGCAGCGGTACGGACCATGCTTCTCCAGCTGCCGGGCGTCACCGGGGTGCATGACCTGCATGTCTGGCCGCTCAGCACCACGGAAACGGCACTCACCTGCCATTTGGTCGTACCGGGCGGGCACCCTGGTGACGGGTTGCTGGAAGATGCGCTGGCGCAGCTGCGCCGGGAGTTCGGCATTGGCCACGCCACGATGCAGCTGGAAATCAGCGAGCCGTCCGAAGCGCATCTCGCTGCGCTGCATGATTAGCTGGTTCCGCTTTTGTATGAAAACTGAATCGGGCGTAGTCTCGCGGGCATGACTATTCGCATTGGCATTGCCGGCATCTCCGGCCGCATGGGTATCTATCTCGCCGAGGAGGCCGCCGCCGCGGCTTCGCTCTCCGGCGGCACCAGCCGCTCTGGCCATGGGCCGGAAGGTGCGCCGCACTTCTCCGACATCACGGCGCTCGCCCGCGAATCGGACGTGGTGATCGACTTCACCCATGCCAGCACGGTCAGAGAGCATGCCGCCGCTCTGGCCGCCACCGAGACCCCCTGGGTGCTCGGCACCACCGGCTATGGCGAGGCGGAGCAGAAGGCCATCGAGGACGCGGCCAAGACCATTCCCATCATCGCCTCGCCGAATTTCTGCACGGGCGTGAACCTGCTGCTGCTGCTGGCCGAAAAGCTGGGCCATGCCCTGCCGCCCCACCAGTACGACGCGGAAATCTTGGAAATGCACCACCGGCAGAAGGTGGATGCGCCATCCGGCACCGCGCTGGCCATCGGCCGGGCCGTGGCGCAGGGGCGGGGCGTGAAGCTCGAGGATGTCATCGTCTCCGGGCGTGACGGCCATACCGGCCCACGTAAGGATGGTGAGATCGGTTTCGCCACGCTGCGCGGCGGCCAGATCATCGGTAGCCACTCGCTGCTGTTCACGGCGGGCGACGAGCAGATCAGCCTGACGCACCACGCCTTCGACCGCCGTGTTTTCGCCTCCGGCGCGGTACGCGCGGCATTGTGGCTGCATGCCCAGCCCGCCGGGTTGTATGCGATGCGCGATTTCTTGCGCCTGTAAAACCCGCACAACGATAGGGTATTGACCCCGGGGGCCGGATGGGTCATCCGGTGCCGCCTGGATTTTTGGGGGTAATGCATAATGCGCGATCGCGGCGAATTTCTCTTCACGTCTGAGTCCGTCTCGGAAGGCCATCCGGACAAGGTTGCGGACCGGATTTCCGATACCGTTGTCGATGCCTATCTGGCCGCCGACCCGTATGCGCGCGTCGCCTGCGAAACCTTGGTGACCACGAATCGTATCATCCTGGCGGGCGAAGTCCGCGGGCCGGAGACGATCACCAAGGAACAGCTCGCGCACCTCGCCCGCATGGCGGTGCACGACATCGGCTACGATCAGGAAGGCTTCTCCTGGAAGAACGCTGAGGTGTCCGTGCATCTGCATGCGCAGTCCGCGCATATCGCCGTGGGCGTGGACGCCGCGGGCGACAAGGACGAGGGCGCTGGCGACCAGGGCATCATGTTCGGCTACGCCTGCACCGAGACCGAGGCGCTGATGCCCGCCCCGATCTATTATTCGCACCTGATCCTGCGCCGCATCTCCGAGCTGCGCCGCGCCGCCGATTCGCAGGTGAAGGGCCTGCTGCCGGACGCCAAGAGCCAGGTGACCCTGAAATACGTGAACGGCAAGCCGGTTGGCGCCACCTCCGTGGTCGTGTCCATCCAGCATGAGGAGAGCCTCTCGCTGGCCCAGGTGCGCGAGATGATCCGCCCGATCGTGCAGGCGGCTCTGCCCGAGGGCTGGATGCCGGCCGAGAAGGATTTCTACGTCAACCCGACCGGCATCTTCGTCATCGGCGGGCCGGACGGCGATTGCGGCCTGACCGGGCGCAAGATCATCGTGGACACCTATGGCGGTGCGGCCCCGCATGGCGGCGGCGCGTTCTCCGGCAAGGACCCCACGAAGGTGGACCGTTCCGCCGCTTACGTCTCCCGCTACCTCGCCAAGAACGTGGTGGCCGCTGGCCTCGCCGAGCGCTGCACCCTGCAGCTCTCCTACGCCATCGGCGTGTCCCAGCCGCTCTCGCTGTATGTGGACCTGCACGGCACCGGCAAGGACGTGGACGAGGAGAAGGTGGCGAAGACCCTGCGCGATCTGGTGAACCTCACCCCGCGCGGCATCCGCGAGCACCTGCAGCTCAACCGGCCGATCTACGTGCCGACCTCCTCGTTCGGCCATTTCGGCCGCACGCCGGACGCCGAGCTCGGGACCTTCACCTGGGAGAAGAGCGACCTCGTGCCCGCGCTGAAGTCCGCCTTTGGCCGTTGAGGACGTCAAGCCGGTCCCTGACCGGCTCTACGGCCGCGTAAAGGGTAAGAAGCTCCGCCCGCGCCAGGAATGGCTGCTGGCGGAGTTTCTGCCGCGCACGTCCTGGCCGGAGGCGTCGTTCGCCATCACCCCGCGCGAGATCTGGCTGGAAGTCGGGTTTGGCGGGGGTGAGCACGCCTATGAACTGGCCAGCAAGAACCCGGATGTCGGCTATATCGCCGCAGAGGTGTTCGAGGTCGGCATCTGCTCGCTGCTCTCGCGCATCGCGCCGGACCATGCCGAGCACCCCGAGCCACTGCCGAACCTGCGCCTGTTCACCGACGACGCCCGCCCGCTGCTGCGCGGCATGGCGGATGGCTCCCTGAGCAAGCTGTTCCTGATGTTCCCCGACCCCTGGCCGAAAGCGCGCCACGCCAAGCGCCGCTTCGTGCACCCGGAGCTGGTGAAGGAGGTGGCGCGCGCGCTGCGTCCGGGTGGGGAATGGCGCATCGCCTCGGACGATCCGACCTACCAGGAATGGACCGACGAGGTTCTGAGCGCGCAGGATATCTTCACCGTCACCCGCCGGACCGAGCACCCCGAGGGCTGGCCGCATACCCGCTACGAGGCCAAGGCCATCGCCGCCGGGCGGCACCCGGTTTACTGGTCGCTGATCCGGCGCTGAGAAATTTTAAATGCAGCCTTTGCGCAAAAGGCTGCATTTTTTGTGCCCGGCTTACGCTTCTTCTTCCTCGTCCTCTTCCTCCAGGCCGAATTGCTGCGCCTCTTCGTCGTATTCGAAGATTTCGGCGTAGCGGCCCCAGGAGATGACGGCGCGCAGCGTCTCATCGGCGTATTCGGGAGACATATGATCCTCCAGCTCGTCGCGGAAGCGCACGGCGGAGGCGCGATGGTTCGAGCGCTGGTCGATGACAGTGCGGATGGCGTTCACCAGCGGCACGTTGGCGCGCAACTGCTCGGTGAAGATCTCCTTGCGGTCCTCGGTCTCGGCATCGGCGAATTTCTTGCCGATATCGGAGAGGATCAAATCGCCCTCCTCCAGCGCGGCGAAGCCCAGAAGCTGCAACGTTTCACCCAGCGGCAGCAAATCGTCCACCTCGTATTGCAGTGCGGCGGCCAGGGCCGGCAAGTCGGCCCGGCCCTGGTAGGGCGCGCCGTACAGCGTCTCGATCAAGCCCGAAATAAGGTTGGTGCTGACCGGGTGCAGCGGCGTGGCGAAGCCGCTGGGCACCGCCGCCGCCGGAACATGCACTTCCTTCGGCGCCCGGCGTGTCATGATCCCGTAGATATCGTCCACCATCTGGCGGAAGGCAGGGTCGAAGCGGTTGCGTGGATGCGCGAACGGCACTTTCAACTCATGCGCCACGCGGCCGGGATTGGAAGAGAACACCAGGATGCGGTCGGCCATGAGTACCGCTTCCTCGATGTTATGGGTGACGATGAGGATGGATTTCACCGGCAGCTTCTTGTCCATCCATAGGTCGATGAGGTCGGTGCGCAGCGTCTCGGCGGTCAGCACGTCCAGCGCCGAGAAGGGTTCGTCCATCAGCAGCAGGTCTGGGTGGACCACCAGGGCGCGGGCGAGGCCCACGCGCTGGCGCATGCCGCCCGAGAGTTCCTTGGGATAAGCGGTGTCGTACCCGCCAAGGCCAATCAGGTCGATCGCCTCTTCCGAGCGCTCATCGCGCTCATCCTTCTTCACGCCCAGCGCTTCCAGCCCCAGCTCCACATTCTCCTGCACGGTGAGCCAGGGAAACAACGCGAAGCTCTGGAACACCATAGCGACACCGGGGGCTGGGCCGCGCAGGGGCTCGCCGCGCCAGCGCACATCGCCCGAGGTGGGCTTGAGCAGCCCCGAGACGATGCGCAGCAGCGTGGACTTGCCAGAGCCGGAGCGCCCGAGCAGAGCGACGATCTCGCCTTCGTTCAGGGTCAGGTCCACATCGTCGAGCACCACGAGGTCGGCGCTGGCCTCCTTATGGTAAGACTGGCGGCAGTTGCGGACGGTAACCAGAGGCTGGGTGACGTTCTGATCCATGGCTTACCCCAGAGTGGTGCGGCGGGTCGCATAGGCATAGAGCGGCCGCCAGAGAATACGATTGATGAAGATGACGAAGCAGGACATGACCACCACGCCCAGCACGACACGCGGCGTGTCGCCCGCGGCGGTGGCCTGCGCGATATAGGCGCCAAGCCCATGTGCCGCGAGGTTGGTGCTGCCCCAGCTTGCAACCTCGGCCACGATGGAGGCATTCCACGCGCCGCCCGAGGCAGTGAGCGCGCCGGTGATGAAATAGGGCAGGATGCCGGGGATCATCACCTTGCGCCACCACAGCCAGCCGCGGATGTGGAAATTCGCCACGGCCTCCTTCATGTCACCCGGAAAGGCGGCGGCGCCGGCGATGACGTTGAACAGCACGTACCATTGCGTGCCGATCAGCATCAGCGGGGTCAGCCAGATATCCGGCATAACGTGGAAATACACGATGGCCAGCACCACCGGCGGGAACAGCAGATTGGCCGGGAAGGCGGCGAGGAACTGCGCGATGGGCTGGGCGATGCGCGTGGCCTTGGGCCGCAGGCCGATCCACACGCCGATAGGCACCCAGATCAGCGCCGCGATCGCCATCAGCACCATTACGCGCAGCAAGGTAAAGCCACCCATCAGCACGGCGGTGCCGACATCCGACCAATGCAGCGTGCCGGAGACGAAGGTAACAATCCGGTACCCCGCATAGGCTGCCACCAGGGCGATACATATGAACCAGAACCCATCCACAAGCTTTGAGGGCTCCTGGTTCTCGTCAATCTGCGTGCGCGCGGGCAAAGCGAGGCGCAGGCGGGTGAGGGAGCGCATGATGCCGCCCAGGAAATCGCCGATATCCTGGAAAAGCGCGGTGCGACGCAGCACTTTCAGCATCCATGGCTCAGGTCCGGTGGCCGTTGCCGTGGTTTCGAACCGGAACTTGGCCGACCACGCCACCAGCGGGCGGAAGAGGAGCTGGTCGTAGAGCAGGATCAGCACCAGCATGGCGATGATGGCGTAGAAGATCGCGCGCAAATTCTCCTGCTCAAGCGCAGTGGCCACGTAGGAGCCAATACCCGGCAGGGTGAAGGTAGTGTTGCCCACAGTCACAGCCTCGGAGGCGACGACGAAGAACCACCCGCCGGACATCGACAGCATGGTGTTCCACACCAGCCCCGGCATGGCGAAGGGCACATCCAGCCGCCAGAATTTCTGCCATGGTGAGAGACGGAAGCAGCGCGAGGCTTCCTGCAAATCGTTCGGCAGCGTGGTCAGCGACTGGTAGAAGCTGAACGCCATGTTCCAGGCCTGGGAGGTGAAGATAACGAACACCGAGGCCAGCTCCGCGCCAAGCACCTTGCCTGGGAACAGCCCGAGGAAGAACACGGTGGTGAAGGTGAGGAAGCCGAGAATGGGGACCGATTGCAGGATGTCGAGAATCGGGATCAGCACCATGCCAGCCCGGCGGGATTTGGCCGCCAGCGTGGCATAGGTGAGGGTGAAGAGCAGCGAGAAGAACAGTGCCGCGAACATGCGCGCCGTGGAGCGCAGCGCGTAATAGGGCAGATAGGCCGGGTCGAGATGGATCGGCGAATTCTGGATGGTGGCGATGGAGGTGGAGATCGTTCCCCGGCCGACATCGACCAGCGCGATCAGCAGCCCCATGACCAGCAGCAATGCCACGCCATCCCAGCGGTTTGGCAGCCGGCGCCCGGCCAGAGCTGTGGGAGTGTAATTCGTCATCTTACCGCCTGGCGTTCGGAGAGGTTGCCTTTGCTCCCTTAACCAGCACAAACTCGTTTGTCACCCGGGCGGTGCGTTGCGTTTCCGTGACAGACGCCTCGGCGTAAGGAGTCGATTTGACCCAGATCATTGGTCATACCAAGGCAGCGGGTGTTTGAGTATCTTCATGGTTGAGTGCAGGATGAAGCAGTGAAGCCCAATTGCGGCGGCGTGGTGATGCTGGTTGGGCTTGGTGCTGCTAATTTGGCCGTCTGGGCGCTGGCCGCGGCGGTGTTCAGGTACTTTCCGGTGCTACTGGGCACCGCGTTCCTGGCCTATAGTTTCGGGCTGCGCCACGCCGTGGATGCCGACCATATCGCCGCCATCGACAATGTGACGCGCAAACTGATGCAGCAGGGCAGGCGGCCCATCGGGGCAGGTTTGTGGTTCTCGCTAGGGCATTCCACCATCGTTTTCGCCCTCTCCGCCGCCGTGGCTGGTTCGGCCACCGCCATCAAGGCGCATTTTGGCGCGCTGGAGAGCTTCGGCGGCATTGCCGGTACGCTGGTTTCGGCAGGGTTCCTGCTGGGCCTCGCCGCCGTTAACCTGCTGGTGCTGGTCTCCGTCATTTCCACATTCCGCCGGGTGAAAGCGGGCGGGGTGTATTCCGACGAGGACGTGAACCTGCTGCTCGCCCGGCGCGGGTTCTTCGGGCGGATGTTCCGCGCCTTGTTCGGATTGGTTCGGCGGGATTGGCATATGTACCCCATCGGCGTGCTGTTCGGGCTGGGGTTCGATACGGCCACCGAGGTCGGGCTGCTCGGTATTTCCGCCGCCGGGGCCTCGCATGGGTTGCCGATCTGGTCGATTATGCTGTTCCCTGCGCTGTTCGCGGCCGGCATGGCGCTGGTGGATGCGGCCGACAACCTGCTGATGCTGGGCGCCTATGGCTGGGCCTTCGCCCGACCCATGCGCAAGCTCTACTACAACATCACCATCACCAGCGTTTCGGTGCTGGTGGCGCTCATCGTCGGTGGGCTGGAGGCGCTGGGGCTCGTGCAGGGGGCGTATAACCTCTCCGGCGCGTTCTGGGACCCGGTGGCCGCGCTGAACAATAATTTCGGTACGCTGGGCTACGTCATCATCGGCATCTTCGCCTCGAGCTGGCTCGTCTCCGTGGCGATCTACAAAGCCCGGGGATACGACCGGATCGAGGTTACGGTCAGGGATTAGCCCGCGTGGGGCGGGCGCTCCTGCGTGCGCTGGGTATGGTGCTGATCGTCATCGGGGCGGTGCCGATGACGCCGCTGATTTGGCTGCTCGTGTTCGTGCACGGCAACCCGTATGGCATTTTCAGCCATATCCATCTGGCCTTCTGGCAAACCCAGTTTATCGGGCTGGGTCTGGTGGGAGTTGGAATAGTCCTGCTGATGCGCGCTTAATGCCCGGTGCTGCCGAACCCGCCCGCGCCGCGCAAGGTCTCGTCGAGATCCTCAACCACCTCCCACAGCGCCCGCACCACCGGGGCCACCACCGCCTGGGCGATACGCATCCCGCGCGTGACCTCAAACGCCTCAGCGCCGGTGTTCAGCACGATCACGCCGATTTCGCCGCGATAATCCTCATCGATGGTGCCGGGCGAGTTGGGCAGGGTGATGCCGTTTTTCAGCGCGAGGCCCGAGCGCGGACGCACCTGCAACTCATAACCGGCAGGCAAGGCAATGCAGAAGCCGGTGGGGATCAGCGCCCGCCCACCAGCCGGGATGGTGACAGGTGCTTCCACCGCCGCCAGCAAATCCATGCCCGAGGCGCCAGCGGTGGCGTAATGCGGCAGGTCCAGCCCCTCGCCATGCGGCAGGCGGCGGATTTTAACAGTCACGTTGGTCATGCGAAAAACTCTCCGATACGCGCGGCAAGTTTTTGCGCCAGCGCTGTTTTGTCCATTTTGTCCCAGGCTTCGGTGCCGGATTCGGTAAGCAGCAATATCTCGTTCTCATCCCCGCCCATAATGCCAGTGCCGCCGACATCGTTCGCCACCAGCCAGTCGCAGCCCTTACGCGCGCGCTTGGCGGCGGCGTGTTCGGCGAGCTTCTCCGTCTCCGCCGCGAAGCCAATGACGAGCTTGGGCCGCTGCGGGCCGGGAGCGGAAATCTCAGCCAAAATGTCTGGGTTTTCAGTCAGGCGCAGTGCAGGGGGCTGGCCGGAGCCATCCTTTTTGATCTTCTGCCCAGCCTCTTCCACGCGCCAATCCGCCACGGCGGCGGCGCAGACGGCGATGTCGGCGGGCAAAGCGGCCTGTACGGCGTCACGCATCTCGCGCGCCGTGTCCACCCGCACCACATTCACCCCAGCCGGGTCAGGCACATTCACCGGGCCGCTGACCAGCGTGACTCTTGCCCCAAGAGCGGCAAGGGCGGCGGCGATGGCATGCCCCTGCTTGCCCGAGCTGCGATTGGCGAGATAGCGCACCGGGTCGATGGGCTCATGCGTCGGCCCGCTTGTGACGATGGCGTGGCGCCCCTTGAGCGGCCCGTCGGCAAAGAATGCCTCGATGGCGGAGAGAATCGCGGGCGGTTCGGCCAAGCGCCCCGGCCCGTATTCGCCGCAGGCCATGGGGCCTTCATCGGGCGGCACTACCAGCACGCCGCGCCGGGCCAGCGCCGCCATGTTGGCTTGGGTCGCCGCGTGTTCCCACATGCGCACATTCATCGCCGGGGCCACGAGCACGCGCTTATCGGTGGCCAGCAACAGCGTGGAGGCAAGATCATCAGCCAGCCCGGCGGTCATCTTGGCCAGGATATCCGCCGTGGCCGGGGCCACCACCACGAGGTCGGCGGCACGGGAAAGCTCGATATGCCCCATCTCGCTCTCATCGGTGAGGGAGAACAGCTCCTGGTACACCTTGTTGCCGGTCAGCGCCTGGAGCGAGAGCGGGGTGACGAACTGCGCCCCCGCCTTGGTCAGCACGGCAGTCACGCCATACCCGGCCTTGGTGGCCAGCCGCACCAACTCCAGCGCTTTGTAAGCGGCAATCCCCCCGGTGACGATGAGGAGCAGTTTCCTCACAGACGCCAACCCGCATGGATGGCCGCGATGCCGCCCGAGAGGTTGCGATACGTCACACGCTCCAGCCCGGCGTTTTCGAACATGCGCTTGAGCGTCTCCTGGTCCGGGAACATGCGGATGCTCTCGGCCAGATACTGGTAGCTCTCGGCATCCTTGGCCACGATCTGGCCGATTTTCGGCAGCGCGTCGAAGGACCAGCGGTCATACAGCCCGGTCAGCCCGGCGATCTGCAGCTTGGAGAATTCAAGCACCATGAATCGCCCGCCCGGCTTGAGCAGACGGCGCGCCTCGGCGATCACCTTGTCCTTGTTGGTGCAGTTGCGCAGGCCGAAGGCCATGGAGATGCGGTCGAAGCTGGCATCGGGCAGCGGCAGTTTCTCGGCATCGGCCACCAGGAACTCGATATCGCCGAGATACCCTTTGGCCGTCGCGCGGTCCCGCCCCACGCTGAGCATGGAGGCGTTGATGTCCGACATCACCACCGGCCCACCGCCGCGCTTGAGCCAGCCGAAGGTGATGTCCCCGGTCCCGGCGGCCAGGTCCAGCAGCGTGTAGTGTGGGCGCGGATCGAGCGCCGTGAGGAACTCGCGCTTCCACAGGCGGTGAATGCCGAGCGACATCAGATCGTTCATGACGTCGTACTTGCCGGCCACCGAATCGAAGACCTCGCGCACCAGGGTGGCTTTCTGCCCGCGTGGCACGGTCTTGAATCCGAAATCGGCGGTCTCGCTGGAATTGTTCTGGCTCATGGCAAGCAGTATAGCCTTGTTTTGCCATGCCGGAACTCCCCGAAGTAGAGACCGTGATGCGCGGGCTGGATGCCCGCCTCACCGGACGCCGCATCAAGCGCGCCACGCTGCACCGCGCCGATATACGCTGGCCCGTGCCGCCCGAGTTGCCACGCGTGCTGACCGGCGCTGTGGTGCTGGGCTTCCGCCGCCGGGGTAAATTCATGCTCATGCGGCTGGATAACGGCTGGTCGGTGCTGATCCATCTCGGCATGTCCGGCCGGATGCTGATCGATGCGCCACCCGCGGCACACGAACATCTGACCATCGAGACCGATGACGGGGCGCGGGTAGGGTTTGTCGATCCCCGCCGTTTCGGCGCGTTGGACCTTGTTCGAACCACCGAGGAGGACAGCCACAAGCTGCTCGCGGGCATGGGGCCGGAGCCGCTGGGCAATGAGTTTTCGGCCCCTGTGCTGACGGCTGCGCTGAAGGGCAAGGCGACCTCGATCAAGGCGGCACTTCTGGACCAGCGCATCGTCGCCGGGATCGGTAATATCTATGCCAGCGAGGCGCTGTTTCGCGCGGGTATCAGCCCCATCCGTCAGGCAGGGAAAATCTCCCGCCCGCGCATCGAGGCGCTGGTGCAGGCCATACGCGACACGCTACGCGAGGCCATCGCGGCGGGTGGCTCCTCTTTGCGCGATTATGTGCAGCCGAGCGGGGAGCTGGGCTATTTCCAACATGCCTGGAAGGTCTACGGGCGCACGGGCGAGCCTTGCGAGCGTTGCCCCGGCCTGCCAGCCTGCGCGGGTATCAAAAGCATCACCCAATCGGGGCGCAGCACGTTCTATTGCCCCAAGACGCAGAAATAATCAGGGCGTCGCCGAACCCACCGGCGAGTGATCGTTGAGCCGCCCGACCACCACCTTGTTCCGCCCCGAAGCCTTCGCCCGGTACAGCCCGTTATCCGCCGCCTGCACCAGGGCGCGCGTTCCGGCATCCACATCGAGCCGCGACACGCCGACCGAGATGGTGAACTTACGGTGCGGAAACTCCGACGCCGCGACCAGCCCACGCACGCGCTCCGCCACCACGATGGCATCGGCCAGATCGGTGGAGGGGAGGATGATGGCGAATTCCTCGCCGCCATAACGGGCCAGAAAATCGTAAGGCCGCAGGCTGGAGAGCAGCACCCGCGCCACGGACTGCAGAGCAGAATCCCCGGCCAGATGGCCAAAATTATCGTTATATTGTTTGAAATTGTCGATATCGAGCATCAGCAGCGAGAGTGGGGCCCCGGTGCGCTTGGCGCGAGAATATTCCTCGGTCAGTTTCTGATCATAGGCGCGGCGGTTGGGGATGCCGGTGAGCGCATCGGTCACATTCTGCTGGCCGAGCTTGGCGTTGGCCATGGAGAGGCCAATCAGCGTGCGGCGCATCTCCAGCAGTTCCATCACCTGCCGGGCGAGGGTTTCCAGCGCGTGGCATTGCTCCCCGTTCAGGCTGCGTGCGCGCCGGTCCAGCACGCTCACGCTTCCCAGAATCTCCCCCGCAGGCGCGTAAAGCGGCGCCGCGGCATAGAAACGAGGGCGGGTATGGCCGCGCTTCTGCGAGGCGGAATGCGGATCGGCGTGCATGTCGGGCAATTGGAGCACCGAACCGGGCTCATGCAGGTTTGCTTCCCTGAAGCCGTCATGGGGGAAACCCAGCGCCTTGCCCGCGAAAGCTCCGGTACAGAACAGGGATTTCACCCATTGCCGGTTTTCGCCGAAGAAGGAGATCATCCCCGCCGGCGCCGCGCAGACATAGGCGGCGAGGCGGGCGATGTCGTCGTAGGATTTTTCCGCCTCGCTATCGAGGATCTCGTAGCTGGCAAGCGCTTTCAGGCGGGATGCGTCTTCCTCCTCCCGGAGGAGATTGATGGCTGATCCCGCCTCGCGCGGCAGTGGCCGAATGTCCAGTAATTCACTCACGGCACGACAACCCTTTCCTTAACTGGAGTTCATCATGCCGCCCGAGAAGTTAATCGGACGTAAAATTCGGTCGGCGGCCTCGGAAAGTTTACAGCGCCTTCACCGCCTTCAGCACGTCCTCGGCATGGCCGGTGACTTTCACCTTCGGCCACAGCTTGGCCACCTTGCCGTTGGCGTCCACCAGAACGGTGGAGCGCTCGATGCCCATGTATTTCTTGCCGTACATGGATTTCTCCTGCCACGCGCCATAGGCGTCGATCACCTTGGCTTCCGGGTCGGAGGCGAGCGGGAACTGCAAGGAATATTTCTCGGCGAACTTCTCCAGCGCCTTCATCGAATCCTTGGACACGCCGATGACGGTGACATCAAGCTTGGAGAAATCGGGCAGCCCCTCCTGAAAGGCGCAGGCCTCCTTGGTACAGCCCGGCGTGTCGGCACGGGGGTAGAAATACAGCACGAAGGGCTTGCCCTTCAGCGAGGCCAGGGAAACGCTGCGCCCATACGTCGCGGGTAGGCTGAAATCCGGTGCGTCGGCACCTTCGGTCAGGCTCATGTGGTCACTCCTTGTCTGATGATCTGGTTGAAACAATTCTGCACCTGGGCGCTAATCTGCTCTATCGCCAGCTTAAGCTCGGCGAAGTCCGCCGTGCCGGTGGCGCGCAGCAGCGGAGCCAGCATGGCGGCGAGCGGGTTGGTTGCGCGGTCGGAGAGCCCGGTGATGCGGTTGATGCCCTGGATACTGCGCCAGAAATGATCGGCGCGCAGCAGCGTGGCAGTATGCTCCTCGGTTAGTAGCCCAGCCTGGCCGAGCCCACGCAGCGCCGCGGCCGTGTTGGGTCGGAACAGCTCTTTATGCCTTGGTCCGTGGATGAGCTGCAACGCCTGGGCGATGAACACCACCTCCATCATGCCCCCGGGCAGGGCTTTCACGTCGAACATCCCGTGCGGCGGCAGCTCGGCGGCCAGACGGTCGCGCATCGCGGCGGTGTCCGCCAGAATTGCCTCCGCCGCCTGGGGGCGGGAGAGTGCGGTGTCGATAGCCTCGCGCACCACGGGGCCAAAGCCGGGCGTGGTGGCCATCACCCGCGCGCGGGTCAGGGCAAGGCGCTCCCAGGTCCAGGATTCGCCCAGATGGTGGTAGCGCCTGAACGCCTCCAGCGAGACCGCCACCGGCCCGTGATTACCCGAAGGGCGCAGCCGCATATCTACATGGTAGAGCGAGCCTTCCTTGCCCTGCGCGGTGAGCGCGCCGGTGAAGGCGTGGCTGAGCCGCACGAAATACGGCGTGGGCGCGATGTCCATCGGCGCGTGGTCATAAATCAGCATCAGGTCGAGATCCGACCCCGCCAGCATCTCGCCCGCCCCGGCCTTGCCGAGTGCCACCACGGCGAAGCGCGCGCCCTTCACCCGGCCATACCGCGCCTTATGCGCCTCCAGCACACGCGGCAGCAGCAGCGAGAGCGCGGATTCCGCGAGCGCCGTGCGCAGCCGCCCGGCCTCGTCCACGTCGATGCGCCCTTCAAGCGTGGCGACCGAAAGGTGGAATTCCTCCTGCCGCACGAATTGCCGCGTGATGGCGACCGCCTGCTCCAGATCCTCCGCCTCGGCCAGTTGGCGGCGCAGCACAGGCTTGGGCGCGGCAAAGCGGGCGCTGGGGTTGAGCAGCGCCTCCAAGGCATTGGCGTCCTCGGCCAGTTGCTCGGCCAAAGCCGGAGCGGCGCCGAGTACGGCGGCCACGCGCTGCAACAGCGCCGGATGGCGCGTGAACAGCGAGAGCAGCTGCACCCCGGCGCGCTGGCGGGAGAGCAGCGTGTCGAAATGCGCGAAGGCTTTGTCCGGCTCGGGCTGTGCCCCCAGCGTGCCCAGCAGATGCGGCATAAGCCCCCCCAGCAGCTCCCGCGCCCGTTCCGCGCGCAAGGCGGGGAGTTGGCCGCTGGCCCATTCGCGCAGCCGCTCGGCGATGTGCTGGGTGTCGTTAAAGCCCAGCTCTCGCAAACGGGCGGTAAAGGCGGGCGGAGGCGGGCCTTCGGAGCCGGGGTCGAGTGGCTGCGGCGCGTCTTCCGCCCCGGTATCGAAGAAGGAGCGGAAATGCTCATGCACGCGTTCCAGCAGCTTGGGGAAGCTATGCTGGAAATCCGGCTCGCCGAGGAAGGTGGCAATCACTTCCAGCCCCGCCGGGGTGGAGGGCAGGGCATGGGTCTGGCGGTCATCCACCATTTGCAACCGGTGCTCCACCTGCCGCAGCACGCGGTAATCCGCCGCCAGCTCGCGCGCGGTCGTCTCGGGCAAATGCCCCGCCTTGGCCATGGCGGGCAGGGCGATGAGTGTCGCGGGGATGCGCAAGGCCGGATCCTGCCCGCCCCAGACAAGCCCGAGCGTCTGCACGATGAACTCGATTTCGCGGATACCGCCGCGTCCGCGCTTCACATCCAGCCCCAGCAGACCGCTGCCGCCGGTTTGGGCGTCGATCTGCCGCTTCATCGCGTGGATGTCCGAGATCGCCGCGAAATCCAGATATTTGCGCCAGATGAAGGGGCGGATGGCGGCGAGGAACTGCTCGCCGAGCGCGATGTCCCCGGCGATGGGGCGCGCCTTGGAGAAGGCCGCGCGCTCCCACGTGCGCCCCTGCGATTCATAATAGGATAGCGCCGTGGGCAGGGCCACGACTGGCGGGGTGGCGGAGGGATCGGGGCGTAGGCGCAGATCCACACGGAATACGTAGCCCTCCTCATCCCGCACCGCGAGCAAGGTGGAGATGTCCCGCGCCATGCGCGCCATCATGCCCTGGGCGTCCTCGGGGTAGACTGGGCAATCCGGGTCGTAGAGCAGCACGAGGTCGATGTCGGAGGAATAGTTCAGCTCATGCGCGCCGAGTTTGCCGAGGGCCAGGGCGGTAAAGCCGCAGCCGCGCTCCGGGGCGTCCGGATAGGGCAGGGTGATCTGCTCTGCCTCGTGCAGGGTAAACAGCAGATGCCGCACGGCGGCGCGCAGGGTTTCTTCCGCGAGGTCCGAGAGCGCGCGGGTGATCGTCTCCAGCGGCCAGAGCCCGCCGATATCGGCAATCGCAATCGCCAGCGCCGCCTGCCGCTTGGCCCGGCGCACCGCAGCACTCAGCTCCCGGCGCGGCAGGTCGGGCGGCAGGGCGCGTACGTCCTCCAGCAGCTTGGCCACATGGGCATCCGGTCCTGCCGCCATACAGGCCAGCAGCGCCTCCGAGTCGCGCAGCGCGAGTCCGGCGAGGTAAGGCGCGTTGCCGCCCAGCGCGTGCAGCAGCGCGGCACCTTCCTCGGTGGCGGCAAAGGCGAACTGCGCCTCGCCCAGCTCGGAAAAATCGACGCGCAGCCGGGTTGCGGCCCCGGCATCGGCGGCTTTCGGGAAGACCGGCTTGTGGGAATGGCTTGGCATCTGGCAAGCAGAACAGGATGAAGTGCTGTCTGGCTTCGTGATATTGGTGTCGTTGTTTTTCAAAGACTTACCCATTTCAGAGCCCAAAACCCTTCGCGCTTGCTGCCCAACTCGTCGTCCCCAACATCATCATCCTACCAGCCCTCTGCCGTGAAAGAAGCCAGAGCAGGCTTGATACGGCTGAAGCCAAGCACGAGCACAAAGACTCCGCCAAGGCGCCGACCAAAAATAGTTCTTTTTTCGAAGTTTTGATCACTCGTCACAAAAATAATGCGCACAATCCTCGGCTGTGCTAAATAGGTATCATGACGTTTATACCTTTTGAGCCGCGCCGATTTGCAATCAACGAAGCCGCCATATCTTGGATTTCCACATTCAATTTGACGCATGCTCTGACTCTTACATATCCAGTTCCCAAAACTGCACGCGGGCATGTGGATCGATATGACGGGAAAACTGGTGAGTTGGTTGAAACAATCCCCGCCGCTTCACTTAAAAGGAACTCCACCCCATTGTGGACGTCATCGAGTATTCTTAGGCTTCGAAAAAACCTGCGCAATTTGCACGCAATGGTCGACGGCGCGTTGTTTAGCAAGAGATTTCATACGAAACCTTTGAGCACTCGTACCTCCTACTTCGCATTTCCATCCGGAATAAAAATTGACTCCATGCTCCATGTGCACATGGCATGGAGTGTTCCAGAGGCTAAGATCAATGCTTTTGAAAGCCTGTTTCCTGACAACAAACCGGTAACGTGTTGGAACAAGCTTGTTCAGGCAGGAACACATAAGCTTGAGCGGATTTATGATACTTATGGCTGGCTACAATATTGCACAAAACAAAGCCCATTTGTTTTAACGATCCTCAGTCCAGAACTCATACCCGAGAAGAAGTAGAAGAACCGATGGGCGCTATATCTGAATAAATGCTGCGGCACCCGCGCATTCCCAGGTATAGCGACATTTGCAAATTTTCAGCCACTTTTTGAAAAAAATGGTGGTAATGGATAGTTATTGCCTATCAAAACATAGCACCACAAAAAGCAATGAATAGAATTCCCTACAACGATGGATAGTTATTGCCTATCAAAACATAGCACCACAAAAAGCAATGAATAGAATTCCCTACAACGAGAACACCCAACACAGTGAAACATTATATTAATAGGGCTTAATTATAAGCTGTAAAACATCGTGTTTTTTAACTTGATATCGCCGCCTGGTCGTTTGATTGAGTTTCTGCCTTCCTTTGTCCTTTGGAGAAAATAGGTCGAAGCTTTACATCGAACGGAATTTCAACGCGTCTCTTCAGTTTGTCCGCGTCATTCCATTGTTTGCCATTAAATATAGAAACAACATTTTCAAGAATTTGGCTTCCACATTCCTCACAGGTAATTAGATTTTCTCTTAGGAGTATATTTCCTGCCTGCGGCTTCTTGGCATTATCCCTCCTGATATCCATTGCAATTGCATTGGTGAAGTCAGGTGAGTATACTGGTATTTTAAAAATATTGTCGTAATAAGCGGCAAATGTTTCAACATTATCAAACGACTTTGATCTGCTGCCTAAAGTTCTCATATATTTTTTGCAGTTGCTGCACGACGGAACGTTCAGAAGTAACAGAAACAGCACGATGCCAGCCAACAAGAAACCAATAAACTGGTCTGCTGCGATCCAATAGCCAAAGGAGCCTACCGCCCCCGTAGAGGGACCATTTCCATACCGACCAATCGAATACGACGCGGTAGTGATCATGACATTCATAAAGTGAAAAAACCCACAGACTTGATTCACAGGCGTCCCGTCATCCAAAGCCATCGTCTCATATTGGATGAAATAGATCAAAAACGGTGCCACCGACGATGCCAAAAACATCAGAAAAAATAATGCTTTCGTTGGCATGCGATTGAAATAATAGGCGGCAAAGAAATACCCTGATGCACTCGCAATGCCGGTGCCTATCGCGCCTGCTGGAACTACGAGCCATAGCATATATGAAAAGATATCTGTGTTTAAAAGCCTGCCAACATATACCACTAAAAACGACGTGATAATGGCAGTAAATACCCCCGACAAATATACGACGGTTGATTGCACTCTGTAACTCATGACATCCCTGTTTCAAATCGGGTTGTTTGATCTTGCCTGAAATGGCTGCAAACGGCTTTATGCCACTGTAATTCAGCATTAATCTGGCGGCAATGATTAAAGCCGTTTGAAGAGGCAGTCTTGAGTCGGTGTTCTCATATGACCAGGGATCAATGAGATAGCATTTACCCCCACCAGTATGTCTCACACAAGTTGGTTGCTATTTTGAGACTCCGTGATATCACTATGTTATTAACTTCAGTGAGACTCGCCAATGATTGTAGGATACGCGCGCACATCTATGGGAACCCAGGTAGCCGGTTTTGAATCCCAGCTTGAAATCCTCGAGGCAGCGGGATGTGAACGCATCTTTTCCGAGCAGGTCTCATCCGTGTCCAGGCGCGACAAACTCGAAGAGGCACTTCGTTTTGTGCGCGACGGCGATACCCTCGTGGCGACCAAGCCTGACCGTGTGGCGCGGTCGACGCGTGATCTGCTTGATATCG
The DNA here is from genome assembly GCF_014201825.1 of Acidocella aromatica. Taxonomy (GTDB): domain Bacteria; phylum Pseudomonadota; class Alphaproteobacteria; order Acetobacterales; family Acetobacteraceae; genus Acidocella; species Acidocella aromatica. Next base: position 205,070 of record NZ_JACHFJ010000002.1, on the reverse strand, counting down.
TCGATCAGCTCGCCAGGAAGGGGGTGGGACTGCGTATTTTGAGCATGGGCGGTATGGAGCTGGACACGAAGCAAGCCACCTCCAAGCTCATGCTGACCGTGTTGGGGGCTATCGCCGAATTCGAACGGGCACTCATGCTCGAACGCCAGCGCGAGGGCATCAAGAAGGCTGCTGAAGAGGGTAAATATAAAGGACGGGCGCCCACAGCCAGGCGCAAAGAGGCATTGATCGTCAAGTTGCGTGGACAAGGCGTGAAGCCAACAGATATCGCCAAGCAGCTCGATATCAGTCGGGCATCCGTCTATAGGGTCTTGGCATCAGCAGCTTAAATCCGCTAACCTTCCGCATTCGCCTATACCAACTAACGGATTGTTTTGAATCTCTGTCAATACTGGGATGATTTGCTATGTCAGATGACGATTTGGGCTTAGAATTTGATAACGAAATCGTTGAAGAGGTGATTATCTCTCAAGCCGGCAATCCTATTTTCACATCGGCAGGCGATCCGGAGATCGATTCTCTATATGGAAAAAAGCAAAGAGGTCGGCTTGTTCTCCAGCCGGACTTCCAACGCCAATATGTATGGGATTCTACAAAGGCAAGCAAACTAATTGAATCCGCTATTTTGGGCATTCCCTTGCCGATTATCTATCTGTCTGAAGAGAAGGACGGCAAAGAGTATGTCATCGACGGACAGCAGCGATTGACGTCCTTTTTCTCGTTTATAGATGGCACATTTCCGGATGGGAAACCATTCAGGTTAACTGGCTTGAACGTATGCCCAGACCTGATCGGTAAAAAATTCAGCGATCTGAGCGAAGACCTTCAAAACAAGATTAGATACTACGTCGTAAGAACTATCACTTTTCAAAAAGAATCAAGTGAAAATCTGAAATTTGAGATATTTGAAAGGCTGAACACTGGATCGGTTCAGCTCAACGATCAAGAATTGAGAAATTGCCTATATCGAGGAAACTTCAATACTGCCCTAAAGGAAATGGCTTCTGATCCAGACTTTATGTATATAGCTGGACTGGAAGCCCCTGATCGGAGAATGAAAGACAAGGAACTGGTTCTTCGATTTTGTGCATTTTATCATAAGACCTATCTTAAGTATAAACCTCCCATCAGAAATTTTCTCAATGCCGAGGCTCGTGACAAACGCAACATCACCGACAAGGAGTTGGCAGAGTTAAAAGCGGCATTTAAAAGTGCGTGCCAAATAATCCGTTCATTACTCGACAAAAATGCGTTTAAGCGGTTCTACAAGGGAAAAGACAACAGCCCGAATGGAAATTGGGAGCCAAAGAAGTTTAACACTTCGCTCTTCGACATTTTGATGTATTCATTTGCGGATGCCGACAAAAACAAGGTGTTCCACAATCTCGATGCCATCAGAGAGGCATTGATCTTTCTGATGACAGAAGATGACGAATTTATTCGTTCAATTGAAATTTCAACGAGTTCAGTAGAAGCTGTACACACCCGGTTTGATAAATGGAGAAGTGCTCTTCAATCTATACTTGGCATCAATCAAAAAGAGCCTCGTTGCTTTTCATACAAGCTCAAGGAAGAGCTGATGAAATCCGATCAAACTTGCGCAATTTGTGACCAAAAAATTCTTTCCATAGATGATGCCGCCGTGGATCACATACAACAATACTGGATGGGAGGTAAAACCATCCCCGAAAATGCCAGGTTGACGCATCGATATTGCAATTGGGCGCGACCGAGGATCGAACGCGGGTAACTTCGATTATCGAAGACCGGCTATTTGTCGCGTGTCGTCGTCCTACGAATGATTATGCTGCCGGGCGTGGTGGAGCAGAGCGGATGAACGCCGTGTCTCCCACCAGGCACGGGCTAAGCCTGCGCTGATGGTGGCGGCGAGGGTTGGTAAATATCAATCTTCGCCAACCTTCTCAGGAGGTCCCGTCTTCGATGCAAATCAATCATGCTGAGCGGTTCGTCGGTGAAAAATCGTTCTGCAAGGGCGTCGTTGATCTCGGAGATCAGTTTTTCATATTTATCCATCAGGTATTTATCTCAGCACCAAATGCCAGCTCGCTACCGCTGCCCTTATCCCACCCGTGTGAAACGCGCTGGTGTCGAGGGGATTGAAGAATGTTTCAGAAATTCGTCTCGATCAGCCTTTCGGCATATTCACGCAGCAAACGCAGTTCGTCGCGAATCAAGCCGACTGAAATCGCTAAGCAACTCGATATCAATCGGACATCCGTCTAAAGAGTGTTGGCTTCGGCGGCATAGAGAACCTGGACAAACTTATAAAATGAGAATTGAAGAAAATACCAGATTATAAAATGTTTTTGTCAGATACTCGCTAAATATTGGATGGATGATAATTACGATGAGATAGACCGAGAGCTTCAAAGACGGCGCCGCCAAATAGAAATTGATTATATGTCATCTCTATTGGGTCACGAATGCGATTATACCCACACCTCTAAAGCTCTACTCAGATACTACCAAGCTTGGGATACTTTTGACTTGGTGCATGACCTGGTTCTATCAGGTTACCCCCTTGATATAGCCGATGCCCTGACAAAGCTGATTAGCTAACTACGCCAGCAATAGCTCAAGGTTCAGCCGCCAGGAAGCGGGCACAGATGGCGACCGGATCGTAATATTGCGCCGTCAATTGGCGTTTCATTATTCTTTTCCGCCGCCAGTTGCCGTTCCGTCCGACTTTTCCAGCAGCCTTTTAGGGTATAGGAAAGTGTTCGATGGGCGCCTGAGTGCAATCCTTTTCATTAGTGGAGAATCAGGATCAAGAATTGATATCTGATAATCCACAAAGTCTTTTTGGTTATCGTCTTCAAACTTTTCTATTTCGCCGTCACCGTTCAAAAAAAATGATTTTTCACCGGCATGAAATAGAATGCTGTCTACACAGGCGTTAATATTTCTCTTGCGCCCTTCGTAGACGATACGGATAGACATAATAAAGCCGTGCAAAATTACGAGTGCAGAGTTACTTTCATGATTGAAATAGACACCCTCAATTAGAGCTTTCAGGGCTTGGCTCATCACCAAGCGGGCGTCGATGCGCTCTTTGCCATCGGATTCTGCTAAAGCACGTAGTTGCGCTATTTTGTTCAGATTTAGGGCAGGGCTTTCATTGGTAGCCAAAGCAATCTCGTCTTTTAAATCAGATATCTTTTCGTCAAGCTTGCTATAATTTTTCTCTAATTCGGCAAGCTTGCTGATTAGTGATTTCAAGCCATGTTCACCGATGGCTTCAGTAATATTAGCAATTTGTTTTGCTATTTTGTTCTTTTCATCGTTTGCTGATGCAATCCGCTTTGAAAGATCATTCAGCTTGGCATCATTGACTTCAAATAGAGTTGGATCAAAAGCGTTGAAAGCCATAAGCGTATCAATGATTAGTAGCTCAACAAGCTTGTACCGATAATAGTTCTTGTTTGCGCATAGCCCTCCGCGAGTGGCGTCATAGCATGCTAAATATTCCATCTCTTGCGATCTTGGATTGCGTGGAGCACGGCGCATATAGGTCATTGTGCCCATGCAGTGTGCACACTTGGCTATGCCCTTTAGCAGGTTATCGCACTCCAAAACTTTCTCCCCCCCGGTGCTTGCTCTGGTTTTCATGCTGGCTGTAGCTCTTTCCCAGAGTGCAGCATCTATCACAGGAGGATAAATCAATCTTTCTTCACCAACAGCAACCCGCTTTCTGCCATTGGCAACGCGCAATTCATGAGGCTGGTAATAGCCAAGGGCAGAGCGGGTCTTAATAATGCTTTGAATGGTGGAGGTATGCCACTGGCTTGTAGATACCTTTTTGACTTTGACGCCTTGCTCTGCACGGGAAAAAGTTGGAATGCCTTCTTGATTGAGTCGCTTGGCGATGCGCTCTCTGCCTAGCCCCGCTGCTGTCTCTTCAAATATGCGCCGCACAACTGCCGCACGTGATTCGATCACTTCATATTTGTCATCAACTACCTTGAGCCAACCGGGTGCCAGTTTGGTTAGCACCGTACCAGATAGCTTTTTCTCTTCCCATACCCCATTCATGCGGCGTGAATGGCGTTTAGAAAACATGCGGGCTTGTTCAAGTTTCCCAGCCAGAATTTGCATGGCACCAGAGTCGAGGGTTGCCATGGAATATACCGTGTCATCTTCACAGGTGACAATTTCCACACCAGCTCGGACAATTTGACTAATTGTATCCATGGCTGTGATAGGATGCTCTCTTGAGAGCCTATCCACAGCTTCAATTAGAAGTAGAGAGCCGGGCTTTATTTTGCCCGACTCGATAGCAGCCAAGAATTTACCAAGATTGCCTCTTTTCTTGTGTGCAGAGCTGAAGGCTGAAAGCCCCTGGTCCCGTAGGTTGAGGCTTGTGTCTAAAGTGATGCTATGGCGGGTGGCGTAAGAAATTGCCAATTGGTCTTGGCGGCGTTGGGAATCGCCGCTTGTTTGGACGGCTGTAGAAAATCTGGTGTAACTATATCCTATGCGAGACACGTCCCAACCCCCAAAAAATCAGCGGAAAACAGGGGTTTATACTATACCATGAAGCCGGATACAACTTCATGAAGCAGCGTCCAGGTCAAGTTTGGAAAATATTCGGCGAAGCCGTTCACCAGCTCGCCCGTGTTCTGGAACTACTGCTGATCCTCTGCATCCTAGGCTTCTGCCTGCTGGCGTTCCGCCTCTCCTTCGGGCCGCTGGAACTGCCGGAACTGGCCTCGCGCATGGCCACGCTGGCCTCGGGGCAGGGCATCTCGGTGCATATGGACGGCGCGGAGCTGACCTGGGCTGGGTATCACCTGGGCGGCGGCGTGCCGTTCGCCTTCCGGCTGCGCGGCATCTCGGTGCGCAATGCCGAAGGGCTGGAATTCGTCAATGTCCCGGCGGCGGACATGGTGGCCCCGCCCGCGGATATCTTCGGCGCGCACCAGCCCTTGCGGGTGGACGGCTCAGGCGCGCGCTTCACCGGCACCACGGCGCCGGTCTCGGTGCATGCCTATATCTGGCCTGGCAAGGGCTACACTTTGGCGCGTGGCGATTTCTACGTCACACTTGGCCCCGGCGTGGTCGGTCAGCCGGGCCTGAGCGAATCCATCACCGGCGGCAGCTTCGTGCTGCACGCGGCACCCAGCGCCATCGACATCACCGACGGCAAGTTGAACCTAACCCCCGTTGGCGCCAGCGCGCCGCATGTCGGTTTCAGCTTCACCGCCCGCGCGCGCCAGAACTGGACCGCCAGCCTCACCGCCACGGCGGATGCCGTGCGGGCCGAGGATCTGCCCAGCTACTGGCCGGAGCTGGCGGCTCCGCATACCCGCGATTGGGTAACCGCCAATATCACCGAGGGTTTCGCCCGCAACGCGGCTTTCACCTTCGGGCTCAGCGCGCCGGAGGATCTTTCGTCGCTACAGCTCGATACCGTAACCGGCGGCTTCACCGCTCAGGCGTTGCGGCTAATCTGGCTGAAGGGCATTACCCCGCTCACCAAGCTCGACGGCACTTTCACCATGCCGGACCGTGATACGGCGGTCATCACCGCCCAGGCCGGGCATGTCGCTGGTGTCGCGCTTACCGGCGGCACCATGACCATCCATGGCGTCTCGCAAAAGGACCAGGTTGGCGATCTCGCGGTCGATCTCGCCGCCAGTCTGCCGGATGCCTTCGCCGTGCTCAACGCGCCGCCGCTCAACCTGCTGCGCGACGCTCCGCCAGGAGTCGCGGACGCCAAGGGTAGCATCACCGCCCACGTCACCGCGCAGATCCCGTTCGTGCAGGACCTGCATCTCGCCGATACTGGGCTGCATGTGCAGGGTAAGCTGCGCAAGGTGAACATGGTCTCCTTGCTGCCGCCTCTCTCCTTCACCGACACCAGCGTGGACGTCGACGTAACCGCGCAGACCTTGCGCCTGAAGGCCAAGGGGAACTTTGCCGGCGAGCCCGCCACGGTGGCGATGGAGGAGGCAATCGGCACTAAAGACTCTCCGGCGACGATCGAGATGCAGGGGGCCGCCGGGGCGCAGCTCTGGAATTTTCTCGGCCTGGAGCAGGCGACGGCGGCGAGCGGCCCGGCCAGCGGCGTGGCCCCGTTCACGTTGCGTCTGAGCGGTCCGTCCGGCGGGACGCAAACCGCCTCGGTCAGTTCGGACATCACGGCTGCGAGCATCGCCCTTCCGGAGTTTGGCTGGGCGAAGCAGCCGGGTGATGCCGGGCATCTTGCGATCAGCGCCAGGCTGGAACACGGCAAGCTGGCGGCGGTAACCGGTCTTGAGGCTCAGGCGCCGGGGCTGGATATCAGAGGTACGGGGCAGGAGGGCGGCAGCTTTACCCTGGCCAATGCCACCATTGGCCGCACCAGGGCCAAGGGTAGCCTCACCCCGCCGGTCAACGCAGGTGAGCCGTGGCGCCTCAGCCTCTCGGGGCCTGTGCTGGATATACGGCGTAAACAGCAAAGCACGGCGGGCAACGGTAAGAAGGGAGACACATTCAGCGGCGCCGCCTGGGCCGCCACGCTCAATTTCGGCACGGCCTATCTCGCCGCGCCGCCGGCGCCCGGGCTGAAGGATTTTACCTTCACCGGCGCTGGGCTGGGCGGCACGGTCGTCGAGGCCCAGGCCCAGGCCGATGGGTTCAGCCTCGGCATTATGCCGCAGCAGGATTTGCGCCGAAGCCTCACCCTGCGCTCTGACGACACGGGCACGCTGCTGCGCGCGCTGAACCTTTACGGCAACGCCACCGGCGGCAAGCTGGCGCTGGACGCGGTGTATGGTGGCAGCCAGCCTGCCACGGGCACGGCCACGCTGGAGAAGCTCCGTTTGGCCAAAGCGCCGGAAGTGACCAAATTTTTGCAGGCGATGACGTTGTACGGCGTGGCCGATGCCGTCTCCGGGCCGGGCATGCGCATCGACCACGCGGTCATCCCGTTCTCGGTGCAGGATGGCACGCTGAAGCTCAACGGCGCGCGGGCGTTTTCATCGTCGTTGGGGTTTACCGCCACGGGCAGCATCAATCTGGCCGATGATAACTGCTCCATCGACACCACCGTGGTGCCGCTTTACGCGCTGAACGCGCTGCCGGGGAAATTGCCGTTGCTGGGGAAATTATTCTCGCCCGAGAAGGGCGGCGGGGTATTCGCGATGCGAGCCCATGTGAGCGGCCCGCTCACCGACCCGCATGTTGCGATGAACCCGCTCTCCGCCTTCACGCCTGGATTTCTGCGCGGGCTGTTCGGGCTGGGCGGCGAGAAACCCACCACCCAGCCCTGAGTTTTGCCGTCAGGCGGCAGGGGCCTTGGAGACGACGACCATGGCCGGACGCAGCAGGCGGCCATTGAGCTGCCAGGTCTGGCTCCAGGCTTGGATAACGGTTCCGGGCGGGTGCTCGGCGCTTTCCTGCTCGGCCATCGCCTGGTGCAGATTGGCATCGAACGCGGCGCCGGTGGGGTCCTGGCGGGTGATGCCGTTGCGCTCAAGGAGGGCGACAAAGGAACGCTCGATGCCCTCGAAGCCGTCGCGCATCTTGGCGACGATCTCGGGCTCGTCCTCGGTGCGCTTGGGCAGGCTGTCGATGCCGCGTTTGAGGTTCTCCGCGGCTTCCACCACGTCGCGGGCGAATTTCTGCACGGCGAAGGCGCGCGCATCGTCAACCTCACGCTTGGTGCGGGCGCGCAGATTGGCCATTTCAGCCTCCGAGCGCAGCCATTTGTCGCGCATCTCCTGAAGCTCCTGCTCCAGCGCCGCAATCCGCTGATCCGGCGCCTCCAGCAGCGTCTCTTCCTGGGGGGTGGTCTCGTTCTGTTGGGTGTTCTCGCTCATGCCGTGGAATTAGGCGATGTCGGGCTCTGAAACAAGATTCCGGGAAGAAGGACACCCTGGCGGCCCTCGGTTTTTTCCGCTTTGGTGATAATGTCGCACACGGCTATTCAATACTAAAAACGGAGACATATCATGATCAAAAATATGGGGTCGCTCGACCGGATTCTGCGCGCGATCGTCGGCCTAGTGCTGCTCAGCCTCGTTTTTGTTGGGCCCAAGACGCTGTGGGGCCTGATCGGCTTGGTGCCGCTCGGCACCGCCTTCATCGGTTTCTGCCCGGCTTACCTGCCGTTCGGCATCAAGACCTGCAAGAAAGCCTAATCAGCCTGCCATACCCGCCACGCGCCGGCGGCTTCGCCCCCCGCGCGCTGGCAGGCCATGTCGGCCAGCCGTAGTGCGATGGCGGCGTGTTCCATCACCGTATCTGGCTGGTCGCCGCTATTTGACCAGCGCGGCCCCACGCCCACGCTGATCACGGCGTGCTGCGGCAGTAGCGGCGGCAGGGTGGTGCAGAATTTCGCCGCGCGCTCCCCGGCGGTGAGGTGGTCCATGCCGTCGCACCACAGCCCGATCGTGGTTTCGTCGATTCGCCCGAGCAGGTCAGTGGGGCGGACCACATCGCGCAGTTCTTCGGCCAGGCGCAGCGCGATGGCCGGGCGCAGCCCCGACGTGGCGCGGGAGAAGCCTAGATAGATCAGCGAGCCGGGATGACCCTCGACGTCCAAGCGGTCGAACCGCCGCCCCAGCTCGTCGCCAAAGGTGCGGCCGGACCATAGCCCGGTTTCTGCGTCCAGCATGGTGTTGTGGCGCAGGGCAGGGGGGCCATTATGCCCGGCATGGCCGTCCGGCAGGGTCAACTCCGGGGCTTCCAGGTCGAACAAAATTCCGTAAACGCCCGCCACCTTGGCGCCAGTGATGCGCGGGGCCAGGGCCAGGCGGTACATGCGCGTGCTGCCATCGGCCGAGGCGAGGCGCAGTTTGCCGTGCCAGGCCACGCATTCCAGGCAGATAGTGGTGACGATGGAGCGAAACTGGGTTGCGCTCAGCGCCTCCTCCTCGGCCGTGCCGCCCGCGAGCAGGCTGGCCAGCTCTAGCCCCAGCAGATTAGCCGCCGGCTGGCCCAGAACCTTGCCCGGCCCGAAGGCGGTGAAGCGCCCCATCGGGTCGGTCTCGAAGGCGAGGTCGGTCAGCATGGCGGCGACGGTAAGCCAGTGCGTACCTGGGGCAACGGCCAGGGCTCCGGGGCTGAAGGCGGAAATCTGCGGCACGATCATGCCTCGAGTCTATCCCGGCTGCGTAAACAACAGTTTAACCAGCCCCCGGCGCGTTGACATCGCCCGCCGCTGCCCCTCATGGTCCGCCCCGTATTCGCAAGACGGGAAAGACATGACGACCGATCTCAAGACCATCATCGAGGCCGCCTGGGATAAGCGCGCCGAGATCTCCCCCGCCACCACCGGCGAGGTGCGCGACGCCGTGGAAGCCGCGCTCGAGCTGCTCGATTCCGGCAAGGCCCGCGTGGCCGAGCCCGGTGCCGAGGGTTGGGTGGTGAACCAGTGGCTGAAACAGGCCGTGCTGCTCTCCTTCCGCCTCTCCGCCAACGGCCTGATGGACGGCCCCGGCGGCGCGCCGGTGTTCGACAAAGTGGCGGTTAAATTCCAGGGCTGGGACGCGCCACGATTCGCCGCCGCTGGCATCCGCGCCGTGCCGGGTGCCGTGGTCCGCCGCTCCGCCTTCATCGCCCCCAACGTGGTGCTGATGCCGAGCTTCGTGAATGTCGGCGCCTATGTCGGCGAAGGCACGATGATCGACACCTGGTCCACCGTCGGCTCCTGCGCGCAGGTGGGCAAGAACTGCCACATCTCCGGTGGCGTGGGCATTGGCGGCGTGCTGGAGCCGCTGCAGGCCAATCCGGTGGTCATCGAGGATGACTGCTTCATCGGCGCCCGCTCCGAGGTGGCCGAAGGCGTGATCGTCGGCCAGGGGGCGGTGCTCTCCATGGGCGTGTTCCTGGGCGCCTCCACCAAGATCGTGGACCGCGAGACCGGCGAGATTTTCTACGGCAAGGTGCCGCCGTATTCGGTAGTGGTGCCGGGCACCCTGCCGGGCAAGACGCCCGCTTCCCCCAGCCTCGCCTGCGCCGTGATCGTGAAGCGCGTGGACGTGCAGACCCGCTCCAAGACCTCGATCAACGAGCTGCTGCGCGCGTGATCGCCCCCGTCGCCCTGGCCCAGGATCTGCTGCGCTGCAACTCCGTCACCCCGGCGGATGGCGGCGCGCAGGGCGTGCTCATCCAGGCGCTGGAAGGGCTCGGCTTCACCGTCACGCGGCTGCGTTTCGGCGAGATCGAGAATTTCTTCGCCGAGCGGCCAGGGCAGGGGGCGCATCTGTGCTTCGCCGGACATACCGACGTGGTGCCCCCCGGCGAGGGCTGGGCGCATGATCCCTTCGCCGCCACCGAGCAGGACGGGATCATCTATGGCCGGGGCGCCGTGGACATGAAGGGCGGCATCGCCGCGTTCGTCTCCGCGGCTTCCCAGGTGCCCGGCCATGTCTCGCTGCTGATTACAGGCGACGAAGAGGGCGAGGCCAAGGATGGCACCGTGAAGGTGCTGGAATGGATGGCCGAGCATGGGAAGATCCCGGATTTCTGCGTGGTTGGCGAGCCAACTTGCCGGGGCCGGGTGGGCGATGTGGTGAAGGTGGGGCGGCGCGGCAGCATGAATGCGCGCATTTCCGTGCCAGGGAGGCAGGGGCATGCGGCCTATCCTCACCTGGCCGACAACGCCGTGCATAAGCTGATCCCCTTGCTGAATGAGCTGATTGGCAAGAAGCTGGACGAGGGAACGCCGTTTTTCGAGCCGTCGAGCTTGCAGATCACCTCCGTCGATGTCGGCAACCCGGCGACCAACGTGATCCCGGCGCTGGCCACGGCCAAGCTGAATATCCGCTTCAACGATTTGCACAGCGGCGCGTCCCTGACCGCTTATCTGCGCGAGGCGCTGACCCGCCACGCCCCGGATGCGACGCTGGAAGTAAGCATCTCCGGAGAGGCCTTTCTGACCCAGCCGGGCAAGGAAATCGGGGCGCTGACCGGAGCCATCGAGCGCGTGACCGGCGTAACCCCGGAGCAGAATACCGGCGGCGGTACGTCCGATGCCCGGTTCATCTCGCGCTACTGCCCGGTGGCCGAGTTCGGGCTGGTGGGCGCCACCATGCACAAGGTGGACGAGGCCGTGCCAGTGGCCGATCTGCGCCAGCTGACGGAAGTCTACAAGGCCTTGATCATGGCGTTCTGCGCATGATCCTGCGCGGCTTATGGCGGCTGGCCAAGGGTGATGCAGCCGGAATCAAGGAATTCGGCGGCGGAGTGGATGATTTCTACGCCTCGCTGGCGCCGCTCATCGCGTTTCCGCTGGTGGGCGCAATGGTCACGGCCATCCAGATGGACTGGCGCACGGCGCTGATGGGGCTGCTGGCCCGGCTCTGCGGCGTGCTGGTGCTGCCGGTGCTGGTGTACGAGTTCGCTCGGCTGTTTGGCCGCAAGCCGCTCTGGCTACGCACCGCCACGGCGCTCAACTGGTCGTTTTGGGCGCTGCTGCCGGTGCTTCTGGTAGGCTCGTTCGTCGGGGCGATCCTGGTGCAGTTTGGCGTGGCCATGGGCACGGCGGAACTGGCCACGCTGGCGCTGATGGGGGTTTATCTGTTCTGGTACCGCTGGCTGATCCTGCGTGCCGGGCTGGCGTTGGATGGCTGGCGGTCGTTGCTGATGGTGCTGGTCAGCAGCGCCTGCATCGGGCTGTTCGTCATCATCCCGGTGGCGCTGGGCTTTGGCCCCGACCCGGCCCAGCTCGGGCATTTGTAAGAGTTTTTCGCGCCCATCTTGAAAAAAGGGCGCGACTAGTTACCCACTTGGCCCCGGTGGCGCAGCATATGGTCCGCCAGCACGCAAGCCAGCATCGCCTCGCCCACCGGCACGGCGCGGATGCCCACGCACGGGTCATGCCGGCCTTTGGTTATCACCTCGACCTCTTCGCCGTCCGCGCTCACGCTATGCTTGGGGATTAGGATGGAACTCGTTGGTTTTACGGCAAAACGCGCCACGATGGGCTGCCCGGTGGCGATGCCGCCCAGAATCCCGCCCGCATGGTTGGAGAGGAATTTGATCTTCCCGTTCTCCATCCGCATCTCATCGGCATTCTCCTCACCGCGCAGAGCGGCGGCGGCGAAACCGTCGCCAATCTCCACTGCCTTCACCGCGTTGATGCTCATCAGCGCCGCCGCGATGTCCGCGTCCAGCTTGCCGTAAAGCGGCGCGCCCAGGCCCGGTTTCACACCCTCGGCCACCACTTCCAGCACGGCGCCTATGGAAGAGCCCGCCTTGCGGATGGCATCCAACTCAGTTTTCCACGCCTCGGCGGCCCTGGCGTCCGGGCAGAAGAAGGGGTTCTCGTCCACCTGCGCCCAGTCCCAGTTGGCGCGGTCGATGCCATGTGCGCCCAGCGCCGTCATCGCGCCGCGGATCACCACCTCCGCCCCCAACACCTTGCGAGCGATGGCCCCGGCGGCCACGCGCATGGCCGTCTCGCGCGCCGATGAGCGCCCGCCACCACGCGGGTCGCGATGGCCGTATTTCATGTCATACGCCACGTCGGCATGGCCGGGGCGGTAGCGCTCGGCGATGTTGGCGTAGTCCTTCGAGCGCTGGTCGGTATTCTCGATCAGCAGCGAGATCGGCGTGCCGGTGGTGCGCCCCTCATACACGCCGGAGAGGATCTTCACCTGATCCGGCTCCTGCCGCTGGGTGGTAAAGCGGGACTGGCCGGGGCGGCGCTTGTCCAGAAACGGCTGGATATCCGCCTCGGACAGTTCAATGCCCGGTGGGCAGCCATCAACCACGCAGCCAATGGCCGGCCCATGGCTCTCCCCCCAGGTGGTGACCCGGAACAACTGCCCGAAGGTATTGAAGGACATACCTTATTCGCTCGCGATGGAGATGTCCGGCGCGTCCGGGTTCTTCATGCCGACGATATGGTAGCCGCAATCCACATGGTGGATCTCGCCGGTCACGCCCTTGGAAAGGTCGGAGAGCATATAAAGCCCGGCGCCGCCCACTTCCTCCAGCTCCACGTTGCGCTGCATCGGCGCGTTATACTTGTTCCACTTCAGGATGTAGCTGAAATCGCCGATGCCGCTCGCGGCAAGCGTCTTGATCGGGCCGGCGGAGATGCCGTTGACGCGGATATTGTCGCGGCCGAGATCAGCCGCCATGTACCGCACGCTGGCCTCAAGTGCGGCCTTGGCCACGCCCATCACGTTGTAATGCGGCATCCAGCGCTCGGCGCCGAGATAGGTCAGCGTCAGCAGCGAGCCGCCATCGCGCATAAGCGCCGCGGCGCGGCGGCCGACAGCCGGGAAGGAGTAGCAGGAAATGTCCATGGCCTGGGCGAACACGTCGCGCGGGGTGTCGAGGTAGCGCCCGCGCAGGAAGTTCTTATCCGCGAATCCGATGGCATGGACCAGGAAGTCAATCTTCCCCCATTTCTTGTCCAGCGCCTCGAAGGCCGAGTCGATGGCCGCGTCGTCCGACACATCACAGGGGACCAGGAAATCCGCGCCGATGGAGGCGGCCAGAGGGCGCACGCGCTTTTCCAGCGCCTCGCCCTGGTAGGTGAAGGCGACCTCACCCCCTTGCGCCACCACGGCTTGCGCGATGGCCCAGGCGATGGAGCGGTTATTCGCCACCCCCATGATAAGCCCGCGCTTACCCGCCATGAGCGTGCCGCGCGGCGGGGCGATTTCGGCTTGGGTATCCGGCATGGGGCTAAATCTCCGTGGTGCTATCGTCTCTGGGGCTGGGTGGTGGCATAGAGTATGTCACCCGATCAAGGGTGAATGAACTCCGGAGGCTTGTTTCTACAATGAGTGAGGACCCCTTCAAGAAATTTGGCGAGTGGTTCGCCGCGGCGGAAGGCAGCGAGCCGAACGACCCCAACGCCATGACCGTGGCGACCGTGGGCGCGGACGGGCGCCCAGCCGCGCGCATCTTGCTCTTGAAGTCCTGGGATAAGTCCGGTTTCTCGTTCTACGGCAATCTCGGCTCGCGCAAGGCGCAGAACATGCAGGCGAACAACCATGTCGCGCTGCTGTTCCACTGGAAGAGCCTGGCCCGGCAGGTGCGCATCGAGGGCAGCGTGACGCAGGTGAGCGACGAACAGGCCGATGCCTATTTCGCCAGCCGCCCGCGTATGAGCCAGCTTGGCGCCTGGGCGTCCCAGCAGTCCCGCCCTCTGCCCTCGCGCGAGGTGTTCGAGTCGCGGCTGGAGGAGGTGGAGACCCGCTTCCAGGGCCAGCCCGTGCCGCGCCCGGAATTCTGGTCCGGCTGGAAGCTGGCGCCGGATTACTTCGAGTTCTGGCAGGGGATCGATTTCCGCCTGCATGACCGCTTCATCTTCAGCAAGACAGAGACGGGTTGGGAGACGGGGCGGCTTTATCCCTGAACCTCCATCAGGCGGTGCGGCCACGGGTTTTCCCCGCCGCTTAGCCAAGCCAGCGTGGCGGGCCAGAAATCCGCCGCGTGGCGCGCGTGGAACAGGCCGAAATGGCCGATGTTTTCATGCCCCAGATCGTCCGGGCGCAGCCGCACCGCCTCGCGCGCAGCGTTGCGGTAGTAGCGCAGCGTACGGGCAATGGCCCGGGGCGTGGCGAATTCGTCATCTGTTAGGGTCACGGCCAAAATCGGCGCGGTGACGGCGGCGAAGCGGGCAAGGATCTCCGCCCGCTCCTCCGGCCTGTGGGCGAGTTCCATGCGGGCGCGGCGGAAGCTCCATTCGCTAACCACCCCAGCGGGCAGATCCTCCAGCCAGCCAAGCCGCTTGCCAGGGAAGTAACCATACAGGGCGGTGAGCGCTGGCATGGCGATATTCCACTTGAAGAACAGCCCAGCGCGTTTGGCGCGGTCGTAATCCCGCCAGTAGCCGTACTGTCCGCCCACGGTGAGCAGGCGCGTAATTTGGCGCGCATGCGGCGACAAACCGGGCAGATAGCCGCCGATACTGTGCCCGACCACCAGCAGCCTCGCCCCCGGAGCCTCGGCAGCGGCGTAGCGCAAAGCCGCGTCGAAATCCTGCGTCCCCCAGTCCTGCCATCTGTACCGGCAACCGCGCAGAGATTCCGGGCGGGAGGCGCCTATGCCCCGGTAGTCGTAGGTGAGGACATCGAAGCCGTTGGCGGCGAGATAGGCGGCGTAGCGGTGGTAGTAGCGCGCCAGCACGCCGGTGGCGGGGTTGATGACGGCGATGCCCGCGCGGTCTCTAGCCCCTTGGCGCCACAAATGACCGCCAAGGCGAACACCATCCTGGCAAAAAATTTCAACCGCCTGCGCCGTCCCGGTCATTGGTGCTTACCTCCCCGCTTTATGTAGTGGAGAGAAATCTCCGCCCAACCCTCGGCGCGGCAATCATTCCCGCCCCAACTGCAAGGCCCGGGCATAGACCTGCTTCCTCGGCAGCCCGGTGGCCGTGGCCACGGCGGCGGCTGCGTCTTTGACCGACATGCTGGCAAGCGCCGTGCGCAGGGCTTCATCCAGCGTCTCGGCACTAGCTTCCTCGGCCAAGGCCGGGCCAATGACGACGCAAATCTCCCCGCGCGGCGCATGTTCGGCGTAATGCGCGGCGAGTTCGTCCAGCGTGCCCCGGCGCACTTCCTCGAAATGCTTGGTCAGTTCCCGGCACACGGCGGAGGGGCGGGGGCCGAGCAACGCGGCGGCATCGGCCAGGAATTCGGCCAGACGGTGCGGGGCCTCGTAGAACAGATGCGTGGCACTCAGCCCGGCCAGCTCCGCCCCGCGCAGCGTCGTGAACGCCGCCCGCCGCGCCCCGGATTTGGGCGGCAGAAAACCGCTGAACAGATACGGATGCGGCGGCAGGCCGGAGAGGGTGAGGGCGAGCAGCGCCGCGTTGGGGCCGGGGATGCCGGAGAGTTTCAGCCCGGCATCGATCACCGCGCGCACCAGCCGGTAGCCTGGGTCGGAGACCAGCGGCGTGCCGGCATCCGAGATCAGGGCGAAGCGCGCGCCTCCATGCATCGCTTCCACCAGCGCCGGAATCCGCGCCGATTCGTTGTGCTCGTGCAGCGCCTGGGTGCGGGTGTTGATCCCGTGAGCGCGCAGCAGCGTGGCGCTCGTCCGTGTATCTTCACACAGAATCACGTCAACCTTGGCTAGTGTTTCCCGCGCGCGGGGGGGAAAATCTTGGAGGTTGCCGATTGGGGTGGAAACCAGCACAAGGGACGGCAATGAAGCCGCAATATCCCCGCTCACGGAGGGCCGTGCCGTTGTCTCGTCCTTATTCGCGTCTTGTGCCGTCTCTTCGCTCATATGTACTCCTGGGCGGCACGCTGGCGCTTGCTGGCTGCGTTGGTCAAGTGCCACAGGCGCCACTCAACGCCGGGCCGCCCGCCCAGCTCGCTCCCTCGGCGGCATCTTCGGCGCCTAACGCCTATGGCCGCACCAGCGGCAACGTGCTGCTGCTGGCACCGCTCACGGGCAACCTCGCGCCGGTGGGCCAGGCGCTGGTGAACGCGGCGAAGCTGGCTTTCCCGGCCAATGGCGCCCCCGCGCTGGACGTGCGCGACACGGGCGGCACCCCGCAGGGCGCGGTGGCGGCGGCGCAGGCCGGGTTGGCGGCTGGCGACGGCATCATCATCGGCCCGCTCACCTCCGCCGAGACCCAGGCCGTGGCGCCCATCGCCCATTCCGCCGGGGTGAATGTGCTGGCTTTCACCAATGATGGCACAGCGGCCTCTCCCGGCGTGTGGCCGCTGGGCATCACCCCGGCGCAGCAGGTGCAGCGCGTGCTGCGGGTGGCCGCCGATTCCGGGCGCACCCAGCTTGCCGCCTTGCTGCCGGACAATGATTTCGGCCACCATCTCAGCGACGCAATCAGCGCCCAGGCCTCCGAGCTCGGCGAACCGGCGGCGCAAATCACCTTCTACCAGCCGGGCTTCTCCAACGTGAACCAGGCGGTGGAGCAGCTTTCCGATTTCAGCAATCGCGGCCAGGGGCTGATGAACCAGATCAAGCACGCGCAGGATCTGGGGACCGCCGCCGGGCGCGCCCAGGCCGACAAGCTGCGCCACCAGCAGATCCCCCCGCCCAGCTTCAACGCGCTGTTCATCGGCGCAACCGACGCCAACACCCTGGCCGAGATGGCGAATTTCCTGCCTTATTACGATGTCACCCCGCCGCAGGTGCAATTCCTGGGCCCGGCGCTGTGGGCCAACATCGCACCGCAAATGGCCAATCAGAGCGTGCTGGTCGGCGCGTTGTACGCGGCTCCCGACCCGGCGGCCTCAGCCGCGTTCGATGCCAAGTACCAGAGCGCCTATGGCGCGGCCCCGCCCGCCATTGCCGATGTGGCGTTCGACGCCGCGGCCATGGCCAAGCTCGCGGCGGGCGAGGGCGGCTATACCAGCAGCGTGCTGACGGCCCCCTCCGGCTTTACCGGAACCAATGGCGTGCTGGTTCTGCATCCTGACGGCACGGTGAAACGAGGCTTGGCGGTGTTCTCGGTGCAGCCGGGCCAGCCCACCATCACCTCGCCAGCCCCCAGCAGTCTCAATCAGCCCTAAACAGCACACGGAAAGAAAAAATGCTCGACAAAGCCTGGCCGGCCGCGTTCGCCTTATTCCTGGCGCTGGCGGCGTTGCCGAGCCTCGTGTTCGTGGCGCTGGTGTTCTCGGGCGAGCTGCGGCTCATCCCGGCACTCATCGCCTGGGCGCTTTGCACGGCCGTGGGGGTGGCGTTCAGCATCCTGCTGGGGCGAGATCTGGTGGTGATGACGCGCCTGGTGCGGGCACTGCGCGTGGCGCCCGAGAAGCTGCCCAGCGAGACCACGCTGCTGGTGCCGGGGATGCGCCAGCTGGGACAGGAGGCGATCCGCCTGATCCATGCCGAGCGTCTCTCCCGTACCCGCCAGCTTGCCAGCACGGCGGAGGACCGGGCCCTGGTGGAACGCCTGCCCGACCCGCTGATGAAGCTGGACGCGGATAGCCGGGTTCTTTGGCGCAATGACAGCGCGATCACCGCCTTCGGCAACGAGATGGCCGCCCTGCTGCGCCACCCGGACGTGCGCGACGCCCTGGCCGAAACCAGGGCGCGCAAGCAGGCGGTGCGGCGCGAGATCGCATTGGCCGTGCCGGTGGCGCGGGAGTTGGAGGTGACGCTGATCCCCGTCGGCGAACCTGTCTACATGCTCATCAGCGACCGCACCCGCGAACGCGCGCTGGAGAGGATGCGCGCCGATTTCGTGGCCAATGCCAGCCATGAGCTGCGCACGCCGCTGGCCAGCCTGATCGGCTTCGTCGAGACCCTGCGCGGCCCGGCGGCGGATGACCCTGAGGCTCAGCAGAGCTTCCTTGGCATCATGGCTGAGCAGGCGGCGCGGATGCAGCGCGTCATCGGTGACCTGCTGAACCTCTCGCGCATCGAGATTTCCGAGCATTCGCCGCCCAAGGAGCTGGTGCATCTGCCGCCGCTGCTGGAGCGCATCGCCGCCGGCATGGAGCCGATGCTGAAGGCCGGCAACACCAAGCTGCAGGTGAACGCGCCGCCCGACCTGCCGAAAATCCCCGCCGATGCCGACCAGCTGACCCAGGTGTTCAGCAACCTGCTCGACAACGCGCTGAAATACGGCAAGCCCGGCGGCGTGATAAAACTGACCGCCTCCGCAGCGCCGGACCCACGCTTCGAGCCCGGCGGCGTGGCCGTCAGCGTGGCCGACGAGGGCATCGGCATCCCGCGTGAGCATATCCCACGCCTGACCGAGCGCTTCTACCGCGTGGACAAGGGGCGCTCCCGCGCCGTCGGCGGCACGGGGCTCGGGCTTGCCATCGTCAAGCATGTGGTCAACCGCCATCGCGGGCGGCTGATAATCGACAGCGACACAGGCAAAGGCTCCACCTTTACCATCTGGTTGCCGGGGCGCGGCGCCTGAACCATGGCTGCCGCGCCCTGTGCGGGTGGCTCACCAAGGGAGGAACAGCTAAACAGGCGCCGCCAGAAAATGGGGGAGCCACATGCTGGGTTTGGAATTTATCATCGTGCTGCTCGGGCTTGGCGTGGCGGCGGTTTATCTTCACGACATCCGCCAGACCAAGCACACCATTCTGCGCAATTACCCGGTCATCGGCCATGTCCGCTACTTCGCCGAGACATGGGGCGAGTACATGCGCCAGTACCAATATCTGCCGGACTGGGCGGAACGCCCGTTCAACCGGCTGGAGCGCAGCTGGGTATACCGTTCGGCCAAGGGGCTATCCAACCTCATCAGCTTCGGCTCCGAGAACGTGCCGAGCTTCATCTTCCGCAACGCCGCCTTTCCCATCCTCGATGAGGACAAGAGGCCCTATCCCGGCAAGCAGATCGGTATCACGGAAGGCCCCGGCGCAAGCCGCGAGCCATACATGGCCAAGAGCTTCTTCAACATCTCGGGCATGTCCTACGGCGCGCTCAGCCGCGCGGCTGTGACATCGCTCTCGCGCGGGGCGAAGATGGCGGGCGTGTGGATGAGCACGGGCGAGGGCGGGCTCTCTCAATTCCACCTCGATGGCGGGGGAGATCTGATCATGCAGATCGGCACCGCGAAATACGGCGTGCGCGACGAGCACGGAAATCTCTCCGATGACCGGCTGCGCGAGATCGCGGCCTATCCGCAGGTGCGGATGTTCGAGGTGAAGCTGGCCCAGGGCGCGAAGCCCGGCAAGGGCGGCATCCTGCCCGCGCATAAGGTGACGCCAGAGATCGCCAAGATCCGTGGTATCCCCGAGGGCAAGGACAGCATCTCCCCCAACCGCCATACCGATATCGGCAATATCCGCGAGCTGGGCGTCTTCATCGAGCATGTGCGCACCGTCACCGGCAAGCCGGTGGGGGTGAAGTTCGTGATGGGCGATCCCGGCTTCGTCGATGAATGGTTCGCCTACTGTGCCAATAACCCGGCGCATTGCCCGGATTATGTCCAGATCGACGGTGGCGAGGGCGGCACTGGCGCGGCACCCGAGCCCCTGGCCGATTATGTAGGCCTGCCGATTACCGAGGCGCTGCCCTATGTGGCTGGGCTGCGGCACGAATACGGGCTGGATAGCCGCATCCGCATCATCGCTTCAGGCAAACTCATCACGCCGGACAAGGTGGCCTGGGCGTTGTGCATGGGAGCGGATTTCATCTCATCTGCGCGCGGCTTCATGTTCTCGCTGGGCTGCATCCAGGCGATGAAATGCGGTACCGGCCATTGCCCCACGGGTGTCACTGCTGTCGATGAGCGGTTGATCAAGGGGCTCGACCCGGCGGACAAGGCCGTGCGCGTGGCCCGCTACGCCCAAAAGGTGCGTGACGAGGTTGAGATCATCGCGCATTCCTGCGGCCTCACCGATGCCAGCCATTTCGCGCCCCGGCATGTCACCGAGATCGAGCGCGGCGTGGCCGGTTTCCGCGCGCAAGCGGGCTGATGTATCTGCTTCCGCTATTCCTGCTGGCGGCCGGGCTGAACATATTGCTCGGCATGGGGGCGTGGCCTTCCGTGCTTGCGGGCAATCTGCAGGACCCGGATTCCTATATGCGTCTTCTGCGCATCGAACAGGGGATCCGGGCCGGGCATCTGCTCACCAGCGTGGCGGGGGACCAGTCCGGCGCGGGGGTGATGGTGGAATGGTCCCGTCTGCTGGATATGCTGCTCTGGCTGATGGCCGCGCCGCTGACGCCGTTCATCGGCTGGCATAAGGCGCTGTTCGCCGCCGGGCTGGCGCTGGGGCCGCTGGGCGTGGGCTTTCTCGGCGCGGTGCTGGCCTGGGCGGTGGAACCCTTCGCGCTGCGGCGGTATTTGTGGAGCGCCGCCCTGGCCGCCGCCGTGCTGCCGGGAATCGTGACCATCGCGGTACCGGGCGTGGTGCATTACCATGTGCTGCTGCTGGCGATGATCGCGCTCACCGCTGGTTTCACCGCGCGGGCATGGCGGGACAATAGCTGGGCCGGGTTCCTCGCCGGCCTGAGCGGTGGCTTCGCCATCTGGCTCACGCCCGAGACCATGCCCTTCGTGCTGATGGCCTATGCCAGCCTGCTGCTGCGCTGGTTCACCACGCCCAACGCCACCGTGCTATTCACCACCGCTGCCGGGTGCTTCGACGTGCTGATGGTGGGACTGTTCATCGACCCTCCGGCGGGCGGGTATTTTGCGCCTGAGGTTGACCGTCTCTCTTGCGTCTATGCCGCGATGGGGCTCCTGTTCCTGGCGGGCGCTTCGATGCTGACGAGGTTGCCAAACCGGCGCTGGCGCGGCGTGGCCGGGTTCGTGGTACTGGCGGCGTTGTTTGGCGTGTGGGTCGCGATATTCCCCGGCGTGGTGCTGGGGCCTTACGGGATTCTGCCACCCAATCAGGCGCAGGCGTTCTTTGGCGTCATCACCGAGCAGATGCCGGTGCACGGGCGCGATGCGGTGATGTTCCTGTTTCCTGGTGCCGCCGCCCTGGCCTATGCGCTGTGGCGCGGGCTGCGCCGGCATGATCGGGTGCGGGCATTGCTGACGCCGGAGATGCTGAAGCCGCGAGGCGATGGCCGCGTGATCTGGCTGTATCTGGCCCTGTGCGGCGCGGTGGCGCTGGTACTGGGCGCCAAGTTCCTGCTCTTCGTCGGCTTCTCCACGATTTTCGCCGCGGCGATGCTGCCAGTGGCACTGAGTCAGGCGAGCGTCGGGCTGGCTGAGAAGCCGCTGTTTGCCAGCTTGGCGCGGGTTGGGCTGCTGGCGCTGGTGTTCGGCGTGCCGGAGTTGGCGGCGATCGCCAACGCTTCCCCCAAGCAAACCGCCGCAACGCCAGTGCGGAACTACCCAAGTTGCAAGCTGCATAACATTGCCCCGTTGCTGGCCCAGGCCGCCGGGGATGTGGTGCTGGCAGGGCCCGAGGCCGCGCCCGAGCTTCTCTACCGCACCCATGTGCAGACGGTGGGGTCCCTGTTCCACCACGGAATCGCCGGTTACATGCGCGACCGCGCCGCTTGGCGCGCTGTGCCTGGCATCGCCGTACCACCGGAGGTCACCGCCACGGGAGCGGCTTATGTGCTATTCTGCCCCAGCCCGGCACGGTATCTGCTGGTGGCTGATCTGCCCAAGGCCACGCTATGGGATACGCTGGAAGCCGGCACGCCGCCGCCCTGGCTCAGCGCCGCCGGGCGGAATGCGGAGGGGTGGACGCTTTACAAGATTACCCGCTGAAGTCGTCCGCCCGGCATAGGCGCGGGCACGCCTGTGGTAGAGGGCAAAGACAGCGGCAAGCCCCGCAGGGAACGCACCGCTAAATAGGCGAAGCATTGCGCCTCCAACGCATCGCCGTCCCAGCCAGCAGCTTCCACCGGCTGCACTGGCACCGGCAATAGCTGGGCCAGCAGGCGCATCAGATGCTTGTTATGCCGTCCCCCACCACCCACCAGCACGCGCAAAGGCGGGGCAGGCACGGGGGCGCGGGCAATGGCGGTGGCAGAGAACGCGGCCAGCGTGGCGGCGGCGTCCGGCGGGTTCAGGCCCTCGATGGCCAAGGCGATCAGCCCCGAGAACGTCAGCCGGTCCAGCGATTTGGGCGCGGGTTTGGCGAAATACGGATGCGCCAGCAGTGTGGCGAGGCGGCTTTCATCCACCCGGCCCGAGGCGGCGAGCGCGCCGTCCTTGTCGTAGGGCTGGCCGAGATGTTTCTGCGCCAGATCGTCCAGCGGGCCGTTGCCGGGGCCGGTATCGCAGGCGACGATCTCGCCATTCGGCCCCAGCCAAGTGATGTTGGCTACCCCGCCGATATTCACCACCAGCAGCGGCTTGGGCAGATCGTGCGCCAAAGCCGCATGGAACAGCGGCGCAAAGGGCGCGCCCTGGCCCCCAGCCGCGACATCGGCGCTGCGGAAGTCATACGCCACGGGGATGCGCGCAATGTGCGCGAGCAGTGCGGCATCGCCGATCTGCCAAGTGCGGTGCGCCTCGGGGGCGTGCAGAATCGTCTGGCCGTGAAAGCCGATGACATCGGCCGAGCGTCCGACCATGCTTACCGCGATGGCGTGGTCACGAGTAAGGCGTTCCTCCACCTGCTTCGGGAACGGATCGTCCGGCGAAAGGGTAGGAGCAAGATCCAACAGACGGCGCAAATCGGCGCTCAAATCGTCCTCGTAGCGCAGCATCACCGTGGGACCAAAATGCGCGATGCGTTCACCGTCGGTCTCGATCCAGGCGGCGTCCACGCCGTCGAGAGAGGTGCCGGACATGAGGCCAATGGCGCGTAACGGTTTGGTGTGCATGTAATTTGTGTTAGCGTTTGCTTACAAAAGAGAGAAGGCCGCTGGTGCAGACGCGCTTATACGAATATGGCAGGCTGGCATGGCGGATGGCGGCCTGGGGAGTGCTTTTGTGCCTCTGGGCGCTGTGGTTCCAAGTGTTTTTGGGCAAGATGCTGCCGCGCTTGCGGTATCTCACCACCGATTTGCTCATAGGCAATGACCCGCCCTGCTTAAAGCCCGAATGCGATTTCTCCGATTTCTGGCGCGCGGGGCTGACGGCACGTCTGCCTGGGGGGAGTTTCCCGCATCCTTCGGTACACCCTGGCGTGCAATTTCCCCTGCCTGGCGGATATCACGAGGGTTTTCCCTACCCACCGACGATGCTGCTGCCGGCAGGGCTGATCTCGCATCTGCCCTTCGAGCCTGCGTTTTTTGTCTGGACCGCCGCCTGGATCGCCGCCGCAGCCTTGGCGCTGCGCTGGGCCAAGCTGTCCTGGCCGGTGATAACGGCGGCGCTGCTCAGCCCGGCGGCGCTGTGGAATATCGAGTTGGGGCAAATGGGGCTAATCGGCGGTGCGCTGCTGGTGGCTGGGATGTTGGCGCCGGGCAGGCCGTTGGCAGGCGGCGCGCTATTGGGGCTTCTCTCATGCAAGCCGCAGTTCGGTCTGCTGGTTCCGGCCGTGCTCGTGGGCGGGCGGAATTGGCGTGCTGGGCAAGGCTTCTTGCTCTGCTGCGCCACCCTGTCACTCGCTGTGTTGCTCTGTTTCGGCTGGCCGGTCTGGCACGATTACCTGCACGCCGGGGCGCATGGCGGCATCTCGCTGCTGAACGCTCCCTTTGCGCCGGGGGTGGCTGAGGGCAGTGGAGTCTCAGTGTTCTGGCTGCTGCGCAGTCTGGGGGCTGGGCTTGGGCTGGCTTACGCGGTACAGGCAACCATTCTGCTGCTTGCCTTTGCCGCCACGGCGTGGCTCTGGCGCTCTCCCGGCTTTGCACCGCTAGACCGCGTGGCGCTCACCGTGATTTTGACCCTGCTTGCCACACCCTATGGTTATACCGACGATATGGTTGGCTTCTCCATTGTGCTGGCGGCTTTGGCCGAGCGGCGGGGCTGGCAGATCGGCATGCTCGATGCGCTGTTCTGGATGTGGCCCGCCATCTGCCAGCCAGTCTCCATGGCGACTGGCGTGCTGTTTACGCCCATCATCGTGGCGCTGGCGTTGGGCCGCACGCTGTGGGAAGCAGGCTGGAAGGAGCCGGCGTGACACGGTTGAGGGAATATGCGCGGCTGGCGCGGGGACTGGGCACTTATGGGGGGCTGCTCACCTTTTGGGGGCTTTGGATCGCGATCTTTCTCCATTTCATGTTGCCGCGTCTGGGCTATCTCACCAGCGCGCTGCCGATAGGCAACGACCAGCCCTGCGGCCGCCCGGAATGTGATTTCTCGGATTTTTGGCGCGCAGGTTTAACGGTGCGCTTGCCGGCAGAGGTGCTGCATCAGTTCCTCTCTCCCCTGCGCCCTGGCGCTTTATTTCCGTTGCCTGGTGGTTATGCCGAGCATTTTCCATACCCGCCACCGTTCTTACTGCCCGCAGCCTTGATCTCGCACTTGCCCTTCGAAAGTGCATTCTTCGCCTGGACCTTGGGGCTTATCGCCCTGGCCGTGGCGGTTCTGCGCTGGGGCGGGCTGTCCTGGCTGGTGATCGTGCTGGCCCTGCTCAGCCCCGCCGCGCTGTGGAACACCATGCTCGGGCAGCTGGGAGTTGCTGGCGGCGCGTTGCTCGTAGCCGGGCTGCTGCGGGCCCCCGACCGGCCGCTCGTCGCGGGCGGGCTGCTGGGGCTGCTCACCTGCAAGCCACAGACGGGCATTCTGGTTCCCGCCGCCTTGCTGGGCTTGCGCAGTTGGCGGGGCATGGCAGGGTTTGCCGTCATCTGTGCGTTGCTGGTACTACTCACTCTGGCGCTGTTCGGTTGGCCGGTCTGGCAAGCGTATCTGGGCCATGGGCGGGCCGGGAGCGCCACGCTGCTCACCGCCACATTCGCGCCGCGTACCGCCCAGGCCAGCGGCGTTTCCATCTTCTGGATGCTGCGCAGCCTGCATGCGAGCGTCGGGCTGGCGGGGGCTGTGCAATTGACCGCCGCGGGGCTGGTCATGGCGGGCGCTGTCTGGCTCTGGGCCAAGGGAAAGATGGAAGTGCTGGACAAGGCCGCGTTTACCGCGCTGCTCTCGCTGCTGGCCACGCCCTATGGCTATACCGACGACATGGTCGCCGCCTCCGCCCTGTTGGCGGCGCTGGCCGAGCGCCGGGGCTGGCGGATCGGGCTGCGTGAGGTCGCGTTTTGGCTCTGGCCGGTGTTCTGCCCCACCGTCTCGGCTCTCACCGGCGTGCTGTTCACGCCGCTTGTGGTGACGCTGGCGGTTTGGCGGGTGTGGGAGGACGTGGCTTTGCGCAGCCGTGAGGCTGTGCTACCGCCCCGGCCCACAGGAGCGTGATGATGGCGAAAAGCGAATTTCTGGCCGAGGCGAAGGCCCGCGGCTTTGTGTTTCAATGCACCGACGAGGAGGCGCTGGACGCCGCCTGCGCCGCCGGGGCCATCGCGGGCTATGCCGGGTTCGACCTGACGGCCGACAGCCTGCATGTCGGGCACATGATCCCCATCATGCTGCTGCGCCTGTTCCAGAAGCATGGGCACAAGCCGGTGGCCTTGCTGGGCGGCGGCACCACGCGCATCGGCGATCCGAGCTTCCGCGAGGAAGCCCGCCAACTGCTCACCGAGGAGAAGATCGGCGAGAACCTCATCGGCATCCGCAAGAACCTCGAAGCCTTCATCGATTTCTCGAAGGGCGCGGTGCTGGTCAACAATGCCGATTGGCTGGACAAGCTCTCCTACATCGCCCTGCTGCGCGATGTCGGCGTGCATTTCTCCGTCAACCGCATGCTGTCCTTCGATTCCGTGAAGCAACGGCTGGAGCGCGAGCAGGGGCTGACCTTCCTGGAGTTCAACTACTCCATCCTGCAATCCTATGATTTCCGCGAGTTGCTGCGCCGTGAGAACGTGGTGGTGCAGTTCGGCGGTTCGGACCAGTGGGGTAACATCGTCTCCGGCATCGAGCTGGTGCGCCGCACCGAGCAGAAGAGCGTGTACGGCCTCACCACGCCGCTCATCACCACGGCCTCTGGCGCCAAGATGGGCAAGTCCGCCTCGGGCGCGGTGTGGCTCTCGGCCGAGAAGCTGAGCCCCTATAATTACTGGCAGTTCTGGCGCAACACCGAAGACGCCGATATTGGCCGCTTCCTCAAGCTGTTCACCGATCTGCCGCTGGACGAGATCGCCCGGCTGGAGCAGCTCGGCGGGGCCGAGATCAATCAGGCCAAGATCATCCTGGCCACCGAGGCAACAGCTCTGGCCCATGGCCGCGCCGCTGCCGAGGAAGCCGCCGAGGCCGCGCGCAAGCTGTTCGAGCAGGGGGTGGCGGCGGACGGGCTGCCGAGCATCACCATCCCCGCCGCCGAGTTCGGCGAGGGCATCCCCGCCTTCGCGCTGTTTGTGAAGGCCGGGCTAGCCGCCACCAATGGCGAGGCGCGCCGGTTGATCCGCGGCGGTGGCGGCCGGTTGGACGACGTGGTGGTTGCCGACGAGGCGCAGATGATCGCGCCTAAGCCGGAGCAGAAGCTCTCGGCCGGCAAAAAGCACCATGTGCTGATCAAGCTCGGCTAAAAGCCGCCCGCCAAGCCCGGATCGCCTCCGGGGCGAGATCCACGCAGCGTGGTGAAAAGGCGCAGGTGACTCCTACCAGCGCCCCCACAAGCCGGCGGGTATCAGCCCCGGCCAGGGCAAATCTGCCAGCAGTTCCGCTAAGGCTTGCGGGGCGGCCATGCCATGCACCAGCAACGCAGGTCGAAGCAGCGGTCAGGCTCTGCCGCCGCATGCCAGGCGAATTGCAGATAGCGTGCATCAGCGGCGAAAACACGACATTCGAGAAGTGTGCTCACAAACGGTTGGAGCCAAAAAGGGCAAACAGCAGCCAAAACGGAAGGAGTGTTGCCTAAACTATAGCCATCATTGTGGCACTGTAAAATCTTCCGAGGCACAGCCTGCAAAAACCATTGGCAAAGCCGCAGCATTGCGTTGCAAAAACCTCATATGCGTGTTGACGTGGCAATCGGAAAGTAAGGAGCCTGCATGTCGATCCACGCCGCCATCACGCATCGCACCTCGTACAAATACGACCGTCCAGTGACCCTGGGCCCACAGACGATCCGTCTCCGTCCCGCTCCTTACGCCCGCACCCCCATCATCTCTTACTCCTTGCAGGTTTCGCCCAAGCCGCACTTCCTCAACTGGCAGCAGGACCCGCAGGGTAATTTCCTGGCGCGCGTGGTCTTCCCCGAGCGGGTGACGAGCTTTGATGTGGTGGTGGACGTGGTTGCCGACATGGCGACGATCAACCCGTTCGACTTCTTCCTGGAGGAGCAGGCCGAGACTTACCCGTTCCCGTATGACGAGGTTCTGGCCGAGGAACTCGCCCCGTTCCGTGTGCTCAACGCCCCCGGTTCGCTGCTTACCGCGCTCATCGCCGAGATGCGCGAAGCATTCGACGGCAAGGACCCACGGACCGTCGATATGCTGGTGGAGGTCAACCGCGTTCTGCATGAGCGCATCAGCTACGTGGTGCGCATGGAGCCGGGCGTGTACTCGCCCGAGGAAACGCTGGGCCTGGGCAAGGGGTCGTGCCGCGACTCTGCTTGGCTGATGGTGAACCTGCTGCGGCATCTGGGCCTCGCGGCGCGGTTCGTCTCGGGCTACCTCATCCAGCTCACCGCCGACGTGAAGCCCGTGGATGGCGGCGCGGCCGGGCCAGAGGCTGACTTTACCGATCTTCACGCCTGGGCCGAGGTGTATCTGCCCGGCGCTGGCTGGGTGGGGCTGGATGCCACCTCCGGCCTGTTCGCGGGCGAGGGGCATATCCCGCTTGCCGCCACGCCATCCCCGCAATCGGCTGCCCCTATCTCCGGCGGCTTTGTCGCCGAGGATGGCACCGAGACCGAGTTTGAATTCCATATGGAGGTTAAGCGCGTCTCCGAGACCCCGCGCGTGACCAAGCCCTACACCCCGAAGCAGTGGCAGGACATTCTGGCCCGCGGCGCCGCCGTGGACCGCACGCTGCTCAAGGGCGATGTGCGCCTGACCATGGGCGGCGAGCCGACTTTCGTCTCCGCCACCGACCATGAAGGCGCGGAATGGAATATCGACGCACTGGGCCCCACCAAGCGCGCCTATGCCGGACGGCTGATCCGCAAGCTCGCCCCGCTTTGGAGCAAGGGGGCGGCGCTTACCTACAACATGGGCAAGCATTACCCGGGTGAGCAACTGCCGCGCTGGGCCATCCACGCCCATTGGCGGGCCGATGGCGAGCCGGTGTGGAAGAACCCGGAGCTGCTGGCCTCGGACGACGATACCGACAACGCCAATGCGGCGGATACCGAGACCTTCGCCCAGGCTCTGGCCGAGCGGCTGCAGGTTGACCCCGGCCTCGTCAACAAGGCCTATGAGGACATCCATTATTACCTCTGGAAGGAGAAGCGCCTGCCGGCGAATGTCCTCGCCGAGGATTCCAAGCTACGCGACCCGCTGGAGCGCGCCCGTCTGGCCAAGGTATTCGGGCAGGGGCTGGCGTCTTCCGTGGGCTCCGTGCTGCCGCTACGCCGCGTGATCATGGATGGCGCCCGCCACTGGCAGTCCGGCAAGTGGTTCTTCCGCGACGACACGATGTTCCTCATCCCCGGCGACAGCCCCATCGGCCTGCGTCTGCCGCTGGAAAGCCTGCCCTGGGCCGATCCCTCGCATATCGAGGCCGATTACGAGACCGACCCCTTCGCCCCGCGCGAGAAACTGCCCCGGCGTGATTCCATGCAGATGACCCGCGAGGGTTACGGCGGTTCAACTATCGAGGGCTTCCGCCCCGTGCCACAGGAGGCCCCGGTGGTGGGGCGCGAGGAACCGGGCATCGTGCGCACCGCCTTAGCGGTGGAAGCGCGCGATGGCATCATCCACGTCTTCTACCCGCCGCTCTACGACGTGGTGGACTGGCTGGAGCTGACCGCCGCCGTGGAGGAGACCGCCCAGGAATTCGGCCGCAAGGTGGTGCTGGAAGGCTACCTGCCGCCCGAGGATCCGCGCGTGATCAATTTCTCCGTCACCCCGGACCCGGGCGTGATCGAGGTGAACATCCACCCGGCGGGAAGCTGGGGCGAGATGGTGGAACGCACCACCCAGCTTTACGAGACGGCCCGCGAGGTCGGGCTGGCGGCCGAAAAGTTCATGATGGACGGACGGCATGTTGGCACCGGCGGCGGCAACCATGTGGTCATGGGCGGCCCCACCCCGGCGGACAGCGCCTTCCTGCGCCGCCCGGATCTGCTGAAGTCCATGCTCGGCTTCTGGCACAACCATCCCTCGCTCAGCTTCCTGTTCTCCGGCCTGTTCATCGGCCCGTCCTCGCAGCACCCGCGTATCGACGAAGCGCGCGACGATGCGGTGAACGAGCTGGAGATCGCCTTCCAGCAGGTGGGCCGCCAGAACCAAACCCCGCCCTGGCTGGTGGACCGGCTGTTCCGCAACATCCTGTGCGACATGACCGGCAACGGCCACCGCACGGAATTCTGCATCGACAAGATGTACGCCCCCAATGGCGGCTCGGGCCGGCGCGGGTTGGTTGAGTTCCGCGCCTTCGAGATGCCGCCCCATGCCGAGATGTCCGCCGCGCAGATGCTGCTGATGCGTTCGGCTGTCGCGGCGTTCTGGGAGCGCCCGTATGAGCGTTCTCTGGTGCGCTGGGGTACCCGTCTGCACGACGAATTTCTGCTACCCCATTACAACGAGGCTGACTTCAAGGGCGCGCTGGAGGAACTGGCGGCTTACGGCTTCCCGCTCGATGCCGAATGGTTCGCCCCGCATCTCGAATTCCGTTTCCCCAAGCTGGGCGAGGTCGCAGTGCGGGACATTCAGTTGGAGTTGCGTCACGCACTGGAACCCTGGCACGTGCTGGGCGAGGAGCAAACCTCCGGCGGCACCGCCCGTTACGTGGACAGCTCCGCCGAGCGCCTGCAGGTGAAGGTGGATGGCTGGGTGGACGAGCGCTACGTGCTGGCCTGCAACGGCGCCGCCATGCCGATGCAGCGCACCGAGACGCAAGGCCGCTACGTGGCGGGCGTGCGCTTCAAGGCGTGGCAGCCTTACTCGGCGCTGCACCCCACCATCGGCGCGCAGGTGCCGCTGGTGTTCGATGTGTACGACAAATGGACCGGGCGCAGCCTGGGCGGCATGACGCATCATGTGGCGCATCCGGGCGGGCGGTCTTACGAGGATTTCCCCGTGAACTCGAACGCCGCCGAGGCCCGCCGCCGTTCGCGCTTCTACCCGTTCGGCCACACGCCGGGGCCGTACCCCGAGCCGCAGCCCGTGGCCGGGCCGGAATATCCGCGCACGCTGGATCTGCGTCGTGCATAGCGCGCCAATCAGTAACATGCTTAAGCAGCTGTTCCGCCGTGTGCGTCGGCTGATGATGGCCGAGGTGCTGGCAGAGCTGGCGAAAATGTCGGGAGAGCTGGCCGAACTTCGCGCCCAGCTCTCCCAGCGCGACCAGCAGCTCGAAGCGGCACTGCTCACCATCGCGCTGGCGAAGGAGGAAGCTTAGGGTAACAGCAGTTCCAGTAGTTCCGCCGCGTACACCGCCATGGAGTGCGCGGCGCAATAGGCGAGGCGGGCTTCCTCGGTCTCGGGAGGTGCCGTAAGCACATCCTCCAGCGCCGAGGCTATCTCCCGCGGGTCAGGCTTGTCCGAAACGCGTTTTATATAGGCGGGAGCTGAGAGGTTTTCGGCGAGATCTGCCGATGCCACGCTTGGCAGCCCGGCGCCGATACAATCCTGCAAGGCGGCGGAGATATTACCTGGCAAGCCCTCACGCAGTTGCAGCCCAGCATCGGCGGCGGCAAGCCAGAGCCGGTACAGCGCCTCGGGCAGAAAACCGGTGCCGAACTGGACGGCATCGGCAATACCCAACTCTCTCGCCAGGGCTCGGAAGTTTTCGGTCTGCGAAGCGTCTTCCCCGGCAAAAACCAGTTTTATATCCACACGCCCCTTGAGCAGCGCCAATGCCGCCAGCGCCGCCGGAATACCCTTGCCGCGCGTGACGAAGCCGAAGCTGACGACGAGTTTCTGCGCCATCGGGATACCCAGCGCCGCGCGGGCGGCTTGCTTGTCCATGGGCGGAAACTGCCGCTGCATGGCAAAGCGGAGATAGCGCGCTGCCACGCCGAAACGCTCCCGCACCAGCGCCACGCTATGCCGCTCGTGGAAGATCAGTGGCCGCGCCGCCGCCAACTCGCCTAGAAAGCAGGCGGCGCGCTGGCTTTCATCGGCGGCCCAGGCTGCGATCTCCCGCTCCGTCACCACACGGCCCAACTCGGCGCTGGCCAGGGCGGCGGCGCGCGGGTGGAGCAGGCCCATCAGCCGGGCATCATGGCATAAAGCCGCACTGCCCCAGCGCAATGAGTTGTCGTAAATCCGCTCATGCAACGGCGAATTGCCGATCACGCTGAGCACGGCATCGTATTTGCCATTGGCATAGGGCAGGGTGCTGACGGCATTCCCCGCGAACACGTCCAGCCGCGCCAGCTTGCCCAGCTCCGCCGCACAGGCGGCGGAATATGCGGCGATGCCGGTTTTTTCGGGTGACATGGGCGTGAGCATGGCTATGCGCGGCTTTGCCCCCCGCGCCAAAGCAGGCTTGGGCAGCAGCGCGGCAAACACTTTTGCCGCCACTTGCTCTTCGGAGAATTCCCGCCACAGCCCGGATTGCGCTTGCACCACGGCCTCGCGCCGGGCCAGCACGTCCTCCAGCCGGTGCGCCAGCGCCGCCGGATCGTCCAGCGGGAACAGGAACTCGATTGGCAGCAGCGCCCGGTGCGCCGGGATGTCCGAAGCAATGGATGGCACGCCCGCAGCGCAAGCCTCCATGACCGGCAGCGAAAACCCCTCGGCCCGCGAGGGCGTAACTACCGCGTAAGCCTGGGCATAGAGGCTGCGCATCGCCTCGTCGCTCACCGCGCCGGGCAGTTCCACCCCCGAGATCGAACGCAGCCGGGCCGCGCGTTCGGGGGCCAACCAGCCGGTGATGACCAGGGGGAGCCGCCGCAGCACGGGGCTCGCCGCATGGGCCGCCGCGAGTTGCTCGGGGTTCTTGCGTGGGTCGTTGCCGCTGATTGTCAGGATATGCCGTGGTTTCTGCGGGGCGATGTCGTAAATCCAGCCGGGCAGGGCCACGCCTGTCACCACCGAGGGGCGCATGCCGAACAACTCGCGCTGCCGGGCCTCGGTGGGGGCGGAGATGGGCAACAGCACATCATAGCGCTTCAGCCAAGCCAGGGCGGTGAAATAATCCAGCCGGGCGGCATCATCGGCCAGATAGGTGGCTTGGTCGTCGAAGGGAATGAAATCATACACACAGGCCGCTTTGGTTACGCCGGGGGCGGTGAGCAGCCGGGCCAGAGCGGCTTGGTTGGGGCCGAAGGGGCAGGGGTTGAGGAACAGTTTTGCGCCAGAGATATAGGCGTGGGGCGAAAGCTCCGCGACCAGCGCCGACATGTCGCCGGGCAGTGGTGGCATGGCCGGGTCGATGATCCCCGTGACTGGCCCCGGGGCTTGGCGCAGCAGGCTCAGCGCATGCTGGCCAATGCCGCGCTTGCGGTAATTCACATCCTGTAGGCAGCGCAGATCAACGACAAGGGACATTGGCTTTGGCGGCTCTCCGGTTGTAGAGCCTGCATAATGGATTTCCTGAGTCTCACCCAATGCGCCGCCTGACAGAACTCCGCCTGCCGCTCAACCACACCGAGGCCGAGCTGCGCGCCGCCATCGCCGCCGGGTTCGGCGTGCCGGAATCGGCCCTGCTCTCCTACAACGTGTTCCGCCGCGCCTGGGATGCCCGGCGTAAGAGCGACATCAAGCTGGTTTACACCATAGACGCCGAACTGGCTTTGGACGTGACCACCGGCGAGCCTAGCCCGGATGTCAGCTACAAATTCGTCACGCGCGCGAAGCGGAAACCGGTCAGGCGCCCGGTGGTGATCGGCACCGGGCCGTGTGGCATTTTCGCGGCGCTGATCCTGGCCGAAATGGGCTTCTGCCCGATCATCCTGGAACGCGGCAAGCTAGTGCGTGAACGCACCAAGGACACCTGGGGCCTGTGGCGGCGCGGCGAGTTGAACCCGGAGTCGAACGTGCAGTTCGGCGAGGGCGGAGCGGGGACGTTCTCGGACGGCAAGCTCTATTCGCAAATCAAGGATCCTCGCCATCTCGGTCGCAAGGTACTGACCGAGTTCGTGGCCGCGGGCGCGCCGGAGGAGATTCTCTACGTGGCCAAGCCGCATATTGGCACGTTCCGGCTGGTAAGCATGGTCGAATCCATCCGCGCCAAAATCGAGGCCCTGGGCGGCGAATACCGCTTCGGTGAGAAGGTGGTCGATTTCGACATTGCGGACGGCCAGATGCGCGGCGTGATGCTGGCCTCGGGCGAGTATATCGAGACCGAACATGTGGTGCTGGCCATCGGCCACTCGGCGCGGGACACATTCGCCAAGCTGCATGAGCGCGGCGTGTTCATGGAGGCCAAGCCCTTCTCGGTAGGCTTCCGCATCGAGCATCCGCAGTCGATGATCGACCGCCACCGCTTCGGCCCCTTCGCCGGGCACCCGATTCTCGGCGCGGCGGATTACAAGCTGGTTCACCATGCCAAGAATGGCCGCGCGGTGTACTCGTTCTGCATGTGCCCTGGCGGCACGGTGGTGGCCGCCACCTCGGAACCGGAGCGGGTCGTGACCAACGGTATGAGCCAATATTCCCGCGCCGAGCGCAACG
Source organism: Acidocella aromatica (assembly GCF_014201825.1). GTDB lineage: Bacteria > Pseudomonadota > Alphaproteobacteria > Acetobacterales > Acetobacteraceae > Acidocella > Acidocella aromatica. The sequence goes on along the minus strand of NZ_JACHFJ010000002.1, from coordinate 171,023 downwards.
CCAATGCGGGCATCGTGGTCGGCATCAACCCCGAGGATTATCCAGGCGGCGTGCTGGCCGGTGTGGAATTCCAGCGCCGTTGGGAGAGTGCGGCTTTCGTCGCGGGCGGTGGCGCCTACAAGGCGCCGGGCCAGCTGGTGGGGGATTTCATCGCCGGGCGCGCTTCGCACGACTTTGGCGATGTGCTGCCGAGCTACAAGCCGGGCGTGCATCTCACCGACCTTGCCCCGACGCTGCCCGATTACGCCATCGCCGCCATCCGCGAGGCGCTGCCCGCCTTTGGCCGCCAGATCCAGGGCTTCGACCGCCCGGACGCCGTGCTGACCGGCGTGGAAACCCGTACCTCGTCGCCCCTGCGCATCACCCGTGGCAAGGATTTCTGCTCCCTCAACGTGCGCGGGCTGTATCCGGCGGGCGAGGGGGCTGGCTATGCGGGGGGCATTCTCTCCGCCGGGGTGGACGGCATCAAGGTTGCCGAGGCGGTGGGACTGAATATTTCTGGACCGGTTTGAAGTATTTTCTCTAGAAATTCCATAGAGAAATTCCATATCATCACAAAACGGTAAGTATTTCCTATCGGGAAACCGTGTTGTAGATAAATGATGATAAGCTGGCTGGGTTAAGGAGCAGGAATATGTTGTCGCAAAAATGTAAATACGCCTTGCAGGCTCTGATGGTGCTGGCCAAGGAGAACAGCGACAATCTGCTGCTGGTGAGCGAGATTGCCGAGCGTGAGAATTTGCCGAAGAAATTCCTGGAGGCGATCCTCTTGGAGCTGAACCGCAACGGCATCGTGCGCTCCCGGCGCGGGCGCGGCGGCGGATACGCCCTGGCCAAGCCCGCCGATCTCATCACCTTCGGCCAGGTGGTGCGGATCATGGACGGTGCGTTGGCGCCGCTCGCCTGTGTGAGCGTGAATTATTACCGCCGCTGCGACGAGTGCAAGGACGAGCAGGCCTGCGAAATCCGCCGCGTGATGCGCCGTGTGCGCGATGCCATCGCCAACGAGCTGGACGGCACCTCGCTGGCCAAGGCCGTGGCTGAGGGCAAAGCCGTGGCGGCAACGCTTGCCGCCGCCTCTTCGGCGGCGGAGTGATATTCCCGCCCTAGCGGTTTACTTGCCTTTCGCCTCAGGCAGCCGAGGCGCCAGCGAATTCCCAAAAATTAGCACGTGGCGAGGTGCGGGCGATAAAAGCCCGCAGCGTCGGGTGCTGCCAGCCCTCGGGGCTGATCAGCGCGCTAATCGGCGCGAAGAACTCATGCGCGTGGGGGATCTGCGTCGAGGCGAAATGCTCGTAATGGCGCGGGCGCAGTGCGTACATCACCCGAATATCGCGCACCGGCAGCACCAGCGGGCCGCGCGGCTCGTCGCGCAGCAGCCCGGTGTAGCGCCAGCGCAGCATGCCGTTGGTGAGCGAGACGGGCTGATTCAGCCATTCCAGAGGACAGACAGCGAGCAGCGAATGCATCGAGGGTGCGAAACGCGAGCGCTTGTCGAGCAGATTCTGGAACCCGCCGCAGGCCTCTATGGCGAAGAGATCGACATATGGGTCCCGCTCCGTGCCGCCGAAGCACAGCCACAACCCATCGGGAATCGTGCGCAACCGGTTACTGCCAGGAAGCTTGAGATAGGGGTGATCGTAATCATCCACCGTGCCGGGCCGGGCGCGCATCCAAGAGCCGCGCGCGCCCATCTCATGATCGGCAAGGCCGGGCGGGTGTTGCGGCCAGGACCGGAGTTTATGACGGACGAGCGCATCCATAGTCGTCGGCGCAGCCATGCAAAATCCCTTATTTTAGCTCAAACATACAACCTTAACGGGAATACAGATCAAAACCGAATCGGATGCAAATGATATTTCCGCTTTGTTAAAATTATTTTTGTCTGACTGAGCGTAAGTATGGATCTACAAGTCTAACTATAAGTCACTGATAATAGTGAATACCAATTATGCGCCTGTGGCTTGCGGCGTATCCGCGGCGTTGCGCCGGGTGTCGCACAAATTTCCCGTTAAAGTAGCATATATTCCTGCCGGCGGGAGACTTGCCACACTCTGCCGCAACATGAGGCATGTTCAAAACCCACCCCGTAGCCGCAAAATGAAATGGCCCGCCCCAACGCGTTGGGAGACATTCGGGCAACGGCCTTGACGTTTTTGGGAGGCTCAGGATTAACCTCTTTAAGGCTTGGGTGGGCGTGCTATGCATGCACGCCACGCTGAAATGGCCATAAAACGGAGTTTCGCTAAGTGTCTTCCGCCGCCTCGCGCCGCCTGCAATTACTGGGCACTGTTAGCTTGTCGCTGGCCCTGTCCGGCTGCATGGTCGGGCCCAACTTCCAGGCGCCGCACGCGTCGGTCCCAGGGGCTTATACCCATGAGGGACCGTACGCGGATCACCCCTATGTCTCGGGGGATGCGGTGGACCCGCAATGGTGGAAGAGCTTCGACGATCCTACCCTGACGCAGCTGGAAGCCAGCGCGGTCAACCAGAACCTGGATCTGAAGATCGCCGACGAACGTCTGCTGGAGGCCGAGTCCCAGGCGAAGATCCAGGGAGCGACGCTGTACCCGAGTTTGAACGGCGCCGCCTCCTACTCGCGCAACAAGGTGAGCAAATACAGCCCCATGGGCTTGTTCAGTACAAACTTTCCGCAGGTCATTCAGCCCTATGATCTCTACCAGTACGGGTTGCAGGCGCAGTACGACCTCGACCTTTTCGGCATGAACCGCCGTGCGGTGGAGACCGCCATCGCGCAGGCCCGCGCCTCGGAAGAAGCCCGCCGCGGCGCGTTGCTGAATGTCCAGGCGCAGGTGGCCAGCAACTATATCCAGCTGCGCGAGACCGAGGCTGTGCTCGGCATCACCCAAAAGAACCTTGATACCGCCAATAAGCTCGTGAGCCTGACGGTGGAGCGCCAGCAGGCCGGGCTGACCACGGATCTCGACGTCGCCGACGCCAAGGCGGCCCAAGCCTCCATCGCGGCCCAGATCCCGACGCTGATCGCCCAGCGCGACGCGTTGATCGGGCAGATTGGGCTGCTGCTGGGGCAGACGCCCGATGGCCTGCCAGCCGAGCTGGTGACCACCCAGCCGATCCCGCTCACCCCGCCCGTGGTGCCGGTGGGGCTGCCCTCCAGCCTGCTGGAGCGCCGGCCAGACGTGCGCGAGGCCGTGCAGAACCTGCACGCCGCCACCGCCGAGATCGGCGTGGCCAAGGCGCAGTTCTTCCCCGATGTCACCCTCTCGGGCGCCGCCTCGCTCCAGGCGATGCAGTTCAAGGATCTGGGCGAGTGGAAGGCGCTGACCTACGGGTTCGGCCCGAATATCAGCCTGCCGCTGTTCGAGGGCGGGCGCCTCAAGGGCCAGCTCGCCTTGCGCAAGGCGCAGGAGCGCGAGGCCGCCGTGGGCTTCGCCAAGACGGTGCTGGTGGCCTTCACCCAGGTGAACACGGCGCTAACCAATTACGAGCAGGAACACGCCACGCTGGATGAGCTGAACGAAGACGTGAAGCAGGCGCAAATCGCGCTCAATCTGGCCGAAGACCAGTACACCCAGGGGTTGACCGATTACCTCTTCGTGCTGAACGCGCAGCAGGCGCTGTTGGCAGCGCAGGTGAGCCAGGCACAGTCCACCGCGCGGCTGGGCACGGATCTGGTGACGCTCTACCAGGCGCTGGGCGGCGGCTGGGAAGGGCAGTACCCAGACACCAGCAAGAAAAGCTGAACGCCGAAAACGGCGGATGTGAAAAAGGCCGGCGGAGTGTTCCGCCGGCCTTCTTTTTTACTTCATCGCCGCCTTCAGGTTGGCGTCGATCTTGTCCAGGAAGTCCTGGGTGTTCATCCAGGGCGCATCCTTGGAGATCAGCAGGGCAAGATCCTTGGTCATGAAGCCGGACTCGACCGTCTCCACGCAGACCTTTTCCAGCGTCTCGGCGAAGGCCACCACATCCGGCGTACCGTCGAAGCGGCCGCGATAGATCAGGCCGCGGGTCCAGGCGAAGATGCTGGCGATCGGGTTGGTGGAGGTGGTGCGGCCCTTCTGGTGCTCGCGGTAATGGCGGGTCACGGTGCCATGGGCGGCCTCGGACTCAACCACGGAGCCATCCGGGCTCAGCAGCACGGAGGTCATCAGGCCCAGCGAGCCGAAACCCTGCGCCACGATGTCGGACTGCACGTCGCCATCGTAGTTCTTGCAGGCCCACACATAGCCGCCGCTCCACTTCAGGGCGCAGGCCACCATGTCGTCGATCAGGCGGTGCTCATAGGTCAGCCCGGCAGCGTCGAACTTCTCCTTGAACTCGGCGTCGAAGATCGCCTGGAACGTGTCCTTGAAGGTGCCGTCATAGGCCTTCAGGATGGTGTTCTTGGTGGAGAGATACACAGGGAAGTTACGGGACAGGCCGTAATTGAAGCTCGCACGGGCGAAGCCCTCGATGGAGGCGACGGTGTTGTGCATGCCCATGGCCACGCCAGGGCCCTTGAAGTCATGGATTTCCATCACTTCCGGCTCGCCGCCTTCCGGCGTGTAGACCAGGCTCACCTTGCCCGGGCCGGGGATCTTGCGCTCGGTGGCGCGGTAGATGTCGCCGTAAGCGTGACGGCCGATAACGATCGGCTGGCTCCAATGCGGCACCAGGCGGGGCACGTTCTTGCAGATGATCGGCTCGCGGAAGATCGTGCCGTCCAGCACGTTGCGGATGGTGCCGTTGGGGCTCTTCCACATCTTCTTCAGGTTGAATTCCACCACGCGGGCTTCGTCCGGGGTGATGGTGGCGCACTTGACGGCCACGCCGTACTGCTTGGTCGCCAGGGCCGAATCCAGGGTCACCTGGTCGTTGGTGGCGTCGCGGTTCTCGATGCCGAGGTCAAAATACTTAAGATCAATATCGAGGTACGGGAGGATCAGCTTTTCCTTGATGAAGCCCCAGATAATCCGGGTCATCTCGTCGCCGTCCATCTCCACGACCGGGTTTTTTACTTTGATTTTTGCCATATTCAGGTCTCTCTCAGTGCAATCGCGCAACTCCAATAACACCACCGCCGCGCTATACAACCCTGCCGCCCGCATGGACGCGATGCCACGGGGCGTATAGGAGAGAGGCCGGTTTTAAATTTCGGAGTGATGACATGAGTGGCCGGATTGCCGCCAAAATCGACTGGGCGACCGACTGGGACCGCGACGCCGCGCTGACCACGGCAAAGCTGTTGCTGGAGATCAAGGCGGTGAATTTCCGTCCCGAGGAGCCGTACACGCTCACCTCCGGCTGGAAATCCCCGGTTTATATCGACTGCCGCAAGATCATCTATTTCCCCCGCGCCCGCGCCAAGATCTGCGACCTCGCGGTGGAGAAGATCTCCCGCCATGTGGGCTACGAGACCATCCAGGCCGTGGCCGGTGGCGAGACGGCGGGCATTCCCTTCGCCGCCTGGATCGCCGAGCGCATGTCGGCCCCCATGGCCTATGTCCGCAAGCAGCCCAAGGGCTTTGGCCGTAACGCGCTCATCGAGGGCGATGTGCCGGAAGGGCTGAACACGCTGCTGGTCGAGGACCTGACCACCGATGGCGGCTCCAAGATCCAGTTCGCCAAGGCGCTGCGCGAGGCCGGGGCGATCTGCAACCACACCTTCGTGGTGTTCTATTACGGCGTGTTCCCCGGCAGCTTCGAGACGCTGAAGAGCATGGACATCTCGCTGCACCATCTGTGCACCTGGTGGGATGTGCTGGAAGCCGCCAAGTCTCACGCGTATTTCTCCGATGCCGCGCTGGCTGGCGTGCGCAAATTCCTGGAGAACCCGATGGCGTGGTCAGCCGAGCATGGCGGCGTGGCCACGGCCGAGGAAGCCCTGGCGCACAAGCTTGCCAAGGCCAAGAAGTAACAGCCTGATCGAGGGCTTGAGCGCGGTCCTGGGGCAGGGGGGATTGCTCACCGCCCCGGATGACCGCGCTCCCTATGAGAGCGACTGGCGCGGGCTGGTAAGCAACCCCGCCTGCGCCGTCGCCTTGCCGAAGACTGCGGCACAAGTTTCTGATATTGTAAGACTTTGCGCTGAGCATGGCGTGGCCATCGTGCCCCAGGGCGGCAATACCGGGCTGGTGGCCGGGGCCGTGCCCATCGCCGGGCCGGAGCAACTCATCCTCTGCCTCAACCACATGAACCGCGTACGCGAGATCGACACCGTGGCGAATACCATCGTCGCCGAGGCGGGGCTAACGCTGGTGGAGTTGCAAAACGCCGCCGCCGAAGCTGGACGGTTCTTTCCCGTCAGCCTCGGGGCGGAAGGTTCGGCGCGCATTGGCGGGCTAATCTCGACCAATGCGGGCGGGATGCAGGTGCTCTCCTACGGCTCCATGCGCGCCCAGGTGCTGGGGTTGGAGGTGGTGCTGGCCGACGGCCGCATCTGGGACGGGCTGACCGCTTTGCCCAAGGACAATACCGGCTACGATCTGAAGCAGCTTTTCGTCGGCGCCGAGGGCACGCTCGGCATCATCACCGCCGCCTGCCTGAGGCTGTATCCGGCCATTGCCGCACGGGCCAGCACACTGGTGGGCGTAGCCTCGCCCGAGGCCGCGCTTCGCCTGTTCCAGGCCGCCCGCGCCGCCGCCGGTTCCGGCCTTACCTTGTGCGAGTACATGGAAGAGGACGCGCTGGCCCTGGGTGCCGCCCATGTGGCGGGCGGGGCGCTACCCTTCGTAGCGCCGAGCTATCTGCTGCTGGAAATCTCCACCCCCGACTCGGCCCATGCCCCCAGTGCGACTCTGGAAGCCGTGCTGACCCAGGCACTGGAACAGGGTGTCGCCACGGATGCCGTCATCGCCCAGTCCGAGCGCGAGCGGCTGCATTTCATCGCCACGCGCGAGGCGATATCGGAAGGCGAACGCGCCGAGGGGGGCGCGGTGAAGCACGATATCTCCGTGCCGCTGGGCAAGACCCCGGAAATGGTCGCGGCGGTGCATGCGCTGGTGGCGCAAAAATACCCCGATTGCCGACCCAATATTTTCGGCCATGTGGGGGACGGCAATCTGCACATCAACATCCGCCCACCCGTGGGCCAGACCATGGCGGACCTCGCCCCGCGCAAGGAGGCGATCACGGTGGATATTGAGGCGCTGGCTGTTTCCCTGGGGGGCAGCTTCTCGGCCGAGCACGGCATCGGCCAGTTCCGCCTTGCGGGCATGGAGGCGCATAAATCCTCCGTGGCACTGGACCTGATGCGGTCCATCAAGCACGCGCTCGACCCCGCCAACCTGCTCAATCCGGGCAAGACCATCCCCGGCGCCTGAGCCTTGACGCAGCGTGTCCCGCTGCCCTAGCACGCCTGCAAGCTTCCCCTTCCGGGGGAGAAACAACGGCAGTCACACATATCCCGGAAAGGGAATAATCATATGCAGCATGTGGATCCAGGCGATACCGCCTGGGTGTTGATGTGCACGGTTCTGGTCCTGCTGATGACCGTTCCGGGCCTCGCCCTGTTTTATGCCGGTATGGTCCGCAAAAAGAACATCCTGGCGACCATGATGCAATCCTTCATGCTCTGCGCCCTGGCCACGGTGCTTTGGGTGGTGGCTGGGTACTCGCTGGCTTGCACGGCGGGCAACGTCTTTATTGGCGATACCTCGCGGCTGTTCCTCAACGGCATCTGGAATGGCTGGGATCAGGCATACACCATCGCGGCGGGCACCAAATTCGCCCAGCAAACCACGATCCCCGAATCCGTGTACCTGATGTTCCAGATGAGCTTCGCCATCATCACCCCCGCGGTGGTGACCGGCAGCTGCGCCGACCGCATGAAGTTCTCCGCCCTGCTGGTGTTCTTCACGCTCTGGTCCTTCGTGGTTTACGACCCGCTGGCCCATTGGGTGTGGTCGCCCACCGGCTGGCTGGCGCAGATGGGCATCGCCGATTTCGCGGGCGGCACGGTGGTCGAGATCAATTGCGGCATCACCGGGTTGGTTTGCGCCATCATGCTCGGCAAGCGGCTGGGTTACGGGCAGGAGAACATGGCGCCGTGGAATCTGAGCTACGCCGTCATCGGCGCCTCGCTGCTCTGGATCGGCTGGATGGGCTTCAACTCCGGTGGCGCCATGGGCGCGAATGGCCGCGCTGGCATGGCCGTGCTGGCCACGCAGATCGCCGCCGCCGGGGCCACGCTCTCCTGGAGCGCGGTGGAGTGGTACACCCATGGCAAGCCCTCAGTGCTGGGCGCGATCTCGGGTGCCGTGGGCGGGTTGGTCGGCATTACGCCCGCCGCCGGGTTCGTGCTGCCTGGGCCGGCGCTGCTCATCGGGCTGCTCACCGGCTTCATCTGCTTCTTCACCGCCACCACCATGAAGCGCAAATTGGGCTATGACGACAGCTTGGATGCCTTTGGCGTGCATGGAATCGCGGGCATTATCGGGACACTGGCCACGGGCTGGTTCGCTTTCGGCCCGCTCTCGGGCGGGGCGGCAATGGGGGGCTGGCATCTGCTTGGTGTCCAGGCTATCGGTGTGGCCGTCACCATTATCTACTGCGCCGCCGCCAGCTGGGTTCTACTCAAGGTCACCGATCTTCTCGTAGGCCTGCGCGTGACCCGCGAGGAAGAGCGCGAAGGGCTGGATATCTCCCTGCACGGCGAGCAGGTGTTTTAAGCCGGCTGTTTCACCATACGGCGATGCGGGATTCCCGCATCGTCGAACACCGGGCCTTCCGCCACATAGCCGAACTTGGCGTAGAAATTCATGGCCTGGAGCTGCGCGTCCAGCATGCAGGCGGCGCCAGGATGGGCACCCTCCACAGCCCGCATCAGCTGCGCGCCCAGCCCCGTGCCCCGATGCGCCGCACGTACCGCGACACGGCCGATCTTGATAACCCCCGGCGCCTTGGCCACCGCCCGCGCCGTACCGGCGGGCTGGCCGTTTACCAGAGCAAGTATGTGCAGGGCGGTTTCATCCAGCGCATCGCGCTCTTCGTCCTCCGGCACGTTCTGCTCGGCGACGAAGACTTCCATGCGGACGGCGAGACAGGCCTCAAAATCCGCACTGCCGAAAGCGCAGGGACGGAACTCCGTCACTGCTGGACGAGGCCGATCACCGTGCTCTGCGGCGGCATGTTATGCTGCAGCGTCGGCCAGCGCGTGGCCGGGTAGTTGAAGCTGGCCGTGGGCGTGGCGCCGGGGTGGCGGACCATGCCGAAGCTAGTGCGGGTCGCGGCATCGAATGCCGCACCGCCGATGGCCGCGCCCTTGGGGGCCAGATAGGCGAAGTTGATGGCGTAAGGCGCGCCGCCGCCAAGCTGCATGGTGAACAGCCCGTCCGCCGTCTGGCGGGTATCGCCGCCCTGGTCGGTGCCGATCCAGAGCTGGTTCTGGGTGTCCAGGTCCAGCGTGCGGGGCTGGCGCAGCCAAGCTTGGCTACCGGGGCCATATTGTGTGCCCTTGGCGCTGGCCGGATTGCCCGCCACCAGCACGAGGCTGCCGGTGAAGGAGTTCGCCGTCACATCGCCACCGGGAATGGCGAAGCTGATGACATGGCCGTTATCGTCGCCAACGCGGGGGTTCAGCCCGTCGGGCTGGGGGCGTGCGGCATTGCCCCGGCAAGCAAGGAACAGGGTAACGCCGTCTGGCGTGAGGGCTAGGCCACTAGGCGAATCGAACGGGGAAGCGCCGGCCTGGGCGGCGGCACCGGCCAAGCCTACGAGGGTGGCGACGTCGGCGCCAAGCTCCAGCCACTGGATGGCGCTGCCCTGGATCCGCGCCACAAAGAGCGTGCCGGAGTCGAGGGCCGTGCCGTCGGTGGCGTTGGTGGCGGCGATGAAGCGGAACAGGAATCCGGCTGGGTCGTCCTGGGTAAAGAACACCACCGGGCGACCATCCTTGGCCTGGGTAGCGGCCAGCCCGGCGCGGGAGATGCGGCCGAGTGCCGTGCGCTTGAGTGGGATGTTCTGCGGGTCGAGCGGGTTGAACTCCACAGCCCAGCCGAAACGCGGGCCCTGGGCAGGGTCGGCGTAACCATAGCCAACTCCGGCGAGACGCGGCAGCCACACATCGCCGACGCTCTCGCCCAGCAGCACACTGGCCCAGGGGGTAACGCAGCCCGCACGCGGCGCCAGCACGCCCTGCACCGTGCCGCCCAGCGGGGCAGCGGCGGGGCCGGTCATCTGGCACAGCGTGCCATCGGCAATGCGGCGGGACTGGTAACCGCCATCCACGGTAACCCAGCGCCCGGCCATGTATTGGAGATTGATGACGGTCACGCCCTGCTCCCGCCCTGCGACATTGGGGTTATCCACCCCTCCGGGGAAGACCATGCGCGCTGGCACGTCCGGCGTGGCCACCACCAGCACCTTCCGCGGGATTCCGTCCTCGGCCGGGGGTGGGGTGACCAGACCCGCGATCACGCCATCATAGGGAAATTGACTGTCGGCTTGGTCGCCGGTCAGCGGATAGGGGTTGAAGGGCGGCGCGTCGGGCAGCACGCCGTCACCCCAACGGGCGATAACGATGCGGTTGAAGCCATCGCCCACCGTGTCGTCGAGCTTGGCCGCTTGCGGATTGGGCGGCTTGGACAGGGGGGCAAGGGGGGTTTGCGCTCGGGCCATGGCGGCGCCCAGCCCCGCAAGGGAGATGCCGGAAAGAAAATCCCGCCGGCGCATCGGCTACAAGCCGCCGCTGCCGCTGGAGCTAGCCCCGCCGATGGTGGCGGGTGCCGCGCCCATGGCGCTGTTGGCAGAGGTATCGCTTGCCGTGCCCAGCGGATTGTAGCTGCCCACGCCGCCGACCAGCATGCGGAAGAAGCCAGCATGACCACCCGGCACCGGGGTTTGGTTGCCATCCATCGCGACATGCACGGCATCCGCCTTGTCTTTCTGGGTGATGCTTTGGAGCACGGCGTTATTGTCGAAGGTCACGACCACGACATGCTGCTTCTGCACGCCCTCGGTCTGGCCGATGCGCATGCGCGTCACCTGCGAGACGTAATCCCAGCTGTTCTGGTTGAACTGCTCCACGAAGGTCGGCGGGCCTAGCACGGCCTGCACGTCCGCCTGCTGGGAGAGGCCGGGGGTGAGTTCCTTGAGGTCGTGCTCCGAGACCGCCACGCCGCGGTAATGCGGCTCGTCCGAAAAGATGGCGCAGCCAGACAGGGACAGCAGCGCGCAGGACAGGAGCGGAAATGTCAGCTTGGCAATGCGCACGCGATGATCCTCAATTCCACGACAAGGTCTTCCTCGGCTGGGTCTCACGGCAGGGGCTTTCGTGTCAATGCGCGGCAGCTATATTACGCGCATGGACGAAGAACTCAGCCGGACCGTCAAGGCCGGACTCATACACGAAAATCCGCAAACGCACGAGGTTGTGGCGGACGAAACAGCCCTCACGGCGCTGGCGGAGCGGTTTGGCATCCCCGGCATCGCCAAGCTGCGAGGTGACTTCACCCTGCGCCATAAGCGCAGCGGCGTGATCGCCGCGACTCTGCGGATGCACGCGCGCGTGACCCAGGTTTGCGTGGTCACGCTAGAGCCGTTCGAGAGCGATATCACTGAAGAGGCGGAACTCCGCTTCGTCCCCATACGGGAGCAGGCCGAGGACGAGGAAGAGGAATTCCTGCCCGAATCCCTGGAAGGACCGGACGAGCTGCCCTACGCCAACGGCATCATCGACCTTGGCGCCGCCCTGGCCGAACAGCTCGCTTTGGCGCTGGACCCGTACCCCCGCAAGCCCGGCGCGGAACTGCCGCCCGAGGCGAGCGACGACTCCGCACACCCCTTCGCAGCGCTCAAATCCCGGCTCGGCAAGCCGGATTAAACTCAGATTTTCAACGCAAAGCCTGCCATTTCCGCCCGGATTTCCCGGTTAAGTGGCTGGTATGACTTGCGATGCGGCGGCGGCTCTGCTACGCCGCGCCTTCCAATCACTCTGACAGTATTTTTTAAGGCGTAAGCTCATGGCCGTACCCAAACGTAAAACCTCCCCGTCGCGCGCTGGCATGCGCCGCAGCCACCACGCTCTGCGCGCCGAGGCGCATGCCGAGTGCGCCAACTGCGGTGAGCTGAAGCGCCCGCACCATGTCTGCGCCCATTGCGGCCATTACGACAACCGTGAGGTTGTTGGCGCCGGCAAGGAAGCCAAGGGCGTCGTTCGCGTCTAAGCGGTAAGGTCTCAGCCAGGCGGTGATGGGTAACGCCCGAGGTATGCAATGAGCCGGAACAATATACTGGCTGTGGATGCCATGGGCGGAGACCATGCACCCGAGGCGATCATCGCCGGGCTGGACATTGCCGCCGAGCGCCATAAGCTCGCACATTTTTTGGTTTTTGGGGACGAGGCACGAGTTGCCCCGCTCATCGCCGTGACCAAGCGGCTGAAGCAGCGCTGCACCCTGCGCCACTCATCAGAGATCATCGGCGGCGACATGAAGCCGACGGTGGCTTTGCGCCTGCGCGACTCCTCGATGCGCCGGGCGATTGACGCCGTGCAGACTGGCGAGGCCGCGGGTGTGGTCTCTGCCGGCAATACCGGGGCGCTGCTCGCCCTTTCCAAGATTGTACTGAAGACGATGAAGGGCATCGACCGCCCGGCCATGGCCGCCACCGCGCCGTCGGCCAAGGGCGATGTGGTGATGCTTGATCTCGGCCTGAACGTGGTTTGCGACTCCCGCAACCTCACCGAATTCGCATTGATGGGCGATGTTTTCGCCCGAATCGTGCTGGGGCTGCCGAAGCCCTCCATAGGGCTGCTCAATATCGGTTCCGAGGAAGGCAAGGGGGATGAAACCCTGAACGCCGCCGCCGCCGCTCTGCGCGAGAGTCCAATTTCCAAACAATTCTACGGTTTCGTCGAGGGACACGACATCACGGCCGGTACGGTGGACGTGGTGGTGACCGACGGCTTTACCGGCAACGTCGCGCTCAAGACGGGCGAGGGCGCGCTGAAGCTCGTGGGCGAGTTGCTGCGCCGCGTGTTCACAGCGGGGCCGCTTGCCAAGGTGGGCTATATTTTCGCGCGCGGTTCGCTCAAGCGCCTAAAGGAAGTTCTAGACCCACGCCGCTATAACGGAGCCGTGCTGCTCGGCCTGAACGGCGTGGTGGTGAAATCTCATGGCGGTACCGATGAGTTGGGCTTCGCCCACGCGGTGGACGTGGCGCTCGACATGATCGCCAACGACTTCAACAGCCGCATTGCCGAAGGCCTGACGGCGATGGACAGCGCCCTGCTCTCCGCCAAGCCTGCTGCCACACAGAATGTCTGATACACTGATCCGCCGCGCCGTGCTCACGGGCACGGGCACCTATTTGCCCGAAAAAATCGTCACCAATGCCGAAATGGCGCAACGTGTTGACACTTCCGATGAGTGGATCACCGAGCGCACCGGCATCAGGCAGCGCCATTTCGCCGCCCCCTACGAGACGGCGAGCTTCATGGGCGCCGCCGCGGGCCGCGCCGCGCTGGAAGCCGCCGGGATGGCACCGGAGAAGCTGGGGGCGATCATCGTCGGCACCTCGACGCCCGATAACGCCTTTCCCTCCACCGCCGTGCATATTCAAGCGGCGCTTGAAGCCACCAGCGCTTATGGCTTCGATCTCGCCGCCGCCTGCTCCGGCTTTATCTATGGCCTCTCCGTTGCCGACGCGATGATCCGCGCTGGGCAGGTGGATAGCGTGCTGGTCATCGGTTCCGAGGTCTATTCCCGTATCCTGAATTTCGAGGACCGTGGCACCTGCGTATTGTTTGGCGATGGTGCCGGGGCGGTGCTGCTGGAAGCCCGCAATGTGCCCAAGGACGGCCCCGGCCTGCTCTCCACCCATCTGCATTCCGACGGGCGGCTGGCCGATATCCTTTACGTGGATGGCGCTGTGGGCCGGTTGGACATGCCGGGCCATCTGGTGATGCATGGCAAAGAAGTGTTCCGCCATGCCGTGAACCTGCTCTCCGGGGCGGTGAACGAGGCGCTGGCTGCCAACCAGCTGACCGCAGCCGATATCGACTGGCTGGTGCCGCACCAGGCCAATAAGCGCATCATCGACGGCGTGGGCAAGAAGCTCGGCCTGCCGGCGGAGCGCGTGGTGGTGACCGTGGATAAGCACGCCAACACCTCCGCCGCCTCCATCCCCCTCGCGCTGGCCATGGCGGTGCAGGACGGGCGGATCAAGCCCGGACAGTTAGTGCTGCTGGAGGCTCTGGGCGGGGGCTTGACATGGGGGTCGGCGCTCTTGCGCCTCTGACCCCAGCGGCCAACCAAGAAAAAAGCCTTAAAATCAACAGCAATTATCAAAGATTGCTGAATTGATAGGGATTCGCAAACGTTCTTATTGATTCTTAAAAGACGCGTGCTAATCTTGAAAAATGAACACATTGACCCGTGCACAACTGACAGAGGCTATCTATGCCGCCGTGGGGTTGTCTCGGCACGAATCGGCCGATCTACTGGAACTGGTGCTCACCCGTATCGCTGACGCTCTTGCGGATGGGAAATCTGTTAAAATCAGTGGTTTCGGAACGTTTTCTGTCCGCCAGAAAGGGCGCCGGGTGGGCCGCAATCCCAAAACAGGCGTTGAGGTTCCGATCCTGCCAAGGCGTGTCCTGGTGTTCCGTCCGAGCCAGATTTTGCGCGATGCGGTGAATGCGCCGGCGGCCCGGCAGATTGCGTCTTAAGTCATAAATTGGAAAGATCGATGGTCCGCATGGTGGATGAAGACAACTTCAACGCGGATGACGACGACGCAGCAGGAGGGCACGAGGCTGGACGTCAGCGCCTGCGCAAGACCGCTGATGCCTTCCGCACCATCTCCGAGGTAGCCGACGAACTGCATGTGCCGCAGCATGTGCTGCGCTTTTGGGAGACCAAGTTCCCGCAGGTGCGCCCGCTAAAGCGCGGGGGCGGGCGGCGCTATTACCGGCCCGAGGATGTGGGGCTGCTGCGCCGCGTGGCCGATCTGCTCTACACCCAGGGCTACACCATCAAGGGCGTACAGCGCCTGCTGCGTGAGGGTGGTGGTTCGTTTCAGGACAACATCCCGCCAGCACTCGCCGAGGAGCGTCTGGCTGCGGAAGCTGAGCGCCACGCCGATATTCCCGCCGAGTCGGCTGTGGCCATGCGCAAGCCCGTAGTGCCGCAACCCGAAATGCCCGGTCTGCTGTCCGAAGCGCCGGAGGTGGAGCCTGTGCTCGCCCATACGCCCATTGCCGCCGAGCCCACGGCCGAAGAGCCGAATCTGCGCCAGAAAACCGAGGCGGAGATTGAGCGCCTGCGCAATCTGCTAAGCGAAACGCTCCTGGCCCTTGAGGAGTTGCGCAGGCTTCTGGATTGATTTTTGAATAAATTCACCGCCGCTCTTGGCGGCGCGGGGAGAAGTTGCTACACGCTGCCTCCACGGTTCGGAGCGTA
The DNA here is from genome assembly GCF_014201825.1 of Acidocella aromatica. GTDB lineage: Bacteria > Pseudomonadota > Alphaproteobacteria > Acetobacterales > Acetobacteraceae > Acidocella > Acidocella aromatica. The sequence goes on along the minus strand of NZ_JACHFJ010000002.1, from coordinate 155,661 downwards.
GCGCAGCCTGGTAGCGCATCAGTCTGGGGGACTGGGGGTCGTGGGTTCGAATCCCGCCGCTCCGACCATTTTTAAAAGACCCCTATATTTTTACCAAGAAATTTATTGCTTAAACCCAGGATATTGAATTTCTGGGAGTTAAGCCGTGAATCTGCCGCGCCGCCTGCTGATTGCCGCCGCTGCCGCCACCTTGGCGGCACCCGCCACCGCCCAAGCGCCGGATACGGCCCTCGCGGCGGCATTGGCCAGCCCAAGCCGCAGCCCCACGAATGTGAAGCGCGACCGCTACCGTCACTCAGCCGAGCTACTGAAATTCTTCGGGTTGAAGCCGACCGATTCGGTACTGGAGATCCAGCCCGGCGGCGGGTACTGGACCGAGATCCTCGCCCCATACCTGCAACCTCAGGGCAGCTATACCGCCGCCGTGCCGGACCTCACGCCGCATGAGAAGGATCTTCAAGCCACCTTCTCCCAAAAATTCCCGGACGTTCACACCATCCCTTTCGGCCATGGCCCGCTTGGCGCGCCGGGCAGCTTTGATCTCATCCTCTCCTTCCGCAACCTGCACGACTGGCTGGAGCAGGGCCGGGCCAAGCCCTTGCTGGAGGACATCTATACGGCGCTGAAACCCGGCGGGATATTTGGGATCGAGGATCATCGCGCTCCCGCTGATAAGCCGCAGGACCCAAAAGCTGCCAATGGTTATGTGCGGGAGGATTACGCCAAGGCGCTTGTCGAGAGCGTCGGCTTCAAGTTCCTGACCTCCAGCCAGCTCGGCGACAATCCCAAGGACACCAAGAATTACCCCGATGGCGTGTGGGACCTGCCGCCCACGCTGCGTGGCGGAGAGAAGGATCGGGCGAAATACCTCGCCATCGGCGAGAGCGACCGTTGGACGCTGAAATTCACCAAATAGCTATTTGGTCTGCTCTTGCGGCGTGGTGCCGATGAAGGGCAGGGGCGCACCCGCCGTCAGGTAATGGGGCAGGGTGCCGTCCCACTTGTCCAGCGCCTTTTGTTGCAACAGGGTGGGCGTGAGCGACTGCGCAATCAGCGCATTTGCCTTGGCCTGGGCCTCGGCGGTCAGTAGCAGCGCCTGGGCTTGCCCCTGCGCCGTCTCCACTGCGGCATCGGCCTGGGCCTTGGCCTGCACCACCTGCTGCTGGGCGGAGATCTGCGTCTGTTGCAGCGTGTACTGCGCCTGCAGGGCCTGCTGCTGCGCCACCTGCTTCTGCTCGATGGCTTGGCTATAAGCCTCGGAGAAGGCGAAATTCGCCACGTTCACGGACTCGACCGTCAGGTGGTAGGGCGCCAGCGAAGCCACGACCAGGGCCTTGATCTGGGCATCCACGGCGTCTCGCTTGGTCACCAGCTCCTCGGCGTCGTAATTCGCGGTCACGGCCTTTACGTCGTTGGACACGGCAGGGGTGATGATGCGTTGGCCCAGCGTCTCGAAGTCACGGAAGTTCTGGTAGAAGTCCGGCGCGTCGGCCGGGGCGACGTGAAAGGTCACGGCGATCGAGGTCGTCACCTGCTGTAAGTCATGCGTGGAGGCGGTTTCGTCGCTGGTGACGGTCTGCGGCTGGACCGAGACCGGGATGGCCTGCTGGTAGAATGGGATGACGACGTGCAGCCCTGGCGCCAGAGGCGTGGGCTGCACGGAGCCGAAATTGGTGAGCACACCGGCATAGCCGGAGCTGATCTGCGCCAGAGGGTTAAGCTCGGCGAGCAGGAACAGCGCCACGGCCACGCCAATGGCTGGGGCGATCCATTTACGCGAGGGCGATGAGCCGGAGGAAAGCCGGTCTACATTCGGGAGCATTGCCATGAGGCGAGCCTCGCACGCCCCCTGACTGCAAACCAGAGGGAAGAGGCATGCTCATCGAGCCAAAAGCTTCACAAGTTTGGGAGAGGTGGAAACTCATCGGTGGAGCAGAACGCTAGACCAAGCCTGCCATTATCATCAGTCCAGCATCGCCGTACGGGGCGAAGTACGTCACCTTGCATCTGCAGGAAGGCATATTCGGGCAAAAACTTATGCTCCAGCAGCACGCAAGCACCTCCGCGCGAGATGTTGATCACCACACACTCCACAGTATCAAGCATATGGCCAGCACAATAAGTCAGTTTCGCAGCCTTGAGCACGCGGCAGCCGGGATCTTCACAAACATCCTTGTGGCACTCTGGATCGGCAGGCAATACAGGAGCACGTGCAACGGAAGCGGAATCAAATACATTTTTTGGCATAAGCGTCCCCTTTTTTATGGAGCAGGGGCGGGCATAATCACTCCGAAAAGAAGCTTATCTGGTCTTCGTTATTGGTGACCAATGTATTTTTTGTAACGTAACGTTGTGGGTCTGGGCCAAGCACAACCGCTTGGCCCAGGTTGGCTTTAAGCTGCCTTGTCCAGCGCCTGGGCGATGTCGGCGATGATGTCGTCGATATGCTCAAGCCCGATGGAGAGGCGCACATAGCCGGGGGTGACGCCCGTTGCGATCTGCTCGGCCTCGGTGAGCTGGCTGTGCGTGGTGCTGGCCGGGTGGATGGCCAGGGAGCGCGCATCGCCGATATTGGCGACGTGGTAGAGCATCTCCAGCGCGGAGATGAACTTTTTACCCGCCTCGGCGCCGCCTGCCAGCTCGAAGCCCAGCAGCCCGCCATAGCCGCCGCGCAAGTATTTTTCCGCCAGTTCCTTCTCCCGCCCTGTGGCGAGCGAGGGGTGGATCACCTTGGTTACATCCTTGCGGGTGGTGAGGAACTTCGCCACGGCCTGCGCGTTCTCGGAGTGCCGGGTGATGCGCAGCGGCAAGGTCTCGATGCCTTGGATGATCTGGAAGGCGTTGAATGGCGAGAGCGCCGCGCCAAGGTCGCGCAGCAGTACCACCCGGGCGCGGATGATATAGGCGACCGGCCCCAGCGGCTTCACCGCCTCGCTCCACACCGCGCCGTGATAGCTCGGGTCAGGCGTGTTCAGCAGCGGCTGACGGTCGGGGAAGGCTTGCCAGTCGAAATTACCGCCGTCGATGATGACGCCGCCGATAGAGGTGCCGTGGCCGCCGATATACTTGGTGGTTGAGTACACCACCACAGCGGCGCCATGCTCGAAGGGGCGCACCAGAAGAGGAGCGGCGGTGTTGTCCACGATCAGCGGGATGCCGAGCTTGCGCCCAATGGCGGCGACCTCGGCGATGGGGAAGAGGCGCAGCTTGGGGTTGGGCAGGGTCTCGGCATAATAGGCGCGGGTGCGGTCGTCAGTGGCGCGGGCGAAGGCTTCCGGGTCCACGGGGTCGACGAAGCGCACCTCGATGCCCTGGTCCTTCAGCGTGTTGGCGAAGAGGTTCCAGGTGCCGCCGTACAGGTCGGTGGAGGCGACCACATTGTCCCCGGCACGGGCCAAATTCTGGATGGAGAAGGCCGACGCCGCTTGGCCAGAGGCCACCGCCAGAGCCGCCACGCCGCCTTCCAGCGCCGCCAGACGCTGCTCCAGTACGTCCGTGGTCGGGTTCATGATCCGGGTGTAGATGTTCCCGAACTCTTTGAGCGCGAACAGGTTGGCGGCGTGCTCGGGGCTATGGAACTGGTAGGAGGTGGTCTGGTGGATGGGCACCGCCACTGAGCCGGTGGTGGCGTCAGCCCGCCAGCCGGCGTGCAGCGCCAGGGTCTCGGGGTGCTTGGATTTGATGGCCATGACTGCGTCCCTTGTTTTTGTTGCAAGGGAAGCATGTCACAGCCTTGTTTTCCCTACAAGCGGGGTAGGCTTCAGGCGACTTCTTCCAGCAGCCCGGTCTCCACGGAGAAATGCCACCCGGCCAAAGCGAGCCTGCCATCCTTCACCCGCTCGGTGATCCAGGGGAAAGTGAGCAGATTGGCGAGCGAGACGCGGATGGCCTCATGCTCACAGGCTTGGCATTGCGCGTCGAAATCGCCGGGAACGGGAGAATCGCACACGCGCTGGCGGGCCTCCTTGGCGATCTCCACCCAGGAGGAGATGAAGTCATGCTTGCCCTCGCTTGGGCCCTTCATCAGCGTACGGACACCGCCGCAGCGCGAATGGCCGAGCACCAGAATGGTGCGGACATTGAGCGAGGTAACGGCGAATTCCAGCGCCGCAGATGTGCCGTGATATTTGTCGTCCGGCGCGTAGGGCGGCACCAGTGCCGCGACGTTGCGCACCACGAAGATGTCGCCCGGGGCGCAATCGAAAATCGCCTCCGGCGCGACGCGGGAATCGGAACAGGCGATCACCATCGCCGGGGGAGACTGCCCCTCCCGCGCCAGGGTGGAATAGAGTTCCTTGTGTTCGCGCCAATAGCCTTCGCGAAAACGCTCGTAACCTTCCAGAAGTTGCTTCATAATCCCTCCAGCTTGGCAGCGTTCCACAGCCTGTCCATTTCGTCCAGGCTTGACGAGGCGGGCGTTTTGCCCTCGGCGGCGAGCAGCGCCTCGATGCGCGAGAAGCGGCGGATGAATTTCGCGTTGGCGGATTCGAGGCAGGATTCGGCATCCTGATCCAGCTTGCGGGCGAGATTGGCCAGCACGAACAGCATGTCGCCCAGCTCGTCCTTGATCCGCTCCGGGGCGGCTGCGGGGAGTTCGGCGCGCAATTCGGCGGTTTCCTCGGCCAGCTTGTCCAGCACCGCCTCGGCGTCCGGCCAGTCGAATTTTACCTGCGCGGCGCGGGCGGTAAGTTTCTGCGCGCGTTTAAGGGCGGGCAGGGCGGTGGCCACGCCATCCAGCACGCCGTGCTGGGCCTTGGCGATGCGCTCCTCGGCCTTCTGTGCTTCCCAGGCGGCGGTCTGGCCCGAGGCGGTGCGGGCGGCTTCCTCACCGAACACATGCGGGTGGCGGCGGATCATCTTCTCGGCGATGCCCTGGGCGACATCATCGAAAGTGAACCAGCCGCGTTCAGCGGCCATTTGCGCGTGGTACACCACCTGAAACAGCAAGTCGCCCAGCTCGTCCTTGAGCGGCTCGGGTTCACCGGACTCAATGGCGGCGCGGACCTCGTAGGCTTCCTCGATGGTATAGGGCGCGATGGTCTCGAAGCTCTGCTCCTTGTCCCACGGGCAGCCGGTTTGCGGGTCGCGCAAGGCGCCCATCACATTGATCAGCCTGGAGATTGGTGGTTCTGTGCTCATGGGCAGAGTGTAAATTCGGGGGAAGCAAATGACCAGCGCCTATGACTTTTCGTTCACCACGCTACAGGGCCAGCCCTACCCGCTGCGCGCGCTGGAAGGCCGCCCGCTGCTGGTGGTGAACACGGCGAGCAAATGTGGTTTCACGCCGCAATATAAGGGGCTGGAGGCGGTGTGGCGCGAGTTTGCGCCAAAGGGGCTCGTGGTCATCGGCATTCCGTGCAACGATTTCGGCGGGCAGGAGCCGGGGAATGCGGCGGAGATCGAGCAATTCTGCGAAGTAAATTACGGCGTCAGCTTCCCCATGATGAGCAAGGTGCATGTGAAGGGAGCCGAGGCGCATCCGTTCTTCACCTGGGCTTCCGGGCAAGGCGGGTTTTTCTCGCGCCCGCGCTGGAATTTTTACAAATACCTGATCAACAAGCAGGGGCAGCTTGAGGATTGGTTCTCCTCCAAGACCGCGCCCGATTCCGCGAAGCTCAAGGCGGCAATTCAGAGAACGCTTTGAGGATGACGCGCCGGGCTTCGTGCCAGAGGGCGTAATCGTCGAATTGTTCCACGCGCACCCAGGCGATGTCCGTGGCGTCATCGCCGGGTTTGGCGTCGCCGCCCACGTAGCGCGCGGCGAAGTCGAGGATGGTGTAGTGGTACAGGATGCGCCCCTCGGCATCGTGATGAATTGAATCGGCCGCGCCCACGAAGAGCAGCGAACCACATTCCAGGCCGGTTTCCTCCAGCAACTCCCGCCTTGCCGCCGCTTCCGTCGTTTCGCCAAGCTCCTGGCTGCCGCCGGGCAGCGCCCAGGCCCCAAGTTCAGGGGCTTTACCACGGCGGATGAGCAGCACCTCCTCCCCGCGCAGTAGAATCACGCCGATGCCCACCTGCGGGCGTTCAGGGTATGGCGGCATTATCCGGCCCTCACGGTTTGAATGGCGTCGCGCTGGTCGAACAGGTTCAGCAGCACTTTCGCCGCTTGGCCGCGCTCGCTCTCCAGCTTGGGGTCGCGTTGCAGCAGCATCACCGCGTCCTGCCTCGCCATGTCTAGCAGGGCTGCATGTTTCTCTGGGTCGGCGAGGCGGTAGCCGGGCAGGCCGGATTGGCGGGTGCCGAGATAATCGCCAGCACCGCGCAGGCGGAAATCCTCGTCGGCGATGAGGAAGCCGTCATCGGTATCGCGCAGCAGAGAGAGGCGCTTGCCGGCGGTCTGGCCAATTTTCGAATCATGCAGCAGCAGGCAATAGCTTTTCGCCGCCCCGCGGCCCACGCGCCCGCGTAGCTGGTGCAGCTGTGCGAGGCCGAAGCGCTCGGCATGTTCGATCACCATCACATTCGCCTCCGGCACGTCCACGCCCACCTCGATGACCGTGGTGGCGACGAGGATTTTGCTTTGCCCAGCAGCGAAGTTTTGCAGCGCGGCGTCGCGCTGGGCGGCGTCCATCTGGCCATGCGCCATCGCCACCGCCTCGCCGAAACGCTGGCGTAGATGGCCGAAGCGGATTTCCGTGGCGGTGATGTCCAGCGCCTCCGATTCACTCACCAGCGGGCATACCCAGTACACGCGCCCCCCAGCCGCGATGGCCCGCGCGATCGCCGCCTCCACCTTCTCCAGCTCCGCGAGGCTGTGCAGCGTGGTGGTGATCTTCTCGCGCCCCTTGGGTTTTTCGGTGATGCGCGAGACATCCATCTCTGCCCAATGGGTGAGCAGCAGGGTGCGGGGGATGGGGGTGGCGGTCATCACCAGCAAATCGGTGGCTTCGCCCTTCTGGCCCAGGGCGAGGCGTTGATCGACGCCGAAACGATGCTGCTCGTCGATTACCGCCAGGCCAAGATCCTGGAACTCGACATGCTTCTGGAAGATGGCGTGCGTGCCGATGACGATCTTGATCTCGCCGCTGGCGAGGCCCTCCAGCACCTGCTTGCGCGCCTTGCCCTTCACATTGCCGGTGAGCAGCGCGACCGGCACGGGGGAGAGCTTCTGGAAGGTGGCAAAATGTTGCTTGGCCAGAATCTCGGTGGGGGCAAGGAAGGCGGCCTGCGTGCCTGCCTCCACCGCGCGCAGGCAGGCGAGCACGGCGACCAGCGTCTTGCCGGAGCCGACATCGCCTTGCAGCAGGCGCAGCATACGGTGCGGCGCGGCCATGTCGGCGTCGATCTCGGCCAGGGCCTGCAACTGCCCGGCGGTGGGGGCGTGGCCGAAGCGGGTGAGGGCGGCTTTGCGCAAGCGGCCATCGCCCAGCAAGGCGCGGCCCGCACGGCGGCGGCGCATCCCGCGCACGATGGCGAAGCTGAGCTGGCGGGCGAGCAATTCATCATAGGCCAGACGCTCGGCGGGGCGGTTGTCCGGCACCTCCGTGGGAGCGTGCAGGGCGTGGAGTGCGGCCACGAAGCCGGGCCAGTCGCGCTTGGCCAGCACTGTTTTGTCCTGCCATTCGGGGAAATCCGGCAGCCTCGCCAGCGCCCCAAGTGCGGCGCGGCGCATGATGCGCGGCACCACCCCGGCGGTGAGCGGCCAGATCGGCTCGATCCAGGGGAAATCCCGCTCCTGCGCCTGGGAGACCACGTAATCCGGGTGGGCCATCGCCAGCGTATCGTTAAAGCGCTCCAGTTTGCCGGACACCGTGAGCCGCGCCCCGACCGGGAACTGCACCAGCCGCGCCGCGTGGAACAGCACGATCTCGGCGAAGCCCGTGCCATCCCCGATGATCACCCGGTGCGGCTGGCCCTTGCGGGCGGGAGCTTCGTGGCGGATCACCTCCACCCGCAGCGTGGCGGTCGTCCCAGGCCGGGCCTCGGCGATTTTGGGCGTGGCGCGGCGGTCGAGAAACTCCACGGGCAGGTGGAACAGCACGTCCCGGACCGAATCGCCGCCCACCAGCTTGGCGATCAGCCCGGAGAGCTTCGGCCCGAGGCCGGGCAGGGTGGAGACATGCGCGCGTAAGGGGAGCAGAATATCCATCGTCACATGCTGACTCTTGGCCAAACCGCGCCTATACCGCAACCCGCCATGACCGATACAGACAACACCCAACTGGACACACGGCGCCGGCGGATCATCTTCCGCGCCCAGCATCGCGGCACGTATGAGAACGACCTGATGATCGGCGATTTCGTGAAGGCGAACATCGCCGCCATGAGCGAGGCCGAGCTGGACGAGCTGGAAGCGGTGATGGACTTCCCGGATGCCGAGCTGGCCGACTGGCTCACGGGCCGCATCCCCGTGCCCGAGCATGCCGACAGCCCGATGTTCCGGCGCATCCGCGAGGCGGCGCTGAACCGCGCATGATCCCGGTTTACGGCGCGCCGGAGGGCGTGGACGCGCTGGTTCTGGTGCGCCGTCTGGCCGAGCATGACGGGCCGGTGCTGCACATCGCCCGCGACGATACGCGCCTTGCGGCACTTGCCGAGCAGATCGGCTTCTTCGGCCCCGAAGCCGAGATTATCGCCTTCCCCGGCTGGGACTGCCTGCCTTACGACCGCGTTTCCCCCAATGGCGGGATTATCGCCGAGCGCATCGCCGCGTTGAGCCGCTTGCAGGCGGAGCCGGGCAAGAAGCGCATCGTGCTGACCACCGTGAACGCCGCCCTGCAAAAAGTGCCGCCGCGCAAGGCGCTGGCCGGGGCGGGGCTGAACCTCGCCGTGGGCGACAGCGTGGCGCAGGAGGACATCGCCGCCTTCCTCGACGCCGATGGCTACCGGCGCACCGGCACGGTGATGGAGGCGGGCGAGTTCTCGGTACGCGGCGGGATCGTCGACGTGTTCCCGGCGGGCGAGACCGCCCCGGTGCGGATCGATCTGTTCGGTGACACCATCGAGAGCATCAAGCGCTTCGACCCCGAGACCCAGCGCTCCGGCGAGGCGCTGCCCCGGCTTGATTTCCACCCGGCCTCCGAAGTGTCCTTCGACGGCGCCTCCGTCGCCCGTTTCCGCACCAATTGGCGCGAGCTGTTCGGCCCGCAGGCGGTGGATGACCCGCTCTATGTCTCGGTGAGCGAGGCGCATCGCCATCCGGGCATCGAGCATTACGGCCCGCTTTTCGCCGAGAGCATGGAGACGATTTTCGACTACGTCCCCGGCGCGTCGGTCAGCCTGGATCATCAGGCCGAGAGCGCCATGGCGGCGCGGCTGGAGCTGATCGCCGACCATTACGCCGAGCGCCGCGCGCCTGCCCGTGCGGGCGAGCCTGCCTACCGGCCCATCCCGCCCGGCATGCTGTATCTGGACCGCGAGGGCTGGGACGCGGCGCTGAAAAAGGGCCCGTGCTTCGAGATCACCCCCTTCGCCAAGCCCGATGGTGGGGCGCAGGGCGTGGATATTGGCGGCCGCCCCGGCCCCATCCTCACCGGCCAGCCGTTGGCGGCGTTCGATGGCTTTGCCGAGCTGAAAGCAAAATGGGTCGAGACCGGGCGCACCATCGTCCTTGCCGCCTGGAGCTTCGGCTCCCGCGAGCGCCTGACGCTGATGCTGAAAGAGCATGGTATCGGCCCGGTGCGCCCCGTGGCCACGGCAGACGAAGCCCGCGCCTTGCCGCGCGGCACCGTGGCGCTGGTAGTGCTGGCGCTGGAGCGCGGCTTTGTTACCGACCGGATGGTCGTGGTGGCGGAGCAGGATCTGCTGGGCAACCGCATCGCCCGCCCCCCCAAGCGCAAGAAGCGCGCGGACCAGTTCATCGCCGACGCCACCGAGATCGAGGCTGGAGACCTCGTGGTGCATCAGGACCACGGCATCGGCCGTTATGAGGGGCTGGAGACCGTGACCGTGAACGGCGCGGCGCATGACTGCCTCAAGCTGATCTACGATGGCGGGGACAAGCTGTTCCTGCCGGTGGAAAATATCGACCTGCTCTCGCGCTTCGGCAATGAGGGCGACGGCGTCACGCTCGACAAGCTGGGCGGGGCCTCCTGGCAGGCGCGCAAGGCCAAGGCCAAGAACCGCATTCAGGACATGGCGGCGGGGCTCATCCGTTTGGCCGCCGAGCGGCAGATGCGCGAGGCCCCAATGCTCACCGCCGATGACGGCGCCTTCGCCGAATTCTGCGCGCGCTTCCCCTATACCGAGACCGAGGATCAGGCGAAGGCCATCAACGACGTGCTGGAGGATTTCGCCACCGGCAAGCCGATGGACCGGCTGATCTGCGGCGATGTCGGCTTCGGCAAGACCGAGGTGGCGCTGCGGGCCGCGTTCGTCGCCGCCATGGCGGGCACGCAGGTGGCGGTGGTGGTGCCCACCACGCTGCTGGCGCGCCAGCATTACCGGGCCTTCTCGGCGCGGTTCGAGGGGCTGCCGGTGAAGGTGGCGCAGCTCTCGCGCATGGTCACCGCCAAGGAGGCCACCGCCACCAAGGCGGGGCTGGCCGATGGCAGTGTGAGCATCGTCATCGGCACCCATGCGCTGATGGCCAAGGGTGTGGAATTCGCCGATCTCGGCCTGCTGATCGTGGACGAGGAGCAGCATTTCGGCGTGAAGCACAAGGAGCGACTGAAGGAGCTGAAGGCCGACGTGCATGTGCTGACGCTCACCGCCACGCCGATCCCGCGCACGCTTCAACTGGCGCTGACGGGGGTGCGCGACCTCTCGCTCATCACCACCCCGCCGGTGGACCGGCTCGCCGTGCGTACCTTCATCATGCCGTTCGACAGCCTCGTCATCAAAGAGGCCATCGCGCGCGAGAAATTCCGCGGTGGGCAGATCTTCTGCGTGGTTCCGCGCATCGAGGATCTCGACCACATGGCTACCCGCCTGCGCGAAATCGCCCCGGATATCCGCACGGTGATGGCGCATGGGCGTCTCGCCGCTGGTGAACTTGAGCAGGTGATGACCGATTTCGGCGAGGGCAAGTACGACATCCTGCTTGCCACCAACATCGTGGAAAGCGGGCTGGATATGCCGCGCGTGAACACGCTCATCATCCACCGGGCGGATATGTTCGGCCTCGCCGGGCTGTACCAGCTGCGCGGGCGCGTGGGGCGCGGCAAGCAGCGCGGCTACGCTTACCTCACTTGGCCGCCTTATCATCGGCTGTCCCCCGCCGCCGAGAAGCGGCTGGAGGTGATGCACACGCTCGATCAGCTTGGCGCTGGCTTTACCTTGGCCAGCCACGACCTGGACCTTCGCGGGGCAGGCAATCTGCTGGGCGACGAGCAGTCGGGCCATATCCGCGAGGTGGGCATAGAGTTGTACCAGCAGATGCTGGAAGACGCGGTGAACGCCATTCGCGCCCAGGGCAAGGAGAAGGTGGTGGCGCGCGACTGGACGCCCAACATCAATCTCGGCCTGCCGGTGCTGATCCCCGAGGCCTATGTGGCGGACCTGCCGGTGCGCCTTGGGCTGTACCGGCGCATCGGCGCGCTGAGCTCGGACGCCGAGAGCGAGGCGCTGGCCGCCGAGCTGGCCGACCGCTTCGGCAAACTGCCGGCGGAGGTGGAGAACCTGCTGGAGACCGTGGCGCTCAAGCGCGCTTGCCGGGCCGCGAATGTCGAGAAGCTGGATGCCGGGCCTAAGGGCATGGTCATCGCCTTCCGCAAGAACGACTTCCCCAACCCCGCCGGGCTGATCCAGTGGATCGGCACCAAGGGCGGCCTGGTGAAGCTGCGCCCAGACCAAAAGCTGGTGGTGGTGCGGGATATGGATGTGGCCGCGCGAATGAGATACGCCCAGGACACGCTGCGCGCGCTAGTGAAGCTGGCGAAGCTGGAAAAACCGGATGCATAAAGGCCGGTTGGAGGCGTTCACCGACGGTGTGATGGCTATCATCATCACCGTGATGGTGCTGGACCTCCACGTGCCCCATGGCAACGCCCTGGCCGACCTGCTCGGACTCTGGCCGGTATTCCTCTCCTATGTGCTGAGCTTCACTTACGTCGGCATCTACTGGAACAACCACCACCATATGTTTCAGGTCAGCTCCACCGTGAGCGGAGCTGTTCTGTGGGCCAATCTGCATCTGCTGTTCTGGCTCTCGCTGCTGCCTTTCACCACCGGCTGGATCGACGAGAACGCCCTGGCGCGCTGGCCGGTGGCGCTGTTCGGGTTCGACCTGTTCATGGCCGCCATCGCCTATTTTCTGCTGCAGCACGCGCTGATCGTGCATCAGGGCGCGCGGAGCATTATCGCCCGGGCGGTGGGGCGGGATGCCAAGGGCTGGGCTTCCGCGTTGCTGTATCTGGCGGGAATTGCCCTGGCCGTAGCCGAGCTGCCGCGTCTGGCCTATGCCGTGCTGTGGCTGCCCGCGCTGCTCTGGGTGATACCCGATAAGCGCATCGAATGCGTGGCGGAAAAAGCTGGCGAAGAATAGCCTTCCGGGGCTTGCATTTTAACTGGGCGGGCAAATATCGTTATATTCCAATATAACGATATTTTGAGGGACTCTCACATGGATCTTGGCATCAAAGGCAAGCTCGCGCTGGTTACCGGCAGCACGGCGGGTATTGGCAACGCCATCGCCACCTCGCTGGCGAAGGAAGGGGCGCGGGTGATTATCTCCGGCCGCAAGCAGAAGGCGGTGGATGCCGCCGTGGCCAAACTGAAGGCGGAAGGCCTGGATGCGCTCGGCTTCGCCGGCGACCTGACTGACGCAAACACCGCCGAGGTCCTAGCGAAAGAGCATCCAGGCGTGGAGATCCTTGTCAACAATCTCGGGATCTTTGAGCCGAAGGCCTTCGAGGACATCCCGGACGAGGATTGGCGCCGTTTCTTCGAGGTGAACGTGCTGAGCGGCGTGCGGCTCTCGCGCCTGTATCTGCCAGCGATGAAGAGCGCCAACTGGGGCCGCATCATCTTCATCTCCTCCGAGAGCGCCTTCCAGATTCCGGCCGAAATGATCCATTACGGCATGACCAAGAGCGCGCAGATCGCCGTGGCGCGTGGTCTGGCGGAAGAAGTGGCGGGCACCGGCATCACCGTGAACAGCGTGCTCCCCGGCCCGACCAATTCGCGCGGCGTGGGTGAGTTCGTGGAGGCGCTGGCCCAGGCCGAGGGCATCAGCTTCGAGGCGTTCGAGAAGAAGTTCTTCGAGCAGGTCCGCCCGACCTCGCTGATCAAGCGCTTCGCCACCACGGAGGAAGTGGCCGCGATGGTCACCTACGTTGCCAGCGCACTGGCCTCGGCCACCACGGGTGCCGCGCTGCGTGTCGATGGCGGCGTGGTGAAGAGCGCGTTCTGATTACAGGGACTGCCAGAACACCAAGGCACAGCCCACGGGCGCGGGCAGGTTGGGGTGGCGGTTCGCCGCCTCATCGCCCGAGATTTCGCCCGTGGCGACCATCTGGCCGATGGAGTTGAGCGTACCAAATACCGGGCCGGAAGTGCCTCCGGCAACGGAGGACGCAGCTTTCGCCACCCGGTATTTGTCCACCGCCTGACAGACATTGGTGGTGCCGCCTTCCAGCGTCGGGACGGTAAAGAACACCACCGCCAGAATGGCCAGCACCGTCAAAGCCCCAAGCAGAAACTTCATTTCAGCGGACAGCCATCTTGGAGAACATATTCAGCACCACCACCCCGGCCATGATCAGCCCGATACCCGCGGCACCGGCCATATCCACCGGCTGGCGGTAGTAGAAATACCCCACCGCCACGATGCAGATGATGCCAATGCCACACCACAGCGCATAGGCGTAGCCGAGTGGGATGGTCCTTACCGCCATGGAAAGCGAGTAGAAGCTGATGCAATACCCGCCCACGACCAGGATAGAGGGCAGCAGCCGTGTGAAGCCCGCCGCCGCCTTGAGCGAGGATGTCGCCAGGATTTCGGCGAAGATCGCCACCATGAGATAAGCGTAGGGCATCAGAAATCCGTGCAGCGCCCGTTTTTCTCCCAATCGCCATAGCGTGTGGGCTCAGGCCCCTTCGGCCCGCCGATCTCCTTCGGCATCTTCGGTGGCTCGGGCTTTTTCACGGTCTCTTTGGCGGTATCTTCGGCAGGTTTGTTGTCCATGCCGGCCAATGTAAGCGGTTTTGGCCTATTGTGAAGCCGCTGCCTTCGCCTGAGCTATGCGCTGTTCGTCAAGCGGCCGCCAGGAGGCATCGGCTGGCGCATGGGCTAGCGATTGCTGGAACAATGCCAGAGCCTCGGGGGTGATGGCCCCGGCTTCCTCGGAGAGCGCTTCGGCCAGATAGGCCTGGCCTTGGCTGGCATTGAGGGAGTTTGGGTCGACCTGGGCAAGATGCGTCCGCAGCGCGGCGATGACTTGGTCCAGCCGGGCCTTTTCCACTGCCTGATGCGCCACCCACTGCTCGTGCGGCTCGGAGGGCACCGTTGGCGTACTGCCCGGCAGATACAACGCGAAAGCCATGATCGGCAGCGCGATGATGACGGCGATCAGCAGTGGCTTGGCATTGCCGGTGAGCTGCTGAGCTGCGAGTCCATCGGCAGCCAGCAAACGGCGCTCCACTTCCAGCCTCGCGGCCCGGTACTCGGCCGCGCCGATACGCCCCTCGTCATGGTCGCGGGTAAGCTCGGCAAGCTGGGCGCGGTGGGTAGCCAGCGCGGCCTCGCGCCGGTTGCGAAGGAATTTGGGCGGGCGGAAGGCCAGCGCCAGCGGGGCGGTTAGGGCCAGCGCCAGGGCCAGCATGGCGGCAAAAATCATAGCAGTTCATCCAGCCGGGCGCGTTCGGCCTCGGTGAGCGGGGCGGGTGGCGCGGCGTTGCGGCGCGCGAGGAAGAACGCCGCGCCACCCAGCAGCAGGGCCAGCACCGGCATGGCGTAGAGCAGCCAAGTAAGCGGCGAGACGGGCGGCTTGAGCAGCACGAAGATGCCGTAACGCTGCACCATGTAGTTCATGATGTCCCGATCCGGCACGCCTTGCACCACCTGCTGGCGGATTATACCGCGCAACTGCCCGGCCAGCTTGGCGTTGGAGTCCTCGATGCTCTCATTCTGACAGACGAGGCAGCGAAGCTGGTCGCCGATTGCCTCGGCCTGCGTTTCCTGCGCCGGGGTCAGGGTTACGCCGTCGCGCGTCACCATGTCCTGCGCGAGTGCCAGGGCGGGCAACAACGCTAGGGCAAGCCAGAGCTTTCTCATGAATACTTCGCCAGCAGCGGATTGAGCTGGGTGGCCACCACTTCGTCGGTCAGCGCACCGGCGTAGCGCCAGCGCACGATGCCGGCTTTGTCGATGAAATAAGTCTCCGGCACGCCGTAAACGCCCCAGTTGATGGCGGTGGTGCCGTCGGCGTCGGCGGCGAGGCGCTGATACGGGTTGCCGTTCTGCGTAAGGAATTGCGCCAGGGCCTGGGCATCGTCCTCATAGGCGATGCCCCAGATGGTCAACCCCGAGGCGGCGAGCTTGGCCAGCATCGGCGCTTCCTCCCGGCAGGGCACGCACCAGGAGGCGAACCAGTTCACCAGCATCGGCTTGGGCGGGGCGGCGAGGTCTGTGTTCGCGAAACCCTGCATGCCCCCTGCACCGGAGAGTGAAAACGCAGGTGGACGCTTGCCGATGAGCTGCGAGGGCAAGGCATGCGGGTCGTAATCGTTGGACTGCATGCGGCGCAGGATGACGTAGAACGCCTCCCCCCCGGCTGCGGCCAAAGCGAGCGGAATGCCGAACAGTAAACGGCGGCGCCAGGGAGACATCAGGCCACCGCGCCTTCCGGCTTGCGCTTGCGCGAGGGCGCGCCCACCCGCAACCGGCGGTCGGAGAGGGAGACGAACCCGCCCAAAGCCATGATCAACCCACCGAACCAGATCTCCGGCGCCAGCGGGTGGTTGTTCAGCCTCAACTCCGCGCCGCCGCTGGCGGGTTCGTCGGCGAAGACGGCGTAGATGTCCTGAAAGCCGTTGGTGTGGATGGCGGCGTCGTTGGTGGTGACGTGCTGCGCGGCGAAAAAGCGGCGGGAAGGATGCAGGGTCAGGCCGTTGACGGTGATGTCCGCCACGCGCTGGGTGTAGTTGGGGCCGGGGGCGTCGTGGATGTCCTGCAACGTCCAGGTATAGCCGCCGAGCTGAGTGGACTGGCCGGGTTGCAACACCACTACGGTCTGGGAGGCCAGCGTCATGCCCGCAATGCCAAGTACCGAGACACCGAAGCCGATATGCCCCAGCGCCGCCCCCAGCGCCGCGCGCGGCAAGGTGCCGAGACGGGCCAGCGAATTGCCCAAAGGCACGCGAAACAGGCGCAGGCGGTCGGCAAGGTCAATAAGTGCGGCAAGCACCACCCAGGCTCCGCCCGCGAGGCCAAGCCCAGCGATGACATGGCGCGTGGCTGAAAGTGCGAGGAACACCAGCAGCGCCGCGCCCCCCGCCAGCCAAAGGCGTTGCAGTGCGGGCAGCAGGTCGGCGCGCTTCCAGGCCAGCAGCGGGCCGCAGCCCATGGCTAGGATGATGGGGGCCGTTAAGGGCAGCACCGTCTGGTTATAAAACGGCGCGCCGACGGAAAGCTGGATGCCAAATAGCAGGTTGGCGAAGGGCGGGTACAGCGTGCCGGTGAACACCACGGCGGCGATGGCGCAGAGGAAGATATTGTTCAGCACCAGCGCGCTCTCACGCGAGATGGGCGCGTAGATGCCCGCTGCCGCCAGCACCGGGGCACGGATGGCAAAGAGCAGCAGCGAGCCGCCAATGGTCAGCCCCAATAGCACGAGGATGAACAAGCCCTGGTCAGGTGCCGCGGCGAAGCTATGCACGGAGTTGAGGATGCCGGAGCGCACCAGGAAGGTGCCGGAGAGACTGAGCGAGAAGGTGGCGATGGCGAGCAGCACGGTCCATGCCTTTAGGCTCTCGCGCTTTTCCACCACGATGGCGCAATGCAACAGTGCCGTGCCGGTGAGCCAGGGCAGCAGGGCAGCGTTCTCCACCGGGTCCCAAAACCAGTATCCACCCCAGCCCAGCGTGTAGTACGACCACCAGCTCCCCAGCGCGATGCCGCCGGTGAGGAAGCACCAGGACAGCAGCGCCCAGGGGCGCACCCAGCGTCCCCAGGCGGCGTCGATCCGGCCCTCGATGAGTGCCGCGATGGCGAAGGCGAAGGCGACCGAGAAGCCGACATAGCCGGTGTAGAGAACCGGCGGATGGAAGGCGAGGCCAGGATCCTGCAGGATAGGGTTGATGCCCGCGCCATCGGTGGGCGGGGGCCAGAGCCGGGTGAAAGGGTCGGAAACGGCGATGGTGAAAAGTAGGAATCCGGCCGAGACCAGCCCCAGCACGCCCAGCACGCGCGAGCGCAAGGACGCGGGCAAATTGCCGCCGAATAGCGCCACGGTGGCGCCGCAGAGCGAAAGAATGACGCACCAAAGCAGGATGGAGCCGTCGTGATTCCCCCAGACGCCGGTGATGCGGTAGAGCAGCGGCACGGCGGATGAGGAGAAATCGGCAATATTCTCCACCGTGAAATCGGAAACCACGCCCGCCCAGATCAACGCCAGCATGGCCAGCACGGCGGCGGCGAAATGGCTCAACGCCAGCACCGGGGCGGCAGCAAGGGCGCGAGGATCGCGCAAGGATGGCCCAAACAGGCCGACGACACCCTGCGCGCAGGCCAGCGCCACCGCACAGGCCAGGACGAAATGACCGAGTTCGGGGATCATGAGCCTGTCTTCTCCGGCATGGTGTTCCAGCTTGAGGCATCGGGCGGCGGGCCGAATTTAGGGTCCCACTTCCCGGCTTCTTTCAGGGATTGCTCGACATCCTTGGGCATATAGGCCGAACCGTGCTTGGCCAGCACCTCGTCGGCATGGAACACGCCATCGGTCCCCATGGAGCCGATGGCGACCACGCCCTGGCCCTCGCGGAACAGATCCGGCAACACGCCGGTGAACATCACCGGCACGGCGGCACGGCCATCCGTCACGGCGAAATGCGTGGTGGGCGTCTCGCCCGACAGCGTGGTCTGCACCGTGCCAACCTGAACGACGCCGCCAAGGCGGAAACTCAGCCCCTCGGCGGGGTGCTTGGAAACAACCTCGCGCGGGGAGAGGAAGAAGGTAAGGGTGGAGGAGAAAGCCGCCAGGGTCAGCCCCACGGCGGCGCTCAGGCACAGGCCGCAGGCGATGACGAGATACAGCCGGCGCTTCTTGGGCGTGCGCATGTTACAGCTCTTCCGCCTGCTTGAGCCTAGCCATGGCGCGCCGGTAACGGGCAAGTGTCAGCCCGGCGGCGGCGATGAGGAAGATCACGGTGACGCCGTAAGCGCCGTTGATGAAGGGCCAGTTGTTCATCATCCGCGCTCCACTGCGGCCAAGAGCAGCGAGGCCGTCTTACGCTCGCAGATGGCGGCGGCGATGCGCGCGCAGACCATGGTAAGAAAACCGAGATAAAAGCCCAGCGTGCAGATGAGCAGCGGGTAGAGCATGGTCACGTAGATTTTCGCCCCGCCCGAGATGGAGATGGTGTTGCCTTGGTGCAGCGTATTCCACCACTGCACCGAGTACACGATGATCGGCAGGTTAACCGCCCCGGCCAGCGCCAGAATGGCGGCGGCGCGGTAGCCGTGGGCTTTGTTGTCGAACGCGCGGATGAGCGCGATATGGCCGAGATATAGGAAGAACAGGATCAGCACGGAGGTCAGCCGGGCATCCCATACCCAATAGGCGCCCCACATCGGCTTGCCCCAGAGCGCGCCCGAAACCAAGCAGACAAAGGTGAAGCCCGCGCCCACCGGGCCGATCTCCTCGGCCGCGATATCGGCCAGGGGATGCCGCCAGACGATGGAAAACAGCGAGCATAAAGCCAGCGCGGCGTACCCCGCCATCGCTACCCAGGCGGCGGGGACGTGGACATACATGATGCGCGCGGCATCGCCCTGCTCCCAATCCGCCGGGGCAAATTGATAGCCCCAGACGATGCCAACCACGGTGAGAATGAACGAAGCAGACCCCGCCCAGGGCAGGATGGGCCGAATGGTGCGCAAAAAACGCCCAGGATTGGCGAGATAATGCAGCCATCCGCCGGTTTTGGCTGGCAGGCCGATTGTTTGGACGTTTTCGTTCATATCTTGTTTTTAGGTGAAGCCGGGGGAAATTTGAAGCGGCGCTCAATTGCGATACAGTTGCAGCATGGTGAATTACTGGCTGGTGAAATCCGAACCCGATGCCTTCTCCTGGGATGAACAGGTGAAGAACGGCGTCGAGCCCTGGACGGGCGTGCGCAACCATCTGGCGAAGAAGCATCTGGCCGCGATGCGGCCGGGGGATAGAGCCTTCTTCTACCACTCCAATATCGGCAAGGAGATTGTCGGTATCGTGGAGGTGGTGCGCGAGGCCTACCCCGACCCCAGCGCCGAGAGCGGCCCCTGGGTGTGCGTGGACATGAAGGCGGTGAAGCCGCTGAAAAAACCCGTCACCCTTGCGGCCATCAAGGCCGACCCCAGATTCGCGGAGCTGGCGCTGCTGAAATATTCGCGCCTTTCAGTGGGGCCGGTGAGCGCGGAACACTGGAAAATGCTTTGCGAGATGGGAGGGGTTGATGGCTGAGAGCGCGGTTCTGGCCGGTGGGTGCTTCTGGTGCCTGGAAGCTGCTTACGACGAACTGGCCGGGGTGGAGAAGGTGGAATCCGGCTATGCTGGCGGGCATGTGCCGAACCCAGGCTACAAGCAGGTTTGCACCGGAACGACCGGCCACGCCGAGGTGGTAAAGATCACCTACGATCCGGCGGTGATTTCCTATGCCGATCTGCTGGATGTGTTCTTCACCATCCATGACCCGACGACGCTCAACCGCCAGGGCAACGATGTCGGCACGCAATACCGCTCGGCCATCTACTACGCCTCGCCGGAGCAGAAGGCGGCGGCAGAGGCGGCTGTGGAGAAGTTCTCGCCTGTTTGGGGGAAGATCGTCACCGAGATCGCGCCCCTGGACGTGTTCTACCCCGCGGAGAAGGAGCATGAGGATTACTTCGTGCGTAATCCGTGGTCAGGGTACTGCCAAGCGGTGATCGCGCCCAAGATCGCCAAGCTGCGCAAGGCGTTCCGCGACAGGCTAAAAGCCTGAACAGCAAAAAGGGAACGGTTTTCCGTCCCCTTCCGTCGCAACCAATTTGTCAGGGCTTCACCACTTAAAGGTGCCGCCGAGGCTGACCATCTGCATCTGGGCGTTGCCGTTCTGCAGGTTGCCGTTACCCGGCTGGTGGCGGTGGGCGTACAGATATTGCAGGTACAGGCTCAGATCCTTGCCAATGACGTAGTTTCCGCCAACGGCCAGGCCGTATTCGGACAGGGTGCCTGCCTCGGTGCTGTGCGTGACGGCGCCGGTCTTGGCGTTGACCACGTAAGGCACGTAATTGCCGGCGGTCTGGCTATCGAAGAAGCTGGCGCCGAGCACATAAGGCCCGATCACGTAATTGCCGCTGACGCTGTAGGCCAGGGCATCACGCGCGCCATCGGGCGCGGGCGCGTAGGCATCCAGCGTCTGGCCCCACTTGATGTTCGCCCCCAGGGTTACGGCGTCGGTATCCGTGAACAGGCCATGATAGATGGTCTGCACGCCGACCTGGTAAACCTGCAACTCTTTGAGCCGGTAGCCGTAATTGCCCGTATAGGTGACGACGCCGGAAGTGGTGCTACTGGTCACCAGCGCCCCGGTGTAGCGGACGGGGGTGCCGTCGATCATGCCGGCGGAGATCTTGCTATCGAAATTGCCCAGCTTGAACGCGTACTGGCCCATGAAATCGAACGTATTGTTGCGTTCGGTTGCCAGGGTGGAGGTGAACGTGCTGGCCGAGGTCACCCCAGCGCAGGTGGGGCCCGCCATGGTGCAATAACTGCCATATCCCTCCTTCAGGCCATTGCTGTTCGGCTCATAGGAGAAGATGCCCGAGAACTTGCCCCCGAGATAAGGCTCCCGCACCGCGGGCGAGATCAGCACCACCTTGTTGGTGGTGTAGAGCGCTCCCTGGTCGGCATAGATGAACTGGCCCGGCAGCGCGTTGCCCGGCACCACCATGGCGGAGGTGCTGTCCGTGCTGGCATACTGGGTTCCATCACCGAAGGCCTCGATCACGCCGGTCTGCAGCAGGGAGAAAGCGCCGTCGGTCTGGCCGAAGCGGACATAACCGTAATTCGGGGTGCCGATATACCCATAGACACGGCGGACATATATGGTGCCATTGCTGGTGGAGGCGGAGTTGGCGGTCGAACCCTTGTCGCCGCTATAAAAGGCGTCGCGCAAATCGGTATACACACCGTAGCTGATGCCGCCGATGGTCGTGGCGTCAAACCCCGGATAAATGCGCAGCGAGCCGTTGGTGCTCACCGGGCTTAGCTTCATGCCTCCGTAATTATTAAAAGTAGAGCCGACATCGTCGAGGCCGAACTGGAAATAACCGTTTAGATGCAAGGAAATCGTCCCCGCGGGAACGGGCTTGACCGGCTGGGCATGGGCGTTGCCAGGGACGGCAAACAATACGCCCAGGAAGGCTCCCGTGGTTAAAATTAGTTTACGCATTCATCGAACCCAAGTTCAACCTATTTCCTGTAAGGTTAATAGGGAAATTGGCTATAACACTCCCTGTCACTCCCTTGCAACAGAGCATGCCACATAAACAACACTAATTCTATAATGATTAACTTTTATAGCCAAAAAGACATGGCTTTTCGGAAAAGGCCGAGCCCACAAGCCACATGCCCTCCGCCACGCTCTCGCTGCTGCTTATTGCCTAGCCGATACGCAGCAGCTCCATCCCGTTGCGGGTGAGCCATTCGGAGGCTGCATCCCGGTGCGGGGTGAGGGTTTCGGTCAGCGCCCAGAAATGTTGGCCGTGATTCATATGGCGCAGATGCGCCAGCTCATGCGCCACCACGTAGTCCTGCACATAGTCCGGCGCGCAGATCAGCCGCCAACAGAAGGCGAGCGTGCCATCTGGCGCGCAGGAGCCCCAGCGGGTGCGCGTGTCCTTAATGCGTACAGTCTTCGGCTTCAGTGCCGCCGCCTGGGCTTTCTGCGCCGTCATGGCGGTGAGATGCTGGCGCGCGAGGCGCTTGAGACAATCCGTCACCCGGCGGGCCAGAAAATCCGGCTCGCCGGTCACCAGAATCCGCCCCGGCTCGATCCAGGCACCGCCACGAGCACCTGGCACATGGCCGATGACATGCGGCACCCCATGTACCGGCACCGCCGCCCCCTGGGTAAAGCGTAACGCTTGGGGCAGGGCGGCCAGTTTCTCCGCGGCCCAGCCCTCATGCGCTTGCAACAGGGCCAGACCTGCGCGGCGCGAGGCGCGCATCGGAAGGGTGATGAGCAGCCCGCCAGAAGAAGTGTCTATGCGCAGGGAAATCCGCTTGGCCCGCACCGAGCGGCGGAAGGCTACGGTAGTCAGCGCGCCGTTTACCGGCACCAGCTCGGGCGGCAGATCCTCTGCGCTCATGCCCTGCGCCGCCGGGGCATTTTGCCCGGCCAGTCGGTGAGGTAATGCTCCAGCTCCCCTGCGTCGCGCTCCGAGATGCAGCGCCCAGCCACCGAGGCCCCGGCCTCGAACACGCTTTCCGCCCGTCCCGAGCGCAGCGGATGCCAGGGCGGCAGGTTCTTGCCCTCCTGCAGCAGCCTGTAGGCGCAGCTTGGCGGCAGCCAGTCTATTTTAGCCAATGCCTCGGGGGTAAGCTGCACGCAATCCGGCACCTTGCGGCGACGGTTCGCATAGTCCTTGCAGAGGGCTGTTTTCACGTCCAGCAGCCTGCAGGCCACGTTGGTGAATTCAAGCTCGCCGGTGTCGTCGTCGCGCAGCTTATGCAGGCAGCAGCGCCCGCAGCCATCGCAAAGCGACTCCCACTCCTCCTTGCTCATCTCGCTGAGCTTCTTTTCACGCCAGAATGTCATGCGCCTTACATAGAGGGCGCGTATCGGCACCGCCAGCAGATAACGCGGCCCACGCTGTTGCGGCGCGGCAGTGCTGCGTGGCAAAGTCCGGCCATGGAAAGACGCGCATTTCTCGCCGGCATGTCTATGTCCCTTTGTGCCGCGGGTGCGGCGCAAGCGGAGAGCTTTTCCGCCTTTCTCGCCAAGCTGCGTACCCGCGCCCTGGCGGCCGGGATTCCGGCGGGCATCGTGCACAGCACCACTGCCGGGCTGAAGCCCAACCAGGACGTGCTGAAGCGCGACCAGCATCAGGCGGAATTCACCATGACCTGGGCGGATTACTCCTCGCGCGTGCTGAGCCAGACGCGCATCGATAACGGCCAAGCCAAGGCGGCGGGCGCGCACAACCTGCTGGCGGCGATGACCAGCCGGTTCGGTGTTTCCGCCGAGCCGCTGATCGGCATCTGGGGTATCGAGACCGGGTATGGTGTGTCGCAGGGTAACTTCCACGTCATCGACGCGCTGACAACGCTGGCCTGGGAGCGGCAAAGCAAGTTCTTTGGCGGGCAGGTCATCGACGCGATGCGCATCATCGCCATGGGCGACGCGCCTGCGGGACGGCTGATGGGCTCCTATGCCGGGGCCATGGGCCAGCCGCAATTCATGCCCAACGTGTATCTCTCCACCGCCGTGTCGTTTTCAGGGGCTAGAGCGCCGGATATCTGGCACTCGGATGCCGACAGCCTGGCCTCCATGGCGAATTACCTGGCCAAGGCCGGGTGGCAGACCGGGCTACCCTCCAGCGAGGCTGTGTTTGCCCCCCGCAGCATTGGGCCAAATGGAACGGGGCGGAAGCTGGTGCGCACGCTCGGCTATTGGCAGGGACGCGGGATTCAGCGCCTGCCGGGCGCCGTGCCATTGCCGCCCGATACCCCTGCGGCGCTGCTGCTGCCCGATGGTCCTGGCGGTCAGGCCTTTCTGGTCTATGCCAATTTCTCCGTGATCCGCCGCTATAACCCATCCGATTTCTATGCCCTGGCCGTCGGCGCGCTGGGGCGCATGGTGCTCACCGCATGATCAACCGCTACGCCATCGGCCTGTTTGCCATCCTCGCCAACTGCACGCACACCGTGGCGCCTCCTTCACCCAGTGGGGTGAAATACACGGTGGGTGATCCGTATCAGGCGGGCGGGGAGTGGTTCTACCCGCGCGAGGTGAACGATTACGACGCCACCGGGCTGGCAACCGTCATCACGGATGGTGGTCCCGCCTATACCGCCGATAATGAGAGCTACGACCCGGACGCGCTGGCGGCAGCCTCGCCAGTGCTGCAACTGCCTTGCATCGTCACCGTCACCAATCTGGTGAACGGGCGCTCGGTGGATGTGCGGGTGAATGATCGCGGGCCGATGCAGCCGGGGCGTATCCTGTCCGTCACCCCGCGCGTGGCGCGGCTGCTCAGCTTCCCGTCTGGCGGCATTGTCGAGGTGGAGGTGAAGCTGAACCAGAGCCAGACCATGGCGCTGCAAAGCTCTCTGGGCGCGGTGCCCAAGCTGACCGCCGCTCCCGTGGCCGGGATTACAGCGCAGTCTCTTGCGCCTCCGGGCGGCGGGGCTGCCACGGGCGGAGTGCAGCAGCTCGGCCCCAGCGCCAATGGGGGGAATCTGAACCAGACCGTCACCCTCTCAGGGCAAGTGACGCAGGGGGCGCCGGGGCCAGGGCCGCTCTGGGTCCAGGTGCCGGGCTTTGGCAATGAGCGTGATGGCTTCCGTACCTTGGCGCGCATTCCGGGGCTGCCGGCGCGCGTGGTTCCTGTTTATGGCGGCGACCGTCCGCTCTGGGCGGTGAATGCCGGGCCGTACCACACCGTGGCGGATGCCGATGCCGCCTTGCAGCAGATGCTGCAGGTGGGCATCCCGGACCCCGAAATCATCGTTCGATGAACCGTTATCCCGGTCTGTTCATCACGCTGGAAGGCGGGGAGGGGGCGGGTAAATCCACTGCCGCCAAGGGGCTTGCCGAGTTGCTGCGCGCCGAGGGGCATGAGGTGCTGGCCACGCGCGAGCCAGGGGGCACCAAGGGTGCAGAGGCCATCCGCGCCCTGCTACTGGGCACCGAGACGCCGCTGCACCCGCTGGCCCAGACCATGCTGCACTTCGCTGCCCGGGCTGACCATGTGGAAACCGTGCTGCGCCCAGCGCTGGAGCGCGGGGCTATCGTCATCTGCGACCGTTTTTACGACTCCACCATGGCCTATCAGGGCTATGCCCAGGGGGTGGGGGTTGAGGTCGTGGACAGCCTGATCCGGCTGATCGATCTAGTGCCCGATCTCAGCTTCTTCCTGCGTGTGTCCGAGGATGTGGCCAAGGCCCGGCTTGTCACCCGCGCTGGAGCGACTGACCGCTACGAGAGCATGGGGGAGGATTTTACCGCCAAGCTGATGCGCGGGTTCGAGGCGATCGCGGCGAAAGAGCCTGGGCGCTGCCTGTGGGTCAACTCTTCTGGTACACCGAAGGAGGTGGTGGCCCAACTGCGACAGCTCATAGCCGAAAGGGCAGGGCGCTGATGGTCCACGAACCACGCGCCAACGCTCTGCTGCGCGGGCATGAGGGGGCCGTGGGCTCACTCTACCACGCCGCCATTTCCGGGCGGCTGCATCATGGCTGGCTCCTGGCCGGGCCACCGGGCATCGGCAAGGCCACGCTGGCCTTCCGCTTCGCCCGCTGGCTGCTGGAAGGCGCGGAAACACCGGATCTGTTCGTGCCCGAGATCTCGCCGGTGTTCCGCCGCGTGGCCGCGGGCACGCACCCGGACCTATTCACGGTGGAACGGCGCATCAACGCCAAGACCGAGAAGCTGCAAAGCGAGATCGTCGTCGCCACCATCCAGGAGGCCAGCGCCTTCATGCGCCTCACCCCGGCCGAGGGCGGCTGGCGCGTCGTCATCATCGACGGCGCGGAGGACATGAACACCAACGCCGCCAACGCGCTGCTGAAGCTGTTGGAAGAGCCGCCGCCACGGGCGATCCTGCTGCTGGCGACCTCGGCGCCGGGGCGGCTGCTGCCGACCATACGCTCGCGCTGCCGAATGCTGCCCATGGCACCGCTGGGCGAGACCGAAATGCACGAGCTGCTGAAGGATTACGCGCCGGAGCTGGATTTTGCCGCGCGGGAACGGTTGATCGAGTTGGCGGAGGGGAGCATCGGCACCGCGCTCTCGCTGGCGGCGGAAGGGGGGATTGCCCTTGCCGAGTTGGTGGACGAGGCGCTGGATGCCCCGGTCGCCCCCGCCCGCGCCCAGGCGATTGCCGACACCGTGGCCCGCACCGTGGATGGGGCGGACAAGTTCGAGACGTTTTTCTCCCTGCTGCGCGGGCGCCTCGCCGCGCGCACGCGGGCTGCGGCGCGGGCAGGGCGGGGGGGCA
Source organism: Acidocella aromatica (assembly GCF_014201825.1). Lineage (GTDB taxonomy): Bacteria > Pseudomonadota > Alphaproteobacteria > Acetobacterales > Acetobacteraceae > Acidocella > Acidocella aromatica. Next base: position 129,377 of record NZ_JACHFJ010000002.1, on the reverse strand, counting down.
ATCTTGCCGCCGAGGTCTCGCTCTGGCAGGAATTCGGCAAAATGGAGCGAGAGGTGATCGGCCTCAACCTCGACAAACGCGCCGCGGTCGTCGTGGCGCTCACGCAATTGCACAGGTCATGAACAAACAAAGCTTCTATATCACCACGCCGATCTATTACGTGAACGGCTCGCCGCATCTCGGCCATGCCTACACCTCCACCGCCGCCGACGCGCTGGCCCGCTGGAACCGGCTGGAAGGGCATGACGTGTTCTTTCTCACCGGCACCGACGAGCACGGCCAGAAGGTGGAAGCCGCCGCCCGCGCCGCCGGGATCGAGCCACAGGAATTCGCCGACCGCGTCTCCGCCGATTTCCAGGACATGGCGCGGGTGATGAACATCTCCAACGACGATTTCATCCGCACCACCGAGGCACGGCACAAGCGCTCCGCCCAAGCACTTTGGACCAAGCTGCGGGAGAGTGGGGCGATCTATCTCGGCAAGTATGAGGGCTGGTACGCGGTGCGCGACGAAGCCTTCTACGACGAGGAAGAGACCAGCGTGAAGCCGGACGGCACGCGCGTCGCCATCGCTTCGGGCGCCGAGGTGAAATGGGTGGTCGAGCCCAGCTATTTCTTTAAACTCAGCGCTTTTCAAGACAAGCTCCTCGCCTTCTACGAGGAGAATCCGGGCTTCATTGCGCCCCAGGCCAAACGCAACGAGATCCTCTCTTTTGTACGTAGCGGGCTGCGCGATCTCTCCGTCTCCCGCACCTCGTTCTCCTGGGGCATTCCGGTGCCGGGGGATGAGCAGCATGTGATGTATGTGTGGCTCGACGCGCTGCAGAACTATCTGACCGCCTGCGGCTACCCCGAGATGGACGGTGAGCGCGCCCATTACTGGCCGGCCAGCCTGCATTTGGTGGGCAAGGAGATCATCCGCTTCCACGCCGTGTACTGGCCGGCCTTCCTGATGGCCGCCGGTATGCCCCTGCCCAGGCGCGTGTTCAGCCATGGCTGGTGGACGGTCGAGGGCGAGAAGATGAGCAAGTCGCTCGGCAACTTCATCGATGTCCGCCCGCTGGTGGAGGAGTTCGGTCTGGACCAGGTTCGCTACTTCCTGCTGCGCGAGGTGCCCTTCGGCAATGATGGCGATTTCTCCCGCAAGGCGCTGATCGGGCGGATCAACTCCGACCTTGCCAACGGCATCGGCAATCTGGCCCAGCGCACACTCTCCTTCATCAACAAGAACGCGGGTGCCGCCGTGCCGCCGCGTGGCGCGCTGCACGAAGCCGACGACGTTCTGCTAGCTCTGGCGGCGGAGTTGCCGGAGCAGATCCGGGCGGCGATGGACCGATTGGCCTTTAACGAGGCTCTTGACGCCACGTGGCGGGTTATCCGGGCCGCCGATGCGTACATAGACCATCAAGCGCCCTGGACGCTCCGCAAGTCTGACACAGACCGGATGAACACCGTGCTGTACACGCTGGCCTCCGTGCTGCGCAGCGTGGGGGTGGTGCTGCAACCGTTCATGCCCGAGACCATGGGCAAATTGCTTGATTATCTCGGGGTTGGGGAAGATCGTTCGCTCACCATCCTGGAAGCGCGACTGGCCGAAGGCACGGCGCTGCCCGCCCCCTCGGGGCTGTTCCCGCGCGTGGTGGAGGCGGCCTGAATGCTCGTCGATACCCATTGCCATCTCGACTATTTCAACCAGCCCGGCGAATGCGAACAGGTTGTCGCGCGCGCCGTGCAGGCGGGGGTAGGGGAGATGGTGACGATCGGCGTGACTTTCGAACAGTCTAAACAAGCCATTGACATTGCAGAGAATTTTGATAATGTCTGGGCATGCGTGGGGGTGCATCCCAACCACGCTGCTGATGTGCTGCCGGTCGTCGCGCCTGAGGCCCTGTCCGAACTGGCGCAGCACCCGAAGGTGATCGGGATCGGCGAATCCGGGCTGGATTACTTTTACGACAAAGCTCCCAAGGACATTCAGACCGAGAATTTCCGCGCCAATATCCGCGCCGCGCAACTCGCCAACGTGCCGCTATGCATCCATGCCCGCGATGCCGATGACGATATCGCCCGCATCCTGCGCGAAGAGCGGGAGCGGGGTGGGGAATTCGGCTTCCTACTGCATTGCTTCTCCTCCAGCCGCGCTCTGGCCGAGGCCGCACTGGAGATGGGCGGCTATATCTCCTTCTCGGGCATGCTTACCTTTCCCAAGGCGCCGGATATCCGCGAGATCGCCAGGGACGTGCCGGAGGACCGCCTGCTGGTGGAGACGGACTCGCCCTACCTCGCCCCCGTGCCGTTCCGCGGTAAGCGCAACGAGCCCGCTTATACCGCCTACACGGCGGCACGATTGGCCGAAATCAAGGGCATGACGCCGGAAGCCTTGGCCGATCTCACCACGCGGAACTTCAAGACGCTGTTCCGGAAGGCGGCATGAAGTTCACCCTGCTGGGCACAAGCGGTTCGGCTGGCCTGCCACAGATCGGCGGGCCGGATGGGCGCGGCGACTGGGGCAGGACCGACCCGAACGAGCCGCGCAACCGCCGCACGCGTACCAGCATCGTTGTTCAAACCGCTGAAAACAAAAATATCCTGGTGGACACCTCGCCGGATTTACGCATGCAGCTCACAAGCTGCGGCATCGGGCGGATTGACGCGGTGATCTACACCCATGCGCATGCCGACCATGTGGCCGGGATCGATGAGGTCCGCATCCTCAACCGTATCATGGACGCGCCGATGCCCTGCTATGGCACCGAGGCACTGTGGGAAGAGTTGAAGCGGCGGTTTGGCTACGCGTTCAAGCCCCATAATGGCGGCTTTTTCGGCCGTCCGGTGCTGCACGACCATATCGTCGCGCCCGGTGAAGCGTTCGAGGTCCTGGGGACCGCCATCCTGCCGCTGGACCAGGACCACGGCTATTCCCGCTCGCTCGGGCTGCGCCTGGGCAATGCCGCCTATTGCACGGACGTGGTGCGGTTTGACGACACCGCCTTCGCGACGTTGCAAGGGCTGGATCTGTTCATCGTGGATTGCTTCACCCCGGCGCAGGACCACCCGACCCATGCCGGGCTGCCCACGGTGCTCTCCTGGGTGGAGCGGCTGAAGCCCAAACGCACGGTGCTGACGCATCTGGGCCCGGATATGGACTACCGCACGCTATGCAACACCCTGCCATCCGGCATAGAGCCGGGCTATGACGGCATGGTGCTGGAGGTTTAACCCCCTCTACTTGGCCCCGTGGTTCAGGGTGTGTGCAATATCGAACACCAGCATCAGCGCCCATGGCTGGTTGGCGGCGCCTATTTGCAGTGGGTGGAAGATGCGGGCGATGCCAGCCTCATCAACGTAGTCATAACGCCGCCCAACCGAAACGGCCTGCCGCGCCGCGGAAGACAGGTCCGAGGCTGTCTGGCCGATGCGCAGAGCGTCTGGATGGGTGGCGTACATGCCGCCATGCGAGAGCAGCAACAGATTGCCCGTGCCGAAGGGCTTGTTGCGGGACAGCTCGGCCTGCAGTTCGTCGAGCAGGAAATCCGCCCCAAGCACCCCGGCAAACCGTCCCTTCAGCTTCAGGGGAGACATCAGGGAGGTCATCTTCACCATATTCCCGGCCACGGGGTAATCGTAGGGCTCCATCATCACATCAGCCCCGGTGCGGCGGGGCAGTTCGTAGTAATCGTTCCGGCCAGGGGTGTCGTAGCCCTGGAGCGGCTCCACGGCGATCCGACCGTTGCCCCTGTACCAGTAGGAGACGAAGCGGCCCGAGGCATCCGTGCCCTCGGTGTTGACGAACTCGGCGTCCCGTCCGTCGAACGCGTTGGGCTCCATGCAGCAGGCGAGGGCGAGCAGCCCCGGATTATTGGTCAGGAATTCGGTCATTACCGCGTTGAATGCGGGGCGGGAGAGTGCCCCCTCCGACTTGCGAAGCCCCACCAGGGCATGTTTCAGCGCATGCAGCGTGGCGGCGATCTGCCTGAACCAGGCTTCGACCCTGGCTGCCTCCAGCCCGGCCAGGCGGATGGCGCTTTGCAGCAGGGCCTCGGCTTCCTCCTGTTCCACGCCGCGCACCGCCTCGGCGATTTCCTGCTTTACCTGGGGCAGCATCTCGTTGATGTCCGCCGTGGCGCTGGCTGTGCGTTCGGCCAGGGTCCGCACCTCGGAGGCCACCACGGAGAAACCGCGCCCGGCCTCACCAGCCCGTGCCGCCTCGATGGTCGCGTTGAAGGAAAGCAGCTTGGTGTGCTTGGCCACGTGGTTGATCACGTCGGCGATCGAGGCGATCTCCTGAAAGCGGCGCTCCAGCCCTGTGACCATGGTTTTCACACGCTGCATCGTGCTGGCGGCGCGCCCCGAAGTTTCCGGTACGGTTATGGTTGGCTGGTGGACGGCTTCTTCTTGCGTCAGCACGAGTTCCAAAGGCATCACTCCATATGGCGGTGGGCGCGCTGGCCCGATCATGCGACACAATCCTTTCCAGCTGCTTAACGTGCTGCCTCGCATATTACTTTCCATAATATTGATTCTGCGATTTTAAGGCGCGCGCGAATTCAAAACTATGGCCGCGGAAGTGCCCCTTGAGTTGACTGGTTCAAAATCAATATGTGCGGCGCATTCATCGGATAAATCAATACTTTCAGAGGCGTGAAGCCGCCGATCCGTAGGCCTGCCGGGCCCCGCATCCGCGTCAGAAATGCCTCGATTTTGCCGCTCCCCGCCCCCCTTCCCTGTTCCGCCGCCCCCTCCAAGCCGCCCGCGCATGTCGGTAACGGGGCATATTGCCGATTACATATTAAAACTAACCTATGGACACTTTTACAAACGGCCATTTCCAACTGTATTTTGCTGTGTAAAAATTTTTTATCTTGTTATTACAGATACTTACGCTATTTTTGCGCATGCTTGAAAATTCCAGATCCACCCCTCTTCCCCGCCTGATTGGCTACGCGCGCATTTCCACCGAGGCCCAGGACACCGACCCGCAGCTCGACGAATTACGGGCCGCAGGCTGCGACATGGTGCTGGAGGAATGCGCCTCCGGCGACGACCGCAACCGGCCGGTTCTGGCCAAGCTGCTGCGCGATATCCGGCGCGGCGACACCCTGGTGGTCGTGCGGCTCGACCGTCTGGCCCGCTCCGTCAACCACCTGCTCTCCGTCATTGGCCAGATCGAGGCAAACGGCGCGCATTTCCGCAGCCTGCGCGACCCGATCGACACCTCAACCCCGCAGGGCATGTTCTCCTTGCAAGTGCTGGGCGCCGTGGCTCAGCTTGAGCGGGCGCTGATTTCCGAACGCACCAAAGCCGGGCTCGACGCCGCGCGGAGCCGTGGCCGTATCGGCGGCAATCCAGGCCTGCGCGCCGGCGACCCCGAGGCCTTCCGCAAGGTCCGCGCGCGCCGTGACGCAGCCCGCCTTGAAAACCTCGTCGCACAGCTCGATTCCTGGCTGCCGACGGTAAGGCGGATGCGCCCTGGCCAGCCCTGGGGCGATGTGGTCAGGGTTCTGAACCAGAACGGCACGGAAAACTGGACGGTCGAACGTCTTCGCCGCACCGTTCAGCGCTTGGTCTCAGAGGGAATTCTTGAAGCCGGATTGCTTGAACGCGCCAAACCCCAGCAAGGTGACGACCGCTTGGTCCGGCTGGTTGCCGGGATCACCGCTGCGGCGCCTGAACGCACGCTCCAGCAGATCGCCGCGCAACTCGAAGCCATGAACGAACGGACGCCGCGCGGGGGAACCAGATGGCACCCGTCCTCGGTCAGGCATCTCCTGGGCAAGGCCGAGAAGCTCGGTTTAGTATCGTAGCCACGCTGGCGCTGGCCATCTGGCTGGGATTAGCCTAGGGCGCGGTGCTGAAAGTAGGGCTCTGGCTGTATTCGTTCACCCGGCTGGGCATTGCTGGCTGCTGGCTTGGTCAGCCCCCTGGAGCCTCACGGCACTGCTGGTCTTCAGCGCCTATGCCTACGGGCTCACCACCAATGCGCAGATCTCCGCCGCCGTGCTGGCCAGCGTCATCGTCGCCGCCAGTTTCGTGCGCTTCGGCCTCGCCACCAGCGCGCTGTATTTTCTCATGGTACGCCCGGCGCTGGCCCGGGCATAACCTCTTGCCAAGCCGGGGCGGCGGGGCCTAGCCTGGGCGAAAATGGAAACGCCAACGCATATCCCCGCCGCCACGCTTGTCCTGTTCGATGAATCAGCCCCCGGCCCCGCCCGGCATCTGATGCTCCAGCGTACGGAGACGATGCGCTTCGCCGCCGGAATGCTGGTCTTCCCCGGCGGGCGGGTTGAGGTGGATGACCACGCCATCGCCGCCAGCCCAACCCTTGCCCGCAACGCACCGGATGAAGCCGATGACTCCGCCGCCCGTGTTGCCGCCATCCGCGAGACGCTGGAGGAAACCGGCATCGCCGTGGCCATCCGCCCCGCCCTTTTGCCCGCCAATATCCCCGCCTGGCGCGCGGCGCTGAAATCTGGTGGCGCGTTCAGCGCGCTCCTGTCCAAATCCGGCCACAGTCTGGACCTCGCTCTGCTCACGCCGTTCAGCCGCTGGTATCCCAAGCATTTGCAGCACCGGCTGTTCGACACACGCTTCTACGCGGCTCGGCGCGAGGGCGAGGCCGAAGCCGTGCATGATGCCGACGAGGCCGCGCATCTGCTCTGGCTCACCGCCAAGACCGCGCTAGATGATGCTGCCACGGGCACGCACCGGCTGATGTTCCCCACGGCGCGCAACCTGGAGCGTTTGGCCGCGCACCCCAGCCTTGCCGCCCTACAGACGCACGTGGCCGCCACGCCCTGGCGGGTCATCACGCCCGAGCCATTGGAAATCGACGGCGCGGCGCATCTGCGCATTCCCGAGGATGCAGGCTATCCCGTCACCCTCGGGCGTCCTTAATCCACCAGCTGGATCAGCACCCGCCGCGCCGACTGCGCCGGCGTGCCGTTCGGGATAGGCGACAAGGCCGGGGTAATGCCGTTGGCGCGGATCTCAATCCGGTCCTCCGGCACACCGTCCTGCACCAGCATATCCGCCACCATCTGGGCGCGGGTCTCCGAGAGGTAGTAATTGACCTTCTCACTGCCCACACTATCCGCCGCCCCGGTCACGACGGCACGCACCTGGGGCGATGCCTTGGCCGCCTGGGCGGCTGAGGCAATCACCGCCTCGGCCGGGACGTCGAGCGCCGCCGAGTAAGGCTGAAAGAACACCGGAGTCGCAGGGCCGACCGGAGTCGCATCGCCCGGCGGTACGGCACAGCCCCCCAACCCAGCCAGAACACAGACGATCATTGCCTTTCTCATCGTGCCGCCTCTCTACTCGTTGACGTTGATTTAGCTCCTCTTCCACCACACTTGGCAACAGCCGATGTTGCCAAAACCGGGCGATCCGGCTCTAACCGGGGCCATAATGGCATCGCTCAGACATCTACTCGGGATCGAGGGGCTCAACCCCGTCACCGCGACCTCTCTGCTCGACCTGGCGGAGAGCTACGCGCTCCTCAACCGCTCGGGCAAAACCCAGCGCGATCTGCTCCGCGGGCGCACGCTCATCAATTTGTTCTTCGAGGACTCGACACGCACGCGCACCAGCTTCGAGCTGGCCGGGCGGCGCCTGGGGGCGGACGTGGTGAACATGTCCGTCGCCACCTCCTCCGTGACCAAGGGCGAGACCCTGCTGGACACGGCCGCCACACTGAACGCCATGAACTGCGACCTGCTGGTAGTGAGGCACAACCGCTCCGGCGCGCCGCATCTGCTGGCGCAGAAGGTCAGCGCCTCGGTCATCAACGCGGGGGACGGCACGCATGAGCACCCGACCCAGGCACTGCTCGATGCCCTGACCATCCGCCGCAACAAGGGGCGCATCTCGGGCCTCACCGTGGCCATCTGCGGCGATGTCGCGCATTCGCGCGTCGCCCGCTCCAACATCCTGCTGCTGACCATGATGGGCAATTTCGTTCGCCTGATCGGGCCGCCAACCCTCATTCCCGGCGGCATCGCCACTTCTGGCGTCACCGTGTTCCACGACATGGAGGAAGGCCTGAAGGGCGCGGATATCGTGATGATGCTGCGCCTGCAGAAGGAGCGCATGACTGGCGGCATGGTGCCTTCCTCGCGCGAGTTCTTCGCCTATTACGGGCTGGACCGGAAGAAGCTCGCCTATGCCAAGCCGGACGCTCTGGTCATGCATCCCGGCCCCATGAACCGGGGCGTGGAGATCGACAGCGATATCGCCGACGATGCCGCCCGCTCGCGCATTCAGGAGCAAGTGGAAATGGGCGTCGCCGTGCGTATGGCCGTGCTCGACACGCTGGCGCGAGGGTAAGTCGATGAGTACATTATTCCGCAATATCAAGTATCTGGACGAATCCGCGCAGTCCCTGCTCGAAGGCGACCTCCTGGTCCAGGGCGGCGTGATCGCCGATTTCGGGCAGAATCTCGGCGTGCCCGAGGGGGCCACCATCGTCGAGGAGCGGGGCGCGATCCTCGCCCCCGGCCTTGTCGATCTGCGCGCCTCGCTCGGCGAGCCGGGCTATGAGTACCGAGAGACCATCGCCAGCGCCGCCGAGGCCGCTGCGGCGGGCGGCATCACCAGCATCGCCGTGCTGCCCGAGAGCGCTCCGCCGATCGACGATCCGGCGCTGGTGCATCTCATCATCTCCCGTGGCATCGAGACAGGCTCGGTCTCCCTCCTGCCCTACGCCGCCGCCACACGCGGCCTGAAGGGCGAGGAGCTGGCCGAATACGGCCTGCTGCGCGATGCCGGAGCTGTCGCCTTCACCGATGGCGGCAAGACCATCGCCTCCTCGCGGCTGATGCGCCTCGCCCTGGCTTACGCCTCGGGCTTTGGCATGCGCATCGTGCAGCATCCAGAGGATGCGGAACTGGCCCGTGGCGGTGCGGCCACCGCAGGCGCCCGCGCCACTTGGATGGGCCTGCCCGGCATCCCCGCCGCCGCCGAAGCGATCTGTGTCGCCCGCGACATCCGCTTGGCCGAGCTGACCGGCGGAGCGGTGCATTTCGCCCACGTCACCACCGGCGAAGCGCTGGACCTGATCCGTGTGGCCAAGGACAAGGGGCTGAAAGTCACCTGCGACACCGCCCCGCCCTATTTCGACATGAACGAAACGGCGATCGGCGACTACCGGACCTACAACAAGCTCTCCCCGCCGCTGCGCTCCGAGGCCGACCGCCTCGCCGTGGTCGCCGCACTGGCTGATGGCACCATCGACGCCATCGCCTCCGACCATCAGCCGCGCGACGCCGACGACAAGCGCCTGCCCTTCGCCGACGCAGCCCCCGGGGGCTGCGGTCTCGCCACCCTGCTCGGCGTCACCCTCGCACGGGTGCAGGAAGGCCAGCTCACCTTGCCCCAGGCCCTGGCGTTGCTGACCAAGAAACCCGCCGAATGGCTGGGCATCGAGGCTGGTGTGATCGCCCGTGGCCGCCCGGCCGATCTGGTGCTGTTCCACCCGGAGCGCTCATGGTTCGTGCAATCGGGCAAGCTGCCAGGCAAGGGGCAGAACACGCCCTTCGACGGCCGCGCTTTGGAAGGCGTGGTGCTCGGCACTTGGAAGGCTGGAAAGCGAGTGTTCGGATGATCACCACCTATTTGCTGATCGCCGCCTTCGCCTATCTCCTGGGCTCCATTCCCTTCGGGCTTCTGCTCACCCGCGCCGCCGGGCTGGGCGATATTCGCGCCATCGGCTCGGGTAATATCGGCGCCACCAACGTGCTGCGCACGGGCAACAAGGCCCTGGCCGCCACCACACTGCTGCTGGACGGGCTGAAGGGCACGCTGGCGGTGGTCTGGGTGCATGCCTATGGCCAGCACGGCGTGTTCGTGGCCGGGTTGTTCGCCTTCCTCGGGCATCTCTTCCCGGTCTGGCTGGGGTTCAAGGGTGGCAAGGGTGTGGCCACGGGGCTGGGCGTGTTCTACGGCCTGTGCTGGCCGCTCGGCCTCGCCTGCTGCGCCGCTTGGCTGCTCACCGCCTTCACGCTGCGCTTCTCCTCGCTGGCGGCTCTGGTGGCCTATGCCGCCGCCCCCATCGCGGCATGGTATTTCGCCTCGCCCAAGACCGCACTGCTGGCCCTGATCATCGCCGCGCTGGTGTACTGGAAGCACAGCGCCAACATCTCCCGTCTGCTTGCGGGCACCGAGCCACGCATCGGCCAGAAGAAGGCCACCGCCTGACGTGAGGGAGAAACTTGAGCGGCTGCGTCTCGTGCGGACCGAGAGCGTCGGTCCTGTCACCTATCGCCGCCTGCTCGCGCGTTTTCCCTCCCCCGCCGAGGCGCTGGACGCCCTGCCCGCCTTGGCCCGCGCCGGTGGTCGCGCCACCACGCCGCGCATCCCCTCAGCCGCCGAGGTTGAGCGCGAATATGCCGCCGTCACCCGAATGGGCGGGCAGTTTCTGTTCCTCGACACGCCCGGCTACCCGGAATTCCTGGCGCAATTGCCTGACGCCCCATCCGCCATCGCCGTGCTGGGCGACGTTTCCCTGCTTTCAGCTCGTTCCGTGGGCATCGTCGGGGCGCGCAACGCCTCGGCCAATGGCATGCGCTTCGCCGAGCATCTGGGCGCTGACCTAACCGAGCGGCTCGTGGTCGTCTCTGGCCTTGCGCGTGGCATAGATGCCGCCGCCCATACTGGCGCGCTGCGGGCGGGCAAGACCATCGCCGTGATCCCCGGAGGGCTGGACGTGCCCTACCCGCCCGAGAACGCCGCTTTGCAGGAACGCATCGCCGAAACTGGCGCCGTGGTGGCCGAGGCGCCGCTGGGCACCGCGCCGCTGGGGCGGCATTTTCCCAAGCGCAATCGCATCATCGCCGGGCTGGTGCTGGGGCTGGTGGTCATCGAGGCCGCCCCGCGCTCTGGCTCGCTGCTCACCGCGCGCCTGGCCAACGAGGCTGGGCGCGAATTGTTCGGCGTACCGGGCAGCCCGCTCGATCCACGCTCCAAGGGGGCCAACGACCTCATCCGCCAGGGCGCGCATCTGCTGGATTGTGCCGAAGACGTGTTTGCCAACCTGCCAGACCATCCTGCCCGCCAAGGGCTGGGGCGCGACCCGCTGTTCACTCGCGGCCAGACAGGTTTCGCCGAGCCGCCGCCCGTCTGGGATGAAGCGATGAGCGAGGCCGAACTCGCCCACGCCCGAGCGGAAATCCTTGCCCTGCTCGGCCCCGAGGGGGCAAGAGTTGACGAGATCGCCTGCCGCTGCCAGTTGTCGAGTGCCGTAATCACGGCCGCCGTGACGGAACTGGAACTCGCCGGACGGGTGGAAACACTCCCCGGCAACCGGATAGCGCGGTGCGAAGACCTATGAATGGAACGGCCTTTGACTGATATCGTCGTCGTCGAATCCCCGGCAAAAGCCAAGACCATCAACAAATATTTGGGTGACGGCTACAAGGTTGTGGCCTCGTTCGGCCATGTGCGCGACCTGCCGCCCAAGGATGGCTCGGTCCGCCCGGACGAGGACTTCGCCATGGATTGGGAGGCCGATGACCGCGGCTCCAAGCAGATCGGCGAGATCGCCAAGGCTCTGAAGGGCGCCAAGACCCTCTATCTGGCGACTGACCCGGATCGCGAGGGCGAGGCCATTTCCTGGCATGTGCGCGCCATGCTGGAGAGCAAGAACGTCCTCAAGGGCATCAACGTCGAGCGCGTAACCTTCAACGAGATCACCAAGAGCGCGATCAAGACGGCGATGGCGCATCCGCGCAAGCTGGATATGCCGCTCATCGAGGCCTATCTTGCCCGGCGGGCCCTGGACTACTTGGTCGGCTTCACCCTCTCGCCGGTGCTGTGGCGCAAGCTGCCGGGCAGCCGCTCGGCCGGGCGCGTGCAGTCGGTCGCGCTGCGGCTGGTGTGCGAGCGCGAAGCCGAGATCGAGGTCTTCAAGGCCCGCGAGTACTGGACGGTCGAGGCCGTGCTGCTCACCCCCACCGGCGCGCCCTACCCGGCCAAGCTCACCCATTTCCAGGGCAAGAAGCTCGACCAGTTCGACCTGAACAACGAGACCGCCGCCCGCGCCGCCGAGGCCGCCGTGCGCGCTGGGGCCTTCTCCGTCTCCAGCGTCGAGAAAAAGCGTACCCGCCGCAACCCGCCGCCGCCCTTCATCACCTCCACCTTGCAGCAGGAGGCCAGCCGCAAGCTTGGCCTCTCCTCGCAGCAGACCATGCGCCTCGCCCAGCAGCTCTACGAGGGCGTGGACATGGGCGGAGATACGGTGGGCCTCATCACCTATATGCGAACCGACGGCGTGCAGCTCGCCAAGGAGGCCGTGCAAGCCATTCGCGGGCAGATCAAATCCGAGTTCGGCGAGAGCTATCTGCCAGCTGCGCCGCGCGAGTACCAAAGCAAAGCCAAGAACGCGCAGGAAGCACACGAAGCGATCCGACCCACCGACATCTCGCTCACCCCAGCCAAGGTGGCGCGCATGCTCAACCCCGAGCAAGCGAAGCTCTACGAGCTAATCTACAAGCGCGCCATGGCCTGCCAGATGTCAGCCGCCGAGCTGGACCAGACCTCCGTCGACCTGACCGACGGCGCGGGCCAGACCCTACGAGCCACCGGCTCCGTCCTGGCGTTCGATGGCTTCCTGCGCCTCTACCGCGAAGACACCGACGACACCGCCCAGGATGACGATGACACGCGCATCCTGCCGCCCATCGCCAAGGGCGACCCTGCCAAGACGCGCGACGTTGCCGCCAACCAGCATTTCACCCAGCCACCGCCACGCTATTCCGAGGCCTCGCTGGTGAAGAAGATGGAGGAGCTGGGCATCGGCCGTCCTTCCACCTACGCCTCCATCCTCTCCGTGCTGCGCGACCGCAATTACGTGCGCCTCGAAGCCCGCCGCTTCATCCCCGAGGACCGTGGCCGTCTGGTCACCGCCTTCCTCACCAGCTTCTTCGCGCGCTACGTGGATACCGGCTTCACCGCCAATCTGGAGGAGCAGCTCGACGAGGTCGCCGAGGGCAACGCAAATTGGCGCGCCGTGCTGCGCGCCTTCTGGGACGACTTTTCAGCCGCCGTGGCGCAGACCAAGGAGCTGAAAATCTCCGACGTCATCGATGCGCTGGACGCCGATCTCGGCCCGCATTTCTTCCCCGCCCGCGAGGACGGCTCCGACCCGCGCGCCTGCCCCTCCTGTAGCGGTGGCCGCCTGGGGCTCAAGCTTGGCCGGTTCGGCAGCTTCATCGGCTGCTCCAACTACCCCACCTGCCAGTACACCCGTAAACTGGCCGTGGAAGGCGGCGACAACCCGGATGACAGCCTGAAGGACGGCATGCGCGTCCTCGGCCAGAACCCGGAGACGGGCGAGGACATCACGCTGCGCCGTGGCCCCTATGGGCTTTACGTGCAGCAGGGCGAGCCGGACCCGAACGACAAGAAGGCTAAGCCCAAACGCGCCTCTCTGGCGCGGGGCATGGATGGTAATACCATCACGTTGGAAGAGGCGCTCGGCCTGCTCTCGCTGCCGCGCCTCGTCGGCATCCACCCGGAGACGGGCCAGAAGATCGAGGCCAATATCGGCCGCTTCGGTCCTTATGTGAAAATGGGTGCGATCTTCGCCTCGCTCGACCGCGATGACAACGTGCTGCATCTCGGCCTGAACCGGGCCATGGATTTGATCGCCAAGAAGCAGGAATCGATCCGCACGGTCGGCGCACACCCCAAGGATGGAGAACCCGTGCTGGTGCGCAAGGGGCGCTTTGGCCCTTACGCCCAATGGGGCAATACAGTCGCCAACCTGCCACGTGGGCAGGAGATGACGGCGGTAACGCTGGATGAGGCTGTGGCGCTGCTCGCCGAGAAGGGCAAGGTGATGGCGCCCAAGGGCAAGAAGGGCGCGGCGAAAAAGGCTCCGGCCAAGAAAGCCGAGGCCAAGCCCGCCGCCAAAAAGGCGGCGGACAAGCCCAAGACAACCAAAGCCCCCGCCAAACCCAAGGCCAAGAAGGCGGCAACCGCCGCCTGACGGCCTTTAAGCTGTGGTCTTTTCCGCTTCTTCGTGGACCGAGATCTTCGTGCGTTTGGCGGCGCTGACCGATTTTTCGCTGGCCTCAGCGGCACCGTCGCCGTTCAGCAGTTTTCCGGCATCGGTGAAGCTGGCCCTGAGTTCCTCGTTGATCTCATGGATCACGTCGATGAACTTGCCCATCTCCTCTGCCCATTGCTGGCTGGCATTGCCGGGTTCCGCCCAGCCGCCATTGAACAGCCCGAGTCGGTTAAAGATGCACTCTTGGCCGAAGCGCAGTTCCAGCCGCGCCGTGGCGGCCATGCCCTGCATCATCCGCTCCTGCGCGCGTAGCACACGTACTGTGCGCTCACGCCAACCGTCCATAATACCTTCGGTGTTGAAAGCCGCAATCGCTTGCTCGAAGCCACGCGGCGTAACTTGACTCTGATGCATGCTCCATTTCCCCCTAAGCAGCGCCCCAAGTATAACAGCGCACGCTCCAGCCGGGTGGTAACAATGCGGCTTGATACGAAAGCTTAACGTCCAGGCCATTTTTTGCATTTTGCGGGTCTGTTCGGGTCTGCGGTGAGAGCAATCTTAACAATTAATTTATGCATAGCGGCGCCAGAAAGAATATGCTTTTCCACACGTCATGACTGCTGCCCCACTCCACTTCCGTGATGAACGATTGATGCTGGACCCCACCGGGGCGGCGTTCTGGTCCAAGAAGCGTGTGCTCATCGTGGCCGACCCGCATTTCGAGAAACAGCAGGGCCTTGCTCTCCGCGCCGGGTTGGCGGCACAGGACACAAAGGCGCTGATCGAGCGGCTCAACCGTTTGGTGCGGCTGTACCGTCCTTCCAGGGTGATCGTGCTTGGCCAATCGCCGCAGGAATTCATGCGTTTAGCCAAGGATGACAGGGCACGGATCGAAGCCATGGCGCGCGAGGCCCAGTTCATCTGGGTCGCGGACAACCATGAGCCGGCCGCCCATGCCCTGCCCGGCCAATGCGCGACGCTGCACCGTGAGGGGCCATTCACCTTCCGCCATCAGGCCTGCGCTCAACTCGCCCCGCGCGAGATCGAGATTTCCGGTAATTTTTCGCCCAAGGCGAGCATCGATGCGCGCGGCCGCCGCGTCTCCCGCCCTTGCTTCGTGGCTGATGCCCAACGCCTGATACTGCCCGCCTTCGGCAGCCTCACCGGCAACATGGATGTCCGCGAGCCCTCCATCTTCCGGCTGTTTCCGCGCGGGCTGCGCGTGTTCCTGCTGGGGCAGGAGCAGCTCTTCTCCTTCGCCCTGGAGCAGCTTGGCCGCATGGCCGAGGTGGCATGAACGCCACCCTCGTCTGGTTCCGCAACGACCTGCGGCTTGCGGACAACCCCGCTTTGCATGCGGCTTGCGCGGCAGGCGGCAAGGTGGCCCTGCTCTATATCCTGGACGAGCGCGCCGGGGCCGCCAGCCGCTGGTGGCTGCACCACTCCCTGGCGGCGCTAGGGCGGGAGATCGCAGCCCGGGGCGGGCATCTTCTGCTACGCCGGGGCGATCCGGTCGAGATCATCCCGAAGCTTGCCGCCGAACTTGGCGTGAGCGAGGTGCATGCCGCCCGCGCCTATGAGCCCTTCTGGCGCTCCACCGACCGCGCCCTGGATACCGCGCTGAAAGCCCACGGTATTGCGCTGCACCGGCATCTTTCCGCCTCGCTCTTTCCCCCTGAGCGCATCACCACTAAAACCGGCGGGTTGTACGGAGTATTCACGCCTTTCTCCAAAGCCTGCTTCGCCGCCGGGGTGCCGGATATCTTCCTGCGCGCGCCTGAGCGGATCAACGGCCTTGCCGCCCCCTCCGACGCGCTGAAGGACTGGCGCCTGCTGCCCACCAAACCCGACTGGACAGGAGGGATGCGCGCGGCATGGACACCAGGCGAGGCTGGGGCGAACGCCCGGCTGAAAGAGTTCCTGGACGGCCCTATCCAGCGTTACGCCGAGGCACGGGACATTCCCGCTCATCCAGGTACGGCCAAGCTCTCCCCGCATGCCCACTTTGGCGAGATCTCGCCTCGTTACGTGTGGCACCGCGCCGCCGCCTGCGGCGAGGGAAAGGGTGTGCAAACCTTCCTCAAGGAGCTGCTTTGGCGGGAGTTTTCCATCAATCTACTCTGGCAGCACCCGGATATCCGCACCGCGCCCATCCGCCCCGAATTTGCCGCCTTCCCCTGGGCCGAGGCCCCGCAAGCCTTGCGCGTCTGGCAGCTTGGGCAGACGGGCATTCCCATCGTGGATGCCGGGATGCGCGAGCTGTGGCAGACGGGCTGGATGCATAACCGCGTGCGGATGATTTGCGCCTCCTTCCTGGTGAAGCACCTGCTCATCCCCTGGCAAGCGGGCGAGGCTTGGTTCTGGGACACGCTGGTGGACGCCGACGAAGCCGCCAATGGCGCCTCCTGGCAATGGGTGGCGGGCTGCGGGGCCGATGCAGCGCCCTATTTCCGCATCTTCAACCCCGTGCTCCAGGGCCAGAAATTCGATCCCGATGGCGCTTACGTCCGCCGCTACGTGCCGGAGCTGGCGAAGCTGCCAGCCGCCTGCATCCACGCACCGTGGGAGGCCGATCCGGCCATTCTCGCACATGCCGGGGTGCGGCTGGGGCAGAGTTATCCTCGCCCGGTTATCGGGCTGACTGAGGGGCGCGAGCGCGCCCTGGCTGCCTATGGCGCCATTAAAGCCGGATAATATTACGCAAACACCTTGTCATTCCCGCCAGGGGTGACAAAGTAACAGTTGTAATGCACTTATTTTCAACAACTTCCGGCAGTTTTCGATGATCCCGCCGGGCACCAGACTGCGCGTCGTGGGCGATGTCCACGGCGACTCAAAGGCCTTTGCCGCCGCCGCCGAGACGGATCGTTTCGTCATTCAGCTCGGAGATCTAGTGGATGACGGACCTGACACCCCCGGCGCCCTGCGCATCATGTTCCGGCTGCTGGAGGAAAACCGCGGCCTGTTCATCCTCGGCAATCACGACTTCAAGCTGGCCCGCGCCTTGCGTGGCGACAATGTGCGTGGTGCGCCTCTGTCCCGCACCCTGGCCGAGCTACCGCTGAACCTGCGCGAGCGCACGCGCGACACGATCATGGCCGCTCCCGCCTGGGCGATGCTCGGACCGAAGTTCTTTGTGCACGGCTCCTTCCACCCCGGCATGCTGGACGAGCCGCCCCCGGCCTTTCCGCCGGGGCGCGCCAACCCGCTGCTCGCCCGCGCACTATACGGCCAAACCAGCGGGCGGGTGACCGGCTCGGGCAAGCCCGAGCGCCTGCTGCACTGGGTGGAAGATATCCCGTGCGGCATGACTGTGTATGCCGGGCATGATCAGCGCAGCACCGATGGCCGCCCCTATATCCGCACCGCCCGCCATGGCGGCACGGCGGTGTTTCTGGATACCGGCGCGGGTAAAGGCGGGCATCTCTCCTGGGTGGATATCGACCCGGATTAACCCTGCAAAAACGGGTTACTCCGCCGCTCGGCCCCGATGGTCGAGCTGGGGCCATGGCCGCAGGTGAACTGGAAATCATCCGGTAGCGTAAGAAGCTTGTCGCGGATGCTAGCGATGAGCTGCTCATGGTTCCCGTAATCGCCCAGGTCGGTACGCCCAACCGAACCACGGAACAGCACATCGCCAAAAATGCCGAATTGCTGCGCGTGGTTGATGAACACCACATGCCCGGGCGTATGACCGGGACAGTGGCGCACCTCGAATTCCGCGCCGCCAAGGGTGACAACGTCTCCCTCCTTCACCCAGGCATCTGGCGTGCAGTTACGGCTGATGAGGCCAAAGCGCGCCCCGGCCTCCTGCATGTGTTCCAGCAAGAATTTATCGGCAATATCCGGCCCGGTAACCGGCACGCCGGTCTTTTCCGAAAGCTCCGCCGCCCCGCCCGCATGGTCCATATGGCCGTGGGTGATGAAGATGCCGGTCAGAGTCACCCCGGCCTTGGCCAGCAGGTCGAGCAGATCCGGCACATCCCCGCCCGGGTCCACGATGCTCCCCAGCATCGTCTCGTCATCCCACAGGATTGTGCAATTCTGCTCGAAGGCGGTGACGGAGACGACGCCGATCTTCAGTGCCATTACACGGCACCCCGCAGGTCCGGCGCGGTGGCCTCGTCCTTGAGTTGGGCGATGGCCTCATCAAGCGGCAGAATCTCCTGCGCGGCACCGCCCAGGCGGCGCAGGGCGACTTTCCGCTCCTCAGCCTCCTTGCGGCCCACCACCAGAATATTCGGCACATAGTGCAGCGAATGATCCCGGATCTTGGCCTGGATTTTCTGGTTGGAAACATCCAGCTCCACCGCCAGCCCGGCCTTGGTCAGCGCCGCCGCCACCTCGGCCGCGTAGTCATCGGCGTCGGAGACGATGGTCGCCACCACGGCCTGGGTGGGAGCAAGCCAGAGCGGGAAGCGCCCTGCATATTGCTCAATGAGGATACCGAGGAAACGCTCGAACGAACCGATGATCGCGCGGTGCAGCATCACCGGGCGGGCGCGGCCGCTCTCTGAGGTGACGTACTCGGCATCCAACCGCTCGGGCAGCACGAAATCCACCTGGATGGTGCCGCACTGCCAGTCGCGCCCGATGGCGTCGCGCAGCACGAATTCCAGCTTCGGCCCGTAAAATGCGCCTTCGCCAGGGTTGAGCGTGTACTGCACGCCAGCCTTTTCGCAAGCATCCTTCAGCGCGCCCTCGGCACGGTCCCACACCTCGTCCGAGCCGGCACGGGTCTCCGGACGGTCGGAGAACTTCACGCTGAAGCTCTCGAACCCGAAATCCTTGTAAACGCTCTCCAGCAACTCGACGAACTTCACCGTCTCATCTGCGATCTGGTCCTCGGTGCAGAAGATATGCGCATCATCCTGCGTGAAGGCGCGCACGCGCATGATGCCGTGCAGCGCGCCCGAGGGTTCGTAGCGGTGGCAGGCGCCGAACTCGGCCATGCGGATGGGCAACTGGCGGTAGGAGCGCAGGCCTTGCTTGAAAATCTGCACATGGCAGGGGCAGTTCATCGGCTTCAGGGCGAGGGTGGACTCTTCCTCCACCACCTCGGCAATGAACATGTTCTTGCGGTATTTGTCCCAGTGGCCGGAATTCTCCCACAGCTTGCGATCCACAAGCTGCGGGGTGCGCACTTCCTCGTAGCCGTTCTGCTCCAGGCGGCGGCGGATATAGGCTTCCACCGTGCGATAGAGCTTCCAGCCCTTCTGGTGCCAGAAGATGCTGCCCACGGCCTCCTCCTGGATGTGGAACAGGTCCATCTCGCGCCCGATCTTGCGGTGGTCGCGGCGCTCGGCTTCCTCAAGCTGATGCAGATAGGCGTCCAGCTCCTTCTGGTCGCGCCAGGCGGTGCCGTAGATGCGGCTCAGCATCGGGTTCTTGGAATCGCCGCGCCAATAGGCCCCCGCCGTCTTCATCAGCTTGAAGGCGGTACCGACATCCGAGGTGGAGCGCAGATGCGGGCCACGGCAGAGGTCCAGCCACTCGCCCTGGCGGTAGATGGTGATGGTCTGGTCGGCGGGCAGATCGCGGATCAGCTCGGCCTTGAAGCGCTCACCCTTGGCCTCGAAGAATTCGATGGCCTCGTCACGGCTCCACACCTCGCGCACGAATTTCTCGTTGCGCGCCACGATCTCGCGCAT
The DNA here is from genome assembly GCF_014201825.1 of Acidocella aromatica. Classification (GTDB taxonomy): domain Bacteria; phylum Pseudomonadota; class Alphaproteobacteria; order Acetobacterales; family Acetobacteraceae; genus Acidocella; species Acidocella aromatica. Next base: position 109,721 of record NZ_JACHFJ010000002.1, on the reverse strand, counting down.
CTTCGCCTCGATGGCCGGGAGATCATCCGGCTTGAACGGCTCGTTGCGGTAGAAATCGTAATAGAACCCGTTCTCGATGGAGGGGCCGATGGTGACCTGCGTGCCGGGGAACAGCTCCTGCACCGCCTCGGCCAGCACATGCGCGGCGTCGTGGCGGATCAGCTCCAGGGCGGCTTCATCCTTGCGGGTGACGAACTTGACCGCCGAATCCTCGACGATCTCGCGGGACATATCCATCTCCACGCCGTTCACCACCATGACCAGGGCGGCGCGGGCGAGGCCGGGCCCGATCGCCTCGGCGATGGTAGTGCCCGTCACCGCGCCCTCGAACGAGCGAACGGAACCATCGGGCAGTGTGATTGCAGGCATGTCTCTCTCTTTGGTTCAAAAATACCGGGGCGTTATGGCAGGGCGGCAAGCACCTGTGCAACCGGGAGGTCTTGCAGATTTGCCGCACGCAAAATTGTCGGCCAGCCGCCATCCGGGGTTCGGGGTGCTGTGAGCGCCGGGTCGGAGGCCGCCGAGAACAGGGAAATGCAGTGCGCCCCGACGGCGGCGGCGAGATGCATCGGCCCCGTATCATTGCCGATGGCCAGTTTCGCGCCGCGCAGCACCGAGGCGAGCTGGAAGAAATCCGTGCGTCCGGTGAGGTCGATGCCACCGATGATGCGGGCCAAATCGCCCTCCCCCGCCGTGCCGACGACCACCACGGGCAAGCCTAGCCCCGCCGCCACCTCGCGGAATTTCTCCGCCGGAAAGCGCTTCTCGGGCCGGTGCGGCGCTGCACCCGGCACCAGCACCGCATAGTCGAGCGGCAGGTTGAAGCCGGAGGTATCGCCCGCCAGCCATGAAAGGTCCGGCACCGGCAATGTCTCAATCCCAGCATCGCGCAGCTGCCCGGCAAGGCGCTCGCGCGTGTGGATATGATCGCGGTTCGGGTCGCGGTGCGGCAGAGCGCAGCCTTTGGCGATGCCCGACCATTCCGGCCGCCCCGCCAGGGCGAAATAGCGCGAGGAGCGGCCGGAGGTTTGCAGGTCGTACACACGGTCGAGCCCGCGCAGCTGGCGGCGCAGGCGCAGCAGGCCCGGCAGGTTCCAGGCTTCCGGCTTGGTGTCGACCTCAATCCGGTCGAACCACGGGCTTTTGCCCAGCAATCCGGCATAGGGTTTGGTCGTCAGCAGCGTGATCCGCGCCTTGGGATGCGCCGCGCGGATGGCGGCGAAGGCGGGGAAGGCCAGCACGATATCGCCAAAGGCGCCGTGCTTGATGACCAGGATTTTCACCCCAGCAGCTCCGCATACACGTTCAGCAGCCTCGTCTGCATCACCGGCAGGGAGAAGTTACGGGCAATATGCGCCCGCGCCTGCCGCCCGAATTCGATCCGCGTTTCGGTGGGCATGTCGAGAATCGCATCCAGCACCGCCGCCAGCGCCGCCGCGTTGCCGGGCGGGATGAGGAAGCCGCTCTGGCCGTCCAGCACCGTCTCGCGCGCGCCGCCATGGTCGGCGGCGACGACAACGCGCCCCATGGCCTGCGCCTCGACGATGGTGCGCCCGAACGCCTCGGGCTTGGTCGAGCAGTTTACCACCACATCGGCCAGCATCATCGCCGCGGGCACATCGTCCACATGCCCGGCGATGCGCAGCCTTGCCCCCACGCCCAGCTTCTCGGCCAGTGTGACAAGGCTCTTGGTATAGGCCGCGCGCCCTTGGTCGGAGCCCACCAGAATGCCCAGCGCGTCCTTGTTCTGCATCCTGGCCAGCGCCTCGACGAACAGCTTCTGCCCTTTCCAGCTCGTCAGCCGGCCGGGGAGCATGATCGTGGGCTGCCCCGCATCGGCGCGCCAGGCGCGGGCGAGGCGCACCGAGCGGTCGCCCAGCACAGTGGCGGGGTCGAAGATGCCCACATCCACGCCGCCATGCACCGCGCGCACCCGCTCCGCCCCCACGCCGTAGCGCTGCTGAATTAGCTCCGCCACGTAATTGCTCACCGCGATCACTCGGTCGCCTTGCGCCATAACCCGGTTATAGCGGCGCTTGATCCCGTTCTCCTCGCCGTACACACCATGATAGGTCGTCACGAACGGGATTTTCCGCCTCTGGGCCGCGTAATAAGCCGACCATGCAGGCGCGCGGGAATGGGCGTGGATTAGATCGACCTCGTTCTCCTCGATCACCTCTTCCAACCGGCGGATGTTGCCCCAGATCCCCAGCGGGTTCTTGGTGTCGAGCGGCACGCGCACCAGCTCCGCCCCGGCGCGTGTGGCCAGCGCCGCCAGCGGCCCGGCCCCGGCGGCGATCAGCGCGCGGTGGCCGCTAAGATGCACGGCCTCAGCCCCTTCCACCGCCACGCGCTCCGCGCCGCCCATGCCAAGTTTTGGCAGCACCTGGAGAATCGTTAGGCGTCGATTATTCATGGGCGCCGCGCTAACATGGATCGGGGGTGATTGCTAATGCCGAATATCTGCCGCGAACCGGGTATCGAACTGGCCTATGAGTACCTACCCGGCGCCGGGCCGGTAGTGGTGTTCTGCCCTGGCTATGCCTCGGACATGAGCGGCACCAAGGCCACCGCGCTGCTGGAAATCTGCGAACATGAGCGCCTGGCCATGCTGCGCTTCGACTATTCCGGCCATGGGCGCTCGGGCGGTGAGTTCATCGACGGCACGATCGGCAGCTGGGCGGAGGATGCCGCCTTCATCATCAGCCAGATTGTGCCGCAGCAGGAGCTGCTGATCGTCGGTTCCTCGATGGGCGGGTGGATCGCCCTTCTGCTGGCCCTGCGCTTCAAGGCGCGGCTGAGCGGGTTGCTGCTTATCGCTCCCGCGCCGGACTTCACCGAGAGGCTGGTCCGCCCGGAGCTGACGCCGGAGCAGTTGGAGACACTGGAGAAGGAGGGCGTGCTGTACCAGCCCTCGGAATACGGCAATCCGCTGCCCTTGGCCAAAAAGCTGCTGGATGACGGGAAGGATCATCTGCTGCTGGACGCGCCGATCCCCCTCGACTGCCCGGTGCGTATTCTCCACGGCATGCGGGATGCTGACGTGCCCTGGAAGCTGAGCCTGACTCTCGCTGAACAGCTGGAAACCCCGGATGTGCGCCTCACCTTCGTAAAGGATGGCGACCACCGGCTCTCCCGCCCGCACGATTTAGGGCTGCTGGAGGGGGCGCTGCGCGCGCTCCTCGCGCAGAATGGCGGCTAACCCGGCCCGGTAATCCGGGTATTTCCAGGCAATGCCGAGCGTCGCCTTGGTCTTGGCTGCGCTCACCTTGCGGTTCTCGGCCCAGAAGCTGCGCGCCATGGGAGACATGGTTTTCACCGCTTCCTCGTACGCCACAGGCGGCGGCGGCTCCACACCCAGCAGGCGCCCGGCCTCCACCACCACATCGGCGCTGGCGGCGGGTTCGTCGTCGGCGAAGTTAAAGATGCCGGTGGCATTGCGCGCCATGGCGGCGAGCACGCCCTGGGCGATGTCGTCGCGATGGATGCGCCCGAACACATGGTCGGGCTTGACCACATGCCGCCCCTGCCCCGCGCGCAGATCGTCGAACATGGAGCGGCCAGGGCCGTAAATGCCCGCGAGGCGGAAAATGGCGAGCGGGAGGCCCAAAGCCACCCAGGCGCGCTCGGCCTCCACCCGGCGGCGGCTACGCTCGGAACCAGGGTTTACCGGCGTGTCCTCATCCACCCAGCCGCCCCCGGCATCGCCATACACGCCGGTGGTGGAGAGATAGCCGCTCCAGCGCAGATGCGGCGCGGCGAGGATGGTCTCGCGATAGCGAGCCAGCGCCGGGTCGCCATGCTCATCGGGTGCGGCTGTGGCGATGATATGCGTGGCGGCGGCAATGGCGGTTTCCGCCGCATCGAAGGGAATGAGCGAGACGCCCGGCTCGGGCGCCGCATTGCCACGCGTGGTGGCTGTCACGGTGTACCCCGCGGCAATGGCGGCCTTGGCGATGGCCCGGCCCGAATAGCCGAGACCGAAGATCAGCAGCATCAGAAATCGAGATCCGCGTAATGCGGCGGCGGGGCGATACCGTTTACCTTGTCCACCAGCACGGCGCGGAAGGCGGGGCGGCACTTGATGCGCGCGTACCAATCCTTGGCCGCGGCGGAGGCCGACCAGTCCACATCGCCCAGGTAATCCAGCGCCGAAAGCTGCGCGGCGGCGGCGAAATCGGCCAGCGACAGATTGGCCCCGGCCAGCCAGCGCCGGTGCTCGGCCAGCCAGCCGATATAGATGAGATGCTGCTTGAGGTTCGCATAGCCCGCGCGCAGGGCGTTGGCGTCCGGCGGGCCGAGCTTGAGCGCCTGCTTCATGGTCTTTTCCCACAGCAGATGGCGCGTGACCTCGGAGAAGAACTTCTCATCAAACCAGGCGACGAGGCGGCGGGTTTCCACCCGCTCCCCCATGGCATGGCTGAGGAGTTGCACGTCCGGGTAGGCTTCCTCGAGATATTCGCAGATGACCCGCGAATCGGCGATGACCAGACCGTTATCCTCGACCAGCGTGGGCACGGTGCAAGCCGGGTTGAGTTCCAGATAAGCGGGCTGGCGCTCCCACACCTTCTCCGCCCGCAACTCGAAGGGCAGGCGTTTTTCCGCCATCACCAGCCGCACTTTGCGCGAATAGGGGGAGAGCGGGAGATGATACAGGATTCGCATGACTGGTATTTATGCCACCGGTGCCGCCCGACTGAAAGGCGGCACCGGCGGATTCGTGTTTAAGCGCGCTCGGCCTGGGCCGTATCGTCCAGCGGTGCCGCCAGGTACTTAATGTACTCCTTGGGCACCACCTGCCAGAAATGCTCGAACTCGCGGTCCCAGTCATTCAGCAGGGTGGCGGCGTAGCGGCTTTCGGTCTCGGCCACATGGCGCTCGACCAGCCCCTTCAGCACCCCGGCCCAATGGGCGGAGGCAACGCGCTGCCAATGCAGGGTCTCCGGGTTCACGCGCAGCTCGAACTTCTTCTCGCGGTCGTAGATGAAGGCCATGCCGCCAGTGAAGCCGGCGCCGAAATTGTCGCCAACTTCGCCCAGCACCACCACGGTGCCGCCGGTCATGTACTCGCAGCCATTGCAGCCAATGCCCTCGACCACCGTGGTCGCCCCCGAGTTACGCACGGCGAAGCGCTCGCCCGCGCGCCCGGCGGCGAACAGCGCGCCGGAGGTCGCGCCGTAAAGCACGGTGTTGCCGATGATCGTGTTCTCGTTGGTCTTGAGCTTGGAGGACGGGCTGGTGCGCACCACGATAGTACCGCCCGAGAGGCCCTTGCCCACATAGTCATTGGCGTCGCCAAAGACTTCCAGCTTAAGCCCGTGCACCGCGAAAGCGCCGAGAGACTGCCCGGCCGAGCCGCGCAGGCGCACCGTCACATGGTCCGGCTGCAGCTTGGCCTTGCGGTACTTGGCCACGATCTGCGAGCTGAACTTGGTGCCGATGGCGCGATGCGTGTTGCGGATGCCGTATTGCAACTGCATCTTCTCGCCGCTCTGGAAGAACGGCTCGGCATCCGTGATCATCTGGGCGTCCAGGGTCTCCGGCACCTCGTTGCGGCCCTCGCGCGTGCAGTAGCGGGCATGGGGGCCCGGGTCGGCCTGTGCGAGGATCGGGTTGAGGTCGAGATCGTCCAGGTAATCCGCACCACGGGAGACCTGATGCAGCAGGTCTGCGCGGCCGATGATCTCCTTGAGCGACTTGAAGCCCAGCGAGGCCAGGATCTCGCGCACTTCCTCGGCCACGAAGGAGAACAGGTTGATGACCTTCTCCGGCGTACCCTCGAACTTCTTGCGCAGGGTCTCGTCCTGCACGCACACGCCCACCGGGCAGGTGTTGGAGTGGCACTGGCGGACCATGATGCAGCCCATGGCCACGAGCGAGGCCGTGCCGATGCCGAATTCCTCGGCGCCCAGCATGGCGGCGATCACCACGTCACGCCCGGTCTTGATGCCGCCATCGGTACGCAGCACCACCTGATGACGCAGGCGGTTGAGCATGAGCACCTGATGGGTCTCGGAAAGGCCCATCTCCCACGGCATGCCCGCATACTTCACCGAAGACTGCGGCGAAGCGCCAGTGCCGCCGACATGGCCGGAGACAAGAATGGCATCCGCCTTCGCCTTTGCCACACCAGCCGCGATGGTGCCGATGCCCGAACGCGAGACCAGCTTCACGCACACCGTGGCGCGCGGGTTGATCTGCTTGAGATCGTAGATCAGCTGCGCCAGATCCTCGATCGAGTAGATGTCGTGATGCGGCGGCGGGGAGATCAGCGTCACGCCGGGAGTGGAGTGGCGCAGGCGGGCGATCAACTCGGTCACCTTGAAGCCGGGCAACTGCCCGCCCTCGCCGGGCTTGGCGCCCTGGGCGACCTTGATCTCGATCTCCTTACAATCGTTCAGGTATTCGGCGGTAACGCCGAAACGGCCCGAGGCGATCTGCTTGATGGCCGAGGAGGCGTTGTCGCCATTCGGGCGCGGCTCGGCGCGGGACGGATCCTCGCCGCCCTCACCGGAGTCAGACCGCGCGCCAATGCGGTTCATGGCGATGGAGAGCGTCTCATGCGCCTCGGGGCTCAGCGCGCCGAGGGAGATGCCAGGCGCCAGCAGGCGCTTGCGGATCTCGGTGATGCTCTCGACCTCGTCCACCGAGATCGGGGTCAGCCCGTCGCGGCGGAAGTCCAGCAGGTCGCGCAGCGCGATCGGCTTCTGCCGGCGCACGCTGTCGCTGTACTTCTTGAACATCTTGTACGAGCCGGTGCCCACGGCCGTTTGCAACAGATGCACGGCGTTGTTGTCGAAGGCATGGGTCTCGCCGGTGCGGCGCAGGCGGTACTGGCCGCCCACGTCCAGCGGCACGACATTGCCGCTCCATGCCGCCTTGTGCAGTTCCAGCACCTCATGCGCGATACCGGGCAGGCCGATGCCGGAAATACGCGATGGCATGCCGGGGAAGAACTCGCCCACCAGCGCGCGGGAGAGACCAATGGCCTCGAAGTTGTAGCCGCCGCGATAGGAGGAGATGACCGAGATGCCGAGCTTGGACATCACCTTCAGCAGGCCCTTATCCACCGCCTTCTTGTAGCGGTACACGGCCTCCTTCAGCGAGATGTTGCCAAATAGGCCGCGGGCATGGCGGTCGGCGATGCATTCCTGCGCGAGGTACGCGTTCACCGTAGTGGCCCCCACGCCAACCAGCACCGCGAAGTAATGCACGTCCAGGCACTCAGCAGCGCGCACGTTGAGCGAGGTGAAGGTACGCAGCGACTGGCGGACCAGATGCGTATGCACCGCGCCCGTGGCCAAGATCATCGGGATCGGGGCGCGCTCGGGGCCCATGGCCTCATCGGTGAGGATGACATGGGTGCAACCGGCGCGCACGCCTTCCTCGGCCTCGCGGCGGATACGCTCGATGGCGCGGCGCAGGCCGCCCTCACCATTGGCGACCTTGAAGGTGCAATCCACCACGCAAGCGGAAGCGCCCATGGTCTTGCGCATGGCCTCGAACTCGACGGTGGAGAGCACCGGGCTGTCGAGCTGGAGCAGGTCGCACTGGGTCTCATCCTCTTCCAGCACGTTGCCCAAATTGCCCAGGCGCGTCTTCAGCGTCATCACGCGGGTTTCGCGCAAGCTGTCGATGGCCGGGTTGGTCACTTGGCTGAAGCTCTGGCGGAAATAGGCGTGCAGGCCACGATATTTCTCGGAGAGCACGGCGAGCGGGGCGTCGTCGCCCATTGAGCCGATAGCCTCCTGCGAATCCTCCACCATCGGGTGCAGGATCAATTCCATCTCCTCCAGGGTGAAGCCCACGGCGAGCTGGCGGCGGCGCAGCCCCTCGGCGTCGAGACGCACCGGCTCCGGCGCATCGGTCTTCACGATGTGGTCAATGACGGTGATGCGCTTGGTCCAGGCGCTGAAATCCTGGCGCGCGGCCAGCACATCCTTCAGCTCCAGATCGTGGTAGAAGCGTGCCTCGTTGAGATCGACGGCGATGGTCTGGCCAGGGCCAACCGCGCCCTTCTCGATGATGTCCTCCTCATCCAGCTTCACCATGCCGGTCTCGGAGCCCACGATCAGCATCTTGTGGCGGGTCTTGGAGTAGCGCAGCGGGCGCAGGCCGTTACGGTCCAGCCCGGCGATGACGAAGCGGCCATCGGTGGCGCACACGGCGGCCGGGCCGTCCCACGGTTCCATCACCGCGTTGCAGTAGGAGAACAGGTCGCGATGCGCCTGGGGCATGGTCGCGTCAGCGCCGGTCGCGGGCGGGATCATCAGGGCCTTGGCCATCGGCGCGTCGCGCCCGGCGCGCACCAGCAGCTCGAACACATTGTCCAGCGCCGCCGTGTCGGAGCCGCCGTCCTGCACCACGGGCTTCACGTAATCCAGGAACTCGTCCAGACCTTCGGCGCCCAGGCGGGTCTCGTGGCTCTTCATCCAGTTGATGTTGCCGGCGACGGTGTTGATCTCGCCGTTATGCGCCAACATGCGGAAGGGCTGGGCCAGCTTCCAGGTGGGGAAGGTATTGGTGGAATAGCGCTGATGGTAGATGGCGAAGCGCGAGACAAAGCGCTCGTCCAGCAGATCCGGGTAGAACACGGTCAGGCTCTCGGCCAGGAACATGCCCTTATAGACGATGCTGCGGCAGGACAGCGAACAGATGTAAAAATCCGCGATCTGCGCCTCGATCACCGCCTTTTCGATCTTGCGGCGGATGATGTAGAGCTCGCGCTCGAACTCGTCCTCGGAGATGCCGCGCGCGTTCCAGAGCATGATCTGTTCGATCTCGGGCCGGGTGGCATTGGCCTTCTCGCCGATGCAGCTCACATCGATGGGCACCTGGCGCCAGCCATAGATACGGTAGCCGAAGCTCAGGATCTCGGTTTCCACGATCTGACGGCAGCGCTCCTGCGCGCCGAGATCAGTCTTGGGCAGGAACACCATGCCGACCGCAATCGGGCCTTCGCGCAAGCGGTCGCCGCCGCGCTTCACCGCATCTGCAAAGAAATCCTGCGGGATTTCGATATGGATGCCAGCGCCGTCGCCGGTCTTGCCGTCGGCATCCACGGCGCCGCGGTGCCACACGGCCTTCAGCGCGTCGATGCCCGCCTGCACGATGTCGCGGCGCTTCTTGCCATCGAGTGCCGCCACGAGGCCGACGCCGCAGGCGTCATGCTCCATCGAGGGGGTATAGGTCTCGCGCAGGATCTGCTTGTTCTTCTCCCAGGCGGCGAGGAATTCAGGGGCGGTTTCGTGGTTCATCTTTATCTTACTCCGCGGCTTCCGCCTGGGTGGCGGCAGTGAAATGCTTGTGGATGGCGGCGGCGGCATCGCGCCCGTCACGGATGGCCCACACGACGAGCGAGGCACCGCGCACGATATCGCCAGCGGCGAACACGCCCGGCAGGCTGGTTTCGAAGGTGCGGGGGTTGGTTTTCAGCGTGCCCCAGTTGGTGAGGGCGAGCTGCGGCTCGTTGAACGCGTTGGGCAGGTCCTCGGGGTCGAAGCCGAGCGCCTTGATGACCAGATCTGCCTTCACCGTGAAGGCAGAGCCCTCGATCGGCTCCACCGACTGGCGGCCGGAGGCGTCGGGCAGACCCAGATGCATCTTCACGGCACGCACGCCGGTTACGTGGTCGTCACCCAGGAAGGCCTCGGGGGCCGCGAGCCAGGTGAAGGTCACGCCCTCTTCCTCGGCGTTCTTCACCTCACGCAGCGAGCCCGGCATATTCTGCTTGTCGCGGCGATAGAGGCAGGTCACGGATTTCGCTTCCTGGCGGATGGCGGTGCGCACGCAGTCCATCGCGGTGTCGCCACCGCCGATCACCACCACATCCTTGTCCTTGGCGTTGTACAGGCCGGAATCGAATTCCGGCACGGAATCGCCAAGGCTCTTGCGGTTGGAAGTGATCAGGAAGTCCAGCGCGCGGACAATGCCCGGAAGCCCGGCACCCGGCCCGCCAATCTCGCGCGCCTTGTATACGCCGGTGGCGATCAGCACGGCGTCATGCTTCTGGCGCAGTTCGGCGAAGGGCATGGCCCCGCCGATATCGGCCTTGAGCACGAACTTCACCCCGCCCTCTTCCAGCCACTTCCAGCGGCGGAGCACGATGTCCTTCTCCAGCTTAAAGCCGGGGATACCGTAGATCAGCAGCCCGCCGACGCGGTCATGGCGATCATACACCGTTACCTGATAGCCACGCGTGCGCAGCGCCTCGGCGGCGGCGAGGCCAGCGGGGCCAGCGCCGACGATGGCGACGTGCTCCGGCCGTTCGGTTGCCGGGCGGATCGGCTTGACCCAATTATTCTCGAAGGCGGTATCGGTAATATAACGCTCGACCGCGCCGATCGTGACCGATTCGAAGCCTTTTTCGATCACGCAATTACCTTCGCACAGACGGTCCTGCGGGCAGATGCGGCCACAAATCTCGGGAAATGTGTTGGTTGCGGAGGAAAGCTCATACGCCTCCTCAAGCCGCCCCTCGGCGGTGAGCTTCAACCAGTCGGGAATGTTGTTGCCGAGCGGGCAGTTCACCGAGCAGAACGGAATACCGCACTGGCTGCAACGGCTGGCCTGAGAGGCAGCGGCGGCGGGCGCGAACTCCTCGTAGATTTCATCGAAATCCGTCTTGCGGTCGGCAGCCGCGCGTTTCTCGGGCGTCTGCTGCGGCAGGTTGATGAATTTCAGCATGCGCTCGGCCATGGACTCCGCCTCGTCAAAAACGGGACGGCGCAAATCGGCGCCGCCCTCCGGGTTGAATGCAAGTTGCTATTACCCACGATGTTGGCGGATTACCAGCATTTTTTTCACATTAGGTCACGATACGATACCTATTTTCCAAAAGACACTGAAATATGCCGGGTTTTCTTATGCCGCCCTGTCGATAATAGGTCCGAATTTTGTACTATTCCTGAAAAGCGGCTTCCCGCCCCTTCCCGCCCTCGCGGTAGCGGGCAAGATAGCTGGGTAGAATCATGTCCATCCGCGTGGGGGCGATGCCCAGACTCTCCAGCCCCGGCGCGCCGGTTGCCACCACATTGTCACGTGCCAGCATACTGATCTGGTCATTGGTCAGCAGCTTGCCAGGCAGATGCTCCAGGATGCTCGCCTGCAGCCGAGCCAATCCCACCGGCATGTCCCATATCGCGCGGGAGCGCCCGATCATCTCCAACATCATCCTCAGCAGCTCGATGAAGCTTCTCACCTCCGGCCCGCCAAGCTCGAAAGTCTGCCCGGCATGGCCGTCGATGGTGGCGATTGCGGCATCCGCGACATCGCCCACATAGACCGGCTGGAATTTTGTCTCCCCGTGAACGATGGGCAACACCGGAAGGATGCCCGCCATCGCGGCGAAGCGGTTGAAGAAATTATCCTCGGGACCGAACATAATAGAGGGGCGCAGGATCACCGCCCTGGGAAAGGCGCCGCGCACCGCAGCCTCGCCCTGCGCCTTGCTCTGCCCGTACTGGCTGGCGCTCGCCGCATCCGCGCCGATGGCGGATATGTAAATAAGCTGCGCTGCCCCCGCCATGCGCGCGAGACGGGCGATTCGCCCCGCGCCATCCACATGGGTGCGGAAAAATTCGCCCTTACGGCGCTCCGCCAGAATGCCCGTGAGGTTGATGACAAGCTCCGCATCCTCGACCGCGCGGGTTACGGCAGCCTCATCCGTCACCGGGGCGCCGAGCGGCACGATCTGCCCGACATCACCCATCGGCTGAAGAATTTTCGCCGATTCCGGGTCCCGGACACCGATTCGAACACTGTACCCCCGTTCCGCGAGGCGCTGCACAACATAGCGGCCCAAAAATCCTGAGCCGCCGAAAACAGTTGCGATTTTACGGTTGGAAGCCATGCAAAACCTCGCTTTTTATGGTGTTTAGGTTCTCGTTTTTTCGCCTGTTCGTTGTAGGCCCGGACGCAATATGTCTCAAGCGTGGGTTGACGTCGTTCTCAAGGACATTTAAACGCCGGTCCCACGATGCTTCGGCATCGCCGCTCCGAACCGGTTAGCAGCCGGGCGGCGCGAAAAATGGTAAAGCCCAGGTGGCGGAATTGGTAGACGCACTAGCTTCAGGTGCTAGCGCTCGCAAGGGCGTGGAGGTTCGAGTCCTCTCCTGGGCACCATTTTTTCTCAGAAAATCCAAGGTGAAAATATGAACGGGATCCAGCTGCACAAGCACGATCTGCAGGCTGGTCTTGATCTTGGCCCGATTGTGGCCATCGATACCGAGACAATGGGCCTGGACCCGCGGCGAGACCGGCTTTGCCTCGTGCAGCTCTCCAGCGGCGACGGCACGGCGCATCTGGTGCAGATCATCCCTCCTTCCCTCGGCGGGCGCGGCGCTGATTGCCCGAACCTCAGAGCCCTGCTCACCAATCCCAACGTCACTAAGCTCTTCCATTTCGCGCGGTTCGATATCGCGGCGCTGGAAAACGGCCTCGGCGTGGTCACCGCCCCGGTGATCTGCACGAAAATCGCCTCCAAGCTGGTGCGTACCTATACCGACCGCCACGGGCTGAAAGAGCTGTGCCGGGACCTCGCGGGCGTGGATATTTCCAAGCAGCAGCAGAGCAGCGATTGGGGGGCCGCCGACCTCACACCCGAGCAGCTCGCCTATGCGGCGTCGGATGTGCTGTACCTGCATGCCATCTGGGCGCGATTGAAGGCGCTGCTGATCCGCGAGAATCGCCTCGCCATCGCCCAGGCGGCGTATGACTTCCTGCCCACCCGCGCCAAGCTCGACCTGCTCGGCTACCAGGACCCTGACCTGTTCGCTCATTAAAGGTGCCATGGTTGACCTTGGCGGTGGCGCTGTTCATATGCCGCTCATGAGTCACGGTGAGACCACCCTGCATATTGCCCGGGACGTGCTGGCCACCGAGGCCGCCGCCCTTACCGCGCTCGCGGACTCGCTGGGCGGGAAATTCCTCGCGGCTATCGACACGCTGCTCGCCGTCACTGGTCGCGTCGTCGTTACCGGCATGGGCAAATCCGGCCATGTGGCGCGCAAAATCGCCGCAACCATGGCCTCCACCGGCACCCCTGCTTTGTTCGTGCATCCGGCCGAGGCCGCGCATGGCGATCTCGGCATGATCGTGCCCGGGGACACGGTGATCGCCCTTTCCAATTCCGGCGAGGCGCAGGAGCTGGCGGCGATTGTCGGCCACGCCAAACGCATCGGCCTGCCGCTGATCGGCATTACCTCGGTGGCGGAAAGCACACTCGGCCAGGCCGCCGATATTCCGCTGCTGCTCCCCCCGGCGCCCGAGGCCGGGCCGATCGGCCTCGCCCCCACCACCAGCACCACCATGCAGATGGCCCTCGGCGATGCCATCGCCGTGGCGCTGCTTGACCGGCGCGGCTTCTCGGCCAAGGATTTCCGCGACTTCCACCCCGGCGGCAAGCTCGGCGCGCGGCTCAAGCGCGTGCGTGAGCTGATGCACCAGGACGAGGAACTGCCTCTGGTGCTTCCCGGCACCACCATGGACAGGGCGCTGATCACCATGACCGCCAAGCGCTTCGGCCTGCTCGGCGTGGTGGATGAGGCGCGGCGCCTGCTCGGCGTGGTGACGGATGGCGACCTCCGCCGCGCCATGAGCCCGACGCTCCTCTCCCGCCCGGTGGATGAAATCATGAACCGCAGCCCAAAGAGCATCGCCCCCGAGGCGCTGGCGGAGGACGCGCTGCACCAGATGAATGCGCCCGCCCGCCCTGTTACCGCCTTATTTGTGGTAGATGACGGCAACATGGTGCGCGGTATCCTGCATATTCACGACCTGCTGCGGGCGGGCTTCGTATGAGTCCGCCGAGCCGGCAGAACTTGATCGAGAATATCCGGCGGCGCGATGCCGAAAATCCGGCCAAGCTCACGCGCCACCATTCCCGTGTCTCACTGCTAAAAAAGCTACTCCCCGCCGCCGCCGCACTGCTGCTGGTGGCGCTCGCCCTGGCGCCCTATTGGCGCTCCGGCCCGGATGCCGACCGCGTCTCTTATCATGTGCAGGCCAATGGGGGATCCACCCCGGCCTCTCGCCTGCTGGGGGCCAAGTATCACGGCACCGACCAGAACGGGCAGCCCTTTACCGTGACCGCCGACACCGCCGTGGAGCAGGACGGCGATAACGTGGCGCTGACCAATCCAGCGGGCGATATCACACTGAAATCGGGCGCCTGGCTGATGCTGAAAGCCGATACCGGGCTGTACCAGCAACAGGCCGACACGCTGGCCCTTTCCGGCAATGTCACGCTCTACCGCAACGACGGCACGACCATGACTGCCCCGCACGCGGTGATCGATTTACGCGCGGGCAGTGCCAGCTCCTCCGACCCCGTACAGGTGCAGGGGCCATTCGGCACCCTCAATGCCGCCAATGGTTTTTCCCTCACCGGGAATGGCGCGCAGGTCACCTTTATCGGCCCCGCCACGCTGACCCTGATGCAGGCGCAATGAAATTTTTCCTCTTCCCCCTCGCGGTGCTTCTTGCCGCCCCCGCCGCCGCGCAAAATCTGGACCTCGGCGGCCCGCCCGGTGCCGCGCCGCAGCCGGTAAACATCTCGGCGGCCCAGGGCATCACCTGGTCGCAGGATAGCCAGACCATCACCGCCACCGGCGGCGCCAAGGCGGTGCGCGGCAACGTCACCGTGGTGGCGGATGAACTGGTGGCACACTACCGTAAGAAGCAGGGGACTGCGGCACCAGCCAGCACCACTCCGCCCGCCGGCGGCAACGCGGCGGCACCCGCCGCCTCCGAGCTGGAACAGGGCGGCGGCGAGCTGTACGAGCTGGAAGCCGTCGGCCATGTGCATATCTACACCGCCACCGACAACGCCTGGGGCGACCGCGCCGTTTACAGCATGGACAGCCAGGTGCTGGTGCTCACCGGCGGGGCGCTGAAGCTGACCACGCCGCAAGACACCATCACCGCCAAGGAATCGGTGGAATACTATTCCGGCAAGCACATGGCGGTGGCGCGTGGCGATGCGCTGATCGTCACGAATGACGGTCGCTCCATCGCCGCCGATGTCATTACCGGCTATCTCAGCGCCACCCCGCAAGCCCCGGCCACCGGCACCTCCCCCGATATGAGCAATACCGGCCAATTGCAAAAGGTTGAGGCCGTCGGCCATGTCGTCATCAAGACCCAGACCGACACCACCACCGGCGATTCCGGCGTATATCTGCCCCCCACCCAACAGGCTCGGCTTGGCGGCAATGTGCATATCATCCACGGGCCAAATGAGCTGGCCGGCGCCGACGCGCTAGTGAATATGAAGACCGGCGTGGCGACGCTGCTCGCCGCACCGGGTGGGCAGGTTTCCGGCGTTATTGTTCCCAATTCCGGCGGCGGAGCCAGCCAATGAGCGTTACATCCCCAGCGGCCAACCATGACGGGCTCGTCGCCACCGGGCTCGGCAAGCGCTATAAAAAGCGCCCCGTGGTGCGCAATGTCTCGCTCTCGGTAAAGCGCGGCGAGGCCGTGGGCCTGCTCGGCCCCAACGGTGCGGGCAAAACCACCACCTTTTATATGATCGTCGGGCTGATCGCCCCCGATAGCGGCACCATCTCACTCGACGGCGCGGAAATCTCCAGCCTGCCGATGTACCGTCGAGCGCGGCTTGGCATCGGCTATCTGCCGCAGGAGGCCAGCGTGTTCCGCGGCCTGAATGTCGAACAGAACATCATGGCCGTGCTGGAAGTGGTGGAGCCAGACCGCGACAAGCGCGAGGATATCCTCGGCGCGCTGCTGGCGGAGTTCAGCATCTCACATCTGCGCCGCACACCTGCGCTGGCTCTCTCGGGCGGTGAGCGCCGCCGCGTGGAAATCGCGCGTGCCTTGGCCACCGGGCCGAATTACATCCTGCTCGACGAGCCGCTGGCGGGCATCGACCCCATCGCCGTGGGCGAGATCCGCGACCTTGTCTCGCATCTCAAGCATCGCGGCCTTGGCGTGCTGATCACCGACCATAACGTACGCGAGACGCTGGAGATCATCGACCGCGCTTACATCCTGTATGACGGTCAAGTGCTGATGGAAGGCAACCCCGAGCAGGTGGTGGCGCACGAAGATGTGCGCCGCGTGTATCTGGGCGAGAAATTCAGCCTGTAGAGCCGGTTTGCGCGCGGGTTTTGTGCACCTGCGTTGCTACCTATGCAGTTTCCGGGCCAAGCCTCTTGGAAAGCGGCTGAAAACGCACTAGCCTTTTGGCATGGCTCTTGCTCCATCCTTCGGGCCGCGCCTCGACCTGCGGCAATCGCAATCGCTGGTGATGACCCCGCAATTGCGGCAGGCCATCCAGTTGCTGCAATTCTCGAACCTCGAGGCGAGCGCCTTTATCGAGGAGGAGTTACTTAAAAATCCGCTACTTGAGCGAGATAATGATAGTGCCAGCATAACCACGATGGAAACTCCGGCTCCTGTTCCGACGGAACCGGAAATGCCGGATGCCGCCAGCTTCGCCAGCAGCGGGATGATGCCCGATGCCGACAAGGCACCGCTCGATATCGATGTCAGCAATGTGTATGACGCAGGCACCGGCGCCGATGGCTACGGTGGCGGCATGGCTGGCGGGGATGACGACTGGAACCCCGTGGACGCGCTCGGCGCGGAAAAGCCTAATCTGCGCGAGCATCTGGAGCAGCAGGTACGGCTTACCTTTTCCACCCGCGCGGAGCTGGCCATCGCGGCGGCGCTGATCGCCTCGCTGGACGCCGCCGGTCGGCTGGCCGACGCCCCCGAGGCCATCGCGTCGGTTCTCGGTGTAAGCCTGGAGCAGTTGGAGGCCGTGCGGGCGAAGATGATGCGCCTCGATCCGGCCGGGCTGTTCGCGGTCAATCTCTCGGAATGTCTGGCGGCCCAGCTCGCCGAGAAAAACCGGCTCGACCCGGCGATGCAAGCCCTGCTG
The DNA here is from genome assembly GCF_014201825.1 of Acidocella aromatica. Taxonomy (GTDB): domain Bacteria; phylum Pseudomonadota; class Alphaproteobacteria; order Acetobacterales; family Acetobacteraceae; genus Acidocella; species Acidocella aromatica. The sequence goes on along the minus strand of NZ_JACHFJ010000002.1, from coordinate 92,818 downwards.
AACAATCTGGAAATGCTGGCGCGGCGTGAAATGCGGGCTTTGCTGGAGGTCTGCGGCGTGGATGCCGAGGATCTGGCCGACATGGTGGCAGAACTGAAGCGCCTCGACCCGAAGCCCGGCACCGGGTTCGACACCGAACCCCTGCGCCCGCTGATCCCCGACGTGCTGATGCGCCCTGCCCCCGTCACCGAGGAAGGTCAAAGCGACTGGCTGCTGGAGATCAACCCCGAGACCATGCCGCGTTTGCTCATCCGGCGCGGCTTCCATGCTCGGATGTTGGCCTCCGCCTCGCGTGATACCCGCGGCTTCCTCTCCGAGCAGATGCAGAATGCCACCTGGCTGGTGAAGGCGCTCGAATCCCGCGCGCAAACCATCTTACGAGTCTCTGCCGAGATCGTCCGCCGCCAGGATGGCTTCTTCCGCCACGGCATCTCGCACTTACGCCCGCTCACCCTGCGCGACATCGCCGCCGAGGTGGAACTGCACGAGAGCACGGTCAGCCGCGTGACCTCCAACAAATCCATCGCCACGCCGCGCGGGATTTTCGAGCTGAAATTTTTCTTCACCACCGCCCTTGCCGGGGCGAACGGCGAGATGCACTCCGCCGAGACGGTGCGCTACCGAGTGGGGCAGATCATCGCCGGAGAGGAACCAAAAAATATTTTGTCAGACGATGCCATCGCAGCACTATTGCAAAAAGAAGGCATAGACATAGCACGGAGGACCGTGGCCAAATACCGGGAAGCGTTGCGTATACCAGGCTCGGCGCAACGAAAGCGGGAGAAGCAGCCCGCGTAACGGGGGCTTAAGGAGGCCCTTATAAAACGAGCCACTCTAGTCGGGAGAAGACCATGCAATTAAAGGTCTCAGGCAAACAAGTCGAATTGTCGGATGCACTGCGCGTTCATGTGAACAAGGCGCTGGACACCATCACGAACAAGTATTTCGACCAGGCGCTGGAAGCGCAGGTTACGTTCAGCAAAGCCCGTAGCTTCTTCACGTGCGACATCAACCTCCATGCCGGGCGCGGGATTACCGTGCGCGGCGAGGGTGAGGCCGCCGACGCGCACGGCGCCTTCGACGATGCCGCCGAGCATATTGCCACCCGACTGCGCCGCTACCGCCGCCGCGTTTCCCAGCATGCTCGCGACAACGGCACCCGCGCCAAGCCCGAGTCCGGCACGCAATACGTGCTGAAGCACGAGGCCGAGCCCGAGCATGAACACGAGGCCGAGGCCGCACCGGTGGTCCATGACGAGGCGCTGCACGCCGCGGTCATCGCCGAGTCCGCTACCGCGATCGAGACGCTCTCGGTCCGCGACGCGGTGATGAAGATGGATCTGGCGTTCCAGCCGGTGCTGATGTTCCGCAACGCCAAGAACGGCCAGCTCAACGTGGTGTATCGCCGGGCCGATGGGCATGTCGGCTGGATCGACCCCGGCACCGGGGCCTGAAACGAAAAACCGGCGGGGCCAAACCCCGCCGGTTTTTTTGTGCGCCTTTTTTAAACGTAAGGCGGAACCGTGTAGCCCTTGGGCGAGAGGGTGAAGATTTCCACCCCGGTTTCCGTCACTCCCACCATGTGCTCGAACTGCGCCGAGAGCGTGCGGTCGCGGGTCACGGCTGTCCAGCCATCGTCCAGCACCTTCACCTCGGGACGGCCCACATTCACCATCGGCTCGATGGTGAAGAACATGCCGGGCTTGAGCACCGCCCCCTCGCCCTTGCGGCCGAAATGCAGCACGTTCGGCGGGGCGTGGAAGGTGCGGCCAATGCCGTGGCCGCAGAAATCCCGCACCACGGAGAAACGCTGCGCCTCGACATAACTCTGGATGGCATAGCCGATATCGCCAAAGGTATTGCCCGGCTTCACCTGGGCGATGCCGCGCATCATCGACTCATACGTCACCTCGATGAGCCGCTTCGCACGGGTATTCACCGTGCCCGCCACGTACATGCGGCTGGAATCACCGTACCAGCCGTCCAGGATCACCGTGACGTCGATATTCACGATGTCACCGTCCAGCAGTTTCTTCTCGCCGGGAATGCCGTGGCAGACCACATGATTGATCGAGGTGCAGATCGACTTCGGGAAGCCGCGATAGTTCAGCGGCGCCGGGATGGCGTTATGGGCAATGATGAAGTCGTGGCAGATCTGGTTCAGCTCCTCGGTGGTCACACCGGGGACGACATGCTCGCCGATCATGTCCAAGGTCTCGGCGGCCAAGCGGCCCGCCGCGCGCATCGGAGCGAAATCCTCCGGCTTATGAAGTACAATCCGCCTGGATTCGGCGCCGCCATCCATCATCAAAACATCCTAGTCTGTCGTATTGCTCCGCTCTACCACATGCGCGTGGCGCATGCCAAAACAAGGCTCAGCAGGGCAGAGGCTTCGTCATCGCCTCGGGGTTGACCCAGGTCTCGAACTGCTCCGGCGTGACCACGCCCAGCGCCAGCGCCGCCTGGCGCAATGTCAGGCCCTCGTGATGCGCCTTAAGCGCCACCTTCGCCGCTTTCTCATAACCAATATGCGGGTTCAGCGCCGTCACCAGCATCAGGTTATTCTCCAGATGCTCGGTGATTTTGGCCCGCGCGGGCTCGATGCCCTCGGCGCAATGGGTGATGAAGCTCTCCAGCGCCTCGGCCAGCAGGGTGGAGGCGTCGAGGAAATCGTGCAGCATCACGGGCTTGAACACGTTGAGCTGAAAATTGCCCTGGCTGCCGGCAAAGGCGATGGCATGGTCCAGCCCGAACACCTGCACCGCCACCTGGGTCAGCGCCTCGCACTGGGTGGGGTTGATCTTGCCGGGCATGATCGATGAGCCGGGCTCATTCTCCGGGATCAGCAGCTCGCCTATGCCGGTGCGCGGGCCGGAGGCGTACCAGCGAACATCGTTGGCGATCTTCATCGCCGCCCCGGCCAGCACGCGCACCGCGCCCGAGGCCGAAACCAGCGCGTCATGCGCCGAGAGGGCGGCGAATTTATTCGGCGCGGTGCGGAAGGGGTGCCCCGTTTCCCGTGCCACGAATTCCGCCACCTTGCTCCCGAAATCGGGGTGCGCGTTCAGCCCCGTACCCACAGCCGTGCCGCCGATGGCAAGTTCATACAAGCCGGGCAGCGTCGCCTCGATCCCCTCCAGCGCCGCCACCAGCTGCGCCTGCCAGCCGGAAATTACCTGCCCGAGCGTGATGGGGGTGGCATCCTGCAAATGCGTCCGCCCGGTCATCACCACCCCGGCATAATCCGCCGCCTTGGCCGCCAGCACACCGGCCAGACGCCGCACCGCCGGGAACAGCGCCCCATGCAGCGCCTCCACCGCCGCGATATGCATGACGGTGGGAAAAGTATCATTGGAGGACTGGCCGCGATTGACATCGTCATTCGGGTTGATGGGCGTCTTGCTGCCCAGCACGCCGCCAGCCATCTGGATGGCGCGGTTGGCGATCACCTCATTGGCATTCATGTTGCTCTGGGTGCCCGAGCCGGTCTGGAACACGACGAGCGGGAACTCACCATCCCATTTGCCGTCGATCACCTCCTGCGCGGCGGCGATGATGAGGCTGGTCGTGGCCTCAGGCAACTGGCCGAGGGCGAGATTGGCCTGTGCGGTGGCTTTCTTGAGGATGCCGAAAGCGCGGATGACCGCCCTGCCCCACACGTAATTGCGCCGCCCGATGACGAAATTCTCCAGGCTGCGCTGGGTTTGCGCGCCCCAGAGCCGCTCGGCGGAAACCGCCACCTCGCCCAGCGCGTCATGCTCGATGCGTGTATTGCCCATCACAAATTCCCATTCAGAAATCCAAGCGCTGGCAGCGGTTTCCAGCGCCGAGGCAGGTCCGCGCGGCGGATCGGCCTTACGGTGTAGCGCGGGATAAGCTGCCCGCTGCGCTCCAGAAACCCGGCATAGGCACGCACCTCTGCCTCACGCCACGCCTGATCGTGCAGCGCCGCGTTTCGGTTGGGAAAAACTTCGGCGATGCGGATGACGCGGCCGATAACCGCGACGACTGCCCAGAGCGAATCGTCGCTGTTCTTGCGTTTCTCCGGGGCGAATTCCACCATCCCACCTCCAAGTGCGCCTTGGCATGGTAGCCCCGCCCGCCGAAAAAATCAGCGCTTTTTTTCCCGGATCGCCGAGACCGCCATGGCCAGCAGCGCCTTGGGGTCGGAGATGAGGTAGCGCCCGGCCAAACGCAGCGGGTCCTGCGTCAGGCGGTGAAGCCATTCCAGCCCGCTATGGCGCATCCAGACCGGGGCGCGGCGAAGCGAGCCCGAGGCAAAGCGCAGGGCCGAGCCGATACACAATCCCACCCCCACGGAATCGGACCGGCTGGCTGTGGCATAGGCCAGCAACTCCTGCACCGGCGAGCCGACCGCGAAAAACGTGAACGGCGCGCCGGTGGCGCAGACGAAATCGACCGCGTCGTGAAATGCCTGGTTATTGTGGAGCAGACCCATCGGCGGCTGGTGATGCACGAACACGATGCCCGGAAATCGCGCCGCGAGCAGCGCAAAATCAGCCTCCTGCATGCCCACGACGGCGACCTTCAGCCCCTCAAGCCTGGGCAGCAACGCTTCCGTGAGGTCGGCCCCGGAAACGACCCTGGATGTCGGAAGCCCCAGGAGCTTCGCCGCGAACGCAATGACATGGGAGTCCAACAGGCACAGCATGGCGCGCTGATACACGCCGCGCAGCCGGGGAATACGCAGCAGCCGCTCGATATGGTCGGCGTTGGGGGTGACGACATAGGCAAAACGCGCCTGCTGCGGCCGGGCGAGCAGGCGGGTCAGGATAGCATCCAACGGGATATTGCTGAAATCAATATCCAGCAGGGAAACGACGGGAGGGTTCAGGGCATCCATTCCAACCCCATGGTCACAACGTGCTCACTGGCGGCCGAGACGTAATTGGCCTGCCGGTTGTTGAACTCGTAAGAGCCATTCAAGGCTAGGTTCGGCGTTAGATACCATCCCATCTCCAGACTCGCGGCGACCAGCGTCTCCCGAGAATTTCCTTTCATATACGCTACGTTTGAAACTTTCGCGACGCCGTTGACAATAACGTTTTCGAGAAGGCTGTGCTCCAGGCTGAGCTTTGCCTCGGTGAGCCGGTAGGGGGTGGCGCTGATCTCGTCGGGGTCGTCGATTTCCCGCAGCACGGCGAGTTGAACCTTGTCGCGCTGTGTGGGCAGCCAGTCGAGCCGCGCCTCCAACACCGGCGCCGCGACGCTGATATCGCGCGAGTGTCGCTGCGCCGCACCGGCAAGCAGAGAGAGCGTCCATAGCCCATCCGCCTTGTCCTCCACCCCGGCGAGGATCTCATTGGTGCGGGCAGTCAGATAATTCGCTTTGTAGTCGGATTGCGTTGCATGCAGACGCATCACGTATCGCAGCGGCCCATCCGGCGCGTAGGAGAGCGTCAGCGCCTCGTGCATGTCCCGCCGGTTGAGTTCCGGCATGTCGGGGAAACTGTAGAAGCCCGCATCGATTTCCGGCTTGAGGGTGAACATGCCGGAGGAGATCTCATCACTGGCGCGTAGGTCGGTCAGCGTGAACACCAGAGGATGCGTGAGGACTGGTGTATCGACATTGAAGCCCGTTTCCGCGCCGCGCAAATAGGCGGCGGCGATGGTGATGACCTCGCGCGGCAACTCTATCCGCTCGCCGCCCGCCAGCGCGGCGGTAACGGTGTTTTGCGACACATCCTGCGGGTAGCGGGAGGTGTTGACCTCGGCATAGGCGCCGAACCCGGCCACGGGGTCGGACACCAGCAGGCTGGGCGAGGCGTTGAACAGGGTCGAGCCCGCCGCACCGTTGGGGGCGGAGTCGTAGCCGGTGGCGATACCGAGTTGAGGGGCCAGGGTTACCCCGTTCCATTCCCAGCCCGTGGCGCCGGGGGCGAGGTTCCGGTGTTCGGCGATGACGGAGAATTTCCGCCCATAGCCGGGCACGCTGTCGTCCGGCAGAAGCAGGTCGAGCTGCTGCGCCTTGGCCGGGGCGGCCAGGGCCAGACAGGCCGTAAGCGCGGTCGCGAGGTGCTTCTCTGCGGTCACCCCCCGTCTTTTGCATTAACGTCTTGCAACGTATAGTCGCAAAAACAACCGCAGGTTAATTTCTTTGCAGGAACGGCGCTGGGATATCGACGCAGCGAAGGGGCTGGCGATCCTGTTCGTGGTGTTCGGGCATCTGGTGGCCAGGGCCGACCCGCGCAATGTGGGCTGGTACGAGCCGCTGCGCCAAGCCGTGTATGCGTTCCATATGCCGTTCTTCCTGTATTTGAGCGGGCTGGTGGCGGTGGAATCCGGCATGCTGCTCACGCCCCGCACCCGATGGGCATACGTGCTGGCGGCACGGGCCAGGCGGCTGCTGCTGCCGTTCTTTGGGCTGGGTTGGCTGATCGTCTGCGGCAAGCTGGCGCTGGAGCGGGTGATGAGCGTGGACAATCCCCCCGCCGGATTGCTGGCCGGGGTGGAGGACATGGTCTGGCACACAGCCGCCAGCCCGGCGTTGAGTATCTGGTATCTGTTCGTGCTGTTCGTGGTCAGCATCGCCAGCATGGCGGCACTTGATGGCCGCCATGCCCGCTTGCCCTGGCTGTTGGGCGTAGGACTTGCGCTGTATGTCGTGCCGCTGCCCGCTTATGCCTATGCCGACCGTGTGGGCGGCTATGCCATCTTCTTCCTGCTCGGGGCCTGGGCCGGATTTGCCGGGGAGCGCTGGCTCAGCTTCACGGCCCGCATCTGGCGCCCCGCCCTGGCAGTGCTTCTGGCGGCCCTCACCGCCATTGTTCTGTTCGGCAGGCATTGGCCGGAAACGCCCGTAATGCTCTTCGTCGGCGCGCTTTCCTTCCCAGCGCTTCATGGTTTCTTAAGGGCATTGCCCGACACTCCGCTCAAGGCAGTTTTCCTGTTTCTAGGGCGGTATAGTTTCATGATCTACCTGTTCAACACGCTGTTCATCGGATTGACCAAAGGCGCTTTGCTGCGCTGGTTCCCGTGGGACGGGGCGAATTTCTACGCCTTCGCCTTGGTGCTGATGGCTTCCGGCGTGCTCGGCCCGGTGGCGCTGAAACGCTGCGTGTTCGCGCGTATCCCTGCTCTGGACAGGCTGACGAACTAGCCCCGTGCCATGGAGCGCAACCCGGATATGCTGCGCTTCCTGGCCCAGCTGGAACCCTCGCTCGCCACGAGTTTCACCAGGGCTCAACTGGAGGCGATCGAACTGCACTTCGCCATGCGCAGCCGCGTCGGCCATGCCATCGACTGGCGGCGGCGGATCAGGCTACTTGGTCTGCGCGCTTATGTCGTGGTGCTGGCCGGGCGCGAGCGCGCAACGGATTAGTGCGGGAAATAGCCGCCATAGCGCGGCTGATACACCTCGGCATCGGCGAAGCCGGATTTCTCATGCTGCGCCACGTTCACGCGCGTCAACGCCGCACCCGCCAGCACCACCCCGGCCTCCTGCAGCAGCGTGATGGCCGCGCGCACCACGCGGCGCGGCGTATGGCCCCAGCGGATGCACAGCAGCGCGGAATCCGCGAGCCGCGCCAGCACCCGGCCTTCGGCCAAGGCAAAGGCAGGCGGCGCGTCGATCAGGATGACCTCGAACTGCTCGCGCAACATGAACAGGGATTGCCGCAATGCAGGAGACAGGAACAGCGAAAGCGCGGCCTTGGCCTGTGTTCCAGCGGGGAGAATCTGCAACGGCGTCAGACTGTCCTGCCGGATCACCTCATCCACCCCTGCCAGCCCAGCCAGATGGTCGGTAAGCCCCGGCGCCCCGGCGCAGTTGAACACCGGGTCGAAGCTCGGCTGACGGATATCGCCATCCACGGCCAGCACACGCAAGCCCGCCGCAGCCAGGGAACGCCCCAGCGCGATGGTCAGGGTTGTCTTGCCCTCGCCGGGCCGGGCGGCGGTAATGGCGATAATCCGGCACTGCCCCTCGTTCAGCCCTAGCCCGGTGCGCAGCGAACGCAGTTGCTCGGCATAGAGCGAGAACGGCGCCTGCAAGGCAGCTACCTTTGGCGCCGCGTTCTCGGGCAACAGCGCAAAGCAGGACAGGCCGAATTGGGCGCGAATGTCCACGCCGGAACGCAGCGACGTATCCAGTGCATCGCGCAAACCCGCCAGCAGCACACCCAGGCAGAACCCTAGCCCCAGCGCGGCCCCCAGGATTAGTCCCCGATGCGGCGCGCTGGGCTGGGTGGGCACGGCGGCGGTGGAGAGGATGCGGGCATCCGGCTTGGTCAACGAGGCATCCTGCGCCAACTGCCCGGCTTGCTGCGTCATGGCGCGCAGCATGTCCTGCCCGGCCTCGGCGCGCTGCTCCATGGCACGGATCGGCCCGGATTCCGCGTCCTCCGTCTGGCTTTGCGTGCGAGCCGCCGCCAGGGCGGATTGCAGCGTGGCGATTTGCGCCTTGTCGGCCGCCACCTGGGCGCGGGCGGCGTCCAGCTCGCGCCCGGTCTCGGCGCCGATCTCAGCGGTGATGGCCGCAAGCTGCGTGCGGGCGGAGACGAGATCCGGGTAATCCGGCCCGTATTGCGCCGAGAGGGATTGCACCTGCGCGGTGAGGTCCGCCTGCTCCTTGCGCAAGGGCAGCAGATTCGGCGCAATGGCCGCACTTGCCGCCGCGGCATCCCCCCCGCTGGCGGCGCTTAGCCGGGCCTGGGACATAGCAAGATCCGCCTGCGCTTCCACCAGAGATGCCGCGAGGCGGCTCGCCGTCTCGGTCGTGAGTGTGGATTGCGCCCCTTGCACCACCCCGGCGGAAGCCCGCGCCTGGGCGAGTTCGGCCTCAGTGGCGTCGAGTTGCGCCTGCACATCGGCGGCGTGCTTCTCCAGCCAGGCTTGCGCGTCGTTCAGCGCGGCGAAGGAGACATCCCGCTCATGGTCCAGATAGATCTGCATGGCGAGGTTGGCGGCATTGGCGGCCAGCTCCGGCGAGGTGCTGGTGAAGGAGACGCTCAGCACGCGGGAACCGGGCAGCACCTGCACATCCAGGGCGCGACGCGTGACCTCGGCCAACTCGTCCGGCGTGGGCGCCTTTGGAACAGGCAACAGCGAGAACGGAAAATGCCTGTGTGCGATGGCCGGGTTGAACTCGGGCGAGGATGCCAGATCCAGCCGGGACGCGATCTGCCCCGCCGCGGGCAGGCTGGCGATCACCTCGCCCTGGCTGGCTACCACGGCGTCCTCGTCGGCGGCGTCCTCAGGCACGTTATTGTTATCCCCCGGCACCGCGGCGCTCTCGGGGTCATAAAGCACGATGCCCGTGGCCGTGTAGGTAAGCGGCGTGCGGAGTACGCCCACCAGGGTAAGGCCAGGCACCAGCACTGTGCTGGCCAGGATGATTCGCCAGCGCCGGCGCAGGCTGAGCAACTGCTCGGCTAGGCCTGGCGTGACGTGCGGATGATGTGAGGCAACGCTGGGGAGGGTCAAACTCATGCCAGAGATGCTAACGGACCATTAACAATTTGACAATTTATAGTTGTTGATACTTCACAACCCAAGGGCGAAATCCTTGGATTTGCCGGTCCGTCCGCAGCGTGACCTTGCTGCCATTCACCCAGGCGGCTGTGGCACCGTTGCGGTACACGAAGCCCCTGTCGATGACCTGAACGCCGCCACAGCCGGTAAAGGGCACGGGCGAAACCACCAGCGCCGCGCTGGTACAGCCTGTTTGTGACACGGCGGCGAACAGCACCTGCCCCACTTGGCAGGCATTGGCACTGCAGTGTGCCGGGGTGAGCGGCGTCTGCCCCCAGACAGGCGCCCATTGCTCCAGGGTAAAGCGGTCGGGCTTATGCTGCATTGTCAGCAGCACCCTGGTGCCAGAGCGAATGGCGATGAGCTTGGCATCGGGCGAGACCAACACATCGGGCGGGCGAGCCAGCAGCGCCAGCAGCGCGCCCAGCGCCATCACTGGAATTCCGGCCAGACGCGGGGCGGAACGCCAGATGCACAGCCAGATCAGCCCCGCCGCGATAACCAGAATCGAGGCTGGCGGCATCGGCTGGATGCGCATCAGGGCATCGGGCCATTGCGCGATGTGCGCCGTGATCCAGACGATTACCCCGATCCCCCATCCCATCGGGACGAGCGCCACCGCCGCCGCGTGCAACGGCATCAGGGCCAGGGCGAGCAGCCCGAGCGGCATGATCCAGAACGCCGTGAGGGGCACGGCCAGGATGTTGGCGGGGATCCAGTAAGGCTGGATCTGCTGGAACTGATACGCCGCGAACGGCATGGAGGCCCCGCCCGCCAGCAGGCTGGTATAGGCAAGACCGATGACGTGCATGACCACATTGCCCAGCCGCGAAGAACTCGCATGGAACCGGCTAAATATATGCTGTACGGCGGCATAGCCCGAAATAAGCGCCAGCACGGCGGAAAAGCTCATCTGGAAGCTGGTGCCCATTACCGTCTCCGGCGTGGCCAGCATCAGCACCAATGCCGCCACCGCCAGCCCGCGCAGCGAGACCGCCCGACGCCCCACGAACACGCCCAACGTGGCGAGGCTGGCCATGGCGAGGCTGCGCAGGATAGGCAGATGCGAGCCGGTAAGCGCCGCGTACCCCGCCCCCGCCAGCAGCGCCAGTGTGGTGGCGATGGACTTGGTGGGCCAGCGCAGGGCCATGCGCTCATTCCGCGTGAGCAGATAGCGCGAAGCCGTGAAGGCTAGCCCCATGATGATGCCCACATGCAGCCCCGCCACGGCAAGGATATGCGCCAGCCCAGCCTCAATGAAATTCTGCCGTTCCTGTGGCGGGATAGCCTGCTCATCGCCGGTGAGCAGCGTGACCGCGATGGCCCCCGTCTCCACCGGCAGAACCGCCATGATGGTGGCGGCGATATCCGCGCGCAGGTTTTGCAACGCATCGGCGAGATGGTTGGGCGGCGCGGTGTTGAGCATTGCGAGATGGTTGAGTGCGAAGCCATAGGCGTTGAGACCGGAGAAGAAATCGTCCCGCCCCTGGTCCCACCCGCCCGGATAGGCCGGCCGGTCCGGACCGAACAGCATGGCGTAGCACTGCACGGTATCGCCGGCTTGCAGCGGGACGGGGTCGTCCGCGCGCAACTTGATCCGCACCGCACGGGGCAGCGGCGCGCCGCCATCCAGGCTGGGGGCGGATAGCGTGATCCGCTTGCCCGTGGGTAGCAATTCTATGCGCGCAATATTCCCCGAGAGCTTGATGACGCCCGTGGAGATAAAAGCGAGGGGTGGCTCGTGCGCGGTGCGCCATTCGGCGCGGGTAAAGCCAAGCGAGGCCGCCACGGCCAGCGCCATCAGAAAGCGCAGATAAAGGTGCCTCCAACTCGCCGCCAGCGCCGCCACACTCAGCCCGAGCGCAGCGAAACCCAGCCACAAGGGCGGCTCGGCGGGCAGCGCGAAATACAGCAGGATCGCCGCCCCCATGGCGATGGGTAGCAGGAGCATGAAGCGGCCATGCTCGGCCTCCACCCAGCGTGCAAAAGCGTCGAACACAAACAATCTCCGGTTGCATTCCGACGTTAACCATTTGCCCGCGCTGGCACAATGCGGTGCAAACGGGTAAGGCGGAGCCATGACGATCCGTACCCGTTTTGCCCCCTCCCCGACCGGGCTGCTGCATATCGGCGGCGCCCGCACCGCGCTTTTCAACTATCTCTTCGCCCGGCACCATGGCGGCGAGTTCGTGCTCCGCATCGAGGACACGGACCGCGCCCGCTCCACCCAGGAAGCCGTGCAGGTGATCCTGGACGGGCTGGACTGGCTCGGCCTGCATTCGGACGCCCCGCCCGTGTACCAGACCACCCGCGAGGCCCGGCATGTGGAAGTGGCGATGCAGCTGCTGGAGCAGGGCAAGGCCTATAAATGCTACTGCACGCCGGAGGAGCTGACCGCGATGCGCGAGCTGGCGCTCGCCGAGAAACGCGCCCCGCGCTACGATGGCCGCTGGCGCGACCGCGATCCCTCCGAGGCTCCGGCGGGCGTGCGCCCAGCCATCCGCCTGAAAGCCCCGCGCGAGGGCGAGGTGGTGCTGCAAGACCTCGTGCAGGGCGAAGTGCGCGTGAAGAACGCCGAGATGGATGACATGATCATCCTTCGCTCGGACGGCACGCCGACCTATCTCCACGCCGTGGTGGTGGACGACCATGACATGGCGATCACCCATGTCATCCGTGGCGACGACCACCTGACCAACACCTTCCGCCAGATCCAGATCTACGACGCCATGGGCTGGGAGAAGCCTGCCTTCGCGCATATCCCGCTGATCCACGGGGCCGACGGCGCCAAGCTCTCCAAGCGCCACGGCGCGGTGAGCATTCTTGAATTCCGCGAGCAGGGCTTCCTGCCCGAGGCGCTGTGCAACTATCTGCTGCGTCTGGGCTGGGGCCATGGCGATGCCGAGTTCCTCAGCCGCGACGAGCAGATCCAGCTCTTCACGCTGGAAGGTGTCGGCCGCGCCGCCAGCCGCATGGATTACGCCAAGCTGACGCACCTCAACGGCATGTGGCTGCGCCAGGCCGACGATTCCCGCCTGCGCGAGGAGGTGGTGGAGCGTCTGGTGAAATCCGGCCTGACCGTGGACGCTCCGGCGATGGAGCGCCTGCTCGCCCTGATGCCGGGGCTGAAGGAACGCGCCAAGACGCTGGAGGATCTGGCCGCCTCCGCCGCCTTCCTGGCGCGGGAAGTGCCCCTGCCCTTCGAGCCCAAGGCCGAGGCGCTGCTGACGCTGGAAACCCGCGAGATGCTGGCCCGCCTGCTGCTGGTGCTGCGCGACACGGCGTTTGAGACTGCGGCCATCGACGCCGCCCTGCGCGGCTTTGCCGAGGCCGAGGGCCGCAAGCTTGGCCAAGTGGCCCAACCGCTGCGCGCCGCGCTGACCGGTAGCACGATGAGCCCGGGCATCGACGCCACGCTGATCGCGCTGGGCAAGGAGGAAAGCCTCAAGCGGATCGGCGCCCTTACCGCCTGAGCCAATCTGCAGCCAACAAAAAACCGCCCGTTCTCACGGGCGGTTTTTTTATGCCCCAGTTTTAGAAGTTGGCGACGGTGCAGGCGCTACCGGCGGCGGAGAGTTCGGCACAGAACTTTGCCGCGGCCAGCTTGCTATCAAAACCGGTAACGCGCAGCCGGTAATAGGTCTTCCCATGCACGACGGCCTGGCTGATGTCCGGTGATTTGCCGTTGAACAGCACAGGTTCGGCGTTGGAGATCTTGTTCCACTGACGCTGTGCCGCCACCTGCGAGTTGAGCGAGGCAATCTGCACGGCCGCATTGCCGCCACCGGTGGCCGGTACGGAAACCGGCGCCGGAGCGGGCGTGGCAACCGGGGCAGCGGCCGCGGTTTCTGCCCCACCCGAGGAAGAGGACACCGCGCCAGGAATCGGCGACGGACCGACATAGGCGGCATTGGCATTCGCCGGTGCTGTGCTGACAGGCGCGGCGGTCGCGACAGGTGCCGGATCGGCGCTTGCTGCCGGGGTAAGCGGTGTCGGAGCCGTGCTGACTGGGGCTGCCGGGGTGATCGGCGCCGCGGCAACCGGGGCTGTCTGCACCTGGGAGACCGTCGGAGCGGGCGGCGGCGGGGGCGGAGGGTTTTGGATGGAAGCGGAAATCAGCGACGAAAACCCTTCCATCGCCTGGTTCACCTGATCCGGCGGCAGGTCCACGGAGAGCACCTGCCGCGCCTCGGCATCGCGCCCGGAGGCGACCAGCGCGGCTGCATAATCCTCGCGTATCTTGGCCGTGGCCCCCTGTCCCGTGGCCAGCGGACCGAGATATTGCAACGCCTCCGGCCCGTGGCCGGACAGCGCCAGCGACATGCCGAGATTGACCTCCGCCGCGGTGAGCGACGGGTTGTTCTGCAGCGCCTGCTGGTACGGATCGACCGCTCCAGCGAAATTGCCCTGCAGGTCACGCGCAATGCCCAGATCGTTATATGCGTTGGCATTGCCGGGATCGTCCTGCACCGCGGCCATGAAGGCCTGCTCGGCGGCATGCGGATCGGTCCTCAGCAGGCAGCGGCCAAGCCCAAGCTCTGCCAGGGAGGCATGCGCATCTCTCTTCAGCGCCCGCTGGAAGGACGCCATTGCCGCCGGACAGCGATCCAGCGCGTAATAAGCGTCACCCTCATGCACCAGGGCATCCACGTTATTGGGGTCATTAGCCAGGACGGACTGCGACACCGAGAGCGCCATGTTCGGATTACCGCCAGCAATCGCGGCATCGGCAACGTTCAGCGTACTCGTGCCGATCTGGCCATTCGGCACAGCGGTATTCGCCTGCTGGCCCCGGTTATGGGCGCAGGCGGAGAGCGACAAAACCGCGGCCAGCGACGCCATGGCCAAGCCAACTTTGTTGCGCGGGCGAAAAACGGCAGCTTCAGCCAGGTGCATTTTGCTCATGAAACCTTCTTAATGTCCGTGCATTGTTGCCATGACGTTGATGATGGCCGGCCCCGCGACGATAAGGAACACGCAGGGCAGGATGAACAAGATCATCGGCATGGTCATTAGCGTTGGCAGGCGGCCGGCACGTTCCTCGAACTTGACCAGAGCCTCGGCGCGCAGTTCGGCGGAAAGGGAGCGCAGCGCCTGGGTAAGCGGCGTACCGTATTGCAGCGATTGCGCCAGCGTGGTGGCCAGGCGTTTCAGCGTCTCCAGCCCGGTGCGTTCGCCCAAATTATCCATGGCATGGCGCATATCGGCGCCAATCTGCAACTCGTGCGAAGTTTGCTGCAACTCCGACGCCAGCGCGGGATTGAGCGTCGAAATCTCCTGCGCCACACGGGCGATGCCAGCTTCCAGCGCCAACCCGGCGTCGGCGCAGATCACCAGCATGTCGAGCGCGTCCGGCACTCCGGCGGCCACCTTCTCCAGATGCTTGGTGCGGATATTGGTGGCGATGGTCTCGGGCAACAGCATGCCGCCCACAGCCCCGCCGGCCGTGGCGATAATCAACCACATCCCCGAAAGATGCATGGCGTGCTGCGCCACGACGAAGGTGATAATCGGGCTGACCAGCACCAGCAGGATCTTGGAGCCAATGAACAGGCCAAGGCCCTTGCCGCCCTTGAAGCCCACGCCTTCCAGCGTCGCCGTCATTTCTGCGAGCGTCTTGCGCGAGAGCAAGCCACTGCGGGCCACTCCCATGCCGAAAGCGGAGATGACCCGCAACAGCATTGTGCCGGGCGGCCTGCCTTGTTCCGGCAGCTCTTCCTCGCCACCGTTGACGACAATGTTCAGCCGCCTCTCCAGCTTGACGTTACGGCCAAGCTCATGCGCCAGCATGAAACCGACCCCCGCCAGCAGCGCGAAAAACAGCACGACCAGAAGCAGCAGGGCGAAGATGGTGTTATTTGAGTACATTGCTGATCATGAACTGAATGATGCCCATGCCGATGCACATCAGCAGGATGGCGGCGCCAAGCACCGACTGACCGCCTGAGGTGGTAAACAGCAACATGATATACGAGCGCTGCATCACGAAGATCGCACCACCCGCCACGAAAGGCAGGACAGAGAGAATCATCGCGCTGGTGCGGGCCTCGGCGGTGAGCGCGTAGCCGCGGGCCTTCAGCCCCACACGCTTGCGGATCACCTCGGAGAGGGTTTCCAGCGTCTGCGTGATACCGCCGCCGGAGCGCGCCTGCAGCGTGATCGCCGTAGCAAAAAACTGGTATTCCGTGAGCTTCACGCGGTCCCCCAATTCGCGCAGCGCGATATCGAGCGGAATGCCGATTGATACCTTGTCGGCCAGAATGGAGAATTCGAGCTTGGTGGGCTCCATGGCGTCCTTCGCCACGGTGCGTAAGGCCTCCGCCATGGGAATACCCACACGCACGCAGCGTACGATGGTGTTCAGTGCGTCAGGGAACTGCTCAACCAGCTTCGCGTTACGCCGGTTGGTGAACCAGTTGAAGGCAAAGCCGGTAAGCATCCACCAGGTAACCGGTGTGCCGGCGTATTTCACAATAATCCACAAGGCAAGGTGATGCCCCAGCGGATGCGAGGCAATGAACATGATGAACCATGTCAGCCCCGCCGTGATAAACGGCACCAGCCACCATTTGATCGGGTAGGTTTCGGCCTGCTTAAGGTCTACACCGATTATGCCCGCGGCCTTCAACTTTAGCTGCTCGACGCGCGAGACGGTACGCACCAGGGAGAAATCCTCCTCCACCTGGCTCGTGGGCTTGGCTGAAGGCGCCACCGTTTCCTGCAGACGCGTCTTCAGTTTCTCGACGCGCTCGTTCTCTTTCACGATCATCAGCGCCGTCGCGCCGATCGCGACCAGAAGAACGACGCCGACTGTGAGGAGGAAAAGGAGATCCGAGGATGTCATGCTTCGTCCAGCGCGTTCATCCAGGCGCGGTCGAGACCGTAATATTGCAGCCGCTCCTGGAAGGTTGAGCGGATGCGGCTGACCTCGTAGCGCCCGGTCAGGCGACCGTTGGCTGTCTCGCCCGTGATCTCGAGCTTGAAGATATCGTTCATCAACGTCGTTTCGCCTTCCATGCCGGCAATCTCGGTCACCTGCGTGACACGGCGGCCACCGTCGCGTTGGCGCTCAACCTGGACGATGAGGTTCACGGCGGAGCAGAGCTGCATCTTGATGGCGCGCGAGGTCAGGCCCATCGACGACATCTGCACCATGTTCTCGATACGGGCGAGCGCGTCGCGCGTGTTATTGGCGTGAATCGTGGACATCGAGCCGTCATGGCCCGTGTTCATCGCCTGCAGCATGTCGAAAGCTTCGGCACCACGGGTTTCGCCGATGATCACACGGTCCGGACGCATACGCAGCGCGTTACGCACAAGGTCGCGCGCGGTCACCTCGCCCTTGCCTTCCAGGCTTGGCGGACGGGTTTCCAGGCGCACCACATGCGGCTGTTGCAATTGCAACTCCGCCGCGTCCTCGATGGTGACGATACGCTCGGCGGGGTCGATGAAACGCGAAAGCGCATTCATCATGGTGGTCTTGCCCGAACCGGTACCGCCCGAGACGATGATATTGAGGCGGGTGCGCGCCGCGATTTCCAGTACGCGGGCGATGGGCGGTGTCATGGCGCCAAACTGGATCAGTTTTTCGAAGTCGATCGGCTTCTTGGAGAATTTACGGATCGAGATGGCCGGGCCGTCGATGGAGAGCGGCGGGAGAATGATATTGACGCGCGAACCATCCTTGAGGCGTGCGTCGCACATCGGACTGGCTTCGTCCACGCGGCGGCCGACGGAGGCGGCGATGCGCTGGCAGATATTGGTCAGATGCGTCCAGTCGCGGAAGCGCACCGGCACCTGGACCAGCTTGCCGCCGCGTTCCACGAAGGTGTGGTCTGGACCGTTGACCATGATGTCGTTGATGCTTTCATCGAGCAGCAACGGCTCCAGCGGGCCGAGCCCGAGCATGTCGTCCACCAGCTCGGTGGCGAGGCTACGCTGCTCACGCCCGTTCAGCTGCATGCGCTTTTCTGTGGCGAGGTCGGCGATCAGCCGCTCGACCTCGATCAGCAGCCTGTCAGGATGCAGCGACGCTACCGCCGTCGCATCCATTCGCGCGAGGCACAGATTGCGCAGCTCGGTGATTTCAGCGCGGACAGCAATGGGACCGGCCGCGGGCGGAGCGCTTACCTGGGCCAGACCCGGAGCCGGACTAGGCGCCGGAGTCCTGACAACGCCTCCAGCGTTGGTCGGCTCTGGTGTCTCGGTACGCCGGCGGCCAAATACGGGTAGGCTGCCATCGGACATGCGGCGTTATCCCTTGCTAAAGCCGAGCATCTTGAAGATGCCGCCAACAGAAGTGAGCTGGGCGGAGCCCTCGATGACCGCGTCCTCGCGCGCGGCGACGAAGCCGATCTCGCGGGACAGGTCGATGATCGCCTGACGGAACGGGCCGCGAGTCGCGATCGCCGGCTCGCCGAAGCTGGCCGATTCATTCAGCTGCTTCGGAATATCCGGGATCACGATGTCGATCTTGACCTTCAACGCCTCCTCGATCTGCTTACGCGTTAGGCCGCCGGGGCGCCCCTGACGGTTGAGCACGATGGTGGGGCTTTGCGGCTGCCAGGGGCCATTCGGCAGGCTGAGCAGGCGCAGTGTGTCACGTACCGAGGCCAAAGACGGGTCCATGACGATGACGCGGTGATGCGCGAACTCGATCATCTCCCGGTTACAAGGCATCGGCAGGAACGGCACGTCCATGATGATGAAGTTGTAGCGCACACGCAGCGCCTCTATCAGGCGCCGTGCGGCCCCCGGAGCGTAATGCAGCGGGTCGGTGAGTTTCTCCTCCGAAGCCAGCACCTGCAGACGCTCCGCCACCGGCTGCGCCGCGCGCTCGACGAAGAGGGGGTCGATACGGTCCGGGGTTTCCAGCGCCATGCGCAAGCCA
The DNA here is from genome assembly GCF_014201825.1 of Acidocella aromatica. GTDB lineage: Bacteria > Pseudomonadota > Alphaproteobacteria > Acetobacterales > Acetobacteraceae > Acidocella > Acidocella aromatica. The sequence continues at coordinate 74,436 of NZ_JACHFJ010000002.1, read as the reverse complement.
GGGCCGGTCTTGGCGCCGAGCAGCAGTGCTGCCGGAGCCCATATGGATATCCGATTCCACGAACACAGTATGGCGCTTGGCCATTACACCAAGCAGCCAGGCGAGGTTGCCGGCGATGGTGGTGCCCCCCACTCCTCCACGTGCGCCCATGACAGCGACGACACGCCCGCCGCGCGTGGCGTCCTGCCCCATGGTCTTGCGCGTAATGAGCGGCGCGAAATGCCGGGCCACGGCCTCGCGCGTGATGGGCTTGAACAGATACTCCATCACGCCCATGCCGCGCGTGATGTGCCGGTAGAAATCGACGTCGTCGTTATCGCCAATGACGAGCACGCGCACGCCGGGCTCCACCACATCGGAGAGTTCGCCGAGTGCGTGCAGAGGCTGCTCCTCGCCCGCAATATCGACGATCAGCACCTCGGGGGTTTGCATCTTGGCCATGGCGGCAACAGCCGTGCGAACAGTGCCGCGGCGGATGTCGATACCATTGGCGACAAGATCGCCCAGGCCGTCGCGCAGCACCTGCTCGGTGGCGGGATCCCCCAGGAAGGCAAGAACGGTCAGGCGATCCGGCCGACCGACCAGATCGCCATCCCCCTGCACGTTACGAGCACCTTGCTGGCTCATAAATCCTCCTATCCTCTACACCGAGAATGCGGGTTGCTGCTCATTGGCCGACATTAATGCTGGCCGCCGAGGATGTCGGGGCTAAAGTTGTTTGCAGGCCTGTCGCGGTGCCGTTGGTCATAGCCTTTTCCACTCCGGCAACCGCGGCAACGCCGTTACTGCCCGGCTCGGACTTGCCATAGAGCAGATCTGACTTATCGGCCACCTGCTGCGCGATTGTCTCGTTCGATGCGCCAGTCGCCGACCAATTGCCCGGACGTTGAAACGGATCGAATGCACCGGTGCAGCCGCTAAGCGTCAGCACCATGACACAGAAGGAAAAGAACAGGGCGGAGCGCATGCGCATCGTCTCCATCATTGGACCATGAAGCCGGCATCGCCAGGGATCTTGGCAGCCACCGTGTTTGTGCCGTTATCACGCAGTTCCAAGACACGCTGCAAATCATTCGGCGGCGTCCAGCCATCGTCGGGCGAAGCGATGGTCGAAGGCGTATTTACGGGGTTCACGAGATACGGCGTCACGGTAATTACCAGCTCCTGCTGCACGCGCTGGAATGCATCACCACGGAACAGAGCGCCGAGCAGCGGCATTTCGCTTAAGCCAGGCACGCCATTATCGACTTGGTTCGTGGTGTCCTCCAACAAACCGGCGATCGCCATGCCTTGACCACTACCCAGAATTACGGTGCTGGATGCAGAGGTCATGGTAAGAGACGGGACGTTGAAAGTTTCACTCTGGCCACTCGAGCTTGTTCCACCCGTACTGACGCTCGAAGAGTTGGCAGCGTTGATTTCGCTAAACTGCGGAGCAACCTGCAATGCAATGCGGCCATCGGACAAAACGGTCGGAATGAAGCTCAGCAACACACCGTAATTCTTGTAGCTCACCGTCACAGTGCCATTGCTCCCCGAGGCTGTTGGAATCGGGAACTGCCCACCAACCTGGAAATTAGCCTGCGTGCCGGACAATGTGGTTAGCGTTGGCTCCGCCAACACATGAGCGAGGTTATCCGTGGCCAGCGCATCGATCACACCTTCAAAGGTGCCGCCGGGCCAAGTGAGGCCAACCCCGCCCTGGGTGAGAGATGACAGGGACTGCGCCGCGGAAGCGGTTCCGCCCGTCAGAGAAAATTTGCCGATTTTAATGGCACTGCTACCGACACTACTCCAGTCGATGCCCAACTCACGTGTGACGTTGCGCTGCATCGAGGCGATACGGACCTTCAGTTCGACCTGGACAGGCTCGTTTACCGTCAGGTCGTTGGTGACATTGCCACCCGAAATCACCTTGGCCTGGTTGATGACATTGTCGGCCTCCTCCGGCGTGTTCACCGTGCCGCGAACCACCATGCCGCCTGGCTCGCTCTCGGCGGTCACGCCATTGCCAGGTGCGATTGCCTGGGATTGCGATTGCAGCCGCTGCCCCTGGTAATTCGACGGGTTCACCGTGACCGAATACTGGGCGATGCGGTTGCCATCTTGATCAGTCGCCACCACGTCGGTGGTCCCAGGCGCCTTGCCGAACACAAACATCACCCCCGGGCTAGCCGGCCGCACCGAGGCAATGGAATCATCGGCCACGAACAGATTAGCAACCGCGCGCGGCAGTTTCACCAACCTGCCCTTACCTTTATCGAGTGCGATTGCCCCGTAATAGGCCGGCGGAACTGGCACCTGAGTGCTGGCGGGAGCAACTGCCGCACCGCTCGTATCGGCAGGCTGGCTCTGGGCGAACGCGAAGGAAGCGGAACCACCAAGCCCCGCAGCGACAGCGAGCCACGCACCCGCGAAATGCTTCAAGCTGCGCATCAGAACTTAAACTCCCCTGTCGCGCCGGAGGAAATAACGTTAACAGTCGAGACCGCAGGCACTTGCGGCTGCGTGGCGGCCAAAGCCGGCGACACATCGCCCGCCCAGACCGGCTGCTGCGGCGCGGATTGCGCCTGCTCCGCTCCGGCTGGCGCCGTTTCTGCGGAATGTACGATCAGGGACAACTTGCCTAGATTGATCGCCACGAGGCAGCGCGAAGCCTGCTCCGGAGTAACTTCCAGCGTCACTGTTTGTACGGAATTATTGGCTGTGCTGGCATCTTTCACCACCTGCGCCCCCGAGGCAATGACACGGACATTACTCAACACCACTTCGGCGGCGATGCTCTTGGCATCCGACACACCAGAGACGGATTGGGTCAGCAGCACATCGACGTTGTCACCCGGCCAGATTAGACCGTTTGCCCCCGTGACATTATCCACAGCCACCGTGACAGCCCGCATTCCCGGAGCCAGCACCGCAGCAAGGAAGCCGTGATCGCCGGGATGGATGACCTGACTATTCAGAAGCGGCGCACCTTGGGATAGCGCGGTACGGACCATAGAGCCGGTGAGGCTCGCTCGGTTCTGTGGCGTGTCGATCAACACGTCAGACGGTGCACCGGTAACCGGTATCGTGGCAGAGGCAACCTGGGAAGGTTGCAGCAGACTCCCCGCCGGCAACGGCTGTGCAGCGACGAGGATCTGTTCCGTCTGCGGCACCGGTACGGCTTGCTCCACTTGATGTTTCGACTGATTGAGAAGCGAATAAGCGAATACCATTACCGCGATCAACGCGGCGATGAGAACACCAAAAATGCCAAGACGGAAAACCATTCTCTACCTAAGGCTGTAACTGGTGGGGCAGGATTGCAACAATGGCGCCACCGGCGATGGCGCAGGCATACGGTAAGGGTGCGCGGCGGCCTATCCGCCACATCTCGGCGCGGAGGAAACGCCGCAGCCGCCCGCCGGTACGCAAGCCTTTGGGTTTCGGCACCACGAACGACAAGGCGAGGTAAATCAGGGCCAGGGCGCCGCCAAAGAGGAGGATGTCGAGAAAAAACGAAAGTTCAGTGGCTACCGCTGGCGGGATAAGCAACACCGTGGCCGCCCAGAGTTTGACGTCCCCGCCTCCCATCACACCGGCAACCCAGATGACGAACAGAAATACGAAGGCAACAGCAGCCACACAAAAAGCCGCCAGAAGGGAATGGTCTAACAGGCGAGCGCAAACGCCTAATGCCAGCAGGGCAACAGGCAGCCAATTCGGCACCGTTCTCACCGCCAGGTCATGTAAAGCCGCATAAACCAACAACAAGAGCGCTGGAATGACCAACCCTGCGCTCACGCCAACCCCCGCCAAACAAGCCGACGCATGATTATTTTAAGTCTCCCTGCCGCCAGACGAAGTGACGGAAGTATTGCAATGTCAACACAATAGCGCACCGAAGCTTTAAAGTCTTGCAATCTTTTGCCTCAAACCGCGCCAAAACGCCCTTTTTAACAAAAAACCAACAACAAGGCACACAGTCCAAACGTTGCCGCCTAACACGGCACCGCTTTCAGCCAACAACAAGCCGCCGCCACTCCCCGATAGCCACCTTTCGGCAACCACGGATATGGCAGCGCCCTCCTTATAGTCCTGATGCTACGCTATTGAAGCTACTGGAGTCTTTGAAGCCGGGCAAGGCGACCCCGCTGCTGATCATCGCGGCAACCAGCGCCTCACCCAGGGCGCATGCAATCGCCGCGATAGCACGGCCGTCACTGGCGAACTCTTGAACCAGAACAGCGCGAACAAGGTTAGAAAACCACGGCAAGTTCCTAACAAAACACGCCAAAAGAATGCGACAGGGAATCTGCCCTCTACAAATTGATGAAATTAAATTAACATTTTTACTTATATTGTTCCGGAGAGCAACCCGCCAACCGCCCGGATATTTTCACCGAAAATTTCAGCAATCCATTGTTTTATCAAAAAATTATGCGCCCCGACACGCCCCGGGACAGCAACCGGATTTCCCTAAAAGTAATTAAATATAGCCGACTTGGCCGTCATTCAGCGTCGCCGAGCATACCTCTCCGGGCAACGGGGGCGGCCTTAAAGTTCCGACGAAACTTGGTTGAATGTGACCGCGAGGTTGCCGCCAATGATGGATAATCCTCCCAGCATCGCGACCACGATAATAACCGCAATTAGAGCATACTCTATCGCGGTCACTGCGCGCCGGTCCTTGCGAAATTTTCCAAGACTCCATCCCCCCGAGGCGAAGGTCCGGCAAACATTCGACACGAGCATAATCCCCCCTGACGTTTGCCCTTTGCACATGTGGACAACTCTAAATGTAACGCTCTACGGCAATCGTGCTACTGCCGAAAGACTGTTCACAGAAAGTTGTGCAGGAAGATCTTGGTGCGGGCGGTCGGAATCGAACCGACACTCTGTTGCCAGAACCGGATTTTGAGTCCGGCGCGTCTACCAGTTCCACCACGCCCGCTGACGGTTTCAGTGTGTAAGGGAGCTGCGCAGCGAAATCAACTGGGGTGGGGTTGACGCGGTTCATCATCATTATGTATAGCGCGTCCACCAACCGTTCCCGAATAGCTCAGTTGGTAGAGCAAGCGACTGTTAATCGCTCGGTCGTAGGTTCGAGTCCTACTTCGGGAGCCACTTTCCTTAAAAATTATGACTTTAACCAGAACACTCCACCTTGCGGGAGAGTAACTGTGTTAGTGCCATGCACGCACTCCACGCGGCCATATGCCGTGTTCGAGACAAGTCTGTTTTTGGAGTGACGCCGCCCTTGGGCGGCGCCGTTCACTACCGCGGCGCTTGGCAGTATTGCTGCACATAGGGCGCAAAAGCAGCCTGCAACGCCGGCCTATTGAGCTTGAAATTCTCCAGCCGGTACGGGGCATGCTTGCCATAGCCGCCGCGTGGGCGTGCCTCACATTGCCGAGACATGGCCGCCAAAGCCTCGCCGCCTAGGGGCATGTCGAAATGCGCGTAAATTCGCGTAATGGCCGCCAGCGGAGCCGCCACCAGTTCCTCATAGTGCAGATGGAACTTCCGCTCGGGCGGCACATCGGCACGCTGGTCGAAGGCCAGCAGCAGATTCGCCCCCTGGGTCCAGCGGGCCGCCACCTGCGCGCCGATCTCACCAGCGTCGATATTATTCAGGAAGGGCCGGCGCAGCACCTCGGTGAGATGCGCGACTGAGCCGAGCACGGCGATCGGGTCACGATGCACGATGACGAATCGGGCGTCCGGATAAATCTTCAGGATCGAATCGAGGGTGAAGGTATGATCCGGGCATTTCAGCACCCAGCGCCCCGGCATGCCATTCTGCAGGAATTGCAGGAATTGCTTGTGGAAGCGGAAGGCATCGTCATGTCCGTGCGCCTCCAGCCAATTAAAATAGGAAGGCACCCGGTGCGTCGAATCGAAGCGCAGGCTCTGGAACACATGCGAAGTGATCTCGCTGCACTCCTGCGGGCTGTCGGCGGTGATCGGGTGCATTTCCCGGAACCCCGGCGCCAGACCGGCAAAAAGCTGCAACTGCCGGTTCACTGCGCGCACGCGCTTATCCCTGGCAGGGTCGAACCCGGCCGGGCGCGGCGCCGGGAACATGGTCTGCCAGTTGCGCGGCACCAAGATCTGCCCGTCCTCGGCCATTAGGCTGTGCAGGAAGGTTGTGCCGGAGCGCGGCAGGCCCAGGATGAACAGCGGCGCCTTGACTGGTGCAGCACCCAGCGCCGGATTCGTGCGGTGGGCATCCTCGATCATCTGCGCGTTCTTGAGCAAGCGGATCATATCCCAGCGGAGCGAGAGTTTGCCGAACAGGCAGAGATCCGATTCCCCCCCGATCGAGGCCATCAACTGCTTCAGCCCTTCGCGGGAGGCCGGGGAAGGATTGGCACGCGCAGCGGCGATCAGCGTCTCAGGTTCGGTAGAGGGCAGGCAAGATGAGGGAACGACCTTATCGGCAAAGTGGATCGTCTTGGCCAGGAGCTGGGCGAATGAGAGCATTTTATGCGGGCCTACGTTCGATCAGCTCAATCTTGTAGCCATCCGGATCCTCGATGAAAGCAATGACAGTGGTCCCGAATTTCATCGGGCCGGGCTCGCGGGTGATCTTGGCGCCTGAGGCGCGCAGCTTCTCGCAGGTGGCGTAAATATCCGGCACGCCCAGAGCCAGATGCCCGAAGGCCGTGCCCTGCTCGTAATGCTCGACACCATAATTGTAGGTGAGTTCCAGCACGGTGTGGGTGTCCTCGCCGCCATAGCCAAGGAAAACAAGCGTGAACTTGCCGTCCGGGAAATCAGCGCGGCGCAGTTCCTTCATCCCAAGCAGCTTCGTGTAGAAGGCAATGCTCCGCTCCAGGTTTCCGACCCGAAGCATGGTATGCAGATAAGAAAAATCGCTCATATATCAGCCTCCTTGTCCTATCCCCATTTAAGGATGAACGCCGAGAAGAAAAAACCCCTCTTGCTCCGCCAACGCAATCGTTAACATTTTATCAGCCAGAATCGTACCGCCCGCTTCGAAGGCAATACCGCACAGCCCTGCTTGCCGTGCATGACGAATCGTGGCGGGACCAATGGTTGGCAGGTCTGCCCGGCGCTCTTGCCCTGGCTTGGCGAGCTTTACCAACACCCCGGCCGGACCCGGCCGTGTCACGGCTGGTATGCGGGAAAGCATGGCATCCGTGCCCTCCACGGTCTCCACCGCGAGCACAATGCCCTGCTGCACCACGCAGGCCTGACCGACATCGGCAGCGCCGATGAGCTTCAGCACCGATACGCCGCGGGCAATGTCCGCCATGGCGGACGCATCTGGCGCGGCTTTGGTCAGCTGCCCCTCAGGCGCCAAAACGTCGGTCATGATTTCGTGCGCGCCGAGCACGCGAAACCCCTCATCCGAGAGCACGCGGACAATGGCGGCGAGCAGCCCATCATCGCCCAAGAATGCCGCCTTGCCAACGCGCGCAAGCAGCCGCGCTCCCTCGGCATCCGGGCGTAGGGAGAGGAAGGAAGGACGTTTCACCGGCCCGATCATCACCAGATCGGTGCAGCCCTTCTCACGGAAGGCGCGAATCATGGCGCCGATGGCGCCCAAACGAAAGAATTTATGCGCGAAGGGCCGCAGCACATCCTGCTCGGCATAGCCTTCAATACCAGCAATGAACACAGATCGCCCGGCCGCCTGCGCCGCCTCGGCCACCTGCCCCGGCAGCGGCCCGCCGCCCGCGATGATCCCGAGCGGCGTGCTCACTCAGCCCTCATCATCGCCCGCACCGGCCACATTGGTAAGAATACCGTGCTTCGAGGGGGTGGCGATGAAGGCGAGAATCTCCTGCACATAAGGCTGGTCGGCAAAAGCCTCGCGGGCCTGGGCCACGCGCTCGGCGAACACACCGGGGCCGGTGAACAGGAATTTATAGGCGGCGTTGATGGCCTGCACCTGGGCCTTGTCCAGCCCCCGGCGGCGCAGTCCGATCAGGTTCAGCCCCAGCAGTTCGGCGCGGGTACCAAACACGCGGGCATAAGGGATGATATCGCGAGTGACCCCAGTCAGCCCGCCGATCATCGCCCCCGCGCCGATACGCACGAATTGCAGCGCCGCCGCATTGCCGCCGATCACGGCGCGGTCGCCGATCTCGACATGCCCGCCCAGCGCCACGTTGTTGGAGATGATAACACCATCGCCCAGCACGCAATCATGCGCCACATGGACAGTCGCCATCAGCAGGCAGTCCGCGCCAATCTTGGTAACGCCGGTGCCGGTGACGGTGCCACGATGGATGGAGGCGTGCTCGCGGATCTGCGTGCGCGGGCCGATCACCGTCTCGGTGTCCTCGCCCTTGTATTTCAGGTCCTGCGGCTCCAGTCCCACGGTGCAGAAGGGGAACAGCTTAACCCCCGCCCCCAGCCGCGTGCGACCATCGACGGCGACATGCGAGACCAGGGTAACGCCGTCCTCCAGCACCACATGGGGGCCGATGGTGCAGAATGGGCCGATCTTCACTCCCTGCCCCAACTCCGCCCCGGGCGAGATAACGGCGGTGGGGTGGATTTCAGTCTGCGCCATATTGTCCATTGTCTCTGCCGGCCCTGCTTATTCGTCTGCCTCCGCTCTACGCGGCGGGGGCAGCGCGGCCAAGTCAATCATTGTTACCGGATATTTCTCCGGAAGCCTTTGATTGTAAACCTTAAACTGGCTTCACCTGGTCCATGATCATGGCCGTTATGGAAGCTTCCGCCACCACCACGCCATCGACGCGGGCAACACCGCTGAAACGCCAAACCTGGCCACGGCGGCGGTCCTTGGTGAGGGTAAGGTGCAGCACATCGCCCGGCGTGACCGGTTTGCGGAACTTCGCGTTCTCGATGGACATGAAATACACCACCGGGATCCCGGCCTCGGGCCCAAGGGTGGAAATCACCAGCACGGCGGCGGTCTGCGCCATGCTCTCCACGATCAGCACGCCCGGCATCACCGGATGGCCGGGGAAATGGCCCTGAAAGAACGGCTCGTTCATCGACACGTTCTTCACACCGGTGGCGGAGTGATCCTTGCGCACGTCGATCACCCGGTCCACCAGCAGGAACGGGTAGCGGTGCGGGATCATCGTCAGGATCTGCTTGGTCTCGATCAGCGGCACATCCACCGCCGGAAGCTGGTCCTGGGTCTCGTTAGTCATCATTCAGTTCCTGTCTTGGGTCCTTTGCGCGCATTCTGCGCCAGTTTACGCAAGGTCAGCACCTCGCGGAAAAATGCCTTCGCGTTCTGGGCCGGTGCGCCGAGCACCTCCTCGCCCGCCGGCACGTCCTGCATCACGCCCGACTGCGCGCCGATGCGCGCCCCGGCACCAATGGTCAGATGCCCGGTCAGTCCCGCCTGAGCCGCGATCATCACCCCCGGGCCGATCTGCGTGGAGCCGGAGACGCCGGCCTGCGCCACGATCACCGAATTCGCGCCAACATTCACGTTATGGCCAAGCTGCACGAGGTTATCGACATGCACGCCCGGACCGATCACCGTATCCTGGGCGGAGCCGCGGTCGATGGTGGAATTGGCCCCGATTTCGGCTCCATCGCCAATAATCACGCGGCCCAGCTGCGGCACAGGCGTGAAGCCAGTCTTCGAAATGGCGAAACCGAACCCATCCTGCCCGATGCGCGCTCCCGGATACAGCACCACGCGGTCGCCCAGAATGGCGTGAGAAATGGTAACCTGCGGGTGGATACGGCAATTCCTGCCCACCACCACGCCCGGCCCGACATAAGCCAGCGCGCCAATGCTGCTCCCCGCGCCAACCTCCGCCCCGGCCGAAATCACAGCTCCAGGGCCGATCTCGGCAGTGGGGTCGATAATTGCTGAAGGATCGACGATCGCGGAGGGATGCTGCCCGGGCGTAGCCTCCGGGAACGGGAAAAACAGCGCCGAGACTTTGGCCCAGCCGACATAAGGCTCGGGCGTGATGAGCGCGACGCAGCCCTGGGGCACCTTATCCGCGAAATCGGGATGCAGGATCACCGCCCCCGCCTTGGTAGCGGCAAGCAGCCCGGCATAGCGGCGGTTATCGAGGAAGCTGACATCCTCGGGCCCCGCGCTTTGCAGCGGGGCCACGCCGTGGATCAACCGCTCCGGCTCGGCGGCTTGCACGCCGAGCAGTTCCGCGATCCTGCCAAGGCTGTGCGGCCCGGTGCGCCGGAAGAAGCGGGCGTCACCGGGTTTGGCGCTCTCCTGCATCTATCCGCCTTACTGGCCGAAGCCTTGCCCGTCGGGGCCCTGGTCCGGCGGGTTCACGGCCATGCCGGGGGTCACGACGGAGGGCGGCACCTTCACGCTGGGCAGCAGCTTGTTCAGCTCGGCGGCGGCCTCGCCGGTGATGTCGAAGGCGGCGACGTTCAGCGCCACCTGCTCACGATGCAAGATCAGGTTCATGCCATGAGCCTGAGCCTCCTGGCGAATGATGGCGATCAGCTCAGCCTCAACCTGCCCCAGCGCCTGCTGGCCGGAGTTCTGGATGGCTTGGTTCTTCTGCTGGAACTTGGTCTGCGTGGCAGCGATCTCATCACGCAGCGCCTGCTCCTTGGCTTCGAGCTGAGCGTCGGAAACCTTGCCGCGCTGCGCCAGAATGGCCTGCTGCTCGGCTTCGATCTTGGTGCGGGCCGCCTGGGCTTCCTTGCCGAGCTCGGCCTGACGCTTCTGGATTTCGGCCTGCACGCCCTGGGCGGCGGTGGATTTCTGCATCACTTCCGGCACGGAGAGCACGCCGATCACGGCCGTCGGCGGCGCGGGCTCGGGCGGCAGGGCCGGCAGGTTGGGCACTTGCGGCTGCTGCGGCTGGGGCTGCGCGGCCTGGACCTGCGGCGCAGGGGCGGGCTTCGGCGCGGGCGCAGCCGGAGCGCTCTGCTGCTGGGCGCTGGGCGGGATGAAATAGCCCGAGGACGACTGCGCATGCGCCGCCGGGGCGATGCCGAAGGTCAAGAACGGCAGAACGATGGAGTAGCGGGAAAAACGTGACACGGAGAAACCTCGTAGCAAAAAGAATTAGAACTGCGTTCCGAAGGAAATGCGGAATTGCTGGGTCTGGTCACCCGGCTTCTTGATAAACGGGTCCGCCAAAGAGAGGTTGATCAGGCCGAACGGGGTGTTCCAGGACACACCGACACCCGCGGAGACACGCGGTCCCGAATAATCGAGCAGCGGATAACCCTGGACCGCGCGCGCGCCCCAGAGCGAACCGGCATCGACAAACGCGAAGCCGGAGACGCCGAGATCGGGCGAAACGGGCAGCGGGAAATGCATTTCCGCCGACGCCGTCCACATATATCGGCCGCCGATCTGGCCGCCGTAGCTCTTCTGCACGCCGCCCACCGTGACTGGCTCGGCATAGGGGCCGACGCCGCCATCGGCGAAGCCGCGCAGATTGTCGCCACCAAGGAAGAAGTTGTCCTGGATTTTGGTCTTGTAGCCCTCTATCTCCGCGAGATAACCGGCCGTACCGGAGAGCTTCATCACCCAGGCCTTGTTGCCGAACACATGTTCGAGCGGGATGTAATAGGCGACATCCGGGCTGAAGCGGACGTACTTGGCCGACCCGCCCGCACCGGCGAAATCAGTGGTGAGACGCAGCAGCAGGCCGGAGGTGGGGTGCTGGTCGTCATCCACGTAATCGAAGCTTAGCGTCTGGCTGAGCTGCGACAAGGTGGTCACGCCCTGCTCGTTCTGCAGGTAGATGTTGGCGCTGCTCGTCGTCGGGATATTGTAAAGATCGCGGCGGCTGAACGTATAGGTAAAGTTCTGGCTCACGTAATCGTTGAAGCGGTAACCAAGGCGGACATCGGCGCCCATGCTGCTTTCGGCATAGGAGTAGGACTGCCCGGTACCAGTGTAGGAGTCCGTGACCGTACGGAAGATGTCCACGCCCGCGATCAAGTTGCGGTCGAGGAAATACGGGTCGGTGACACCAAGGTTAATCTGCGTGCCACGCTGGGCGATCATCGCGTTGACGGAGGCGTTGACGCCGGTGCCGATGAAGTTGTTCTGGCTGAGGCCGGTATTGAGCAGCGCCCCAAGGCTGGAGGAGTAACCGCCGCCCAGCGAGAACTGGCCGGTGGCCTGCTCGGTAACCTGGGTGTTGAGCACAACCTGCTGCTGCGTGGTGCCGGGGCTCGTGGAGAACTTTTCGTCCTTGAAGAACCCGAGATTCTTCAGGTGGCGGGTGGAGTCGTCGATCTTGCTCTGGTTGTAGGCATCGCCCTCGGCCACGGTCAGCTCGCGGCGGATGACCTTATCCTCGGTACGGGTGTTGCCGGTGATGTCGATGCGCTGGATGTAAACATGCGGCCCATTGACCACGTTGAGGGTGATATCGATCTTCTTGGTCGTGGGATCGGTATGCACCTGCGGGTTCACCTGGGCGAAGGCGTAGCCAAGGTCGAGGGCGCGTTTGTTCAGCGCGTCGACGCCTTCCTGCAGCGCGTCGCCGTCGAACCAATCCCCAGCCGAGAGCGGCACCAGCCCGCGCAGCTCCTTGCTGGTGAGCGTGCGGATGTTGGAGGTGACGGTAACGGAACCCACCTTGTAACGCGGCCCCTCGGAGACGATGTAGGTCAGATAGAACGACTTGCGGTCCGGGCTCAGATTTGCATTGGCGCTGAGGATCTGGAAGTCCGCGTACCCCTTGTGCAGGTAGAACTTGTGCAGCAGGTACTCGTCGTACTGGATACGTTCGGCACTGTACTCATCCGAGCTGGAGAAGAACCGCCACCAAGCGGATTCGCGCGTGGAGACGACATCCTTCAGGGTGCCCTGGCTGAAGCTGTTATTGCCGATGAAGGTGATTTGGCTGACGGTGGTCTCGCTGCCGTCGGTGCAGTTGAACACCACGTTCACGCGGTTATCCGGCAGCTCGATGATCTTCGGCGTGACGGTGGCGTTGTAATGCCCCTTCTTGGCATACAGGCCCAGGATCGCCTGCCGGTCCGCCTCCACCGCCTGAAGCGTGAACACCGAGCGCGGCTTCAGGCTGATCGCGGCCTTGGCGTCCTTGTCCTCCACGGTCTTGTTGCCGGCGAACAGCACTTGGTTGACCGTCGGGTTCTCAACCACGTTCACGTTCAGGGTGCTGCCGTCGCGCGTGATGTTCACCGTTTTGAACAGCCCGGTGGCGTACAGGGTCTTCAGCGACTCATTGATGCGCTGAGGGTCGAACCGATCGCCCACCTGCACCACCATGTAGGATGTGATGGTCGAGCTATCGATACGGTGGTTACCGGAGACATCGATGGCCTGGATCACCCCGCCAGCCGGCACTGCGGCGGGCGCCACCTGCGCCCTCGCGACACAGTTCGGGCTCGGCGCCAGCAAAGCCGGCAGCAGGCAGACGGATGCCAGAAGGACGGAGCGCGGCTTAAGCAATCGATATCTCCCAAACCAATCAAAGCCCGGCGCGCCGGGGGAATCTTCTGTCTCGGGCGTTTGGCATGCGAAACGCCTCCGGGCAAGGTGCGCAAGGCCCGCCCCTCGCGTTTCCCTAAAGTAAATGCGAGAACCAGGCGACCGTTCCCAGCCGCGTTAAATCGTTAAACGTCACGAACAGGATCAGCAGGAGCAGAATGGCGGCGCCAAAGCGCATCGCCCCTTCCCGCACTGCCGCCGAGAGCGGGCGGCGCAGCACGGCCTCCACCACGTAGGAGAGCAAATGCCCGCCATCGAGCACCGGAATCGGGATCAGGTTCACCAGACCGAGATTGATGGAAATGATGGCGACGAGATTAACGAAGGTAACGAAGCCCAGCGCCGCCGCCTCGCCGGTGATCTGGATGATGCCCAGCGGCCCGGCCAGATCCTTCAGCCCCTGGTGATGCACCGCCAGTTGCCCGAGCATGGAGAACCAGCCACGAATCTGCGAAACTGTCTCCTGCCCGCCCGCGACGATGGCGGCAGGCGGGCTATAGCGCTGCAACTGCGACTGCTTGCCGATGACGCCAAGCCGCCCGGCGGTTTCGCCCTCCGCCGAGACGGAGCCGAGTTGCACAGGTTCAGTGAACTGCGTGTCGCCACGCGCGATGGTGAAATCCAGCACCGTGTCTGGGTGTTCCGCCACGATCTGCTGGAGCTGGCTGAAATCGGAGATGGCGGTGCCGCCGATATCCAGCACCCTGTCGCCCGGCTGTAGATTCGCCGCCGCCGCGGGGGAGTTGGGCTGGATCTCGGAGAGCACCGGCTGGGTGACGACCCGCCCGACGGCCATATACAGCCCGGAGAACAACACGAAGGCCAGCAGCAAATTGGCCAGCGGCCCAGCCGCGACAATGAACGCGCGCGAGGCCAGCGAGGCACCGGCGAAGGAGCCGGGCGTCTTGAGTGCGGTATCCTCCGATTCGCCCCAGCCCTGCATCTTCACATAGCCGCCGAGCGGCAGGGCGCAGACCTGCCACACCGTGCCGGAGCGCGCCGTCCATTTGGCCATGGCCGGGCCGAAGCCGATGGAGAAGACCTCCACCGTCACCCCCTGGCTGCGGGCGGCGAGATAATGCCCCAGCTCATGTACGAAGATCAGCACGCCGATATCGACAGCGAAGGCCAGGCCGGTTCGCAGCGTGTCCCACATGGGCTAGGCGGCCCTTGCGCCGGCGAGCGCCGTGGCGGCGGCCCGGGCGGCTTCGTCCAGCAGCAGCACGGCGGCAAGGTCATCCGTCGGCGGTGCGCCGAACTTGGTCATCACCGTCTCGACGATTCGGGCGATGTCCAGGAACCCGATCCGGTTCTCCAGGAACGCCGCCACGGCGATCTCGTTGGCCGCGTTCAGCACCGTCGGCGCGCCGTGGCCCGCCGTCAACGCCTCGCGCGCCAGACGCAACGCCGGGAAACGCACCTCGTCCGGGGCCTGGAATTCCAGCTTCGCCGCCGCCACGAGGTCGAGCCTCGGCGACTGGGTGGCGATGCGCGAGGGCCAAGCCAGAGCATGGGCGATGGGCACGCGCATATCGGGCGAGCCGAGTTGCGCCAGGACCGAGCCATCGGCGTAATAAACCATACCGTGGACGATCGACTGCGGATGCACCAGCACCTCGATCTGCTCCGAGGGTAGTTCAAAAAGTCTTGCGGCCTCAATCACTTCGAGGCCTTTATTGAACATCGTCGCACTGTCGATGGAGATCTTCGCGCCCATCGACCACACTGGATGTCGCAACGCCGCCTCGCGGGTGATGCCGCGCATCTCCTCCAGCGTGTGGCTGCGGAACGGCCCGCCCGAGGCGGTGAGCACAATCTTGTCGATGGCCTTGGTATTGCCGTCGGCCATCGCCTGAAAAATGGCGTTATGCTCGGAATCAACCGGCAACAGCGTGGCGTCCGCCGCCTTCACGGCGCGGAGAAAAATATCTCCCGCCGAGACCAGCGCCTCTTTATTGGCAAACGCGATGGTGCCGCCATGCTTCACCGCCGCCAGCGTCGGCTCCAGACCCGCCACGCCGGTAATGGCCGCCATGGTCCAGTCCACGGGGCGGCCAGCGGCTTCCAGCACCGCCTCGCGCCCGGCGGCACAGGCCAGACCGGTGCCGGACAGGGCGTCGCGCAACTCGCCAAGTAGCGATTCGTCGGAGATGACGGTGACCTCAGGCCGGAACTGCTTCGCCTGCTCCGCCAGCAGCGTCACGTTACGCCCGCCAATCAGGGCACAGACGGCATAAGCCTCTGGATTTTCCGCCACCAGATCAAGCGTCTGTGTCCCGACGCTGCCAGTGGACCCGAGGATTGTTAGCCGCTTTACCCCCATAATGGCACGCCTCCATGTACGCAGAATGCCAGCAGTGCCGCCACCGGCCCCGCCGCAAGAAATCCATCCAGCCGGTCGAACAGCCCCCCGTGACCGGGGATCGTACGGCCGGAATCCTTAACGCCCAGTCTGCGCTTGATCGCGCTTTCCAGCAAATCCCCGGCCTGGGCACACAGGCTCAGCACCAACCCGGCGGCAAAGGCCTGCGCGGGTGCTTCCCGCAACCACAGGGCCAGCATCGCGCCAGCACCGGCACCGATCAGCAACCCGCCGGCCGAGCCGCTCCAAGTTTTGCCGGGCGAAATTTTTGGCGCCAGCTTCGGCCCGCCAAGCAGCCGCCCGACGGCATAGGCACCGATATCGGTGCCCCAGACCACCAGCACGAGAAACGCCGTATCCGCCAACCCAGCCTCGGGGCGCAGCCGCAGCCACAGCAGGCACAACCCGCCAATGGCCGCATAAGGCACGCCGAGGCCCGCGAACCGGCTTTTATACAAATACCAGATCAGCCCGGTAACCCAGATGACATTCAACAGCGCACCGCCGAGACCGAACAGCATGCCATAGGCCCAGAGCACGGCCATCAGCGCGGTGAGCGCCACCGGCTTGGCGACGCCCGCCAGCTGCCCCCACTCCCAGCCCAGCCCGGCCATGGCGACGAGGATCAGCCCCGCCCAGGCCACCCCGCCATGCCAGACGCAAAACAGTGCCACCGGCCCCAGCACCAGCGCCGAGGCGGCGCGGACTGAAAGGTCGGACCAACGGTTGTTTGCCGCCTTGCGCGGCACGTCAGACAGGGCGTGCACCAAAGCGCCGCTCCCTCTTGGCATATTCACTCAACGCCTCTGCAAAGTCCTTGGGGCCAAAATCGGGCCACAACACAGGAGTAAAAACCAGCTCGGCATAGGCAAGCTGCCAGAGCAGGAAGTTGGAGATACGCTCCTCGCCCGAGGTGCGGATCAGCAGATCGGGATCCGGGATACCGGCGGTAGAGAGGAAGCCGGCGAATACCTGCTCGGTTAGCTCCTCCGGCTGCACCCCGGCCTGCATTGCCCGGCGGGCAGCGGCCACGATATCCGCTCGTCCGCCATAGGAGAGCGCCATCACCAGCGTCAGCTTGGTATTGGCTGCGGTTTTCGTCTCGGCCGTCTCCAACTCACCGGCCAGATTGGGGCCGAAGCGCTCCCGCTCGCCGATCACCTTCAGCTGCACGCCCTGCTCATGCATCTCGTTCAGTTCGCCGCGCAGGTAATGCTTCAGCAGAAAGGTGAGATCGGTCACCTCCTCGGCCGGCCGCCGCCAGTTCTCCGAGGAGAAGGCGAAGAGCGTGAGATAGCTCACCCCAAGGTCGATCGCCGCCTCGATGATGCGGCGCACGGCCTTGGCACCTTCCCGGTGCCCGGCGACGCGCGGCAAGCCCCGGGCAGCCGCCCAGCGGCCATTGCCGTCCATAATAACGGCGACATGGCGCGGGATGGGATGAGATGCGGAGCCAGACATCAGACTTGGCGGATGTCCTTTTCCTTCTCGGCGAAGGCGTCGTCGATGCGCTTGATGTAGCCGTCGGTGAGCTTCTGCACCTCGTCGGCGTGGTTGCGCTCCTCGTCTTCCGAGATCTCGGACTTCTTCAGCAGCGCCTTAAGTTGCTCCATGCCGTCGCGGCGCACGCCGCGCACGGCGATGCGCGCACCCTCGGCGTATTTATTTGCGGCCTTCACCAGCTCGATACGGCGCTCCTCGGTGAGCACCGGCAGCGGCACGCGGATGAGCTGGCCATCGGGCTGCGGGTTCAGCCCCAGCCCGCAATCACGCACGGCGGCGACCACGGAATTGATCATGGAGCGGTCCCACACCTGGACGGTGATCATGCGGGCTTCCGGCACCGCGATGGTGGCAACCTGGTTGATCGGCATCAGCGAGCCGTAGCACTCGACCTTCACCGGCTCCAGCAGGGCCGGAGAAGCGCGGCCCGTGCGCAGGCCGCCGAACTCGCGCTTCAGCGCGTCCAGCGCGCCATCCATGCGGCGGGTGAGATCGGATTTGATGTCAGCGAAATCAGCCATTCTTGGTATTCCTTAAGCCTGCGGTTCCGTGATCCGGGTGAAGCGGCCCTCGCCGCGCATGACGGCGGCGAACGCCCCCGGCGCATGGATGTTGAAAACGATGATCGGCAGGTGGTTCTCGCGTGAGAGCGAGATGGCGGAGGCATCCATCACGTTCAGGTCGCGCGCCAGTACGTCTAGATAGGTCAGTTCCTCGTAGCGCTCGGCATTGCTCACCTTGCGCGGGTCGGCGGAGTACACGCCGTCCACCTGGGTGCCCTTGAGCATTGCGTCGCAGTTCATCTCGGCGGCGCGGAGGGCGGCAGCGGTGTCTGTGGTGAAGAACGGGTTGCCGGTGCCGGCGGCGAAGATCACCACCCTGCCCTTTTCCATGTGCCGCATGGCGCGGCGGCGAATATAGGGCTCGCAGACCGACTCCATGGGGATGGCGGACTGCACCCGAGTCGGCACATTCTTCTTCTCCAGCGCGCTCTGCATGCCCAGCGCGTTCATCACGGTGGCGAGCATGCCCATGTAGTCGGCCTGGGCACGATCCATGCCCGCCGCCGCTCCGGCCACGCCACGGAAGATATTGCCGCCGCCGATGACCAGGCAGACTTCCACGCCCATGGCCACCACATCGCGCACATCAGAGGCGATGGCATTCACGGTATCGGTATCTAACCCGTAATCGCGATTGCCCATCAGGGCCTCGCCGGAAACCTTCAGCAGCACACGCTTATAGATGGGAATCGGGTTCATGGCCTCGCTCATACAGTTCTTGGTGGGCGATTCACAGTCCAGGCCACCCCGAATCGGGTCTGGCGCGGAATGATCGCACACAAAGGGCGGTTCCAGCAAAATGCCCGAACCGCCCCTGGTTTAGTCTAGTTGAAGGACGGGTTAAACCCCGGCCGCAGCCGCCACTTCGGCCGCGAAGTCCGTGACTTCCTTCTCAATGCCCTCGCCCAAGGTGAAGCGCACGAAGCGGGTCAGCTCGGCGCCAGCCTTCTTCACAACGTCCTTCACCTTGCTCTCGCCGTCATGCACCCAGACCTGCTCGAGCAGCACCACGTCCTCGTAGTACTTCTTCACGCGGCCTTCGACCATCTTCTCGATGATGGCTTCCGGCTTGCCGGAGGCGCGGGCCTGATCCATCAGCACGTTCTTCTCGCGCTCCAGAGCGGCGGGGTCCACCTCGGCGACGGACAGCGCGTCCGGGCGGGTGGCGGCCACATGCATGCCAATTTGGCGGGCCAGCTGCTCGTCAGCGCCGGTCAGGCCGACAATCACGCCGATCTTGCCCAGGCCCGGCTTCAGCGCGCCGTGGATGTAGGTGCCAACAACCGGGGCGGAAATGACGGCGACGCGGCGCACATTCATGTTCTCGCCGATGGTGGCGACCAGGTTCACGGCCTCTTCGGCCACGGTGCGGCCGGTGCCGGGATAGGCGGCGGCCTTCAGGGCCTCCACGTCCTCGCCCACTTCGAGCGCGACCTTGGCGACGGTCTCGACATAGTTCTGGAAGGCCTCGTTACGAGCGACGAAGTCGGTCTCGGAGTTCACCTCGACCATGGCGACCTTGCCAGCGCCCAGGGCGACACCCACCAGCCCCTCGGCAGCCACGCGGCCGGACTTCTTTGCGGCGGCGGCCAGGCCCTTCTTGCGCAGCCAGTCGATGGCGGCTTCCTTGTCGCCATTGGTCTCGGTCAGCGCCTTCTTGCAATCCATCATGCCCGCGCCAGTCGTGTCGCGCAGTTCCTTCACCAGGGCGGCGGTAATCTCAGCCATGTGTCTGCTCCTTTGATGCGTTTACGCGCGAGGGCTCACCACCCCCGCGCGCGATATTCGGTTTTGGCCGGGCACCGCATGGGCGCCCGGATAAAATCAGGCCTGCGCCTCGGTTTCCGGCGCGGCGTCGAGGATCGGCTCAGCCGCCTCGCCCAGGTCGATCCCGGCGGAGCCCAGCTCGGCGGAGATGCCGTCCAGTACAGCGCCGGCGACCAGGTCGCAATACAGGGTGATGGCGCGGATCGCGTCGTCATTGCCCGGCACCGGATAGGTCACGCCAGCGGGGTCGGAGTTGGAGTCGAGGATGGCGATGACCGGGATGCCCAGCTTGTTGGCTTCCTCGACCGCCAGCTTCTCCTTGTTGGTGTCGATGATGAACAGGACGTCCGGCAGGCCGCCCATGTCCTTGATGCCACCCAGAGCGCGCTCCAGCTTCTCGCGGTCGCGCGTCATGTTCAGGACTTCCTTCTTGGAATAGCCCTGGGTCTCGCCGGCGAGCAGCTCGTCCATCTGGCGCAGGCGCTTGATGGAGCCGGTGATGGTCTTCCAGTTGGTCAGCATGCCGCCGAGCCAACGGTGGTTCACGTAGTACTGGCCGCAACGCTGCGCGGCTTCGGCCACGTAGTCAGCAGCGGCGCGCTTGGTGCCCACGAACAGCACGCGGCCACCGGCGGCGGTCACGTCACGCACCTGCTTCAGGGCGCGCTCCAGCAGGGGAACGGTCTGCTGCAGGTCGATGATGTGGACCTGGTTGCGCACGCCGAACAAATACGGCGCCATGCGCGGGTTCCAGCGGCGGGTGTTGTGGCCGAAATGCACGCCGGCTTCGAGCAGCTGGCGCAGGGAAACGTCGGGAAGTGCCATTGGCAGTTCTCTTTCCTATATATGATCCGGTTATATCCTCCGCGGGGGAAGTACCTTACGGCACCGGACCTTTTGGGCTTCCCCAGGAAAGGCCCCCGCGTGTGAATTTGCCCACACCATGCGAGCGGGGCGGCATATGGCGCAAAACGCGGCAAAAGACAAGGCGCAAACGAAAAAAGGCGGCCTCTGGGGCCGCCCTTTCCCATCGCTCAAGCCTGAAAGGCTTAGAACTTGTAACCAACACCGAAGCCGACGACGGTCGGGTCCAGGCCATCGTTCGCACGGACGGCACCATGGTTGATGCGCGCGGAAACCGGCAGGAACATCTGCTTCACGTCCACGTTCGCGGTCCAGTTGCCGGAGAGCGGAATGTCGAAGCCAATATCGGCAGCCGGGCCGACAGCGGTGCGCAGGCCGAGCGCGTCGCCGTTCTTCGGGCTG
This sequence comes from Acidocella aromatica, assembly GCF_014201825.1. Lineage (GTDB taxonomy): Bacteria > Pseudomonadota > Alphaproteobacteria > Acetobacterales > Acetobacteraceae > Acidocella > Acidocella aromatica. The sequence continues at coordinate 53,564 of NZ_JACHFJ010000002.1, read as the reverse complement.
ATGCCGTAGAAGAACGCCACGGTGATACCAGCGCCAATGTAGGGACGGATGATGCCGATCTGCGGGAAGTGCCACTGCGCGGTCAGCGTGGGCGGCAGCACCCAGGCGGAACCCAGGGTCTGAGCCACGCCACCATTGTTGATCGACAGGGTATGGCGGCTGGTGGCCGCGATCAGCTGCAGAGACAGGTTCTTGGTGATGAAGTAGGAGGCATCCAGCTCAGGGGAGATGCCGTCGCTGGCATGAACGTTGTAGCCCGAGAGCGTGGGGCCGTTATGCACATTGACATGGCTGCTAACGTCTTCCGGGAGCACGCCGATAACGCTCAGATGGACCAGGATATTGCCAGCCTCGTAGCCGGTGGGGCCATTGAGGATGTCGTAGTGGCTGGGGTCGACATAGCCCGGAGCGCTCTGAGCAAGGGCGGGGGTAAAAGCGGTGCCGGCCAGCAGGGCAGCGGCGGCAACCGTACGGAACGTGGTCTTCATAACATTAGGCTCCCGTAATTGGTGAACAAGCCCCGGATAGGCGCCCCCCCAGGCCTACTCTTTGATCTGGAACAAATTTCCTAGATGCCGCAAAGCCTGTTGCAATTATGCAACAAAAGTTGCATTTTCGATGAACCTTAAAAGGCATTAAAAAACCGGGCTCAAAGGCCCGGTTTTGCATCGTCTTAGTAGGCTTTCTCAGGCCAGCAGCGGGCCCCACGAAGGGTCAGAGGCATAGGTCGGGGTATCGACCACCTGCTCGTTGAACCCGTCGATGCCAATGGAGACCAAGCGGGAATCATGGCCGCTGCCGGTTGGATTCTGCCTGTCGAACATGATAACGCGGCCATTGGGGCAGAACGTCGAGTTCTCGACCAGGAAGCCTTGGGTGAGGATTCGCTCGCCCGTGCCATCCGGCGCCATCACACCGATGGAGAAGCCACCCGAACCCCAGAAGGTGTACGAGATAAGATCCCCCCGCGGCGACCAGGACGGCTCGGCATAACGGCCAGGGCCGTAGGAGATGCGCTTGGCGCCCGAACCATCGGCATTCATCACGAAGAGCTGCTGATTGCCGTCGCGGTCGGAGTTGAAGGCGATCTGCGAACCATCCGGCGAGAAGCAGGGCGTCACGTTGATCGACGAGTAATCGGTCAGCTCCTGCATTCCGCCACCGCCCAGGCCAACCTTGACAATGGCAGCCCCACCGTTACGCGAGACCGACATCAGCAGCGAGTTGCCGTCCGGCGAGAAGCGCGGGCCGATGGTCATGTCGCCATAAGCGCCGATCAGGCGGGTGGTGCCGCTCTGCAGGTCAAACAGATAAACGCGCGGATTGTTGTGCTGAAAGCTCACGAATGCGAGCTGCTGGCGCACCGGGTTGTATTGCGGCGAGATCGCCATGGAGGAACCGTCGGTGAGGAACTGGTTGTTCGCACCGTCGTAATCCATGATGGCGAGGCGGCGGATCGGGCTCGTGGTGGTGCCGCTCTCGGAGATGTAGGCGACGCGCGAGTCGAAATAACCCTTCTCGCCGATCATCTGCTGGTACACCGAGTCGGCGATGATATGCGCGATACGGCGCCAGTTGTCGCCGGTGGTGGTGTAGGCCGTGCCCTGGAGCTGCTGCTGCTGCTGCACATTCCACAGGCGGAACTCCACGCGCAGCTGGCCTCCCCCCGCATCGGTGACGGAGCCGGTGACCAGCCCCTGCGCGCCGAGAATGGACCAGTTCTGCCACACCGGGGTGCCGTTACTCACGGAGTTGGGCACGAAACTGGATGGGTCCAACGCCCGGAACAGCCCGGAATGGGTGAGGTCGCTGCCGATCACGTTGGTGATCTGCGCGCCCGTGCTGGAGCCTCCGTCGAACGGCGCAATGGCGATGGGAATCGGCTGGTTCTGCGCGCCGCTCACGTTAATGGCGGCACCACCGCCGGAGGAACCGCCGCCGCTGGACGCGGCGGGCGCCGACGCCGGGGCGGGGGTAGCGTCGCCGCCGAGCATGCTCTGCGCGAAGGCGGACGGACCGATCAATGTCGCGGCCCCGGTGCCGAGCATCCGGCGGCGGGAGAAGGGCGGCAGTATCAAACGTGTCATCACAAAACCTCTTACGGCGTGAAGTGGAACAGGAAGGTCTGGTTCTGACCCAGCATGTAGGACGGCAGCGGCAAGGTGGCGCACTGGTAGTTCATTACCGCGTTGATGGCGCGGTTTGCATAAGCGTTGAAATACGGATCGCTCATCTTGCCCTGATCCTGCGGCGCCACCTGCGCCTGGCGCACCGTTCCCGAGGGGTCGGTCGTCACCAGCAGCATGACGCTGAAGGTCGAGAGACCCGGCGCGCCGGCATCCACGCTCCAGCAGGGGCGCACATGGTTGCCGATGGCATCGCGGTCAGCGCCGGAAAGCCCGGAATTGGCCGTGCTGTTAGGGCTTCCACCGCCATTGGGCGCACCGCCCGCATCGGGGTTGTACACATGCGTCGGCGGTTGCGTCTGCTTCTGCAGGGCTTGCAGCTTCATCAGCGTGTTCAGCACATTCTGGCTCAGCGGCGCCGGGGTCTTCACCACGTGCTGCTGATGCGTCGGACTCTTGGCGGGCGCAGGCGGCTGCTTCTCGGGTGGCTGCTTCTGCGGCGGCTGCTGCACCGTGCTCGTCTGCTTCTGCGGCGGGCGGGGCGGCGGAGGCGGCATGGGAATGGACTGCTCGCTCGGCGTCGGCGGCGGAGGCGGCGGGGCTGGCGCCGGGGGCGTGGGGCTCGGCTTCTGCTCCGGCGCCGGGGGCGGTGGTGGTGGTGGTGGTGGCGGCGCCTCGATGGGCTGCGGCTTCGGCTGCGTCACCGCCAGTGGCCCCTGGTGCGGCACGGGCAGGTTCGAGGGGGCCGGCACCTTTCCGGTGTTCAGCGCCTCCTGCGGCGCGGTGGGGCCAACGAGGTCCACATCCACGTCCTGGTCGGCGCTTGTGTCCAGCGGCTGCAGCGGCAGCGTCACGATCGCCGCGATGATGATCGCGGCGTGGACAAACGAGGATATGATTGCGCTGCGGCGCAGATCCCGGTCCAAATTACTTACTCCCCTCGCCGGCTTACTTGCCGGCGCCGGACGGTTGGGCCAGCAGCGCCACTTTCGTGAAGCCGCCCTGGGTGATCGTCGCCATCACCTGCAACATGTCGCCGTAAGAGACATCCTTGTCACCGCGCACAAAGATGCGCTGATCCGGGTTGTTCTGCGCGGCCTGCTGCAACGTCGCGACCAGATTGCTCAACTCCACCTGCGTGTTCTGCAGGAAGATCTGGTCCTGGGCGTTGACGGTGATGGTGATGGGCTTGGCATCGGCCTGGGCCGGCTTGGCGTTGGCCTGGGGCAGGTTCACGTTCACCGAGGACGTGATCATCGGCGCCGTGACCATGAAGATGATCAGCAGCACCAGCATCACGTCCACCAGTGGGGTGACGTTGATCTCCGCCATCGGGCGGTAGCGTTTCTTGCCGTTACCCGGCCCCATCAGCCCGCCGGCCATTTACTTATGCTCCTCGGACTGGCGCGAGAGAATGGCCGAGAACTCGGCGCCGAAGCCTTCGAGCCGCGACGCGAAGCGGGCGAGATCGTTGGAGATCTTGTTATAGGCCAGCACCGAGGGGATGGCGGCGACAAGGCCGATGGCGGTGGCGAACAACGCTTCCGCAATGCCCGGAGCGACGACTGAGAGGTCGGTGTTGTGCATGGCGGCGATGGCCGAGAACGAGTGCATGATGCCCCACACCGTGCCGAACAGGCCGATGAACGGCGCCGTGGAGCCAACGGAGGCGAGGAAGATCATGAAGCGCTCCAGGCGGTCCATCTCACGCATGATGGTAACACCCATCGCGCGGTCCACCCGCTCCTTCACGCTGGTCTTGCCGATCTCGGAGCCGGCGATGCGCGCGGTGCGCTTCCACTCGCTCATCGCGGCGCCGAACACGGCGGCCATCGGGTTGCTGGGGTCGGCGCCCTCGCGCTCATACAGCGTATCCAGGCTGCCGCCGGACCAAAACTCGTCCTCGAACACGCTCGCCTCGCGGTTCACGCGGCGCAGGGTCATCACCTTCTCGATGATGATCGTCCACACCCACACGCTGGCGAAGAGCAGGATCAGCATCACAAGTTTCACAACGACGTCGGCCTGGAGGAACAGGCCGAGGAGCGACAGATTCGCCGCGGAGGGCGCGGCCATCGCCGCCTGAGTAACCGTTTGGTCCAATGTATTTCCCCAATTAAACTTTCAGCCGCCGCGCCCAGTCGCGCGGAATGCGCGTGGCCCGGCCATCAGAGACGCGCGCACAACCGAGGCCGAGGTCAAGCACAGCCAACGAGTCGCTGTCTCGGAAGAATTTTTGACGAAGCGTGACAGACGCCCCGCCAATCTCCACAAACTCGGTTTCCACGCGTACCACCTCATCGATCCTCGCGGGCCGCTGATAGTGCAAATTGACGCGATGCACCACAAACATCACGCCATATTCGGCTACCATTTCCGCATGCGGCGCGCCCATTTCGCGCAGGGCCTCGGTGCGGGCGCGCTCGGCGATGGCCAAATAATTGGCATGATACACAATCCCGCCCGCGTCGGTGTCCTGATAATAAATCCGGGTTTCGTAGCTGTAGATCATTCGGGCAGCAGTAAATCCAGCTGATCCGGGCGATTCTGTGGCGGGACGTAGCCAAGATGCTTCCAGCCAGCGTCGCCCAGCATGCGCCCGCGCGAGGTCCGCAGCAGCAGCCCCTCTTGGATCAGATACGGCTCCACCACATCCTCCAGCGTGTCGCGCGCCTCGGCCAGGGCGGCGGCGAGCGTCTCCACCCCCACCGGGCCACCGCCATGGTGCTCAGCCAAGCGCTTGAGATAGCGGATATCCATCGCATCCAGCCCGCGCTGGTCCACGTCCAGCCGCGTCAACGCGGCATCGGCCATCTCGCGGCTGATGGTGCCCCCCCCAGCCACAGCGGCGAAATCGCGCACACGGCGGGTCAGCCTTCCAGCCACGCGCGGGGTGCCACGCGAGCGCTTGGCGATCTCGTAGGCGCCCTCATAGGAGAGATCCATGCCCAGCTTCTGGGCAAGACGGATAACGATGCCCGCCAGTTCATCGGGCGTGTAAAACACCAAGCGCAGGGGAATGCCGAAACGGTCCCGCAGCGGCGTGGCAAGCAGCCCGGCGCGGGTGGTGGCCCCCACCAGGGTGAAGGGCGGCAGGTCGATGCGCACGGTGCGTGCCCCCGGCCCCTCGCCGATAATGAGGTCGAGCTGGAAATCCTCCATCGCCGGATAGAGGATTTCCTCGATGGCCGGTTGCAGGCGGTGGATTTCGTCGATGAACAGCACGTCGCGCGGCTGCAAATTCGTCAGGATCGCGGCGAGGTCACCGGACTTCTGGATCACCGGGCCGGAAGTGGCGCGGAACCCCACCCCCAGCTCGCGCGAGACGATCTGCGCCAGGGTGGTCTTACCCAGCCCTGGCGGGCCATGAAGAAGCACATGATCAAGGGCTTCCCCACGCGCCTTGGCGGCCTGGATGAAGATCTTCAGATTCTCGCGACTGGCCTGCTGGCCGGTGAAATCGTCCAGCGTTTGCGGACGCAGCGCGGCCTCGGCGGCGTCATCGGGCAGATGCTCGCCCGAGGTGATGCGGTCCTCGTTGCTCATTTCGCCAGCGCCTTCAGCCCGGCGCGGATCAGCGTCTCAAGTGGCGCGTCCTCGCCATGGGCCTCGATGCCCTTACGCAGCGCCGCCTCGGCCTCGGCACGGCGATAGCCGAGATTTTCCAGCGCCGAGAGCGCATCGGCCACATGGTGGCGCAGCCCCGTGGCGGGGGGCAACGCCGCCGCCCCACCGCCGGGCATGGCCCCAGCCTTCTCGCGCAGCTCGGTCACCAGACGCGTCGCCAGCCTCGGCCCCACGCCGGGCGCACGGCTGAGGGCGGCTTTGTCGGAACTGGAAATGGCGGCGATGAGCTGGTCCGGCGAAAGTGCGGAAAGCACCCCCAGCGCCACCTTTGCCCCCACGCCCTGCACGGTAGTAAGCAGGCGGAACCAGTCGCGCTCCGCGGCACTGCCGAAGCCGTAGAGGGTGATGGCGTCCTCGCGCACCTGCATCTCGGTGAGCATGCTCACCGCCGCCCCCAGATCCAGCGCCGCCAACGTGCGCGCGGAGCAGAACACCAGATACCCCACCCCGTTCACGTCGATCACGCAGCTCGAGTCGCCAACGCTTTCGAGAATTCCCCTGAGCCGCGCGATCATGCCGGACGCTTCCATACATTCAGCGAGGCGCGGTGATGCGCGTGGCAGATCGCCACCGCCAGCGCGTCCGCCGCGTCGGCGCGCTTTTGCGCGGCGCCGGGCAGCAGACGGCGCACCATCTGCCCCACCTGGTCCTTATCTGCCGCGCCCGTGCCCACAACCGCCATCTTCACCGTCTTGGCTCCGTATTCAAACACCGGGATCCCCGCCCGCGCCGGGGCCAGCAGCGCCACGCCGCGGGCATAGCCCAGCTTGAGCGTAGCGGTGGCGTTGCGGTTCACGTAGGTCTCTTCCACCGCCGCCTCGGCGGGGGCGTAGCGGGCGAGAATTTCCGCCAGGGCATCGTCCAGCATCTTCAGGCGGGAGGGTACGTCATCCGTCGATTCGGTCGCGATCACCCCATCCGCCACATGGCGCAGACGGTTGCCCTCGGCCTCCAGCACGCCCCAGCCGGTAAAGCGCAGGCCGGGGTCAATGCCTAGCAGCCGCATCAGGCGGAGAGCTTCGCCATAACCTCGTCGGGAACCTCGAAATTGGCGTAAACGTTCTGGACGTCGTCATCGTCTTCCAGCACGTCGAGCAATTTCAGCACCGAGGAGGCTTTTTCCTCGTCCAGCATCACGGTCATGTTGGGGCGCCATTCAATCTGCGCCTCGGTGGGCTCGCCGAATTTCTGCACCAGCGCGTCACGCACAGCGAAGAAGCCATCGATGCCCACCAGCACCTCATGGCCGTTCTCGTCGCTCACCACGTCATCCGCCCCGGCCTCGATGGCGGCTTCCAGCATGGTGTCGGCATCGGCGGTATCGGCGGGGTAGCGCACCACGCCCAAGCGGTTGAACATGAAGGCAACCGAGTTGATTTCGCCCATGGTGCCGCCATGCTTGTTGAAGGCGGAGCGAATCACCGAGGCGGTGCGGTTGCGGTTATCGGTCAGCGCCTCAACGATAACGGCCACACCAGCCGGGCCATAGCCCTCGTAGCGCACCGATTCGTAGTTCTCCGTCGCCCCTGCCCCGGTCGCCTTCTTGATCGCGCGGTCGATGGCGTCGCGCGTCATGTTGGCCTTCAGCGCCGCGCCGATGCCGGCACGCAGGCGCGGGTTGAAATTCGGGTCGGGCAGCCCCTCTTTCGCGGCCACGGTGATCTCGCGAATGAGCTTGGCGTAAATACGTGCCCGCTTGGCGTCCTGCGCGCCTTTGCGGTGCATGATGTTTTTTGCGTGTGAATGTCCAGCCATAGGCGGGCTGTAGCATTTTTGCCCTACGCGCGGGAAGGTGCCGGAAGGGAGATTGACATCCCCGCCGCCCCCCCTTAAGCAGCGCCCCACACCGGGCGCGTAGCTCAGCGGTAGAGCATTCGCTTCACACGCGAAGGGTCACAGGTTCAATCCCTGTCGCGCCCACCATTTTCTCTCCGGTGTCATATCGGGCGCGTAGCTCAGCGGTAGAGCATTCGCTTCACACGCGAAGGGTCACAGGTTCAATCCCTGTCGCGCCCACCACCTTTTCCAAAATCGCTCAAAGACTGCTTCAAGCGACCCGCCCGCCGAGAATGCCCTTGATGCGCTCGATGAGCACGCCCTTGGAGGACAACGCATCCTCCAGCAGGTTGGCTTGCGCGATCATCAGCGTATGCATCTCCAGCAGCCCGATCGACGTGCCCGTATGCACGAGAATCGGCTCGAATCGCAGTTCCTCGTCACGGCGCATGGACTGCTTGAGCGCATCGGCAATGAGCGTGCTGCCTTTCAGCGTCAGGGGGAGTGTGTCCATCTTGTGCGCCAGCTCCTGCAGCGGGCGCTTGATGAACACCTCGCGCCCGAAGGGCTGAGAGATGGCCGTGAGCAGCATGCGGCGCGAGAGTACGCCGAAGATCTGCCGTTCGGCATGCACGATGAAGCCCGGCAGCGCCGGGTCGTTCAGAAATTCCTGTTCGACATCGCCGGTGCGGACATCCAGCCCGACGATCTTGTCCCACAACCGCAGCTGGCCCACCGATGTGGGGCCGCTGATGCCGTCATTGGCTAGCAGGCTAACGATGGATGCAATCTGCGACATTTATACCCCCGCCTCGCAGGCACTCAGTTCAGTGGCATGGCTCTCGGAACATTCCCGCCATTGCTTTTGTCCGAGATGGGAGCGCTGACAAGCGTCGGTACCGTTAAGAAACGATGTTTAACGCAAACATAACATGCACTTGCGCAACAAAAAACGGCGCCCGTGGGCGCCGTTTTCCTTGGACGGGGGCGCATGGCCCCTGCCCTTTAGCCTTAGGCAGACTTGGCCATGCCACGCAGCACGTACTGCAGAATGCCACCATGCTTGTAGTATTCCACCTCGTCGGCGGTATCCACACGGCACAGCACCGGCACTTCCTGCTTGGAGCCGTCAGCGCGGGTGATGACCAGGGTCAGGTCCATGCGGGGGCTCAGCTTGTCCAGGCCCACGATGTCCAGGGTCTCCTCACCGGTCAGGCCCAGGCTCTTGCGGGTCACGCCGTCCTTGAACAGCAGGGGCAGCACGCCCATGCCGACGAGGTTGGAGCGGTGAATACGCTCGAAGCTCTCGGCCACCACGGCCTTCACGCCCAGGAGCATGGTGCCCTTGGCCGCCCAGTCGCGGCTGGAGCCGGTGCCGTATTCCTGGCCGGCGATGACGACCAGCGGCACGCCGTCCTTCTTGTACTTCACGGCGGCGTCGTAGATGGAGAGCTCCTCGCCACCCGGATAGTACTTGGTGTTGCCACCCTCGGCGCCACCCATCATCTCGTTCTTGATGCGGATGTTGGCGAAGGTACCACGCACCATCACGTCGTCGTTACCACGGCGGGAACCGTAGGAGTTGAAGTCCTTCTGCAGGACCTGGTGCTCCGTGAGGTACACACCGGCAGGGCTGGACTTCTTGATGTTACCGGCCGGAGAGATGTGGTCGGTGGTGATGGAGTCACCCAACAGAGCCAGCACGCGGGCACCCTTGATGTCGGCGGCGCCGCGCGGGGTGGGCGTGATCTCCTGGAAGTAGGGCGGGTTCTTCACGTAGGTGGAACCAGCCGGCCAAGCGTAGGTGTCGGTGCCACCGGCGACCTCGATCTCCTGCCACTGCTTCGGCCCCTTGAACACGTCCGAGTAGCGCTCGACGAACATCGCGCGGGTCACGTCGGCATGCACCGCGTCCTCGACTTCCTTGTTGGACGGCCAGATGTCCTTCAGGAACACCGGCTTGCCATCCTTGGAGGTGCCGATCTGCGCGGTGGTGATGTCCTCGCGGATGTTACCGAGCAGGGAGTAGGCAACCACCAGCGGCGGGGAGGCCAGGTAGTTGGCGCGGACATTGGCGTGCACGCGGCCTTCGAAGTTACGGTTGCCCGAGAGCACCGAAACGGCGACCAGCTTGTTGGTCTCGATGGCGTCCACAATGGCGTCCGGCAGCGGGCCGGAGTTGCCGATGCAGGTGGTGCAGCCGTAACCGGCGACCTGGAAGCCCAGGGCGTCGAGGTCGGCGGAAACACCGGCCTTGTTCAGGTAATCGGTCACAACCTGCGAGCCGGGGGCCAGCGAGGTCTTCACCCACGCCTTCGGCGTCAGGCCCAGGGCATGCGCCTTGCGGGCGACGAGGCCGGCGGCCATCAGCACGTAGGGGTTGGAGGTGTTGGTGCAGGAGGTGATGGCGGCGATCACGATGTCACCATTGGTGATCTCGTAATCGGTGCCGGCCACCTTGGCCTTGGTGTCCACGGCTTCCGGCGCCACGCCCAGGCTCTTGGTGAGCTCGGTGGTGAAGGCGGAGGCGGCGTCCTTGAGCAGCACGCGGTCCTGCGGGCGCTTCGGGCCAGCCAGGGACGGCTGAACGGTGGACAGGTCGAGTTCCAGCGTGTCGGTGAAGATCGGGTCTTCGCCGGTGACGCGCCACAGGCCCTGGGCCTTCGCGAAGGCTTCGATCAGCTTGATCTGGTGTTCGGTGCGGCCGGAGAGCTTCAGGTAGTCGACGGTCAGGTCGTCAACCGGGAAGAAGCCGCAGGTCGCGCCGTATTCCGGGGCCATGTTGGCGATGGTGGCGCGGTTGGGGAGCGTCAGCTCGTCCAGGCCCTCGCCGAAGAACTCGACGAACTTGCCGACGACCTTCTTCTTACGCAGCATCTCGGTGACGGTGAGCACCAGGTCGGTGGCGGTCACGCCCTCAGAGAGCTTGCCGGTCAGCTTGAAGCCGATCACGTCGGGGATCAGCATGGCGATCGGCTGGCCGAGCATCGCGGCTTCGGCCTCGATGCCGCCCACGCCCCAGCCCAGCACGCCCAGGCCGTTCACCATGGTGGTGTGGGAGTCGGTGCCGTACAGGGTGTCGGGGTAAACGTAGGTGGAGCCGTTATTCTCGGAGGTCCAGGCGACCTGCGCGAGGTATTCCAGGTTCACCTGGTGGCAGATGCCGGTGTTGGGCGGAACGACGCGGAAGTTGTCGAACGCTTCCTGGCCCCAGCGGAGGAAGCGGTAACGCTCGCCGTTACGCTCGAACTCCAGCTCGAGGTTCTTCTTCAGCGCGTCGGAGGACGCGGTGTAGTCCATCATCACGGAGTGGTCGATGACGAGGTCAACCGGGATCAGCGGGTTCACCTTCTCGGGCTTGCCGCCCAGCTTGATCACGCCGTCGCGCATGGCGGCGAGGTCAACCACGGCCGGCACGCCGGTGAAGTCCTGCATCAGGATGCGGGCGGGCTTGAAGGGCACTTCCTTGGCGGAAGACGCCTTCTCCTGCCACTCGATGATCGACTTGGCGTCCTCGGTGGTGTAGCTGGCGCCGTTCTCGAAGCGCAGCACGTTCTCCAGCAGGATCTTCAGGGTCTTGGGCAGCTTGGAGATGTCACCCAGCTTGGCCGCCGCTTCGGCGACGGAGAAGTACTTGTACTCCTTGCCATCGACGTTCAGGGTTTTCTGGGTTTTGAGGCTATCGTGACCGATGGCTGTCATGGGCAAGAACCTTTCTGCTGTTGCCGCTTGTAATTGCGCAGGGCTTAAACCATAGCCGCAGCGGTCCGTCCATTCCGCCATGAGGATTTTTACACCTGCTTACCGCTCGAAAAATCGCGGTTTTCCGCGGAGAAAGGCTAGTGTTACAGGGGATTGACTTCACCCTGAGCGAGGGAGGCATGCTCCTGCTGCGGGGCAGGAATGGTGCTGGCAAATCCACATTGCTGCGCGCCCTGGCCGGGCTGACCCCGCTCGCGGCCGGAGAGTTGCTCTGGGCGGAGGAACCGGCCGTGCGGGATTTACCCTCTCACGCCGCGCGCATCGCCTGGCTGGGGCATCTGGACGCGGTGAAACCCGCTTTGACAGTGGCCGAGCATGTGCCGGAAGCCGCGCTGAAACCCGTGGGTTTGGAGAAATTCGCCGCCCTGCCCGCGCGGTTTCTCTCCGCCGGGCAGAAGCGCCGCCTCGCCATCGCGCGCGTCGCGGCCTCCGGGCGCAAGCTCTGGCTGCTGGACGAACCCACCACCGGGCTGGACGCCGCCTCGGTGCAGCGATTCGCTGACCTCTGCACCGCGCATCGCGAGGCGGGCGGCATGATCATCGCCAGCACCCATACGCCGCTGGAACTAAAAGACATGCAGGTGCTGGAATTATGATCGCGCTCATCGCCCGGGAGCTGAAACTCTCGCTGCGCCACGGGGCCGATACCGTGGCCGCCCTGCTGTTCTTCATCATCGCGGGCACGTTGTTTGCCTTCGCCGTCGGCCCCTCGCCCGCCATACTGGCAGGCATCGCCGCCGGGGTGGTGTGGGTCTGCGCCCTGCTCGCGGCGCTCTTGCCGCTGGACCGGCTGTTTGGTGCCGATTTCGAGGATGGCACGCTGGACCTGCTGCTACTCTCCGGCTTGTCGGCCTATGAGGTCGCGTTTGCCAAGACGGTGGTGCATTGGCTCACCACCGGGCTGCCGCTGCTGCTCATCGCGGCTCCTCTGGCTGTGATGTTGCGGATGCCGGAGACGAAAATCCCGCTGCTGCTGCTCAGCCTCGTACCGGGAACGATGATTTTGTCACTGCTGGGCACGATGGCAGCAGCGGTAAGCCTGGGCGCGCGCCGGGCGGCGGTGCTTATGCCGCTCATCACCCTGCCGCTGATTATTCCGGCACTGATTTTTGGGGCATCGGCGGTAACCACGGCCCATCCGGCCGCGCCGCTCTACATGCTGGGCGCAATGCTCGCAGCCGCCCTGCCCCTGGCCCCGCTGGGGGCGGGAACAGCGCTCAGGGCGGCTGCCGAATAACGACAACCTATTGCGCTAAATTCTTATCCACGGCTTGCAGATAGATAAGATACACCACCAGCAGGGCGAGTGAGAGGAACACTACATGGAACAGTGCAACGCCCCGCCCCGCACCGCCGCCCCGATGAGCGGAAGCAGTGCCAGCCCTACCCGCCGCGTGGCGAACCAACGGGGCTGACGGTTAACTCCCCACCAAACGGGAACCTGGGGAAATCCACGAAATGCTCGTCCGCATACACTGCGGTCAGCGCCAACAGGAGAGACCCTCCTATAGCTCCCAGCGTGCCAGGCTGCCCCATCGCGCTCAGTTACCCGGCGGAAAGGCGAGGCCAGAACCGGGATCGACAAAGATCAGGTTGTCCTTCACTTCCTTCACGCCGGGGGCATTCTCGGCGATCACGATCACAGCCTGACGCTCCTCGTCGGAGAAGATCGTGCCATCCAGCGACACCACCTTGTTCTCCACACTGATGCGCAGGCCAGATTTCGGCGCCCAGCGGGCCTTCTCCAACTCGGCCTTGATATAGGCGCTGATCGACTCGTCGGAACACTCGACCGGGGTTTCGATGAGCTTGCGCGCCAGCACGCGCAGCAGGTCCGCACGGCTGATCACGCCCACGAGCTGGTTATCCTCCAGCACAGGCAGGCGCTTGATGTGCTTGCGCAGCATCAGCTGCGCCACCTCGTCGAGCGGCGTGCCCGGGGTGACGAACACAGGGCTGTGGGTCATCACGCCGCTGACATGGCGGGCATGGGTGGCCACGTAATCGGAGGCGACGGAGGCGGGCATGAGCAGGGATTTCAGCCAGCCGGCCTGCTTGCCGTCGGTGCCGATCTCGGCACGGCGCATCAAATCGCCCTCGGTGACGATGCCGACCAGCGCCCCCTTTTCATCCAACACCGGCAGACCGCTGACGCGGTTGGCCAGCATGATACGGGCGGCGTCCGCAACCGTGGTGCTGGGCAGCACGGAGACAGTGTTGCGGCTCATCAGCTCCGAGACTTTCATGGCATCCTCCTTGGAAACTATGAATGTTTCCTTGCGCTAAAACGCGAAGCGCACCTTGACGCAAGTCAAACGGCGGCTTCGGCGATATCGGAGAGCGCTTGCGGGCGGAGCAGGATAATCTCGTGTATATTGGGAATATCGATCAGCCCCTCGCGCTTAAGGTTGGAGAGCGAGCGGGATACGGTCTCGATGGTCAGGCCCAGATAATCGGCCAGATCCGTGCGCGAGAGCGGCAGCGGCATGGAGACATTGGGCTTCGGCAACGCGCCAGAAGCGCAGATCTCCAGCCGCTCGGCCCAGGAGAGCAGAAAGCTGGCAATGCGCTCGATGGCCGTCTTGCGCCCGAGCAGCAGCATCTGCTGCTGGGAGAGCACCAGCTCGTGCATCGCCACATCCAGCAATTTGCGCTCCAGCACGGGGAATTCCTCGAACACCGCCGCTATGGAACTGCGGGAGAAACGGCAGAGCTTCACCGGCTCCATCGTCTCGGCCGAGAACATGTTCTTGGTGGTGGCGGCGAGGCCCAGGAAATGCCCCGGCCCGGCAAAGCCGGTGATCTGGCGGCGGCCATCCGGCAGACTCTTGAACAACCGCACATTGCCGGAATTGATGTTGTAGAAATAGAGCGCCGCCTCGCCTTCCTCGATGAACACGGTATTGGGCTGCAACGAGACGTGCTGCGCCGCGCGGGCCAGGAAGCCGACCTCATCATCGGAGAGCGCATCGCACAGCCCGTGGCGGCGGGCTCCGCAATCATCGCAGCTCGAAGCAGTCGGGCGGTTGGCCAAGTTGATGGCCACCGGGCGCCGGAAATCCGTGATCTTGTTCAGAGACGTCATAGCCGCTTGTCTAACAACTATATGGCCGTTGATCCATATCAAAGGTCACGTTGCGGTTACGGATTAACCAGAGGCTTCCTTTCGCCAGAGCAATATGGCAAGTCCCGCCGCCATCAGTATTCCCGTGGCCAAAAGGCTGCCTTCCGGGCCGGTATCGCCGCCCGAAAGCCAAGGCACGCCCACAGGCGAGAGTTGTAAAAGAGTAAAAGCGCAGGCTTGCCCGCTGTCATGCGCGCCGAAGAGGAAGTTTTCACCGTAATCCCAGCCGCCGTGGAGGCCAATGCTCGCCCATAGCGAGCCGGTGCGCCGGATGAGTAACGCGAAGATGCCGCCTGCCAGCACGGCGTTGCCCACGCCGATCAGGCCTTCGCCGATATCGCTGTAATGCACGACGCCAAAGAGCAGGCTGGTAACGCCTATGGCAGGCCAGACGCCTCCCCGGCCGAGAGCCTGGAACAGATAGCCCCGGAAGGCGAATTCCTCGGCGGCGCCGATGAGCAGGCTGACCGCCGCCCAGATGATTGCGTAAGCCGCGATGTCTCGCCCCCCCAGCCCGCTCAAGGCCAAATGGGCGTGCCCGGAGAGCAGCAACGCCAATGCCAGCGCCCCCAGCAAGGCAACCCCGGCGGCTGCCCCGGCGGCGCAGCGCCTCGTGTGGCGCGCATCGGCCACCCCGCAGGTAACGGCAAAGGCGCGTCCTTCCAGCCGTACCATGACAAGACTCGCCAGCAACGCCGGAACCAGCAACAGCGCTTCGTTGAACACGACAAATCCCGGCATGAGCAGAACGCCAGCGGCGGGGTGCGGCAAAGACAACCGGGACACAGTCCCCGCTTCCGCAAAAACGAAGACCACGAGCAAAAGCAAAAACATTACCGCCCGCCAGCCCACGCGCACGCCATTCGGCCCGCGCCACCAGCCGGGCTTGCTTCCCGCCCGTTCCAACCAGCCCTGCACCGCCATGTTGCTAAAGCTTGCTGCGCTGGGTCATCGAAACGTCCCGGGCCTCGGGGCCAAAGAGCATCAGCAGCATCAGCACCACCGCCACGCCGCCCGCCACCATGGTCAAGGCGAAGCCGTAATCGCCGCCATGCCAGCCTGCGAGGGCGATTTGCAGCGGCGCGTTGGAGGAGGCGATGAAATTGCCCAGCTGGTAAACGACTCCCGGAAACGTGCCCCGGATTTCGGCCGGAGAGAGTTCGTTGAGATGCGCCGGCACCACGCCCCACGCCCCCTGCACCGCCAACTGCATGACGAATGCGGCGAGCCCGATTTCCACCGCCGTACCGGCATGGGCCCAGAAATACAGCACCACCAAAGAGAGCGCGCAGGCGGCGGTGATGGCGTAGCGTCGCCCGATTCTCTCGCTGAGCAGGCCGAACAGAATGCCGCCCAACGCCGCGCCAACGTTGTAAACAAGAACGATGTCGGTCACCTGGGCATGGGTGAAGCGCATCTGCTGGCCGAGGAACAGCTTGGGATAAATATCCTGCGTGCCGTGTGAGAAGAAATTGAACGCCGTCATCATCAGCACGCAGTAGATGGCAAGCTTATAATTCTTCGCCAACAGCCTCCAGGCCGGAACCCGCGGGCCTTGATGCAGCACCGTGAAGGCCGGGCTTTCCTCGACCTTGTTGTTGATGAAAAAGACCAGCAGCGCGGGGGCAGCCCCGGCGAAGAACATACCCTGCCAGCCGAGGTAATGATAAGCAAAGCCGAACAGCAGCGTGGCCAGGAAATAGCCCGAGGGATAGCCCGCCTGCAGCAGACCCGACACCCAGCCACGCCAGCGGATGGGAATCGATTCCATGGCCAGCGATGAACCAACGCCCCACTCCCCGCCCATGGCAATGCCGAACAGCGCGCGGATGATCAGGAAGGAGCTAAAAGACCAGGCGAGGCCGCTCGCCGCCTCGAACAAAGAATAAAGCAGGATGACCAGCATCAGCACCGGCTTGCGGCCGAATCTGTCAGCCAGACGGCCGAAGACGAAGGCGCCGACCGCCCGCGTAGCCAGGGTGAGCATGATGGCGAGCGAGCTGGAGCCGACCGAAACGCCGAACGTCTTCGCCACGTCGTCGAAGGTGAAGATCAGGATGAAGAAATCGAAGGCATCGAGCGTCCAACCGAGATAGGCGGCGATGACGGCATTGCGGGCGCGGGTGATTTCCCCAGCGGCTGTTCTGGTCATGCGGTTCTCCCCTAAGGCGCTCTAAGGGGATATGCCAGTGGACGGTCGGGCGCAACATTGCTGCCGCACCATCTTAAACCGTTGATTTCAAGAAAAAAGATGGTCGGAGTGAGAGGATTCGAACCTCCGGCCCCTGCGTTCCGAACACAGTACTCTAACCAGGCTGAGCTACACTCCGTGCGGCGAGCCTATAGCCGAAGCTGGATGGGTTAGGCAAGTGCCCTGGCAAATTAACTTTACCGTAAATGCCAAATGGTACATTTTTGAGGAGAATCAACAGCTCCTAGCCAATACCGAATGTCCTGTGGTAACTGTTGCGCATGTGCATGAAATGTGACTCGAATCGGCGTGCTTTCATGGCGCTGGCACTTGGCGGTGTAGCCGCCGGGCTGGCGGGACCACATCGCGCCAGCGCGAATGTGCCACAGAAACCGCTGATCATGATCGATCCCGGCCATGGTGGGCACGACCCTGGCGCCATCGCGCCGGATGGCGTGTTCGAGAAGCATATCACCCTTGCCACCGGCCTCGATCTTCGCCGCTCCCTGCTTAAAACCGGGCGCTATCAGGTGGCCATGACCCGCACGCGGGATGTGTTCGTCACACTGGAAGGCCGCGTGGCGGCGGCGGTTAAGGCCAAGGCCAGCCTGTTCCTGGCCCTGCATTGCGACCATCTGCCTGACCCGGACATGCGCGGCGCCTCGGTGTTCACACTGTCCGACAACGCCTCAGACGCGCTGGCCGCCAGCATCGCCACCGATGAGAACAGCAGCGACGGCACACCCGGCCAGATCACCGGCGTCTCCCCGCAGGTGGCGAACATCCTGGCCAGCCTGGAGACCCGCGCCACCAAGATCGGCTCGCAGAGCCTGGCGCAGGATATACAGGACAGCTTCGATGGCATCGTGCCGCTACTGCCCGACCCGCACCGCAGCGCCAATTTCGCCGTGCTGCGCGACCCCTCCACCCCGGCCGCGCTGCTGGAGATGGGCTGCCTGACCAACAAGCTGGACGAACAGCGCCTTCGTGACCCCAAGCAGCGCGCGGTGCTGACGGACCATCTGACCCAGGCGATCGACCGCTATTTCGCCGAATATGCCGGGCGGCGCCTCGCCGGTTGAGACAAAGCCATAAAGCTGCCGCGATCATAGGTGATTGCGGCATTTTTATTTCCAGTATCCTCGCCCCCCTGAAAACCCGGTGCTAATAGCCCAGCCATGTCCGACCCGAGAGACTCCTTTTCCGCCGGCGAACGCCTGGCTCCTCCCCGCCGCGACCCCGACCACCAGCCCCGCGCCCCGCGCCCGCCCCGCGGGCCACGCAAGCGCGGCCTGCTTGGCGCGGTATTCGGCTTTCTTGTCTCCGGGCTGTACCGGCTGGTGTTTCTTGGCATCGTCCTCGGGCTAATCGGCGGCGGCATCGCCTTCTTCTATTTCTCCGCCGGGCTGCCGAGCATCGACAGCCTGAAGACCTACAAGCCCCCCTTGGAAAGCCGCGTCTTCGCCAGCGATTTCCAGCTGGTCTCGGAGCTGGGCAGCCAGCACAGCGTGTATGTCACCTACGACCAGATCCCGCCGATGGTGGGGCAGGCCTTCATCTCGGCCGAGGACAAGCTGTTCTGGGTGGAGCCGGGCGTGAACCCGGCGGCCATGCTGCGCGCCGCCATTACCGACATCACGCTCATCGGCTCCGGCCGCCGCCCCATCGGCGCCTCCACCATCACCCAGCAGGTGGTGAAGAACATGCTGCTGGACAACCACATCACCTTCGGCACCAAGATCAAGGAGGCGCTGCTGGCCATGCGCGTCTCCCAGGCTATGACCAAGCAGCAGGTGCTGACCCTGTACCTCAACGAGGTCGATCTCGGGCACAACTCCTTCGGCATCGCCGCCGCGGCGATGACCTATTTCGACAAGCCGCTCTCCCAGATCGACATCGCCCAGGCCGCCACGCTGGCCGCCCTGCCCAAGGCGCCGACCAATTACGACCCCTTCCTGCACCCCGCCGACAGCCTGCAACGGCGCAATTTCATCATCAGCCGCATGCTGGCCGACGGCGCCATCACCCAGGCCCAGGCCGACGCCGCCACCGCCGAGCCGCTGCTGCCGCGCGCGGGGGTCACCACCCAGGGCGTCGTCAATGGCGGCTACTTCGCCGACGCGGTGAAGGCCCAGCTGGTCCAGAAATTCGGCGCGGACATGGTGAACACTGGCGGGCTGGTTGTGCATACCAGCCTGGACCCGAAGCTGCAGCAGGCCGCCACCGACGCGGTGCGCGACGGCCTGGAGCAGTATGACCACAACTATGCCGGCTGGCATGGCCGCGTGGCGCATGTGGACGATGCCGACCTTAGCGGTAATTGGCAGGCGGATCTCGCCAAGCAAGCCAAGCCGCCAGGCATGCGCCAGAGCTGGCGCCTGGGCATCGTGCTGCAGGCCGCGGGCCAGACGGCGCGGATCGGCTCCATCGACCCCGCCACCGGCAATCCGCAAACCGGCGATCTGCCGCTGGCCAATATGCGCTGGGCCCGTCCGCCGGTGAATGGCGGATTTGGCCCGCGCCCCTCCGCTGTTTCGGATGTGCTGCACCAGGGCGATATCGTCATGGTCTCGGGCGGGGCGAAGCTGGACCTTGAACAGATCCCCAGCATCCAGGGCGCACTCATCTCCATGGACCCGGTGACGGGCCGCGTGCTCGCCATGGTCGGCGGCTGGAGCCATGATATCAGCCCCTTCAACCGCGTGACCCAGGCGCAGCGCCAGCCGGGTTCCTCGGTGAAGCCTTTGGTCTATCTCACCGCCATGGAACAGGGCATCCAGCCCGACGCCCCGGTGCTGGATGGCCCCTTCGTGGTGCAACTGCCCGACGGCACCGTGTACCGCCCCGGAAATTATGAGCAGACCTTCCAGGGGCCGGTGCCGATCTTCCACGCGCTGGAGCAGTCGCTGAACCTCGCCACGCTGCATCTGACCCAGCAGATCGGTCTGAAGAACGTGGCCACCACCTTCCAGAATTTCGGCATCGTGGACCAGATGCCGCCTTATTATCCGTCGGCCATCGGCGCTATCGACACCACTTTGTGGAAGATGGCGGCCGCTTATGCCACGCTGGACCAATACGGGCGGCAGGTGACGCCGAGCCTGATCGACAGCGTGACCAACCCGGATGGCACGGTGCTGTACCAGGCTCCCGGGCAAGTCTGCGATAACTGCGTCAACAACGCCGATCCCGGCCAGATGCCGCAGCTCAACCTCTCCGGCCAACAGGTGGCGGACCCGGATTCGGTGTACCAGATCGTCACCATGATGAAGGGCGTGGTGCAGCGGGGCACCGGCAAACTCGCCGTCGCCGGCATCTCCCAGCCCGTCGCGGGCAAGACCGGCACCACCAACAACTTCAACGACGCCTGGTTCATCGGCTTCACTCCCGGCATCGTCACCGGCTGCTGGATCGGCTTCGACACCCCGGCCAGCCTTGGCAAAGACCAGACCGGCGGCAATGTCTGCGGCCCGATCTGGAACGAGTACATGAAGGTCGCGCTGGCGGATCAGCCCAATGTGGACTTCGCCGCGCCCCAGGGAATGACACTGCAGCAGGCGGCTGAACCCGATGGCACGATGGTGTCGGAAGCCTTCAAACCGGGCGAATCACCAGGTGCGCAAGCGCAAAACGGCTTGCTCGGTGGCACGGATAATGGTGCGCCGGGTGGCACGGCACCTGCCCAGCCGGGTACCCCAGCACAGCCCTCGACCATCGATAATTCCCTGGGTGGGCTGTACTGATTTGATTTAACACAAAGATTGAACAACGCGGCGTGGGCTATGCTTGCGCCGCGTTTTTTGTGTCCGGATTATATCTTTTGTTTTTCTATCGTTTTTATATTTTTAAAACCTACTTCGTTACAGCAAGGGTGCAACCATGGACGACAGCCTGATCAGTCATTTCCGGCGTGGCGCGGATGATCGTTGGGTGTGCAAATTCGCCCTGCAGCTCAACACTCATGACGGCCACATCCAGAGCTTCCGCGTGGGCCAGACCGTGCGCCCCGGCGACTACAACTACGATGGCGAGGATCTGGTGGCGGGGCTGGAGCGCATATCGCTCACCCGCAGCTGGCGCCCGCCCAACCCGCCGCGTATGCTGCCCTATCTGATCTGAGACGCCGCCCCACGGGCCAATTTTTCCATAAATCGTCCCCCAGCGCGCTTTAACCAGTGGCGCGCCCCGCGCAGCCCCTGTTCTTTCGGCGCGGTAAACCCTATATCGGGCCGCATGTCCGCTGAATCCGACCAACTGAATGAGCAGATCGGCCGCTCGGTCGCCCTGCTGAGGAGGCATCTTTGACTGGGATGCCGCTGTCATCAAGCTCGAAGAGCTGAACCACCGCTCCGAAGACCCGAATCTATGGAATGACGCCGAGGCCGCGCAGGCCGTGATGCGCGAGCGTACCCGGCTATCCTCGATGATCGACGGCGTGCGCGCCATCGAGACCGAGGCCAAAGATACGGTCGAGCTGATCGAGATGGCCGAGGCCGAGGGCGACGAGGCGATGGTGAAGGACGCCATTGCCACGCTGGAGCGCCTGGCCGAGACCGTGAAGGAGAAGGAGATCGAATCCCTGCTCTCCGGCGAGGCCGATAGCCGCGACGCCTTCATGGAAATCAACGCCGGGGCTGGCGGTACCGAGGCCCAGGACTGGGCGCAGATGCTGGCGCGCATGTATATGCGCTGGGCCGAGCGCAAGGGCTTCAAGGTCGAGGTACTCGACGAATCCGAGGGCGAGCAGGCGGGTATCAAGTCGATGTCGCTGCAAATCTCCGGCCCCAATGCCTATGGCTGGCTGAAGACCGAAGCCGGCGTGCATCGGCTCGTGCGCATCTCGCCATTCGACGCCAATGCCCGCCGCCAGACGAGCTTTGCCTCCGTCTGGGTGTATCCGGTGGTCGATGACAGCATCGAGATCGAGATCAACCCCGCCGATTTGAAGGTGGATACGTTCCGCGCCTCCGGTGCCGGCGGCCAGCACGTGAACAAGACCGAATCCGCCATCCGCATCACTCACGTGCCCACGGGCATCATCGTGGCCTGCCAGACGGACCGCTCCCAGCACCGCAACCGCGCCACGGCCATGAACATGCTGAAAGCGCGCATGTACGAGCAGGAGCTGCAGAAGCGCGAAGCCGCCTCCGCCGCGACAGAAGCAGCGAAAACCGAGATCGGCTGGGGTCACCAGATCCGCTCCTATGTGCTGGCCCCGTATCAGCTCGTGAAGGATCTGCGCACCGGTTACGAGAGCGGCAATCCGGCCGCGGTGCTGGATGGCGCTCTGGACCCGTTCATGGCGGCGTCCCTGGCCGGGCGTGTTGGCGCAACGCGCTCCGAAGCCTCGGCCATGGCGGAGTAACCAGGACCTACGAAAACGCCTGTACCCGGCAGAGTTTGAGGAAACTCGACTCTGCCGGGCACAGTGCCCCTCCCGCCACGGCAAGCCGCATATCGCCATGGCTCATGCTGCCCTGGGTGTTACTGCCCATGGACAAGTTGCTTTGCGCCAGAGCCAGACCGGTCCCTGCAAGATATAACCTCAGGCGGCTAGGAAAAATCGTTACATTTGCTGAAGTACCGGAATAGCCCAGCCCCACGGCTATGGCCGTGCCACCCGCCTTGCCGCCAATGCAGTTTGGGCATTAATCCAATGCCCTCTTGATGTTACCCGAATGGCAGGCCATGCACGGCGCATGAACGCGGCATTCTGGGTTGTTGTCATCGCGCTGGGGTTCCGGCTGGTCTTTGCCGGGTTAACCGGCTTGGGTATCGACGAAAGCTACATGGTCGCGGCGTCGCGCAGCTTCGACGCCTCGTATTTCGACCATCCCCTCGCCTCCTGGTGGCTGGAACTGGGGGCGCGGGCGCTAAGCGGCAGCGCCGCGCCTATCGTGGTGCGGCTGCCCTTCGTGGCACTCTCTGCTGTATCTTCCTGGCTAATATACGCCATCACCGCGCGGCTCTATGGCGCGCGGGCGGCGTTCTGGGCCGTGGTCGCCTATTCCATCTCACCCGTGTTCTCGCTGGCCTTCGGCTGCTGGGTGCTGCCCGACGGCCCGTTGGACGCGGCGCTGCTCGCGTTTCTCTACGCCGTCATCCGTGCGCTGGGGCTGCCAGACGGCAGGCCTTCGCCGCGCTGGTGGCTGCTAGCGGGTGCATTCGGGGGGCTGGCGCTGCTCTCCAAATACAGCGCCGCCTTGGTGCTGGCGGGCACGGCGCTGGCAGTGCTGAGCGACAAGACCTCCCGCCGCGAGTTGCGTAGGTTTGGCCCCTGGCTCTCCGTGCTGATTGCGGTGCTGCTGTTCACCCCTGTGCTGTACTGGAACGCCACGCATGGCTGGGCGAGCTTCCACTACCAAGGCGGACGCGCCACGGGGCTGCGCTTGCGCCCCGGCATGCCGCTCACCATCTGGGGCGGCGAGGCGCTGTTCCTGCTGCCCTGGCTCTGGCTGCCCATGGTCTGGCTGATGCTGCGGGGCCTTGCGCAAGGCCCCGCAGAGCGGCGTTCCTGGCTGCTGGCATGGGCGGCGGTGATCCCGGTTGTGCTGTTCTCCGTGGTGGGGCTTTGGTCTTCCACGCGCATCCTCTACCATTGGGCCACACCGGGCTACCTGATGCTGTTCCCGCTGCTCGGAAACTGGGCACAGGATTTCCGCTCCCGGCTACGCGACAGCGTGGCAGCCGTCTCCGCCGGTCTGCTGGGCATGGCGGCGTTGTTTATCGCGGCGGAGATTTCGCTGGGCTTCATCCCCGCGCTCGACCGCGTCTTCGCACCAGGAAAATCACCCCTTTTGCAGGCCGTGGATTGGGATTCCCTGGCCACGCAAATCCCGCCCGGAGTGGACGCCATCGCGGCGCAAAAATGGTTCGACGCCGGGAAGATTGGTTACGCCCTGCGCAACTCGCTTGTTACCGTCACGGTGTTTGGCGTCGAGCCGCATCAGTTTGCCTTCTCGGCACCGCCGTCATCGTTACTTGGCAAAAACGTGCTGGTCATCGCCATGCCCGGCAGCACCAGCGCCACGGCAGCGAAGTTCGCGGGCGATTTCCAGAGCTTCGAGCCCGGCCCCGCGCTAACGGTGATGCATCGCGGCACGGTGCTGCTGGTGATCCCCACCTTCATCGGCACGGACATGCTCAAAACACCATGAAGAGGGGGGCGTCACCGCCCCCTCTTGGCTTAAGCCGCCTGCGGCAATTGCTGCGAGGCTGTCTGCGTGTTGATGGCGATCCGGCGCGGCTTGGCGCTTTCCGGCACCACGCGGCGCAGAGCGATATGCAGCAGGCCGTTGGTCAACTCGGCGCCTTCCACCACCATGTGGTCGGCGAGGACAAAGCGGCGCGAGAAGGCCCGTGCGGCAATGCCGCGATGCAGGAATTCAGCCTTCCGCTCCGGCGCCTCGGCAACCTTGCCGGAGACCAGAAGAGCATTATCCTTCACCGTCAGTTCGATGTCGTCGGCCGAGAACCCGGCCACGGCGAGGGTAACACGGTAAGAATCCTCTCCGGTTTTCTCGATATTATAGGGCGGATAACCAGCTGCGTCCTGCGGCAAGGTATCCACGAGCCGGGCCAGACGGTCGAACCCAATGGCGGTACGAAACAGCGGCGCGAAATCATAGGTCACGATAAAACCCCCTTCAAAAGCAAGGTATTTTGGCAGTCTCGAAAATTACCCCTTTCGCCCCCTTTACTGGCGGACGGACGGAGTCCCGGAACCCTCCTAGAGGCATCCCGGTGACTGGATATTATGGGAGTTTTCTGTCCCGCTTCAAGAAAAATCCGACTGCACGTTATCCCGCAGCCGAAATCAGCGCCCCGCCCGTGAGGCGCCAGATGCGGTCGAGCTGCTCCACCCCGGTCAGGCGGTGTAGAATCAGCAACACGGTGCGGCCTTCCGTCACATTGTTCAGCACCTTGAAGAATTCCTGCTCGGTGGCGGCATCGAGGCCAGCGCAGGGCTCGTCCAGCACCAGGATCGGCGCGTCCATCAGCAACGTGCGCGCCAGCGCCAAACGCCGCCCCTGCCCACCGGAGAGCGTGGCCCCGCCCTCGCCCACCCAGGCATCCAGCCCTTCCGGCAGAGCCCGCACGACATCCGCCACCTGAGCGTCCTCCAGCGCCGCCCAGAGCCGCGCGTCATCCGCCGCCGGGTCGCCCAGCAACAGGTTGTTGCGGATGGTGTCGGCGAAGAGCTGCGATGTCTGTCCCAGATAGGCGATGCGGTGACGCAGTTCTTCCGAAGGCAGCAGCAAGACATCCGTGCCGCCGAGGCGGATCTGCCCGCTCACCGGAGCAACCAGCTTCAGCAGCAGCGCGGCGATGGTGGATTTGCCCGCCCCCGACGGCCCGAGGATGGCCACGCGCGCACCCTGTGGCACTTGCAGGGAGAGATTCTCGAACACCCAGGGCCGATCCAACCCGTAGCGGAAGCTGACATGCTCGAAGGCAATGGAATTGCGTGAAGGCATCGGTGAAGGCGTTGCCGGGTCCGGCACGGCGGGCGGAGCCTCGGCGGCCTGCACCACGCGCATGGCGGCGGCATTGGCCTGGCCGTAGAGCAGCCCGGCTCGGGGCAGACCGAGCACGGTCTCGAACGCCGTTGTCAGCACCATCACGGCGATGATCGCCGCCACCGGCGCGCCTAGGAACCCGAGCAGGATGGCCAGTAGAATTCCACCCTGAGCCAGGATAAAAGCACGGGCATTGAGAGCGCTGCCTTTGGCCACCAACTCGCGCTGCGCTGCCAGCAGCGCAGCCTCGCGCGACTGCACCGCCGCCAGCATCCGCCCCTCGGCCTCGAAAATCTTCACCTCGCGCAGCCCGTGCAGCGCATCCAACGCCGCCGAGCGCAGGCCGGACATCGCCTGCCCCGCCTTGCCTGCATTCTCCCGCGCCGCCCGCGCGGCCAGCACCGGCAAATAAAAGGCAACATAGAGGAACGGAAGCAGCACCAGCGCCGCGGCCGCATGCTCGCGCCACAGCACCCAGGCTAGCACCGGCACCAGCATAAGTGCGCTCATTCCCGGCACGAAGATGCGCAGGAACAGCCCGTCCAGTGCGTCCACGTCGTTGACCAAACGAGAGAGCGCGTCGCCCGCACGGCGGAAGCCAAGCCCGCCCGCGGCACTCGCCGCCAAGCCCCGAAACAGCCAGACGCGCAGATCCGCCAGGGCGCGGAAAATCGCCTCATGCGAGACCACGCGCTCCATATAACGCAGCACTACACGCACCGAGCCGATGAATTGCAGCCCCAACGGCACCAGCACCGCCGTACCCGCGAGGGAGAGCGCAAGATAGCGGCCGGAGAAGCCCATCAACGCCACACCGGCAGCCAGCGCCGCCAGGGAGAGGAGCACCGCCAGCGCCAGCCAACCAGCATCGCGGAGCCACAAGGAGAGGATACGGCGCATCGGGCTCATGCCGTCACACTCCGCCAGCTGGCGTATCGTAATGCGTCGAGATCCAGCCGCTTCGCGCCTATGGTTTTAGCGAAATCCATGGCCATGGTGGAATGCGTGGCCAGCACCACTGTGCGCCCGGCGGCGAGGTGCTTGAGGCTTTCGAGCACGTCGCGCTCCACGGCGGGGTCGAGATGCGCGGTGGGCTCATCGAGCAGCAGCAACGGCGCGTCCTTCAGGAAAGCGCGGGCGATGGCGATGCGCTGCGCCTGCCCGCCCGAGACGCCGAACCCGCCCTCGCCGATGGGCGTCTTCAGCCCCTGCGGCAGGCTGGCGATCAGCTCCGTAAGATGCGCGTGGCGAATGGCGTCGGCCAGCTCCGTCTCGCTGGCGGCGGGGCGGGCGAAGCGGATATTCTCCTCGATGGTGCCCGCAAAGATCACCGGGCGCTGGCCGATCCAGCCCAGCATCTTGGTGCGGGCCGCCGGGATCAGCGTGTCCATCTCCACGCCGTTGATGGTGACCTTGCCCGATTGCGGCGCGAGGAAGCCGAGGATGAGGTCCATGATGGTGGATTTGCCGGAGCCGGAGGCGCCGGTGAGCAGCAGCATCTCGCCGCGCCCAACCTTGAAGGAGAGATTCTCCACCACCGCCGGGCGGGACGCCTCCCAGGAATAGGTGACGTGCTCGAAAGCCAGCGTCACCCCATGCGCGGCAACGGAGCGGATATCCACCGCAGGCACGGCAGGCGGGGGTTCCGGCAAGGCGGCGAAATCGTCGGCCACCGCCTCCACCGCCATGCGATCGGCGTAGACAGCGGAAAAAGCGCGCAGCGGGGCGAAGAACTCCGGCACCAGCAGCAGCATGAACAGCGCCGTGGGAGCCAGCGCCGTGTGCCCGTGCAACACCGGGGCGAAGCGCAGCACGATAATCACCAGCGCCGCCGCTGCCGCCAGATCAAGCGCCGTGGAGGAGAGGAAGGCGACGCGCAGCACGCGCATGGTGCGCTGGCGCAGCTCCTTGGCGGCTTCGGCCAAAGCGCGGGCTTCATCAGCCGCGCGGCCCGCCAGCACGATGGTCGAGATGCCACGGATACGGTCGAGGAAGCGGATTTGCAGCCGGGTCATGGCCAGGAACTGCTTCTTGGCCGCAACCCCGGCACCTATGCCCGCCACCGCCATGGCGAACGGCACGAACAACCCGGCCAGCAGCAGCGTCAGCCCCGAGCGCCAATCCACCCAGAGCGCCGCCAGCCCCACCAGCGCGGGGCCGAGCACCGCCAGGGCCGTCGCGGGGATCCAGCGAGCGTGGAAGCCGTCCATCGCCTCCACCCGGTCCACCGCCGTGGCGGCGAGGTCCGCCGAGTGACGCCCGCGCAAACCTGCCGGGCCTTGTGCCAGCAGCGCCGCCAGCACCGCGCCGCGCAGCCGGCGCCGCGCGGATGCCCCCAGCTCGAAATTCTGCCGCTCCACCTGCATTTGCAGATACGCCCGCGCCCCCGCTGCGGCGATAAAGCCGAGTGCATAGAGCACGGACATCCAGGCCCCAGGCCCCAGATGCAGCACCCCCGCCAGCAATGCCGCCGCGCACCCCGCCTGGGTTATCCCGCACAGCACGGGCAGCAGGCTCAGAAGGATGGGAATTCTGGCGGCGCGGAACCCAAGTTTTTGCTCAGCCTTAACCCAGGGTTTGGTACGTGCGCTCATGCGTCTTTTCTAGCGGCGCCCGGCGCCCTTGCCCAGGGGCTGGACGGTTGGCGCAAAATGGTCAAAACCCCGTGCCAAATGATGATCGCCAGAACACTCGAGGAATTGCGCGCCGCACGAGAGGCGCTGGGTCCGGTCGGCTTCGTGCCGACCATGGGGGCGTTGCACGAGGGGCATCTCACCCTTGTCTCCGCCGCCAAGGCCGCTGGGCTGCCGGTCGCGGCCAGTATCTTCGTCAACCCGACGCAGTTCGGTCCGAACGAGGATTTCGCCCGCTATCCGCGTGACGAGAAAGGCGATTTGGACAAGCTTGAGGCGGCTGGCTGCGCGCTGATCTGGCTGCCGACGCCCGAGATCATGTACCCGCCCCATAGCGCCACGACGATCACCGTAGGCGGCCCGGCGCTGAAATGGGAGGGCGCCTCCCGCCCCGGACATTTCTCCGGCGTGGCCACGGTGGTGGCCAAGCTGTTCGGGCAGGTCCGGCCGGAAGCCGCCTATTTCGGCGAGAAGGACTGGCAGCAGGTGCAGGTGGTGAGCCGCATGGTGGAGGATCTGGCACTGCCGGTGCGCGTGGTGCCGGTGCCGATCGTGCGTGAGACGGGCGGCCTCGCCCTCTCCTCTCGCAACCGCTACCTCTCCGAGCCCGAGCGCAAGGCCGCTCCGGCACTCTATGCGGCGCTGAGCCATGCCGCGCAGGAAATCGTTGCCGGGAAGGAAGTGGCGGCGACATTGCACGATGCCCGGCACTCCCTGTCCAAGGCCGGGATGGTGCCGGATTACGTGGCCCTAGTGCATGCCCATACGCTGGAGCCGCTGGAGGGGTTTGCCCGCCCGGCACGGTTGATTGCCGCCGCCAAGCTCGGCGCGGTGCGTCTGCTGGACAACGTGCCCGTCGGCTAGGCCGGATGCGTCACCAGCCAAGCAAACGGGTGGGGCGCCACGAGCAGCCATACCGCCAATGACCACAGGCTGCTGACGCCAACCCCCAGGATCAACCCCAGCGCCGTGCCAGTTTGGGACTTACCAAACTCGGCGCGCACCAGCGGAATGGGCAAACGCAGCCCAAGCGTGAGGTTGCACAGCAGCACCCCGGCCAGCCCCGCGAGCAAGGGGGCCAGCAGATTGGGCGCGCTGGCCATGGTGACTAGCACCGGCAGGGCCAGGATGAGCAGCGCGGCATAACCGGCGGCGGCGATACTGACCCTCGGTGGCAGTGCAACCGGCACGGGAGCCGTGGCGGTCAGTTCCGGCGCGTCCTCGGTTCCGCGCAGCACCGAGATGAAGAACAGCCCCAACTGCCCGGCCAGGAATACCAGCAGCGGCGGCACCACAGCCATGCCGCCATAAGCCTCGCCCTTGCCCGCCAAGATGAACACCACTGGCACCAGCGTAAGCGAGCGGTACACCACCTGCGAGATCAGCCCCGGAAAGCGGCCGAGCAACCGCAGATCCTTGGCGAACAGGGCGGAAAAGGCGGTGTTAGCGAAGCGCCCGCCCTGCGCCCCGGTGCGTCCGGGTGGGCGATAGGCCGCGGCGGTGATGGCACCCTCGGCGAAGGGTCTGGCCAGCACCCGCCAGGCCAGCGCGAACACCGCGAGACTGACCGCGATGCTGGCGAGAAGATCCACCCCATGCCCCAGCAGCCCGCGCGCGAAGAGAAAGGCGCTCCCGCCGCCGCCCGGCCCTGGCAGCATGGCCTGCCAGAACCGCACCAGCGTTTGCGGCGGCACGAAGCGCGAGAGCTGACCCAGGATGAAGATGCCGATCCCCACCCCGAGCGCCAGCGTATGCCCCGCCCGCCTTGCCGCCGCCGGGCCGATGCGCCCGAGCAGCGCCGTGACCGTGGCAAAGGCCAAAGCCGCGACCATCAACCCCTCGGCCAGCAGCATGGGATACACCGCCAGCGCCCAGAACTGGCCGTACACCGCCAACGCATTGGCCAGCACCCCGCCCAACAGCGCCCAGGGAGCGGCGATGCTCACGGCCACGCCGAGCATCCGCACCGCCAGCACGCGCCCCGGCGGGATTGGCGAGGCGAGCAGGAAATCGGCGTCACCCCGGCCGTAAATCACGTCGATACTCGCGGTCATGGCGCGGGAGAACATCAGCGCGAACAGGAAGACAATGTTGATATTGGCGGCCAGCAGCATCTGGTTGGCGGGGAGCGGGTGGCGCACGATCTGCCCCGCCAGCAGCAGCGCGATGCCTTGGAAGATCACCCCCACCGCGATGACCGGGATAAGCACATGCTTATGCGTGCGCACCAATATCGAGCCGCGCCAGAGCACGCGCAGTTCGTGGCGCAGCAACCAGAGGAAGCCCGGAGCCGCGAGCATCACGCGGCGGTGGCGGTGAGATGGAGGAACACATCCTCCAACGAACCAGAAACCCCGGCCCGATCCCGCAAGGCCGGTAAATCGCCATCGGCCAGCAGCCGCCCGCCGGAGAGAATGCCGATGCGGGTGGCTAGGCGCTCCGCCACCTCAAGGATGTGCGTCGTGAGGATGATCGCCGCCCCGCCCTCCACATGCTGGCGCAGCAGGTCTTTCACCAGCCGGGCGGAGGCGGCGTCCAGCCCGGTGAGAGGTTCGTCGAGCAGCAGGAATTTTGGGTCATGGATCAGCGCGCCCGCCAGCACGGTCTTCTGCTTCATACCGCGCGAGAAGCCCTCGCAGCGTTCGTTGCGGTGCGGCCAGAGGCCAAGCGTGTCCAGCAACTCCTCGGCGCGGGTTTGCGCACGCTCCGCCTCCACGCCCCACAGACCGGCGACGAAGGCGAGATATTCAAGCGGGCTTAGCCGACCGTAGAGCAGCGGCTCGTCGGGGATCCAGGCCATGATCGCCTTGGCGCCGAGCGGGTCGGCCAGCACATCGCGGCCATAAACCGAGATGCACCCATCATCCGGGCGCATCAGCCCGGCGATCATGCGTAGCGTGGTGGTTTTGCCCGCACCATTGGGGCCAAGCAGGGCGTAGAACTCGCCCGGATAAATGGTAAGGTCCAGCCCCTCGACCACCTTGCGACCAAAGGATTTCGCCAAGCCACGGACCGTGAGGGCCGCCTGCATCTCCGTCGCGTCCATTAAGCCCCCGCGTCATTCCGGCCGATGCTAACAAGGCCGCGGCGCAGTTGGCTAGGGTGTGCCTTTAATGCGGCCTCTCGTCCCGCTCGGGCTCCTGCCGCCATGGGGAAGGCCGCCGGTAGTCCGGCGCGCTCTGCCAGCTTTCCTCATTTGCGCTGTGACGAGGCGCCTCCTCATCGTCACGCAACATACCGTGGCCCGCGAGCATCAACGATGCCAAACCAACGTTAAAGATGTTCATTCGCATGGCCTTTTCCTCCCAGACCAGCACATTGTTGCGAGACGGGCGTTATTCGGCCCGTCTCTGCGACTTTATCTGGTAACGGCGTGGGAGGCTTTAAAGGCCTGAGGCTTCAGCCTTCCTGGCGGTAGTTCGGCGCTTCGCGTGTGATGGCGACATCGTGCACATGGCTCTCGCGCAGGCCCGCCCCGGTGATGCGGCGGAACTTCGTGCCCGTCTGCAGAGCGGAGATTGTGGCAGCGCCGGTATAGCCCATGCCCGCGCGCAAGCCGCCCACGAGCTGGTGGACCACGGCGGCCATCGGCCCCTTATAGCCCACGCGGCCCTCGATGCCTTCCGGCACCAGCTTCAGAGAATCCTTGATCTCCTGCTGGAAATAGCGGTCGGCCGAGCCACGCGCCATGGCGCCCAGGCTGCCCATGCCGCGATAGGACTTGTAGGACCGCCCCTGGTAGAGGAACACCTCGCCCGGCGCTTCGTCGGTCCCGGCCAGCATGGAACCGACCATCACCGCGTCCGCGCCAGCGGCCAGGGCCTTCACCATGTCGCCCGAGGCGCGGATGCCGCCATCGGCGATGGCCGGCACGCCATGGGCGCGGCAGAGGGCCGCGGTTTCCATCACGGCCGTGAACTGCGGCACGCCGACACCGGCCACCACGCGTGTGGTGCAGATGGAGCCAGGGCCGATGCCGACCTTGATGCCGTCCGCCCCCGCGTCGATCAGCGCCAGCGCGCCGTCCGGCGTAGCGACGTTGCCAGCGATGATCTGCACGTTGTTGGAGGCCTTCTTGATCCGGGCAACGGCCTGAAGCACGCCATCGGAATGGCCATGGGCGGTGTCCACCACCACCACGTCCACCCCGGCGTCGATCAGCGCGGCGGCGCGCTCGCTGCCGTCATTGCCAACGCCAGTGGCGGCGGCCACGCGCAGGCGTCCCAGCTCGTCCTTGTTGGCCAGCGGATGCGCCTCTGCCTTGTCCATGTCCTTCACGGTGAGCAGGCCGATGCAGTGGTAATTTTCGTCCACCACCAGCAGGCGCTCCAACCGGCGCTTGTGCAGGATGGCGCGAGCTTCCTCGGGCGAGACGCCCGGCCTCACCACGGCGAGGTTCTCACGCGTCATCAGCTCGTAGATCTTGGCGTTCGGGTCGCTGGCGAAGCGCACGTCGCGGTGCGTGAGGATGCCAACGAGCTTGCCATCGCGCTCCACCACGGGAAAGCCCGAAATGTTGTGCTGCTGCATCAGGGCGCGGGCATCGGCCAGGGTCTGGTCCGGGTAGATGGTGAGCGGGTTCACCACCATGCCGCTCTCGAACTTCTTCACCCGGCGGACCTCGGCGGCCTGCTGCTCGATGGTGAAGTTCTTGTGAATTACGCCGATGCCCCCCTGCTGCGCCATGGCGATGGCCATGGCGGCTTCCGTCACCGTGTCCATGGCGGCGGAGACGAGCGGGATGTTCAGCGAGATCTCACGGGTCAGCCGCGTGGTGGTGCTCACCGCGTTGGGCAGAACCTGGGAATAGGCGGGAACCAGCAAAACGTCGTCGAAGGCGAGTGCCTCCGCGATACGATCGGAGAAATCCAGCTGGAAAGAAGTGTCGGATGCCATGGCCGCGCTTTCAAAATAAGACCTTGGCGGTTCCCAATAACCGGAGCCAGCGCGCGGAGCAAGGGGGGCAGCTAACCGGGACGGAATCCGGTCGCCACCACGTACATCTCCTTCGAATCCTTGCGGCTGGCGGGAGGCTTGGCATGGCGCACGGTGCGGAAGCGCAGCTTCAGCGTGTCCAGCATGCTTTTCTCCGCACCGCCCTGGAACAGCTTGCACACAAAGGCGCCCTCAGGGGCCAGAATGTCGCAGGCGAAGGCCAGCGCCGTTTCGGCCAGGGCCATGATGCGCAGATGGTCGGTGGCGACATGCCCGGAGGTGTTGGGCGCCATGTCGGACATCACGAGATCGGCCTTGCCGCCGAGCAGCGCCTCGAGCCGCTGCTCCATGCCTTCCTCCAGGAAGTCGCCCTGGATGAACTCAGCCCCGGCCACCGGGTCGATGGGCAGCAGGTCCACGCCCACCACGCTGACCGCCCCACGGGCGAGCGCCACCTGCGACCAACCGCCAGGGGCGGCGCCGAGGTCCAGCACCCGCGCGCCCTTGGTGATGAGGTGATATTTATCGTCCAGCTCGATGAGCTTGAACGCCGCGCGCGAGCGCCAGCCCTGCGCCTTGGCGGCGGTCACGTAGGGGTCGTTGAGCTGGCGTTGCAGCCAGCGCTGGGACGATGGCGAGAGCTTGCGCGCGTTTTTGAGCCGCACCGCATCGCGGCGTGGCGGCAGGGGAGAACCGGATGTCATGCGTGAAGAAAATTCCGTTTAGGCGGGGTTACAGTGCGCATCAGCCGCATAAGCATGCCTTCGCGCAAGCCCCTATCGGCAACAACAAGCTCCGGCACCTGCCAAAGCTCATGAATTGCGGCAAAAATGGCGCAGCCGGGTAGAACGAAATCCACCCGCTCCTGGCCTATGCACGGGTGGCGACTCAATCCCTCACGGCCCAAGGCGCGGGCTTCGGTCAGGGCGGCGTCCACAGCGTCACGGGTCAGGGAGATGCCATCCACCAGCCCGCGCCGGTAGCGCTCCAGCTTCAGCGATACCCCGGCCAGCGTGGTCACAGTACCGGAGGTGCCGATCATGAGCACGCCACCCCGGCGGATTTCCTCGCCAATGCGGTGCACAGCCTCGAACGGGTGGAGCATGGCGGCGATGTCGTCCACTAGCCGGGAAAAGCCGGCCGGGCTGTAGCAGCAGCTGACAGAACGCTCGGACAGCGTGACGACTCCAACCGGCAGCGAGACATAGCCGATCAGCTCAGGCGGGGCGCAGCCGTTGATCCGCACCCAGGCGATCTCCGTCGAACCGCCGCCAATGTCGAACAGCAGCGCCCGGCGACCATCGCGCGAGAGTAATGAGGCGCAGCTCTCCATCGCCAGTTCGGCTTCCTCGCGCGGGTTGATGATTTCCAGCGGCAAGCCGGTGGCCTCACGCGCGCGGGTGATGAACTCGGCGCCGTTCTCTGCTTGGCGGCAGGCCTCGGTGGCGATGGCCCGCAGCTTCAGCGGCCCGTGATTGCCCCCAGCCGCGAAGCGGCGGACACGGTCGGCGCAGATGTTGAGCGAGGCGATGGCACGGTCCATGGCCAAAGGCGAGAGCCTGCCAGTCTCATACAACCCCTCGCCCAGGCGGACGACGCGGGAAAAACTATCCAGCACATGGAAACCCTGCGCGGCTGGCGTGCCAACCAGCATCCGGCAGTTATTGGTGCCCAGATCGATGCTGCCAAACACCGGGCGACGCCAAGCGCGGCGCGAATCGGCCGTCCCGGCATGGCTTGAGGTGGAAAATTGGCTGCCCATCGTCCCTAATACTACCCGTTCATCTTAAGTATAATCGCGTTTTCAGGGGTATGGGCAAGCCAGAATTGGCCCCTCCCTCTCCCATGAGTAAAATTTATGACGCGAATATGAAGCGACAAGACTTGCCGAACGCTCCAGGCAATGCTAACAGCCCGGCACCGCCGCTGGGGGATAGTTTAGCGGTAGAACTTCCGACTCTGACTCGGACAGCCTTGGTTCGAATCCAGGTCCCCCAGCCAATGCGGCTTTATTTCCAAGACAATTCAGACACTTAGCAGACCGGCCCAACCGCTGGACCTGCCGTCTTGCCTCGACGTTCCCACAAGTGTTCCCACATCACCCGCAAGCGGTCCCTCTACCACTACCGCCGCCGGCTTCCCGGCTCGGCTGGTAATGAGATATGCCTCAGCCTCGGAACCCAGAACTACCGAGAGGCCGAACACCGGGCGGGGCTATTGGATGCAGTGTTTGATGACGCGCTACGGCAAGCGCGAGGGGCGTGCATGAGCGCCGATGCCGACCTACAGGCCATCCTGAGGGCCAATCTAAAGCAATTCCTGGACGAGGACCTGGACCGCCGGATACAGCGGGAGCCGTTCACGGCCGTTTATGACCCCACATGGGAACCTGGAGCCACGGAAACGGCCGACGAGGCGGACCTAAGGGCCATCCGCAATGCCCAGGATAGCCTGCGCCGGGACCTCAAGATGAACACGCTGGATGATCTGGTGTTGATCGCCGCCCGTCGCCTTCTCAAGAGCCACAACCTCCCTGAGGACCTGCTGGGCCGCCTTAGCTACGGCCTGCTGGAAACGGCCATCAAGGGCTGGGAGGCCGTCGAGCGCCGCACCCTGGGCACTGAACCGCTGGTGTTGTCGAACGATACCGCCACCGCCTCCACGCCCCTGCCCGCTCCCGCCATGGCCCAGCAGGCCGCCCCGTCCCCGCCAGTGCCTGCTCTGCCCCTGGCGTCCAGCTTTGCCGAGGCGTTCAGTGACTGGTGCCGGGACTCGTCCGGCTTACGCGCAGGCCCCCATAGGCAAGCCCAGGTGTCCGTGGCCATGTTCCTGGAGATCGTGGGCGACAAGCCCATTGACCAGTTCACGCCAGCAGACGGGGAACTGCTGCGGACCACCCTCCGCAAGCTGCCGGCCGTGTACCGCAAGTCCCCCAAGGACAAGGGCAAGTCTATTCAGACCATCATAGACGAGGCGCCACCTGATGCCCCAAAGCTGGCGGAAAAGACCATCAAGCGCCATTTCTGGGCCGCCTCGCGGTTCTTTGAGTTCCTGACCGAGACCGGCAGGCTCCCGCGCACCCACCAGAACCCCGTCCGTGGCTTCACGTTCAAGGCCAAGGGGCCAGCGCGGACCCAGAACGACATGTGGTCAGGTGATGAACTGGTGAAGCTGTTCGCCGCGCCCATCTGGACGGGCTGCAAGCGGACCCGCCGGGCCGAACAAGGGGATGAGATAATCCGGGACGCCCTGTTCTGGCTCCCGCTGCTGGGCCTGTACCACGGCAACCGCCTGGAAGAGTTCGCCCAGCTTCGCCGCTCGGACGTGGGCCAGGAGGACGGCGTTTGGTTCCTCAACATCACCGACGAGGACGGCCGGTCCATCAAGAACGAGCAGTCCCGCCGCAAGGTGCCCCTGCACTCCGAACTCATGCGGATGGGCTTCCTCCAGTACGTGGAGGCCACCGCCCCGGCCCCCAAGGACTCACTGTTCCCCGAACTTAAGCCTGAGGGGGTGGATAGTAAGCTAGGCTACAAAATCACCAAGCAGTTCACCCGTTACCGGCAGATTATTGGCGTGTACCGGAAGGGCCTGAACTACCACTCATTCCGCCATGGGGTGACCACCAAGCTATATGCGGCGGACGTGAACGAGGGCTGGATTGACCTTCTGACGGGTCATGAAGGCGGCGGGGAGAGCCGGAAAAGGTACCTTAAGGGCGTGCCCATGCCCAAGCTGAAAGAAGCCATAGAAAAGGTGACGTGGCCCGAATTGGACCTGTCGGGGCTGTATGTTGACGGCATGTGACGGATGGAGAGGTTATCCTCCCCTTGGAGCGTCACGCCGGCTTATCGCATTGCGTGCCCCTTCAGGTAGGCTATCATAAATCGCTTGGGCTTGCTTTGGGGCCGTAATCAACTGCTCAGCAATCAAGTTAATCAGCAAAAACAAGGTTGCAGCACTTTGCGGATCGTCAGTTAAGTCAAGTTGTCCCGGGTGAACCGCGTTATTACCGATGACCCGTACAGCATCCAGGGCTTGCTGTACCGCAGGTAACAGCCCTCGCTGAACCAGCGCTCCAATGTCTGTATCCAAGTGCCTTCCAGGCAAACCTAGGTGTTGACAAATTTTTTGAATGGCGAGTCTCAATAACGCAGCAGCGCCCCTAGGAGATCGTGAAAGTATCGCCGCTGCCTCTTGGTAATCCGCACGAATGCCGTCTGGAATGTCAGAGTTAGGTGGTGGGGCACTACCGGACGAAGGGTACGACATAATTCCGTCATGCCAAAACACCACCCCCTCACAGTGGTCGCAAAGCGAAACTTCCCACCGCCCCGCACTGATAGGCAAGGTGTTCACCCCCCCATGTGCCCCGTGGTATAATTGCCCTGTATATTGCTTCGCGTATGCGTGACAGTGGGGGCAATTATATGCGCTGCCCCCGTACACAGGAGCGGTAAATGGTATTGCCATCAAAATAGTGCCTTTTAAGCTTAGCTCTAGATAGAGAGCTGAAACTGTACCGTTAATCAAGGCCCAGGTCTGTGTGGTGGCGGCACGTACCCACCCCTCCCCCGTAACCCTCTTCAACTTCCAGGACCGCGCCCAGGTCCGCGTGGTGACCATTGACGACGCGCCTTGGTTTGTCGCGGCTGACGTGTGCCGGGCGCTGGGCCGTGGCAATCCCGCGAACGCCCTCGCCGCTTTAGACCCGGACCAGAAGGGCATTACAAGTTGTAATACCCTTGGTGGCCTCCAGCGCCTAAGCGTCGTTTCCGAAAGCGGCGTGTACGTCCTCGTAATGCGTGCCCAGCGCATGGGTCTGGCCCGCGAGTTCCAGGACTGGGTGACCCGTGAGGTCCTTCCCAGCCTCCGCAAGTCCGGCGGGTACATCGCTGGCCAGGAAAAGGTGGCGAGCGGGGAAATGTCGGACCTGGAGTTCCTGGCCCGGGCCGCGCAGGTCAGCCAGCGGGTCCTGGAGGACATGAAGGACAAGCTGGCCAACGCCAAAAGTGCCAATTTTCCTCACTATTGCTGGAACACTCTCACCTCCACCGCCCCCACCGTCACCACCCAGTCCGGTAAGGCCGTGACCACCAGCCGCGCCGTGGCCGAGTATTTCGGCAAGCAGCACAAGCACGTCCTGCGGGACATTGACGCCCTCCAGTTCCAGGCCGGTGGACCCCTGCCCAATTTTGGACCGGGGTACTTCACCACCCCCAGCACCGGAACGCAGCAGCACCGCGAGTACACCATGGACCGCGATGGTTTCGCGCTGCTGGCCATGGGCTTCACGGGCGCCCGCTGCGTGGTCTCCGCAAGCACCTCGTTAGCCGCCAGCAGGGCCTGGGCCATTAACGCCTCGCGGCTTACCGGCACCGGCTGGACGGCCTGCCCGTACCCGCCCGTTTTACGGATGGACGGGATGACCTCGGCGGTGATCCACCGCTTGAAGGTGCGGGCCTCAGGTTTCCGGCTGGTCAGGATCAGGGAGTAAAGGCCGGACTCGTTGATGATGGTGAGTTTCTGCGCCCCGCCAAGGGTATCAACAATGCTGACACCCTTTTCCTCGTCATCCAGGCGGCGAATGGCCATCGGCCCGTTGCCGATCTCCAGCACGCGGCACACGTCAGCAGCCACAAACCACGGCTCGGTGCCGCGCAGGACCATGCGTACCTGGAGGCCCTGGAAGGAATAGGGGCCTTTATAAGTGAGTTTTACTTAATACAAGCTGCCCAAGCCAATAGCACAGCACCAGCAAGATGCGGCCTTCAAGCGTGACGCACGCAATCCAAAAAGCTCGCCTACTACGACTTGAAATGCCCAAAAGCGGTGGAAGTAAGGGCGTCTTGGTGTGGTGCGTTAAGTAGTGCTCATTAAGACGGCGATCTTCTTCACCCAAAAAGATGGTAAGAACAAGCATCACCACGACTGCGGCAATTATCCATAGCCCCGCAACCCTAATTTCTAATATGCCCTGCTGTCCGCTCCAGTTTAAAACTAATGGGGCAAGAGAACTAAGACCTCCTGATAAACCAAGCATGGCAATAGCCTGTCTTAGGCAAGCATCCATACGTTCCCAATAGTAGCGATGGATTTCAATCTGCTCTATCAGTTCGGGCCTGAGTTTGCCGCGTTGGGGCATCATATTTTTCCTGATCAACATTCAGCATCATGCGGTGCCCCCCCCCCTTACGAGGGCGTCCTTTCCGCTTAGAAAAGGATGATAAGGGCGTAACAAGTAGTGACGCTAAGGACACCACTAAGCGATTAAGGCGCCGTGCCCTTCCATTCGTTGAAGGTCATGATCTTGTCAGGTTGCAGCCCATCCTTCTCGCGTTCCGTGTTAATCTGCTCAGTCTTAACGACATAATCAGAATAATGCTGATGGTCTTCTGAGTTCAGCACCATTTGCGGGATGCACCCGGGCAGCGTGGCCAGGAGCGGCAGGACAACCAAGGACCGGGCGGCGATACGGGAAAACTTAAGCATCAATCATCCATCAAATTACAAAATGAGCGGCCAGAGGCCATGATCCCGCCCCGTCGCGCTCAACAATAAGCTGTTCATACAGGCCAACCTTACCACTTAAAAGTGTCCACGGCCCTGCTGACTGGAAAACGCCCCAAATTCAGCGACGTTGCGCCGCCGCGCGTGAATCCCGGATTATTCATCCAGATCAAAGCCTTCTGCGCGTTAAGTGCCAATTTTCCTCCCTATTGCTGGAACACACCTCCAGCCCCTTCCACATTTCCACTCCGATCCTGCCGTCCCAGCCCTGAGCCAGCGTCTAACCGGCACCGCTTTTCGGCCTCCGCTTGGGCCTGCCGGTTTTGGGATCGTATCGTCATCAATCCGGCAGAGTGTTCCTAGGGCTTTCCCGAAAACATGCCCAACTTCCCCCCCCCCCCCCTTAGAGAAAAGCCCGCCCACGTGGCCCGCTTCTCGGCCTCCCATCCATCCAGGAAACCCCAACCATGTCTCTGACAATCCTGCCCGCTTCTCCCATCGTCACCATCAAGTCCGGCAAGGCCGTCACCACCAGCCGCGCCGTGGCCGCGTATTTCTTGAAGGACCACAATCATGTCCTGCGGGATATTGACGTTTTGATTGCATCCGCCCCGGCATGTGCGTCCAATTTTGGACTGACATGGGAACACGTCCCAATGCCTCGCGGCGGCGTGCGCCAAGCCCGCTTGTTCGAGATGGACCGCGACGGTTTCACGCTCCTGGCCATGGGCTTCACCGGGGCTGAGGCGTTAAAGTTCAAGCTGGCCTACATCGCAGAGTTCAACCGCATGGAGGCGGCCCTGAATGATGCCCGCCAGCAGAACACCCCGGCGGCGGCGGTGGACCTGAACAACCCGCACGTCCTACGCGGCCTGCTGCTGGACTACACCGCCCAGGTGGCAGAGCGGGACGCCAAGATTGCGGAAGATGCCCCGAAGGTTCGAGTTTATGATGACCTTGTAGAGGCCAGGAACACCCTGACCTTACGGTCCGCCGCCAAGCACCTGCACATGAAAGAGAATAAGTTCATTGCGTGGCTGATGGCCAATCACTGGGTTTTCCGCACCAGAACCGGCAAACTCCAGGGGTACGCCAACCGAGAACACGCTGGGCACCTTAAGCACCTCCTGAACCATTACGAGGGGCCAGCCGGACCGAAGATGGGCCAGCAGGTCCACATTACCATGCAAGGGATCGCGGCCCTATCCCGCCGTATTCCCCCGGGACTTCGCCAGTAAGCCCTGCTTGGGCAACGACGCGGGCACACAGGTACGCGAGCAGGCGGACGCCTCCTGTCCTTCGGCCATGCTGAACAAGCCAACAAGCCACCACCAGCCCGACACCTCGGGCCATCCTCAATCCATCCATCACCAAGGAACCTAATTGCCCACATTCGACGTTCAAGGCGCCCTTGGGGCCGGGTACAGCCCGTCTCAGGTTGTCGATTACCTATCCGCCCAGCCTCAGGCCGGGTTTGACTTCTCGGGTGCCCGTAAGGCCGGCTATTCGGACCAGCAGATTCTGGACGAGTACGCCAAGGGCAACCCCAACGCATCCTCCACGTCCCCTCTCGCTGCCGCCAGGAACTCGGCTGGGTCCATTGTGTCCGGTCTGGGCAACCTCGCCACCAGTGAGGGCGAATGGAGCAACGCGCACCTGTCCGGCAACGGCCTGGGTGCGACCATTGGCCGTGACCTTCTCGCTCCCGGCTCTGACCCGAACGCGCCCGGCGCCATGGCCCTCTCGGCCGGGCAGGCTCTGCGCGGTGCTGGGCAGTCCATTGCCGGGTCCCAGCAGTATGATGGGCAGTCCATCCACCGCCTGGGCGCGGACCTTGCCCGGGGCAACCTGGGCGGGGCGGCTTATGACGCGGCCGGTGGCTTGGCCTCGGCGGCGCCCTACGCTGCTGCCGCTCTGGTGCCCTACGCTGGCCCGGCGGCCCTCGGCGCCTCTGGGGCCGGTAACACCATCCAGGACCGTGTGGTGGCCAATGGCGAGAACGCGCCGTCCGCTGGTGACCTGCTGGCGGGCGGGGCCTCCGCTGCCCTTAACGCTGGCCTTGGCCCCCTGTCCCGGGGCGTTATGGGACCGGCGGGCGCTCCGGTTATGTCGTCCATCTCCAACCCCATCGCCCGTGCAGGTGCCCGACTCGGCCTTTCGGGCCTGTCCGGTGCCGCTGTAGGCGCGGGCAATACCGCTCTGTCCGGCAACGCGGACCCCAGCACGCTCCTGAACGCGGCCGTGGAAGGGGCCGGCACTGGTGCCCTGGCGGCTGGTGCCACGGGAGCCATCGGGTCCGGTAAGGACGCGCTGGGCAACTGGCGCTTGGCCTCTCAGGCCGGCCCGGACGTGCAGGCTTACGCTAAGGCCAGCAGTGACTGGACGGCGGCCATGGACCAGCAGCGTCAGGCCGTCATGCGGGATAATCCGAACCTTGCCCCCGAGCAGGTTGACGCGGTGGCCCAGCAGCGTGCCCAGCAGGCCGGTGCGACCCCACCCACCTATGACCAGCTTACGCCGTCCGCCCAGCGCGGTCTGGCCCAGATGGGTGTCCTGCAACTGTATCAGCAGCGCCTACAGGCCGGGTCCACGAACATGGGCAAGGACCCCAGCGACCTGAACCCCTCCACGGTGTTCAAGGACGTGCTTGGGGACCTGACCAGCAACCTGAACCAGACCGGGGACCTGCTGGTCCGCTCAGGCCAGATCACGGCCGACCAGGGCAAGCTGTTCCAGCAGGCCGTGGCCGAGGCCCAGAAGGGCAACCGGAACCCGGGCGCTGGCGGTGCTGACCTCGGGTACTTCGACACGCTCAGGGACAAGGTGGCGGGCCTTCCGGTGGATCAAGCCACCCGGAACACGCTGCTGCTAAACCTCCAGATGGCTGACATTGCCGAGGACAACTCTTGGAAACAGGCGTCCATGGGGCCGCTGGAGAAGAACGCCAAGATGGCCAGCGGGGCCTTAGGCAGCGGTCTCGGCTTCCTGCTTGGCACTGCTGCGGGCGCCCATACGGGTATGCCTGGGCTGGAGGAATTTGGTATTCAGATGGGCGGCCTAGGCGGTTACGCGAAGGACGCCATGGTCCGTTCTGGCCTCCGTAGTCTCGACCAGCTCATGGGCAACCAGCTTCCGCCCATCCTCCGCAATCAGGCCCAGGTGGAGCAATACGCGGCCCAGAACGGCCTCCAGGCGGGTGGTGCCCCCGGTGACCTCATGGCCCTTCAAGGCAACCTCCAGTCCCAGGTAGCGGGCCAGCAGGCGGCGCAACAGGCCGCTAAGGCCGCGCAGGCTCCCGTCCCGCTCTCCCCGGTCCAGAAGGGCCAGCAGCAGGCCGCCACGTCCCTAGCCGCCACCATCGGGCGCTTTGGTCCTGACCATCCGCTTGGGATGCAGGCCATGCAGGACTTGAACGGCATGGGTCAGCAACAGCTCATCGCTCAGGCTCTGGCCCGCTACAACGGCCTAGGCGGCCTTCGGGGCGTGCAGGACCAGATGACGGCCCAGCAGGCCACGATGGATGCAGCCCAGGCCATGGCGGCCCTCAAGGCCAAGCAGGCCGCGCAGGGTAACGCGCAGGCGGTGAAGGATGACGCTACCGTGGCCCGGCTGAACGGGGCGGCGGCCAAGTCCCAGCTTCGGCAAGCCTACGGGGAAAATCCAGGCAATATGCCTAACGTCCCCGGTACGGTCCCGATGGCCCAGGCAAGCGTACCTCAAGGCCCGTCCTCGGCCCCATCGGCTGCCATGAGCCTCCTGAACGCAGCCCTGAACAAGCAGGCGGCCCAGAAGCAGGCGGCGGCCACCGCTCAGACCGACAACATCAAGTCCGCGTTCCCGGTCCTGGGCACGGCATGGCAGAACGCCATATCCAAGAACACCGGCTTGCCCGTCTCGTTCATCCAGGACCATCTCCAGGGCCTCGTGGACAACGGCCAGCTTCCGGCGGACCTACACCAGACCATCACGAACGCGGACACGCTCCCGGGGCCGGACTACCACCGCCTGGGCGACTACTTCCAGGGTCTGGCTGGCTCCCCGGACGCTCCCGACGCTTCGGCGCCTGCTGCAAGCTCTGGTCCCGATACCAGCGGGGTCAGGAACAAGCAGTCCTACGCGGCGAACCTTCGGGCCGCTGATCGTATCCACCAGGACGTTCTGACCCGTAACCCGGACTTGGCCGACAAGGCTAACGCTCTGGCCGCGATTAAGACCGTGGAAGGACGCCAGCAGGCCCTGGCTGGGTGGCTGGCAGCGGAAACAGACCCGGCCGAGCAGGCCCGCCTGGAGGAAGTCCTGGGGCCTATGACGCAATTTGGGTGGAAACCCAGCAGCGGGACGCCTGACCCGCGCATTATCGCATCTTCGGGCGCCAAAGCAGCCCTGAACGGCACCGCCGGGGCACCGCCGGCAAGCAGCGTGGTCTTGCGGGCTGGGCTGGGCTTGCGCCCTGGGCACTGATCTCCAGCCCCGCACCACGCCCCGGCGTACCGAGCACGGCCTGACCTCCTGAATATCCGGCTACCCTTATCAATTCATCCATCATCAACACACTGAAAGGCACCATTATGGTCCAAACCGTATCCCCGCCCGGCCATCCTCGGCCTCTGCATCTCCTGGTCACAGGGCCGGCTGAATAGTGTCTGACGCCTTCACGGCACCGGGTGGGGACCAGTTCCTCCTGCCCGGTACTGACCCCTCTATCGGCATGTGGC
Source organism: Acidocella aromatica (assembly GCF_014201825.1). GTDB lineage: Bacteria > Pseudomonadota > Alphaproteobacteria > Acetobacterales > Acetobacteraceae > Acidocella > Acidocella aromatica. Next base: position 9,646 of record NZ_JACHFJ010000002.1, on the reverse strand, counting down.
TGGCCGCTGGCCCCATGGCCGAGAGCGGCGGGCAGGCAAACGCCCAGAACCCGTCCAGTTCCGCCTCGGGCCTGTTCCAGTTCACTGACCCCACATGGTCCGGCCTCGTCAACCAGTACGGGTCCAAGTACGGCCTCACCGCGTCCGGCAAGGACGATCCGGGCCAGCAGTACAAAGCTGCCCAGCTTATTGCCCAGAACGAGTACCTTCCGGCCCTCCAGTCCATAGGCGTGAACAGCCCCAGCCCTGACGATTACGAGCAGGTCCATTTCTGGGGTGTTCCTAACTTCAAGAAACTGGCGGGCGCGGCGAGTCCTGACACGCCCCTTAAGGCCGTGCTGGGTGACCAGTTCCAGTCCGTTTATGGTCCGAACGCTTCCCTGTTCGGCAACAACCCCAACGTCACCGTGGCCCAGGCGGGCGCAGCGGTGGACCGACACTTACCTGGAGGATCAACCAACATGCTCCCACCGTTCATGGGCGGGTCCTATCAGGGCCAGCAGATGCCCCCTGGGGCGGCCGGCGGCGGCGCCGTTCCCGTTCCCGCTCAAAACCAACACCAACAGCAACCCCCGGGCCAGCAGGCTACCGACCCGTCCCAGATGGCCCCGGTTCAGGCCCAGCAGGCCCCGCTGGCCCAGGCCGATGGGTGGATTAACTCCCCGTCCATGATCCAGCGGCTGTTCGGGATGAAGAACAACCCGTCCAGCATGTTCTCACGCGCCAACCTCTTGCGTATGGCGTCCGGGTTCGGTGCTGGGAACCCGAACGGCGAAGGCTTCGCCAACGCGGCCAGTGCGCTCCTGGGCGGTGTCCAGCAGGATTTCCAGAACCAGCAGTCCGGGCAGCAGATGCAGCAGACGGGGCAAATGGACCAAGCCGAGATTGGCATGGACCGCCAGCGTACCCAGTCTGGGATAATCGCCTCCGCCGCGCCCTTGATCGAGATGGGATATTCCCCGGACCTTGTGTTCAAGATTGCGTCCGGCGGCATGTCCGCGCAGCAGGCCGCGCAGGTCCTGGCGAACGCGCCTCAGCCCCTGGGCCGGGTGGCCTATGGTGACGTGTGGCGGTCCTCGGATGGCACCTCATACCAGCAGCTTAACCGGCCCTACGGTGCCCCCATGTTCGAGAACATGAACACGGGGAAGATGGTCAACACCCTGCCGCCCGATGCCAACCGCGCCCAGGACCCGGCCATTAAGACCAATCAGGTGGACGACGCGAACGCCGAGAACGCGGCCTATAACTCCTACACGTCCGCGAACAACGAAATGGGCACCTTGGGGCAGCTTCGGGGCGTGCTGGGTCAGGTTAAGCCCGGCTCATCCCTTGGCGACGTGGTGACCCGCAACATTTCCCAGCTTACGGGCATGACCGTGAACGGGAACGACCCGGCCGCCCAGCAGTACGCTAACGGCCTGTTCCAGCAGCTTGCCGGCGCCCGTATTCAGATGCTGCGGGGCCTCGGCCGCCTGGACCTGCCCGAGGTCAAGAACGCGATGGCATCCGGCGCGAACTGGATGGACAACCCTCAGGCCCTCAATACGATCCTTTCGTACCGAGAGGCCCAGCTACAGTACGCGCAGGACCAGTACGACGCTTGGCAGCAGTCCAGTCCGCAAGATCAAGCGAACGGGTACCGGGCGTTCTCCTACAACTGGGCCAAGAGCAACCCCTTCAACGACTACGCCACCAACTACATCAAGGCCCACGCGGGCGACGACATGCAGCAGCAAGGGCCGGCCTCTGCACCTGTCCAGGCTGCGGGCACCGGCCAGCCCAATGCTGGGACCGGCCTAGGGCAGTTCTGGAAGTAAGGGCGGCGCAGTCCTCCCCGCTTTCCACCAACATCATCATTTCACAGGAACCCTATGTTTAATCCCCTGAAAGCTATCGGGGAGGTGGCGGCGCGTCTCATGCAAGAGGCGGCCGCTTGCTCCCAAAATGACCTTGCCGTCCGCCTGCGGGAGGGGGCCGCAACACTGCGCGGTGCCGTGGCGGCGCTGAAACGGGCCGAGGAAGCAGCGGCTCGGGCCATGCAAGCGTGAGCATCGAGAACAACACCATCCCCGGCCCGTCAGAGGGACCTCTCCAACAGGCCGCCTATGCGTCCATCCTCGCCTATTTCCATGAGCGGGGGCAGTCACCCGGCCCTAACCACCGGAACGCCATTGCTCAGGTTCTGGATACGCTGGAGCGTATGGCCAACGGCCAAGCCCGCCCCGTGGTCTATGTCTCAGCAATGGACCCGGGATGCGGCAAAACCACCTGTCTGGTTCATTTCGCCAAGGCCCTGGTGGCGTCCCCAGATCACCGCGCGGCGGGGATGATCGTTTTTGTGGGGCGTGTAGCGGAAGCCGAAGCGATGGCCCGCGAGATGACCCGCCAAGGCATCGGGCACGCGGTAGCGGTATGGACGGCCGATGATGCCGCGAACGCCCTGAGCGGTGCCCAGTCCCATGACAAGGCCCAAATCCTCATCGTTACCCAGCAGCGGGTGGACCGGATGCTCTCCCGCTCCCGGCTCTTCGCGGACGTGGCGCAACTGCACTACCTAGGCCGGCCGCGCATGGTTCGCGCATGGGACGAGGCGTACCTGCCCGGGCTTCACGTCGCCATCGGGGACGAGGCAATCCTGGGCGTCCTGCAACACCTGCCCAGGCGCATGACCGACCTAAAGGCTGCGTTACGGCGCTTTGCGGATGACCTGACGGCGGCGGGCCATAATGAACCCATCGCCATCCCTGACTTCCAGAAGCACGTTGACCAGCCACTACAGGACCTTGCGGACAGCATCCCCCGCGCCACCCGGGCGGCGGACGTGCTGCGGGGGCTTGCACTTGTCGGGGGTACGCTTGGGCGCGTGTCCAAGCAGGACGGCAAGATGGGAACGCTGGTAAGCTATGGCGACACCCGGCCCGATGACTTCGCGCCCGTCATCGTCCTGGACGCCTCGGCCCGTGTCCGTCACACGTACAGGGACATGGAAGCGCACCGGGGCAATATCGTCATGCTGGAAAGCGCCACCAAGGACTACGGCCCCCTGACGGTCCATATCCGGCACACGTCAGCCACGCGGGATGCCCTTGAGGACCGCGACACACGGCAGGCGCTGGCCCAGGACATGGCGGCGCTCATCCGCTCCCGCCCCGATGAACAATGGCTAATCGTGACCCATCTACCCAGGAAGCCCTCGGCAAACTTGGCCGATGCGTTGCGCCCCTTGCTTCCCGGCATCACCGTGAAGGACGGCACGGCCAAGAGCGGGCCAGCGGAAGGTGAAGGCGGGGCAACGGTTCACATCATCACCTACGGCAACCACATGGCCACAAACCTCTACCGGGATTTCCCCAACGTCATCCTGGCTGGGGTCATGTGCGCTCCCGCCCCAGCCCACCGGGCGCTTACCCACCTAGCCCAGGACCGAAATGTGGCTGACGGGTTTTGTAGTGACCATGATCTAAGCCAGACCCACCGGGGCGAGTACGCCCACAACATACTCCAGGCGCTGTGCCGGGGGCGTGTGCGGAAGCTGGACGGCGACAACTGCCAGCCGATGAACGCCTACATCATCGCGGCACAACAGACCGGCATTGCCAAGCTGCTCCCGGTCACGTTCCCGGGCTGCGCCATCAAGGACTGGGGCGAGCGTAAGCGCCCGGTCTCGCCCAGCGTGGGTAAGGCCATCGCTTACCTGGAGGCCCAGCACGACCTGGGGGCCGTGGTGATGACCTATTCGGACCTGCAAGCCGTCACGGGTGTTAAGTCCTCAACCTTCGCCGCGCAGATTACCAGCAAGCCCGCATGGCTGGAGGCGCTGGAACGTCTCGGATGGGAACGCGCACCCGGCCAACGGGCCAGAGCGTTCATCCGTAACGTAAGCCTGAACGGGAGCCTGGAGGGCCGAAAGGTGGCCGCGTAGGCCCTGAACTTCTAGAATAACCATATACCTTTCCCAGTATCTATAGGGATGCCTTATGGTTAACCTGCTGGGCCTGGACGAGAGCGTTAACGGTTCCTACTGGGCCAGCCGACAACCATCCGTTCCCATATAGGGGACTTATCCAGAATGAAGGTTATATTGACCTTTCGGGCCTTAAAGGGACCTTTTCGGGGAGCAAGACACCAAATAACCATACACCTTTCCCAGTATCTATAGGGATGCCTTATGGTTAACCTGCTGGGCCTGAACGGAAGCGTTAAGGGAACCTTGAGGGCCTAGTCGAGTTTTTGTTGTTCAAGACCTCCTGGCTCACATAACCAGAGATTATGACGAGATATGCACGCCACGCATGACCATGTGTGTCTTGTTCAAGCTGATCCTGAACGCCCTACCCGAGCCGAGCAGGTCCTAGCCCAGGGCTGGCAAACACCTGCCCATAAGCAAGCGGCACGGCCACCGCCTGGAAACGCTAAGGGCCTGCTGGGTATCGCTCCCGGCAGGCCCGTCACGTTGGCGCATCGTCATGCCCTACCGAGGCGCCCCCACGGCAAGCAGGCCTAACGATAAGATACACCTATGCGGTGAACCCACCCAGTATATCGGCAGGGCCGAATGGCTCGGATGGCGGCGCAGGGTGATGATTCCGGAGCAAGTCGCCCATTGATTCCGAGATGATGGCGCCCCCCTATTCCGGGATATTGTCGCCCGGGTCGTTTGGGTTGAGGGCCACCTCGCTGGCTGTGTTTAAGATCGTCTCTTTGGCTGTTGCCGAGGAGGGGATTGATGCCAGCGGGGAGAGTTTGCATGCGCCATGTGCGCGAGATTTTGCGTCTGAGCCATGAGGGTGTGTCGAAGCACCAGACGGCGTGGCGTTAAAACATGGGCGAGTAAATCTCGGAATCAATGGGCGCCATCAAATCGGAATCGCTAGGCGACTTCGTCGGAATCAGCACGCAGGGGGCACGTATTCCACGTATTTGATGACCTGGATGGAATCCATATAGAACGCCAAGCCCGGGTCATCGCTCGGGAACGCCCCGATGGTGCCCTTCACGCGGATGATGGAGCCGGAACCGATGTTCAGTTCCCGTTTCACCGGATTGCCCTTGGAGTCATAGATCATGACCTTGCGGGCCTTGCCGTCCTTGTCCACGGCCTTGGTGGACCAGCGGATGAAGGACTTCTCCCCGTCCTTGGTGACCTTGATGGGCGGCTTGTCCTTCCAGACCTGCGCGGCCTTCTTGGGGCCGTAAGTGTCCACCAGGAACTCGTTCAGGTCCTGCTTGAGCTTTTCCAGGGCCTCACCTTCAAAGACCAGCGTGCAGGTGTAACTGCCGGTATCCTTGCCCTTGAACCGTGCCGTCTCGGTTAGATGACACTCGAATACCTCGCCCCACGGGGACGTGTACGCTACCCGCTCACCCATGTACCGGCTCCCCCGCGCACATGTTGGCGTCCTCTTCACCGTTTCGGGGCGCCGGTCGCGTCGGGCTACCAAAGCCCCAGGCAACGGCCACGCGCCCCAGCAGGGCCTCCCCGCCCGTGGCCATGTTCTTGATCCACCACCCAGACCGCTCATCATCCAGGTACACATGCAGCCCCAGGTTCGTGAACGGCACCGTGAAGGAAGCCTGACGGGGCAAGCCGAGGCGCGGCATGGGCGGCAGACGGAACCGGAACCGCGTGTCCGCATAGTGAAGGGCGGATGCAGGGCAAACGAGGATGGTCATTAAGCTAAACTCCTATCAGGTAACCGGGCCGCCACCGCTTTGGAACTGTGCAGCAACCCAACGGGCCATTAGGGAGCATTTCAGGAATCCCGTGTAAATACCTTCGATATTACACATAACGGGACATTCCCGCGATGGATGCCGGGCAGCAGATGCCGGCCACAAGGCACTACCGGCCAGGAGTCACGCAGAGAGTCATACAGGCACATGGGCGGGTTTCTGGTGGGGATGGTGCTGGGCACCCGGCCGACGACTCCAGCGATTCGCTACGGGGCGTGTAGGGCGTGGTGGGGTGTGAGGGGACCGGGGCGGATACCTGCACGGCTCCAGTCATGCAATTTCGGAATCGTGGTTATGCGGCCGATTCGCTCATGATTTCCCGCCACATTGCAAGCGAGGCATGGACCAGTTGAGACAACATAAAGGGGCCGCCTGAGCCGGTGTCTACAAGGATCGCTTCGGACGCGAATGGCCAACTGAACTTGGACACGCCAAACCCCAGGCGTGTGTTTCTTACATCATCAAACCCCACCTTATCCCCCGAAGGTGTGACATGCTTGGTAGCATTGGCAACGTCTCTCACAACGCCGTAATCCCAACACCGGGCCGCCAATGCTTTCCAGAAGGCCGTCCGCTCATAGTCTCCAAGTTTGTCAGGGAAACGCGGCGGTACCTGTTCAGGCAGATGCTGCTGGATGATGCTCTGGGCCATCTGGCGCCGTGCATGGATGAAGTGCTCACCCATAGCCGACAGGGCTAAACAGGCGAGGCATCCCCGCCTCATGTCATTTAGCGCCGTGATGGCCTCATGGGCAGTAGGCTCCACCACAGCGTCAAAGAACCATTGGGCAGGGTCATCTATTCGGCCCGCGTCCATCTTTCCCTCATCGAATTGTTAGAGGCGCCATGATAGCCCGCCTTTCCGTGCGGTGGAGAGAGCAGAGCAAAGCCATCCTGCGTTCTTCTAACATGCTGATTAGGAAGCAGGGACGCTGCCACCCTGGAACCGCGCATTGCGCGTATGGGGACGTTATTCGTTGTACGTGGCTTGGATTTTTACGTGAAAATGAACATCACACGACCCGGTGCGCCTCCGCCCCTTCGGTGACCCCTCGTGGCCGCAACAAGATATCATATCTTCAAAAGCGGTCTTTCGCCCTTCGATTACGGACCAACGTAGAAGCCGATCAATATCTACCCCACCGCCAGCACACCGGGGATTCGGGCAATCAATAATTGATCGAAAATAACGCTCCGTGAGGATGAAGGTTGAAGCTGCTTTCCCCCACGTGTCAGAAACCCGTACGTCAATCCGCAAAGATTTTACTTCTGGGTAGGCTTTCTGAAAGGCCATTTCTACACGCGGAAGTGCATAATTCTTTCCCGCCTCAACGTCTGACAGTTTTATATGCGGTTTGCCTGACATACTGTGATTGCCCCCACGGGAGATGACGCGCAACAATCTCGCAACACGGGGAAGAGTACCACGCCCTCCCGATTCGCGGGCGCTCTCCAGCACAGGGTTTCTAGGATCGTGCACCACGCAACATAACCCGCCGGACCGCATCAGCCGTCCAGGCCCCGCCCCTGGCCGTCTCCACGCCTTCCTCGGTCAGCCGGGCCGCAATCTGGCGCAGGGAAAGCCCTTGGCTCTGGAGATCATCCACCAGTGGCCGAACACGGGCCGCGAAGGCATCGGCTTGCTGGATACGAACCTCAGCCGCCCGTGCGGGGTCAGCCTTGGGACCTCCACGGTAACCGCCCAGGACACGCCCTCGGGCCTTTGCGGCCGCTAGGGCTGCTTTGGTCCTGGCGCTGATAAGTCCAGCCTCCAGTTCGCCCACGGCCGCCATCTGGGTTACCAGGAACTTGCCCACGGGGCCGGCGGGTATCTGGGGCATATCGCAGAACACCACACCGCCCTCCCCAGTGCCCTCCACCACGGATAACAGGAAGCGGGCATTACGGGCCAGCCGGTCCAGCTTGGCGACAATCAGCGTTGCCCCTTTCAGCTTGCAAGCCGCCAGCGCCTTGGCCAGTTCCGGGCGGTCACTACGCTTGCCGCTCTCCACCTCCACGAACGAGGCCAGGACCTTGCCGGGGTGGGCGTCCAGATAGGCGGAAACGGCCTGCTGCTGCGCCTCCAGGCCCAGACCGCTACGGCCCTGCTTCTCGGTGCTGACGCGGAAATAGGAAATGAATGTCTGCTGGGCCATGCTGTATGCTCACCGTGAATGGTCGTTGTCGGTGTTCATACGGGACACTTGAGGGAACCAGCCGAGTCTTTTTGGAATCCCTTCGATTCGCGGACTGCATACCTCCACCGCCTGACGTGCTGATACGGTCCCCCGCTGGATCATCATTCACCAGCAACGAGGAACACGCCATGTCAGACACCACCGGCCCAGCCCCGCGCCAGCGCAGGCCCCATGAGATCACCCTGAGCGAGTACAGCACGTCCATGACAATCGCGCAGGGCATCGCCTGGGGCGTGGCGGAACTGAAACGCCAGGAAGCGGGCACCATGCGGGAGGTGCAAGGTATGCTCACGGACGCCATTGCCCGGGGCATCCTGGACGGGGTGACCATGCTACGGAAAGACGAACTGGACATGCAGACGGCCATACGGGACGGGATCATGGCGGCCGTGACCATGCTGGCTCTGTATGTTGGCGTCATCGCTCTTGCTTGGTACGGCTTGTGCTGGCTGGGCACGTTCTTCCGAGCGCATTGACGCCAGACGACGACACCACCAGCACGACGCGCCGACACAACAAAACGGCCGCAACGGTCCCTAAACCGGCCAGGGTGGGGCTTTCAAAAGGATTTCAAAAAGTTCCCTAAAGCCCCCGTTGTTGTTGTTCGGCCCTGACGAGCAGTGAACGCGCCCCAGATTTTCAACGCCATGGGTCCCATCCTACCCCCACCCCGGGGGTCTAAACGTTCCTGGAAATGCCCGGGGTGACTTTTTCTGGTTCCCCCACGACCAAGAGCGGCGGATATGCTTATGTACGACTATACGACACCCGCCAGAAGAATCTGCGGACCTTGCTTTGGAGGATTAATAAGTGGGCGCCCCACCAGATCACCATTTTAGTTCTGAGATACCTGATGAATTTGACCGATGGCAAACGGTACTAGCCGAAATGAATGGAGAAAGCCCACGTGGCCAAGTATTGGTTGGGGCCGCTCTCCTAGATTCTCTGCTTGAACAATCGATATTAACCTATCTCGTTGACGTACCTAAAGCCGCTAAACTGTTAGAGGGTTTTAACGCACCACTCGGGACCTTTTCAGCCCGCGCCATTGCTGCACTTGGTCTCGGATTGGTCTCACAGGACGAATTTGAGGACCTTGATACCATCCGAAAAATCCGCAACGAGTTCGCGCATAAGACAAACATCTCCTTCGCCGACGATTGCATCCAAAAACATACGCAGAAGCTGAAACACACAATTTCAAGCCTCGGCCCCCAGCAGAGTGCAAACGGACGCTTCAAGGTAACCATTGCAAAATTAACTCTTCGCTTAACGGCTAGGCTTCGGCACATTCCACCAAGGCGTCTCAAATATACTGCTTGGCCCGATTGATCCATCTGGGCGACCCGCACGCCCTACACTGGGCCTTGACGCGTTCCCACAAATGTTTCCACATATGCCTCAGAAGCAACCTAACTGGCCTTCTAAGCATCTGATTTTATTGGAATGACGGCTGCAAAACTGGACATCCAGGTCCCCCAGCCATTTTATCTTTCAGTTTCACGGAGATAGACAGGTAGCGGCCACGGCCTCTTCTCCTGCTTGTCAAAGCCCGGCACCCTGGTATTGCTCCGCCGCGCCTGGGATGAGGGGATGACATGCTCAACGTGACGTGCTCCCCTTTTTGTTCGCGCTCAGGCGCAGTGTCTTTCCCCTTCATGCTTGATGGTTGAGGTGGTTTCAATGTGCCCTGGGGCATGCCCCAGGGCACA
>NZ_JACHFJ010000001.1 GCF_014201825.1 Acidocella aromatica | reverse complement strand
TTCACGCCAGCCGTCTCAACGCCAGACTTATCCGACTTCACACGGACCTTCACGTTGTAATCAACCACGCGCTTCACAGCGACCAGCAATTTCATGGAAACCTCTAATTTTAAAAAATTTAGACCCGCTCGAGGATCAAAGAAATTCCTTGTCCCACGCCGATGCACATGGAGCACAGCGCGTAAAGCCCGCCTGTGGCATACAGACGGTTGACGGCGGTCGCCACCAGCCGCGCGCCGCTGGCACCCAGCGGATGCCCGAGCGCGATGGCGCCGCCCCAGGCATTCACGCGCGGATCATCGTCGCTCAGCTTGAGTAAACGGACAACCGCCAGGGCCTGCGCTGCAAACGCCTCGTTAAATTCGATGACGTCGAATTGCTCCATGTTCATTCCGGTCTGCGCCAGAAGCTTCTGCGTGGCAGGCACGGGGCCGATGCCCATGATGCGCGGCGTAACACCCGCGACCGCCATCCCGACGATCCGGGCCTTCGGCGTCAGGCCGTGGCGGGAGGCCGTGGCTTCATCGGCGAGCAGCACGGCGCCTGCGCCGTCATTCACACCGGAGGCATTGCCGGCCGTGATTGTGCCGTCAGCACGTACGATCGGCTTGAGCTTGGCCAGTGCTTCCAGGTTGGTGGCACGCGGATGCTCATCGTACTCCACGGTCACCGCCTCGCCGCGCTTTTGTGGAATGACAATCGGGGCGATCTCGCGTGCCAGATGCCCGGCAGCCTGCGCGGCAACGGCGCGCTCCTGACTGCGCAGCGCGAACGCGTCTTGAGAGGCGCGGTCGATATTAAAATCCGCCGCGACGTTCTCAGCCGTCTCGGGCATCGAGTCGATGCCATAGGCCTTCTGCATCTGCGGATTCACGAAGCGCCAGCCGATGGTGGAATCATACACCGCGGTATTACGGGTAAACGGGCTGTCAGCCTTCGGCATTACGAAGGGCGCGCGGCTCATGCTTTCCACGCCACCAGCGATCATCAGCGCGGTCTCGCCAGCGCGGATGCTGCGCGCCGCAGTGCCAATCGCATCCAGCCCCGAACCGCAGAGCCGGTTGAGCGTTGCGCCCGGCACATCGATGGGCAGCCCAGCCAGCAGTCCCGCCATGCGCGCCACGTTGCGGTTATCCTCGCCCGCCTGATTGGCACAGCCGAGAATCACATCATCCACCGCCTGCCAGTCCACGCCGGGATTGCGGCTCATCAATGCCTTGATGGGGTAGGCGGCAAGATCGTCGGTACGGACGCCACTCAGCACACCGCCATAGCGGCCAAATGGCGTGCGTATGGCGTCGCAAACAAAAGCCTGTTTCATGACGCGTTATCCTCGTTAGTTTTCTTTAATAAAATGTCAAGATCACCACGGACAAAGCCAAAACCGGTGGCGGCGGCTATGATGTCGAGATCGCGTTCCAGGTATTTGCGTTCTTGCTCGCGTGCCCATTGTACCGGGCCGCCTACCCAGCGCGGGAAGCCGTAGCCATGCACGAGCACGACATCGATATCCGATGCACGCTGGGCGATCGCCTCCGTCAGAATCTGTGCGGCTTCGTTCACCATGGCGATCAGCGCACGGCGCTGGATGTCCTCGGTTGTTAACACATGACGGGCGATACCACGCTTAGCTGAAGCCTCGCTGATGATGGCCCGTACAACGTCGTCGCTGCCAGCGCTGCGCTTGCCATCGGCATAGTTGTAGTATCCAGCGCAAGTTTTTCGGCCGAAGCGTCCGCGCTCACACAGCTCGTCCAACACCGGTACATAACGCGTACGCGGATCGCGCGTGGAGGCACGGGCCTGGCGCATCCGCCAAGCGATATCGAGTCCAGACAAATCCGCCACGCTGAATGGCCCCATGGCGAAGCCAAATGCTTCAAGCGCGGCATCAATCTCTTCGGGCCAAGCGCCATCTTCCAGCATGAATTCGCATTGGGTTCGATAGGCGTTGTAGATGCGGTTGCCAATGAAGCCGAAACCATTGCCGCACAGCACAGGAAGTTTCTTAAGGCTCTTGCCGAAGGCCATGCCGGTGGCGGCCAGATCCGATGCCGAATGCGCGCCACGCACCACTTCCAGCAGCTTCATCACATGCGCGGGGCTGAAGAAATGCAGCCCCAGCACATCTTCCCGCCGCTTGGTGGCGGCGGCGATGGCGTCAATGTCGAGATAGGAGGTGTTGGTCGCCAGCACGGCGCCGGGCTTGGCGTGGGTGTCGAGCTGCCGGAACACCTCGTGCTTCACGGCCAGATCCTCGAACACCGCCTCGATCACGAGATCCGCTAGGGCGATACCTGCCCAGCCATCGGCCAGAGTGAGCCGCGCCTGCGCCTCCTGCGCCACGGCGGTGCTGATCTTTCCCGCCTGGGCGCGTTCCTGCAGCTGTGTACGGAGCTTGTCGCCGGATTTGGCCAGCAGTTCCGTATTCTGGTCCAGCAGGATGACGGTGTACCCTGCCTCCAACGCGCTGAGCGCAATGCCGCTGCCCATGGTTCCAGCGCCAATCACGGCGACGGTCCGAATGGGGCGCGGTGTCTGCTGCAAGTCCGCGGGCAGGCGTGCGGCCTCGCGTTCGGCAAAGAAGATATGGCGCAAAGCGGCGGCTTCGGGGCTGGCGCGCAGGGTCAGGAACGCGGCGCGCTCATGCGCCAGCGCCTCGGCGAATGGCGTGGATGAGGCCTCCTTCACCACGGTGATGGCCGCGACCACGGCAGGGCGGGATTTGCCAGCACGCAGCGCCGCTTGTTCAGCCTTGGCGATGTCCTCCGGCGCCTCTTCCGGCACGCGCATGGCGCTAACGGGGCGTTTGCCCGCCTGGGCGCTGTTCAGCCAGGCAATGGCAGCACCTTGCAGATCCTCCACCACCACCTCGTCCAGCATGCCCAGTCTGTGCGCGGCTTCGGCTTTCAGCTGCTCGCCGCTGCAAATCAGCCGAATGGCTGTGGTCAGGCCGGTCAGGCGCGGCAAGCGCTGTGTGCCGCCCGCACCGGGGATAATGCCCAGCGTGACTTCAGGCAGGCCCACCACCGTGCTGGGCAGGGCGATGCGCGCATCGCAGGCCAGCGCCAGCTCCAGCCCGCCGCCCAAAGCCGCGCCATGCAGCGCCGCCACCACGGGCTTGGGGCAGGATTCGATAGCCGCGAATATATCCGGCAGCAGCGGTGCCAGCGACGGTTTGCCGAACTCCTTGATATCGGCGCCAGCCACAAACGTGCGGCCCGCTCCAAGAATCACGCCGCCGCGCAGTTCCGGTTCGGAGGTCAGCCGTTCCACGGCGGCGAGCAGCGCCGCGCGCACCGGCTGGGAGAGCGCGTTCACAGGCAGGTTGCTGATCTCCATGATCAGCACTCCGTCGCGGATTGTTGTTTGCAGCGTGTCCATGTTGGTTCAGCCCGCGCGCAGAACTTCGCGCCCAATGATGAGTTGCTGGATCTGCGTGGTGCCTTCATAGAGGCGCAGCAGGCGAACATCACGGTAGAAACGTTCTACTTTGTATTCGTTGATGTAGCCAGAACCGCCATGGATCTGCACGCCGCGGTCCGCTACACGGCCGACCATCTCGGTGCAGAATAGCTTGGCGCAAGAGGCGCGCATGCTCACATCGGGGTCGCTCATATGCGGTGGCTTGAGGTCGAAGCGGCGGCTTACATCTTGCACCAGCGCCCAACCGGCCAGCATTTCGGCCTGGGAATCGGCAAGCATGGCCTGGATCAACTGGAACTCGCCAATCGCCTTGCCGAACTGCTTGCGCTCGCGCGCATAGGCGGCGGACTCTTCAATAATACGCTGTGCGGTACCGCAGGAAACAGCGGAAATGTGCAGGCGGCCACGGTCCAGCACCTTCATCGCGGTCTTGAAGCCCTGGCCGGCCACGCCGCCAATGATGTTGGCGGCAGGCACGCGCGCATCTTCCAGGATCACGTCGCAGGTCTTGGTGCCGCGTTGGCCCATTTTCTTGTCGGGCTTGCCCAGGCGCAGGCCGGGCGTGTCGGCGGGCACGATGAAGGCGGAAACGCCGGTGGCGCCCGGCCCGCCGGTGCGCGCCATCAGCGTGAAGGCACCTGCGCGTGGCGCGTTAGTGATGAAGCGCTTGGTGCCGTTGAGCACATAGTGATCGCCATCAAGTTCAGCCCGCGTCTTCAGAGATGCCGCATCGGAGCCCGCATCGGGTTCGGTGAGGGCGAAGGACATGATCAAGTCACCGCTGGCCACGCGCGGCAGAATGTCGCGCTTCTGCTCCGGCGTGCCGTCCATGAGGATGCCCTGCGAGCCGATGCCGACATTCGTGCCGAACACGGAACGGAAGGCGAGGGCGGTGCGGCCAAGCTCGAACGCCACCTGGCATTCTTGGCTCATGGACAGGCCAGTGCCGCCATATTCCTCGGGAATGGAGAGGCCGAACAAGCCGATGTCCTTCATCTCTTGCACGATTTCCTGCGGAACCTCGTCGTGCTCCTCGACATAATTCTCCGCCGGTACCAGCCGCTCGCGGATGAAGCGCCGCACCGTATCCAGCAGGATGTCAAACGATTCAGTGTCCAGGGCCATGGTTTTTATCCCAAAAAATCTTAGCGATGTGTGAAGATGGCGGGGCGCTTCTGCAAGAAGGCGTGCATGCCTTCGCGCGCATCCTCGCTGGCGAAGCGGGCATAGAGTTCACGCCGCTCGAACAGAATGCCTTCGGCCAGGCTGCTCTCATAAGCGCGGTTGACGGCCTCCTTCATCACCATCAACGCGGGCAGGGAGAAAGAGGCAATCTTCGTCGCCAGAGCCAAAGTCTGCGTCAACAGCTCGGCCTCCGGCACCACGCGGGAGACGAGGCCGCTGCGCTCGGCTTCCTCGGCGTCCATCAGCCTGGCGGAGAGGCACATGTCCATCGCCTTGGCCTTGCCGATGGCACGCGGCAGACGCTGCGTGCCACCCGCACCGGGCAGCAAAGCGAGCTTAACCTCCGGCAAGCCAAAGCGCGCGGACGACGCGGCGATGATAATGTCGCAGGACAGCGCCAACTCGCAGCCGCCGCCCAGTGCCACGCCCGCCACCGCCGCGAGCACCGGCTTGCGTATTTGGCGGATGGTTTCCCAATTTCGTGTGATGAAGCTGTTTGCGTAAACATCACTGTAGGAGAAATCCGCCATCTCGGCGATATCCGCCCCGGCGGCGAAAGCTTTCTCGTTCCCCGTGATAACGATGGCGCCGATCTCCGGATCAGCATCGAATTTCAGCAACGCCGCGCCGAGTGCATCCATCAGCGCGCTGTTCAGGGCGTTCATCTGCGCAGGGCGATTCAGGGTAATCACCCCAACGCGTCCCTCGGTGCGGACCAGCACTTCCGACATTTTGGCCTCTCCCCTCAGCTTGTCTGTTCCGCGGCCAGACGTTGGCGCAGCACTTCTCGGACCTTGAATTTCTGGATCTTTCCCGAGGGCGTGGCCGGCATGGTATCCAGGATTTCCAGACGCTCTGGAATGTACTGCATGGCCACCTTCTTCTCACGCAGGTAAGCAACGATATCCGCGAGTGTCAGCTTCTGGCTGCCGGGGCGCTGCACCACGAAGGCGCAGGCCCGTTCGCCCATGCGCGCATCTTCGTAGCCGACGATGGCGACAGCGGCGATGTCTGGGTGGTTGTAGAGCAGCGCCTCAATTTCGACGACCGGGATGTTCTCGCCGCCGCGGATGATCACATCCTTGCTGCGCCCGGTGATACGGATATAGCCGCGCTCATCCATCCTCGCGAGATCACCGCTATCGAACCATCCATCTTCATCCATGGCGTTGAGATGCGAGGATTTAAGATAGCCGCCGAAATTCGAGCAGGCGCGGACCAGCAGTTTACCCTCGGTGCCGGCAGGCGCTTGTGCGCCTGTGGTGTCGACGATCTTGATCTCCACACCTGGCAGCGGCTTGCCATCCGTGTTGACGGCGCGTTCGTCAGCGTCGTCGAGATCAATCAGCGTCACCGCGCCGTTCTCGGTCATCCCCCAGGCGGAGACGATCTTCAGCCCCAGCACTTTTTGCGCCTGCTCCACGAGCGGACTCGGGATGGGCGCGCCAGCGCAGAGGAAGCTGCGCAGTGAATGCACAGTCTTGCCTGTCTCCGCCACCTCGCGCGTGAGGTCCGTGAGGAACGGCGTGGAGGCCATGGTGAAGGTCACATGTTCGGCGCTGATGATTTCCACCGCCTTCGTCACCTGCCAGATATCCTGCAGCACCGCGCTGGCGTGCAGGATGATCGGCATCATCAGCCCGTAGGCGAAGCCGGTCTGGTGCGCCATTGGCGAGGCCATGAGGATGATGTCATCGGTACCCAGGCGCAGCCGTTGTGAATAAGGAATGATGTTGGAGAACAGCGTGTTGGCGCTGTGCATCACGCCCTTGGGCTGGCCCGTCGTGCCGGAGGTGTAGAGCAGCTGGGTGATATCATCGCCGTTGGGGCGATGGGCGGTGAGGATCGCAGCCGCATCCGGTTCGGTCTCCCAAGCCGGGCCGCTGAGCAGGGCGTTGAAACTGTCAGGACCTTCGCCATCCACCACCACGATCTGACGCAGCGCGGGGAGCTCCGCTTGCAACCCCTTGGCCATGCTCTCGTAGTCGAAATTACGGAACCGCCGCGGCACGACAATCAGCTTCGTCTCGGCATGGCCGAGCATGAAGCGCAGCTCGTGCTCGCGGAAAATATGCATTAGCGGGTTCATCACCGCGCCGATGCGCGAACAGGCAAGGTAGAGCAGCGAGAATTGCCACCAGTTCGGCAGTTGGCAGGCTACGACATCGTTCTTGCCGATGCCAAGGCGCGTGAGGCCCACGGCGATACGGTCCGCCATTCGTGCCATCTCGGCATAGGTGAAGCGTTTTACATCGCCCACCTCTACCCGGTAGGCGGTCAGCGCCACCTTGTCCGGGCAGGTCCGAAGGCACTCGTCAAGAGAGTCGTTGATGGTACGGTCGCGCCAATGACCTTGGGCGACCATGGCGGCACGGCGGGACGGCAGCAATACAGCGTCGAACTGCATGGAACATTTTCCTCGTTGTCATGGTTCTTATTGTTCTTGTCTTGCCTTGTTTTGGCTCAGGCGGGAACCGCCTTGCGCCCCGCATGTGCGCGGGCGATGATTGTTTTCATGATCTGAGCCGTGCCATCGCCGATCTGGAAGCCCAGAACGTCGCGCAGCCGCTGCTCCATAACGCCGCGGTCGTAACCGCCATGGCCGAAGCAGAGCAGGCATTGGTGAATCACGTCATAGGCCAGCTTCGGCCCCCACCATTTGCACATCGCGGCCTCGGCGGTGTGGGGCAGATGATGGTCCTTCAGCCACAGCGTCTGCAGGCAGAGTAGCCGCGCGGCCTCGACCTGCGTTTCGAAATCCGCGAGCGGGTGGGAGACACCCTGGAACGCGGCCAGAGGTTTGCCAAAGGCCTCGCGCTGGGCCACGTAGTCCCAGGTTTCCTCCAGCGCCACGCGGGCGACGGAAAGCACCTGCAGCCCGATGAGCGCGCGGGAGAAGTCGAAGCCCTGCATCACCTGCACGAAACCCTTGTTCTCGGCGCCCAGGCGGTGGTCCACCGGCACGCGCACATTCTCGAAGAAGATGGAGCCACGCCCGATGGCGCGCTGGCCATGGCAGTCGAACCGGTTGCGGGTGATGCCGGGCAGGTCCATCGGCACCAGCAGCGCGGTCACGCCATGCGCGCCGGATTCCACCGTGCCGGTGCGCCCAAACACCACGGCGGCATCGGCCTGGTCTGCTGCGGAGATCGAGGTCTTCTCGCCGTTCAGCACGTAATAGTTGCCATCGCGCTCGATGCGCAGGCGCAGATTGGCGGCATCCGAACCGCCGCGCGGCTCGGTAAGCGCGATAGCGAACAACGCCTCGCCCGCCACGAGCTTGGTCAGCCACGGTTCCACCACTTCCTTCTGGCCATGCTCGGCCAGGATCTGCCCATTCAACGAGGCGAGCAGGTTGATGTAGGAGATGGAGAGGTCGCCGCGGGCGATCTCTTCATGGATCACGCCGGCGGCGATGCGGCTCATCCCCAGCCCGCCAAATTCCTCTGGCAGCTCGGGGGCGATGAACCCCATCTCCCCCATCTCGCGCATCAGCGTGCGGTCCAGCACGCGGGTTTTGTCGCGCTCCAGAAAGCCCGGCGCCACGCGGTCGGTCGCGAAGCGGCGCGCCTGCTCGGCCAGGGCCTCAAGTTCCTCGGTGATATACGGGTTCATCGCCATGCCTCGCTTACTTCGCGTACTTACGGAATTCAGGCTTGCGCTTTTCCTTCAGCGCGTTGACGCCCTCGCGGGATTCATCGGTGTCGTAATAAAGCTTCAGCGCGTACATGCCCAGGCCCGCGATGCCCGCCTGATGCGCGGTATCCATGTTGAAGCTGCGCTTGGCGATGGCGAGCGCGGTGGGAGACCGCTCGCACAGCTCCTCGCCCCATTTCTGTACTTCGGCGTCCAACTGCTCATGCGGCACGCAGAGATTGGCCAGCCCCATCGCCTCGGCTTCCTTGCCGGAATAGCGGCGGCACATATACCAGATCTCGCGGGCCTTTTTCTCGCCCACCATGCGGGCGAGAAAGGCGGTGCCGTAACCCGGATCGACGGAGCCCATCTTCGGTCCGACCTGCCCGAAAATCGCCTTCTCGGAGCAGATGGTGAGGTCGCAGATCGTCGCCAGCACATTGCCGCCGCCAATGGCGTAGCCCTGCACGCGGGCGATCACCGGCTTCGGCACATCGCGGATGGCGGCGTGCAGTTCTTCCATCGGCAGGCCGATGGTCCCGCGCCCGTCGTAATTGCCATCATGGGCGGATTGGTCGCCGCCGGTGCAGAAGGCTTTTTCACCCGCGCCGGTGAGCACGATGGCGCCGATGGATTTGTCGTACCCGGCGCGGTTCATCGCCTTGATGATCTCGTCGCAGGTGGTGCCGCGGAAGGCGTTCATCTTGTCCGGGCGGTTGATGATGATCCAGGCCACACCATTGCGGACCTCGTAGAGAATGTCTTCGTAGCTCATGGTTGTTTCCTCTGATTAGCCGTTCATCGTCAGGCCGCCGGAGACGCTCAGCACCTGGCCGGTGATGAAAGCCGCCTCGTCGGAGCCGAAGAACACGATGGCCTTGGCGAGATCGTCCGGCTGGCCCAGGCGGCCCAGCGGAATGGCGCGGGTGAAGGCCTCGATCAGCTTCTCCGGGTTCGAGGCGCCTTCCGCCACGCCAGCCAGCAGGGCGGTGTCCGTCGGGCCGGGGCAGACGACGTTGAGCGTGATGCCGTGGCGAGCGTGTTCGCGGGCCAGCGTCTTGGTCAGCGCCACCAGCCCGCCCTTGCAGGCGGCGTACACTGCCTCGCCCGAGGAGCCGACGCGCGCGGCGTCCGACGCGATGTTGACGATGCGCCCGTATTTGCGCGCCGCCATGCCCGGCAGCACGGCGTGGTGCATGTGCAGCGCGCCGGTCAGGTTGATGGCGATCAGCTTCTCCCACTCGGCGGGCACAGTCTGGGTGAAGGGCTTGAAGATATCCCACCCGGCATTGTTCACCAGCACGTCGATTGGCCCGAGCTTCGCCTCGGTGGCCGCCACGGCGGCGTCCACGGCGGCGCGGTCGGTAATGTCGGCGCGGAACGCCTCGGCGATCCCGCCCTGAGCCGCGATATCCGCCGCCACCTTCTGCGCGGCCTCCAGGTTCATGTCGTACACCGCCACCTTGGCGCCGCGTGTGCCAAACAACCGGCAGGTTGCCCCGCCAATGCCGCCGCCGCCACCCGTCACGATTACGGTTTTACCCTTCAGACCGTCCATTTCCTGCTCCCGGCAATTGGTGTGTTTTCGCTACCGTACATACGCCAGCGGGAAATATACGTCAATATATTTACTTATTAACGTGAGCGGGGCTGACCGAATCGCGGCGCGGGCCGCAACGTCTTGCTCTGATTGCGGAAGCTCCTTGCGCGCCTGGGCGTCTTGATCTTCACGTGGCATCCCCGCTGTGTCGAAAAAGCCAGAATTCCCTATTTTAGTGTGAAAAAGAAAAAGCTACCCAGGCCAGATTTTTTCCGCCAAGAAGGAGCCAGTTACATGGATTTCCAACCCGACCGATGACCGCACCTTCCGATAAAGCCGCTTCCACCGCCCGGCTCGAACTGGCCAACCGCTTTTTCTTCCGGCTCTACCAATGTGCAAACATGTTGCATAAAACCGGCACTAGGGCGGTGCAGGAGGAAGGGCTGACAACCCAGCAATGGGCGGTGATGGGCGCGCTCTCCCGCCCCAGCGCGGAAGAGGGCGTGGCGGTGACGGAACTTTCGCGTTACCTGATGGTCAGCCGCCAGAATCTTTCCGGCGTGCTCAAGCGCATGGAGGCCGCCGGACATATCCGCATCAGCCCCGATGCGCGCGACCGTCGGGCGCGCATCGTGCAGATCACCCATTTCGGCCGGGAGATCTGGCTCAGCCGCGCCCAGCCCAAGATCGAGGCGTATTACGAGCAGGCGCTGAAGGAATTCTCCATCAGCGACATGACCCACGCGCTGCATTACATGATCAAGCTGCTCGATAACATGAAGCAGATCGACCATGGCGATGACGAGGACGACGTGCTCGAATAAGAGGGCTCAGCCAAGCTGGGCGTAGGCGTCCAGCTTGTTCAGGTAATCCTGCCGCGTGGCGTCGTCCAGAAACGCGCCGAGGAAGCTGTTGCGCGCCAGAGTGACGAGTTGCTCGCGGCTCAACTTGCGCCCTCGCGCCACGGCCTTGAAGTTTTCCCCGACATAGCCGCCGAAATAGGCGGGGTCGTCGGAGTTTACCGTGGCGCGCAGCCCCTTGGCCAGCATGGTGTCGATGGGATGGGCGGAAATATCCGGCACCACGCAGAGGCGCACATTGGAGAGTGGGCAGACGGTCAGCGTTATCTGCCGCTCGGCCAGTTCCCGTACCAGGGCATCGTCGTCCAGCGCGTGGTTGCCGTGGTCGAGCCGGTCGATATGCAGCACATCCAGCGCCTCGCGCACATAGGCGGCGGGGCCTTCCTCGCCCGCATGGGCCACGCGCTTCAACCCGGCGGCCCCGGCGGCGGCGAAGACCCGGGCGAATTTATGCGGCGGGTGACCGAGTTCGGAGGAATCCAGCCCCACGCCCTTGATGTGGTTCAGCCAAGGCTCGGCGGCGCGGAAGGTGGCGAAGGCGGCCTCTTCGTCCAGATGCCGCAGGAAGCACAGGATCAGCTCGGAGGTGATGCCATGTTTCGCCTTGGCCTCCGCCAACCCGGCGAGGATGCCCTCGATCGCGACGGAAAAGGGCAGGCCGCGGTCGGTATGGGTTTGCGGGTCGAAGAAGATCTCCGCATGCAGCACGCCATCGGCGGCGGCGCGGTCGAAATAGGCGGTGGTGAGGTCGCGGAAATCTTCTTCCGTGCGCAGCGCCTGGGCGCCCGCGTAGTAGATGTCCAGGAAGTCCTGCAGATTGGAGAAATTATAGGCGGCGCGGATCTCCTCCACCGATTTGAACGGCAGGTCCAGCCTGTTGCGCTTGGCCAGGGAGAACATCAGCTCAGGCTCCAGCGAGCCCTCGATATGCAGATGCAGCTCCGCCTTGGGCAGGTGGGTGATGAAATGGTCCAGATCCGTCTGTGTGCTGGGCACGTCGATATTCCTTGTCTTGCTGAGTGTAATATCGGGACTGGAGGGCAGGGCGCGCAAGGGGAAGATGTATATGCATCTTGCGGGCGGATTTTGCCTGAATTTTGGGCGCGTGGCCCGGATAAGCCGGAACGACCCCGTGCATATCCGTGGCATTGAATTTGCTTTGCTGCCTGGGAATTAATTTTTCCAGAGGGTGTTCAGGTGGATCTGGTCAAGACGGGCAACGGCGTTAGGCAGGCGGCGGCGGAGCTTTCCGCGCGCGAGGTGCCGTTCCATGAAATTCCGGTGATCGATTTCGGCCCGATGCTGGGCAACGACCCGGTGGCCAAGCAGACTGTGGCCGACGCGTTGCGCGAGGCCGCGACCAAGGTGGGGTTCTTCTACATCAAGAACCATGGCGTGCCGGAAGAGATCATCAAGGCGATGTTCGATGCCGGTCCGGCTTTCTTCGCTTTGTCGCTCGACGAGAAGATGAAGGTGCACGTCAAGACCTCCACCAACAATTCCGGCTACACGCCGCTGCTGGAGGAGAACGTGAACCCCCAGGCCAAGGGGGATTTGCACGAGGCTTATGACATCGCCGCCGAGCTGCCGCCGGATGATCCTGCCTTGGCCGAGGGCAAGGGGCTGTATGGCGTGAATATCTGGCCCGAGGGCATGCCCGGCTTCCGCAAGGCGATGCTGGCTTACCATTTCGAGGTGCTGAAGCTTGGCCGCCGCCTGTTTGGCGCCTTCGCGCTCGCGTTGGGGCAGGCGGAGGATTTCTTCGAGCCGATGATCACCAAGCCCACCTGCGCCCAGCGGATCATCTATTACCCGTCGCAGGATGGGGCGATCGACGAGGAGCTGATCGGCATCGGAGCGCATTCCGACTATGAATGCTTCACCATCCTCGCCCAGCACGAGGTCGCGGCGTTGCAGGTGCTCAACACTGCCGGGGAGTGGATCGCAGCCCCGCCGATCCCGGGCACCTATGTCATCAATATCGGCGACCAGATGGCCCGCTGGAGCAACGACATCTTCAAATCCACCCTGCACCGCGCCATCAACACCACCGGGCGGGCGCGCTATTCGGCGCCGTTCTTCCTCGGCACGAATTACGACACGGTGATCGACGTGCTGCCCGGCTGCGTGAGCGCCGAGCATCCGCGCAAATACGAACCCGTGATCGCGGGCGATTACGTGCAAAGCCGGTTCGACGCCACTTACGGCTACCGCCAGACTGAATCCTGAAACAGCAAGGACATATCATGAAGCTCAAGAACGTTGCCGCTTGCGCGCTCGTCGCCCTTTGCGCCGCCGCCCCGGCCGCCCAGGCGCAGGTGAAGCTCGACGGCAAGCCGAAGATCGCCTTCCTCTTCCTCGGCACCGCCACCGATGGCGGGTGGTCGCAGTCGCAGAACGCGGCGCGTCTGGCGCTGGCCAAGGCCTATGGCCAGAAGATCCCGTATGTGGACAACGTGCCCGAGCAGACCGCCAAAGTGGAGCAGGAGATCGACCTGTTCCTCAACCATGGCGCCAACATCATCATCGCTGGCTCCTATGGCTATTCGGACGCCTTCGCCGCCGAGGCCAAGGCGCACCCCAACGATGTGTTCGTGAACATGGCGGGCATTTCCTCCACCCCGAACCTGGAGAGCTTCTACGGCAAGACCTTCGAGGGCTGGTATCTCGCGGGCATGGCCGCCGGTTACGCCACCAAGAGCAAGTCGCTCGGCATGATCGAGGGCTTTCCGATCCCCGACGTGCTGTGGGACGTGAACGCCTTCGCCCTCGGTGCGCAGGCCGCCAATCCCGGCACGGTCGTGCATGTCGCCTTCGTCAATTCCTGGTCCGACCCGGTGAAGGAAGCGCAAATCTCCGCCGCGATGATCCAGCAGGGCGCGGATGTCATCGCCACCGACATGGACAGCCCCGCCGCCCTGGTGGTGGCCGAGAAGGCGGGCAAATACTCCGTCGGCTATCAGGTGGACATGGCCAAGAGCGCGCCCAACGGCATCCTCACCTCGGTTGAGTTCCATTGGGAGAAGCGTCTGATCCCGATGGTCGCCGAGATCGAGAAGGGCAGCTGGAAGAGCGGCGGCACCCCGCTTTACGGCATCAAGGAAGGCGTGGTGGACGACGCCACCTTCCAGCACATCCCGGCCGATGACATCGCCAAGATCCTGGCCGTGCGCCAGGAGATGATCGACGGCAAGTTCAGCCCCTGGACCGGCCCGATCGCCGACCAGTCCGGCAAGGTGCAGGAGCCCGCCGGGCAGACCATCTCCGAGGATGATCTGTGGAACATGAACTATCTTGTGGCCAACGTGAAAGGCTCGATGAAGTAACCGTGACGGCTGTTCGCCTTTCGGGCATCGAGAAAAGCTTTGGTTCGCGCCCGGCCTTGCTGGGCGCGAATTTCGTGCTGGAATGGGGCGAGGTGCATGCCCTGCTCGGCGAGAACGGGGCTGGCAAATCCACGCTGATGAACGTGCTGGCGGGGTTCTACACCGCCGATGCCGGAACGCTGGCGGTGGATGGCGCGCCAGCCCGCTTCGAGACTCCCGCCGCCGCCGCTGAGGCGGGCATCGGCATGGTGCATCAGCATTTCAAGCTGGTAGGCCCGCTTTCGGTGCTGGAGAATATCCGCCTCGCCTGCGCCAAGCGCGCGGGGTGGAAGACCAAGGCCGAGGCCCTGGCGGCGATGCAGACGCTCGGCGCTGAGCTGGGGTTTCATCTCAACCCGCAGGCACGGGTGGATGAGATGGCCGTCTCCGACCAGCAGAAGCTGGAGATCATGAAGGTGCTGCTCGCGGGCGCGCGCATCCTCATCCTGGACGAACCGACCGCCGTGCTGACCGAGGAGGAGGCGAAGGCCGCCCTGGGCCTTGTCCGCACCCTGGCGCGCGGCGGGCGGGCCGTGGTGCTCATCACCCACAAGCTGCGCGACGTGCTGGGCTTTTCCGACCGCGTGAGCGTGATGCGCGCCGGGCGCACTGTGATCGACGCCGCCCCCGCCGCCGGGATGACCGCCGCCTCCCTCTCCGAGGCGATGGTGGGCACCGCCCCCCAGGGGGAAATCGCGCCGCGCACCGCGCACAGGCTGAAGCCCGACATGCTGCGGGTGATGAAACTTTCCGCTCCCGCCAGCGCGCATGGCGTGGCGCTGCGCGAGATCGACCTCGACGTGAAGGGCGGCGAGATTTTCGGCCTCGCGGGCATTGGCGGCAATGGCCAAGCCGAGTTGGTGGAGGCGCTGATCGGCATCCGTCAGCTTTCTGGCGGCGATATTCTGTTCGACGGCGTGGACGCGCCGCCCACGCCCGAGGGTCGGCGCGAGGCAGGCCTGCGCTACATCCCCGCCGACCGCATGGGCATGGGGCTGTTCGGCGAATTGCCGCTGGCGGTGAACATCGCTTTGCCGCGCCTGCTAGGCGAGAAGGCCGAGCGGAAGTGGTTGGTGCGTAAGGGGTGGATGAACCAGCTCGCCCGCGCGGCCATCGCCGATTACGAGGTGGCCGGTGCCGCTCCCGATCTGCCGGTGCGCCTGCTCTCGGGCGGCAACGCGCAGAAGCTGATGCTGGCGCGGGAGTTCGCGGGCGAGATGTCCGTGCTGATCGCGCATTCGCCCACGCGCGGGCTGGATATCCGCGCCGTGCAGGCGGTGCAGGCGCGGCTGCGCGCGGCGGCCGAGGCTGGTGTGGCCGTGCTGCTCATTTCCGAGGATCTGGACGAAATCATGGAGCTTTCCGACCGCGTGGCGGTGATGAGTCATGGCCGCATCAGCCCGGCCGAGCCGGTGGCGCAGGTGGACCGCGCGCGCATCGGGCGGCTGATGCTGGAGCTGCACTGATGGGCAAACTCATCGTCTCGCCGCGCCTTGCCGCGCCGCCGCGTCTGGCGGCGTTCACCATGCTGGGCGGGTTGGGGGCGGGGATGCTGATCTCGGCCATCTTCCTGCTCACCCAGGGGCTGGGGCTCTCCGACCTCGCCAGCCAGTTCCTGGGCTACACCTTCACCGACCCCGCCGGGCTGGACCAGACGCTCACCCGCGCCATTCCGCTGACGCTGGTGGGGCTCTCGGTGGCGGTGTGCCTGCGGGTGAAGTTCTGGAATATCGGGGTGGAGGGCCAACTCTGGGCCGGGGCGCTGGCTGCCACCACCGTGCCGCTCTACCATATCGGGCCGGAGCCCGTGCATCTGTGGATCATGGCGCTGGCGGCGATGCTGGGCGGCGGCGCGTGGTGCGGCGTGTGCGCCCTGGCGCGGCTGAAGCTGCGCGCCAATGAGGTGGTGACGACGCTGCTGATGAACTACGTGGCCTATATGCTGGCGCAGCAGCTGCTCTACGGCGCATGGCGCAACCCGGAGGATTCCTTCCCCGTCTCGCGCGCCTTCTCGCCCGATGAAACCCTGGCCTTGCTCGGCTTCGGCCATGTGCATGCGGGCATTTTCTTCGCATTGGCGGCGGCGCTGTTCTGCTGGTGGCTGTGCAGCCTCTCGCGGGTGGGCTACATGGCCCGCGCCGTGGCGGCCAACCCGCTGGCGGCGCGGGCGGTGGGCGTTCCCGCCGCGGCGGTGGTGCTGCTGATGGCGACGCTGGGCGGCGCGCTCTCCGGCCTCGCGGGCTTCACCATCGTCTGTGGCGAGGAGCACAAGCTCACCCAGTTCATTGGCAATGACTATATCTTCCCCTCCATCGTCATCGCCTATCTCGCCCGCACCAGCCCGCTCGGCGTGGTGGTGGCGGCGGTGGCGGTGGCGGCGCTCTACACGGCGGGGGATTCGCTGAAGGCGTTCTACCAATTACCAGGGGCGACCGTGCTCACCATCCAGGCCATTCTGCTGCTCTGCGTGTGCTGCGGGGAGTTCCTGCTGCGCTACCGGATGGATTGGGTGAAAACCGTGAAGGTGCGCGC
Organism: Acidocella aromatica; assembly: GCF_014201825.1. Taxonomy (GTDB): domain Bacteria; phylum Pseudomonadota; class Alphaproteobacteria; order Acetobacterales; family Acetobacteraceae; genus Acidocella; species Acidocella aromatica. Next base: position 487,010 of record NZ_JACHFJ010000001.1, on the reverse strand, counting down.
ATGATCGCCACTTTGCTCGCGGCCTGGGCCGCCACCATTCCGGCATTCGCCGCGCCCTTCCTGCTGGCCACGGTGGGGCTCATCATCAACGAGCGCGCCGGGGTGATGAATCTGGGCGCCGAGGGTATCATGGCCATCGCCGCCGTGGTGTCGGTGCTCATCAGCCTGGACGGCGGCGGTGTGGGGGTGGCCCTGCTCGGCGGCGTGGCGGCGGGGCTGGTGCTTACGGCGGTGTTCGCCGTTCTGGCCGTGTTGCTGCGAGTGGATCAGGTACTGGCCGGGCTGGTCACCTTCGCGCTCGGTATCGGCATCTCGGGCTATGTGGGCGATGGGTACGACAACCAGACCATCCCCGGCCTCTCGGCGTTGCCAACCTCACTGTTCGGCTGGATGCCCAAAACCCTGGCCGGGGTGCTGGACCAGGATGTGCTGACCTATGTCGCTTTCGGCATCGCCGTTCTGGTCTGGTATATCATTGAACACACCGATCTTGGCCTGCGCCTGCGCGCGGTGGGAGAGGACGCCCCGGCCGCCGATGCGGCGGGGGTGAACGTGGCGCTCTACCGCCTGGGCGCGGTGCTGGCGGGCGGCGTGCTTTGCGCCGTGGCGGGGGCGCATCTCAGCCTGGTGGGCAGCCATTTATGGGTGGACGGCATGGTCGCCGGGCGCGGCTGGATCGCGGTGGCGATGGTCACGCTGGCGCGCTGGAACGCGCTCAGGGCCATCGCGGCGGCGCTGCTGTTCGGGGCGATCCAGGCGTTGGTGCCGCAGCTGCTCTCCTCGGGGCTGAACGTGCCGGTCTATTTCATCGAAATGTCACCCTATCTCGCCACGCTGGCTTATCTCCTGCTGGCGGGCATGTTCGCCAACGGGGCGGATGCCCAGCCAGTGGATCTTGGCCGGCCCTATTTGCGCGAGGAGCGGCGCTAGTTCATGGCGCCGATGCCGTGATCAGATGAATGGCGGCGGGTAGGCGTAGGCTGCCATCTGGCAGTACGGTGGCGAAGCCGGGCAAGGCCCCCCGCACCGCTTCACGGGCAGCATCGCGGGTCGCGTCGTTGGCTTTCTTCTCGTCGAGCAGCGCTCCAGCGGGCCCCATGAAGCAGGCAACCCTTGCCTCGTCGTCCAGCGAGGCACCGTGTAGAAACACCGGTTCCACCCGGATTTCGGCGCCCCGCCAGCCAGCGGCTTCGAGCAGGCCGCGCACGTAATTGGCATCGTCGAAGGCGAGAGGGCCGGGGGCGTGCGGCACGCGGGGCGCGCCGGGGCCGACCAGCGCCTCGACCAGCCGCAGTGGGATTTCCCAATGCGGATTGGCGGCAAGCGGCGCCCAGGCGGCGAAGGCCAGCCTGCCGCCGGGCGTCACGCTGACACGAAGATTGGCGAAGGCGGCGACGGGATCCTCGAAGAACATGACGCCGAAGCGGGAGATCAGCATGTCGAAGGGCGGAGTGAAGCGCTCGGTCTGCGCATCGGCGAGGGCGAATTCAACCGGGGCCATGCCCGGCTGGGCCTCGGCGGCGGCGTGGGTGCGCGCGGCCTCGATCATCGGCGGGGCGATGTCGATGCCCAGCACATAGCCCGTCTCCCCCACGGCCTGAGCGGCCTCCTGGCTGGTGCGGCCCGCGCCGCAGCCTATATCGAGCACGCGCTGGCCGGGCTTAAGACCCGCCGCTGCGATCACCGCCGTGCTGACCGGCGCGAGGCGCGCTTCCATCGCCCCTTCCAGGCTCAGCCATTTCGGTCCCGCGACCTCGCTCCAGTAAGTCTTCTGCTTGTCATTCGCCATCGATCATCCTCCGTTATGGGGAACTTAAGCACGGGCGGGAAGAAGCGCCACCGCATGGCTTCGGCTCTTGCCAACCAGAGCGTGTGCGGGCGAAGCTAAGGATACGATGCCCGCTGAGCTGGAAACCACACCTGGCCGGATTACCCTGCGCGGCGCGTTGACGGCGCGCAGGCTGGGCCCGCTATGGCCGCGCGCCGTGCGGGCGGCGGGCGAGGCGGCGGGCAGTGCGCTGGAGATCGAGCTTTCCGGCGTCGAGCGGCTGGACAGTTCCGGCGCGGCACTGATCCTGGCCATGGAGCGCCGCCACGGGGGCGAGGTGCGTATCAGCGGGGCGAGTACGCAGGCGGCTCCCTTGCTGGCGCAACTGCGCGCGGTAGCACCCGCCCAGGCGCCGGTTCGCGCCAAGCCCGCAAAGCGCCCGCCGCTCTTCGCGGGCCTGCGGACAAAAATCGCGTTTTTCGGCGACACATTGCTGGCCCTAGCCGCCCTGCCGGCCCAGCTGCGCATGCTGCGCCGGGCGGATTTCTGGCGCATCGCCGAGCGCGCCGGGCAGCAGGCGCTGCTGCTGGTGCTTGTCCTCGGCTTTCTCATTGGCATGATCCTCGCCTTCCAGTCGGCGGTGCCGATGCGCCAGTTCGGCGCGGATCTGTATGTCGCCGACCTCGTCACCCTGGCGCTTTGCCGCGAGCTGGGGCCGCTGCTGGTGGCGGTGATCCTGGCTGGGCGCACCGGCTCGGCCTATGCCGCCGAGCTGGGCACCATGCAGGTGAACGACGAGATCGCCGCACTCACCACCATGGGCGTCAACCCCGCCACCATGCTGGTACTGCCGCGCATTGGGGCGGCGATGCTGGTGATGCCCGCGCTCACCGTGGCCATGGACGCCGCGGGGCTGGCCGGCATGGCCACCGTGCTGGCCGCCTTCGGCTATCCGCTCTCGGCCATCGCCACGCATATCGCCATCAACGGTGCGGCGGGGGATTTCCTGCAAGGGCTAGGCAAGGGGCTGGTGTTTGCCGCCGCCGTGGCGCTCATAGGCTGCCGGGCGGGGCTCACCGCCAACGGTGGGCCGCGCGCCGTGGGCGAGGCTGCCACCGCCGCCGTGGTGGGCGGCATCGTCGCCACCGTGGTGCTGGACGGGATTTTCGCCGTGATCACGTACAGGCTGCATCTGTGAGCGCGCCCGTCATCACCGTGCGCGGCGCCACCCAGGTGTTCGGCAGCCGCACCATCTTCCGCGATGTCAGCTTCGACATTGCGGCAGGCGAGGTGTTCGTCATCCTCGGCGGCTCGGGCTGCGGCAAATCCACGCTGCTCAAGCAGATGATCGGGCTGCTGCCGCCCACTGCGGGGGAGATCACCGTTGCCGGACACAGCGTGCGCACCGAGGTGGAGCAGGTGCGCCGCCAGATCGGCGTGATGTTCCAGTCCGGCGCGCTGCTGGGCTCGATGACGCTGCTGGAGAATGTCTCGCTGCCGCTCTCCGTGTTTACCGACCTGCCCGCCGCCACCTGTGCAGAGATCGCCCGGCTCAAGCTGGGGCTGGTGGGCTTGGGCGATGCCGCCGCGCTGCTGCCCTCCGAGATCTCGGGCGGGATGCTCAAGCGCGCGGCCATCGCCCGCGCCCTGGCGCTGGACCCGCCGATCCTGATGCTGGACGAGCCCTCCGCCGGGCTGGACCCGGTGACCTCCGCCGGGCTGGACAAGCTGATTCTGCAACTGCGCGACACGCTGGGCACCACCTGCGTGGTGGTGACGCATGAGTTGCCCTCGATCATGGCCATCGCCGACCGTTGCGCCATGCTGGACGCCAAGGCGCAAGGGCTGATCGCCCTGGGCAGCCCGCGGGAATTGCGCGATCATCCCGCTCAGCCGATGGTACGGGCCTTTTTTCACCGGGAGACGCTGTGATGGGTACAAGTTCCGCGGGCTTTCGGGTGGGGGCTTTCGTGCTGGCCGGGGCGGTGGCGCTTCTGGCGCTGCTGTTCTTTCTTACCGGCGGGCGCTTCAACCATGGGGTGCTGTACGAGACCTATTTCAGGGAATCGGTACAGGGGCTGGATGTCGGCACGGCGGTAAAATATCGTGGCGTGACGGTGGGGCGGGTGACCGAGATGGAACTGGCGGCGGCGGAGTACCCGCCCCCGGACGCCACCGCCGCCGGAGAGCCGGTGTACCAGCAGGTGATGGTGCGCTTCCGCATGGACCCCGACAAGGTGGGCGCGACCCAGGGGATCAAGACGGCCATCGCCCAGGGGCTGCGCGCCCAGATCGTGCCGCAGGGCATCACAGGGCTCTCCTATATAGACCTTAGCTTCGTCGATCCGAAAATCTATCCGGCGCAGACGGTGCCGTGGAAGCCAAACGAGACGCTCATCCCCTCGCGCCCCAGCACACTCGCCCAGGTGCAGAGCACGCTGCAGAACCTCGTCGCCTCGCTCAACCAGGCCGATATCGGCAAGGTGGCGGACCAACTCGGCCAGCTGATCTCGACCCTGAACCAGGAGGCGAGCAGCGGCGATGCTCACCAGGCCGTGGCCAATGCCAACGCGCTGCTGGCCACGCTGAACCAAGTGGTGCAGCAGAGCGACCTGCCGGGTACGGCGGCGAGCATCCGCAACCTTGCGGGCGGGCCGCAGACGCGCCAGCTCCTCACCCAGCTCGACCAGACCACCATGCAGCTGGCCAAGGTGAGCACCGCGCTGCCCGCGCTGGTGGCATCCTCGCAATCGGCCGTGAATCAGGCGAACGAGACCACGGCGGATTTGCAGACGCAGCTTTTGCCGATCCTGCGTGACATGAAGACCACCACCGATAATCTGCGTGACCTCTCGGCCGAACTCTCTGCCAATCCGGGGCGGATTTTGGCCGGGCCGCCGCCGCAAGGGAGCCAATAGATGCCGCACCGCCGTCTTCTCCTCGCTGCCCCGCTGGCGCTGAGCGCCTGTGCCTCGCTGCTGCCGGCGCAAAAATACACCCCGCGTGTCAGCTGGCCGTTGCAGCCCCAGCCTCCCGCTGGCGTGGCCTCGGCACCGGGGGCGCCGGTGCTGCTGGTGCGGCCCATTTCCGCCGCGCCAGGGCTGGAGGCGCGGGGGCTTCAAAGCCTTGCCGCCGATGGCAGCCTGCGCGTGGATTACTACAATCTCTGGGCCGTCCCCCCAGCGGATGCGGTAACCCAGGCGTTGCTGGGCTGGAGCGAGGCGAGCGGGGCCTTCTCCGCCGTCATCACGCCGGGCAGCCGCTTGCAGCCCGGTCTGATCGTGGAGGGCGAGCTGACCGAGCTGTTGGCCGACCCCGCCCATGGCGAGGCGCGCGCGGCGCTCACGCTGGTGGTAATTAAGCCCGGCGCGGGCGGAGTGGCGGTGCCGCTGCGCCAAGCGCTGCTGCGGGCTGCCGTGCCCTTGTCCGCCGATGACCCGGCGGCGCGGGTCCAGGCACAGAGCCAGGCATTGTCCGGGGTGCTGGCGCAGGTCATGGCTTTGTTGCGGTTATACGCCAATTAAGCTGGCCTTAAGGCGCAAGCCCTAGCCTGCCGGAGGTATTGTCCAGACAGCAGGAAGCAAGCTTCATGGCCCCTCTTTCCCGGAACGTCGTCTTCGGTTCCCTCTCCACAAAGCTCATAGGCGTGGCAGGCGCGGCATTCGCCCTCATCCTGTCTGGGGCGATCCTTCTGGCCGCCTGGGCGACCCAGGAGCGTGTGGAAACCACGGTCGAAACCCAGGCCAAAACGCAGGCCGAGAGCATAGCCAACGCCATCAGCGCCAAGCTGGCCGAACAGACTTCAGGCGTGAACACCATGGCGGGCACGATTACCGCGGCGTTTAACTGCGGTGTGCGCAACCGTGCCATGGTGGTGGAGATGCTGAGGATGAATGAAACTCGCTATCCAGACGTTTTCGGCTCCTGGATGCAGGAGGCGCCGGGCGGTTTCGACGGTAAGCATGCCCCCAAGGCGCCGGGTAGCAATGCCGAGGGTGATTTCAATCCGTATTGGACCAAAGGAGACGGGGGCAACCTGCAATACACCGCAACCGCAGTGGATTACACGCAGTCCTGGTACACGCTGGCCGCCAAGTCTGGCAAAGGCGCGATTACCGAACCTTATGCGGATTCGGGGAATCACAAGATGATGGTCTCCATTGCCTACCCGGTGATCGTGAGTGGCACGCTGATCGGTGTCACCGGCGTTGATGTCCGTCTCGATTGGCTGTCGAACAAGCTGGCGGGGATCCGCCCGTTTGGCGCGGGGCGGGTCATGCTGGTTTCTGGCAGTGGCGCCTGGATCGCTAATCCCGATCAATCCGAGTTGATGAAGCCCTATGCCGGTGAGGGTGCCGATGTGCTGAATGCTGCTCTGGCAGATGGTCAGCCGCGCATCCTGAACAAATTCGACAACGGCCGGACCGAGCGGATCATTTATCCCTTCGCGGTGCCCAACCTGAATGCGACTTGGGCGCTGGTGGTGGATGTGCCGGAAGAAGCGTTGGCCGCCCCCGTGCGTCACGCCACCTGGGCGATGATCGCTGGCGGCATCCTTACCCTGCTGCTGGTGCTGGGCGCGCTTTACGCCACGGTGCTGCTGCTGGTCCGCCGCCCGATGACCGGGCTGCTGGGCGCGGTGGAAACGCTGCGCCGTGGCGATTACGGCCGCCAGGTGCCTGGGCAGGAGCGGCATGACGAGACCGGCACCATTGCCGTGGCGCTGGAAGGCTTCCGCCACACCCTGGCGGAAGGGCAGCGCCACGAAGCCGCCGCCGCCGAGGAGCGCCGCCAAGCCGAGCAGGCCCGGGCCGAGGCCGAAGCCTCGCGCATGGCCGTGGCGGCGGAGCAGGGCCAGGTTGTCGAAGCGCTGGGCAGCGGGCTGTCCCGTCTCTCCGCGGGTGACCTCGTTTTCCGCCTGAACGAGGCTTTCGCCCCGGAATACGAGGTGCTGCGCACGGATTTCAATCTGGCCGTGGCCAAGTTGCAGGAGGCGATGAAGGCGATCTCCGTGAACACCCAGGGCGTGCGCGCCGGGTCCGCCGAGATGGCCCAGGCCTCGGACGATCTCTCCCGCCGCACCGAGCAGCAGGCCGCCAGCCTGGAGCAGACCGCCGCCGCGCTGAGCGAAATCACCGCCACGGTGAAGACGACCTCGGACGGCGCGAACGAGGCGCGCAAGCTGGCGCAGGACGCCAAGGGCGATGCCGAGCAATCCGGCGCGGTGGTGGGCAGCACCGTCAAGGCGATGGCGGGGATCGAGAGCGTCTCCAAGGAGATCGGAAAGATCCTTGGTGTGATCGACGAGATTGCCTTCCAGACCAATCTGCTGGCGTTGAACGCCGGGGTGGAGGCCGCGCGCGCGGGCGATGCCGGGCGCGGCTTTGCCGTGGTGGCGACCGAGGTGAGGGCTCTGGCGCAGCGTTCGGCTGATGCCGCGAAGGAGATCAAGGTGCTCATCGCCGCCTCGGGCACCGAGGTGGAGAACGGCGTGAAGCTGGTGGGTGAAACCGGTAAGGCGCTGGAGCGGATCGTGGGGCAGGTGGCGCGGCTGAACCAGCTGATCGTGGAGATCGCGGGCTCGGCGCAGGAGCAGGCCGTGCGGCTGAACGAGGTGAACGAGGCCGTGAGCCAGATGGACGTGGTGACGCAGCAGAACGCCGCCATGGTGGAGCAGGCCAATGCCTCCTGCCACTCGCTGACCGAAGAGGCCGAGGAGCTCTCCCGCCTGGTCGGCGAGTTCCAGATTGGCCACACGGAAGCGCCCCGCCAAGCCACCAAACCGGCCAAGAGCCGCATCCCCGTGCATGCGCCTCGCCCGCCCGTCGCGCCCAAGCCCGTCTCCCGCACCCCGGTGCCCGCGGGCACCGAGGATTGGGACGAGTTCTGATCAGGCGGCGCGGGCGGCCTTCGCGGCCAGAACCAGATTGGCGATGGCCGCCTTCACCTCCGGCCAGCCGCGGGTCTTCAGCCCGCAATCCGGGTTAACCCAGAGCCGCTCGGCGGGCAGTTTGGCGGCGGCGGCGGTGAGCAGGGCGCTCATCTCCGCCACGTCCGGCACGCGCGGGGAGTGGATGTCGTACACGCCCGGCCCGATCTCGGCGGGGTAGCGATAGGCGTTGAAGGCATCCAGCAGTTCCATCTGCGAGCGTGCGGTTTCGATGGAAATCACATCGGCATCCATGTTGCCGATCGCGGCCATGATGTCGTTGAACTCCGAGTAGCACATATGGGTGTGGATCTGTGTCTCGTCGCGTACGCCGGAGGCCGAGATGCGGAAGCACTCCACCGCCCAGGCCAGATACGCCGCCCAATCGGCATGGCGCAGAGGCAAGCCCTCGCGCAGAGCGGCTTCGTCGATCTGGATGATCGCGGCACCGGCTTCTTCCAGATCCACCACCTCGTCGCGGATGGCGAGCGCGATCTGCCGGCAGGTGGCGGCGCGGGGCTGGTCGTCGCGCACGAAGGACCAGTTGAGGATGGTTACCGGCCCGGTCACCATGCCCTTCACCGGCTTGGCTGTGAGGGATTGCGCGTAGGCCCACCACGCCACAGTCATCGGCGCGGGGCGGGAGACGTCGCCATAGATGATCGGCGGACGCACGCAGCGCGAACCGTAGGACTGCACCCAGCCATGCTTGGTGAAGGCAAAGCCGGTGAGGCGCTCGCCGAAATATTGCACCATGTCGTTGCGCTCGAACTCGCCATGCACTAGCACGTCGAGCCCGGCCTCCTCCTGCCAATGGATGGCTCTGGCGGTCTCCTGCTTCAGGAAGGCCTCGTAGGCGACATCGTCCAACTCGCCTTTGTCATGTGCGGCGCGGACTTGGCGCACGTCCGCGGTCTGCGGGAAGGAGCCGATGGTGGTGGTTGGGTAGAGCGGCAAAGCCAGCTTGCGCCGTTGCGCCGCCTGGCGGATGGGGAAGGACGAAGCGCGCCGGGCGAGGTCTGGCCCAGCCGCCAGCAGCCGGGCCTGCACCGTGGGGTCGGTGATCTTGCGCGAGCCGCGCCGGGCTTCGGCTGCCGCCGAGGACGCAGCCAATTCCACGGTAACCGCCTCGCGCCCCTCGTTCAGTGCCTTGGCCAGCACCGCCAGCTCACCGATCTTCTGGGCCGCGAAGGAGAGCCAGGAGCGCACATCCGCATCCAGCGCCGTTTCCCGTGTCAGGTCCAATGGCACATGCAGCAGTGAGCAGGACGGGGCGAGCACGATCTCGCGCCCCTTCAGCGGTTCCAGTTTCTCAAGCAGAGCGGCGAGGTCCGCGCGCCAGATATTGCGGCCGTCGATAACGCCGAGCGACAGCACCAGCCCCGTCGGCGCCTTGGCCAGCACCGCGCCGAGCTGTTCCGGGGCGCGGACGAGGTCCAGATGCAGCCCCTGCACCGGCAGCGCCAGCGCGGTGGCGAGGTTCTCGCCCAGCCCGCCGAAATAGGTGGTGAGCATCAGGCGCAGGCCGGGGGCGGCCTCGTGCAGTGCGGCATAGGCACCGTGCAGAGCTGAGCGGGCGGCGTCATCGAGGTCCAGCACCAGGCAGGGTTCGTCGATCTGCGCCCATTGCGCGCCTTCCGCCGCGAGGGCTTGCAGCACTTGCGCGTACACCGCCACCACGTTGGGTAGCAGGGTCAGCGGGTCGAAGTCTGCATCCTTACTCTTGCCGAGAAGCAGATAGCTCACCGGGCCGAGCAGCACCGGGCGGGTTTCAATGCCCAGGGCCTTGGCCTCGCGGTATTCGTCCAGCACTTTGGTGGAGGCGAGGGTGAAGCTCTGCCCCGACGCAAACTCTGGCACCAAGTAGTGGTAGTTGGTGTCGAACCATTTGGTCATTTCCATCGCCGGCACGCCCTCGGTGCCGTGCTTGGCGCCGCAGTCGCAGCTTTCTTCATGCGCCGTGGGGCGGCCACCGCGAGCCATGGCGAAATAGGTGGTCAGTTCCACCGGGCCGCCGCGCCAGCCATAGGCGGCGGGAATCGCCCCAAGCATCACACTGGTGTCCAGCACATGGTCGTAGAGCGAGAAATCATTGCTGGGGATGATGTCCGCCCCCAACTCGCGCTGCCACGCCCAGGCGCGGGCGCGCAGGGCGGCGGCGGTGCCGAGCAGGGCCTCGGCGTGGCTCTTGCCCGCCCAGTAGGATTCGAGCGCGGTCTTCAGTTCGCGCCGGGGGCCGATGCGGGGAAAGCCAAGTGTGGCGACGGTGACGGTCATGCAAGCCTCTCTTCAATCAGGCGGAGAAGAGCGGGCAGGGCGCGGACCAGCAGCGCGCGGGCCAGGGGGCGCCGCACGGCGGGTCCGCGGCCAGCCCGGAGAACCCCGCCGGGTGACGTGATGTTGCCAAGGCAGGTCTCCTGGCTTGCGGGTCGTCGTCCCTGTCCGGCCTTCCCGGGATGCATCCCAGTGGCTTGAATGGGCAGAGACTCGCCGCTGACAGTTGCGGGGGCAGCTCCGGTCTTGCACCGGCTTCCCTCTTAGCCGCACCGCGCCGGAAGAGGCGGGGCGGAACCATTGGCCCGCGCAACAGGCGCCAGCCAGACGGCTTTGTCAAGCATTTTATATATGGACATAAACATATCTTTATGTGATGAATATCACCATGGATTTGCCGCTCACCATCTTCCGCGCCTTGGCCGACCCCACACGCTTGCGCATCCTGGCGCTGCTGCGCGCCATGGAGCTTTCGGTGGGCGAGCTGGCGCAGGTGCTGGTGCAGAGCCAGCCGCGCATCTCCCGGCACATCAAAATTCTGGCCGAGGCCGGGCTAATCGGGCGGCGCAAGGAGGGGGCGTGGGTGTTCCTCGGCCTGGGCGATGAAGCCCTGGTCCGCCCGCTGCTGGCCGCCATCGATGCCTGGGCCGCGCAAGGCCCGCCCGACCCTTGGACGGTGGCCGACCAAGCCCGCCTCTCCGCCGTGCAAGCCGACCGCGCTCGCGCCGCCGAGGCTTATTTCAACGCCCATGCCGGGTCCTGGGACGAGATGCGCTCGCTCTACGTGGCCGAGAGCGATGTAGAGGCGGCGATCACCGCATTGCTGGCCGATGCGCCGATTGGCAGGCTCGTCGATATCGGCACTGGCACCGGGCGCATGCTGGAACTCTTTGCGCCCCAGGCCCTCGGTGCCACGGGTATCGACCGCAGCCCGGAGATGCTGCGCCTCGCCCGCGCCAAGCTGGCGGCCAAGGGGCTGGAGCATGTGGAACTGCGCCAGGGCGACATGTACGGGCTGGCGCTGCCCGATGGCGCCGCCGACACCGTGCTGCTGCACCAGGTACTGCATTACGCGCAACTGCCCGAGGCGGCGTTGGCCGAGGCCGCACGCCTGCTTGCCCCTGGCGGACGGCTGCTGGTGGTGGATTTCGCCCCGCATGAGCGCGAGGAACTGCGCTCGCGTCATGCCCATGTGCGGCTCGGCTTTTCCGATGAGCAGATGGCGCATTGGTTCGTCGCCGCCAACCTGACTACCGAAGCCGTCCGCGCCCTGGAGGGCGGCGAGCTGACCGTGAAACTCTGGCTGGGCCGCAAGCCCGCCACCGACTAACCGAGGATATCCCCATGAACCAGATCACCCCTCTCCCCCCGGCGGACGATCTCGCTTTGTCCTTCGAGTTCTTTCCGCCCAAGACGGAGAAGATGGACGCCGAATTATGGGAGACGGTGCAGGCCTTGGCCCCGCTGCGCCCGCGTTTCGTCTCGGTGACTTACGGCGCTGGCGGCACCACGCGCGAGCGTACCCACGCGGCGGTCTCACGCTTGGTGCATGAGGCCGGGTTGAACGCTGCGGCGCATCTTACCTGCGTGGGGGCGAGCCGAGAGGAGATTTTGGACATCGCGCGCGGCTATTGGGCAGCGGGCGTGCGGCATATCGTGGCGCTGCGCGGCGATCCGCCGGCGGGCGCGGGGCGCTTCACCCCGCACCCAGACGGCTTCGCCAATGCCACGGAGCTGACGGAGGCGCTCAAGCGCCTCGCTCCGTTTGAGATCTCGGTGGCCGCTTACCCGGAATGCCACCCGGATTCACCGAGCGTGCAGGCTGATCTCGACAATCTGAAAGCCAAGATCGACGCCGGGGCGGACCGCGCCATCACGCAATTCTTCTTCTCGCCGGAGGTGTTTCTGCGCTTCCGCGACCGTGCGGCGGCAGCAGGGATATCGGCGGAGCTGGTGCCGGGTATCCTGCCCATCGCCAACGCGGCGCAGACGCGCAAATTCGCCGCCCAATGCGGCACGCAAATCCCCCCGGCGCTGGACCGCCTGCTGGACGGGCTGGACGACAACCCGCAGATGCGCCCGCTGGTCGCGGCGATGGCGGCGGCGGGTCTGTGTCGTGGGCTATATGAAGAGGGCGTGCGGCAATTCCATTTCTACACCCTCAATCGCGCGCCGATGACCCAGGCGCTGTGCCATCTGCTGGGGCGGCGGGCCTCAGGCTGGGCGCACGTAGCGGGCGCCGTCAGCGCGTAGGGTGGGGATGTCGGGGCAGCCCATCAGCGCCAAAGCGATTTCTATCTCCGCTTTCAGGGCAGAGATGATCTGGTTCACCCCCGTCCCGCCATTGGCCGCCAGGGCGTAGGCATAGGCGCGCCCGAGCAGCACGCCGGAGGCCCCCAGCGCCAGCGCCTTCACGATATCCGCGCCCCGGCGGAAGCCGCTATCGATGAGCAGTTCCAGCCCATGTGCCGCGGCGGCGATCTCGGGCAGGCGGTCGATGGTGGAACTGGCGCCATCGAGCTGGCGGCCGCCATGGTTGGAGATGACAATGGCGGAGACGCCCGCATCAGCCGCGCGGCGGGCGTCATCGGCGCAGAGCAAGCCCTTCACCACCAGCTTGCCTGGCCAGTTCTCCCGCACCCAGGCGAGGTCGTCCCAGCTTAGGCTCTGGTCGATGCGACTGGAGAGGGCCGCCGCCTGGGCCAGCACGGAGTTGCCGAATTCCGGGTGGGTGGCCAGGGCCTCCACTCTCGGTTTGCCGTGGCGCAGCATATCCAGGCACCAGCCAGGCTTGCGGGCGAGGCGCGCCAGCAGGCTGGGGGTGAGGCTGGTGAGGCTGCGGAAGCCGTTGCGCACATCGCGCTCGCGGATGCCGGTGATGGCGCAATCCACGGTGAGGAAGATCGTCTCCACTCCGGCCTGGCGCGCGGCGGCGAGCATCTCGGCACCCAAGGCGCGGTCGGTGAGGACATAGAGCTGGAACATGTTCCGCCCCGGAGCCTCGCGCGCTACGCGGTTGATAGAGGCGATAGAGAAGCTGGAGAGGCAGAACGGCACCCCGGCTGCTGCGGCGGCGCGGGCGGCCTGCACCTCACCATTGCCCCGATACAGCCCAAGAAACCCGACCGGCCCGAGCATGAAGGGCAGGCCGTGCGTCTCGCCCAGGAAGGTTGTGGCGAGGTTCGGCTTGGGCGCGCCGGTCATCACCCGCTGCTCCAGCCGCCAGCGGGCGAAATCGGCCTCGTTGGCGCGGGCGGTGGCTTCGGTGGAGGCCGCGCCGTCGATGTAGTCGAAGAAAATGCGCGGCAGGCGGCGCTGGGCGGCGGCGCGGGCGTCCTCGGTGTTGAGCAGGAGCATGGTCAGGGGCGCACCAGGGTTTTCAGGCTGCCGGCCTCGCCGGGGGCTTCGATGTCCTCGTAACGCAGATCGGCGATGCCATGCAGGCGGACAGCTTTCATGCGCATGACCATAAAAGCGGCAGCTTGCCGTGGCAAGCAAGATGTATATACATACATGCCTATTGTATATACAAACACGTTGACCCGGATACTAGGAACTGCTGCAATGCGGGCGTATGGACAGGGCGCATCGCGGGTTGCGCCAAAAAGATGAGCAGCGCCGAAAACGCCCCGTGAAAGGTAACAGGAGGTTATTCATGTTGAAGAAACGCTTGCTTCTTTCGCTCGCTCTGGCGGGTTCGCTGTTCGCGGGAGCGCAGTCTCGCGCCGCCACCATCCCCACCACGCCCGAGCCCGGCCCGGTGAAGATCGCGCTGGAGCCCTGGCTCGGCTACGGCCAGTGGGCGGTGGCGCAGGATAAAGGCTTCTTCGCCAAGGAAGGGCTGAAGGATGTCACCCTCGTCAATTTCGACGAGGATAAGGAGCTGAACGCCGCCATGGCCGGTGGCAAGGTCGATGCCGCTTGCGTCTCCACCAACACCGCTATGGCCATGGTCTCCGCCGGGCTGCCGGTGAAGGCCGTGCTGCTGATGGATTTCTCCAACACCGCCGACGCCATTCTCGCCCCGTCCTCCATCACCAGCATCGCCCAGCTCAAGGGCAAGCAGGTGGCGTATGAGGAGGGCTCCACCTCCGACGTGCTGCTGCACTACGCGCTGGCCCAGGCCGGCATGAGCATGAGCGACGTGACCAAGGTGCCCATGCCCGCCGACAGCGCCGGCAGCGCCATGCTGGCGGGCCGCGTGCCCGTGGCCGTGACGTATGAGCCGTACATCTCCGCAGCGCTTGCCGCCGGAAAGGGCTATCACCGCCTGTTCACGGCGGGCGTGAATCCGGGCCTGATTTCGGATGTGCTGATCGTCAGCGACAAGATGATCAAGGAGCATCCCGGCCAGATCCTGGCGCTGGTGCGTTCCTGGCAGGATGCGATCACCTACTACAACGCCAACACTGCCGATGGCCGCGCGATCATCGCCAAATCGGTGAGCTCCGACCTCGCCAGCCTGAACACGGCCTTCGACGGCGTGACCTACTACACCGTGCCCGCCGCCCGTGAGGCGTTTAACGGCGCATTCCGCGACAAGACCTTCAACGACGTGCTGAAGGCCGCCACGCAGGCCGGGCTCGTGACCAAGCCGGTTACCCCCGCTCAGGTTCTGGACGCCGATTTCCTCAATGCGGCGCAGTAAAGCCAAGGCGCTCTGGCGCGGTCTCTTCACCACGGGTGGAGAGATCGGGCGGGGCACGTATCTTGTCATCTCAGCCTCGGTGTTCCTGGTCCTGCTCGCCATCTGGTGGGCAGTGACCAGCGCCGGGCTGGTGCCGCCGCTTTTCCTGCCAGCACCAGGGGCGATCTGGGACAAGCTCGCCGGTTTGGCGTTGGACGGCACGCTCTGGGGCGATGTCGAGGTCTCGGTCTATCGCGTGGTGGCGGGGTTCGTCATCGCCTCGGCAATGGCCGTGCCCATCGGCGTACTCATCGGCACCAGCCGGTTTTGGGAGGCGGCCCTTGAGCCGCTGGCCGATTTCATCCGCTACATGCCGGTGGTGGCGTTCCTGCCGCTCACCATTCTATGGGCGGGCACCACGGATTTGCAGAAATTCCTGATCATCTGGATCGGCACGTTCTTCCAGCAGGTGCTGATGGTGATGGACAATGTGAAGCGCGTGCCGCCGGATTTCATCGGGCTGGGGCGTACGCTGGGGCTTTCTGAACTCAAATTGCAGATGAAGATCGTTATCCCCTCCGCCCTGCCGGGGATCTGGGACACGCTGCGCATCACCTTCGGCTGGGCCTGGACCTGGCTGGTGGTGGCCGAATTGGTAGCCGCCGATAGCGGGCTTGGCTACCGCATCACCGTCTCGCAGCGTTATTTCGAGACCGACGTGACCATCGGCTATATCCTGGTGCTCGGTGTGCTTGGCCTGCTCTGCGACCAGATGATGAAGGCGCTGGAGCGTGTGCTGTTCCCCTATGCGAAGAGGCGTGGCTGATTATGGCGCCGAAATTAGAGATTAAGAGCGTCAACAAAAGCTTCAAGCGCACACGGGCACTTTCGGATGTCTCGCTGACCTTGCGGGAGAATGAGTTCGTCTCGCTGGTGGGGGTGTCGGGCTGCGGCAAGAGCACGTTGCTCTCCATCGTGGCCGGGCTGCTGGATTACGATGAGGGCGACATTCTGGTGGATGGCGCGCCGATGACCGGGCCGGGGCTGGATCGCGGCGTGGTGTTTCAGTCCTATACGCTGCTGCCCTGGCTCACCGCGCGCAAGAATATCGAGTTCGCGCTGAAGGCGGCGGGACATAAGGGGGCGGAATGCAGGCGCATCGCCGATGAGCATCTGGCCCTGGTGCGGCTTGCCAAGTTCGCGGATTCCTATCCGCATGAACTCTCCGGCGGGATGAAGCAGCGCGTGGCGATTGCGCGCGCGCTCTCCTACCGCCCGAAAGTGCTGCTGATGGACGAGCCCTTCGGCGCGCTGGACGCGATGACCCGCCACGAGATGCAGACGCTCCTCACCCGCGTGTGGGAGCAGCACAAGCTGACCGTGCTGTTCGTCACGCATGATGTCGAGGAGGCGGTGTATCTCTCAGACCGCATCGTGGCGATGACGGTGGGGCCGGGGCGGATCAAGACCGAGTTCAAGGTCGATCTACCGCGCCCGCGCACGCAGGAGATCATCTCCACGCCGGAATTCATGGCGCTGCAGAAGCGCGTGCTCGCCACCATCCGCGAAGATCTTGTCTCCGACGAAGCCTGAAGGATTGCCCATGACCGAGAGCGTCAACTTCATCGACCTGCGTATGACGGGCGTGATTCCGCCCGCGCTGTACCGCCGCACCGAGACGGATCTCTCCGGCATCATGGCCAAGGTGGAGCCGATCATCGTGGCGGTACGCGAGGAAGGGGATGCGGCGCTGCTGCGCTTCGCCAAGGCGTTCGACGGCGTGACGGCGGACAGCATGACGCTGCGCGCCACCGAGGAGGAGTTCGAGACCGCCTTCGCCAGCTTCGATCCTGAAATGATCGAGACGCTGAAGCTGGCCATCGACAATATCCGCCGCTTCCACGAGGCCCAGAAGCCCGAGGAAATGTGGATGAAGGAGATTAGCCCCGGGGTGTGGACGGGCGACCGCATGCTGCCCATCGATTCCGTGGCCTGCTACGTGCCGCGCGGCAAGGGCGCGTTCCCGAGCGTCGTGAACATGACCTGCATCCCGGCGATTGTGGCGGGGGTGAAGCGCGTGGTCATCATCACCCCGCCGGGGCCGGATGGCCGCGTGGATGCCGGGACGCTGGTGGCGGCCAAGCTGATCGGCGTGACCGAGATTTACAAATGTGGCGGCGCGCAGGGGGTGGCGGCGGTGGCCTATGGCACGCCGACCGTGCCGAGATGCGAGAAGATCGTCGGCCCTGGCAGCCCTTATGTGGTGGCGGCCAAGCGGCTGCTGGCGCAGGTGATCGACCCCGGCACCCCGGCCGGTCCGTCCGAGGCGCTGATTTTGGCCGATGACAGCGCAGATGGTGCGCTGGCGGCGCTCGATCTCATCATCGAATCCGAGCACGGGCCGGATTCCTCGGCTTACCTCGTCACCAACAGCGCCCGCGTGGCCGAGGAAGCCCGCGCCGCTCTGCCCGGCTACTGGGCCGAGATGGACGAAAAGCGCGCGGGCTTTTCCCGCGCCGTGCTGTGCGGCCCGCATGGCGGCATCGTGCTGGTCAAGGATTTCGCCACCGCCGTGGAGTTCGTGAACGGCTACGCGCCGGAGCATCTGGAGATCCTCACCGCCGAGCCTTTCGCCACGCTCGGGCAGATACGTAATGCGGGCGAGATTCTGCTCGGCCGTTATACGCCGGTGACGCTTGGCAATTACCTGCTCGGCCCCAACGCCGTACTGCCCACCAATGGCGCGGCGCGCACCGGCTCACCGCTCTGCGTGTTCGATTATATGAAGCGCGCCTCCATCGCGCATGTCACCAGTGCCGCCTATCCGGCGCTGGCCAAACACGCGCACCGCTTCGCCAGCTATGAGGGGTTCGACGGCCATGCCCGTGCTGTCTCGCCCTTGCGCGATAAGCTGCTGGCCAAATGAGCGCGGCACTGGCGCGGCCCGAACTGGCCGCGATGCCGCTCTACAATGCCGGGCTGGGCGAGGCCGCCGTGCGCGCCCGCTACGGGCTTACCCAGGTTGCCAAGCTCGGCAGCAACGAGAACCCCTGGGGCCCGAGCCCCGCTGTGGGCGAGGCGCTGGCGGGCCTGAGCGCCGAGACATGGCTCTACCCCGATGCGAGTTGCGCTCCGCTGCGCGAGGCTCTGGCCGCGCGCACGGGTGTGGCGGCGGAGCGGATTATCTGCGGCAACGGCTCCGAACATATCATCGAGATGATCGCCGAGGCCTTCCTCACCCCTGGCAGCACGGTGCTCACGCTGGGGCCGTGCTTCGGGCTGCATGAGATCTACCCGCTGATGATGGGCGCGCATGTGCGCAAGATCCCCGTCACCGGCGTGCTGGAGTTTGATGTCCCGGCTTGGCGCGAGACCTTGGGGCAGGGGGCGCGGGTGGTGATGATATCCAACCCCTCCAACCCCGTGGGCTGCCTGCTGGATGAGGCGGGGCTGGCCGCGCTGATCGACGCCGCGCCCAAAGACGCGCTGCTGGTGCTGGATGAAGCCTATTACGAATATGCCCGCCATGAGCCGGGCTATCCGGATAGCCTGCGCCTGCTGGCGGCGCAGGAGCGCCCCTGGCTGGTGCTGCGGACGTTCTCCAAGGCCTATGGGCTGGCGGGGTTGCGCGTGGGCTATGCGATGGCGAGTTCGGCGGCCCTGGCTGGGCAGCTCAACAAGGTGCGAACACCCTTTCCGGTGAATGTGGCGGCGCAGCGCGCGGCGCTGGCGGCGCTGGGGGATGACGCGCATCTGGCCTACGTGGTGGCGCAGACGCTGCAAAACCGTGCCGCTTTGCGTGAAGCCCTGGAGGCGCGCGGCCTGCGCTGCGCCCCCTCGGCGGCGAATTTCCTGTATGTCTCCACGAAGCACCCGGCCACGGCACTGGCCGAGGTGCTGCTCTCGCGTGGCGTGATCGTGAAACCCTGGACCGAGCCGGGTTACGAAAGCTGGTTCCGGGTGAGCGTGGGGACTGAGGCGATGCAGGAGATGTTCCTCACCGCGCTCGATGCGGCTTTGGAGGCATTGGCATGAACCGTTTCTCGCTGGCGGGACGCAAGGCTTTGGTCACGGGGGCCTCGCGCGGCATTGGCCGGGCGCTGGCTTTGGCGCTGGCCGAGGCGGGGGCGGAGGTGTTCTGCGCGGGGCGCGATCTCGTGGCGCTGGAGACCGTGGCGGCGGGGCTGCGTGAGGCTGGCTATGCTGCCACGGCGGTGAAGCTGGATGTCTCCACCCCCGCCGCCGTGGCCGAGTGCTTCGCCGCCCTGGCCGGGATGACGCCGACCCTCGACATTCTAGTGAACAATGCCGGGGTCGAGGATGTCTGCCCGTCGCTCGATGTGGACGAGGCGCTGTGGGACAAGATCCTCAACACCAACCTCAAGGGCGCGTTCTTCTGCGCCCAGGCGGCGGCGCGGATGATGTCCAAGGGCGGGGCGATCCTGAATCTCTGCTCGCTTACCTCCGAGGTCGGGGTGCCGACCGCAGCACCTTATGGTGCTTCCAAATCCGGGCTGGTGGGCGTGACCCGCGCGCTGGCGGCGGAATGGGCACCCTTGGGCATCCGCGTGAACGGCATCGGGCCGGGCTATTTCCGCACCAGCATGACGGAAGTGTTCTACGAGAACGAGGCCTGGGCCAAGGCCATGCTGGCGAAGATCCCGCTGGCGCGCTTCGGCGAGCTGGAGGACCTGGCCGGGGCGGCGGTGTTCCTGTGCAGTCCCGCGTCCTCCTACATCACGGGGCAGGTGTTGTATGTCGATGGCGGGTATCTTGCCAGTATCTGAGAGCCGCACGGCGGCGCTGCGCCAACTCGCGGCCGCGGGGCGGATCGACGAGGCTGTGGCAGGCGTGGTGGCGCTGCTGGCAGATCTGTTCGGGCTGGATGCGCAAGGCTTGCGCATCAACAGTGACCAGTACAGCCTGAACTCGCTGAACGGGTTTTTCTCTGCCGGGGGCGATGAGTTCTTCTTCAAATTCCACCAGGAGGACGGCGAGGAGACGATGGCCGGCGAGTATTACCGCGCCGGGCTGCTGGCCGCCGCCGGGTTGCCGGTGGACATGCCTGCGCATGTCTCGCGCCTGCCGGGCGAGCAGATCCTCGTCTATCGCCGCCGCCATGAACCGCGCTTTGCCGACACGCTGCGCGCCTTGGACGCCTTGGGCGAAACCAGCCCCCGCGCCCTGGCCGCCGAGGCCGGGCTGGACGAGGCGTTGCTGGCAGTGGCCCAACGCACGCTGCACGTCATCACGCCCGAACAGGCCGCCGCCGAGCCGCTGCACCAGCTTTTCCATAACAGGCTAGTCGATGACGGGCACTTCCCCGGCGGGCGCTACAAGCGCTTCTATCTCCGTCAGAGCGTGGACCTCCCCGGCCTGACGCTGCCTTGGGAAGACTTCGCCGCATTGCCCTTCGTCATCAACGGCGCGCGCTACCGTCATACGCTGGACAAGCTGTTCGTCCGTGCGGCGGAACGGCTGAACCCGCTGCGCTTGGCTGATGCGGGCGGCGTGACCGCGCATGGCGACGCGCATAACGCCAATGTGTGGGATACGCTGGACGGGCTGGTATTTTTCGACCCTGCCTTCGCGGGTGAGAACGTGCCCTCGCTGCTGGCCGAGGTGAAGTCCACCTTCCACAACATGTTGGCGCATCCGTTTTGGTTGTACGACCCGGAGGAGACAGCTTCGCGCTACAAGGCCAGCGTGCGGGTTGAGAATGGCGCTCTGCATATCGAGACTGACTGGGCGCCGACGGCGCTGCGCCGGGCGTTGCTGGAGGTGAAGGCGGAGCGATTCTGGCGTCCGTTCCTGAACACGCTGCATACGCGTGACATGTTGCCCGAGGATTGGCGGGAGGTTCTGCGCCTCGCACTATTCCTTTGTCCCACGCTGGTGATGGACCTGTGCGCTGGGATGGGGCGGCACAACCCGGTGTCCTCGGCCATTGGCTTCGCTGTGGCGATGATGGCGGGCTCCGCGCCGGTGGACGCCCCCGCCGCCATCGACCTCACCGCCCCGTTCCTGGCGGCGCTTCAGCCGGGCTTGGGCGACCAGTTGGCCGGGCGGTAGCGGCTGCCCAGCGAGTATCGGCTGCCTGGATGCGTCAGCACCGAGCGCGTGGCCGGGCCGCTCTCCGCCCAGGTGCGGCGCAGCAGGCGCAGGCATGGTTCGTGCACCCCCACATTCAGCCGCGCCTGGATATGTGCGTCGGGTGTGATGGCGTGGATGATGTGTTCCACCTCCATTGGAGGGGCGATGGATTGCAGGTAGCGGTTGGTGGTGATGGCGGTGAAATCCTGCTTCAGATAGCCCGGCGCGAAATCCGGCGAGACGAAGCGTTCCTCCAGCTGCACGGCGTCGTCGTTCTCGTAATGCACGATCTCGGAATAAAAAATCCGTCCGCGTGGTGAGAGGCGGAACTCGGTGGCGAGGGCAACGTCGGCGCGCAGAGCCTCCAGCCGCAGCACCTCGGCCCGGTGCGTATGGCCGCGAGCCTGGATATCCTCGGCGATGTCATACACCTCCAGCAGTGTGGCGCGCGGGGCACGGGGCTGCACGAAGGTGCCCACACCCTGCACGCGCAGCAGCAAACCGTCGGCCGACATTTCACGCAGTGCCCGATGCACCGTCATGCGCGAGGCGCCGAGCGTTTCCATCAGCTCGAATTCGGAAGGGATCTTGCCGCCCTCGGTCCAGCGTCCCGCGGCGATGCCTTCCAGCAGATAGGTCTTCACCTGCTCGTAGAGTTTGGGTGGTTTCGTGTTCATCTCAGATCAATCGGTCCATCATAGTGTCAAACCGCAGCCGGGTGGTTTGTGCAAGGGCGTGGCGGCCATCTTCCACAACCTGACGGCCATTCACCCACACGCCGCGCACCGCAGGCTGGCGGGCGCAGAATACGGATTGGGAAAGGGCAAGTTCGGGGTTCTCGCCCGAGAGCGTGACAAAGCTGGCCGGTGCGCCAGGGCGCAGCCCGCCTTGCAGCCCCAGCGCCTGCGCTCCGCCCGCCACGGCGGCCTGATACAAGGCGGTGGCGGTGCAGGGTGCCGCGGGCGAGGCCATGACGTTGCGGGCGCGTTGGGCAAGGCGCTGGGAATATTCCAGCATCTGCAATTCGCGTGCGGCGTCGATGAGCACATTGGAATCCGACCCCACGCCCCAGGCGCCGGAGAAATGCTGGATGGGGAAAATGCCGTCGCCCAGATTGGCCTCGGTGATCGGGCACAGCCCGGCAACCGCGTTTGCCGCCGCCATCGCGGCACCCTCCTGCGGCGTGATGTGCGTGCCATGCACAAGGCACCAGTTCGGCCCGACCGGCGCGTTGGCCAACAGATATTCCACCGGGCGCTGACCGGAGAAGCTGATGCAGGCGTCAACTTCGGCAGTCTGCTCGGCGATATGGATGTGCACCGGCCTACCGCCAGCCAGTTCCGCCAGCGCCTTCACCTCGGGCAATGTGGCCGCGCGCAACGAGTGCGGTGCAACACCGGAAGGAGCTAGTGCAGCGCAGCGCTCGTAAAGTTTGGTGTAATTGTCGAGCGAGGAGAGGAAGCGCCGCTGCTCGGGCGCGGGCGCTGTGCCGCCGAAACCAGCATGGGCGTAGAACACGGGCAGTAGCAGCAGTTCGATCCCCACCGCTTCCGCCGCCGCGGCGATGCGCGCCGCCATCTCGCCGATATCGGCATAGGGCGTGCCATCGGGCGCGTGGTGCAGATAATGGAACTCGGCAACGGAGGTGAAACCGCCTTCAAGCATCTCGATAAAGGCAAGCGTCGCCGCCGCTTCCACATCCTCTGGGGACATCGAGAGGGCGAGCTTGTACATCAGTGTCCGCCACGTCCAGAAACTATCCTGCCCCGTGCCCCGGCGTTCCACATGCCCGGCCATGGCGCGTTGGAAGGCGTGGCTGTGCAGATTGGGCATGCCCGGTAGTGCGATCTCCTTGCCGCCCGGCATCTTGGTTTCCAGGTTGGCGATCACGCCATTCTCGACAATCAGCCGCACATTCTCGGTCCAGCCGGTTGGCAGTAAAGCGTGGCGGAACAAATATGCATCTGGCACTGGACAGCTCCTGTCGATCTCCGATATTGTATATACAACTGAAGCACTCCATCCGCCAA
Organism: Acidocella aromatica; assembly: GCF_014201825.1. Lineage (GTDB taxonomy): Bacteria > Pseudomonadota > Alphaproteobacteria > Acetobacterales > Acetobacteraceae > Acidocella > Acidocella aromatica. The sequence continues at coordinate 464,289 of NZ_JACHFJ010000001.1, read as the reverse complement.
GGCCGAACTTGCGATGCGCGTTTTCACCCATGCCCATCTTGCCACGATGAATCCCGAGCTGCCCGGTCTCGGCGTGGTCGAGAACGGCATGGTGGCTGAGGAGAAAGGGCGGATTGTCTATGCTGGTCCAGCGAAGGAGATGGCGGCGGACGAGGTGGTTGATTGCGAAAATCGCTGGATCACGCCGGGGCTGATCGATTGCCATACGCATCTGGTTTATGCGGGTGAGCGCGCGGCGGAGTTCGAGGCGCGGCTGGAGGGGGCGAGCTACGAGGAGATCGCCCGCAAGGGCGGTGGCATTCTCGGCACCATGCGAGCCACCCGCGCCGCTTCCCCCGCCGAGTTGGACATGCTGGCCCGCAAGCGTCTTGCCCCGCTGCTGGCCGAGGGGGTGACGACAATAGAGGTCAAATCCGGCTACGGGCTTGCGCCCGAAGCCGAGTATAAATGCCTCGAAGTTGCCTATGGTCTTGGTAATACCGCTGATATTTCCAGGACTTTTCTCGGCGCACACAGCGTCCCGCCGGATTGCCCGCGCACGGAATATTTGCGTCTGCTTTGCGAGGAGATGATACCGCATGTGGCCAAACATCATCTGGCCGACGCGGTGGATGCGTTTTGCGAGAGTATTGCTTTTTCTCCAGCTGAGACCGAAATGGTGTTCGCCGCAGCTGCCAAGGCCGGATTGCGGGTGAAGCTGCATGCCGACCAGCTTTCCAACCTGCATGGAGCCGCCCTGGCTGCGCGCCATCATGCACTTTCAGCCGATCATCTAGAATGTACCGATGAAGATGGCGCGCGCGCCATGGCCGAGGCCGGAACTGTTGCGGTGCTGCTGCCCGGCGCGTTCTTTATGCTGCGCGAGACGCGCCTGCCGCCGATCGCGGCGCTGCGCCAATATGGCGTGCGCATGGCCGTCTCCACCGATCTCAACCCCGGCACCTCGCCCATGTTCTCGCTGCTACTGGCGATGAACATGGCCGCCACGCAGTTCCGTCTCACCGTCACCGAGTGTCTACTCGGTGTCACACGCCACGCCGCCGCCGCACTGGGGCGCGATGATGTCGGCGTGCTGCGGGCGGGGGCGAAATGCCATCTGGCGATCTGGGATATCGAACAACCTGCCGAACTGGTTTACCGGCTTGGCTTTAATCCGCTTTATAAACGAATCTGGAGTGCCTCATGAAATTCACCCCCGGCGATATCAGCCTGGCGCAATGGCGTGCGATCTATCGCGGTGCGGCGCTGACGCTGGATGATGCCGCGCTGCCCGCCATCGCGGCGGGTGCGGCGGCGGTGCAGGAGATTCTTTCCCGTAACGAGCCTGCCTATGGCATCAATACCGGCTTCGGTAAGCTGGCTACGGTGCGCATCGCGCTTGACGATCTAGCCACGCTGCAACGCAATCTCGTGTTTTCGCACGCGGCGGGTGTTGGCCCGGCCATGCCGGTTGCCATCGCGCGGCTGATGATGGCGCTGAAGCTCGGCTCGCTGGGGCAAGGGGCATCCGGCGTGCGGGTGGAAACGGTGCACATGCTGGCCGTACTTTTGGAAAAAGACCTGATCCCCGTGGTGCCGGCGCAGGGATCGGTGGGTGCATCGGGCGATCTCGCGCCGCTGGCGCATATGACCGCCGCGATGCTGGGCGTTGGCGCGTTCTTCGTCAACGGCCAGCGCGTGCCTGCAACTCAGGCGCTTGCCGAGGCCGGTCTCACCCCGCTGGAGCTTGGCCCCAAGGAGGGGCTGGCCTTGCTCAACGGCACGCAATTCTCCACCGCCAACGCGCTCGCCGGGCTGTTCGAAGCCGAGCGTCTGTTCCGCGCCGGGCTGATCACCGGCGCGCTCTCCACCGATGCCGCCAAGGGCACCGACGCGCCATTCGACCCGCGCATCCACGCCGTGCGCCGCCATAAGGGGCAGGCGGAAGTGGCCGAGGCGCTGCGCAACCTCATGGCGGGCAGCGCCATCCGCGCCTCGCACCGGGCGGACGACCCGCGTGTACAAGACCCGTATTGCCTGCGCTGCCAGCCGCAGGTGATGGGTGCGGTGCTGGACGTGCTGCGCCAAGCCGCCGCCACGCTGGAGACGGAAGCCAATGGTGTGACCGACAACCCGCTGATCTTCACCAACCCCACCGAGGCGCTCTCGGGCGGTAATTTCCACGCCGAGCCCGTGGCCTTCGCGGCGGATATGATCGCCATGGCGGTGTGCGAGATCGGCTCGCTGGCGGAACGCCGCCTCGCCATGCTGGTGGACCCGGCACTTTCGGGCCTGCCCGCCTTTCTTACGCCCAAGCCTGGGCTGAATTCCGGCTTCATGATTCCGCAGGTCACGGCTGCGGCTTTGGTCTCCGAGAACAAGACGCGCGCCTTCCCGGCTTCGGTGGATTCCATCCCCACCTCAGCCAATCAGGAGGATCACGTCTCCATGGCCGCGCATGGCGCGCGCCGCCTTGCCGAGATGAACGACAATCTGCGCGCGGTGCTGGCCATTGAGTGGCTGGCGGCGGCGCAAGGCTGCGATTTTTGGCCGATGCCGTCCTCCGCGCCGCTGGAGCAAGCCCGCGCCACGCTGCGCGCCAAGGTGCCGCATCTCGACGACGACCGTTATTTCGCCCCCGATATCGACGCCGCCATCGCCCTGCTGGCCGGGGGCGCGCTGGACGAGCCTACCCTGCCGGGGTTGGCATGAGCCTCTTCACCCTGCGCCGGGGCAATGCGCCGCTGATCCTTTCGATGCCCCATGCGGGCACCGAAATCCCCAAGGAGTTTGCAGGCGTTTTTATCTCGGACTGGCTGGCGCGCAAGGATGCCGACTGGCATATCCCCACGCTCTACGCCTTCGCCGAGACGCTGGACGCCACCATCATCGCCGCCAATATCTCCCGCGCAATCATCGACCTCAACCGCGATCCCTCCGGCGCCTCGCTCTATCCGGGGCAAGCCACCACCGGGCTTTGCCCCGTTGAGAGTTTCGGCGGAGAGCCGCTCTACGCCGCCATTCCGCCGGACGAAGCGGAAACCGCAAGGCGCGTGCAGCATTATTTCCGCCCCTATCACGCGGCATTGGAAGACGAGATCACCCGCCTGCGGGCAAGGCACGACAACATTGTGCTCTATGACTGCCACTCCATTCGCAGCCAAATCCCGCGTCTGTTTCCAGATGAGCTGCCGCAATTCAACATCGGCACCAATGGCGGGGCCTCCTGCGCGCCAAACTATCAAGCGCGCGTCGAAGTGATTTGCGCCCGTTCCGGTTTCTCCTGGGTGCTGAACGGGCGTTTCAAGGGCGGCTGGATCACCCGTCATTACGGCCAGCCCCAGAACGGCGTGCATGCCATCCAGATGGAGCTCGCCATGCGCGGCTATATGGATGAGCCCGCCGCGCCCACGCCGGAAAACTGGCCCACCGCTTTCAATCCTTCCGCTCCCATCCTGCCGGTTTTGCAGGACATCCTGAAAGGACTCTGCCCATGACGCGTCTCGACAATGCCCGTGTCATCCGCGCCCCGCACGGTGCGGAACTCTCCGCCAAATCCTGGCTCACCGAGGCGCCGCTGCGGATGCTGATGAATAATCTCGACCCGATGGTGGCCGAACGTCCGGAGGAGCTGGTGGTGTATGGCGGCATCGGCCGCGCGGCGCGCGATTGGGAGAGCTATGACCGTATCGTCTCCACGCTCAAGCGGCTGGAAGCGGATGAGACCTTGCTCGTGCAATCCGGCAAGCCCGTCGGCGTGTTCCGCACCCACCCCGATGCCCCGCGCGTGCTCATTGCCAACTCCAACCTCGTGCCGAACTGGGCCAACTGGGCGCATTTCAACGAGCTGGATCGCAAGGGCCTGATGATGTACGGCCAGATGACCGCTGGCTCGTGGATCTATATCGGCACCCAGGGCATCGTGCAGGGCACTTACGAAACCTTCGTCGAGGCCGGACGCCGCCATTACGGGGGCGATCTTTCCGGCAAATGGGCGCTCACCGCCGGGCTTGGCGGCATGGGCGGCGCGCAGCCTCTGGCGGCGACGATGGCGGGCGCTTCATGTTTGGCCATCGAGTGCCAGGCCAGCCGCATCGAGATGCGGCTGAAGACCCGCTATGTCGATCAGCGCGCCGACACGCTGGACGAGGCGCTGGCGATCATCGAACGCTCCTGCGCCGAGAAGAAGCCTGTTTCCGTCGGCCTGCTGGGCAACGCGGCGGAAATCCTGCCCGAGCTGCTCCGTCGCGGCATCAAGCCGGACATGCTCACCGACCAGACCTCGGCGCATGACCCGGTGAACGGCTATCTGCCCGCGGGCTGGACCGTTGCCGAGTGGGAAGCCAAGCGCGAGAGCGACCCGGCTGCCGTGGAAAAGGCCGCCCGTGCCTCGATGGCCGAACATGTGAAGGCGATGCTCGGTTTCCACGCGCTCGGCGTGCCGACCTTCGATTACGGCAACAACATCCGCCAGCGCGCCTTCGAGGAAGGTGTGGCGGACGCCTTCGCCTTCCCCGGCTTCGTGCCCGCCTATATCCGCCCGCTCTTCTGCGAGGGCATCGGCCCGTTCCGCTGGGCGGCGCTCTCGGGCGACCCGGAGGATATCTACAAGACCGACGCCAAGGTGAAGGAGCTGCTGCCCGACAACAAGCATTTGCATAACTGGCTGGACATGGCCAAGGAGCGCATCGCCTTCCAGGGCCTGCCAGCGCGCATCTGCTGGGTGGGGCTGGGTGACCGCCACCGCCTGGGCCTCGCCTTCAACGAGATGGTGGCCTCGGGCGAACTCTCCGCCCCCATCGTCATCGGGCGCGACCATCTCGACTCCGGCTCCGTCGCCTCGCCCAACCGCGAGACCGAGGCCATGCGCGACGGGTCCGACGCCGTCTCCGACTGGCCGCTGCTGAACGCGCTGCTCAACTGCGCCTCGGGCGCCACCTGGGTTTCGCTGCACCATGGCGGCGGCGTGGGCATGGGCTTCTCCCAGCATGCGGGCATGGTCATCTGCGCCGATGGCACGCCAGAGGCCGCCAAGCGGCTGGAGCGCGTGCTGTGGAACGACCCCGCCACCGGCGTGATGCGCCATGCCGATGCGGGCTACGACATCGCGCTCACCTGCGCGCGCGAAAAGGGGCTGGATCTGCCGGGGATTCTCGGCTGACCATGCGCCGCCTTAAGCGCGATGCGTTCAGATCCATGCCCTGGAAGAATGGCGGCGGGGAGACGGCGGAGATCGCCGTGTTCCCGCGCGGGGCAGGGCTGGAGGATTTCGGCTGGCGGCTGAGCATGGCGCGCGTGGCGGCGGATGGCCCGTTCTCCAGCTTCCCCGGCATCGAGCGCACGCTGACGGTGCTGGAGGGCGTGGGCTTCCGCCTCACTGTCGATGGCGTGGAGCATCTCCTTACCCCGGAAAGCGCGCCGTTGCGTTTTCCGGGTGATGCCCCCGCCAGTGCGGCTTTGCTGGGCGGTGCGGTGACGGATTTGAACGTGATGACAAGGCGCGGGGCTTTTCGTCACGAGGTGCGGCGCGTGGAGCTGGCGGCGGGGGAGCAGGTTTCCGTTTCTGCTGGGTTTGTCTTGTGTTTGTCTGGTGGTTGTGAGGTGCTGAGTGATGATGAGATCGTTGCTCTGGCGATGGATGATTGCCTGATTGCCGAGAATGAGACTGTGGTCTTGTTGACCAGCCAACCTGCTCAGGCGATTGTTGCATCGATTTGGTAGTGTCTCGATTTTGGTTTCGTCCCACTGTCGGCGTTGGTGAACTACAAAGCTCCCTCTTGCAACAGACGTGCAGGCATGGAAAATGGCTCTAAGTGATATATCTAATGAGTATTTTTTGTGTTTACGAAGAGGCAATTATGTCCTGAAGAACTTCCTTTGAATTGCTAAATACCTGACGATACGATGCCTCCCTAATTCGTCTATTTAGGGTCCTGACTTGCTCAACTGAGGTCGAGCCGCTGGTATAGCCGCATCTATGTTCCACCTCATCGATGATAAGCGCGGTAGATGGGTTGAGTGGATAATAGGGAGCGAATAGTTCTGGCGGCTTGTCGGAGGCAGAATTTGAAAAGAGATTAACGACAGGCTGATCGCCGGTTATGAATGGGACGTCCGTGTTATTTTCTAACAACAAAAGAGAACGCTTTTTTCGTTCTAGGTAGAGGCTAAGTCCTGCATTCACAGCAAAAATATGTCGGAGAATATTCCAGCAACGTACGATGCTAAACCCATTCATTTCGCTTGTTCGTGCAGCAATTTTGTCGCGCACTCCCTTTGTACGCAACATCTGCAAGCATAGGAAATGCAGAAATGGGATGCACTCTTTGTCGTCAGTATAGACGGATGTCTCGCGCCTTCGGAGGGCAGCGATGACTGGCGTCATTTTGTTCTCGAGAGCGGCGTGCCAATCTTCCTCGACATTAATGATCTGATGCCGTAATTGGGCTTCATATTTGGCGTTTCCTGCCAGATGCGGCGGCGGGTTGGAAAGCAGCCACCCAGGGAAGCCAAAGGCAGTTAGAAAATTCTCCCGCACGCGCTTCCCACTTGGATGCATCTTGCCTTCAAAAAGCCATCGAATGCCTTGAATGTCAGTACTGGTTAAGGGCGAGAGCTTATAGAAATCCCTTTCTACTCCTACTCCACTAACGTTCGACGGAAAAATCAGACTGTCCATTAAACAAAAAATGGTCTGATTCGTGCTCCACGCTTCAAGGTAGCTGCGCCATACATGATGCTGGCGTCGAGTATCCTTCTTCATGTTCATGGCAGAGACAATTCTATTTCAATTTATGATGTGCTCTAATAGCAGATTCTAATAATGGTGACACGTACTAAAGCTCTTTGTCGTCAGAGAAGGCGTGATTAGGAGCACAGCGGTTGAACTGAGTTGGCTACAGGGCCGGGATTTACCAAAATTCGACCGGCGAAATCCCGCCAAGTTAGCCCTCCACGATCACCCCCCCTTGACTTACTCCGTCATTCTCCGTACCACCGCGCCTTCGTACTGCGAATAATTCGCATTTGCATGAAGGAGTGCATCGTGATGAAGTCCCGTTTCCTGCTCGCCGCCGCGGCTGGCGTGGTGGTTCTGGCCTCTGGTCCCGCCTTTGCGCAATCCGTGCCGCTCACGGTTTACAGCGCCCAGCACCCGCAGGTGGACGCCATGCTGGCCGCCGAATTCACCAAGGAGACGGGGATCAAGGTGCTGCTCCATGAAGGGGAGGGGCCGGATATCGCCAACCAGCTCATCCAGGAAGGTGCGGACTCCCCAGCCGATGTGTTCTTCACTGAGAACTCGCCCGAGCTGAACCTGCTGGACGAAAAGGGCCTGCTCGCCCCGGTTGCTACCGCCACGCTGGCCCTGGTCCCGGCCAAATACAGCGCCGCCGATGGCAACTGGCTCGGTCTGCTGGCCCGCGAGAACGTGCTGGCCTACAACCCCGCCAAGCTCAATGATGCGGAACTCCCAGTCTCGCTGCTCGACTTCGCCAAGCCGCAATGGAAGGGCAAAATCGGCGTCGCCCCCAGCGACGGCGATTTCCTCCCCCTGGTGAGCGCCATGACCAAGCTCCACGGCACCGAGGCCACGCTCGCCTGGCTGAAGGGGCTGAAGGACAACGCCAAGATCTATGACGACGACGAGGGCGTTGCCGCCGCCGTGGCGCATGGCGATGTCGCCTCCGGCCTCATCAACAACTACTACTGGTACCGCCTGCGCACCGAGCTGGGTGCCAGCAAGATCGACAGCAAACTCTACCACTTCCGCAACGGCGATGTCGGCGGTCTGGTCAACGTCTCTGGTGCCGCGGTGCTGAAATCCTCGAAGAATCAAGCCGAGGCGCAGAAATTCCTCGCCTTCCTCGCCGGCCCCAAGGCGCAGGAGCTGCTGGGCAAGAGCGAGATCGACTTCGAATACCCGCTGCGTCCCGGCATCGCCCCCAACGCCCAGCTCACCCCGTTCAGCGAGTTGCAGCCTCCCGCCATCGCGCCGTCCGACCTGGGCGACGACCAGGAAGCCGGGCAGTTGCTGCAACAGGCCGGGCTGATCTGATCCGTGTCTGCCCTGGCCAACATGACGGCGCATGAGGACGCCCCCCGCCCGGCTTTGCTGCTGGCGGCCGGGGCGGTGTCTCTCCTCGTGCTGCTGCCGCTGGCGGTAACGGCGTTCAACGCCGCCAGCATTGGCTGGGGCAGGGCTGTGATGCTCCTCTGGCGGCCGCTTGTGGGCGAGTTGCTGGTGAACACGCTGCTGCTGATTGCCTGCGTGACGGGCTTGTGCGCCGTCATCGGCACGGCGGCGGCGTGGCTGATGGAGCGCATGGATGTGCCGGGGCGGCGCGTATGGGCGCCGCTGATGGTAGTGCCGCTCTCCATCCCCTCCTTCATCAGCAGCTATGCTTGGCTTTCCATGAGTTCCGCCTTCGCCACCTTCGGGGGGGCGCTGCTGGTCGTGACCATCGCCTATTATCCGCTGGTGTACCTGCCTGTGGCGGCGGCATTGCGCGAGATGGACCCGGCGCTGGAGGAAACCGCGCGTACGCTGGGGCTCTCCCCGTGCGCCATCTTCTGGCGTGTGGTGTTGCCGCAGCTACGCCCGGCCCTGCTGGGCGGCATGCTGCTGGTGGCGGCCAACACGCTGGTGGAGTTCGGCGCCTTCGCATTGTTGCGATTCCGCACCTTTACCACAGCCATCTACGCCCTTTACCGCACCGGGTTTTCCGGTGCCGAGCCCGCCTTGCTGGCCATGGTGTTGGTGCTGCTCTGCATTGCCTGCCTAGCCGCCGAGCAGCTTGTGCGCGGCACGGCGCGCTATGGCCGCCTCGCGCGCGGGGCGCGGCGGAGTGCGGCGCGTTATCCGCTGGGGCGCTGGCGGCATGTGGCCCTGCCGGGGCTGGTGCTGTTTGCGCTCATTTCCACCGGCGTGCCGCTGGGCGTGATCGGCTTTTGGTTGACCCGCGCCAACAGCGCCGCCAACACGGTGGCGGGCGGGGCGTGGACGGATCTGCTCTTGTCGCTTTGGAGTTCCGTGGGGCTGGGGCTGGAAGGTGCGGTGCTGACGCTGCTGCTGGCGCTGCCTTTGGCGTTGCTGGCGGCGCGGCATCATGGCTGGGCGGTGGCGCTGGTCGAGCGCTGCGCCTATCTCGGCCAGAGCGTGCCGGGCATCGTGGTGGCGCTGGCGCTTATCTCGCTCACCGTGCATCATCTGCACCCGCTGTATCAGAGCCGTCTGTCGCTGCTCTTCGCCTATGCCATTCTGTTTCTGCCGGTGGCGCTGGTGAGTGTGCGTGCCGCTTTGTCCCAGGCGCAGCAGCGGCTGGAGGAAGCCGGGCGCACGCTCGGGCTCAACGGTTTCGCCGTGCTCTGGCGCATCACCCTGCCATTGACCGCCGCCGGACTGGGGGCCGCCGCCGCCATGGTGTTCATCGGCGTGTCCACCGAACTCACCGCCACGCTGCTGCTGGCGCCGATCGGCACCCACACGCTGGCGACGCAGATCTGGGCCGATACCTCGACCATCGCCTTTGCCGCCGCCGCTCCTTATGCCGCCGCCACGGCGCTGCTCTCCATGAGCGCCTCTTGGCTGTTGGCGCAGCGTTTCGGGGCCTCGCGGGTGGAGGCTTAAAGATCATGTCTGAACTTAACATCTCCGGCCTGGACAAGAATTTCGCCGCCATCCCGGTGCTGCGCGGGATCAATTTCAGCGTCGCGGCGGGCGAGCTGGTGGCCATTCTCGGTGCTTCGGGCAGCGGCAAGACCACGCTGCTGCGGCTGATCGCCGGGTTCTTGCGCCCAGATTCCGGTACTATCCGGCTGGATGGGCATCTGCTCGCGGATGGCCGCCAGAGCCTCCCCCCCGAGCGCCGGGGCATCGGCTATGTGGCGCAGGAGGGGGCGCTTTTCCCGCATCTCTCCGTGGCGGAGAACATCGTGTTCGGCCTGCCGCGCGCGCAGCGCCGGGCCAAGGCGCGGGTGGCCGAGTTGCTGGAACTTGTCGGCCTGCCCGAGCATTACGCCAACCGCGCGCCGCAGCAGCTTTCGGGCGGAGAGCAGCAGCGGGTGGCCCTGGCCCGCGCCTTGGCTCCGCATCCGCGCATGTTGCTGCTCGATGAACCCTTCTCCGCCCTAGATGCAGGTTTGCGCGCCGAAACCCGCGCCGCCGTGGCCAGCGCCCTGTGCGCCGCCAATGCCACCGCGATTCTGGTGACGCATGATCAGCCCGAGGCGCTGGCGATGGGCAGCCGCGTGGGGGTGATGCAGCGCGGCGTGCTGGCGCAGCTTAGCGTGCCGATGGAACTGTACCGCCGCCCGGCCACGCCGGAACTGGCGGCCTTCGTGGGGGAGGCGGTTTTCCTCCCTGGCCAAGCCTTGGGCGGCTCGGCCCATACGGCGCTGGGCGTATTTCCCCTGGCCGCGCCCGCTGCCTTGGGCGCGGTGCGGGTTATGCTGCGCCCCGAGCAGATCCGACTTTCTACCGCACCCATGCCGGAGGCAGCGCGGGCCGATGTGGCGGACATCACCTATTACGGCCCGGATGCGATGGTGGCGCTGCGCCTGGAGGCTGCCGAGGCGGCGGTCTCGGCCCGTATCTGCGGCCATGCGGTACCGGAGCGGGGTGGCAAGGTCTGGGTCACGGTGGAAGGGCCGGTGATGACCTACCCGATGGACTGAAAGAACCTCTTTTTACCCAGATAATGCGAATGAGTTGCATTAACAATTTTGACGGCATAGGAAAGGCTGCACCATGATAAAGCATACGACATTCAAGACCCTGGCGGCGCTCTCCTGCCTGACGCTGGCGGCTCCGGCTGCGGCGGCGGAGCAGGGCGGCGGCTCGGGGTTTCTTGGGACGCTGCACAAGCATCATGTGCTGACCTCGACCGAGCCCGCCAATGGCGACCAGAACCCCTATGCAATTCTGGTGGCGCCGGTTTCCGCGGGCTCCGTGCAGGTGGGGGACGTCCTCGTCGATAATTTCAACAACCAGGGCAATTTCCAGGGCACGGGCAGCACCATCGTCGATTACCGGCCCTCGACCGGCAAGCTCACCACCTTCGCCACCATCCCGCACGATTTGCCGGGCTGCCCTGGCGGCATTGGCCTTTCCACCGCGATGGTGATGCTGAAATCCGGCTGGGTGATTGTGGGCAGCGCGCCGAGCACCGATGGAACGACCAAGACATTGGGCAAAGGCTGCCTGGTCGTGCTCGATTCCTCGGGCAAGGTGGCCGACACCATCACCGGGCCGGACATCGCCGACCCGTGGGGCAACATGGCCTGGATCGACAATGGCGAGACCGCCATCCTGTTCCTCAGCAATGCCGGGTTCGGCATCGGCGTGCCTGGTCAGCCAGTGCAGAACACCGCCACCGTGCTGCGACTGAATCTTAGCATCCCTGCTGGAGGCAAACCGCAGGTGGCCAGCCGCACCGTCATTGCCAACGGCTTTGGCGCGCAGGCCGATGCCAGCGTGTTCCTGGTCGGCCCGACCGGTTTGGCCCTGGGCAAGAACGGCGAGCTGTATGTCTCGGACGCCATCGGCAACCGCATCGTCTCCATCCCCAATGCCGCGACCCGCACGGATAGCGCCGGCACCGGCACGGTGGTGATGCAGGACGGGCTGCTCAAGCGCCCGTTGGCGTTGGCCACGGCACCCAACGGCAATCTGCTGACGGTGAATGGGCTGAATGGCCAGGCGGTCGAGATAGACCCCGTGAGTGGCAAGCAGGTCGGGGCGCAGTGGATCGACAAGGATGAGGCGCAGACCCCGCCAGGCAGCGGCGATCTGTTTGGCCTCGCGCTGGCCCCGGATGGCAAGGGTTTTTACTATGTGGAGGACGATGTGAACACGATCGCCGAGGCGCGGTGAGCGGCGCCAATTCATCTGGGGCCTCGCGCCGCACGTTTTTCGGTCTGGCGGGGGGCGTGGCTGGAGGCCTCGCCACTGCCGCCATCGCCGCCCCCGTGGCGGCGCAGACCGTGCCGTTCCATGGCGCGCATCAGGCGGGCATCACCACGCCGATGCAGGATCAGCTGTATTTCGCCTCGTTCGACCTTGTGGCGACGAAGCGTGAGGATGTCGTGGCGCTGCTGAAGAGTTGGACCGACGCCTCGGCCCGGCTCACCGCCGGGCAGCCCGTGCAGGCGGGGGATAGCGGCGAGGCCGATGGCCTGCCGCCTTCCGGCCTCACCCTGACCTTTGGTTTTGGGCCGGAATTGTTCGTCCAGAACGGGCAGGATCGCTATGGCTTGGCCGCCAAGCGCCCGGCCGCGCTGGTGGATCTGCCGCGCTATCCTGGCGATCAGCTTGTGCCCGGCATTTCCGGCGGGGCGCTCTGCGTCCAGGCCTGCGCCAACGATGCCCAGGTCGCATTCCACGCCGTGCGCCAGCTGGCAAGGCTGGGCTATGGCGCCGTGCAGCTCAAATGGGTGCAGAGCGGCTTTGCCACCGCGCGCCAATCGCCCGGCACGCCGCGCAACCTCATGGGCTTCAAGGACGGCACCATGAATCCCGCCGGAGCCGCGATGGACAAGGCGGTATGGGTTACCCAGCCGGGCTGGATGCAGGGCGGCAGCTATATGGTGGCACGGCGCATCCGCATCGCGCTCGAGCACTGGGACCGCATGCAGGTCGCCTTCCAGGAAAAGACCTTCGGGCGCGAGAAGGCCTCGGGCGCGCCGCTCGGCGGCCGGCATGAGTTCGACACGCCGGATTTCAACGCCACCGACGCCAATGGCGATTATGTGATCCCCGAGACCGCTCACGCCCGCCTGGCCGCCGCCGCGAATAACGACGGCGCGCAGATCCTGCGCCGTTCCTACTCTTATAACGACGGCGCCAATTTCACCGCCGAGCGTTGGCCGCCCTGGCACCAGGGCATCGAGTATGATGCCGGGCTGTTCTTCCAGGCTTACCAGCAGGACCCGCGCACCGGCTTCATGCCCATTTTCGACAAGCTCTCGAAGATGGATGCGCTGAACCAGTTCACCACCCATGTCAGCAGCGCGGTGTTCGCCTGTCCGCCGGGGGTGCGCCCTGGCGGTTATATCGGGCGGGAGTTGTTCGAGGCGGCTTAAGCCGCCTCAGCGCGGGCAGGCGCCATAGAGGAACAGGTTGATGCAGCGGCGGATATGGGCTTTGCGCTCATCGCCGCAGGGCCACTTGATGCCCGCCACCGTCCGGCTGACCATCGGGCCAAAAACCATGTCCATGAGCATGCTGGCCGCACTTGCCGGGTCGCTGCTGACGATGTCGCCGCGCTCACAATGATAGCGCAGCCACTCGGCCAGCTCTGCTTGCAGTTTGTCCCGCCCGTATTGGTGGGTAATGGCCGCGAGCTCTGGGAATTGCGGGGCCTCCAGCCGCGCGAGCTGGATTAGTGCCATGCGCTCGCGGTCGGCCTCGTCGTCGATGTCGATGCGGAACACCTTCTCCAGCGCCTCGGGCAAGGGGAGGGTGTGGTAGCTCTCCTGCAAATCCAGCATCGCCTGCCGGTGCGCCTCCACCACGGCGGTGAACAGTCCGCATTTGCCTTCGAACAGGCGGTAGAGCGTTTGCTTGGAGATATGGCAGGCAGTGGCGATATCCTCGGTCGTGGTCCGGCCATAGCCGTTGGACACGAAGAGCTGGCGCGCGGTTTCCACGATGCAGGCGCGCTGCTGGTCGTCCGGCGCGGTCTTCGGCCTGCCGCGCTTGCGTTCGGTGCATTGTGTCATCTGGGCTAAAAACAGGCTTGGTTACGATGTGTTCCGGCCAACCATCTTGACATTTCTTGCGTGTCCTCCAGATAATGGTACCATCAAGTACCATAATATTCCGGATAAGTACATGTCTCTTTGGGCCAGGGTTGCTTCACCCCGTTTTTTTGCTGCGCCGAAAATGCTCCGCATGCCGCGGAGCGGTAGGGAAATCGCGGTGGCGGGGCTACTTGGGCTCGCGGCGCTGGCCGGGTGCGGCAAGAAGCAACCGCCGCCGCCGCCGCCGGTGCAGGCGGGGGTGATCACCGTGCATACCCAGCCCGTCACCCGCACCACGGATCTGCCGGGCCGCACCTCCTCGGTAATGATCGCCCAGGTCCGCCCGCAGGTGAATGGCGTGATCCTCAAGCGCATGTTCGTGGAGGGAAGCGAGGTGAAGGCGGGCCAGCAACTCTACCAGATCGACCCCGCCCCCTATCAGGCCACCTACGATGCCGCCGTGGCCCAGCTCGCCCACGCCGAGGCGGCCCTGGCCACCGACAACGCGAAGGCCGAGCGCTACAAGCCCCTGGCCGCCGCCCAGGCTGTGAGCCAGCAGGATTACGACGATGCGTTGGCCGCGGCGCTGGAGGCGAAGGCCGACATCGCCACCGCCAAGGCGGCGGTTGAATCCGCCCAGGTCAATCTGCGCTACACCAAGGTGCTTTCGCCCATCACCGGCACCATCGGCGCCTCCAGCTATACCGAGGGCGCGCTGGTCACCGACGGCCAGACCGACGCCCTGGCCACGGTGACGACGCTCGACCCGATCTATGTGGACGTGAACCAGCCCACCGCCACGCTGCTGCGCCTGAAGCAGGAGATGGCCTCTGGCCAGCTGCAAACCCAGGGCGACGGCACCGCGACAGTGAAGTTGCAGCTTGAGGATGGCAGCACCTACCCGCTCACCGGCAAGCTGGAATTCTCGCAGGTTTATGCCGATGAGAGCACCGGCACGGTGATGCTGCGCGCCATCTTCGCCAACCCGCAGCATCTGCTGCTGCCGGGCATGTACGCGCATGCCGAGCTGGTGGAGGGCGTGAACACCCAGGGCATCCTGGTGCCGCAGGTGGCCGTCTCCCACAATACCCATGGCGACGCCACGGTGCTGGTGGTGGACAAGGATAACAAGGTCTCGCAGCGCGTGATCCAGACCGGTCCGGCCATCGGCCAGAACTGGGTGGTGAATGGCGGGCTCGCCCCCGGAGACCGCGTGGTGGTGGACAACCTGCTCAACGTGCAGCCCGGCATGACCATCACCCCCGTGGCCGAAGACCTCAGCGCCGCGTCCGGCGGCGGTAACTGAACCCGAAGGCGGAACCAGCTTATGTCACGCTTCTTTATCGACCGCCCGGTTTTCGCCTGGGTGCTGGCGCTCATTCTCATGCTCGGCGGCGCCATCGCGGCGGTGACGATGGCCATCGCGCAATATCCGAGCATCGCGCCGCCGCAGATTGCCATCACCGGCACCTATGCCGGTGCTTCGGCGCAAACGGTGACGGACACGGTGGTCCGCCCGATCCTGCAACAGATGAACGGGCTGGATGGGCTGGAATATATCTCCGCCAGCACGCAATCCAGCGGCGCGTTCGAGGTCGATCTCACCTTCGTGCAAGGCACGGACCCGAACATCGCCCAGGTGCAGGTGCAGAACAAGCTCTCTTTGGCCGAGCCGAACCTGCCCAGCGAAGTTTCAAGCCAGGGGTTGCGGGTCGTCAAGGCGACGAAGAACTATATGCTCATCATCGGCGTGGTCTCCACCGATGGCAGCATGTCCTCCTACGACATCTCCGACTACATCGCCTCGAAGATGCGCGATTCGTTGACGCGCATTCCCGGCGTTGGCGATTACGTGCAGTTCGGTTCGGAATACGCGATGCGCATATGGGTCGATCCGGGCAAGCTGTATAATTACGGCCTAACCGTCCCCGATGTTGTGAACGCCGTCGCGGAACAGAACGTGCAGGTTCCGGCGGGCGAGCTAGGCGGGCTGCCCGCCACCGGAGAGCAGCGGCTGGATGCCACGATCATCGGCCCTGCGCGCTTCGAGTCGCCGCAGCAATTCGAGAATATCCTGCTCAAGGTGGAGCAGAGCGGCGCGCAGGTGCGCCTGAAGGATGTCGCCCGCGTGGAGTTGGGCGCGGACAGCTATTCCATCGTCGCGAAGTTCACGCATGGCGAGCCCGTCAGCGGTTTGGCGCTGAAGCTGGCGCCGGGCGCCAACCAGCTCACCACCGAGGCGGCGGTGAAGGCCGAGGTGGACGTGCTGGCCAAGAACCTGCCGCCGGGGCTCAAGGTGATCTACCCGATGGACACCGAGCCCTACATCCTCCTCTCCATCGAGGAAGTGCTGAAGACGCTGCTTGAGGCCATCGCCCTGGTCTTCGTGGTGATGCTGATCTTCCTGCAGAATTTCCGCGCCACGTTGATCCCCACCATCGCCGTGCCGGTGGTGCTGTTGGGCACGTTCATCGTGCTCTCCGCGATGCATTACTCCATCAACACGCTCACCATGCTCGCCATGGTGCTGGCCGTGGGCCTGCTGGTGGACGACGCCATCGTGGTGGTGGAGAACGTGGACCGGCTGATGCACGAGCGCGGACTGTCGCCCAAGGAGGCGGCGCGCCAGTCGATGGACGAAATCTCCGGCGCGCTGGTCGGCATCGCCCTGGTGCTTTCGGCGGTGTTCCTGCCCATGGCCTTCTTCGGCGGCTCCACGGGCGTGATCTACCGGCAATTCTCCGTCACCATCATCACGGCGATGACGCTCTCGGTGCTGGTGGCGCTGATCTTCACCCCGGCCTTGTGCGCCACACTGCTCAAGCCCCCGGCGGCGGATGGCTCGCACGGCGCTAAGGGCTTCGCCGGCTGGTTCAACCGCGGGTTCGACGCCACGCGCCGGCGCTATCTTAGCGGCGTTGGCCACATGGCGCGGCGCCTGCGCTGGTCCATGGTGGGGTTCATCATCATCACCGGACTTGCCGTGCTGCTCTTCAGCAAGATGCCCACGGGCTTCCTCCCCGATGAGGACCAGGGCATGCTGTACGGCCAGATCATTCTGCCGCCCGGCTCCACCGCCGCGCAGACCACCGCGGTGAACAAGCAGTTGCGCGACTACCTGCAGAAGAATGACGGTTCCATCCTCAAGGCGGTGTTCACAGTCGCCGGCTTCAACTTTGCCGGGCAGGAGCAGAGTCAGGGCTTGGCGGTGATCCGCATGCAGCCCTGGGACCAGCGCCCGGATGCATGGCAGTCCGTCTCCGCCCTGGCGGCGCGGGTGAACGCGCATTTCGCCGGGAGCCGCGATGCGCGGATCATCGTCTTCCAGCCCCCGCCGGTGCTGGAACTGGGTAATGCCACGGGCTTCGACCTGGAGCTGGAAAACGTCGGCAATCTCAGCCACCAGGACTTCCTGGCCGCGCGCAACCAGTTCCTGGGCATGGCGATGCAGGACAAGCTCCTCACCGCCGTGCGCCCCAACGGTCTGGATGATGCGCCGCAATTCCAGCTCAACGTGGACCGCGAGAAGGCCGAGGCGCTGGGCCTGTCGATCAGTGACGTCAACACCACCATCCAGGGCGCGCTGGCCTCGGAATATGTGAACCAGTTCATGTATCAGGGGCGCGTGAAGCATGTGTATGTGCAGGGCGCGGTGGACTCGCGCATGCTGCCTTCCGACCTCGGGCTCTGGTATGTGCGCAACAGCAACAGCAATATGGTGCCGTTCGACGCCTTCGTTTCCGGTAGCTGGACCACTGGGCCGGAGAAGGTGGAGACCTATAACGGCCAGAACGCCTTTGAGATCCAGGGCCAGCCCGCGCCAGGCGTGAGCAGCGGCGCCGCCATGGCCGAAATCCAGAAGTTGGTGGCAAAGCTGCCGCCGGGGGTGAACATGGAGTGGACCGGCCTCTCCTATGAGCAGGTGAAGGCGGGGGCGCAGACCGGCCGGCTTTACGCCATCTCGGTGGTGGTGGTGCTGCTCTGCCTCGCGGCGCTGTATGAAAGCTGGGCGATCCCGGCGGCGGTGATGATGGTGGTGCCGCTCGGCATTCTCGGCGCCATCATGGCCACGCTGCTGCGCGGTCTCGCCAACGACGTGTATTTCCAGGTGGGCCTGCTCACCACCATGGGGCTGGCGACGAAGAACGCCATCCTGATCGTGGAGTTCGCCAAGGCGTTCTACGAGCAGGGGGAGACCCTGGCGCAGGCGGCGCTGCACGCGGCGCAGGAGCGCCTGCGCCCGATTCTGATGACGTCCATCGCCTTCGTCTTCGGCACTTTTCCGCTGGCCATCGCCACCGGGGCGGGGGCGTCCAGCCGCGTCGCCATTGGCACGGCCGTGGTGGGTGGCATGGTCACCGCCACGGTGCTGGCTATTTTCTTCGTGCCGGTGTTCTTTATCGGCGTGCTGAAGTTCTTCAAGGTACAGCCGCGCAAGCCGGACGACGACGCGCCGGCGGGAGGCAACGCATGAATATCCGCCGTCTGGCGGCACTCGGCACGGCCCTGATCGGGCTCACCGGGTGCAGCTTCATCCCCGACTACCATCGCCCGGCTTTGCCGGTGGCGGCGCAATACCCGGTGGCCGATAGCGGCGCCAAGGGCCCCGCTGCCGCGAATCTCGGCTGGCGGGATTTCTTCACCGACCCGGCGTTGCAGCAGCTCATCGCGCTCAGCTTGCAGAATAATCGGGATCTGCGTGTTTCCATACTGAATGTGCAAGCGGCCCAAGCGCAGTATCTCTCCTCCCGTGCCAGCCTGTTCCCCACGCTTGACGCCACCGCCGGACTCGACCGTACCCATACCCCGGCCGGGATGGACTTCAGCCAGGGCAGCACCTCCGCCGCCAGTGATCTGCGCGAATACAGCCTTGGCGTTGGCGCGGTCTCCTGGGAGCTCGACCTGTTCGGCAATATCCGCAGCAAGGCCAAGGCGGCGCAGGAGACCTATTTGAGCGACGTCTATGCCCGCCAGAGCGCGCAGATCTCGCTGGTGGCCGAGGTGGCCTCCGCGTATTTCACCTGGCTGGCGGACCGCGAATCCCTGACCATCGCGCAGAATACGGCGGCGGACCAGACGGCCTCGCTCAAGCTGGTGCGGATGGAGTTGCAACACGGCACCGCCACCGCCCTGGACGAAGCCCAGGCGGAAACCACGCTGGACACGGCGAATGCGAACGTTGCCGCCTATACTCGCCAGGTGGCGCAGGATATGGACCAGCTGGTGCTGCTCGTGGGCACCACTCTGCCGCCGGATCTGCTAGGCCGCATGAACGCCGTTGCCGGGCTACAGGCGGAGCCGGGGCTGCAATCGCTGCCCGCCGGATTGCCCTCCGACCTGCTGGAGCGCCGACCGGATATCATGGCCGCGGAACACATGCTGCTGGCGGCGAACGCGAATGTGGGTGCCGCGCGCTCGGCCTTCTTCCCGCAGATCACCATCACCGCCAATGGCGGCACGGCAAGCAGCGGGTTGCAGCATCTGTTCGGCGCGGCCACGGGCGCGTGGCTGTTCCAGCCGGACATCACCGTGCCGATCTTCGCCGGTGGCCAGAACCTCGCCAATCTCGATTACGCCAAGGTCGAGAAGCGCATCGAGGTCGCCAATTACGAGAAGACGATCCAATCCGCCTTCCACGACGTCTCCGACGCGCTGAACGCCCGCGATACTTACGTGAGCCAAGTGGCGGCGGAGCAGGCGCTGGTGGATGCCGATCGCCGCTACTACCAGCTAGCGGGCATGCGGTTTCAGACCGGTATCGATAATTACCTCAACGTGCTGGTGGCCGATAACTCGCTGCTGAGCGCCCGCCTGACCTTGGTGAGTTTGCAATTGGCGGCGTTGCAGAACAGCATTACGTTGTACAAGGCGTTGGGCGGCGGCTGGCTGGAGCACAGCGGCGGCGCGTGAGCCTTAACGGTCCGGGGTATTGAAAAGCCGCGCGGCGGTCTGTTCGGCCTGGGCCAGATAGGCCGCGTTCAGTGCCGGGGTGTGGGAGTGGTAATCGCCGATGGCGGGCAGCAGCGCGCCATGCGTCTCGGCCAGATATGTCCGCAGGATCAGCGCCGCGGCGGCGATGTTGAAGCAAGGGTCATTGATCAGCCGTTGCCGCGTCTCACCTTCCGTCAGCATGGCGCGCGCGGCCAGGGCAGGGAGCCAAAGGCTGTTTACCTGCATCACGCCCAGATCCTCGGTGCCGTTGGCATCCGCCCGCGCCATGCCAACACGCCCGCCCTCGATGGCCTGAATCACCGGCAGCACCCGCGGCGGCAGGCTGGTGGCGGCAGCGACCGCGAGCATGCATTTCAGGTACAGAATCATCATGGGATGAGCCTCTGCGGTTCCGTTGTCATGGCTGCGGTGTTATAGCCCGGCGTGTCACAATACGTAGCGGGCTGATATGCGTGTCATGAAAATGTCAAATAATACCTGCAAGTTTGTAAATAGTTGCGACAAAGAATCTGGTTTCACGCTGCTGGAGCTGCTGGTCGTGATCGTCATTCTCGGCCTGCTCATCGGGCTTGTGGCACCGGCGATGCTGCGTCAGCTCGGTCACGCGAAGGATTCGATCGCGCAGCAATCGATCCAGCGCATCGCCTCGGTGCTCGATCTCTACAAGCTTGACAATGGCAGCTACCCGGATAGCAGCCAGGGCTTGCAGGCGCTCATCACGAAGCCCGACGGTGTGGATAGCTGGGCCGGGCCGTATCTCAAGAGTGGCAATGCGCCGCTCGACCCGTGGGGGCATCCGTATCTCTACGCCGCTCCCTCGACCCGCCCGGGATTGGATTACGATCTCTGCTCGCTTGGCAACTCAGGCAAGGCCGGGCAGCCGGGCGATCCGGGGCTGATCTGCAACCATTAAGGTACCACGCCATCCGCCATTGCCAGCAGCTTGTACGGCACCGGGGCATCCGCGCCTTGCAAGCTGACGATGGCATAACGCCGTACGCCCGAAGCAGTTTCGGCCAAAATGGCGACAACCGGAAAACTGCCGATATAGCCTGAAACATTGCTCTGGCCAGAGAGCGTGAGCGCGCGCCGCACGGTGGCTTCGGCCTGCGCGGGGATGGGATCGCCACTCTGGTACAGGCTCATCTCCGGGATCGCACAGGCGAGGAGCGGGGGGGAGATGCCGAGCACATCGGCGAGTTCGCTAAGATCGGCAAAGGGTTGGGCTGGCGGCGCATAGGCCATTCCGGCGCGCTGATAGGCCGCCTGCAACTCCGCCGCCGCCTGTTTCGTCGGGGCTTCCGCGCGCCAGGCGATAATCGCGTTCGCCAGTTGCTTCGCCGCGTTGGGTTGCGCGCCGCAAGCCTGCATCAGCCCGGCGAGCAGGGTGGTGGAGGCGAGGTTGGGGTTGACCTTGCCTGCGAGACTTTCCACTCGCACGGTAACACCGGCCAGCAGATGTGTGCTGCCATCGGCGGGCCAGTGGTCGCCGCCCTGGGAAAGGGAATGGTAGATCGCCTGATAAATCGCGCCATCGGCCTGCGCGCTGGCGGCGGCTCCGGCCCGCAGATTGGCCGCCAGCCGCACCGCGGAGCGGCCCGAGGCGGCAAGCTCGCTGATCAGCAGCCCGATCAGCACCAGGCTCCACAGCACGATCAGCAGCGCGAAGCCGCGGTCGCGCACCTTGCTCACCGTATCAGGCGGTTTTCCAGCCGCAGGTTCGGGTCGTCGCTGTTGTCGGTCGGCGTGTTCCGCAACGCGCCCGGCACCGCGGCGGCCTGGGGCAGGGCCTGCTGCATGTCCTCGGTAAGGTCCAGCGCCTGCTGCTGGGTGCGGATCACATGAGGGGTGATCAGCACCAGCAATTCCTGCCGTGTACGGTTGTTGGTCTGCGAGCCGAACGCCGCCCCGATCCAGGGAAGGTTCTTCAGCCCCGGTATGCCGCTGTTCTGGCGCGAATCATCATCCGAAATCAGCCCGGCGAGGCCCACGGTCTGCCCATCCTGGATGGCGACGCGCGAGGTGACGGCGCGCTCGGTGAAGGTGGGGGAGTTGAGGCCCGTGGTGGTCACGGTGGGGGAGACCCCGCTCACCTCCTGGCTGATATCCATGGTCACCAGCCCGTTGCTGCCGACATGCGGAGTGACGTGCAGGATCACGCCGGTATCGCGGTAGTCGATGGAATCGATAACCGCCGAGTTGGACGTGGTACTCTGCGAGGTCTGGCTGAGATAAGGCACGCTATTACCCACCTGCAGGCTGGCCCCCTGGCCGTCGAGCACCATCAATTCCGGCGAGGAGAGCACCCGCACCTTGGTCACCGATTGCAGAGCCGAAATGGCGAAGGCGTTGTTGCCCGTGCCTGCGAGAACGAAGCCGGGGAAGGTGGAATCCAGCGCCGCGGTGGAGGCGGTGGTCAGCACCGTATTGATGTCGCCGGACTTAAAGTAATACTGCGTGCCGTATTTCAGCTCGCCGGTCAGCTCCACCTCGGCGATGGTCGCATCGATCCGCACTTCCAGAGGCATGATGTCGATCTTGCTGAGTACGCCTTCAATCTGCGCATCCTCGTTGGTGGTGGCATAAACGAGCAGCGAGTTATTCGGTACGTCCGGGATGATGCGGATGCCCGATTGCGTGTCCCCGCTGGCATTGCCGGTGGAAGAGAGCGGGCCGAGTAGCGCGGACGCACCCGAGGTGCTTGCACTGCTCTGTGTTGCGCTGGCGGCGGAGGACGTGCCAGTGCCGTTGCTGCTGTTGGCGCTCGAGGCGTCCGTGCTGCCGGTGGAGCTGGAAATTTCGCTGCTGGCGCCGCTGTTGTTCATGTTTGAGGATGAGCCGTTCATGCCGCCGCTCTGCGCGTTTTGCGATACGGTGGCGCTGGCGCTGGGCTGCGCGGTCACGGCATCGGGCGTGAAGGCTTGTTGCAGCAGATAAGCGGCATCGTTGGCGCGGCTGTTGCGCAGGTAGTAGACATGCCAACTGCGCACGGTCTCCGTCTGCACTTGGGCGAGCACGCCGTAAACGCGCGCGGCGTCGGCCAGGTAGCTTTGCGAACGAGCGATGACGAGCACGGCGCTGATGCGCTCCAGTGGCACTACGCTCACCGCGGCCGGGCCTTTGGCCGCGGTGTCGCCGGTCTTGGTCAGGGCGGCGGAGAAGGCGTCGGCGAAATCCTTGGCATCGCCGCCCGTGACCGGGAACAGCTCGTAGGATTGCCCGGCCAGGGCATCCACGTCGAAGGCCTGGATAAGCCCTGTCAGCGCCTCGCGCGTTGCCGGGTCGCCCTGGATGATGAGCGCGTTGCGCGTCGGATCGGCGGTGATGGACCCGCCCTTGGTGACATAAGGCTGTAGCATGGTGGCCAAAGGCTGGGCCGAGGCATAGCGCAAAGGCAGCACTTCGGCCCCGCCCAAAGCCGGGTTGGAGGCCAGGGCGGCCCCGCCGGACTGGTCGGCCGGCATCACCCGGTACAGCCCGCTGCTCTGCACCAGCACGGCGTTGTTCTGCGCCAGCATGGTTTGCAGCGTGGGCAGCACCTGGTCCTGGGTGAGGGGGGTTACGGTACGCAGCGTCACCGTGCCGCTCACCGAGGGGTCGATGGTGTAGTTCACATGCAGAATCCCACCCAGCACCTGGGCGACGACGGCGCGGATATCGGTATCGGCGAAGTCGAAGGTGATGTCGCCATTGCCGCCGCTGGCACTGGCCTGTGCGGCGCCAGGGGGGGCGAGGGTGGCGCCGTAGCTGGCGCTGGGGCGCGGCGGCAGGGCGCCGCCGGTTACTTGGCCGTTGATGCGTCCGTCCGTCGCGGCTGAGGCGGGTGGCGCCAGGGGGGAGGCTGTCAGCAGCGCGGGTGCGGGTCCGGTGGCGGGCTGGCTGGCGCAGGCGCCGAGCAGCAGGAAGGTGGTAAGAGAAATATATTTTCGCATCAGGAATTATTGTCCGTGGCCACGGCGGCGGGTGGGCTGGTGATGAATTGCGGGCGCAGCGTGAGCGGGCCGGAGGAGCTGTCGAGTTCCACCTTGTCGGGCAGGATCGCGCGCACCCGGTAGCCGCCGACCGTGCCGCCTTCGCCCAGGATCTGCGGCTTCTGTCCATCGGTGGAGAAAATGGCGCTGCGCGTGCCGTTGGTGACGATGATGGCCGAGAGCCGGGGCAGGCCGTCATCTCCGCGCCCCTGGTCAGCGGGACGGCGGCTGGGTGTGAAGAGCGGGCGGGCCAGGGCTGTGTCGCTCCATTGGCTTACGGCGGTATCGGTTTGGCGGGCCACGGGGTTTGTGGAGGGCGGCGACAGGCGCTGGGGCACGATGCCCGGCAGAGGCAGCGCCAGCTCGGCCAGCAGCAGCGCCGCCAGTAAGGCGGTGAGCGCCGGCCAGAGACGGGTCATGATCCGCTCCCCGCACGAAAACCGCTGACGGTGAAATTGGCTTGCATCGGCACGGGCTGGCTGGGGTCAGTCTGGTTGCCCATGGTGATGCCGATATCTCCCGCCACCATGCTGGGTTGGGCTGTGTCGATGGCCTGGAGCAGCGCCACCAGCACTGGCCAGGGGGCGGTCACGCTCACCTGCATGGAGATGCGCCGCAGCGCTCCGGCGGGCTGGGCGGGGAGCAGGGCTGCGCTGTCCAGGCTGGTTCCGGCCTGGCCGGCAAGGGTTTGCAGGGCGGATTGAAGATTGGCCCCGGCGATGGCGTCCGTACCGCCCGCGAGCAGCACCTCATGCCCCGCCGCCTCCCCCCCGGCGGCGGCCAGCTCGGCGCGCAGAGCGGGGATCTCCCGGCCCAAAGCCTGCATATGCGCGGCTTCCTCGCGCTGCTGGGCCAGCTCGGCGGCGCGGTCCTGATACCAGCCCAGCAGTGGTGCGATGACCGCGAGCCAGAGCAGCAGGAGTGCTGCCGCCAGCATGCCCAGCGCCAGGGCTTGGCCGCGCCGTCCCTCTGGCAGGTTGAGCAGCGTGTCCGTCATGGTCCCACCGTGGCGTGCAGCGCGAACAGATCCGCCTTGCCGTCCGCCGTGCGGGTGACGGGGGCGGTGAAGCCCGGATCATGCAGCCCCGGCACGGCGGAGAGCAGTCCGATTAGCTGTGCCGCATTGTCCGATTGTCCGTCGATGGTGAGGTCGCCGGATTTCACCGTGAGGTCCGAGATCCAGGTGCCGTCGGGCAGAGCGCCGGTGAGCAGGGCCAGCACGTGCAGTGCGTCGCCGCCATTACGTGCGGCGGCGATGGCGCTGCGGCCCGAGGCGGTGACAGCGAGTTGGTGGCGCAGGACCATGGCGGCATGCGCCGCTGGTGCGGCATCGGCTATGGCCTGGGCGGCTTGGTTGAGTGCGATCTGCTGGCGGATGAAGGGGGCCACGAGGCAGAGGAGGGCCAGCACGGCGCAGGCGGCTGGCAGGCTGGCCCAGCGCGGCCGGGCGGAGCCATGACGCGGGCGGGCGAGTTCGATGCGCCCGGTTTTGGACTCGATGAACCCAGGCGCCAGATGCAACCGCGTCAGCCTTGCCAGCAGCGCCTCAACCGGTGCCCTCAGGGCGAAGGTGAGGTGCAGCTTCATCAGCCCGCGCGGTTTGTCAGGCCGGATGCGCGAGACGCTCCAGACCAGCTCATCGGCGGCAAAGGGGGTGAGGCGGTCCATCTCGAAGCAGAGCACGGCGGGCAGGTCGCGCAGGGCGGCATAGGGCAGAGTGACCTCGCGGCTCAGCACCGCCCCGCGCGGCAGGCGCAGCCCGGTGGCTAGGCGCGCCATGGCGGGGGCTGTGGCTTGCAGCCCATGCAGAAAGCGCTCCTGCCCATCGCGGCGCAACAACAGGCTGCCCTGGGGGATGTCGTCCATGCGGTCGATGTCGATGATCAGCATCTCCCGCGCCGCCATGTGCCGTGCGATCGCAGGGGGCAGCAGAGCACGCAGCTGGGTCGTCCACCAAGCGAAAAGCGAGGTGAGCATCAGTGGCGGGCCCACGCGTCCTGTGACGGATTCATGGCGGCTGGTTAATCTTTCCGTGCTGCCGTGAACAATGAAGCTTTGGAGTCATGGGCCGGTGTTCACGGGCGCGGCGATGAGGTCGGGCCAGTCATGCCCGTCGGCAAAGCGCAGATGGATGCGCACCAGCAACGGCAGCCCGGGGCCGGACCATTTGCTGCCCCAGGCGGGCGGCGCGCCGTTCTGCGGCGTCAGATAGCTCATCCTGACCGTATCCACCCCGCTGGCTAGCGTCTTGAATGAAGGTGGCGGAGGGGGGCGGAGCGGGATGCCCGCCGCGTGCGGGGCCGCGCGGAGCGTAAGCGTGCCGTCCGCGCCGGGCTGGATGGCGATGTCGGCCAGCCCGCGCAGCCCGCCAGTGCCCTGCGGCAGACGGGTGGTGAAGGCGAGGCCGCCGAGCTGCCCGGTCATGCTGCCAGGCACGGCTTGGGCGATCATGTTGCGCAGCGCGGTATCCACCGCCGCCATATCCTCCGGCCCGGTGATGTGCCGTTCGCTGCCCGACCATGCGGCGAGGCCGAAGCGCCAGCTTTGCGCCAGCCCGGCCATCACCAGCCCGAACACCACCAGCGCCACCAGCATCTCCAGCAGCGTGTAGCCAGCCTCGCGCCTTGTCATGGATTGGGGGCTACGCGCTCTGTCGTGAGCGTCACCGCGCGGGTGCCGAAACGCTCGGTTAGGCGCACGGCATAGAGCGTGATCTGCCCGTTGGATTGTTCCGGGATGATGCTCATCTCCCAGGAGAAGCCGCCGCCATCGTCGCCCGCGCTGCGCCCGGGTTGCAGCTGGGTAAGCGGGCCAAGGGCGGCGAGGCGCGATTGGGCGCGCACCAGCGCCTCCTGATAGTGCGCGGCGGTGAGCGCTTGGGCCGAGGCGTTGAATGCCACCTGGTACAACACCAGCGAGGCCAGGGCGGCGATCACGAAGGCCACCATCACCTCCAGCAGGGTAAAGCCGGAATCACGGCGCATCGGTGCTGATCCGCCCGGTCAGCCAGTCGGCGCGGATGGCGATCTGCCGCGCGCCGTAGGCCAGGGTGATTTGTCCGCCGGTGGAGCTGCCATCGGGCTGGAACACCAGCCCTCCGGGCGGGGTTTGTGCCGTCACGGCGAGCCAGCTTGGCAAAGGCGGCGGAGTGAACACAATGGTCCGCCCGGTGGCGATGGCCTGCCCACGGTCCAGCCGCATGGCGGATGCGATCTGCCGGGCCGCCACCTGGGTTTGCAGCCAGCGGTCGTGCGGCGGCCCGGCATAGGCCAGCAAGGCCAGCGCCAGCCCCATCACGGCGATGACCACCAGCATCTCCAGCAGTGTGAAGCCGGAGTCACTGCGCGATGTCATTGAGGCTCAGCATGGCCAGAAGCAGGGAAGAGACGATCCCCGCCACCGCCGCGCCCATCAGGATGGTGATGGCGGGTACCAGCATAGCGACGAGTTGTTGCAGGGCGAGGCGCGTGCGTTCCTCGTGCATGTCGGCGGCGCGCAAGGCCAGCGGGCCGAGCTGGGCGGTTTCCTCGCCCAGGCGCAGCAGATGCACCAGCCGCAGCGGAAAACATCCGGCCTGTTGCAGCGCGCGGGCCATGCCCTGGCCGGTCTTCGCACTTTCCGCTGCCACCGCCACGGCGTTCTGGGCGGCGCGGTTGCCCAGCACCTCCTGCGTCATGGTCAGAGCGGGCAGCAGCGCCACGCCATTAGCCAGCAACAGCCCCAGCGTGCGGGCGAAGCGCGCGGCCAGAACCTCCCGCGTCAGCCCGCCAAGGAGGGGAACGCGCAGGATCAGCCTATCCACGACAAGGCGCGGGCCGGGCTGGCGCAGCAACGCCCGCAGGCCAAAGCCCAGGACCAGGGACGCCAGCAGGGCATAAGGCGCACTGGCCGAGACCACTTGGCCCAGCGCCAGCAGAAAGGCGGTGGAGGCGGGCAAGGCGACGCCGTTCTGGGCAAAGAGTGGCACGAATTGCGGAAGCACCTGGGTGAGTAGCAGCGCGATGGAGCCGATGGCGGCGATCAGCAATATGGCCGGGTAGATCATCGCCGATTGCACGCTTGCGGCGAGGCTGCGCTGGCGCTCCAGTAGCCCGGCCAAGCGCTCCAGCGTGGCGGCGAGCTGCCCGCCCGCCTCGCCAGCGCGCACAAGCCCGATATAGAGGCGGGGAAAACTCCTTGGCTCGCGCTGCAAGGCGGTGGTGAGGGCCGCGCCGTCGCGCACCGAATCCCTCACCCGGCCCAGCACGGCGGAGACGCGGCGGTTAGCGGCTTCCTCGGCCATCAGCCGCAGTGCGCGGTCCAGGTCCTGCCCGGCGGCCAGCAACGTCGCCAGTTCCACGCGCTTGAGCGCGCCGCCGCCCAGTTCCAGCCGAAGCAGAGTAGAGAAGCGCCGTTCCGGGGCGATGGATAGCACCATCGCGCCCCGTTTTTGCAACTGCCCGGCGATCTCGGCGCGGTCGGCGCCTTCGGCGGTGCCGCGCAGCATCTCGCCGCCGTTGCCTAAAGCGCGATAGACGAAGCGTGGCATTATTCCTCGGCCCGCACGGCGCGCAGGACTTCCTCGATGGTGGTTTCGCCCCGCGCCACCGCCGCCATGCCGGTTTGCAGCATGGTTTTCATCCCCGTCCCTACGGCGGCGCGCTCGATCTCCGCCTGCCCGGCATGGGAGAAGAGCAGGCGCTCGATCTCGGTGTCGGGTGTGAGGAATTCGGCGATGGCCTGACGCCCACGATAGCCGGTGTTGCGGCAGGCGGGGCAGCCGTGGGCCCGGAACATGGTGGAGCAGTCAAGATTGAAGCGCTGGCGGAGATCGTTTGGCACCGGCACTTCCTCCTTGCACTCAGAGCAGAGGCGACGCACCAGCCGCTGCGCCAGCACGCCGCGCAGCACGGCGGCCAGGAGGTAATCCTCCAGCCCCATGTCCCTTAGGCGGGTGATGGCGGCGGCGGCCGAGTTGGTGTGCAGGGTGGAGAGCACCAGATGCCCGGTGAGCGCCGCGCGCGCCGCGATCTCGGCGGTTTCCAGATCGCGGATCTCGCCGACCATGATCACGTTCGGGTCGAGGCGCACGATGGAGCGCAGCAATGCGGCGAAATCCAGCCCGATCTGCGGGCGCACCTGGATCTGGTTGATCCCCGGCAACTGGTACTCGATCGGGTCTTCCACCGTGATGATCTTAGTCTCCTCGGCATTGAGGGAGAGCAGGGCGGTGTAGAGCGTGGTGGTCTTGCCTGAGCCGGTGGGGCCGGTGACGAGGATGATGCCGTTGGGCGCGGCGAGTGCCGCCTTCAGCCGTTCGACCACCTGCGGATCATGCCCCTGGGTGGTATAGTCGAAGGATACGGCGGAGCGGTCCAGCACGCGCAGTACGGCGATTTCGCCATGCAGGCTGGGCGCGGTGGCGAGGCGGAACACCACCTCCTGCCCGCGCACGGCGATGCGGATGCGCCCATCCTGCGGCAGGCGGCGCTCGGCGATGTCGAGCTTGGCGAGGATCTTCAGGCGCGAGATGATGGCCGCGGCGTGGCGGGCCGGGTGGGTCTGCGCCTCCTGCAAATCGCCATCGTGACGGTAGCGGATGCGCACGCGGTCCTCGAACGACTCAATGTGAATATCCGAGGCGGAACTTTCCACGGCGTGGGAGATGATCTGGTTGACGAGGCGGATCACCGGCGCCTCGCTGGCGAGGTCCTTCAGCCGCTCGGCGTCGTCTTCGCTGGCGGCGGTACTCGTTTCGGTCTCTTGTCGTACCTGGTCGTCAGCATACAAACGGTTTAATGCGGCTTCCAGCTCCACCGGCACGCCCACCTCCACCCGCACGGCCAAGCCCGTGGCCAGCCCGATGGCGGCTTGTGTGAACTCGTCCAGCGGATCGGCCAGCGCCACGCTTAGCGCACCGTCAGGGGTGATGCGCAACGGCACGGTGCGCGCGGCGCGCAGGAAGCGCGGGCGCAGGCGCTCGGGCAGCACGGGTGCATCCGGGTAGCGCTCCGGGGTAGTGAGCGGAAGGCGCAGCAGCGCGGCCCAGGTTTCGGCGAGCGCGCGTTCGGGCACCAGCCCGAGTTGCACCAGGGCCTGTGCGCAGCTCAACCCCGTCTCGCGCGCAACGGCACGGGCACGCTCGAGGGCGATGGCATCGCAGATGCCGCTGGCGGCAAGCAGCTCAAGTGCCGCATCCGCCATGGCGGGCGGGGCGGCAAGATCCATCGGGAGGCTGTCCATGACCGGCTATTTCGCGGTAGCGGACGTTGTGGGCAAGTGACAGAATAATGTCGGCAACGATAGTGAAATCGTCTTTGACAAATCATAATTCAGTCACACGCAAACCGTGCGTGGTTGCCTAGAAGCCGAACCGGCTTACGAATTCTTAACATCAACAGGGAATCCCATGCGCATACGCAAGTCTCTTATCGGTGTGTCGTTCTGCTTCTCGACGATGCTGACCGCCATCGCCCCCGCCGGTGCCATGGTCGGGACCTCCGGCGCCACCGCGCCCTCCACCCTCAGGCTGACCACGCGTGGTGTGGACGCGCTCACCACCGCCACCCCGATCAAGCATCTGGTCGTGATCTATGGCGAGAACGTCTCGTTCGATCACTATTTCGCCACCTATCCAAAAGCCACCAACCCGAGTGGCGAGCCGAGCTTCACCGCCAAGTCCGGCACCAAGACGCCGAATGGCCTTTCCGGCACGCTGCTGACCGCCAACCCGAACTACACCAACACCGCCAACGGCACCGGTGCGGCCAACCCCTTCCGCCTGGACCGCAGCCAAGCCGCCACCGCCGACCAGAACCACGCCTATATGGCCGAAGAAGAAGCCTATGACGCGGGCAAGATGGATCTGTTCCCGCTCTATACCGGTAACGGCACCACCGGCGGAGCCGGGGCATTCGGCACCAAGGGCCAGGTGATGGGCTATTACGACGGCAACACCGTCACCGCGCTGTGGAACTACGCCCAGCATTACGCGATGAGCGACAACGCCTATACCGACACCTACGGCCCCTCGACCCCGGGCGCGCTCGAGATTGTTGCGGGCCAGACCGACGGCCTGCAGCTCGTCGCCAGCAGCAAGTCCTCCTACTACGTGAAGAACACGATCAACGGCGCGACCGACTATACGCTGATCAACGACGTCGATCCCGGCTACGACACCTGCTCCAGCGCCACCAACCAAGCGATGATCAACGCCAAGAACATCGGCGACCTGCTGAACGCGGCCAAGATCTCCTGGGGCGGCTTCATGGGTGGCTTCAACCTGGGCCTGACCAACACCAACGGCACCACCGGCTGCGCCCGCTCCACCAGCTCCGCGGTTGTGGGTGCCACGGCGGACTACATCCCGCACCATAACTGGTTCCAGTACTTCGCCTCCACCGCCAACCCCACGCATGCGCGCCCGGCGGGCCTGGTCGATGTCGGCTATACCTACGACAATGGCGGCGCCGTGGACCCGGCCAACCACCAGTACGACCTGAACGATTTCTACAGCGCCGTGCAGGCTGGCAACTTCCCCGCCGTGTCCTACATCAAGATGCCCGCCTACCAGGACGCCCATGCCGGTTACTCCGACCCGCTCGACGAGCAGGCTGGTGTCGTGAAGCTGGTTAACTTCATCCAGCAGCAGCCGGATTGGAAGAACACCGCCATAATCATCACTTATGACGACTCCGATGGCTGGTACGACCATGCCTTCACCAAGGTGCTGCACTCGTCCTTCGACGCCACCGCCGACCAGCTGAACGGCGCTGGTACCTGCGGCACCGGCACCGCGCCGGTCGGCATCGCCGGTCAGCCGGTGAACGGCCGCTGCGGTCCCGGCACGCGCATCCCCTTCCTGGTCATCTCCCCCTGGGCGCGCGCCAACTATATCGACCATAACCTCATCTCCGAGGCCTCCGTGGTGCGCTTCATCGAGGATAACTGGCTGAAGGGCCAGCGCCTGGGCAACGGCTCGTTCGATGCCTCTTCCGGCTCGATCATGCCGCTGTTCAACTTCGTCAGCTTCTCCGGCAGTGCGGGCCGCCTGATGCTGAACACCAGCACCGGCGAACCGCAATAAACTAAGCATCACGGAACAGACGCCATGCGTATCCTGACTGTCGCCATGGCGCTTGGCGTCTGTGCCGCCGTGGCGGCCATTCTCAGCACCCCGGTGCCGGTGGCCGCTTGGCTTTCCAACCCCGCCGCGAGCTTCAAGCTCGCGCGGGGCGAAAATCCCAACCCCGTGCAGCTTGTCCGCCCAGAGAGCCAGCCGCTTTCGGCGATGGCGCTTCTAGGCGAGCAGATCTTCTTTGATAAAAGTCTCTCATCCTCCGGCAAGTTGGCCTGCGCCTCCTGCCACGATCCCAGCAAGGCCTATGGCCCGCCGAGCGATCTGCCCGCCGTGTATGGCGGCCCGGAGTTGAAGAACCAGGGCGCGCGTGCCGTGCCCTCGCTGATGTATCTTATCACCCAACCCAATTTCAGCATCGGCCCCGACCCGGCTGGCGATGCCGACAACCCCACGCCGTTGCCCCAGCTCGCCGCCGCCGCCAGCGCCAAGATGCGCGCGATCAAGACCGCCCAGAGCACGGCGCAGAGTGCCGCCAATATCGTGCCCGCAGGCGGGTTGTTCTGGGATGGCCGGGTGAACACGCTGCAAACCCAGGCCATGGGGCCGCTGTTCAGCCCGTTCGAGATGGATGCGGGCGATATCACGACCGTCACGGAAAAGCTGCAGGCAGCACCTTATGCCTCGCAATTCACCACGCTGTTCGGCTCGATGGTTTTCCTGCAGCCGCGGCTGCTCGTTGCCGAGGCGATGTTCGCCGTGGCGCGCTATCAGGTTGAGAACCAGGATTTCCATCCCTACACCAGCAAGTACGACTATTGGCTGGAGGGCAAAGCGCGCTTCACCCGCGCCGAGCTGCGCGGCTATGTGCTGTTCAACGACGTGAACAAGGGCGATTGCGCGGCCTGCCATCTCGACCAGCCGGACGCGCTGCACAATCCGCCGCTTTTTACCGATCACCAGTACGAGGCGCTGGGCGTGCCGCGTAACCCGGACCTCGCGGACAACAAGGACGCCAGCTATTACGATATGGGGATTTGCGGGCCGTACCGCACGGATCTCGCGCAGCAGACGCAATATTGCGGCATGTTCCTCACCCCCACGCTGCGCAATGCGGCCACGCGGCAGGTGTTCTTCCATAATGGCGAGTACCACACGCTCAAGCAGGTACTGGACTTTTACAATCTGCGCGACGTGCAGCCGGGCAAGATCTACCCCCGTGGGCCGGATGGCGCGGTGCAGAAATTCAATGATCTGCCCGCGAAGTATCAGGCCAATATCGACAATACCGATCCGCCGCTGAACCGCACGCTGGGGCAGCAGCCAGCGTTGAGCGAGCGCGAGGAGCAGGACATTATCGCGTATATGAAGACGCTGACCGATGGTTACACCCCTCCGGGCGGTAAACCGGGCGCGTGAACGCGACGATAACGCTGCCGCTGCTGGGGTTGATCGTCGGCAGTTGGCTCGGTGTGGTGGTGCGGCGTTGGCCGCTGGGGCGGGCCATCGCCTGGGCGCGCTCGCAATGCGACTCTTGCTCCCATGTCCTGGGCGCAAGTGAGTTGGTGCCGCTGCTCAGCTTCGCCGTGCAGCGTGGGCGCTGCCGCCATTGTGAGGCGCGCATCGGCTGGTTTCATCCGTGCATCGAACTGGCGGCGCTGTGCGTTGCCGTGGTGGCGCTGCTGGTGGATGGCGGCAACGGCCCGCGCGCCTGGATTGATGCGGCTCTGGGCTGGGCGCTGCTCTGCGCCGCCTGGATTGATGCGGAAAATTGTCGTCTGCCCGATGTCATCACCCTGCCGCTGCTTCTGGCCGGGCTGGCGGTAACGTATCTTGATGATCCCACGGCGCTCTACGGCCACGCGGTTGCGGCGGCGTTGGGGTATCTCGGCTTCCGGCTGCTGGATGCGCTGTACCGTCTGGCCCGTGGGCGCGATGGGCTAGGCCAGGGGGACGCCAAGCTGCTGGCCGCTGCCGGGGCTTGGCTGGGGCTGGCGGCGCTGCCTTGGGTGATTACCGGCGCGGGGGTGGCGGGCATCGTGCTGGCGCTGGTTCTGGGGCGGCGGGGGGACCAGCCCGTTCCCTTCGGCCCGCCGCTGGCGCTGGCGTTCTTCACCGCCCGGCTGTGGGGCGGCTAGGCGGGGCGGCGCGCCATCAGCAGGCCATACCCGGCGATGACCAGATAGCAGCAGGCGGGCACGATGAGCGCATGGCCGAGGCCGAGCGCATCCGCCGTGGCCCCGTAGATGACCGGGACGATCGCCCCGCCCACGATGGCCATGCACAGCAGGGCGGAGCCGTTGGCGGTTTCCTCGCCCAGCCCTTCCAGCGCCAAAGTGAAGATGGTGGGGAACATGATGGAATTGGCCAGCCCCACCGCTAGCACGGTCGTCGCCGCCAGCAGCCCAGTATTGGAAGCCGAGTACAGCACTAGCGTTGTGGCGGTGAGGGCGGCGGCGCACAGCACCTTGCCGGGGGTGAAACGGCTGAGCAGGAAGGAACCACCGAAACGCCCAAGCATGGCAAGACCCCAATACAGGCTGACCAGCGTGCCCGCCACCTGCGCGGCATTGAAGCCGTTGGCCTTGTGCAACAGCCCGGCCAGCATTGCGCCGATGGCCCCCGTATGCGGCCCCAGCACGCTGGGCAGCATCAGGTAGTTGGTCAGCCCGGAGCCGATGGACACTTCCGCCCCGACATAAACGAAGATCGACACCACCCCGAGGATCAGGCGCGGGCGGGTGAGCAGCACGCGGCGGAACGGGTTGGGGCTGGCCGAAGCCGCCACCGGCCCCGGCACGCGGCGCAGGTTCCAGAACAGCAGCGCCAAGGCCAGCAGTACGCAAGCGATGACCAGGAAGGGCTGTTGCACCAGCTCGGCCTCATGCACCCGCAGTGCGGCGAGCTGCGCCGGGTCCGTGCTGGCGGGGGCGGTCACGCCGTTTTGCAGCAGGAACAGCGCGCCAATGAACGGCCCGGTGAAGGTGCCGAGCGAATTGAAGGCTTGCGCCAGGGTGAGGCGGCTATGCGAGGTTTCCCGGCTGCCCAGCACCGCGATATAAGGGTTGGCCGCCACTTGCAGGATGGTGATGCCCGAGGCGACGCAGAACAATGCGAGCAGGAAGCCTGGATACACCGCATGCCGCGCGGCGGGGGCGAACATCAGGCAGCCCGAAGCCATGATGACCAGCCCCAGCACCAGGCTGCGCACATAGCCGATGCGCCCCAAGATCGCTCCGGCCGGGGCGGAGAAGATGAAATAGCCGAGGAAGAAGGCGAACTGGGTGAGCATCGCCTCGGCATAGTTGAGCGAGAACAGCCCCTTGAGCTTGGCGATCAGCGGGTCGTTGAGCACCGTGACGAAGCCCCAGGCGAAGAACAGGAAAATGACGAGCCCTGTCATAGCGCCGCCACCGGTGCGGGTAACGGTGGCGGTGGGCTGGGGATGTGCCTGAGGGGCAAGAGCCATGTTGGGCGTTTCCTCGGATTTGATGTTTTCTTATGGCGCCAAGTGAGTGGCGGGAAGGCTGATCGCTGCGGTTTCCGCAACTTCGGCGGCGGAGCGGGCCAGAGCGATGTTGTAGACGCCGGCATCCACGCGCCAATCATTGGCTTTGGTATCGAAATCCGCGAGCAAACGCGGGTCGATGGTCAGGCTCACATGCCGCGTCTCGCCCGGCGCGAGGGTGACGCGGGCAAAGCCGACCAGCCGCTCGGTGCGCTGGCCCGCGCGGGCGGTGAGGTAGAGCTGCGGCACGGCGGTGCCGCTAACCTTGCCGGTGTTGGTGACGTCGAAACTGGCAACGAGAGCATGTGTGTCGCTCAGCGCTAGATGACTGAAGCCGAAGCTGGTGTAGGAGAGGCCGTAGCCGAACGGGAAGAGCGGTGTCAGCCCCCTGGCCGCGAACCAGCGATAGCCGACATCCGCGCCTTCGATATTGTAATCGGTGCTGGTGATTTGCCCTGGTGCGGCGTCCAGCCCGGAGAGTCCAGGGCGGGGGAGCTGTGTCTCGTCGCGCGGGAAGGTCATGGGCAGATGGCCGGAGGGATTGACCGCGCCGAACAGCGCGTTGGCGATGGCATGGCCGCCATTGCCGCCCGGATACCAGGCCTCCATCACCCCGGCCACATCGCTCAGCCAGGGCATTTGCACGGGGTTGCCCGTTTCCAGCACCACGATGGTATGCGGGTTCGCCTTGGCCACGGCCTCGATCATCGCATCCTGCCCGTCGGGCAAAGTGAGGTCTGGCACGTCCTGGCTCTCGGTCTGCCATTTGCGGGCGAACACGATCACTACATCCGCCCATTTCGCCAGTTGCGCGGCGGAGGAGGGGTAATTGCCCGGATCGAAGCGGAACTGCGCGTTGGGGGCGAGGTCGTGCATCGCGGCGAGCGGGGCATCCGGGTCGATGACCGCGCTGGTGTGGTTGCCCGCCAGCCCTTCGCCCATCAGCACCGTGGGCAGGAGCTGGGCCGGAACGTCCGGGATGACCTGAGAGGAGCCTCCGCCAGAGAGCACCCCGGCATTGGCATAGCCGCCGATCACCGCGATGTGCTCGTTGCCCTTTATCAGGGGCAATATGTTGTCGTTATTTTTCAGCAGCACGAGGCCTTCTTCCTCCTCGTGCTGGGCGGAGAGGCCGTCGGCCTGATAATCGATGGGCGTTTTCACCGGCGGATGGTCGAATAGTCCGACCGCGAACATAGAGCGCAGGATGCGGTGGACCATGCCGTCGAGGCGCGCCTGGGGGACTTCGCCGGTCTTCACCGCGTCGGCCAGCGGGGCGCCGAAGAATACCTGCGCGTCGTATTCCTCGCCGGATTCCTGATCCAGCCCGGCCAGGGCGTCCTTCACTGAATGCACGGCTCCCCAATCGGACATCACCCAGCCCGGATAATGCCAGTCGCCTTTCAGCACGCCGTTGAGCAGATGGTCGTTGCCGCAGGCATAGGTGCCGCCGACGAGATTGTACGCGCACATCACCGAGGCCGGGGCGCCGCCCTCGATGGCTAGCTCGAAGGCCAGCAGGTCGGACTCGCGCGCGCTCGCCTCGTTTAGGTGGGCGTCGTCGGCGTAGCGGTTGGATTCTTTGTCGTTGAGCGCGAAATGCTTGACCGTGGCCACCACATGCTGCGCCTGGATGCCGGCGATGATCTGCCCGCCGAGCAGCCCGGCGAGATACGGGTCCTCGCCCAGATACTCGAAATTGCGCCCTCCGCGCGGGTCGCGCGTCAGGTTCACTCCGCCCGCCAGCAATACGTTGAAGCCGCGCCGCCAAGCCTCCCGCCCGGCGAGGATGCCGGTGGCGCGGGCCAAGGTGGGGTCGAAACTTGCCGCCAGCGCCAGATTCGCGGGAAGGGGGGTGGCGCCGGTGTTCCAGGCTTCGTCCATGGCGTCGGAGACGCCGAGCCCGCCATCCGTTTCCTGCAGGGCCGGGATGCCAAGCGCCGGAATGCCAGGCACATAGCCCGAGGAGCCGATGGCGCCGGGGATCGGCGGCGGGGCGTCGCCGGAAAACCCACCATAATAGGCGGCCAGGGCGAAATGCCCGTGGAGTAAGGAGAGCTTCTGCGTCTCGTCCATTTTGGCTTCCAGCGCGTCGGCGCGGGCATCCGGGGAGAGGGTGGGATTCATCCAGGGGGGTGGGGCGTCCGCGCAGGCGGGGGCGGCGGTCAGGGCCAGTGCGATCACCGCCATGCCGGATGTCAGTCTAAAAATCACAAACCCTCCACACAACTCTCCGCCCTTGGGCGCGGCACAGCCATAGCCCAAGCCTCGGCGCGGCTAAAGCCGCCGCCAGCAGGCATAAAGCGCTTGGCAGTGCCGTGTGCCTGTTCTGGGGCGTGAAATCGCTGCCGCCGCAGAATTGCATCCATTGGGCCCTGTTCGCCTCGTCGCCTGCGGCGTGGGGTTCGCGCTGATCTACGCCGCGCTGGACCAGGACAACAGGCTGAACTGGCTGAATTCCGGGGTGATCTGGGGATGCTGTTCGCGGGCGGCATATTGCTGGCGGCCTTTGTCATCCATCCGCGTTATGCGGAATTCCCCTGGCTCGACCCACAAGTGCCGCTGCGCTGGCCGATGCCGCGCTGGTGCGGGGCCATATCGGCCTGTTCAAGGTGCTCGGTGGCGGGTGGGAGGGTTAGGAGGCCTTCAGTGCCTCGGGCCGTGGCCCGCCGGTGGCCCAGTCGAGCAGTTCGGCCGTATGCACCACGGGGAGTTTCGTGCCGGAGCCGATCTGCACCATGCAGCCGATATTCCCGGCGGCGATCAGGGCGGGCGCCGTGCTCTCGATATTCGCCACCTTGCGGTCACGCAGCTGGGTGGCGATCTCGGGTTGGAGCATGTTGTAGGTGCCCGCCGAGCCACAGCATAGATGGCCTTCCGGCACGTCCACCACCGCGAAGCCCGCCTGACGCAGGAGTTGCTTGGGGGCTTCCGTCACCCGCTGGCCGTGCTGGAGCGAGCAGGCGCTGTGATACGCCACGCGCTGCCCGGTGGGGATGACCGGCGCTTGTAGCCCGATTTCGGCCATCAGCTCGGTGATGTCCCGCGTGATGCGCGATATGGCGGCAGCGGGGGCGGCTAGGTCCGGGTCGTTGCGGAAGAGGAAGCCGTAATCCTTCACAGTGGTGCCGCAGCCCGAGGCGTTCATCACGATGGCATCGATCCGCCCGGCCTCGACCTCTTTGCGCCAAGCGAGGATGTTGGCGCGAGCCTCGGCGTGGTCGGCGGCGCCCATATGGTGGCGCAGCGCGCCGCAGCAGCCGGTGCCGGGCAGGACCACCACCTCGCACCCATGCCGGGCGAGCAGCCGGGCGGTGGCGGTGTTGAGATGCGGGGCCAGCACCTGCTGCGTGCAGCCGGGCAGCAGGGCGACGCGCAGGCGGACGGCACCTTGCGGCTTCAGGTTCAGTGTCGCCTCCGGCACCGGGATGGGCAGGCGGGCCGGGGCCAAGGCCAGCATGGCGCGGAGTTTTGCGGGCAGCAGCGGAGAAAACGGGCGGCCGAGCTTGGCCAGCGCCACGGAGAGCCGGAACAGCCTCGGATTTGGCAGCACCAGGGCCAGCACGCGGCGCAGGGCGCGGTCGGCCAGGGGGCGTTTATAGGTGCGCTCGATATGCGCGCGGGCATGGTCCACGAGATGCATGTAATCCACGCCCGAGGGGCAAGTGGTCATGCAACTCAGGCAGGAGAGGCAGCGGTCCACATGCTTCACCACTTCGGGCGTGGCTGGGCGCTCATGCTCCAGCATGTCCTTGATCATGTAGATGCGCCCGCGCGGGCTATCCAGCTCGTCGCCCAGCAGGGCGTAGGTGGGGCAGGTGGCCGTGCAGAAACCGCAATGCACGCAATTGCGCAGAATTTTATCCGCCGTGGCGATGGCCGGGTCGGCGAGCTGCTCCGGGGAGAAGTTGGTCTGCATGACCTCAGAACTCCTTGTACATGCGGCGCGGGTTGAGGATGCCGAGCGGGTCGAAGCCCTGCTTCACGCGCTGGGTGAGGGCGGCGAGCGCGGGCGAGAGCGGCTCGAAGACATCGATCTGGGCGCGCAGCTCATCGGGGGCGGCGAACAGAGTGGCATGGCCGCCCGTTTTGGCCAGGGCGGCGCGGATGGCGGTGGCTCCGGCATCGGGCCCGGCCTGCGCGGGCTCCAGCCCCGCCCAGATCTGCCCGCCGCCCCAATCGAGGAAAAATGACGCGCTGGCGAACTGCCCGGCCAAAGCGTGCAGCAATTGGACCGCCCTGGATGGGGTGGGGTTGAGGCGCCAGACGATGGCGGCGTTGCCCAGCAGAGGGCGAACCGCTCCGATCTCGGCCCAGAGCGTGGAGCTGTCGCCATCGACCAGCCGGGCGGCGGTGCCGAAGGTAGCTTCCAGCGCGTCTGTCCGGTGCGCCACGGAGGGGGCTGGGCCTTCCAGCCGCAGCGCCACCAGCCCGTTGCCCGCGGGCAGCGCGCCCGAGACCCGGCTGCGCGCCAGCACGGCGGCGGGCAGATAGGCGGCGGCGCTGATCTCGTGCGGCGTGTTCAGCGCGGCGCTCATCAGGGTGAGGGCCGCTGTGGCGTCGGTGACGGGCAGCAGCAGGG
This sequence comes from Acidocella aromatica, assembly GCF_014201825.1. GTDB lineage: Bacteria > Pseudomonadota > Alphaproteobacteria > Acetobacterales > Acetobacteraceae > Acidocella > Acidocella aromatica. The sequence goes on along the minus strand of NZ_JACHFJ010000001.1, from coordinate 424,501 downwards.
TGCGGGCGGTCTCGGGACGGGGCATCACCTTGATGGTGACCTCCGTGAGCGCCGAGAGCGTGCCGAATGCCCCGGCCTGAAGCTTGCACATGTCGTAGCCGGTGACGTTCTTCACCACGCGCCCGCCGGCTTTCCAGATCTCGCCGCGCCCGTTTACCGCTGAGAAGCCGAGGAAATGGTCGCGCGCGGCCCCGGCCTTGAGCCGCCTGGGGCCGGACTGGTTGCAGGCCAGCACGCCGCCCAGCGTGGGTTCACCGGTATGGCCGAGCAGAGCGCGCCAGTCCGGCGGCTCGAAGGCCAGCATCTGCCGCCGCGAGGCCAGCAACCCCTCGATCTCGGCCAGCGGCGTGGCGGCGCGGGCGGTGAGCACCAGCTCTGCAGGTTCGTAGTCGATGATGCCGGTGATCCGGCTGAGGTCCAGCGTGGCGGCGGTGGGGGCATGGCGGCCGAGGCGGCGCTTGGAGCCGCCGCTGCTGATGGAGAGCGTCTCGCCCGATGAGGCTGAGGCGGAGATGATCGCGGCCAGTTCGGCGGCGTCGCCCGGTTGGTAGAGGGTCATGGGCGTCTCCGTCAGAACCGTTCGAGTTCGGGGAAAGGCAGCTTGCCGCCATGGATGTGCATCCGGCCCAGCTCGGCGCAGCGGCAGAGCTGGGGGAACACCTTGCCGGGGTTGAGCAGGCCCGCATCGTCGAACGCGCATTTCAGCGCTTGCTGCTGGGCGAGGTCGGTCTCGTTGAACATCGTCGGCATCAGGTCGCGCTTCTCCACGCCCACGCCATGTTCGCCGGTGAGCACGCCGCCGACCTCCACGCAGAGGCGCAGAATATCCGCGCCGAAATCCTCGGCGCGCTGCAACTCGCCGGGGCGGTTGGCGTCGTAGAGGATGAGCGGGTGCAGATTGCCGTCCCCCGCGTGGAAGACATTGGCCACGCGCAGGCCGTAGGTTTGTTCCATCTCGGTCATGCGGCGCAGCACCTCGGCGATGCGCTTGCGGGGGATGGTGCCGTCCATGCAGTAGTAATCGGGCGAGATGCGCCCGACGGCGGGGAAGGCCGCCTTGCGCCCAGCCCAGAACAGCAGGCGCTCCTCCTCCGAGGTACTGGCCCGGCAGCTCACCGCCTGGTGCTGGGTTGCGATGTGCTCGACCGCCGCGACCAGATGATCCACCTCGGCCGCGCAGCCATCGAGTTCCACGATCAGCAACGCCGCGACATCGAGCGGGTAGCCCGCATGGACGAAGGCTTCAGCCGCCTCGGTGGCGAGCTTGTCCATTATTTCCATGCCGCCCGGAATGATGCCCGCGGCGATCACCGCCGCCACGCAATCGCCAGCGCTTTCCACGCTGGGAAAGCCGATCATCAGCGCACGGGCTGTGGGTGGGATGGGTAGAAGCCGCACTGTGACCTCGGTGACCACGCCGAGCATGCCCTCGGAGCCGACCAGCGCGCCGAGCAGATCGTAGCCTGGGCCGTCGAAATGCTTGCCGCCGAGGCGGATGATCTCGCCGTCCAGCGTGACGATCTCGACGCCGATGACATTGTTCGTGGTCAAACCGTATTTTAGGCAGTGTACGCCGCCCGAATTCTCTGCCACGTTGCCGCCGATGGTGCAGGCGATCTGGCTCGATGGGTCCGGCGCGTAATATAGCCCCTGGCCGCGCACGGCCTGCGAGATGCCGAGATTCGTCACCCCAGGCTGCACGACGGCGCAGCGGTTTGGTAGGTCGATCTCCAAAATCTTCTTGAACTTGCCCATGCCGAGGAGAATGCCATCGGCCAGCGGCATGGCGCCGCCGGAAAGCGAGGTGCCCGCCCCGCGCGGCACGATGCGGATGTTGTTCGCCTTACAGTAGCGCAGAACCTCGGCCACCTGCGCGGTGGTGCTGGGCAGTACGGCGATCATCGGTAATTGCCGGTAGGCGGTCAGGCCATCGCACTCAAAGGCGCGCAGTTCGTTCTCGTTCTCGACCACGCCCTCGCCGGGGACTATGCGGCGCAGCGCGGCAATGATCTCGCCCCGGCGGGCGAGAACCTGCTGGTCCGGTTCGGGCATGCGTATCATTGGGCGCCTCCGGCACTGGGATGGTTCCCCCATAACTGGGGCAAAGCCGCCAGTACGGCAAGGCTGCGGTGTGTATTTGCTGCTTCGCCTAAAAATATGGCGTCAACTGTCAAGAATGCTGATTAATTGCTGGCTAACCTGCCTCTTATCGTTGATTTGCTCATTTCTACATCATTTTTTGGTGTGGAGGAGGAGGGTGAGAGAGCATGTGCGGGATCGCGGGGCGAATATTGGGCAAGGTTGGGGATGTCGGGACCGATCTTGTCGAGCTGATGGATGCGCAGGCGCATCGCGGCTCGGACAGTACGGGGTTTGCCATATACGGCATACCGCGCGAGAGCGGGTTCATCGTCCGCGCCATGGGGTTCGAGCGCGCCAAGCTGGGCCAGGATTTGGACGATTTCCACTATATCCTGAAGGAGCACGGGGCGGATTTCCTGGAGAATCCGACCTGGGACAATAGCGGGGACAAGCATTATTCCGTGCGCATGGTGATCAGTGAGCCGGGCGATCTGGCGCGCTGGACGCGTGAGGCGGATACGATCTGCCATCGGCTGGAGGTGCAGTCCGTCGGGAAGTCGCTTGAGATCATCAAGGATGATGGCGATGCGCGGACCGTGGCAGAGAAGCATGGCGTGCGCGGGATGATCGGTACGCATGGGCTGGGGCATGCGCGGCTGGCGACTGAGTCCGCCGTGCGGCCCAATGCCAGCCATCCGTTCTGGGCGCGGCCCTTTGCCGATGTCGCCATCGTGCATAACGGGCAGATCACCGATTATTACAACTGGCGGCAGCGGCTGGAGCGGCAGGGGTATCGGTTCCTCACGCAGAATGATTCCGAGCTGATCGCGGTATGGGTTTCCGACCAGATGAGCAAGGGCATGACGCTGCAGGAGGCGCTGGATCATTCGATCAAGCAGATCGATGGTGTGTTTACCTATATGATTGCTGACACAAACGGTATTGGTTTTGCCAAGGACCGTTTTGCCATCAAGCCGCTGGCGACGGTGCAGCAGGATGGCGCGTTCTGCGCTGCGACCGAGGAGCAGGCGCTGCGGCGCGTGTATCCGGGCAGAGCAAAAATCATCAATTACGATGGCCCGGCCAAGACCGGCATCTGGGGTCGCGGGGAGTTGGCGGCATGAGCAGCCGGTATGTGATCGAGGTGGGGAACAGGCACATCAAGGATGTGAACGAGGAGATCCAGGCGGCGGCGAAGGCGCATCATTCGCTGCTCGTGCGCAATACGCTCTCGCGGCATAATCTGGGCATCGGGTTGCCGAAAGGCGTCGATGTCGCCTTTGAAGGTTCCGTGGGCTATTATTGCGGCGGGCTCAATACCGGCGCCATCGTTACGGTTGAGGACGATGCCGGCTGGGGTACGGGCGAGGGCATGGATGCCGGGCATATTACCATTGGCGGCTATGCCGGGATGTCGGCGGGGGCGGCGATGCGGGGCGGCACGATCCATGTGCGAGGCGATGCCGGGCCGCGCATCGGCGTGGCCATGAAGGGCGGCAATATCATCGTCGAAGGCAAGATCGGCTCGCAGGCGGGGTTCATGGCCCATGCAGGCAAGATCATCGCGCTGGGCGGGGCGGGGGCGTCCTGCGCCGATGCGCTGTGGCAGGGCGAGGTCTGGGTCGCGGGCGAGATTGAGAGCCTGGGCGTGGATGCCGTGGTGAAGGAGCCCACCGCCGAGCAGGTGGCTGAGGTGGACGCGATTTTGGAACCGCTGGGGCTGGTGGACAGCGCGCGCAATTGGCGCCGGATCGTTTCCGGCCAGCGGCTTTGGTATTTCGAGAGCAGGGATGCAAACGCATGGCTGATGATCTGAACGGCACTTATCACTATCCGTTCCCGGAGGCGCCGGAGGAGCTGGTGAAATTCGGCGATGGGGCGATCGAAGGCCGCCCGGCTGGTGTGCCGTCCTCCTACGATGAAGGCGGTTCGCTGCGCTGGACGCCGGAAGCGATTTCCGAGGTTCACGCCCTGGCTCAGCTTGGGCGTTACCAGGTGCGCGGCTACAACACCTTCAACAAGCGTTTTCCCACGTTTGACGATCTCACCTTCGTGCCGGCGACGATGACGCGCCTGCCGCTGGAGGGGTATCGGGAATCCTGTGACACCACCACCATTCTTGGCGGCGGGCGCGGGCTGGTGGAGAAGCCGCTGGAGCTGAAGATTCCCATCTATATCGCCTCGATGTCCTTTGGCGCGCTCTCGGCCAATGCCAAGGAAGCGCTGGGGCATGGGGCGTCGAAGGTCGGCACCATGACCTGCACGGGGGAGGGCGGGATGCTGGAGGAGGAGCGCGCGGCCTCGAACAAGCTGGTGTACCAGATGTCGCCCGCGCGGTATGGGCTGGATCTCGATCATCTGCGCCGTGCCGATGCGCTGGAGATCGTCGTCGGCCAGGGGGCGAAGCCGGGCACGGGCGGGTTGTTGCTGGGGATGAAGGTGTCGCCTCGGGTTTCGCAGATGCGTACATTGCCCGAGGGCGTGGATCAGCGCTCCACCGTGCGCCATCCGGACTGGTTGGGGGCTGATGATCTCGCCATCAAGGTGGAGGAACTGCGGATCGCCACCAATTATCAGGTGCCGATTTTCCTGAAGATGGGAGCCACGCGGCCGCGCTACGATGTCGCCATCGCCGCCAAGGTGGGGGTGGATGTGGTGGTGGTGGATGGGGCCGAGGGCGGCACCGGTGCATCGCCGGAGTTGCTGCTGAACCATACGGGGATTCCCACCATCTCGGCGATCCGCGCGGCGCGTGAGGCGCTGGATGAATGCGGTATGTCCGGCAAGGTTTCGCTGGTGGCGGCGGGCGGGATTCGTTCGGGTGTCGATGTCGCCAAGTGTCTCGCGCTGGGGGCGGATGCGGTGATGATCGGCAATGCGGCGATGATCGCGCTGGGCTGCAACTCGCCGCGTTATCTCGATGATTATAAGAAGCTCGGCACATCGCCCGGCGCTTGCCACCACTGCCATACGGGCATGTGCCCGGTGGGTGTGGCGACGCAGACGCCAGAGCTTACCGCGCGCATGGATGTGGCCGCCGGGGCGGAACGCGTGGCGCGCTACCTGACGGCCATGACCATGGAGGTGACGGCGCTGGCCAAGGCTTGCGGCAAATCGAATGTTCATAACCTGGACATGGAAGATTTGCGGGCGCTGTCCTTCGAGGCATCGGCGTTCACGGGGGTGAAGATGGCGGGGATCGACCGCGCTTATGGCTGGTAAGGGAGACGATGAGCATGGATAGCAGCAGCTACGACACATCCGCCGCCACCGCGTTCATTCTGCCGCCGGGCACGCATACCGTGGCCCTGGGCATTGGCGATCTCAACGGCATCATGCGCGGTAAGCGCATTCCGGCGACTCATTGGGGGACTATCTGCAAGGGGGGCAATGCCGTATCCATCGCCATGCTGGCGATGGATATGACCTGCGATGTCTGGGACACGCCCTACGTCAATTTCAACAATGGCTTTCCTGATATGCATCTCTTTCCGCTCACGGCACCCGTGCCGGTGCCGTGGGAGCCAGGGGTGGCGTTCTGCCTGGGCCGGGCGGAGGGGATGGACCATAAACCCGTGCCCATCGACCCGCGCGCGGCGTTGGTGAAGCAGATCGAGCGTGCCACTGCGATGGGACTGACCATCATGTGCGGCACGGAGTTGGAATTCTACCTGCTGAATCCTGAGACGATGCAGCCTGTGGAGAAAGGCATCCAGGTCTATTCGCTGGCCCGCGCGGCGCAAAATGAATATGTTCTGGGGCCGATCCGCCAGATGATCGATGAGATGGGAATACCCATCGAGCAGTCCAACCCGGAATACGCGGCGGGGCAGGCGGAGGTGAATATCCGCTATGGCGAGGCGCTGGAATCGGCTGACCGCGTCATCATGTTTCGCAATCTGGTGAAGGAGCTGGTGCAGACCAAGGGGCTGCTGGCGACCTTCATGGCCAAGCCGTTTATCGATCAGTCGGGTAATGGGTTTCATACGCATTACTCAGTGTGGAAGGATGGGAAGAATCTGTTCGCCGACCATGGTAAGTTGAGCCGCACGGGGCTGACCTTCCTCGCTGGGTTGCAGAAGCGTATGGCAGAGATCACGCTTGCCGGTTCCACTACGCCGAATGCGATGCGCCGGCGCAGGTCCTATACCTTCTGCCCCACCGCCGCGAATTGGGGCTATGACAACCGCACCGTGGGGCTGCGTGTACTTGAGGGCACGGATTCTGCCGTGCGTATCGAGAAACGCGATGCCGCCGCGGATTGTAATCCGTATTACCTTCTGGCCTGTGATATTGCTGCTGGGCTGGACGGTATTGAGCAGGGGCTGGAGCCTACCGCGCCCTGCCTGGGCGATGGCTATGCCCCTGGTGCGGAAGGGGTGGGCAAGCTGCCCACCGATCTCACCTCGGCCGTGACGCTGGCGGAGAGTTCGGACTTCATGAAGCAGGTTCTGGGTGAGGAGCGCCACACCATTCTGGTGCAGCAGGCCAAGCGCGAGATCGAGTTTGTTGCAGCGCAGGTCACGCGGGTGGAGATCGAACGCTATATGAGGAATTTCTGATGTCGGTACAGAAATATTTCAGTGGCGGGCGGTTCGAGGTCATCGGCTCGTATGCGCGCGGCAAGCGCGTGGGGCCTTACGTGTTCATTGCCGGAACCACGGCGATCAACGAGCATAATGAGGTTCATGCGCCAAGCGATGCTTATGAGCAGGCGATCTTTATCATGCAACGTATCGAGAAAGCTCTGCATGAGCTGGGCGCGGAGCTGAAGCATGTGGTGCGGACCACCGCGTTTCTTTCGGACATGCAGGGCGGCGTTATGGGCTTCGTGAAGGCGCATGGGGAGGTGTTCAAGGGGATCGATCCGGTCTCCACCGGCGTGGAGGCGGGGTTGACCCGGCCCGGAATGATGGTCGAAATCCAGGTGGATGCGATCATCCATGATGAGAACGGGAAACTGCTGGACCGATGAGCTTGTTCCGCAAGGTGGAGGGCGATAGCGCCCTCCCGGCTGAGGTTGATGTGGTGGTGATTGGTGGCGGGATTATCGGTGCCAGCACTGCGCTTGAATTGGCCGAACGTGGTTTGCGTGTGGCCTTGTGCGAGAAAGGGGAGATCGGGGCGGAGCAGTCCAGCCGCAATTGGGGCTGGGTGCGCCGCCAGGGGCGCGATTCGGCTGAGATTCCGCTGGCCATCGCGGCGCGCGAGATGTGGGCGGGGCTACGTCAGCGCATCGGCGCGGATGTGGGGTATGCGGAGTCCGGGATTTTGTACGCCGCAGCCAATGCGCGCGAGATGGCCAAGCATGAGGCCTGGATGGAAAAGGTCCGGCCTTACGGGCTGGAATCGCGCCTGCTGGCGGCCGATGAGATGGCGCGGATGCTGCCCAATTCCGGGCGCAAATTCGTCGGCGGGCTGTTCACGGCGCAGGATGGCCGGGCGGAGCCTTACGCCGCCACCGTCGCCATTGCCGAGGGCGCGCGGGCCAAGGGCGCGGCACTGCTCACCAACTGCGCCGTGCGGAGCGTGGAGACCAAGGGCGGGCGCGTGAGCGAGGTGGTGACGGAGCGTGGGCGCATAAGCTGCAATGCGGCGCTGGTGGCGGCTGGGGCGTGGACGCGGCTGTTCGCGGGCAATCTCGGCCTTAATTTCAAGCAACTGCCTGTGCGGGCGACGGTGGCGCGGATCGAAGGGGCTGGAGAGGTGCCGGAGTTTGCCGTCGGCGGCACGGATTTCGCCTTCCGCAAACGCCAGGATGGCGGATATTCCATCGCGGTGCGGGATGCCAATATCGTGCCGCTGGGCATCGACAATCTATTGCTGACGAAGGACTTCCTGCCGGCGTTCCGTACCGGCTGGCGGGAGTTGCAGCTGCGTTTGGGGATGCCGTTTCTGCAAAGCTTGGTGCTGCAGCGCCATTGGCGGGCGGATGAGGTGACGCCGTTTGAGCGCACGCGCATCATCAGTACGGCACCTTATGGAAAATTGCCCGATCTGGCCTTGCGGAATGCGATTGAGGCGGTGCCGGAATTTGTTGGTGCGCGGATTACCAACGCTTGGTCAGGGATTATTGATACTACGCCGAATGCCCTGCCGGTGATCTCGCCGCTGCCAGTGCCTGGGCTGTTCCTGGCCAGCGGGTTTTCGGGGCATGGGTTTGGTATTGGCCCGGCGGCGGGGCGGCTGGCGGCGGAGCTAATTACCGGCGCCACGCCGTTTGTGGACCCGGCAGCGTTTCGCTTTGCCGCGTAAGCATGGGGCACGGAACTTGCTTGGTCTTTAGCTGCGCTTGACGAAAGGAGGTATGCCGCCGTGTTGCCGAGCCTCTCTCCGCCTGGAGCGATCATGACCGGCATCGCCAGGGATGCCCTGACGGCGATCACGCGCGAGCGGCCGCGTCTGGCCTATATCGGCCCGCTGACGGGTGCTACGGCGGCGTTGTACCCAGCGGCGGGCGAGTTGTTCCCGCTAGCCACTTTTACCTCCGCGCTGGAGACCGCCGCAGCTGAGCTGGGCGATGCCACGTTTGGGTTGACGCTGGGGCGGCGGTTTCATGTGAGCGCGCTTGGCAAGCTTGGTGCGCTGATGCAGGCGGCGCCAAGTGTGGGAGAGGCGGTTGCGGCTTTCGTGCATTATTTCAGCCTGGTGCAGACCAATAGCGTAAGCTGCCTTGCCGTGAGCAATGGGGTGGCGCGGCTTTCCTACGCCATTATCGACCCTACCGTGCGTTGCCGTGTGCAGGATGCCAACTTTACCCTCGCGATGGAAGACGGTTTCATGCGTGTGCTGCTGGGCGAGGCGTGGCGCAAGCTGGGGGTGGAACTCGCGCATGATCCGGCTGAGGCGCTGGGCGCGTATCGGGGGCATTTTGGCTGTCCGCTGCGTTTTGGCACGGCGCAGAACGCGCTGCTGTTTCCAGCATCGTTTCTTGCCCTCAGTCCGCTTGGGGCGGATGATGGACGATACGCGGCGTTGCGGGCCGAGTTGGATGACGAGCTGGGCGCGCGCGAGCAGCGGCTGGAGTTGCGGCATGGGCTGGAGGCGTGGATTGCGGCATGCCTGTGCAACGGGCTACGTGCCGATGTGGCGGATGCCGCCGCTGATTTCGGCATGAGCCTGCGCAGCCTGCAACGCCGCCTCAAGACGTTGGGGCTGAATTTCGCGGAGTTGCGCAATGGCGTGCGGGGGCGGCTGGCCGAGGCATTGCTGGGGCAGACGGATTTGCCTGTAACAGCGATAGGCGAGAGGCTGGGCTATAGCGAGATCAGCGCCTTCTCCCGCGCCTTCCGTGCCCGGACAGGCTTCGCCCCCGCCGCCTATCGCCAGCAGGCGAGGGCTCGGCTCTCTTGAGGGATCAGGCGCTTTCGCGCTTTCTCGAGAGTGCCGCGTTGGCCAGCGCAAGCAGCACGCCGCCGATGAACACGAAGGTGCTGAGCACGAAGACCTGCGGGGGCGTGCCGATCTTGGTGGCGCCGTAAACCCAGAGCGGGAAGGTGAGTGTCTGCCCGGCGACGAAGGTGGTGATGATCAGATCGTCGATGGAGAGCATGAAGCAGAGCAGCCAGGCGCCGATAATACCGGGCAGGATCAGGGGGAACACCACCGTCCAGAACGCGACCCAGGGTGTTGCGCCGAGATCCGCCGCGGCGCGGTCCAGCGCGCGGTCCAGCCCTGAGACGCGGGCGCGGATGACCACCACCGCGAAGGCGACGTTGAAGGCCACATGCGCGATGAAGATGGTGAGCAGCCCGCGCGGCAGGTTGAGCGTGAGGAACAGCGCCAGCAGCGAGGCGCCGACGACCACGGCCGGGGCGGCGATGTCGGCGAAGATCACGATGTCGGTAAGGGTTTTGCCCCAGAATTTGTAGCGCGCCAGGGCCAGCGCCAGTGGCGTGCCGAGGATGACCGAGATAAGCGCGCTGCCTGCCGCCACCTCCAGCGAGTTCCCCAGCGCACCGGTGAGGTCCTGGATGGCGAAGGCGTGCTTGTAAGAGTCTAGAGTAAAGCCAAGCCATTTCAGAGCCACATGCCCGTTGGGGGCGGTGTTGAAGCTGAAGACCACCATCACCGCGATGGGTAGCATGTTGTAGGCGATCATCGCCCAGGTGAAGAAGGAGAGCAGACGCTCGCCAACGCGGCTTGGGCTGTAGGCCTTTGTTGCGGGGAGGGTGGTTACGCTGCTCATGCCGCGTACTCCTGAATGGCGTCGGTGCCGAAAGCCTTTGAATAAAGTAGGATCGCGATCATCAGCATCAGCATCAGCATGGAGGAGAGGGCGGCGGCCATCGGGTAATCCTGGTTCACGAAGAAGGCGTCCTGGATGACATTGCCGATCATGTAGGTGCCGGGCCCGCCGAGGATGTCGGCATTCACGAAATCGCCGACATTGGTGACGAAGACCAGCAGAAAGCCCGCGAATACGCCGGGAGCGGAGAGGGGCAGGACGATCTTGACGAAGGCGGTGGGCGGGGAGGCGTAGAGATCGTTGGCGGCGCGCACGAGGCGGCGGTCGATCTTCTCCAGCACCACGTAGAGCGGCAGTACATAATAGGCGAAGCTGTTGTAAACGAGGCCGCCAATGACCGCCCATTGCGTGGAGAGCACATGGAAATTCTGTGGCAGCAGGCCGATGCTCTTCAGCGGGCCGAAGATGAAGCCTTCATCGGCGAGGATGAACTGCCACGCCTCCACGCGGATGACGAAGGAGACGAAGAACGGCAGCATGATGAGGAACAGGAAGCTGCTCTTGTAGCGCCCAGCGTGAAAGGCGATCCAGTACGCCACTGGATAGGCGAGCAGCAGCGTGGCTACGGTGGAGGCGGTGCCGTACCAGAAGGAGCGGTAGAAGGTATCCTGGTAATTCGTGAAGGCATCGACGAATTCCTGGAAATTGTCGGACATGGTGTAGCCATCGAGCGGGTCGCCCGTGGCCAGCGCCATGCCCAGCATCGATCCCAGCGGGATCAGGAAGAACATCAGCAGATACACCCAACTCGGTAGGCTGAGCAGATAGGGGGAGAGCTTTCCGCGCAGCCGCCGCATGGGGTATCTTCCTTAAGCTTGGATGATCGGGTTAAAGATGCTGTTCCACTTCTGGAACTCGGCATAACTCTTGAAGGCGTAGAAATCATGCGTCTTCTTGAGGTCGGTATCGGAGGGAAACACCAGCGGGCTGTTGGCCACTGCCGGGTCCTTGATGACGTTGAGGATGTAATCCTTCGCCGCTGGAACCGGGCAGATATAGTTGATGTAATCCTCGATGATGCCGGCGGCTTCCGGCGTGTAGTAGTAGTTCATCCAGGCCAGCGCCGAGAGCGGGTTCTTCGCGCCGACGGGAATGGCCATATTGTCATGCCACATCATTATGCCTTCCTTTGGCACCACGAATTTTAGGTCCTTGTAGCCCTTGGAATTGGCCTGATAGATGTCGCCCGACCAAGCCTGGGTTATCCAGATATCGCCGTTCTGCAGCGCGTTGATATAGCTCTGGTCATAATATTGCCGTACCAGGCCTTTGTCTTTCTGGTCGCGCAGGGTGGCGGCGGCTTTGTGCCAATCCTCCGGTGTAGAGGTGGCGGGATCGATGCCAAGCTTGAGCAGGGCGGCGCTGCCGAGTTCGGTATTGTCGTTGAACATGCCGACATGCCCGGCGAAGGCAGGGTCCCACAGATCCTCGAAGCTGGTGATCTCGCGCTTGGTCAGCTTGGGGTTGTAGGCGATGCCGGTGAAGCCAGACTGCCAGGCCATGGTGTATTTATTGCCGGGATCGTAGGCGGGGCTGACCACGCTGGGACTGGCGTATTTGGCGAAGTTGGGCACCTTCTCCTTCCACAGCGGCACCAGCCATTTCTGCAGGATCAGCTCGGTGAGTTCCCAGTGATTGGTCATCACGATCATGTCGTACCCGGTGGGCTGGCCGGATTTCAGCACCGGGGCGATCTGCGCGTAGAACGGCGCGTTGTTCTGGATCACCTCCATGTACTTCACCTTGATGCCGGTCTGCTTGGTGAAGGCGTCGATGGAGGGGTGGTCGGAGCCGTTGCCCTGCACGTCGATATAATAGGGCCAGTTGGCGAAGACGAATTGATCGCTGGGTTTCTGCGCGGCCCACCAGGCGTTCCAGTCGGTCACGGTTGCGGCGCGGGAGATTTGCGGCGTCAGGGCGGCAAGTGCGGTGCCCGCGGCACCGCGCAGGAAGTTCTGGCGCGTCAGGCGTGGCTGCGTGAGGCCGCGCAGGAAGGCTTGTTGGGAGGAATTTCCAGGCAGTTCGTCTTCGCTCATATCACTCTCCATCGGCTTTGGTTGGGTCGTAGGCAACAGCGAAAGTATGCGCCGGATTCCAGGCGAGGCGCACGGTAGTGCCGGGGGCGAGTGGGCTGTCGCGCCCCGAATTCTGTTCATACACGCTGAGCTGCCGGCCGCTGCGGCTGGTCATCACGTATTGATGGCTGACCCCGAGATAGACGGAGACGCCGGAGATAGCCTCGATCTCGTTCCAGCCCGGTTCCGGCGTTTCGGTGCCGGTGATGATCTGGAACTTCTCGGGCCGCACGCCAATCTTGACGCTCTTGCCGTAGATTTTCAGCGCCGTGCTGGGTAGCTTCACCATAGCGCCATCTTCCAGCTTCACGCTGGTGATATCGTCATCGCGCGCTGTCACCTCGCCGGGGATGAGGTTGGAGGCGCCGAGGAAGGAGGCGACGAATTCGGTGGCCGGATGGTCGTACACCTCGGCCGGGGTGCCAACCTGCTCGATCTGCCCCCGCGACATCACAGCCAGACGGTCGGACATTGCCATCGCTTCTTCTTGGTCATGGGTGACGAAGAGGAAGGTGATGCCGATCTCGTTCTGGATGCGCTTCAGCTCGAACTGCATTTGCTTGCGCAGCTTCAGGTCTAGCGCGCCAAGCGGTTCGTCGAGCAGCAGCAGCTTCGGCCGGTTGACCAGCGCACGTGCCAGCGCCACGCGCTGTTGCTGGCCACCCGAAAGCTGCCCTGGCTTGCGCTTGGCGAAGTTGGTGAGATCGACGAGATTCAGCATCTCGTGCGTACGATTTTGGATTTCCGCCTTGGGTAGCCCCTTACGCCGTAGCCCGAAGGCGACATTCTCGAAGATGTCGAGATGTGGGAACAATGCATAGGACTGGAACACGGTGTTCACGTCCCGCTTGTAGGGAGGCAGGCGGCTCACATCCTCGCCACCGAGGTATATCCCGCCGGAGTTGGGTGTCTCGAAGCCGCCGATCATCGAGAGTGTGGTGGATTTGCCGCAGCCGGATGGCCCCAGCAGCGAGAAGAATTCCCCGCCATTGATGGTGAGCGAGATGTTGTTCACCGCCACCCAGGGGCCGAATTGTTTCATAACATTTTCGAGCCGGACATCGTGGCGGGGCAGGGACGTTGCGTTCACGGGCGGCATCCTTCAGTCAACGAATCAGATAAAGTTTTTTACAGTCTCATGCACGGTGCAAACACCTTTCCAGTCCTGTGGAAAGAACGCCGCCATATCGGGTGAGATTGTCATCACCTTTCCGGATTCATGCCCATAGGTCGCGCGGCCTTCGAGAGAATGGCAGAACTCGTCGAGCGTGACATGGCATTCCCATTTGCCAGATATGCAGACCCAGAAGCCGCATTCGGTTTCGCCCTGCGGACCTTTGTGGATCAGCTTGCCGGAGATGCGGCTTTCTTCTTCGATCATGCTGGGGATCGTGCCCCAATAGGTTAGTTCACTGAGGACGAGGGGATCGCGGAGATAAGGCGCGCCGGGTAGGTCTTTTTGCGCCCATTTGACGCTGCTCACGATCGCGGCCCAGCAATCCTTCGCGTAATTGTCGATCTGCTCGTAGGAGGATTTGGTGAAATTCTGGATATGCCCGTTGATGAATGCTTCCCGGAATTTTGCCATTTGCTCGGGCGGCATGGGGGCAGACAGAAAGAACGGCTTATGGCCGCGCGCCGCCATCGCATGTGCGATGTCAACAGAGTTTAGTACGGGGCCAAACGCGGCCTCTGGGAAGAATGCGATTGTCTTGGGCATGAGGCCTCTGTTTTTCGCTAGTTTGAAGGGTACAATCGGGGAAAATAATGCGTCAACCCGGGTTGTGTATGATGTTCATTTGATTTGTAAAAGTTTTAGGTATTTGCAGGAAATATTCTTTTATTATTGCTGCTTCGCAGGTGCATTCTGGATTTTTCTGCCGGTTTTCTGGTGTGATTGGACGATTATATGGAGCGGTTCGTTTATTTTTTGGGCAATTCTGGTCTGGCGGTATGGTGTCCGGCCTGAGTTGATGTGGTTTTTTGGCCTGAGTACAGTCCCTGGCACTCCGTGCCTCATGTCAGGGCGTCATCCATGTTCGATCCCGCAAGTTCTGCCTATTTCTCGGGTACGTGGCATTTCGCCACAGGGCCGACGCGCGATGTAATCGACCCCGCGACATTGGAGGTTGTGGGGCGCATCGCCGAGGCCAGGGGGGTGGAGCTTGAGGCGGTGCTTGACGCCGCCTTATTCAGTCTCCGCCGTGCTGGCCGAATATGCTTATCCCAGCACGCAGTTTTATGGCGGCAGGCATGTCACCTGCTCGCCGTTGAGTGGGGTGGAAACGCTCAACTTGCCGGAGCCATGGGCGCGTTGCGAGTTCACGCGCTCTCCTCATTCCGGGCGGCTCACGGTGCCGTTGGCCGAAGGCATCCGCGAGAAGGGCATCCAGGAATTTACTTGGAAGCTGCATCTGCCGCAGCGCGAGCATAAGGCGTGAATTGGGCTGGTGAAGGCCGGGTTTGGCAATTTCGACGAGCCGATGGTGATCGGCGGTGTCAGCGTTCGCCTGCTCGACCTGTTGAATAAGGTAATCGAGCGCAATATCAAGGCCAATGCCGGCAAGATTCCAGCGCAGGATAGCCACGAGATCCATTTCGCCATTGCCGCGCAGCTATTGCTGGCCTCGCCGAGGACGCCCGGTGTGTACGCTATGGAGTCCTATTTCGAGGTTCCGGCTTATTTCGTCGAATTGGAAAAACGCCAATTCAGGGTGGAGAGCCGCGAAGGCTGATTTGTTGCACCGCGGCATGTTGCGGCGTGCTACAGCTGTTGCGCTCCATTTTGGTGCGTTGTCATATTTTGTAACGCTCAACGTGGCTGTGCCCCCTGGGTAAAACCAAAGGTATTGCTGTGTTTTTTAATGTGGCATGGTGTTTGCTTGTCAGCCTCTTGCTACAAACAAGAGCCGCGAGACGCGGTGAGATGGAGGATGGTCGTACTAATGAAGGCAGGGCGTGTTGCGTCCGGGATTCTCCGATTGGGGTGGACGGATTGGCGTGGCGGCGTGCCGGATGAACGCTTCATTGCGACATTGTATCAGGACTTTCAGGTGTAATCGTGTCAGCGTGCCGGGGTGAGGCCGCAGGCCTGTTCAGGCTTGCTGAAGCTGGCGCGGTCAACGAGATCGAGCGTAAATTAACTAGGGAGTGAAAAATGCCGAAAATAAGTCTCCAACACCGTCTTAAGGGCGCCACCGCGTTCGGCTGTGCCGGGCTTGCCCTCGCTGCCTGCGCGGCGCTAGCGGTGCCTGCCAAGGCGCAGACCGCCGCCCCCGCGGCTGCGCCTGTCGCGCCTGCCTACACCCCGGTGAGCCAGAGTGACCTTGTCGGTGCCTCCACCTCGGATGGCTGGCTGATGTTCAACCGCGACTACGCGGGCCAGGACTATGTGCCGTTCGACCAGATCAACGCCGGCAACGTATCCACCCTTTCCACCGCCTGGACCTCGGGCAAGATCGACATCCCCGACGGCTTCGAGGGCACGCCGATCGTCTCCGGCAACTACATGTTCGTGACCACGCCGAAGGATCACGTCATCGCCTACAATGCCAAGACCGGCGAGAAGCTCTGGCAGTATGATTACAAGATTGCGCCGGCGGCCTATAAGACCTTGTGCTGTGACACCAATAACCGCGGTGTGGCCGTGTATGGCAGCTCGGTGATCTTCGGCACGCTGGACAACCACGTCGTGGCGCTGGACGCCACCACCGGTAAGGAGCAGTGGAACGTCTCCCTGGCCGAGCCGGGTGTGGGCTACTCCATCACCGAGGCACCACTGGTCGTGAACGGCAAGGTCATTATCGCCTCCGGCGGCGGCGAGTACGGCGCGCGCGGCTTCATCGTGGGCCTCGATGCCACCAATGGCCAGCAGGTGTGGAAGACCTACACCATTCCTTCTCCGGACGAGCCCGGCGGCGACACCTGGCCCAAGGGAATGTACCAGACCGGCGGCGGCGCCGCCTGGATGACCGGCACCTACGATGCAGACACCAACACCCTGCTCTGGGGCGTGGGCAACCCCGGCCCGTGGCTGGCCAAGATGCGCCCCGGCAAGAACCTGTACTCCGACTCCCTGCTGGCGCTGGACCCCGATACCGGCAAGATGAAGTGGTACTATCAGTACACCGCCAACGACACCTGGGACTATGACGGCGTGAACACGCCGCAGCTTGCCGACATCACCTATGAGGGCAAGAGCTATAAGGCGGTCATCGAGGCCAACCGTAACGGTTACTTCTATGCCATCGACCGTACGGACGGTAAGCTGATCTACGCCAAACCGTTCATCCACGACACCTCGATCCTGGGCATCGACAAGACCGGCCATGCCATCACCAACGAAGAGCTGAAGCCGACGCTGACCAAGTCCATCTTCACCTGCCCGAGCTTCCTGGGCGGCAAGAACTGGTGGCCCGGGTCCATCGACCCCGAAACCAACATGGCCTACGTGCCCACGCTGCACGCCTGCATGACCATGGTCGGCGTGCCGGTGACCTACTCGGCCGGTCTGCCCTTCCTGGGCGAGAAGTTCGAGATGAAGGACGACCCGACCAGCCCTGGCCAGTACGGTTCGCTGCAGGCGATCGACCTTTCGACCGGCAAGAAGGTCTGGGAACAGAAGAGCTCCTACCCCTGGGATGCCGGCACGCTGGCGACCAAGGGCGGGCTGGTGTTCTCCGGCACGGTTGATGGCTACCTGAAGGCCTTCGACGCCAAGACCGGCCAAGTGGTGTGGACCAGCCCGCAGCTCACCTCGGGCATCATCTCCAACCCCATCTCCTACCAGATCGACGGCAAGCAGTACGTTGCCATCTGGACCGGCTGGGGCGGCGTGTGGCCGATTTGGGCGGGCAAGCTGGCGGCTCCCGAAGTCAAGATCCCCCGTGGTGGGCAGCTCTATGTCTTCGCTCTTCCCTCCTCGTAACGTGGATGTTTCCCGGTGGCGTCTGCCGCCGGGAGCAGCCCAAGGTGCCATGGCGGTTCTCGCCGCCATGGCCCTGGCCTCGCCCGCGCACGCGGTTAGCGGCGACGCTCAATCTCCTGCAGGCGGCGCTGTCATCCGTTTCTGCGTGGACGAGGCCAACCCGCTCTCCACAACCGACCTCGCCGTGGCCCAGGCCGTGGCCGCGCAGGGCGGGCTGCGTGCCGAGATCGTGAAGCTGAACACCGGCGATGATGGCGTGGGCGGCGATAGCGACGACGCCAAGATCGACCCCGGCAAGGCTTTCGCGAAGATGGCGGCGCAGTGCGACTTGGTGATGGGCGTGCCTGTCGAGGCCAATGGGAACGGTGTGCCAAAGGGCTTGCAGGCGACCAAGCCTTACGCCCGCACCGGCTTCGTGATGGCCACCACCGGCACACCCGTGCAAGGCTTTACCGCCACGGCTGAGAAGGCTGATATCGGCGTGGATTTCCTCACCGTGCCGAACAGCTATTTCGACGACCAGACCGCCCATGCCGAGCATGTGTACTACACCAATAACGACCTGCTGGCCGCCCTGCTGAAGGGCGAAGTGGGAGCGGCGATGGTGTGGCAGCCCTGGCTGGTGCGGGAAGAGACGACTCATCCGCACGCTTTGCATACGGCCATAATGAATATGCCCGACGCGGCGTGGAATGTGGTAGCGCTGTACATGCCGCGTGCGGCAGCGCAGGCACAAGCGTTCAACGCAGGTCTCGAACGCTTGACGCGGGCGGGGCAGCTGAAAACGCTGGTGGCGCCGTATCAGGCGGCTGATGAGTGACTAATTTGAAGAGGATTGAAGGAATGAACAGCTTGAAGACCCGTGTTCTGCTTGGCGCCGCGCTGGTGGCCGGTTCCGCCGCGGCGGCCCTTGCGGCTCCGCCGGCGCTGTACACCGCAGACCAGGCCAAGGCCGGCGCGGACGTTTATGCGCAAAATTGTGCCATGTGCCACGGCGCTGACCTCTCCGGCGCCGCCGGTCCGGCGCTGGTGGGTCAGGCCTTCGCGAATGCGGCCAACAAGTTCACCGTCGGCCCGGTCTTTACCGAGGTGGTGCAGCAGATGCCGGCCGGCCAGCCCGCCAGCCTCACGCACGAGCAGTATGAGGATGCGTTCGCTTATATCCTGCAACAGAACGGCTATCCGGCTGGCACCACGAAGCTGGACTACACCGCGACCATGAGCTCCAAGGTTCCGCTGGTCTCCGAGAAGCCGTAATTTTCCGGCCGGGGCTTTTGCTGGTCCCGGCCTACCCCAATGTCGCGGTGGCCCGCCGTGCATCCATGAGTCCAGGGCGAAGTAAACGATAAAGGAGGAGTGACTATGTGGCGTAAACCGACCGTGACCGAAATCTGTGTTGGCACCGAGATCAACTCTTACGTCTCCGCCGCGCGGAAGTAAGCAGAGCATGGCGCCGGGTAACCCTCCTCTCAGGCAATCGTAATGAAGGTCCGGGTACTCGGCGCCGCAGCGGGAGGTGGGTTCCCGCAATGGAATTGCGGCTGCGCCAATTGCCGCCGCGCCCGCACGGGTGATCCGCAGGCCAAGCCACGTACGCAGGCCTCGCTGGCCGTGTCCGCCGATGGCGATCGCTGGGTGCTGCTGAACGCCAGCCCCGATTTGCCCAACCAGATTAACCAAGCTCCCTGCCTGCACCCCAAGCCAGGCATGCTGCGCGGCTCGCCCATTGCGGCGGTGGTGCTCACCGGGGCGGATGTCGATTGCATCACCGGCCTGCTCTCGCTGCGCGAGGGGCACGAATTCGGCCTGTACGGTCCGGCTTCGGTGCTGGATATCCTGCACCGCAACGTGATCTTCGACGTTCTGCCCGGCCCGCGCGTGCCGCGCCGCGTGTTGGATGCGGGTGCTACCGAGGAAATCCGCGATGCGCGCGGCGAGCCGCTGGGCCTGACCGTCACGCCGTTCCGGGTGGGCGGCAAGGTGCCGCTCTATACCGAGGCCAGCGACAATATCGAGGAGCTGCTTTCGCCCGATGCGGTGATAGGTCTCGACATTACCGATGCCACTGGGCATCGCCTCGTCTTCATCCCCGGCTGCAACGCCGTGACGGATGCGCTCCGCATCCGTGTTGATGGCGCGGATCTTTTGTTTTTCGATGGCACGCTCTGGCATGACAACGAAATGATCAACGCCGGTCTGGGCCATAAGAGCGGGACCCGCATGGGTCACATCAGTGTCTCCGGTGAAACCGGGACGATCGCCTCCTTCGCACCTGTAAAGCTGGGGCGGCGCATCTTAATACATATAAATAATACGAACCCGATTTTATGCGATGACAGCTCGGAGGCCGCGCAAGTCCGTGCCGCCGGCTGGGAAGTCGCGTATGACGGTATGGAGGTAACGACATGAAGCTGCTGAACGATCATGAGCTTGAAGCCGCGCTGCGCGAGATTGGCGCGAAACATTACCACAATCTGCATCCGTTCCATAAGATGCTGCATTCCGGTGGATGCACGCGCGAGCAGGTGCAGGCCTGGGCGCTGAACCGTTATTACTATCAGTGCAGCATTCCTCGGAAGGACGCGCTGATCGTCGGGCGCTTCCCCGACGCCGAATCCCGTCGCGCTTGGCGTCAGCGCCTGGTAGACCATGACGGCGATGCGCCCGGCGATGGCGGCATCGCCCGCTGGCTGCGCCTGGCCACAGGGGTGGGGCTGGATGCGGAGTTGGTGGAATCCTGCCGCGCCATCCTGCCCATCACCCGTTACGCGGTGGATGCCTATGTGAGTTTCGTGCGCGAGCGCTCACTGCTGGAGGCGGTGGCGTCCTCGCTGACCGAGATGTTCTCGCCGACCATCATTTCTGAACGTGTGGCCGGGATGCTGGCGAATTACGATTTCGTGGACCGCGACACGCTGGTCTATTTCAATGCCCGTCTGCATCAGGCCCCGCGCGATGCCGATTTCGCGCTGAACTACGTGAAGACGCACGCGCGCACGGTGGAGCAGCAGCAGGCGGCACTCGGCGCGTTGCGCTTTAAATGCGATCTGCTCTGGGCGCAGCTCGATGCGCTCTACATGGCCTATGTCACGCCAGGGATGATCCCGGCCGGGGCGTTTCTCTCCGAAGCACTGTCGCTGCCCGTCGCGGCATGACCGCGCTCGCCCTTGAGGCGGTGCCGCGCCTGAAGCCGGGCGTGCGCCGCCGCTATGACGCCGCCCGTGGTCAGCATATCCTGCTGGCTCCGGAGCGCGTGCTGGTGCTGGACGACATTGCCAACGCGGTGCTGGAGAAACTCGATGGCGCCACGGCCATAGATGCACTCTGCGCCGCATTGGCCAAGCAATACGAAACCGAAGTGGAAACGGTGCAGGCGGACGTTCTGGAACTGCTCGCCGACCTGCGCGACAAGGGAATGATCACCGCATGACCACCCATCCGCCGCCGATGGCGTTGCTGGCGGAGCTGACACATCGCTGCCCGCTGCAATGCCCCTACTGCTCCAACCCGCTGGAACTGCTCAAGGCCAATGCCGAGCGGGACACGGATTTCTGGAAAGCCGTGATGGATGAGGCCGCCGCGCTCGGCGTGCTGCAAATCCATTTCTCCGGTGGCGAACCCACCTTGCGGCGCGACCTGCCTGAACTTGTCGCCCACGCCAGCAAGGTTGGGTTGTATACCAATCTCATCACCTCTGCAGTGCTGCTGGATGAAGCCAAGCTGCGCATTCTGGCCGAGGCGGGGCTGGACCATGTGCAGGTGAGCATCCAGGGCGCGGATGCGCAAAGCGCCGACCGCATCGCCGCCTATGAAGGCGCGCATGCGAAGAAGCTGGAGGTGGCCCGGCTGGTGCCGCAACTCGGCATGGCGCTGACGCTGAATGCCGTGGTTCACCGGCAGAATCTCAACCGTCTGGACGAGATCATCAACCTCGCCGTGGAACTTGGCGCGGGGCGGCTGGAAGTCGCGCATGTGCAGTATCATGGCTGGGCGTTGGCCAACCGCGCGGCGCTGATCCCGGATGAGGCGGCACTCGCGCGGGCCGATGCCATCGTGGCCGAGCGGCGCGAGGCGCTGCGCGGGCAGCTGGTCATCGACTATGTGCTGCCCGACCTGCACGCCGATCTGCCGAAAACCTGTATGGACGGCTGGGGCAGCCGGTTCATCAACATCGCGCCGGATGGCCGTGTGCTGCCCTGTCATGCGGCGGATTCCATTCCCGGCATGAGCTTCGAGCGCGCGGGCGAGCGGGAGCTTGGTGCGATCTGGGACGCCAGCGACGCCTTCCAGCGCTTCCGTGGCACGGAATGGATGCAGGAGCCCTGCCGCTCCTGCGACCGGCGGGACGTGGATTTTGGCGGTTGCCGCTGTCAGGCGCTGGCCTTGGTGGGCGATGCCACCGCCACCGACCCGGTCTGCCACCGCTCGCCGCACCATGCGCGCATCCGCGAGGCCGCCCTGGCCGAAGCCGCCGCCCCGCCGCCGGACTTCAGGTATCGCCGGCCGTGAGATACGCGGGGCTTCCGCTGATCCTGCTGGCGGGAGCGGCGCCCGCCTGGGCGCAGGAGCAGGCGGTGCCGGGCGAAATCGTGGTCCATACCGCCCCGGCGGCGGGTGCGGTTATCGACGAGCGCAAATGGCCGCATCCCGTCCACACGCTAAACCGCAGCCAACTCAAGCCCAACGGCACCGCCAGCCTTACCGAGGCACTGACCCAGGAACTGCCCGGCGTGACGCAGACGCAGAGCCAGGGCAACCCGTATCAGGCGGATATCTTCTATCATGGCTTCGAGATCTCCCCGATCCAGGGCACGCCTGCGGGGCTGTCGGTCTATGTCGACGGCGCGCGCTTCAACGCTCCGTTCGGCGATATAGCCATATGGTCGCTCCTGCCTAACGAGGCCATTGCCTCGCTCTCGGTACAGGATGGCAACCCGGCCGACGGGTTGAATGCCTTGGGTGGGGCCGTCGATGTGCGGATGAAGAACGGCTTCACCGATCCGGGCGGCGAGATCTCGCTTTCCGGCGGCTCGTTCGGGCGCGTTGAGGGCAATCTGGAATACGGGGGCCAGCGCGGTAACACGGCGGCCTATCTCGATGTCTCCGCCACGCATGAGGGCGGTTGGCGCGATGGCCAATCCTCCGATATCCAGAACTTCTACGGCGATCTCGGCTGGCGCGGCGACAATACTGAACTGCATATTAACGTGACGGTGGCGCATTCGGCGCTCAACGGCCCCGGCTCGGTTCCGGAGGATGTACTGAACCTCGATCCCTCCGCGCAGTTCACCGGCCCCAACCGTATTGACGATAAATACGTGAAGCTCGCCGCCACGCTGAGCCACCGCTTCAGCAATACGCTGAGCATGAACCTCACAGGCTATATCGAGAATTTGCACGAGGGGCTGACCAACGGCAACGGCCCCAACGACACCCCCTGCGGCCCCGGGCCTAATGAGGGCTATCTGTGCCAGGGCGATGGCACCGTGGCCACCGGCGTCGGCGGGGCGCCGATCCCGGCTTATCTGGGCGACAATGCCGTGAATTACGGCCAGCTTGCCGAGAACAGCACCAACACCAATGCGTTTGGCTTGGCCGGGCAGTTCACCAACACCGCCAAGCTGCTGGGGCATGGCAACACGCTTACCGCCGGCCTGAGCCTGGACGGCGCCTATACCATGTATGGGGCCGTGGCCTATGACGGTGCCCTCGGGCTTAACAGCCGCGTGTATTACACGCCGTCCGGCGCGCCCAATCCGGGTTACGCAGTGGACGAGCCAGGCACGGTGCCAACCCGCGTGGGCATCCGCAACGTGTATTACGGGGCGTATCTGTCCGACACCTTCGACCTCACCAACCGACTCAGCCTCACCGCCGCCGGGCGGCTGAACCTCGCGCAGATCGACTTACACAACCAGCTCCCCGCCGACCCCAACGCCGCGGGTGGGGGGCTGAATGGGCAGCACTACTTTTCGCATTTCAACCCGGCTGTGGGCTTGAGCTACCAGCTCACCCCGGAACTCACGGCCTATGCCGGATGGTCCGAGCAGAACGCGGCGCCCACGCCCGCGGAACTCTCCTGCGCCAGCCCGGAAGATGCCTGCACCATGGCGAATTTCATGTCCGGCGACCCGCCGCTGAAGCAGCTTGTCACGCGCGAGGTGCAGGCAGGGCTGCGGGGTATCACCTTGGCGCCGGGCGGCGGGCTGCTCACTTACACGCTGGATTTGTACCGCTCCGTTACCAATGACGATATCGAGTTCCTGCAATCGCCACTCAACCCTCAGGGGGCGGGGTATTTCGCCAATATCGGCAATGTGAGGCGCCAGGGGGTGGAGCTGGGGCTGGGCTACGAGGCGGCGCGCTGGCACGCTTATCTCAACTACAGCTTCACCGACGCCACATATCAGACCCAGTACATTGTTTCCTCGGCCTATAATCCCGGCGCCGACCCCAATGGTAACACTACCGTTTACCCTGGTGACCACCTGCCCGGTGTGCCACGCCATGTCGTCAAGGCTGGTGTCACCTACGATATCACGCCGCGCTGGAGCATCGGACTGAACGGTACGGCCCAGAGCAGCCAGTACCTCGCCGGGGATGCCGCCAATCTGCAAAAACCGCTGCCTGGTTCGGTGGTGCTCAACCTCACCTCCAGCTACTGGGTAACGCGGCGGTTGCAGGTCTTCGGCACCATCGAGAACCTGCTCGACCAAACCTACTACGCTTACGGCACGTTCTCACCCACCTCGGGCAATGGCGGGGTATATGTGGCGCAGGCCCCGAATTATTCCAACCCGCGCAGCTATTCCATCGGCGCGCCGATTGGCGTGTATGTGGGGCTGCGCTACAAGCTGTAGCGCAGCCCTGAGCCTTTTGTGATCAGCCGTATTGCAGCAGGCGGTCGATGGAATATTTCCCGCTGCCGGTTACGTAGAGCAGCAGCAGTCCGCCCATGATGCTCACGTTCTTGTAGAAATTGATCATGTTCTCAAACTGCGCCATGCCGGTCATGTTCCAGTAATGATGCCCGATAATCCCGGTGCCGAGGGTGTACGCCATCAGCAGCAGCGCCAGCGGGCGGGTGAAGACGCCAAGCACGATGGCCGCGGAGACGAACAATTCCATGATGATGGCGATGACGGCGGAAATGCCGGGGACGGGCGCGCCGGTCTGCGCCATATAGGCAACGGTTCCGGCATAATCGGTGATCTTCTGCCAGCCGAAGATCAGGTACAGCAGCACCAGCAGAAAACGAGCGGCCAGAATCAGCTCGTCAGAAAACTTCTCCGCACCATACTTGAACATGGCGGTCTCCTTGAATTGCGAATTGTGAGGGAATGGGGTGGGAGATGGCGTTTGCCACCTCCCGGTATTCAGGCTTTAGCCGAAAAGCTTGTTGGCGATTTCCGCCACATGCTTGCCCTGGTAGCGCGCACCGGCGAGTTCGTTTTCGCTGGGTTGGCGGCTGCCATCGCCACCGGCGATGGTGGTGGCGCCGTAGGGGCTGCCGCCGGTGATTTCGTCAAGCTTCATCTGGCCCTGGAAGCTGTAGGGCAGGCCGACGATCACCATGCCGAAATGCAGAAGATTGGTGATGGTGGAGAACAGCGTCACTTCCTGCCCGCCATGCTGGGTGGCGGTGGAGGTGAAGGCGGAGCCAACCTTGCCGTTGAGCAAGCCGCGCGCCCATAGCCCACCGGCCTGGTCGAGGAAGCTCGCCATCTGCGAGGGCATGCGGCCAAAGCGCGTCGGCGCGCCGACGATGATGGCGTCGTAATCGACGAGTTCCGCAACCGTGGCCACGGGGGCCTTCTGGTCGAGCTTGAAATGCCCGGCCTTGGCCACGGCCTCGGGTGCGGTTTCCGGCACGCGCTTCAGCGTCACCGTCGCGCCGGCCTCGGCAGCCCCCGCCGCCACGGCTTCGGCCATCTGCTCGATATGACCGTAGGTGGAATAATACAGAACCAGAACCTTGCTCATGAGCGTCTCCTTTACCCTTTATGAAACGAAAGCATCGCGTTCAGGCTGCCACATCGGCGAGGACGATCTCCGCATCCTCCAGGGCCGTGACACGCAGATTGTCTAGCATATCGATGGCCGCGCCGTCGCGCTCATGCACGGCCACACCGTTGATTTGCACACTTCCCTTGGCGGACACGAGGTAACCCAGGCGGTCGGCGCCGAGCTTGTAGTCAAGGGTCTCACCGGCCTTCAGCGTGGCGCCAAGCAGGCGCGCATCGCTATGGATCGTCAGGGCGTCGGTATCCTCGGCAAAGCCCGAGGCCAGCACGATGAACTTGCCCGCGCGCTCGCCCTTGGGGAAGGGCTTGGTGCCCCAGCTCGGCCCGTGGCCGCGGCTGCTCGGGCGGATCCAGATCTGGAAGATCTGCGTCGGTTCCTTCTCCATGTTGTATTCGCTATGGGTGATCCCGGTGCCGGCGGACATCACCTGTACGTCGCCCGCCTCGGTGCGGCCGAGATTGCCCAGGTGGTCGCGATGCGTGATCGCCCCCTTGCGGACATAGGTGATGATTTCCATGTTCGCGTGTGGATGAGGTGGAAAACCCGTGCCTGGGGCGATGGTGTCGTCGTTCCACACACGCAGCAGCCCCCACCCCATGCGGTTGGGGTCATGGTATTCGGCGAAGGAAAAATGGTGCTTGGCGTCGAGCCATCCGTGATTGGCACCGCCGAGGTTTTTGAATGGGCGCAGCTCGATCATTTTCAACACTCCTTGTCTGGAAGGCCCTGCTGGCCTTGCTCTGGGATTGAAATAGGGATGCGGATGGTGATTTAAAACAGAAATGACGGAAACAGATCGGTTCTGGAAATTGCATGATGCGGTTGCCTGATTTCGAGGCCTGGGCGGTGTTCGCCAAAGTCGCCGAAACGGGCTCATTCGTCCGGGCGGCGGAGGAGCTGGGCTTGTCCAAGCCCACCGTGTCCAAGGCCATCTCCCGGCTGGAGCAGCGGCTGGGCACGATGCTGCTGCACCGCACATCGCGCAGGCTTTCGCTCACCGAGACGGGACGCGGGGCGCTGGAGCGTGCGAACCGGATCCTGGCCGAGGGCGAGGCGGCGGAGGCCGAAGCGTCGGCGCAGTCACTTAACCCAAGCGGGCTGGTTCGCCTCTCGGCGCCGATGTCTTTTGGTATGCGGCATCTGGCCCCGGTTCTGCCCGCCTTTCTGGACCGCTACCCGGAAGTGGATATCGACCTGCAACTGAGCGACGAGTTGGTGGATTTGGTGGCCGAGGGGTTCGATGCCGCCCTGCGCATTGCCGCCCTGGCGGATTCCTCGCTGCGCGGCCGCCGCCTCTGTACCGTGCGCCGCCCCTTGGTGGCCGCGCCCTCCTATCTCGACCGCTTTGGCCGACCGAACCACCCGCGCGAACTCGTGGCCCATGCCGGGCTGATCTACACCGGCACGGCCTCTCCGGGTGTGTGGCGGTTCCGCCATGCGCGCGAGGGAGATTATGCCGTGACCATGCGCGGGCGCCTGCGGGCCAATAACGCCGACGCTCTGGGGCCGGTCCTGCTGGCGGGGCAGGGCATGGCGCTCCAGCCCGAGTTCATGGTTTGGCGTGAACTGGCGGAGGGACGGCTGGAGGAGGTATTGCCGGGCTGGGAGATTGCACCCATCGCACTTAACCTCGTCACCCCGCCCAGCGCCCTGCGCCCCGCCAGAGTAACGGTGCTGCTGGACTATCTGGCCGACTGCTTCAGCGCGGCCCCGTGGTCGCGAGTTGATTTGCCGGAGCCGAGGGCTTAGGAGCCACGGCAATCACCATGTCATACGCCATCAAGGAAATCTTCTACACGCTGCAAGGCGAGGGGCTGAATGCTGGTCGCCCGGCGGTGTTCTGCCGCTTTGCGGGCTGCAATCTGTGGAGCGGGCGCGAGGAAGACCGCGCCAAGGCCGTCTGCCAGTTCTGCGATACCGATTTCATCGGCACGGATGGAGAGGGCGGCGGGCGCTTCGCCACGGCCGAGGCGCTGGCGGCTTCCATTGCCCAGGCCTGGACGGGCGAGGCGGGCAACCGGCTCGTGGTGCTCACCGGCGGCGAGCCGCTGTTGCAGGTGGATGAAGACCTGATCGCGGCACTGCATGCCCAGGGGTTCGAGATCGCGGTTGAGACCAACGGCACCGTCGCGTCGCCGCCGGGGCTGGATTGGGTCTGCGTCAGCCCCAAGGCTGATGCGCCATTGCAGCTCACGGCGGGAGATGAGCTGAAGCTCGTCTATCCGCAGCCGGGTGTCGATCCTGCATCCTTCGTTGGCATGGCGTTCAAAAACTTCTTGCTGCAACCTATGGATGGCCCCGACCGCGCGGCGAACACCGCCTCGGCCATCGCCTATTGCCTCGCGCATCCGCGCTGGCGGCTCAGCGTGCAGACCCATAAAGTGCTTGGAATTCCCTAGATGATCGAACTCTCGAAACGGTTTTACTTCGAAGCGGCGCATACGCTCATTCGCGTGGTGGATGCCGAGCCCAGCCGGCGCATCCACGGCCACACCTACCACGCCGAGGTGATGCTGCGCGGCGAGCCAGACCCGCAAAGCGGCATGCTGCTGGATCTCGGCATTTTCGAGCGCGTGCTGGCCGAGGTGCGCGAGCAGCTCGATCATCATTTCCTCGACGAGATTGCCGATCTTGGTCCGGCGACGATGGAGAACCTTGCCATGTGGATCTGGCGCAAGGTCCAGCCCAAGCTCCCCGGTTTGGCGCGTGTGTGTGTGTACCGCGAGGCGAGCGGCGATAAATGCTGCTACGCGGGGTGACTGCCCTGAAACGCGGCCCAGCCCTGGGCGCGTAGCTGGCAGGCGGGGCAGGTGCCACAGCCCATGCCCCAATCGTGAAGCTGCGTGGTGTCGCCGTTATAGCAGCTGATGGTCTCGTCGCGGATCAACTCCACCAGCGCTTCGCCGCCGAGCTGCTCAGCCAGCTTCCAGGTCTGCGCCTTGTCGATCCACATCAGCGGCGTGTGGATGACGAAGCGCGCCTGCATGCCCAGATTCAGGGCAAGCTGCATGGCCTTCATCGTGTCGTCGCGGCAATCGGGGTAGCCGGAATAATCCGTCTCGCACACGCCGGTGACGAGATGTTTCGCCCCGCGCCGATACGCGATGGTGGCGGCGAAGTTCATGAAGACCAGATTCCGCCCGGGCACGAAGGTGTTGGGCAGCCCGTCGGCCCGCATGGCGATGGCGACATCCTGGGTCAGCGCCGTGTCGCTGATCTGGCCGAGCACGGTGAGGTCCACCAGATGATCCTCGCCCAGCTTGGCCGCCCAGGTGGGGAAGCGCGGGGCGATGGCGGCGCGCACATTTCGCCGCAGCTCCAACTCCACACGGTGGCGCTGGCCGTAATCAAAGCCGATGGTCTCGACGTGGTCGAAGCGGTCCAGCGCCCAGGCGAGGCAGGTGGTGGAATCCTGGCCGCCCGAGAACAGGACGAGGGCAGTCTGTTCGCTCATGTTCGCGTTAGACCGCAGGGCGGGGCCCAAGGCAAGCGCGGCGTTATGCGGTTGGCAGCATGCGGCGCAGCACGCCGTCCTTGAGGCTGTAATGGTGGTAAAGCGCCGCCAGCGCATGCAGCCCCGCGAGCACGACGATGCTCCAGGCGGTGATGTCATGGATCTGGTCCACCCACTCGCCCACCGGCTTGGAAAAATCGCCGAAGGGTGAGGGGATGAGCAGGCCGAAGAAGCTCAAGGGGTGGTTGTCCGTCCAGCGTGTGAAGAAGCCGAGCGGGATTTCCAGCGCCAGCAGCGTGTAGAGCAGGTGATGCACACCCTTGGCCGCACGGCCCATGAGCCCCGGCTCGGCGGGGAAGCTGACGCGGCCGGGCCGGGTCCGCCAGAACAGGCGCAGCGCGAAGATGGCGGTGAGGATCAGCCCGAAGGACATATGCGACACCACCATCAGGTGTTTCGTGGGCCGGGGGAAGAAATCCCAGAATTCCGCCAGGGCGAATTGCAGCACCACCAGCGCCGCCGTGGCCCAATGCAGGGAGATGGTGAGGCCGTCATATCGTGCGGTGGCGGTGCCTGCGCTCATGTTGGGGATCCTTGAGGGCTTATAGTTTATACGGTCGTGTCGAAAAGGCGGCCGATGCCTGTTGTCGCGGCCATGGCGAGCGCGCCCCAGAAGGCGACGCGCAATGTTGGTTTCAGGATGGGCGCGCCCCCCGCTTGCGCCCCGATGGCGCCGAGCAGCGCCAGGAAGACCAGCGCGCTGACGCCGATGGTTGGCATGAGCGCCGGCATCGGCGTGAAGGCGGCGAGGAGCAGCGGGGCGGCGGCGCCGGAGGAGAACATCAGTGCCGAGGCGATGGCGGCCTGGACGGGGTTGGCGCTGCTGGTTTCGGTGATGCCGAGTTCGTCGCGCGCATGGGCGCCAAGGGGGTCGTGGCTCATCAGCTGTAGCGCCACCTCGCGGGCCAAAGGCGGCTCCACCCCGCGCGCGACGTAAATCTGTGTCAGTTCCTCGACCTCGAATTCCGGCTGGGTCGCCAGCTCGTCGCGCTCCTTGGCCAGGGCGGCGTTTTCGGTGTCGGACTGGGAGCTGACAGACACATACTCGCCAGCGGCCATGGCCATGGCGCCCGCCACCAGCCCGGCTATGCCCGCCACCAGGGCATCGTGCCGCGCGCCGCTGGCGGAGACCACGCCCAGGATCAGGCTGGCGGTGGAGATGATGCCATCATTCGCGCCCAGCACGGCGGCGCGCAGCCAGCCGGTCCGTTCCAGCATATGGTTTTCGGAGTGTTTGTTTCGCATGACTAGCCCTCATCTGTACCCGAACGTCTGCCGAAGCAGCGCATCATAGAAACATAAATTGTAACAGCGGAAGAAGATTTGGGGAAATCAGCCCGCTAGGGAAGCTTTAATGATTATTGCCTATTGAATAAACATATAATGCTTCATTATTCGATCTTGCTCCATTTAGGTGGGAAAATATTCTCTATCTAGGCGGGTTGGGAGATCGCTATAACGATGGAGTTGTATAAAGCGTTCGCGAAGAACTGAGGCCGTCCGGCATTTCCGCTGTGGAGGCTAGGCACTGCGCCGGCCAAAAAACTTCTATAAGTTTGTGCGAAGGCGAGCACGCCTCCGGTCGTCACCCGCGAAGCTCTGTTCAGCATGGCGGCGCGGGTGGAGCAAATCCACTGGCATGTCCACCCCGATGCGCCCCTGATCCAGCGCCACCAAGCGGCCGGCCAGCGGCGGCTCATCGTTCACATCATGCGTGACGAGCAGCGCGGCGGGTTGATGGGCCCGCCAGAGTTCGTCCACCAACGTCTGCAGCGGGTGACTCGGCTCTTACGCGAGTATAAGGAGGTGGGTGTGGAGAACTTCATCCTGTCCGGCTACCCGCATCTTGAGGACGCGTACCGTAAGCATCCGTTTGGCCAGTCACACAATAGCGGCCCGTTTGGCGAGACGGTGGCCAATGCTTACCGCCCCGCCACCCAGGCTGCCGGGTAAGTCAGATCAGCCAGGCATGCCGGGGAACTGGGGCAAGCCGTCGGCAGGCTTATCCCAAGATTGGGCGCTGGCCATGAAGATATGCATCGATGGCGTGACCTGGGACGGATTGTCCAGGCTGCCGACATTGATGAACGTTACATCCGGGAGCGCCCCGGCATTGTTGGTGAACAGGCGTGAGCCACAATTCGGGCAGAAATTCCGGTCCAGCCCCTTGCCGCTGCTGCCAGCGTAGCGGAACGATTTCGGCGCGCCCTTGGTGACGCGGAACGCAGCGCTTGGCACGCCGCTGACCGTGGCCATCGCCCCGCCCGAGGCTTGCTGGCAGTCGCGGCAATGGCAATGCGCGGTGAAGATGGGCTCGGCGGTGCATTCGTAACGGATCTGGCCGCAGGCGCAGCCGCCTTCGAGGCTGATGGACATGGCTGGATTTCCTCCTGATGTTTTTGATGTGGCCGGAATCTGCCGCCCCGGCGATAGCGAGTCTAGGGATATTATGATTTCCCGAGCAAGCCGATGCGGCAAGGCGCCTCTTCTATGCACAGTACGAATGCGTCTAAGAATTAAAAACTGTTTATGGCAAAAATTTTCGGTATTTTTGGTTGTTTTATAATTTTTATAAAAATATTTTCTTTATTTTGCGAATTCTTTGAGGGTCGTTATTAATATACAAAAACTATATTTTATGTCTTTAATGTGTAGTTTTCCTGCGTATCAGAATGCGTGCGATCGCAATTCATGCATCAGGGGATGCTTCACATGTTTCAGCCCGGTAGCAGGGTCGGCCACTCGTAGTCGCGCGGGTCAACTGGGCCTGCCGCCACCTGCTCGATATAGCGTGCCACGATCCGCTCGTTGAACAGCTCGTGGTAGCGCGCGCGTCCGGCGGTGGCCATGGCCATGCGTTGGGCGGGATCGGCGGCCAGGGCGCGCAGCCCGGTGGCAAGCTCCTCCAGGCTGGAGGCGAATAGCATCTGCTTGGCGGTGAACAGCGTCTCGTAGCCGGTCCCGCGTTCCATCGCCACCACCATGCCGTTGCCCGCGAGCTGGGCCAGACGGTCCGAGCTGTAGAGCCAGGAATCCGGGCGGCGGCTGATGTTCAGGCCGATCCCGGCCTCGCACATGGATTGCTGGAACTCATACCCCTTCAGCGGCGGGCGTCCGGCGATGCCGGGCAGCGTCATGCGCAGCTCCGGGCATAGTTGCTGTAGTTGGGCGCAGAACTCGTTCATGTTCCAGTCGCGCCCGAACACGCACCGGGGCGGGTGGGCGGGGTTGCGGCAGGCGTAGAACACTTCGAACGGCAGCTCGGCGCGCTCGTGGTTGCGTGCGGTCTCGATGGAGAAATCCACCGGATTGGGCAGGAACCCAACGAGATGCCCCGGACGGCGGAACTGCTCCAGCTCCGCTCCGGCGGTGGAGATCAGCGTGGCGTCCACCACATCGAGCTTGGCGTTGATGCGAGCGACATTGTCGGGCTCGAACAGCGGATCGACATTCCACTGGATCACCCGCAGGGCAGGGCGGTCACGCCGGATGGCGGCCACCGTCTCGGGGGAGATGACGTCCGCATGGCCGAGCAGCAGAAGATCCGGCCGATGCATCTCGCAGATTTCGCGCAGGACCCTGTTGGCATGGCGCGTGCCCAGGCGCCGGTAGCCGAAGGCGCTCATCCGCGCCACATCACGGTCCGAGACATTGAGGACGTTATGGCCGTTGCGCGTCAGGCCGTTGGAGAGCTTGATCGAGACCGCGTGCAGGTTCGGGCTTTTCCGCGTGATGGGAAAACTGCTGACGTGAATGATTTGCATGGCTTATGCTTGGCGATGGCTCGCCCATGCGTAGCGGCGCATGAGGTAGACGAGGAGATGGCCGTAAAACCGCAGGGCGCAGCGGAAGCGCTTCAGCAGTGGCAGGTTGTCCGGCACCACGCTGGGCTGATTGTCGGCGGGTACGCTCTCAAGCGCTTTGACCCAAGTTGCATCCTGCTCATAGCCCAGGCCGATCAGCCGGGCGGGCAGGTCCGGGTAGCGCCTGATATGCGCCTTGATCCGTGGCAGATGCTGCTGCCAAGCCCCGACATTCTCGGCCGAGACGGCGCGGATGCCGCGCATGGCCTGGACGATCTTCGTTGACTGGCGCACGCCTTGCGGGATGTGTTCCTGATATTGGCTGAAGGGCACGGCGTTTTGCAGAAACGGCAGGCGGCGGAGCAGGTCCTGCTGCGTCTTGTCGGGTGTGCGGACCAGATCTTCGTAACGCACGGTAATGAAGCGCGGGTGGTCCTGCATCGCCTCGTAAACCGCTAGCGCCTCGTACCAGGTGCGCAGATTGGACCAGTAGCGCCCCGGCTTGCTGCCATGCCCGCTCACCACCAAGTCGCGCGGGTCGCGGAGCATGAAGATGAACCATAAATCCCGGTCGAATTTCAGCAAGGGGGAGGCGAAACGCTCCTCGCCGGGGCATTTGCTCACCAGCACGCGCTCCCCATGCGGCATTCGCCGCCAAATGCGCTCTTCGTGGCTGGTTACGCCATCCACACCCATGCAGACCGAGAACAGCGTATGCATAATGGTCGTGCCCGAACGCGGCGGGCCGATGATATGAATGCGCTGCGTGTTCATCTGGCCTAGGGTATAAAAAAGCCCGGCGATGTAAAGTTGCCGTGATTTTGGCGCCAGCCACGCCCTTGAGACCGCAATCTTCCTGAGCATTCCACAGGTTTTGAGCGGGCTCGGCGACGGTGGGGCGGGTTTGGCGGCGCAATGGTTACAATGTGTAACCCCAGGGGCAGCGCCTGTTGCAAATAAGCTGCTCATGCGCCGGATACGGAACGATATGCTTCTTGTAGGGAATTTGAGTTGCGTTTTGGTAAAATCCTGTGGTGTTATCCGCCTATGAGGAATTTTGCTCATGGTTTCCGCGGGGAAACCTACCGTTTTGCCGATCTGAAAACCGTTTTGGCCCGCGCTTCCGCCCGGCGCTCAGGCGACGAACTGGCGGGGCTGGCCGCCTCTTCCGATGCCGAGCGCGTCGCCGCCCGCGTGGTGCTGGCCGATTTGCCGTTAAAGATATTCCTCGAACAGCCGCTGATCCCCTACGAGGAGGACGAGGTCACGCGGCTGATCTGCGATACGCATGATGCCGCCGCCTTCGCCCCGGTCTCGCACATGACCGTTGGGCAGTTCCGCGACTGGCTGCTTTCCTACGAGGCCGATTCCGCCATGCTGGCCGCATTGGCGCCGGGACTAACGCCCGAGATGGTGGCGGCGGTGAGCAAGCTGATGCGCAACCAGGACCTGATCGCGGTCGCGCGCAAATGCGTGGTGGTGAAGAAATTCCGTAACACGGTGGGGCTGCCAGGGCGGCTTTCCTCGCGCCTGCAACCCAACCACCCGACCGACGACCTAAAAGGCATTGCCGCCTCCACGCTGGACGGGCTGCTTTATGGCTCGGGTGATGCCGTGATCGGCATCAACCCTGCCACCGACAACGTGCAGAACTGCCTGCGACTGTTGGGCATGCTGGATGAGTTGCGCCAGCGCTACGAGATCCCCACCCAGACTTGCGTGCTGACGCATGTGACAAATGCCATCGAGGTGATGCAGGCGGGCGGGGCGGTGGACCTTGTGTTCCAGTCCATCGCCGGTAGCCAGAAGGCCAATGAGGGGTTCGGCGTTACCCTTTCCGTCTTGCGCGAGGCGCAGGACGCGGCGCTCTCCCTCAAGCGCGGCACCATTGGCAGCGATGTGATGTATTTCGAGACCGGGCAGGGCGCCGCCCTCTCGGCGGACGCGCATTGGGGGCTGGACCAGCAGACCATCGAGACCCGCGCCTATGCCGTGGCCCGCGCCTTTAAGCCGCTGCTGGTGAATACCGTGGTCGGGTTCATCGGGCCGGAGTACCTCTACGATGGCAAGCAGATCATCCGCGCCGGGCTGGAGGACCATTTCTGCGCCAAGCTGCTCGGCGTGCCGATGGGCTGCGATGTTTGCTACACCAACCATGCCGAGGCCGACCAGGACGACATGGACACGCTGATGACGCTGCTGACCGCCGCCGGGGTGAGCTTCGTCATCGCCGTGCCGGGGGCGGATGACGTGATGCTGAACTACCAGTCGCTCGCCTACCACGACATTCTG
This sequence comes from Acidocella aromatica, assembly GCF_014201825.1. GTDB lineage: Bacteria > Pseudomonadota > Alphaproteobacteria > Acetobacterales > Acetobacteraceae > Acidocella > Acidocella aromatica. The sequence continues at coordinate 389,535 of NZ_JACHFJ010000001.1, read as the reverse complement.
TATTTGCGCTCGGTGTTCAACGCCCGCCCGGCCCCGGAATTCGAGGTCTGGCTGGAGAAGATGGACATGGTGGACCGGGCGGGGCGGATGAAGCTGCCCACGCCCTCCAACGCCGTGCTGCAACGCCTGATCGGAGATAGCCGCAATGCCGCCTGAAGACCCCTGGGAGCAGCTGCGCCTCGCCACCCGCGCGCGCATCGGGCTGGGCCGCGCGGGCGATGCGATGAAGGTGGAGGATGTGCTGGATTTCCAGTTCGCCCACGCCATGGCGCGCGATGCCGTGCACGCCAAGCTGGACATCGCCAGGCTGAAAACGGCGCTGCCCGGCGCTGTCTGCGTGCATAGCGAGGCCGAGGGGCGCGAGCAGTATCTGCGCCGCCCGGATCTAGGCCGCCGTCTGGCCCCTGAGTGTTTCGAGCAATTGCCGCGTGGCGAGTACGACGCCGTGTTGGTGATCGCCGACGGGCTTTCCGCCACGGCGGTGATGCACAACGCCGTGCCGATGGTCGAGGCCGTGATGGAGCGGCTGTCCGGCTTCCGCATCGCGCCGCCGGTCATCGCCACCCAGGCCCGCGTGGCGCTGGGCGATGATATCGGCGAGGCGCTGGGCGCGAAGCTGTGCGCCGTGCTCATCGGCGAGCGGCCGGGGCTGACCGTGTCGGACAGCCTGGGCGTTTACCTCACCTATAACCCCAAGCGCGGCACGCTGGATTCGGCGCGCAACTGCATCTCCAACATTCACACCCATGGCGGGCTCTCCTACACCACGGCGGCGGACATGCTGGCCTGGCTGATGCGCGAGGCGCTGCGCCGCGGCCTGACCGGGGTGGGGCTGAAAGAGGCGAGCGGGCTGCTGGGCGGAGAGACCCAGGCGGCTCTGGCGGGCTAGAACGCCGCCGCGAGCAGATAGAACGCCGCCCCCACCGCCGCCGAGGCGGGGATGGTGATGAGCCAGGCGATAACCACGCGGTGCGCAACCCCCCAGCGTACGGCCGAGGCCCGGCGCGCCGCCCCGACGCCCACCACGCAGCCGGTGATGGTATGGGTGGTGGAGACCGGGATGCCGAAAGTGGAGGCGGCGAACAGCATGATCGAGCCGCCCGCCGAGGCGCAGAAGCCCTGGTGCTGGTCGAGCTTGGTGATGCGGCTGCCCATGGTCTCGATGATCTTCCACCCGCCGGTAAGCGTGCCCAGGGCCATGGCCGTGTAGCAGCCCAGCACCACCCAGCCCGGAACATGGAAATGCTGCCCAAGCAGCCCCTGCGAGTAGAGTAGCACGGCGATGATGCCCATGGTCTTCTGCGCGTCATTGGCGCCATGGCCCACGGAATAGGCCGCAGCCGAGAGCAGATGCAGCTTCTTGAAGATGGCCTCAGCCCCTGCGGCGGAGGCGCGCAGGAACAGCCAGCTCGTGAGCAGCATCAGCAGCATGGAGACCACCAAACCGACCACCGGCGAGAGCACGATGGCGGTGGTGGTCTTGGTTACCCCGGCCCAGACGATGGCTTTGGGTCCGGCATGGGTCACGCCCGCCCCCAGCAGCCCGCCGATGAGCGCATGCGAGGAGGAGGAGGGAATGCCCTTCCACCAGGTGATGACGTTCCATACCATCGCCCCCACCAGCGTGCCGAAGATGACCTCGGGGGTGATGACATCCTTGCTGATGATGCCCTTGCCCACGGTTTCGGCCACCTTGAGCCCGAACAGCCAGTAGGCGGCGAAGTTGAAGACGGCGGCGAACAATACCGCCTGCACGGGGCTGAGCAGCTTGGTGGAGACGGCGGTGGCGATGGAGTTCGCCGCATCGTGCACGCCGTTGAGGTAATCGAAGGCCAGGGCCATGGCCACCAGCCCGATCAGCAGGGGCAAAGCGAGCGTCATATGCTGCATGGGAGGCTCTTCAGGCGTGGTCGATGACGAGACCGTCGATCTCGTTGGCCACGTCCTCGAAGCGGTCGACCACCTTCTCTAGATGGTTATACAGCTCGCGCGCCACGATGAAGCCCATCGGGTTGGTGGCGCCGTGGGTCTTGAAGGCGCGCTTGAGGCCCTTGGCGTGGATGTCGTCGGCTTGGCCTTCCAGGCGCACGAGACGCTCGGTCAGCTCGTGCAGCCGGGCGGCGTTGGCGTGGATGTTGCGCAGCAGGGGCAGAGCCTCGGCCAGCAGGCGGGCGGAGTCGACGATGATCGCCGCCATGTCGCGCATCTCCGGCTCGAAGGCGCTGACCTCGTAGAGGCTGGTGGCGCGGGAGGTTTGCAGCATCTCGTCGATGGCGTCGTCCATGGCCGAGATCAGGCTGGTGATCGAGCCGCGGTCGAACGGCGTGAGGAAGGTGCGGCGCACGGATTGCAGCACCTCGCGGGTGATGATGTCGGCTTCTTCCTCGCGCTCGCGGATCTCGCGGATATGCTGGTCCATCGCCTGTCCGCCCTGGAGCAGGCGGGTGAGCGCGCCGCTGCCCGCCACCAGAGTCTTGGCATGGGCCTCAAACAGCTCGAAGAAGCGGCCCTGCTGGGGCAGCAGCGCCTGGAACCAGTGAAACATACGCAATCCTTCTTTGACCGCCCGCATCCGCTCGCGCAGGTCTGTTTTTCTGTTCAGGTTGGCGAACTCGCTCTTGCGAAAGCTGCGCATGAGGTTGCCAAGATCCCCCTCATCCACAGCCTTCGCCGCCTCGGCCAGAGGAAACCAGCGCCGCTCGCGCTCAGCCTGCTCGGGCCAGTCAGCCAGTTCGTTCGTCACCGCGAAGGGATAGACATCCACGTCCACTAGGAGCGAGGCGCCGGTGTTCAGCAATTTGCGGTAGCGGTAGCTGCCCAGCGGGGTGGGGCAGGTGGAGCCCTCGATCCCGGCTTCTTCGAACGCCTCGCGCGCGGCGGCGCTATGGGGCGGCAGGCCCTTCATGCGGTTGCCCTTGGGCAGCACCCAGCGGCGCGTGCGCCGGGAGGTGACGAGCATCACTTCGATCGGCGCGTCCAGCGAGGGGCCGATTGAGCGGTAGGGCAGAACGGCGATCTGGCGAACGGCACACCTCTGGAGGTTGGATGAAGACATGAACGGAACCGGGCGGCTTATCGGAGCGATCCCTTGTCACGTCAACGTCACACATGGGCAAGGCGCAAACGCAAACGTGCCGGCGCGAAACCGCGCCGGCACGTTTGCGTTCACAATTCGGGAGAAGGCGGTTTATGCGGCGCCCAGGTAAGCGCGGCTGCCATAATACCAATTATAGGCGGCGTCGCGGGGGGTGGTCAGGTCCGAAGCCTCGCCACTGCCTTGCAGCGCCTTTACCTCGTTCTGCAAAACCGCGATCTCATGGCGCATTTGCGTCAGGGGTTCAGGCGAGGCGACCGCGTGTGCCGTGATGCTGGACGACAGGGCAACGCTAGGCGCCGCATAAGCCGGAAGACCAAACCCAGCCAGGGCAAGGGCAGTGCATGCAGCGACAATATGCTTGTTCATGTTCTCTATTCCTTCTTCCCCGTTCTCGGAGGCTTGAAGTGTTACAGTTAGAAGACACTGGAATGTCTACTCCCGCGCCCCGCAGCGGTAAAATTCATTCTATGCATTATAACGATGAAAAATTTTCATGTATGGCCTAATCAACCTGGTCTGTACGCCAACTTGCGCGCCCTTTGGCCTGGGATAGGAAAGGAAGGAGTTGGGGCATGGACATCAACGCGGCGCGGACTTTTCTTGAGATTGTAAGGACTGGCAGTTTCGTGAACGCGGCGGCCAATCTGCACCTGACGCAGACCGCCGTGAGCGCGCGCATCCGCGTGCTGGAGTAGCAGCTCAACCGCCCGCTATTCATCCGCAACAAGACAGGGGCGCAGCTGACGCGGGAGGGGCGGAAGTTCCTGCGCTTCGCCACCACGCTGGTGCAGGTGTGGGACAGGGCATGCCAGTCCGTGGCGCTGCCGCCGGGGAGGGAACTGGCCGTGACCGTGGGGGCGGAGTTCAGCGTGTGGAACCCGCTGATGCGTCACTGGCTGGTGTGGATGCACGATGAATGCCCGCGTATCGCCGCCAATGTGCGGGTAGACTCCGCGCCTCGGCTGGTGGAGCAGGTGCAGAACGGGTCGCTGGATATCGCGGTTGTCTACGCAACACAGCAGAAGCAGGGGCTGATCAACGATCTGCTGATCGACGAGAAACTGGTGTTCGTGCGTAACACGGGGGCGGAGGGCGAGATCTCGCCCGAAACGCATGTGCGCGTGGAGTGGGGCGAGGATTTCCTGGCGGGGTATGAGGCCGCCTACCCCGAACTGGCCCATGCTGGCATCAGCGTCAGCCACGGGCCGCTGGCGCTGGATTATATCCTGGCCGTGGGCGGCAGCGGCTATTTTCGCATGAGCGTGGTACGCCCGTTCATTGCCCAGGGGCTGCTGGAGCTGGTGCCCCACAGCCCAGTTTTCTCCTATTCGGTTTATATGGTCCACTCATCCAAGGCCGATGAGGACGTGCTGGCGCAGATCCGCACGGGCTTACGCGCTGCGGCCAGATTGTGCGAATAGAGATTGTTTAAGAAGCCGCTTTGGAGAGGAGTCACGGGGCGGGCGCCGGAGCACAGAAAACCGCGCCGTGACGGCCTCCGGATTAGGCTTGTGGAATAATTTCCAGGCTACTGCGTCTGCCAGCCGCCGCCGAGCGCCAGGAACACGGCGATCTGGCTTTCGGTCACATCCGCCTCGGCATCGGCCACGGTCATGTCGGCCGAGGCCAGCTTCTGCTGCGCCGCCAGGGCGGTCAGCGCGTTCACCCGGCCGCCCTGGTACATGGCGGTGGTGTCCGCCGCCACTTTCGCGGCGCTGTCGCGGGTGGCGGTCAACTCATCCATCCGGTCCAGTTGCGCGCCATAGGCTTTGAGCGAGGTCTGTGTTTCCAGCAGGGCATTCAGCACCGTGCCGTCGAAGGCGGCGAGGCGGGCGCGGGTTGCGGCCTTGGCCGCCTCGATGCGCGCGCGCGTGGCCCCCTGGTTGAGGTCCCAGCTGACCATCGGCCCGGCGGCGAAGCGGTTGGTGACGGCGGAGAAGGCGCTGGCCGCCGCGCCCGTGGAGCCGACCGAAACGCCAAGCCGGATATCGGGGTAAAGATTTGCCGTCTCCACGCCGATGCGCGCGGTGGCGGCGGCGAGTTCGCGCTCGGCCTCGCGCACGTCCGGGCGGCGGCGTAGCAGGCTGCGGCCATCGCCCACGGGAATCGGCTGGGCCAGCCGCAGCGGTTCATGGCAGGTGAGCCAGGCGGGATCGTACGCGGCGGGGGGTTGGCCGAGCAATGTGCTCAGGCGATAGGCGGCGTTGAGTTGCCGAGCCTGGAGCGGTGGCAGTTCGGATTGCAGTGTGCTCACCTGTTCCTGTTGGGCGCTGACATCGAAATCCACCGCCCGCCCGTTTTGGCGCAACAGGTTGACATATCCCACCTGCCGCTGCGCGAGCGCGATGACTTGTTGCAGTGCCGCGATCTCGTTGCCGTCGTCGCAGATTTCGGCATAGGCGCGGGTGGTTTCGGCGGCCACGTTCACGCGTACCAGGTCGCGCGCGGCCTCGGCGGCCTCGCTGGTGTCGCTGGCCGCCTCCACCCCGCGGCGGATGCCGCCGAACAGGTCGAGATCGTAGCTCACGGCGATGCCGGCGTTGTATTCCTCCTGGCGAGGGGCCTCGGTGTCTTGCAGCACGGCCTGGGCGGAATCATGGGCGTAGACGGCGGCGCCATCTGCACCGGCGGAGAGTGTGCTGGCATCGCGCTCCACCTTGATGAAGGCATAGGCGCGCTCCAGGTTTGCCTGCGCTTCCCGGATATTGGTGTTGTTGGCCAGGGCGCGCGGCACGAGCGCGTTCAGGGTCGGGTTGTCGTAGAGTTGCCACCAATCGGCGGGCGGCTGGCCGATATTGGCGGCCTGCCCAGTGGTGGAGAAGGCGAGCTGCGCCTCGGGCGATTTCACCAGGGCGTTGTCCGGCACCTTGTAGTCCGGCCCCACGGTGCAGCCTGCCAGCAGCAGCGCCAAGCCAGGGACGATGCGGCGGCTTACCATGGCCAGCTCCGGTGTACGCTGGGTTCGCCCGAGCGGGGCTTGATGTCGATGGTCGCGGTGGTGCCGACGATCAGGGGCAGATTATCCGGCACATGGTCGATGGCGATGCGCACAGGGATGCGCTGGGCAAGGCGCACCCAGGTGAAGGAGGGGTTGACGTTGTCGAGCGTGTTGGGGGCGTCCTCGCGCTCGCGGTCCACCACGCCGGCGGCGATGCTCTCTACATGCCCCTCTATGGGGTCGGCGACACCCATCAGCCGGACTTGCGCCTTGTCCCCCACATGCACGGCAGGGATCTTGGTTTCCTCGAAATAGCCTTCCACGCGCAGGGAATCCGTATCCACCATCGCCATCACGCCGTGGCCCGCGGTCAGGTAATCGCCGGGTTGGAGGGTCATGTTGGAGACGATGCCGTTGACCGGCGCGCGTAGCACGGTGCGGTCCAGGTTGAGCTGCGCCACGCCGAGAGCGGTTTTGGCCTGGGCCACGGCGAGTTTCAGCAGCTCCACCTTCTCCGTGCCGCGTTCCATGGTTTCCGTGTCCACCTCGGCGGAGAGGGCGTGGTTGCGGTTATCCTCGCGGATGGCCTGGGCGAGTGAGGTCTGCTGCGTTTCCAGGTTCTCCTCGGCTTCGTCGCGGGCGAGCTGGTAGCGCGACTGGTCGATAACCAGCAGCACATCGCCCTTCTTCACCGCCTCGTTGTCGCGCACCAGTACATCGGTGACCCAGCCGCTGACATCCGGCGAGACCTGGACGATATCGGCCTTCACCTTGCCGTCGCGGGTCGTGGGCTCGACCTCGTAGCGGACCCAAAGGGCGTACAGGGCCAGCAGCGCCACGGCCAGCAGCAGCGCGCTGAAGAAGGTTTTGCGGAAGCTTTCGGAGATCATCATCAATGGGCCATCGCGAACGGCAGGAAGATGTCGGCCAGGGCGGAAACGCCCCACCAGAACAGGAAGAACAAGGCGAGGTCGAGCAGGCCGGTCTGCCAGAGGTAGCGCTCGAGCGGCAGGCGCTGCAACGCAAGGCGCGTGCCATAAGCGAGCACGCCGCCAATGATGGCCCAGACCAGGGCGGCGGGCATGAACACGCCGAAGATGTTGAGTTCGTCGATCATGTGGCACCTGCCACGTAAGCGGGGGCGGCGGGGAACAGGTTGCAGCGCATGCCCACCAGCGCCAACACGGCTTGGTGGCGCAACCGGGCGTCATCGACGCTGCCGGCGTGGCCCAGGGCGTGATCTATGGCGTGCAGGAATGAGGAGGCCGGCGGGATGATGGCGCCGGTGCTGTAGCGGGCGCGGAAGAAGGCGGCGGTTTCCTCCAGCACTTGCCCGAAGGCCGTATGCGCCCCGCCCTTGGCCGCGCCGAGTGCCCGGCGCAGATGCAGCAGGTTGCGCCCGAGGCGCAGCTCGGCGAGGCCCTGGAAGCTGCGCAGCGGGTCGCCCGGCTCGGCCAGGGTGATGCGCGCGGCGATCTGCCCCAGCCGGTCCACGGCGCGGGAGGTCCAGGCCCCGGCCTCCTGCCGCGAGGGGCTGGCGGCCAGCGCGGCCAGATCCCGCCAGCTATTGCGGATCATCCGCCGTGCAACCCAGCTTGTGCCCACCGAGCGGAACAGCCGCGTGACCACCACCGCCATGACGATGCCCAGGAGCTGGTTGCAGGAGGTGTTCATGAAGATGCCGAAATCCGCCTGGTAGCGGTCCAGCAGGTCCAGCCCGACGATAAGGCAGGAGAACATGGGCAGGGCGAAGGCGGCGCGGGCCGGGTCGGCCTGCAAATAGCCCAGCCACAGAAAGGCCGGGGCCAGGAAGGCGATGAGCAGCATATAGCCGTCGATACAGGGCAGGATGACGAAATTATACAAAGCCGCGAGCGGGTAGGTGAGGAGGGTGGCTGTGAGATAGCGCCGCAGCTGCGGGGCCGGGTCCTCCTGCACCGCGAAGGAGCAGGTGATGATGGCGGCGAAGGCGGCGGTGGTGGAGCCGGATGGCCAGTTCAGCATGATCCAGAAAATGCAGTACAGGACCAGTGCCGCCGCCGTGGCAAGGCCGGAGAGGATGGCCAGGGTGTGGTCGCGCTCGATATGCAACCGGCGCGGCGCGGTGCCCATCAGTGCCAGGCGATGGTTCTCGTCGGCGGGCGCGCCGCCCATGGAGCGGACGAGCAGGCGGGCCTCCCGCAGGGCCTCGACGCATTCGGCCATGCGTTCGCACAGGCTGGCGGTGAGCAGCGCGGTCCAGCCGGCGGCGTGGGCGTGGTGGTGGGCCAGGGCACGGAATTTGGCGGCCAGGGGTGGGGCGGCGTCTGTGTCATCCGGGGCCGCGAGCCAATCCGATACGGCGGCGAGCAGCGCCGACACGTCATCGCCCAGCGCATCGGCACGGCGCAAAAGGGCGAGCCGGTTGGCCGCCGCGGAGGCCAAGGGCAGCAGTCGCGCCAGACGCTCCTGCACGGCCCAGACGAGGCGGCGGCTGAGCGTGGCGCTATTGGCGTCGTAGGGCAAATGCAGCGCGATCATGCCCAACTCTGTGATGTCGGTGGCTAGGCGCTTCAGATGCGTCTGCTCCAACTTGCCGTGATCGGTGCCCAGGACATCGGATGCCCATAAGGCGGCATCGCGCAGGAAGGTCTCGGCGCGTTTTTGTACCATCCGCCCGACCGGCCAGGGCTTGATCACGGCATGGGTGAGGGTAACCGCCACGATGGCGACCGCCATCTCCTCCACCCGCGAGACGGTGGTAAAGAAGATGTTCCCCGGATCGTCGAGATACGGGAAGGTGAGCACGGCGGAACTGAACCCGGCCATCTGGAACAGGAAGGCGCGGGGGGTGCGGTCCAGCACCGCGAAGTACAGGCACAGCCCGATCCAGCCCGCGAGGAGCGGGACCAGCAGCACGGGGGCGTTTTGCAGGTTGGGAACGGTGAGGATGGCGACAAACCCGCCAATGGCGATGCCCGCCAGCCGGTAGAGCACCTTGGGCCGGAACGCGCCGGACATCGGCTGCGCCGTGACATAGATGGTCAGCAGCGCCCACCATGGGCGTGGCAGGCTGACCGCGAACGCGATCCCGAGCGTGATCGCCGCCGCCGTGTAGCTGCTCAGCGTAAAGAGGAATTTTTGCCGGTCGATCGGCCACGGCGACGAGGCCGCGCGGGTATGCACAGTGCTGCTCATCGGGGTTAGCGGACAGTATCACGCACGGTGCGGTATTGCTCAGGAAACATATATGCGTCCCCGTGCCCGCGCCGCTTGCCTGCCACCACTACCCTCATATCGTCAGCCACTCCCATGGCGTGGATGTTTCAAGCTCCTTCGCCGATTGGTTATCTGGCACGGCGAGGAAATAAGGACAAATTCATATTTTTGTCGGCATGGAACAAATTTTTTGCAGGATGGTGTTTGTTATTCCGGCTCGGCTGGGGCTTGGAACAGCGGGGCGAGCTGCGGTTGCAGATCCTTCAGGAGTTGTACGGCCATGGCGCTGTCGAAGCTGAAGCCCGCCGCCGCCTGACCAGGCACATAGGCCGTCACCGTGCCGAAGAAGCGGTCGCCGAGGAAGAACACGAAGGTTGCGGTGCGGTCCACCACGCGCTCGCCTTTCAACGCTCCACCAGGACCGTAGATGTGGTAGCGGTTGTCGCCGCTGCCGGTCTTGCCGCCAATCTGGAGTACGTTCCCATCCGGCGCGCGGTAGGCCCCGGCGACCGCACTGGCCGTGCCGTTCTGCACCACCCCCAGCAAGGCTTGGCGCACGGTCTGTGCCACCGCTGGGTCCAGCACCTGGTGCGGCGCGGGTTGGTTGGTGAAGTCGGTCTGGTAGGGCGTGCCGTCGGCGAAGTTAAGACGATTGAAATCGACGCTCGGCAGTTGCGCGCCATTGGCGAGGATGATGCCCATCAGCTCGGCCAGTGTATCCGGCTTGTCGCCCGAGGCGCCGATGGCAGTACCCAGCGAGGGTACGAGGTGGTCGAACGGATAGCCCTGGCGCCGCCAATCCTGCCAGATGGCCTTGAAGGCATCCTGCTCCAGCAAGGTGGTGATACGGACATTTTGCTGGAAGGTTTTGTCCGGCTTGAACAGCCAGGCATAGGATTGCTGGATCACGCTGGGGCTTGCCGCCGAGATGTCATTCCATGTGGCGTTGGGATGCGCCTGCAAATAGAGGACGAGCCAGATCTCCAGCGGGTGGACATTGGCGATATAGCCTTCGTCGTTGAGCGATAGCCTGCCGTTGGCGAATTCGCCGTAAAGCTGGGCGAGCCTGTCGCCAGTAACCTGCGCGAAGGCCTGTTTGGGCATATGGGCTTGCAAAAATGCCGTCATATCCGCGAGCCCGGCATTGGGATGGACGGCGAGGAAGATGTCCGCGAGGTGGCTGGCCATGGGCTGGGTGCGCCCCGCCAGACGCTCCAACGCCTGCGATGCGGTGAGGCCGCGATAGCCGTTGTAGAAGTTGTAGAGGTAGCCACTCCCCTCCTGCGCCGCGAAGCGTTGCAGATAGGCCAGCCTTGCCGGGTCGTGCGGGTTGGAGAGAAGCTGTGCCTTATCGATGCCGCTTTGCGCCACGTAGTAGTCGCGGACGTCGCGCATCACCCGTATGAAGACGCAATTGATCGAGTTCTCGAATGCGTATTCCACGGTCGGGTTCAGGGTGTTTTCCCAGGGTTGGAAATTGCCAAAGGAATTCTCGCCGCCGCCGGTGAATAAGGTGACAGGCGAGGCCGAATATTTGCGCTGCATCGCGGCATCGAGCATCGGCTGCAAGCCACGGCCTGTGCTGGTGGCAAGATAGCCCGCGGCCCAGCGGGTGAGGTTGTCCGGCGCCGTTGCCGCGATGTGCAGGAGGTCGGGTGCGGGTAGCGCGGCCAGTTTGTCATGCAGAGCAAGCAGGATGTTCAGATAGGTGATCAATGTGCGCAGCTTGGCGGTTGAGCCCAGTTGCAGCTTGACGCCGGAATTGATGTCGAAGGGTTGGTTCAGGCTGTCGGTGTGGATGCGCACATAATTGGCGTTGGTGCCGTGCTCGTAGAGCACGAAACTCCAATTGATCAACGCCGGCTTGTTGCCGCTGGCCAGCATCAGCTTGCCGTATAGCCCCAGCGATTGGTCGTAAGCTGGGTCGCCAAGATGCGTCAGCACATTTGTGACGCGCTGCTGGGCTGCTTCGTCGATGGTCGAGTAGGCGGTGAGGTCATAGTGGTCGAGGCTCCAAAGGTCCTGCAAATGCAGCATGGAGAGCAGCTCGGTTTGCAGCCAGGCTGTGGCCTTGTCGCCAGTGAAGGGTAGTTGTGGGGATGGAGGCAATGGGGGGGTGAATGGCAGCTTAGCCGCAAGGGCGGCGTCCCGCAGGGCAGGGGAGATGATCCCCTCCTTGGCGAGTTGGTGGAGATAGGCGTTGGTCAGGTTTTCCAGCGCCAGGCGGTTCTGGACCAGGTAATACGCGGGACGTTGACCGGCCAGGATCAGGCTCAACACCTCGCGGTAGATCAGCCCCTGGCGGGCGGTCACGTCCGGCTGTGTCAGAACCTTGTTGGCCTCGGCAGGGTCTGTGCCGTACCAGACCGAGAGCGCCTCGGGGATGCCGATGACCTCGCCATAGCCGGGGCTTGAGGCAAGCGGTGTCGAGTTCAGATATGTCACGAGGATCGCGCGGCTGGCCGCCGTGGTGTCCGGTCCGTTCATGTAGGCGGCGGCGGCGGCGGTTGCCATTTGCAGCAGCTTCTCCTCCACGCCTCCGGTGCGGCCGCCGGGTGAATCGCTGAACTTCACGATCTGGGTTGCCAGAGTGCTGGCCCCGCCCCGCTGCCAATGGTGGTTGAGCATGCCCGCGACGCGCCCGCCCGAGGCCAGGAGGAAGCGGCCCCATGAGACGGCCGGATTATGGAGCGGGTTTTGCGTGTCGAGCAGGTCGCGGTCTTCGATGGATGTCAGGGTGCTGGCCACCAAGGGCGGCACGTCGCTGAAATTCGCGTAGACATGCTCTGGGTAAGCGGTCGCGATGAGAGGTACGCCGTTGCGGTCGTAAAGGCGCAGTCCGGTTTGCGGTTTCGGTGTGTAGAGCGCGTAGCCGCCATGGGTGACGAACCAGTCGAGCCTTGGCGACCATTGCGCCTGGCTGGCGATTTGGAATTGATGCGCTTCCAGCGAGGGGATGATGTCAGGGAGTGCCGCGTAGCCGAGCCGGATGTCGTGCGGGCCGAATTGCGGAAAGTGGATGGAGTGGCTTGCCCCTGGTTTTGGCTGGTAGCTGATCCCGCTATCGAACCAGGTGAAGAAGCGCGACTGCAAATAAGACGTCCGCGCCTCGATGCTGCCTGCCCAGCCGAGCAGGACCAGCACAACCGCCCAGGCCACCCACCAGAGCGCGCGGATGACGCCGAATAAAATCCCGTGTGTTCGCTTCTCGTCTCCTCCTGGCTTGTGACTGCCATGGAAAAGCTGCCCCCATGCCACCCCGCTCATGCGCTGCCCTCTTTTTGTTATGGACGGCCTTACCTGCGGGAGAGCCAGAACACGCCGGGCAAGTATGAGACGGCCCTTGCATCGTCGCGCATTTTTGTCTCGGGATGACGCCTGCTTCGCGCTCCCGCCAGAACAGCCACCAACTTATTAACGCAATGTGGAGGGGGGAGGGTGGCTTTCCAGTCCCCTTGCTGAAAATTAAGGCGGGGCCCATCCCAGGATGATCTGTTCAGGCGAAACGGTTGTTGTCACGCAGCATATCTTTAAAAACGCGCTATAAGCACCTGCCGGATGACGGATGCGGACAGGCTATGGGCATTGATGGCGCTGGGGTAGCACTCTGGGCCTCCCGCCGGCCAAATTTGTCACCGATGACATCGGTAACGACATAGAGCGCTAATTGACCAACCACATTGCATGCCGGTCCGGCACACGCCTTGCCATAGGCTTTCGGCTGATCTTGGCTTGCCTTAAGCGGATGCCAGAATGTGCCGTCCCACCGCGTTGCGGCGGAAAACCCGGCGTTGCTCAACAATATCGCGGCCATCGCGCAGAATGAGATCGCCCGTGGTGACATTCCGGGCACGGTTATCGAGGTCGGGCATCGTGGCCGCATCGTCTATCGGGCGGCCTTTGGCTACGGCGCTGATTCGGCGCTGTTGCGCCCCGATGCCATCGCCGCCAACGGTAAGGGGGCAGATCACGATCCGCCAGCTGCTGACCCAGAGCTCCGGCCTGCGCCCGGGAGCAGCTTTATCTACAGCGATTTGAGTTTAATCGTGCTCGCCCCCGGCAATGTGTTCAGCCCGGCGCAGAGGGTCGGGCGCGTCTTGCGCTTCAATGCCGCCCAATCCGTCGATCCGCGAATTTTTGATGTTCTACGTGCGAATATTCAAAAATAGAGGGTCAATGCTGGCTTGGCGGCTTTCTGACGACGCCAAGCCAGCAGATTTATGTACCGCGCAGCTTGCGCTGCGCCATGCTCAGGAGGCTGCGGCCAGCGCCTTGAGTGCCATGGAGATGGCGCCTTCCCGCGATTTCGCCGCGCCGACGAAACGGCGCAGATGCACGAAGACCGCATCGTTCACGCCGCTGGCCGCCGCCAGCTCCTCCGCCTGCAGCCCGGCCCAGGCCTCGGGCAAGGGTAGGCGCTGCTCGAAGGAGCCGGGCTCCGGCGGCATGGTATCGATCATCCAGTTGCCGTTGGAGGCCGGGGAAACGCAGAAGATCACCGGAAGTTCATGGCTGAATGCGGCATTCTTCCAGGGCATCCCGGTTTCCAGCACCAGCAGGCGTTGATCCTCGGACGCCGCATGCGCGGCCAGGACTTTCTCCTCCGCCAGCAGCCGCGCGCGCAGGCCCTCCACCCGCCGGGCCAGCATGGCCTCGACCATGGTGGAGGCTTCCAGGAAGGCGGCATCGCCTGCGGTGGGGCCATTGGCTTCCGGGCTGTCCCAGGGCGGATTGAACTCGCTGACCAGGGCGGCGAGGTTCAGGGAATCCCGCACCACCGGCCCGTTGGCGGAAACGCCGTTATCGATCTCATCGATGCGCCGGACCAGCCCGTCATCCAGCTCCGCGGCGATGGCGGGGGCAAAATGCGCCGCACCGCCGCGTTCCAGCAATGCCGACACGGCGCGCTCGCCGTAAACCTGCCAAACGAGTCCGGCGGAGGAGAATGGCGTCTCATCCGGGCGCAGCGGGGCGCCGCGCTGGTGATGGTCGAAGCGGTTGGCGGCGGCATCGAACCGGCTGCCGACGTCCCAGACGATGTCGCCGTTCTCGATCAGCTCGGGCTTGCGGGTGCGCAGCAGCGTGTGGTCTTCCCCGGGCTTTTGCAACCCAAGCGCCAGACGCAGCACGGCATAGGCGAACACCTCGTCGCAATGAAACTTACCGCTATGGGTGACGAGAAGCGGGCGGGGGGGTGTGGGGTGCATCCGGGTATCCAAGTGATATTGTGAAACCTGCCATCGGCGGGCGGCAATGGCCTAGTCCGTTGTAAGGCGGGCGTCCAGAGGTTGAGCTGCTGGCGCCATGTCCTGAGTAGCCTGGAAAGACCGCGGCGTTTGCCGCGGCGGACAACGTCCGAGGCAGGGCGGTTCCAGCGGCTGTGGGTATTGCGTTCACTTGGTGGGTGGCGCTTCAGCGTGCCCAGGCTGATCCTGATCTTCTGCGTGGGGCGCTCTAATTCGCAGGCTGGCATTGCGGCGCCTTACTCAAGCGGGAGAGCCCAGCTCTCCCGGATGTTCTCCACGATGCAGTACACCGCCGCCGCGCGGTAAAGGTTGAATGAGTTGCGGGACCTCGCGCCAATTAGCTCGGGTGTCTTGCCCTGGTTGAGCATGCGGTCCATCGCTGCCCGGTACTGGGCCAACCGTGCGCTTCGAGGGCGGCGGAATCTGCTGAATGACCGGCGCGACGGCATCGCGCAAATGATCGTCCACCCGCGCACGGCGGGTACCCTCTTGACCTCTATAGCGCGTTACGTGACGCCGCGATTTTCTGGTCCGTCTTGTATTGCGAGAGCGAATAAACGGCCCACAACGCGGCAGGAATCCAACCGATGAGCGTGATTTGTAAGATCAGGCATATGATGCCGGAGAATGGGCGTCCTATGGTGAAGAACAGAAGCCAGGGTAGAAAAATGGCCAGGATCAAACGCAAGGTGATGACCTCCACAAAAAGCCGTTTAAACGCTCAAAGCCGCTATTTTTATGTTCGGGGAGACCGTGCGACCTCCCCGGCGTGCTATACTTAGTTTTTGGCTTGATGGTAACCGGCTGCTGCTGCGGCTGCCTTGCAGACATAAGCGCCGTGCTTGGTCTTGCCGTACAGCTTGGAGGAACTCGGGTAATAGGTCTTGCTCTTCCCGAGCGTGGTCCACACCGCGGTGTCGCCCGGGCAGGCGGCGGTGGCTTCGGCCTCGGTCTTGAACTCGCTGGCCTTGGTCAGCTGGGAAACAGACTTCACGGCGGAGGTGGCGGAGTTGACCTTGTCGGTCACGGCCGAGGTGGCGTTATTGGCCGCGTTGTTGGCTGCGTTCGTTACGCTGCTGGTGGCGGCGCTGGCGGCGTTGTTGGCGCTGTTGGTGACGCTGGAGGTTACAGCGGAAGCAGCGGCGGCCGGCGCTTTGGTGATCGGGGCCATGCCCGGCATCTGGGACATGATGCCGGTTTGCGCGAAGGCGGCCGGGGCGAAGCCCAGGGCGCACGCAACGGTAAGCGCCGGCAGATGCTTGGTGATCTTCATTTGGTCTCTCCTGCGGTAACGCCGCGCAACCTTATGGCGGGCGTTTCATGAAGTCGGTTGTCATCAGCGTCGTGTGCCGATGACGAAACGTGCCGTATGCGTATTTCAGTTGAGCGGCAAGCGGGGGAATTAGGCATCTGGTAGTCGTGTACCCCGCTCATGCGCCTGCCGCTCAGCGCCCACGCCGAACGTTAGCAGGCTTATCGTTTCCCCTAGTCTCTCTTGCATGGTCCTCGGGTACTTTTCCGCGCAAGCGCGGCGACCCGCAAGGATACCGCACATGACCAACCGCGAAATGCCAACCATTCTGACGGTCACAATTGGGGAAGGGGCCAGGCTCACTGGTATGAGCCAAACCCGCATCCATGGACTGATCGAAGAAAACCGAATCTAAGCTGTGAAGGCTGGGAGCCGGACACTGCTACGGATGACCGGCCTGTAGGACTACATGGTGTCACTGCCCAGGGCAGAAATCCGGGTGCGTCCCGCACCGTATTGTGAGTAAAATGTAAGTAAGGCTGCTTTTAAGCCTTCTCAAAACGCCAGATTATATATGATAATCAATGGCGTCCCCAAGGGGATTCGAACCCCTGTTACCGCCGTGAGAGGGCGGTGTCCTAGGCCTCTAGACGATGGGGACTAAAGGTGGAGGCCTCGTACTCTGCCGGGAGAGGCCCGTCAAGCGGGGGCGGCGTCGGTAATGAAAAAACCTGCCGAGACCCGCCCTTGCCAGCTTTCCGCGCGCAGGTAGCCAGCCAGATGCAGTGGCGCGCCGCCAGTGCGCTCCAGGGCTTGGGCCAGAGGGCTGTCCTTGGCGCGGAACAGCAGGGCTTTCAGCCGCCCGCCCCCTTCGCCCTCGACCATGGCGCGAATCGTGCCACCGTCCTTGCCGATGCGGTCGGCCTTCACCACGCGAGCGCGGGGCAGCACGAAAAGCGGCTCAGCATTGCCGGTGCCGAACGGGCCGAGCTTGGCCACCATCTGCGCCAGCGAGGCGTCGGCGCCCGCTACGCCCAGCACGCCGTCCAACATCAGCTCGGCGGTTGGGGGGAGTTCGGCGGCCTTGGCCAGACGGGCGTTCAGGAACTCATGCAGTTCGTCCAGCGCCGTGTGCGGAGCGGAGAACCCCGCCGCCATGGCATGGCCGCCGCCGGTGGCCAGCAGCCCGCTCTGGCGTGCGGCGATCACCGCGGCGCCGAGGTCGATGCCCGGCACCGAACGGCCGGAGCCCTTGGCCATGCCCTCGGTAATGCCGGCGACCAGGGCAGGGCGGTTGAATTTCTCCTTCACCCGGCCCGCGACGATGCCAACCACGCCGGGATGCCAGCCCTCCTGCGCCAGCAGGATCACGTTATGCCCGGCCTCCACCTGGGCCTGGGCCTGGGCCATGGCTTCGGCGGTGATGCCCGCCTCCACGGCTTGGCGCTGGCGGTTCACGCCGTCCAGCGCCTGGGCCAGCTCGGCGGCGAGCGACTCGTCCTCGGCCAGCAGCAGGCGCAACCCCATATCGGCCTCGGCGATGCGCCCGGAGGCGTTGATGCGTGGCCCCAGCGCGAAGCCGCAATGCATGGCGTTGGGGGCCTCGGTGAGCTTGGCGACATCCAGCAGCGCGGCAATGCCGGGGCGCGAGCGCCGAGCCATCACCCGCAGCCCCTGCGTCACGAAGGCGCGGTTCAGCCCGGTCAAGGGCATCACGTCGCAGATCGTCGCCAGCGCCACGAGGTCGAGACACTCGCGCAGATCCGGCTCCGGGCGCGAGTCGAAGAAGCCGCGCTGGCGTAGGGTACGCAGCAGCGCCACGCAGGCGATGAAGGTGACGGCGGCGGCGCAGATATTATGCAGGCCGGAGGTGCAGTCGAGCCGGTTGGGGTTGACCAGGGCGCGGATCGGCGGGGGAGGGCCCTCGGATTTATGGTGGTCGAACACCACGATGTCGGCGGCGTTGTGCAGTGGGGCGAAGGCGGCATGCGCCGAAGTGCCGCAATCCACGCAGATGAGCAGGCTGGCTCCGCGCTCCACCATGCCGCGCAGGGCGTTGGTGTTGGGGCCGTAACCCTCCAGCATGCGGTCCGGCACATGGTACACCACGGTGCAGCCCATCTGGCGCAGCAGGGTGACAAGCAGGGCGGCGCTGCAGGCGCCATCCACGTCGTAGTCGCCGAATACGCCAATGGTCTCGCCATCCATGACAGCGGTGGCGAGGCGCGCGGCGGCGAGGTCCATGTCCACGATGCTCGACGGGTTGGGCAGCATGGCCCGCAGCGTGGGGTCGAGGAAGTCCGGCACATGTTCGGCGCTCACGCCGCGCGCGGCCAGCAGGCGGCCCATCAACTCCGGCATGCCGAATTGTTGCGCCAGCCCTTGTCCCAGCCGCTCATCATGGCTGGAGCGCCACACCCAGCGCCGGCCGGTGAGGCTCTGGGTTATTCCTAACGCATGATCATCCATCATGTCCGTTCAAACGGAGATGGCGAGTCGGAGCAAGCTTTACGGGACAAGCTGGTAGTGCACCGTGTAGTCCACGGTCACATGGTCGTCCTTGGCGTCGGCCGGGAAGGGGGGGAGCTGGTTATCGGCGAACAGCAACTCCCAGGCTTGGTCGAGGAAGGTGGAATCGGCTGAGCGCAGCAGGCGCAGCCCGGTCACATGGCCGTGGCGGTCCACGGTGAACTCCACCTCGGCGGTGCCCTGCTGGTGTTGCTCTATGGCCGCCTGCGGGTAATAGGCGTGCTCGCTCACCCATTTCGTCAGGGCGGCATCCCAATCCGCCCCGGCATCGCCATGCACGGCGAAATCGGCGCCGGTGACGGCTTGGGTGTCATTCTGCGGCAGGCTGAGATTCATCCCCTTGCCGCGCGAGGCCGAGGGCGAGGCCGTACTGGTCGAGGGCGTGCCATAGGACATGCCGTCCATCATCACATAATGCTGCGGTAAAGTGGGGTGCGGATTCGGATGGGCCGCCTGTCTCTGCCGCGGTACGGGCTTGGGCTGCGTCTGTGGCGTGCTGGGCAGTTCGGCCAGCGGGTTCTGCGGCATGTTCAGGTTCACCTCGGCCTGCGTCTGGGGAGGCGGTGGCGGCGGCGGGGCAGCGGCGGGCGGGGCCTCGGCTGGCTGCGGCGGGCCTTGGCGCATCACGGGCGGGGCGGTGGGTTGGCTGGCTGTGCCGCCATTGTCGAACACCACGGAGACGGCGGGCGGGCTTTGCCCCTCCTGCACCGGCGGGCGGGAGCGCACCAAGAGAACAATGGCGATGGCCAGGACATGCAAAAGCAATGCTGCACCCCAGGCCCAGGGGTGCCAGCGTGGCCGTCCCTCGGGAGCGGCCAGACGGTCCTGCGCCGCGAAGGCCGCTATGCCGGATGCGGCAGCGGCCTCAGTAGCCGTAAGGGGCGTAGTAAACAGGCGGCGGTGGAGGGGCTGCATAATATCCCATGGCTGGCGCATAGCCCGCGGGCGCAGGACCTTGCTGAATCGTCTCACCATTTCCCACCATGCACTGCGCATAGGCCACGTCATAGCGGCCCTGGAGGGAATTCGCAGTAGCCTGCGCGTTATTACCCGCCACGGAGGAGCCCGCAAGCAGCCCGGCTCCGGCCCCCACGGCGGCCCCGGCGCCAACATTGCCAGCCAGGGAGCCCAGCGCGGCGCCAACGCCAGCGCCGATCAGCGTGCCTGTCGCCGCGGTGGCCACGGAGTTGTTCTGCGTATTGGCGGCCACCTGGCCGGAATTGGAGACCTTGGACTGCGCGTAATTACGGCAGTTGTAGTCGTCCTCTTGGAACTGCGGCCAGCTTTTGCCTTGGCCGGGCATTGCAACCACGGTCGGGCCGCTCGGCGGCGCCACGGAGCAGGCGCCGAGCGCCAAAAGCGGCAGCATGGCCAGGCCCAGAATCTGTTTCCTCATTGGCGTACTCCTGCGTGCTGTGCGCACGGCATTGTTCCAGTTTAGAATTTAAGCCCCGGAGCGGTGCGCCGCAACGCAAACCGTCCCGGGTCTTACAATTCGTATCCAAAACCGAAGTAACGCCCGATTACGGCAACAAGATGCCGTGTCTCAGCTCCGGCCTTCGAAGAAATCCTTCACCTTGGCGAAGAAGCCCTCATGCTCCGGGCTGCCGGCCTTGTGGCCGCTTTCCTCGCGCGCGAACTCCTCCAGCAACTCGCGCTGGCGGCGGGTGAGGTGCTGCGGTGTTTCCACCGCGACCTGGATATACATGTCCCCGCGCTGGGTGCTGCGCAGTACAGAGAAGCCCTTGTTGCGAAGGCGGAACTGGTCGCCCGACTGTGTACCCGCCGGGATCTTCACCTTGGCGGCGGAGCCGTCGATGGTCGGCACCTCGATCTCGCCGCCCAGCGCCGCCTGGGTCATCAGCAGCGGCACGCGGCAGAAGATATTCGCGCCATCGCGCTGGAAGATGGGGTGCGGACGCACGGAGACATGCACGTACAGATCGCCCGGTGGCGCGCCGCGGCTGCCGGCCTCGCCCTCGCCGGTTAGGCGGATGCGCGTTCCATCCTCCACACCGGCCGGGATCTGCACGGAAAGTGTCTTCTCGCGCGCCACGGTGCCACTGCCAGCGCACACTTTGCACGGGTTGCGCACCACTTTGCCCGAGCCGCCGCAGGTGGGGCAGGTGCGTTCGACTAGGAAGAAGCCCTGCTGCGCGCGGATGCGCCCGGCTCCGGCGCAGGTGCCGCAGGTTTCCGACCCACTCTTGTCGGCCGAGCCGGAGCCGTTGCAGGCATCGCAGGTCATGCGGGTGGCCACGCGCACATTCACCTTGGTCCCGGCGAAGGCGTCCTTCAGGTCGATCTCGACTCCGGCCTTGATGTCGGAGCCTGATTGCGTGCCGCCGCTGCGGCGCCCGCCGCCGAACATCTGCTCGAAGATGTCGCCGAGGCCGCCCTCGAAGCCGAACCCGCCGCCCATGCCGCCGCCGCCCATGCCGCCATTCTCGAAGGCATCATGGCCGAAGCGGTCATAGGCCGAGCGCTTCTGGTCGTCCTTGAGGATGTCGTAAGCCTCGTTGATTTCCTTGAATTTCGCTTCCGCGCTTGCGTCGCCCGGGTTGCGGTCCGGGTGATACTGCATGGCCAGTTTGCGGTAAGCCTTCTTCAACTCGTCGGCGCTGGCGCCGCGCTCAACCCCCAGCGTGGCGTAGTAGTCCTGTTTGGCCATGGCGGCGCTGTGTTCCTAACTCTGCGAATCGAAAAAAATCCCGGGGCGAACCCCGGGATTTCCATTTGTTGATTTTAAACCCGGGATCAAGCGGATTTGTTCTTGTCGTCGACGTCCTCGAAGTCCGCGTCGACAACTTTTTCGCCGTTCGGCCCGGCCTCGGCGCCCGGCGCCGCTCCGGCCTGCTCGGCCTTGTAAAGCGCCTCGCCGATCTTCATCGCCACCTGGGTCAGCTTCTCGCCCGCGGCCTTCACGGCCTCGGCGGTGCCGCTTTCCAGCGCGGTCTTGGCTTCGGCGATCGCCGCCTCGGCCTCGGTCTTATCGGCGGGGGCCACTTTGCCCTCCGCGTCCTTCAGGGTCTTCTCGACCTGATTGACCAGCCCTTCGGTGTGGTTGCGGGTTTCCACCGCCTCGCGACGGGCCTTGTCGGCCGCCGCGTTTTCCTCGGCCTCGCGCACCATGCGCTCGATATCGGCGTCGGACAGACCGCCGGAAGCCTGGATGCGGATCTGCTGTTCCTTGCCGGTGGCCTTGTCCTTGGCGGAGACCGACACGATGCCGTTGGCGTCAATGTCGAAGGTCACCTCGATCTGCGGCACGCCGCGCGGGGCGGCGGGGATGCCCTGCAGGTCGAAATTGCCGAGCAGCTTGTTGTCCGCGGCCATCTCGCGCTCGCCCTGGAAGACCTTGATGGTCACGGCCGTCTGGCCGTCCTCGGCGGTGGAGAAGGTTTGGCTCTTCTTGGTCGGGATGGTGGTGTTGCGGTCGATCAGGCGGGTGAACACGCCGCCCAGGGTCTCGATGCCCAGGGAGAGCGGGGTCACGTCGAGCAGCAGCACGTCCTTCACGTCGCCGCGCAGCACGGCGCCCTGAATGGCGGCGCCGATGGCGACGACCTCGTCCGGGTTCACGTTGCGGGCCGGCTCCTTGCCGAAGAAGTTCTTCACCGCCTCGATGACCTTGGGCATGCGGGTCATGCCGCCGACCAGGATCACTTCGTTGATCTCACCGGCGGTCACACCGGCATCCTTCAGCGCGGCGCGGCAGGGGGCCAGGGTGCGCTCGATCAGGTCGTCCACCAAGCTTTCCAGCTTGGCGCGGGTTAGCTTCAGCACGAGATGCTTCGGCCCGGAGGCGTCGGCGGTGATGAAGGGCAGGTTGATCTCGGTCTCCTTGGAGGAGGACAGCTCGATCTTCGCCTTTTCGGCAGCTTCCTTCAGGCGCTGCAGGGCCAGCTTGTCCTTGCGCAGGTCAATGCCCTGGTCCTTCTTGAACTCGTCGGCCAGGTAATCGATGATGCGGGCGTCGAAGTCCTCACCGCCGAGGAAGGTGTCGCCATTGGTGGACTTTACCTCGAACACGCCATCGCCCAGCTCCAGGATGGAGACGTCGAAGGTGCCGCCGCCGAGGTCGTACACCGCGATGGTGCCAGCGTTCTTCTTGTCCATGCCATAGGCGAGGGCCGCGGCGGTTGGCTCGTTGATGATACGCAGCACCTCAAGGCCCGCGATCTTGCCGGCGTCCTTGGTCGCTTGGCGCTGGGCATCGTTGAAGTAGGCGGGCACGGTGATGACAGCCTGCGTCACGCTCTCGCCGAGATAGGCTTCGGCGGTCTGCTTCATCTTGATGAGGATGTCGGAGCTGATCTTGCTCGGGGAGTGTTTTTCCCCCTTCACCTCGACCCAGGCATCGCCATTGTCGCCCTTGGTTATGGTGTAGGGAACAAGGCCCTTGTCCTTGGTCACGGTCGGGTCGTCGTAACGGCGGCCGATCAGGCGCTTGACGGCGAACAGCGTGTTGGTCGGGTTGGTGACGGCTTGGCGCTTGGCGCTCTGGCCGACCAGCAGTTCGCCGGAATCGGAGAACGCGACCATGGACGGCGTGGTGCGCGCGCCTTCGGCGTTCTCGATGACGCGGACGTCCTTGCCTTCCATGACGGCGACGCAGGAATTGGTGGTACCAAGGTCGATACCAATAACTTTACTCATGTTTTGCTCCTTTGCAGCGGACCGCGCCAGCCCGAAGCACCGGGGCGATCCCTTTGAACTAACGACTATTATTTAATCAAATGCTCTGCCGGACACAAGCGTTTTGTGTGCCCGGCAGAGGAGATCCGCTATGCGGACAGGGCTTCCGGCGCGGTGCGGGCGCGCTTGGTGATCAGCTTGTTCAACGCATGGATATAGGCGCGCACGGCGGCGACGATGGTGTCGGTATCCGCGCCCTGGCCATCCACGCTCTTGCCCTCTTCCTCCAGCCGCACGGTGCAGCGGGCCTGGGCGTCGGTGCCTTCGGTCACGGCGCCCACGGAGAACAGTTGCAGCGCGGCCTGATGCGGGAAGATAGCGTGGATGGCGTTGAAGGCCGCATCCACCGGGCCGTCGCCGCGCTCGTCGGCGATCTTCTTTTCGCCGTCCACTTCCAACTCCAGCAGGGCACGGGGCTTGGCCTTGGAGCCGGCCCAGACTTCCAGCGAGCCGAACTTGATACGCTGGTTGCCGCGAACCACCTCGTCATCGACCAGGGCGACGATGTCCTCGTCGTAGACGATCTTCTTGCGGTCGGCCAAATCCTTGAAGCGGTTGAAGGCGTCGTTCAGCGCGTTCTCGCCCAGGTCACCATAACCCAGCGTGTTCAGCTTGTCGCGGAAGGCGGCGCGGCCGGAATGCTTACCCATCACCAGCGAGGTCTTCTGCCAGCCCACCGATTCGGGGGTCATGATCTCGTAGGTGGCGGCGTTCTTCAGCATGCCGTCCTGGTGGATGCCCGATTCGTGCGCGAAGGCGTTTCGGCCCACGATGGCTTTGTTCGGCTGCACGTCGAACCCGGTGATGGTGGACAGTAGCTTGGAGGTGCGCAGGATCCGCGTGGTATCGATATTATGGTGATACGGGTTGGCGTCGGGCCGGGTGCGGATGGCCATCACCACCTCTTCCAGCGAGGCATTGCCCGCGCGCTCGCCGATGCCGTTGATGGTGCACTCGATCTGCCGCGCGCCGCCATGCACGGCTGCCAGCGTGTTGGCGACCGCCAGGCCCAGATCGTTATGGCAATGCGCGGACAGGATCACTTGGTCCGCCCCTGGCACGCGCTCGCGCACGGTGGAGAAGATGCGCAGCATATCCTCTGGCACCGCGTAGCCCACGGTGTCGGGGATGTTGATGGTGGTGGCGCCGGCCTTGATGGCGGCTTCCACGCAGCGGCACAGGAAGTCGATATCCGTGCGGGTGCCGTCCTCGGCGGACCACTCGACGTCATCGGTGAAGCTGCGCGCCAGGGTGACGGAGGAGGTCACGGCCTCCAGCACCTGCTCGGGCTCCTTGCGCAACTTGTACTTCATGTGCAGCGGCGAGGTGCTGATGAAGGTGTGGATGCGCTTGCGCTCGGCGGCGCGGATGGCTTCGGCGGCGCGGGTGATGTCATTGACGGCGGCGCGGGCCAGACCGGCGATAACTACGCCCTTCACGTTCTCCGCGATGCGGCTGACCGACTCGAAATCGCCGGGCGATGCGGCGGGAAAGCCTGCCTCCATCACGTCCACGCCCAGGGCGGCCAGGGCCTCGGCCATGCGGATCTTCTCGTCGATATTCATCGAGAAGCCGGGGGACTGCTCGCCGTCGCGCAGCGTGGTGTCGAAGATGATGACGCGCTTGTCGTTCATGGCGCCGAAATTCGGGTGATTAATTGTGCTCATATCTCTGCTCTTCCGCTTAAAATGCCGTTGGTTGAGTTGTGAGGCATTCCCCTGAGCGATGGCGTGCCGCACCGGGCGCACGCAAAGTGACCTAGCCGCTCAGGGGCGGGTAAGTCGAAGAAGCAGCCCGAAAAGGGTGGGGGCGTAAGCCATGGCCAAAGAGTTAAGGGGTTTTGCCGTAGGGCGCAAGCGTTTTGCCGTGCCGTCCCATGAGCGCCGTGCGTGTCAGCCCCGATTCGGCCCGCCTTGCGCGTAGTGTGCAAGAAAGGTCTGGGTCTTGGCGCGGAATTCGCCCGAACCCAGCACGGCGCGCAGCTCGTCGGCCCAGTTATGGCCGGGTGCGCTGCACTGCGCCACCGCATGGGCGAAGCCTTCGGGGTCCGGCGCGCGCAGCAGCAGGAGCTGGTAGAGCGCATTCACGTAATCCTCAGCCTCCTGCTTGCGGCTGGTGGGGACGGTGGTCGGGGTCAAGGGCCCGCCCAGGGTCTCGGCCACGGCGGCCTCGATGATCTTCATGCGCTGGGCCATGTCGTCATTCGTCACCGCGCGCAGAACCTGGCGGATAAACGCGGCATGGGCGTAATTCAGCACGCCGCACACGTCGCGGGTGGTCAGGCAGGCGTTCTCAGCCTCCGGCATATGGCGCAGACATTCGTGCAGCAGCATCTGGTCGCAGGGCACGTCGGCCCATTTTTCCGCCCGGCGCAGCTCATCGTCACTGATGGCGTGGAACGCGGCGCGCCAGCGCAGCAGGATTCGCACGGCCATGGGATGGGCGAGGTTGATGGCGAAGACGCCGTCGTTGATGCGCCACCACAGCGGTGGATCGACGAGGTCCGGCGCGGCGATGAAGGCAAGGTGCTCCTTGCCCGCCAGATAGGCGCGCAGGTCGAAATCCTGACCGTGGATGTAGGAATCAGCATCCAGATACACGGCCCAGCCGGTATAGCCCTCCACCATCAGGCTGGTGAGCATCTCGATGCGGTTATACACCGCATGCCACGGATGAAACCCGCGCTTGATGCCGAGAAAGCTGTTGTAGCTATGGCCGTGGCGGCTGGCGTAGGCCTGCACCGTCTGGCCCGTGAGGCGCAGCATCGGCGCGTAGCGGGTCGAATCGGCGGTTTGCAGGAACAGGACGTTCACGGCGCGCGGGTTAGTTCGTACAGCGCCACCGCCCCGGCGGCGGAGACGTTGAGACTCTCCATCCCGCCCGGCATGGCCAGGGCGCAGACTTCGTCGCAGGTCTCGCGTGTAAGCCGGCGCATGCCCTCGCCCTCGCTGCCCAGCACCAGCGCCACGCGCCGCCCGGCGAAATCTCCGCCGCGCAGCCGGGTGGAGGAATGGCCATCCAGCCCCACCACCCAGACATCGGCGGATTTCAACGCGATCAGCGCCCGCGCGATGTTAACGATTCGCAGCAGCGGAATCGTCTCCAGCGCGCCGGAGGCGGCCTTGGCCAGCGCGCCGGTTTCCTCGGGCGCGTTGCGATCCTGCGCGATGACGGCGCAGGCGCCGAAGGCCTGGGCCGTGCGCATCAGAGCGCCGACATTGCGGGGGTCGAAAATCTGGTCGAGCACCAGAATCGGGCCGGGGCGCTTGAGCGCGTCCAGCAGGGCCGGGGCGGCGAGTTGGTCGGTGAGCAGGGCGATGCCCTGGTGCACGATGCCCGAACCGGGCCGCGCGCCGAGGATCTGGTCGATTCGTTCGCGCGGGGTTGTCTCGGACTGGATCGGCCAGGGCTGCGGGCATTCCGCCGCGAGCGAGGCTTGGGCCTCCTCGGTGATCACGAGGCGGCGCAAGCGCCGCTGTGGATTCTTCAGGGCCGCCGCCACCGCATGGGTGCCGTACAGCCACACCGCTCCCGGCGGCACCGCCGCCGCTTGGCCGCGCCCGTGTTCACCGCGCCCGCGCTCGCCCCGGCCATGCGTCCGCTCGGGCTTGGGGTCGGCGCGTCCGGCCGGGCTCGGGCGAGTCTCGGCGCCTTGCTGGCGGCCGGAAGAGGGGCGGTTTTGGTCGCCTTGGCGGCCGGATTTGCCACGGGGCGGGCGATTTTGTGTCATGGAGTTTCACTATCTCTCCCCTGGTGCGTTGACAACCAAGCCGGTTTCGGGGCAAGGAGCGGCCCACGCGGAAGGGTGCCCGAGTGGCTAAAGGGGACGGACTGTAAATCCGTTGGCGTGCGCCTACGTTGGTTCGAATCCAACCCCTTCCACCATTTCCTCAAAAATTTCATCTGGTTTCAAAGTTTTTGCCCGCGGGGTTTACTTGCCCGCCGGTCTTGGCTTAACCATGCGTTGCCCGGCAACGGGCGAGTGTTTGCACGCGGGTGTAGCTCAACGGTAGAGTCCCAGCCTTCCAAGCTGGTTGTGCGGGTTCGATTCCCGTCACCCGCTCCAATTTGCCAGGCGCAAAACGTCGGGCTAAAGGAGCAGACACTTGACAGCGGACGCGCCACAGTGTGGAAGGCGCTCTCCGTGCTGGTACGGATAGGGGCGTAGCTCAATTGGTTAGAGCGCCGGTCTCCAAAACCGGAGGTTGAGAGTTCGAGACCCTCCGCCCCTGCCATCCCTTCCCAGCACGTTTCATTCGCTGTTTCTCGGAGTTCGGTTTTGGCGTTAAACCTGGTTAAATTTGCGCGCGACGTGCGTGCCGAGGCGGCGAAGACCACCTGGCCCTCGCGCAAGGAGACCCTGCAGACCACGGGGCTCGTGCTTGCCATGGTGATCGTCACGGCCCTATTTTTCCTGACCGTCGATCAGATCATCGGCGCTGTCATGCGCGCGCTCTTCGGCGTCGGAAGTTAAGGAATTTTTTTGATGGCCAAGCGCTGGTACGTTCTCCACGTCTATTCGGGTTTCGAGAAAAAGATCTCGCAGCAGATCAAGGAGCAGGCCGAGCTGAAGGGGCTGGCCGACCATATTGGTGAGATCGTGGTGCCGACCGAGGAAGTGACCGAGGTCCGCCGTGCCCAGAAGGTGAACACCGAACGCAAGTTCTTCCCCGGCTACGTGCTCATCCACATGGACATGACGGATGACGCCTGGCACTTGGTGAAGGATGTGCCCAAGGTGACCGGCTTCCTTGGCAACCGCCACAAGCCCACCCCGATCAGCGACGCCGAGGCTGAGCGGATCATGAAGCAGCAGCAGGAAGGCACGGAAACACGCCGACCCGCCGTGACCTTCGAGATCGGCGAGCAGGTGCGCGTGTCCGACGGCCCATTCACCAGCTTCAACGGCGTGGTCGAGGAAGTGGACGAGGAGAAGGGCCGCGTGAAGGTTATGGTCTCCATTTTCGGCCGCCCCACCCCGGTGGACCTCGAATACGCCCAGGTGGAGAAAGTCTAAACAGGCTTGTAATCTCGGCCATGTCCCTTATGTCGGCCTCAATAAGGCAAGAGGGACAAAGTGGCTGACGCGAACGCTTCCAAGATTATGCCGCGCTGGGCTTTGTTCGGCGCGGCTATTTTTATTGTGGCCGCCCTTTTGGTCTGGCTCACCCATTATCTGCTGGTGGGCCAATATCTCGTCAGCACCGACGACGCCTATCTCGCCGCCGATTCGAGCCTGATTGCCGCCAAGGTCAGCGGCTATGTCACTGAAGTCGCGGTCGATAACGGCGATTCGGTGCAGCCCGGCCAGTTGCTCGCGGTTATCGACCAGCGCGACTACCAGAACGCCGAGGCCGAGGCCAAGGCGGCGGCGGTGGCGGCGCAGGCGGGGCTGATTCTGCAGCAGGCGAAGGTTGGGGCGGCGAAGGCGGCGCTGGAGGGTGATCAGGCCCGCAAGATTTTCGCCGAGCAGAACCAGACGCGCTATACGGGCCTCTCCGCCAAGGGGGCCAGCACAGTGCAGCAGGCTGAACAAGCGAATACCGATGTTGCCGCCATCCGCGCCCAGCTCGATGCCGACAATGCGAATCTGCAGGCGGCCATCGCCCAGGTGGACGTGCTGACCGCCGCCCTGGCCCGCGCCAAGGCCCAGGCAGCGCAGGCGGGGCTGGATCTGGAGCATACCGAGATTCGCGCTCCGGTGGCCGGTATTGTCGGCAATAAGAACGTCTCGGTGGGTGACTATTTGCAGCCGGGAACGCAGATCATGGCCGTGGTGCCGCTCGCCCAGGTGTATGTGCTCGCCAATTATAAGGAAACACAGATCACCAACATGGTTCCCGGCCAGAAGGTGAGGGTGCATGTCGATGGCTTCCCGGACCTGGACGTGCGCGGGCATGTCGATGCTATCTACCCCGCCTCGGGGCAGACTTTCGCGCTGCTGCCGCCTGATAACGCCACCGGAAATTTCACCAAGATCGTGCAGCGCGTGCCGGTGAAGATCCTGCTCGACCTGACGCCGGAGCAGATCGGCAAGCTGCGGCCGGGCATGTCGGTGGAACCAGAAGTCGATACAAGCGGCCAGAAGTGAGCACGCCGGAGAAGGTTTCGCCGCGCAATCTGGCCGCCGTCGCGGGCGGGCTGATCGGCGCGTTCATGGCGGTGCTTAACATCCAGGTGGTGAACACCTCGCTGCCCGATATCCAGGGTGGCATCGGTGCCGGGCTCGATGACGGGGGCTGGATCTCGACCGCCTATCTAATCGGCGAGATCATCGTCATCCCACTCTCGGGCTGGCTGACCTCGGTGTTCTCGTTGCGCCGCTACCTTATCACCAACACGGTGCTGTTCCTGTTCTTCTCGGCCGCTTGCGGCCTTGCCGGCAACTTCCCCGAGATGGTGACCCTGCGCGCCTTGCAGGGCTTCTCGGGCGGGGTGCTTATCCCGCTCGGGCTGCTCTGCGTCATGACCCTGCTGCCCAACCGCGTCCGCCCCACCGGATTCGCGGTATTCGCGCTCTCGGCCACCTTCGCCCCGGCCATCGGCCCAACCATCGGTGGTGCGATCACCGATATTTATGGCTGGCGCTACATCTTCTTCCTTAATCTGGTGCCGGGCGTGCTGATGTTGAGCGCCCTGGTTTGGGGCTTGCAGCCAGCTCCCATGCAACTGGAGAAATTCCGCCAGGGCGACTGGGTCGGCGTCATCACCATGGCGGTGGGTCTGGGCACGCTGCAGACGGTGCTGGAGGAGGGCAATAAGGACGACTGGTTTGGCTCGGTGTTCATCCAGCGCCTCTCCGTTATCTCAGCCATCTCGCTCATTGCGTTTCTGGTGCAGGAGCTGCGCCCGGGCAACAAGACGCCGCTGGTGAATCTGCGCCTGCTGGCCCTGCGTAATTTCGCCTTTTCCAGCATCACCAACACCACGCTGGGTTTTGTGCTGTACTCGGCGGTGTATCTCATCCCGCTCTACCTCGCGGTGGCGCATGGCTATAGCGCCGAGCAAGCCGGGCTGGTGATGGCCTGGATCGGCCTGCCGCAGTTGCTCATTATCCCGTTTAGCCCGTATCTGATGCGCCGGATCGACCCACGCCTGCTGCTCCTGGCCGGGCTCATGCTGTTCACCATCAGTTCGTTCATGAACATGAACCTTGGCCCCGATGACAGTGGGCCGCAGATGCTGCTGCCCAACCTCATCCGCGCCGTTGGCCAGGCGCTGGTGTTCCCGTCCATGACGTTCATCGCCACGGCTGGTATCCCGATGAAGGATGCCGGTTCCGCCTCGGTGCTGTTCAACATGCTGCGCAATCTGGGCGGGGCCATCGGCATCGCCGTGGTGCAGACATTCATCACCAACCGCGAGAAATTCCACTCCGCGATCATTACGCCGAATGTAAGTTTGCTTAATGCTGCGACGCAACAACGCCTACAAATGTTGCGGAACTATTTCATGGCGCATGGCATGAATGATCCTGCTGCGGCGCAGCAACAAGCGATTCATCTGCTTGGCGTTACGGTGCGTTTGCAGGCGGATTATTTCGCTTATGGGGACGCTTTCGCTTTGCTAGGCGCGGTCATGCTTGTTTCGATTGCCGCCACGATGTGCCTAAAAAAGGTCGTAGGTGCTGGAGCATCCGGAGGGCATTGACCTCCGACAGGCGATATTGGTGGCATGGCTTGATTTATGTCATGTCCATGAAACAGTTTCGACTTGAAAAAGAACGCACTGGATCAAACGCGGCAGGTGTGGAACTCTGCATTTGGCAGCTTATCACCGGCTGCGATTTGGTCTAGCGTTATGAAAATACCGGAGGAACTATACATATGTCTCGCGTAGCATTGGTTACTGGCGGAACTCGTGGAATCGGCGCGGCTATCAGCGTTGCCCTTAAAGAGGCGGGCAGAACGGTTGTTGCGAGCTATGCGGGAAACACCGCCGCGGCGGAAGCTTTCAGCAAGGAAACAGGCATCGAGGCGATCAAATTCGATGCCGGGAATTATGAAGAAACTGTTGCGGCAGTGAATGACATCGCCGCCCGTCATGGTGCCGTCGAAATCCTGGTGAACAATGCGGGCATCACCCGCGATGCGGTGATGGGCAAGCTCACCCGCGAGATGTGGGATGCGGTGATCGACACCAATCTCGGCTCCTGCTTCAACCTCTGCAAAGCCACGTTCGACGGCATGAAGGCCAAGAAGTTCGGCCGCGTGGTGAATATCGGCTCCATCAACGGCCAGGCTGGCCAGTATGGCCAGGTGAACTACGCCGCTGCCAAATCCGGCATCCACGGCTTCACCAAGGCCCTGGCGCAGGAAGGTGCGCGTTACAACATCACCGTCAATGCCGTGGCGCCTGGTTATGTCGATACCGATATGGTGCGCGCCGTGCCGCCCGACGTGCTGGAGAAGATCATCGCCAAGATCCCCCGCGGGCGCCTCGGCACCGCGCATGATATCGCCCGTGGTGTCGCGTTCCTCACCGCCGACGATGCCGATTTCGTCACCGGGTCGACGCTGTCCATCAACGGCGGCCAGCACATGTACTAATCCCAGGCACGGCCAGGGATTGACGAAAGGCCAGGAGGGTTCTGCCCCCTGGCCTTTTTTATTGTCTGCTATTCCTGCTGGGTCAGGAACCTGCGGATGCCGGTGATGGCTTCGGCAAGGCCGGAGCGGATGATGGGCGCGTGCTCGGGGAAGGCGCTGAACAGCCGTGATGGAACCTGCTTATCGAGCAACACGAACACGCCCCGGTCATCGGCGCGGCGGATCAGCCGCCCGAAGGCTTGGCGCAGCCGCAACCGCACGATCGCGTCGTCGTAATCCTTAGGCGCACCGTGCGAGAGATGCGTGCGCCTTGTACGGTGCAATATATCCGGGCGCGGCCAGGGCGTGCGTTCGAACACCACGAGGC
Organism: Acidocella aromatica; assembly: GCF_014201825.1. Lineage (GTDB taxonomy): Bacteria > Pseudomonadota > Alphaproteobacteria > Acetobacterales > Acetobacteraceae > Acidocella > Acidocella aromatica. The sequence continues at coordinate 357,661 of NZ_JACHFJ010000001.1, read as the reverse complement.
GCAGCGCGTTGCCGGGAATATCCACGCCGTCGCGCATTGCATCGGTGCCGAGCAGGCAGGAATGTTCCTCCGCGCGGAAGATATCCACCAGCGTCGCGTTATCCATCGCGTCCACGTGCTGGGCGTAGAGCGGGATGCCCGCCTCCTCCAGCTTCGGCGCGATTCGTGCTTGCACCGCCTTCAGCCGCGAGATAGCGGTGAACAGCCCCAGCCCGCCGCCGCCCGCCGCTTGGAACAGCGCCTGATACGCCCCGGCAAGCTGCCCGATATCCTGCGTGTTCACATCAGAGATCAGCACGATGCGCGTGCGGTCCGCATAGTCGAAGGGCGACTCGAACGCGGCGCGAATCGCCGGTGTGGCGAGGTGTACCGCCCCAGTACGCGCCTTGGCGTTTTCCCAGGCGGTTTCATTGTCGCTGCCGTCGCGCAGCGTGGCGGAGGTGATGAGCAACCCATGCGCCGGGATGGCGATGCTCTGGATAAACGCCTCCGTCGGGTCGAGCATGTGCGAGAGCAAGGCGATATCGCGGTCGGTCCCGGCCTCGCGGTCCAGCCGCAGGAACTCGATGCGCGCTGGACGCTGGCCGGGGGCGGGTTCGTTGCCAAGGCCGTCGAGGATGCGCATCCAGGCGGCGAGAGGGTCCATGCCCCGGCGCTTCAGCCCGCGGGCGATGCCCTCCAGCCGCTGGCGCACGCTCTCCTCCAGTTCCGGGTCAGTCTCCAGCCGGTCCAGCATATGCTCGCGCAGGGCCTCCAGCGGGGCGCGCAACTCAGCCAGCGCGCGGGAGAGGGTTTGCGCTGCGGGCAAGATATCCGGATTTAGCGGGTGCAGATCTCCTTCGAACCCCACGGCGCCGTTCAGTTCGTTCTCCTTGGCGCGGGCGCGGAGCTGTTCGCGCAAGGCCCGGAGCAGCGCCTCGGCCGGGTTGTTGTCCGGCTCCAGCTCCGGGTCGAGCCGGGTGGAGAACATCGGCGCGGGCAGGGCTCTTGCCGCCTTCAGCGCGGCTTCCACATGTTTCTTCGTGGTGTCGTCCGTGGCGGCGAGATCTTCAAGCCGCCGAGCGAGACCCCGGGCACGCGAGCGTGTGCCCTCGGCCCCTAGCAGCCAGCGTCGCAACTCGGCCATGGCGGCGCCGGACAGTTCCACAGAGAAGGCGCTGTCCGCCGCGTCGAAGATATGATGCCCTTCGTCGAACACGTAGCGCGTGGGCACGTAGTCGTCGTCCAGCCCGCCCCAGACGGCCTGGGCCATCACCAGCGCATGGTTGGCGATGACAAGATCGGCCTGGCGTGCGTCACGCACCACGCGCTCGATGACGCAGGTGGAGAAATGCGGGCAGGCGGCATGGATGCACTCGCCGCGCCGGTCGGCGATCTGCGCCAGCAACCCGCCGCCGAAGAGTTCGGCGAACCAGCCGGGCAGGTCGCCGCCGAAGAGATCGCCATCGGCGCTGGCCATGGCCCAGCGGGCGATCAGCCCCAGCGGCGTGGCGTAACGCTCCACGCCGGAAGCGTCCTCGAAATTCAGCAGGCAGAGATAATTCTCCCGCCCCTTGCGCAGCACCACCTTCAACGCGCCGGGCAGGCGGCTGGCCTCCTGCTCGATCTGCCGTTGCAGATGCCGCGTATAGGTGGAGACCCACACCGCGCCCTTGTTCTGCTCGGCCCAGAGCGAGGCGGGGGCGAGATACCCCAGCGTCTTGCCCGTGCCGGTCCCGGCCTCGGCGATGACCACATGTGGGCTGCCCTCAATCAGGCGCGGGGCGAAGGCCTCCGTCGCTGCCGAGGCAAAATCCGCCTGCGCCGGGCGCTGTTCGGCCCCCGGCCCCAGCAGTGTCGCGAGCCGCGCGCGGGCCTGGGCGGAGGTGACGGGGAAAGACGATGGCGGCGGCCGGGGGGCGACTTCCTCCCATTTCGGCAGCCGCTTGCCCAGGCGCATGGCCATGCCGTCCGGCCGGGCGTGGGGCTGGCCGAGCGCCGCAAGCACGTAAGGCGCCCAGCCCCAGCCAAATTCTCCCATGCGCGCTGCCAAGCCTGGGGCATCTCGGTTGGCGGGCGTGTCCTTGCCCGCCGCCAGCCGGGTGAGCAGCGCCTCGGCCATTTCCGAGAGCGCCAGTGCTGCGGAGTCGAGGCTCTGCGGCACGTCCATCTCCAGCGCGCGGGCGAGGCCGGCGGGGGTGGGGGCGAGCGTTTGCGCCGGGCAGACGAAGGCGAAGAGTTCCAGCAGGTCCAGTAAGTGAATCGAAGGATTGCCAAGACGCTTGAGCGTTACCGGCCCATGCACCACCAAGGCGGCGTCCTGCCCAAGCTGGCGCGCCACGGTGCCGAGCTTCAGCGGCGCCACCACGCCATCCGTGCCCAGGATGACGGCGCGGCCATGTCCGGCCACCAGAGCGGGCAGGGGGGGAAGAATCGGCATGCCCGGCTGTTATACGGGTTTGTTCACGGTTTGTCTCGCACGTTGGACGCATGCCCTGTTGCGGGGCTGCCGTTCCGGTTCTAGAGCAGGCGCACCATGAGCGAAAATACACAAACCTCTCTGTCCTGGCCCTTCCGTGAAGCTGAACGTATCGCCGAGCGCCTGAAACAGAAAGGCAAGGACCACGCGCTGTTCGAGACTGGGTACGGTCCCTCCGGCCTGCCGCATATCGGCACGTTCGGCGAGGTGGCGCGCACCACCTGGGTGCGCAAGGCGTTCACCGATCTCACCGGGCTGCCCTCGCGCCTGCTCGCCTTCTCGGACGATATGGACGGCCTGCGCAAGGTGCCGGAGAACGTGCCGAACAAGGACATGCTGCGCCAGCATCTCGGCAAGCCGCTGACCCGCATCCCGGACCCGTTCGGCAAGTTCGAGAGCTTCGGCGAGCACAACAACAACATGCTGCAGGACTTCCTGCGCGCCTTCGGCTTCGAGTTCGAGTTCGCCTCCGCCTCCGATTATTACATGTCCGGCCGGTTCGACGATGCGCTGCTGCACGTGCTTGCGCATCACGACGAGATCGTGAGCATCATCCTGCCTACGCTGGGCGCCGAGCGTAAGGCTACGTATTCGCCCATCCTGCCCATCCACCCGCGCACCGGCGTGGTGATGCAGGTGCCCATCGACAAGGTGGACGTGGACCACGGCACCGTGTTCTGGGCCGACCCGGACACCGGCACCAAGTACGAGACCGCCGTGACCGGCGGCGCCGCCAAGCTCCAGTGGAAGGCCGACTGGGCCATGCGCTGGTACGCGCTGGACGTGGATTACGAGATGTCCGGCAAGGACCTGATCGACAGCGTGAAGCTGTCCTCGTCCATCGTGCGCGCTTTGGGCAAGGAGCCGCCGCTCAATCTCACCTACGAGCTGTTCCTCGACGAGAAGGGGCAGAAGATTTCCAAGTCCAAGGGCAACGGCCTGTCCATCGACGAATGGCTGACCTACGCGCCCAAGGAATCGCTGGCGCAATTCATGTATCACGCGCCGCAGCGCGCCAAGCGCCTGTTCTTTGATGTCATCCCGCGCGCCACGGATGATTATATCAATGCCGTTGCCGCCCTGCCCACGGCCGAGAAGCCGCATGACAATCCGGCTTGGCATATCCATGCCGGCAAGCTGCCCGAGCATGCGGGCTCGCCGATCGGCTTCACCATGCTGCTCAACTTGGCCTCGGTCATTAATGCCGACAGCCCGGAGATGCTCTGGGGCTTCATCCGTGCCTATATCCCCGGCGCGGATGCCGAGACCTATCCGTTCCTGGCCAAGCTGGTGCACCACGCCATCGCCTATAACCGCGACTTCGTGCAGCCCACCAAGCAGTACCGTGCACCCACCGAGGTGGAGCGCGGCGCGCTGGTGGATCTGGCCGAGAGCCTGAAATCGGGCGAGCAGGCGCAGTATCCGGGCGAGACGGCGGCGGAGAAGCTGCAAAACCTCGTCTATGCGATTGGCAAGCGCCACCCGTTCGCGCCGCTGAAAGCGTGGTTCGACTGCCTGTACCAAGTGCTGCTCGGCACCACGGAGGGCCCGCGCTTCGGCGGTTTCATCGCCCTGTACGGCGTGGAGCGCACCGTCGCGCTGATCGAAACCTCCTTGGCGCGAGACTAAACCAGCTTCCGAGGCGGCCATGCGGCGCAAGGCGCTGAAATACCTGCCACCGGTACTCGGCCTGCTGGTGCTGGCCGGTGCCGTGGTGGGGCTGCGTGGCGCGCTGAAGAAGCTGAGCCTGGGGGATATCCTCGCCGCCCTGGAGGCTACGCCGCGCGAGCATATCCTGCACGCGGTACTGGCGCTGGGGGCGAGCTGCTGCATCATGTGCGCCTACGACCTGCCGGGCGTGCTCTTCGCGCGGCGGGTGGCGAAATTTCCCCCGCTCGGGCTGCGGCGTATCGGGTTGGCCTCGTTCTGCGCCTATTCGCTGAGTCATGTGCTTGGCGCCCCGGCCATCTCCGCCGCCGCCATCCGGGTGCGGCTCTATGCGCAATGGAGCGTGCCGGGGCCGGGCATCACGCGCATCGTCGCGCTCTCGGCAACGAATTTCACCCTCGGCTTGGCCTCTCTGCTGGGGGGCTTCCTGCTGCTGTGGCCCGATGCCATGCCGGTTTTCGGCAATACCGCGCCGGGGCTGCTGCGCTTGGCTGGGCTGGTCCTCATCTCTATTCCCGTGGCCTATGTCACGGCGGCGCATGGGCGCAGTTCGGTGCGGCTGCTGGGGCGCGAGATCGCGCTGCCCGGATCGCGTCTCGCCGCGATCCAGATCGTCCTGTCCTGCGCTGACATCGCCACCACCAGCGCCGTACTCTACGCCGTGCTGCCCGCCACGCCGGGCTTGAGTTACCCGCTGGTACTCAGCCTCTACCTCGCAGCCTTTGCCTCCGGCGCTTATTCCGGCCTGCCGGGCGGGGTGGGGGTGTTCGATTCCGTGCTGCTGCTCGGCCTTTCCGCCTATCTGCCCACCGCCGACGCGCTGGGGGCTATTTTGTTGTTCAGGGTCATGTATTTTCTGGCGCCGGCGTGCATAGGCGGACTCTGCTACGCCGCACATGAGCTGTGGGCGCACACACAAGCGCCGGGAGAAACAAAATGAGCATGCAACAGACGATCACGCCCGTGGATGGCCGGGTCTATGCCGAGCGTCCCTTCGCGGGCGAGAACCACATCAACGCGGTGCTGGACAATGCGGTGAAGGCGCAGGCGCAATGGGCGCTGACCACGCTGGAACAGCGCGCCGCCCTCTGCTCCAAGTTCTGTGACGCGCTGCTGACGCATATCGACGAGATCGCCCTGGAACTGGCCTGGCAGATGGGCCGCCCTGTCTCCCAGGCGCCCAATGAGGTCCGCACCTGCGTTGACCGCGCCCGTTACATGATCACCGAGGCCCCGGCTGGTCTCGCCAATCTCGACCCCGGCCCGAAGGACGGCTTCAAACGCTACGTGAAGCGCACGCCGCTCGGGGTGATCTTCGTCATCGCGCCGTGGAACTATCCGCTGCTCACCGCCGTCAACTCCATCATCCCCGCCATCATGGCGGGCAATACCGTGGTGCTGAAGCACGCGGCGCAGACGCAGCTGGTCGCCGAGCGCTTCCAGCAGGCGTTCGACGAAGCCGGGCTGCCGCAGGGTGTGTTCCAGCACCTCCATGTGGCCGGCTCCACGGCGGAGAGGCTGGTGAAGGATGGCCGCATCGCGCATGTGAACTTCACCGGCTCGGTGCCGGTGGGCCATGCCGTCTCCCGCGCGGCGGCGGACCGGTTTATCGGTGTGGGGCTGGAGCTGGGCGGCAAGGACCCCGCCTATGTCCGCGCCGATGCCGATGTCGGTTTCGCGGTGGACAATCTCATCGACGGCGCCTTCTTCAACTCCGGCCAGTCCTGCTGCGGCATCGAGCGCATCTACGCGCATGAGAGCGTGTTCGACGAGTTCGTGGAACGTGCCGTGGCCTTCACCAACACCTATCGCCTGGGCGACCCGACACTACCTGAGACCAATATCGGCCCGGTGGTGTCGGCCAAGGCGGCGGCGTTCATCCGGGGCCAGGTGGAGGAAGCCGTGAGCCAGGGGGCGCGCGCACTCATCGACCCGGCCGCCTTCGCGGCGGATAAGATCGGCACGGCCTATATGGCGCCGCAGATCCTCATCAACGTTGACCACTCGATGCGTGTGATGACCGAGGAGACCTTCGGCCCGGTGGTTGGCATCATGAAGGTGAAGGATGACGAGGAAGCCATCCGACTGATGAACGACAGCGAATACGGCCTCACCGCCGCGATCTTCACGCGCGACGTGGAAGCCGCCGAGCGCATCGGCGACCGCGTGGAAACCGGCACCGTGTTTCTCAACCGTTGCGACGCGCTGGACCCCGCACTCCCCTGGGTTGGTGTGAAGGATACCGGACGAGGCTACACGCTCTCGCGCTGGGGCTATGAGACGCTGACGCGGCCCAAGAGCTACCACCTGCGTTTGCCTGCTTAACAACTAACAGAAGTTTTTGGTCTGCTCAGCGCGTGCCGCTGGTTTAAGCGTGCTTGGCAGCAATCTTTGAAAAGCCGTGAAGAACGCAGAAACTTTCAAAACAAAAGGCCGGAGGATTTTCCTCCGGCCTTTTTTAATGGGACACGCCCGGCAGATCAGTTGCCGGAATTGCCGCCGTTATTGCTCAGCCCGATGCCGACGAACAGCGCCTGCCCCTGGCGGATGATGCGCAGCGCCAGCGCGCCGCTGCCGCTCTTGCGCGCGGCGGCGATGGCGGCCACCGCATCGTCGGGCGTGTTCACGTTGGTGGCGCCCACGCCCACCAGCAGGTCGCCCGGCTGCAACCCAGCCTGATCCGCCAGCGAGTTCGGCTTCACTGCGGTAATTACGGCGCCGTTTGCGCTGTCGGGCAGGTTGAGCTGGTTGCGCGCATCCGGTGTCAGCGGCGCCAGGGTAAGCCCCAGCGCGCCCTGCTGCTGCGCGGCGCCGGAGTTGCCGCTGCCGTTCTGCTGGAAGCCCGCATCCGGGTTGGCCGGCATCGTCGTCACCGAAATGGAGACCGTGTTCTGCTTGCCGTTACGCAGATACACGATATCGGCCTTGTGGTTAGGGTCCACATTGGCGATGTCGCTGGCGAGATCGCCCGGGCTGGTGACGGCTTGGCCGTTGACGCTGGTGATCACGTCGCCCGGCTTCAGCCCGGCCTTCTCGGCGGGGCTGCCCGGCGAGACGGCGGCCACGAGCGCGCCGTCCTTGGCCGGGTTGTCGGAAGGCAGGCCGAGCGCCTGGGCCATCTGCGGCGAGATTTGCTGCGCCGCGACGCCGAGATAGCCGCGCACCACCTTGCCGTTGCTTATGAGCTGGGTGACCACGCGCTTGATCATGTCCGACGGGATGGCGAAACCGATGCCCACCGAGCCACCGGAGGGCGAGAGGATGGCGGTGTTCACGCCGATGACCTCGCCCTTCTGGTCGAAGAGCGGGCCCCCGGAATTTCCCTCGTTGATGGGTGCGTCGATCTGGATGAACTTGTCATACGGGCCATCGCCGATATCGCGCCCAAGGGCGGAGACGATGCCCGCCGTCACCGTGCCATCCAGCCCGAAGGGGTTGCCCATGGCCACCACCCATTCGCCCGGCTGCACCGAGGAGGAGGGGCCGAGATCGACATAAGGCAGTGGGTGCCCGGCATTGATCTTTAGCACGGCTAGGTCGGTCTTGGCGTCGGTGCCCAGGATCTTGGCCGGATAGGTGTTGCCGTCCGAGAGGGTGACGGTGACCGTGCGCGCATCCTTCACCACATGGTTGTTGGTGACGATGGTGCCGTTCTGGTCGATGAGGAAGCCGGAGCCCTTGGCCTCCACCGCCTGCGGCTGCTGCGGCGTACCGAACGCGAAGGGAAAACCGGGGAAGCCCGGGATCTGCGGGAAGCCGGGCGGCAGGCCGGGCTGGCCCTGGCCGCCGCCATTATCGGCCTGGTCGTCGGAGGTCTGGCTGAGCTTCAGATGCACATCGACGGACACCACCGCCGGAGCCACATGCTTCACGAGGCCGGAGAAATCCGGCACTGGGGTAAAGCCCTGCTGCACGGCTGAGGTTTCGTCCAGCGATGCGTCCGCCGCGTGTGCCGGGGAGGCGGGCAGGCCGGCCAGGGCGGTAGCGCCGAAAAGGGCCAGCGTGAGCGCGGTGCCACGGATGAAGGTTGTACGCATATCTTGTGTTGTCTCCTGCGGAAAAATCTTTAGCTTATCGCGGTATAAATTTTTTACTGTGACATAAATGCCACAATAAAAATGGGCTCTCAATCTCTGGGAGCTAGGGGTTACATTTCTTCACCGGCTGCAAAATCCAGCGAAGATGACGGATTGGAGCTTAATCAACGGTTCATCAGTACTGGTAGTTGGGCGTTTTCCAGCACGTGGCGGGTGGTGCCGCCCAGGATGAGCTGGCGCAGCCGCGAGGCGGTGGAATACGCGCCCATGGACATCAGATCCGCCCCGAACGCCGCCGCCGCCGCCAGCAGCCCCGCGCCGGTAATGCGGTTGATGGGGGAGAAGCGGGCCACATCGGCGGTGACGCCGTGGTGCGAGATATATTCCGCCACCTCCGCCCCGTTGGGGCCGGGCTTGGCGTAATCATCCGAGACCAGGATGCGCACGGCCTCCGCTTGGCGCACGAAGGGCATCACCGAGGCCAGGGCCGAGGCGGCATTGGCGGTGCCGTTCCAGGCGATGGCCACGCGCTTGCCGATGGTTTGCGGCGGCGTGGTGGGGGCTAGCAGCACCGGGCGGCCGGAATCAAACAGCACGGCGTGCAGGGCGTCGGCCGAGGCGACGTCCTCGCCCACCTGCGGATGCGGCACGATGGTGAGGTCGGAGAGTCGCGCCTTGTGGGCGATGACCTGCTCCTCCCGCCCGGTGATGCTGGTGAAGCAGGCGCTCGGCTCGTCGCGCCCGCGCTGGGCGGTGCCCACGGGGATGCCGACCTCTTCTGTCGCCTGCTCGAACATCTCGCGCAGCAGCTTCGCCCTCGCGCCGCCCTCGCGCTCGGTGGCGGTGAGCATGTCCTCAATCAGCGCGCCGGAAAGCCCCTCTCCGGCGAAGGGGGCAATGTCGCGCGCATCGGCCTGGATGTGCAGCACGTGCAGATGGGCGCTCCACATCCTGGCCAGCATCAGCCCGGTCTGTAGGGCGGCATGGGCCGAGGCCGGGCTGCTGACCGGGAGCAGGAATTTGCGCACCGACATCTTTACCCCCTCCTGGGTTCGGTTGCCTGATATTGGCGCGCCCTGCTGTTGGAATGCAATGTCTGCCCGCTACAGCATGTCCCGCAGGCGGAACCACGTGGTGGCGGCCAGCAAAGCAGGGGTGCGCAAGGCCCGTCCGCCGGGGAAGCGCGCATGCGGGATGCGGGTGAACACGTCAAACCGCTCCGCCTGCCCTGAGATGGCTTCGGCCGCCAGCTTGCCAGCCAGCCCCGTGAGCGCCACGCCATGCCCCGAGAAGCCGTGCGTGAACAATATGTTCGGCGCGAGCCGCCCGAAATGTGGGGCACGGTTGACGGTGATGTCCACATTCCCGCCCCAGACGAACTCCACCTTGGCGTCCTTGAGTTGCGGAAACACCCGGACGGCCCGGCGCAGCATGGAGGCCCCAAGGCTCGGCGGCGGCAAAGTGGAGTAGGAGACGCGCCCGCCGAACAGCATGCGGTTGTCGGGCGAGCGGCGGAAATAATCGAGCACGAAGTTGAGATCCGCCACTGCCTCGTTGCCGGGGATCAGGCCCGGCACGTCCGCGCGCGGCTCCGTGGCCATGATGTAAGTGCCGACCGGCATGATATAGCCTGCCAGCCCCTCCAGCAGCCCGTTGAGATACGCTCCGCCCGCCACCAGCAGATATTTCGCCCGTACCTTATGCGCCCCCACCTGTAGGGTGAGCGTGCTGCCTTGCTCGACGTTCGAGACCTTGGCGCCCGCATAGAGTTTGGCACCCGCCGCCTGCGCGGCCTTTGCCAGCCCCAGCGTGTAGTTCAGCGGGTGGATATGGCCGGAGATGTTGTCCTCCAGCGCCGCCAGATAGCGCGGGCTGTTGAGGCGCGCGCGCAACTCCGCCCCCTCCAGCAGCCGCCCCACCGGGGCGCCGAGGCTCGCCAGCTCCTCCTGCTCCTGCCGCAAATCCCGCACCTGGCGCGGCTTGATAGCTGCGTGCAGATAACCGCGCACCGGATCAGCGGGGATGGCGAAGCGTGCGATCTGCGTGTGCAGCAGGTCCACGGCTTCCAAGGACATGTCCCAGAGCTGCTTGGTGGTCGCGGCGCCAGTGAGGTGCTTGAGCTTGTGCAACGAGCAGCCGAAACCGGGAAGCACCTGCCCGCCATTGCGCCCGGAAGCACCCCAGCCGATGTCCTGCGCCTCGAGCAGGGCCACGGAATAGCCCCGCTCGGCCAGATGCAGCGCCGCCGAAACGCCGGTGATGCCGCCGCCGATGATGGCGGCATCCACGGTTACGTCCCCCGCCAAACTATCGGCGGCAAAACCCACACGCCGCGTGGCGTGGTAGTAATTGTTCAACATGATCCGCCGCTCCGGTTAAACGTTGAGCAGCAGGTGTTCACGCTCCCAGGAGGAGATGACGCGCAGATACGTCTCGTATTCCAGGCGCTTCACCGCCACTAGCACGTCCACCATCTTCTCGCCCAGCACGTCGCGCATCGGCTGGCTGGCCGCCATCAGGTCCAGCGCATGGGAGAGTTCGCGCGGCAGGGTGTACTGGCCGGAATAGGCCGAGCCGATTTGCGGTTCCGTCGGTGCCAGCCCTTCGACCATGCCGAGATAGCCGCAGGCCAGCGTCGCCGCGAAGGCGAGATACGGGTTGGCGTCCGCCCCCGGCACGCGGTTTTCCACGCGCATGGCGTTGGGTTCGCCAAACGGCACGCGCAGGCCGCAGGTGCGGTTGTCGTAGCCCCATTGCAGGTTGATCGGCGCGTTGGAGAAGCGCGTGAGCCGGCGGTAGGAGTTCACGTTCGGCGCGAAGATCGGCATCACCGTGGGGATGTATTTCTGCAAGCCCGCGAGGTAGCTCTTGAACAGCGGGCTGGCCTTGCCATCCGGTCCGGCGAACAGGTTCTCGCCCGTCTTCGGGTTCACGATGCTTTGGTGCACATGCATGGCCGAGCCGGGCTCGCCGCCCATCGGCTTGGACATGAAGGTGGCATAGATGTTGTGGCGCAGCGCCACCTCGCGCACCGTGCGCTTGAACAGGAACACCTGGTCGGCAAGGCTCATCGGGTCGCCGTGGAGGAAGTTGATCTCCACCTGTGCAGCACCTTCCTCATGGATCAACGTGTCGAGATCCATCTCCTGCAAATCGCAGAAATCGTACATTTCCTCGAAGAGCGGGTCGAACTCGTTCACCGCGTCCACGGAGTAGGATTGCCGCCCGGTTTCCTGGCGGCCGGAGCGGCCAACGGGCGGGACCAGCGGGTAATCGGGGTCGGTATTGCGGGCGACGAGGTAGAATTCCAGCTCCGGCGCCAGCACCGGTTTCCAGCCTTTTTCTTCGTACAGCTTGAGCACACGCTGCAGGACTTGCCGAGGCGCCATCGGCACCGGCGTGCCGTTCGCGTATTGGCAATCATGGATGATCTGCGCGGTTGGCTCATGCGCCCAGGGCACGAGGCGGACTGTGCTCGCATCCGGCACCAGCTTGATGTCGATGATCGCCGGATCGGTGAGCTTGTCCTCGGGGTCCTCGGGGTACTCACCGGTCACGGACTGGATGAAGATCGCCTCCGGCAGGCGGGGCGCGCCGCTTTGGAAGAATTTCTGCGCGGGCATGATCTTGCCGCGCGGGATGCCGGTGATATCCGGCACCAGGCATTCAACTTCAGTAATCCGATGCTCGTCGAACCACTCTTTTAAATCCACTTGTTCATTGCTCATGTTGTCCTCGATAAGCGGGCGGCGCCCGGAATTGAGCGCCGCCTGGCCTCGTTTTTACTGGAGCACGCTGGTCCAGATCTGGTTGAACAGCTTGTACTGGGCGCCGCGCAGCGGGGCGAGGAAGACGAGATGCTGCATCTCCTCGGGGCTGGGGTTGAGCAGCGGGCTGGCGAGAATGCCGGTCAGCTGCTTCTGCGATGCCTGGTTGGGGCTGGCGTACTGGTTGAAGTTGGAGAGGGTCGCGCCGTTATTCGCGTCCAGGATGAAGTTTATGAACTGTAGCGCCAGCTCGGGGTGCGGCGCATGGGTGGGGATGGCCATCGTATCCACCCAGATCTCGGCGCCTTCCTTGGGCAGGAAGAACTTCAGGGTTTTGCAGGAGCCATCGCTGTAGCACTGGCCGATATCGCCGTTATAAGCCATGGCGGCGGCGATCAGCCCGCTCTTCATCTGGTCGCGCGCCGGGGTTTCATCGACAAACCCGGCGAAATTCGAGCGCTTCTTGGTCTGCTCGATCAGCTTGGCCGCGGCGATCCACTGGCTCTTCTCGGAGCAGTTGAAGCCGTAGCCCAGATAAGCGCAGGCGGCGCCGATCTGGTCACGCCCTTCGCCCTTGGGGATCACGAACGGATAGTTCGGGTTCATCTTCGGGTCGAACAGCAGGCCCCAGCCGGTGCCGGGGTCCTTGATCTTGGCTGGGTCGTATACGATGCCCGTGGTGCCCCATTGATAGGGGATGGAGTAGGCGTCGGCCGGGTCGTAATCCGGGTTCTGGAACTTGGCCGCCAGATTGGTGAAGTTAGGCAGCTTGGAATGGTCGAGTTTTTGGATCAGCCCTTCATCCTGCAGCTCCGGCACGTAGTAGGAGGAGGGCACCACCACGTCGTACTGCGAATCACCGCCCGCGCGCAGCTTGGCTTCCAGCTCGGCGTTGCTCTCGTAATCGGTCTCCACGACCTTGCAGTTGCACTGTGCCTCGAAGGATTTGATTAGGCCGGGGTCGATATAGTCGGACCAGATGAACAGGTTGAGCGTCGGCTGTTCGGCATGGGCGGCGGGGGCCGCGAGGCCAAGCGCGATCGCGCCCGCGGCGATGAAGGACAGGAACCTCATGTTATATTTCCTCTTGCTGCGAACTGGCCCGCGCGGTCGCGGTGCCGTGTGATGAAGAAATGCACCAGCGCCAGCGTGATGATGGTGCCGATCATCAGCGTGCCGAGCGCGTTGATCTCGGGCGAGATGCCCTTTCGCGCGATGGCGCCGTAGATATAGATCGGCAGCGTAACGCTGCCCGGCCCCGCGGTGAAGAAGCTGATGGTGAAATCGTCGATGGAGAGGGTGATGCCGAGGAGGAAGCCGCCGATAATCGCCGGCTGCACCACCGGGATGATGAGATAGAGAAAGCTCTTGAGCCCGTTGGCGTAAAGATCGTTGGCGGCGTCGAACAGATACGGGTCGAGCCCGGCGAGGCGTGCATACACCGTGAGAGCGACATACGGTACCTGGAAGGTGATATGCGCGATGATCATCGTCTCCAGCCCGGCGCTGAGAAAGCCCGTGGCGTTGTGGACGAGATTGAAGAAAATCAGCTCCGAGATGCCAAACACGAGGCTCGGCATGATAATGGGCGTGTAGATGATCAGGCTGGGCAGATGCGCGAGCACGCCCTTGGCGTTGGGCGAGCGGAAGCGGCACAGCCCGTAGCCCAGCAATGTGCCGAGTGCGGTGGAGGTGATGGCCGAACCGATGGCGAGGATCAGCGAGCGGCGCAGGGCGGTGAATGCGGCGCCGTCGTGCAGCAGCACGTTATAGGCATGCAGCGAATGCCCGGCTTCATTCGGCGCGGGGGCGAAGGAGTAATACGCCACCAGCGCCAGCGGTGTGTAGAGCAACGCGTAAAGCGGCCAGGAAATGCCCGAGAGGGCGTAGCGTACGCCGCGCGGGATCATATCGTGGCCTCCTCGGCGCCGCCCAGCTTGCGGGTGAGGATGCGGAAGCCCACCAGACCCATGCCGGTGAAGACGAGCATGATAATGGTCAGCGCCGCGCCATAGGGCCAGTCCGGTGTTTCGGTGAACTGGTTGGCGATCAGCGAGCCGATCATCAGCGCCTTGTCGCCGCCCAGCAACTGCGGCACCACGTAGTCGCCGAAGGCCGGGATGGCGACGAAGATGATGCCCGAGAGCAGGCCGGGCAGGGTTTGCGGGAACACCGCATGCCAGAACAGTCGCACGCCGGAGGCGTAAAGGTCGCGCCCGGCTTCCACCAGCGTCCAGTCCAGCTTCTCCGCCGATGCGTAGAGCGGCACGATCATGTAGGGCAGGTAGTTATAGGCAAGCCCGGTGGTGACGGCGAAGCTGCCGGGGGCGAGGCCGAGATCGGGCGGCACGGCGTGCAGCAGATGCGCCACCCAGGAGACCGGCGCGTTGGGGCCGAGCAGCTCCAGCCAGGCATAGGTGCGCACCACCTGGTTGGTCCAGCTGGGCAGCACGATGAACAGCAGCAGCAGCGGGCGCAGAGCCTCCGGCCGGCTGAGGATGAAGAACACCAGCGGGTAGGAGAGCGCGGCCGAAACCAGCGTGGCGATGCCGGCCTGCCCCAGCGAGCGCAGGAAGATGGTGATATTGCCCGGATCCCAGCCGAGCAGCGAGTACCCGGCCACCTGCTGGAAGGGCTGCACGGAGAATGGCAGCACCGGGGCGCCGTAATCATCGGCCGAGAAGAACGCGATGCCCAGCAACACGGCGCTGGGGATCAGCAGGAAGATCATGATCCAGACCAGCCCCGGCCCGGAGGTGACCCAGAGCCGCAGGCGCTGCCGCCCGGCCTCGATCTCCTGTTCGGTTTGCGCCGTGGCGCTCATGGTGAGATCAGCATGATGTTGTCGGGCTTCAGCTCCACGGCCACCTTTTCGCCGGGGCGCCAGCTGCGCTCGGTGGCCTGGTTGTTGGTATCAAAGGCTAGCACGGAATGCCCGCCCGCCAGCTCGATACGGTACTGGGTGGCGGCACCCATGTAGATGGCCTCGCGCACTGTGCCGAAGAACAGGTTGGCGCGGTCCTTGGGCGCTGCCGTGTCGTTGTAGATCCAAATTTTTTCGGGGCGGATCATCGCCATGTTGGCGCCGTTCAGCGGTGCGTCGATGCTGAGTTCGCCGATGGGCGAGGCGGCGCTGTGCGCGCCGGAGGAGGTGATCGGCCAGATATTGGACAGGCCGAGGAATTCCGCCACGAACACGTTTTTTGGTTTCTCGTATACATCCAGCACCGGGCCGACCTGCTCCAGCTTGCCCTTGCTCATCACGCCGATGCGGTCGGACATCACCAACGCCTCGTGCTGGTCGTGGGTGACGAAGATGAAGGTCATGCCCAGGCGCTTCTGCATGCGCAGCAGTTCGATCTGCAACTCGTTGCGCAGCTTGGCGTCCAGCGCGGAGAGCGGCTCATCGAGCAGCACCACCTCCGGTTCGTTCACGAGCGCGCGGGCCAGGGCCACGCGCTGGCGCTGCCCGCCCGAAAGCTGGGCGGCGCTGCGGGTGGCGAACTGGCCGATCTGCAGCATCTCCATGATGGCATCGACGCGCTTCTTGCGCTCGGGGGTCTTCACGCCCTTCATGCGCAGGCCGAAGCCGATATTCTGTTCCACGTTCAGGTGCGGAAACAGCGCGTAGGACTGGAACACGGTGTTCACCGCGCGCTTATGCGCGGGCACGTCTTCCATATCCCTGCCGGAGATCAGGATCTTGCCCTCGTCGGGTGTTTCGAACCCGGCGATCATGCGCAGCAGCGTGGTCTTGCCGCAGCCCGAGGGGCCTAGCAGGGTAAAGAATTCACCGGCGTGGATTTCGAGGTCCACATGGTCCACGGCAGGCACGGAGCCGGCGAAAATCCGGGTGATACCGCGAATGGAAATGGCGCCACGCTTGGGGGAGGGAGCGGCTGCTGCGGCCGCGGGGCTGGCTGAGGCAGACATTATGGGCCTGCCTGAGTGGTCTGGCTAAGGATGTCAGTTCCGGGCGGCTCGACGATCCACAGCACGCAAAACCCCAAAATTGTTGCTTTCTGGATTGTGGCTTAGGCCCCGTTGGGCCGTCAAGAATAATTGGATGATGTTTTGCGGAGGATTCACCTTTTTCGTTGCGCGTGAGAGTATTGCCCGCGTAGCATTGTTGAAAATCCTAAACGTGCGGATCATAAGAAGATCATGTCTGCAGCCCTCCAGAACGATGACACGTTGGACGATATCGGCACCAGGCTGAAGCTGGTGCGCCAGATTTTCGGGCTGACGCAGCGCGAGCTGGCACGCCGTGCGGGGGTGACGAACGGGGCGATCTCGCTGATCGAGCAAAACCGGGTCAGCCCGTCCATTTCCTCGTTGAAGAAGATTTTGGACGGTATTCCGCTCTCTCTGGCCGATTTCTTCACGCTCAACTTCTCGCCGTCGGACAATGTGTTCTTCACCGCCGACGAACTGACTGAGATCTCCTACGATCCGGCGATTTCGATGCGCATGATCGGCCGCAAGGTGAAGGACCGCTCGCTACAGATGTTGCGTGAGACCTATCAGCCTGGGGCCGATACTGGCGATGCCATGCTCCGCCACGATGGCGAGGAATGCGGCATCGTGGTCTCGGGCAGTGTGATACTAACCGTGGGCGTGCAGGAGCGCGTGCTCAGCCCCGGCGATGCCTATTATTTCCGCTCCGACATCCCGCACCGCTTCCGCAACCCGGGACCGGAGCCCTGTGTGCTGATCAGCGCCAACTCGCCGCCCTCGTTCTAGCCGTGGCGGTGCGGCTCTCCGGTGGGTGCCTCTGCGGCGCCGTGACCTACAGGCTGGATTACGAGCCGGGAGACGTCGCCGATATCTGCTTCTGCGGCGCATGCCGCAAGGCGAGCGGCGCGGCATCGCTGCCCTGGGTGCAAGTGGCGCCATCGCGGTTTCACGTCACCAAGGGGCAGGCGAGGGGCTACGCCTCATCCGTACACGCCACCCGCTGGTTTTGCCCCGATTGCGGCGGCCCGCTTTACATGACCGACGATGAAGGCCGGTCGGTCGGCGTCACCCTCGGCTCGCTTGACGCCCCGGAGGCCATCCGCCCCACCGTGCAGGGCTGGGTTTGCGAGCGCGTCTCCTGGCAGGCGCAGGATGAAACGCTGCCCGCTTACGACAAAGCCCCGCCTTACGACCTATGAGCCTGCCGGAGCGCGGCAAGCACCGGGGCGGCGATCACCAGTGCTTCGATATTCCAGATGATGAAGACGAGATTGCTCGGCCCTTCCACCACCATGTCGGCCAGGGCCAGCACGGCCAGGAACGCCGCGGCGGCGATTTCCTCCCAACCCATCTGCTGCGGCTTGTCTTTGCTCCAGAAGCGCAGCACGGCGGCGATGACCGGAACAATGAAAACCGGCGTCGGCGCGTCGCGGTAGCGGCCATCGAACACCAGCAGTGACTGGAACACAGCGGCGGAGACGAGGAAAATGAACCATAGGCTGTCATAATTCACGGCCAGACGGAACCGGCGAAGGCCCGCCAGCACGGCGGCTCCGGTGGTCACGGGCGGCAGCGCCCGCCCAGCCAGAAGGGCGTCAACCCGGCGGATGGCCAGCAGCGCGAACAAGGCCTGCAAGGGTAGGTTCACCAGCGCGTCGAGCAGCATCCATGTCTCGTAGGGCAGGCTGGCTTCCCTGGGGGTGAACAGCACGCCCAGATGATGCCAGTACACATTCAGGTAGGGCAGGGTGCCCACGCAGGCCACGGCAAGGCCGTTACCCAGCGCGAAGGCGGGCAGAACGAGGCGCAGATCGCGAAATCCCACGGCGGCGAACAGCAGCACCCCGGCTAAAGCCGCGAAGCCCGCGTACCAGGGCCATTGCGGGTTCTCCACCACCGGGCCGTTGAGAGGGAATTTCGGTTGACGTCCGGCGGTCCAGATGCCCCAATTCGCCCCGGCCACGCCCTCGGAGGTCTTCCAATTCTGGTCGAATGCCTCGATCAGGTTGTAATCCACCCCATCGCGCGCCGCGAGCGTGGCGAAGCGGCGCAGGAACACGGCCTCCTGCACGCGTCCCGTGGCGGCGGGGCCGCGCCAGCGTCCGGCCGAGGGCCAGCCCGTCTCGCCGATGGAAATCTGCTTGCCGGGGAACATGGTTTTGAACTGCTCGATGGTGGACTGGATTGCGGCCAGGGCGCCATCCACGCTGAGCGGGGTATCCTCCCAGTAGGGTAGGAAATGGATCATCACCACATCCACATGCGGCGCCACCTGGGGGAATTTCTTCCAGAAATCGGTGACATCGGCATAGGCCACGGGCTGCTTTACCCTGGCGCGCACATAGTCGATGTTCTTGATCAGATCATCCACCGAGAGGTCGCGGCGCAGGAGCACTTCGTTACCGACGATGACGCGGGTGATGACATCCGGGTGCGCGTTGGCCTCGGCGATCCCGGCGGCGATCTCCTTGGCGTTGTCGGCGGTGTTGCCGCTCAGCCAGATGCCGAGCCAAACCTTCAGCCCCGCCTGCTTGGCCAGCGCGCCGATATCGTAATCCCCATGGCTGGAGGAATAGGTGCGGATGCCATTGGATTCGGTGGCGATGAGCTTCAGGTCCTTGGCTACCTCGGCGCCTGTGGGGTAGTCGGTAGAGAAGGGGCTCTGCCAGCGCTGGTACGGCCCGTAGGAGAGGCTGTTGAACTTGCCGGGCGGCATGGTCACATCCCCTGCCTGCGGCTGGTTCGGATTCGCCCACATGGCGAAGGTCAGCAGGCTCAGCAGCACGCAGGCCAGAAACGTTTTGATCATGGCCGCAGGCTTAGCCGGGCGGCGATTTTTGGGGAAGAGACGCGAAATGAATGACGAAGAGATCGGCCGCATCCTCACGCAGACGAAGCGCATCGCCCTGGTAGGCGCCTCGGCCAAGACGGAGCGTGCTTCCTACCATGTCATGGAATTTTTGCTGGAGAAGGGCTTCGACGTAACGCCGGTGAATCCGGGCCTCGCAGGGCGGGAGATTCTGGGCCGCAAGGTGGTGGCGAGCTTGGCCGAAGCCACCCCGTTGGAGATGGTGGATCTGTTCCGCCGGGCGGAAGAGGTGGAGGCTCCGGTGGAGGAGGCGATCCGCCTGGGCGCGAAGACGATTTGGATGCAACTCGGGGTGGTCAATGAGGCCGCGGCGGCCAAGGCCCGCACCGCCGGGCTCGCCGTGGTGATGGACCGCTGCCCCGCGATCGAGATGCCGCGTCTGGGGCTTTAGGCGGGCTGTCCCAGGGCTAGCCCGGCGGTGTGGCTTGTGCCGCCGGCCAGGGGGGCGAGTTCGTCAAGCGTGACGGGCGGAGTGATGAGCAACTCCACGCCTGGCTCCACCTCAAACCGTTCGGCAAGGGTCAGCAGTGTCAGGGCCAGGCGTTCCACCGAGGTTCCGAACACGGAGGGCACTGCGCAATCTGGTGTCACCGTGGCGGTGGGGACGAAGCGGGGGGCTTGGGCCAGCCTATAAGTGTAAAATGGGCCGCCTTGAGGCGGCCCTGCCGGAATTTTAGCCCAGAGCCGCCTTCTGCGCCGCGAACAACTCCGCCGTGCCCTGGCGGGCAAGGCTCAGCAGCGCCTGGAAGGAGGCGTCGTCGAAGGTGGATTTCTCCGCCGTGGCCTGGATCTCCACAATGCCGCCGCCCTGGGTGAGGATGAAATTGGCATCGGCATCGGCGGCGGAATCCTCGGTATAGTCGAGGTCCAGCACCGGGTTGCCCTGGAAGATGCCGCAGGAGACGGCTGCTACCTGGCCGGTGAACGGGATGGCCTTGATGACGTTATTGCTCCGCAGCTTGCGGAAGGCCAGCGCCAGCGCCACGTAGGCCCCGGTGATGGCGGCGCAGCGCGTGCCGCCATCGGCGTTCAGCACGTCGCAGTCCAGGGTGACGGTGATCTCGCCCATGGCCTTGCGGTCCACCACGGCGCGCAAGGCACGCCCGATCAGACGCTGGATCTCCTGCGTGCGGCCGGACTGCTTGCCGCGCGCGGCCTCGCGGTCGCCGCGGGTATGGGTGGCACGAGGCAGCATGCCGTATTCGGCGGTGATCCAACCCTCACCCTGGCCGCGCATGAAACCCGGCACCTTGCCCTCCACGCTGGCGGTGCACAGTACCTCGGTGCCGCCCATGCGGATCAGCGCCGAGCCCTCGGCGTGGTGGGAGAACCCGGTCTCAATGGAGACTTTCCGGAGTTCGTTAAAATTTCTGCCTGAGGGGCGCATGATAGTCTCTCCTGATCGATCTTCGGTGCTATTATCCGAGACTGTGACAATGGACCATAGAGGCAAATCTCCCCCGCCCCGCCTGCCGCCAGGGCTCGATATCCGCTCAGCCGCCGTGCTGCGCGAGATCGTGGAGCAATACGTGGAGACCGGCGAGCCGGTGGGTAGCCGCACACTCTCGCGCTTGCTGCCGCAGAAGCTCTCCCCCGCAACCATCCGCAATGTGATGGCGGACCTCACCGATGCCGGGCTGTTGTTCTCGCCACATACCTCGGCCGGGCGCCTGCCCACCGAGCGCGGCCTGCGCTTGTTCGTGGACGGATTGCTGCAATTCGGCGAACTGGCCGAGGAGGAACGCGCGACGATCAACATGGCGCTGGCGGGTTCCGGGCGATCCTTGCAGGACACGCTGGCCCAGGCCAGCTCCATGCTCTCGGGCCTCTCCGCCGCCGCGGGCCTCGTGCTGGCGCCCAAGGGCGAGGGGGCGGTGAAGCATATCGAGTTCGTGCCGCTCTCCCCGGGGCGGGCGCTGGTGGTGCTGGTCTCGGCTGACGGCCAGGTGGAGAACCGGATCATCGAAACCCCGCCCGGCCTGCCGCCCAGCGCGCTGCAACAGGCGAGCAATTACCTTAACGCCCGGCTCTCGGGGCTGACCATCGCGGAGCTGCGCAAGCAGGTGGGCGACGAGATGGCCCTCGACCGCACGGAGCTGGACGCGCTGACCAGCGCCGTCATCGAGGCCGGGCTGGCCGATTGGGGCAGCGAGGGCAGGGGCGGCTCGCTGATCCTGCGCGGCCAGGGGCGGCTGCTGGAGGATGTGGACCAGCTGGAGAAGCTCGCCGCTATCCAGGCGCTGTTCGAGCGGCTTGAGGCCGAGGAGACCATGCTGCGCCTGCTGGAGCTGGCGGAGACGTCGGATGGCGTGCGGATCTTCATTGGTGCGGAATCGGGGCTGTTTGGTGCGGCGGGCGTCTCCATGGTCGTGGCCCCGGCACGCAACGCGCAGGACCGGATCGTCGGGGCAATTGGGGTGATCGGGCCGACGCGGATCAATTATGGCCGTATCATTCCGGTTGTGGATTACACCGCGCGGGTGATCGGCCGCCTCTTGGGATAGCCTCGCCGCGCGCCTATCTCTGGGGCGAAGTTTTCCAGGGAGATTTCATGAAGCTCGCATTCATAGGCCTCGGCCAAATGGGCCAGGGCATGGCGGCCAATCTCGTCAAGGCCGGGCATGATGTCACGGTGTATAACCGTTCAGCGGATAAGGCGGCCGCGCTGGTGGCGCAAGGCGCAAAGCTGGCCCGCACGCCCGCCGAAGCGGGGGAAGGTGTTGAGGCCGTGTTCACCATGCTTGCCGACGACAAGGCGCTGGAGGCGGTGGTGTTCGGCGCCGATGGCCTGATCTCCACCCTTGCCCCCGGGGCAATGCATGTTTCCGCCAGCACCATCAGCGTGGCGTTGGCCGAGCGGCTGGCGCAGGCGCATGCCGAGGCCGGGCAGGATTTTGTCTCGGCCCCCGTGTTCGGCCGGCCGGATGCCGCCGCGGCGGCCAAGCTGTTCATCGTGGCGGCTGGCGCGCCGGAGGTGATCGCCCGGCTGCAGCCGGTTTTCGACGTTCTGGGCCAGCGCACCTTCGTACTCTCCGAGACGCCGTCACGCGCCAATCTGGTCAAGCTTTCGGGAAATTTCCTTATCGGCTCGGTAATCGAATCGCTGAGTGAGGCGATCGCCCTGGTCGCCAAGGGCGGTATCGACCCGGCTGCTTATCTCGAACTGCTAACCTCCACCCTGTTCACCGCCCCAGTGTACAAAACGTATGGCGGGCTGATCGTGGGCGAGAAATTCACTCCGGCCGGGTTCGCGGCCCCGTTGGGGCAGAAGGATGTCCGCTTGGTGCTTGCCGCCGCCGAGACGCTGAACGTGCCCCTGCCGCTGGCCAGCCTGCTGCGCGACCGTTTTCTGGCCCTGCTGGCCCAGCCGGAAGGCGCCGAGTTGGACTGGTCGGCCATAAGCACGCTCGCCAGGCGGGATTCCGGCCAATAGAGGTTGCAGCGGGGCGCAGGCTTCGATATAGCCTCCCTCGCCCTGGCTTTGCCGTCCTAGCTCAGTTGGTAGAGCAACTGATTCGTAATCAGTAGGTCGCCGGTTCGATTCCGGCGGACGGCACCAGGAAAATCGAACATTTATGCGCCTCCGGCAGTTTAAGTCGATTCTGGAAGGGCACAATGGCCCTGAACGGAACCTGATGATGCCGCCGGTCAACGTGGGCCATACCATTCCTGGTGGGGCTGCTTGCTTTGTAACTTAGGGAGCCGCAATCCGGCGGGATGTTTTTGTTCAGTTGCGGCGTGAGTTGCTGGTTCCGCGCTAGTTGGCGCTTCGGTTGGCGCCGGCGGCTATAGCGCATGGGTTGCGGCCAGAAATATTCCACCTTGGCATTGCCCCTAATGCTAATCAGAACAAATAAAGTTGGAATTACAGAGCGGTTAATACTTAATTTTCAGTTAAAATTTCTGACAATTTCACTTTCTTTCCCAGAAGGTGTGCTTCGGACCCTTGTACGGTTAGATTGCCTTTTTCGGAGGCGGCTATTCTTCACGCTTCGTCCTGGATCAATTCCAGGCCGATCTGGTTGCCATCAACCCAGCGACGCCGTGCGCGATAATAAATTCCACCGAACTCCAGCGAGACGAGTTCCGGCACCTGAGACGGGCGCACATAAGTCTCGATACGCACTCCGGTTTTGGACATGTCGAGAACTTCGCAACTGAGTACACGCGGTTCATTGCCGCCATAGGCCAAGCGCCCTAAAGAAGACAGCTTTTCCCGCTTCGCGCCACGCTGCTCGCCGCCAGGAGAGGTGGAGGAAGGGGCATCAGTATTTCCAAGCTCGGATTTTGAATCTGTGCTGTCCAAGGTATGCGCTGCCTAATACGAAAACATGACCGTACATAATCACAAGAGAATGAGAATATCACGACATTAATATGTATTTCGCAAACGCAGCAAAAATATCAACCGAGATTTATTTGTATAAAACATTCTAAAATATTTTGATTATATCAATTAAGATCTAAAGTGATGGATTTTAATTTCCGCTTTAATAAACTTTTTAGAATGAAAATTTTTTCTGCACGGAAAGTCTGTATTACAAATTAACAATGAATTATGTGGATTTTTTTCTGATTTGATGCTTTGATTTTAATAAGGTTTTTTAATTTGGAAGAGGTGCTTGCCATGGGTGCGATGACCTCACAATTCGATTCCACCAACCCGGAGCGTCGTAGTGAGCATAGGACGCGCGCGATAAAGTCAGGAAAACTGTTTTACGGTGGGTTCAGTCCTACTGTGGTGGACTGCATTATTCGCGATCTGTCGGCGAAGGGCGCCTGTGTCGAAACAGAAGTGATGGTTGATGTGCCGGAAACTTTGGTTTTGCGCTTTGCCGACGATACGCAGCGTAAGGTGCGGCGGTGCTGGGCGCGTGGGCATCTTATCGGCGTCGAGTTCATATCTTGAAGATAGTTGTTTTGGCGGTTGCCGGGATCACCCAAAGAGGGTGAAAGTGCCGCTCTAGCCTTCTCTCCTGTCACATTTCTGCAATGTGCAATGCTGCACTGCAGCGGCCGCATGCCCGCTGGTTTGGTGGTGCGCTGAAGGTAACATTTCGGCGAGCGCTGTTTTGGCGGAAATCTGGCATTTGAGGCCTGGTTCCGACACCTCAAAACGGTCGCCGATAACAAATATGTCAGAAATACTACAGTCCTCGGAGTGTCATGGCAGCTTCCCGCTGAGCGCGTTCTTTTTGTTTTGGAATAGCTTATACTGCTCGGCGCAACCAATTT
Organism: Acidocella aromatica; assembly: GCF_014201825.1. Taxonomy (GTDB): domain Bacteria; phylum Pseudomonadota; class Alphaproteobacteria; order Acetobacterales; family Acetobacteraceae; genus Acidocella; species Acidocella aromatica. The sequence goes on along the minus strand of NZ_JACHFJ010000001.1, from coordinate 333,670 downwards.
GGTAAGGATACCATTAATGAAACTCCGTCTCGCGCTTGCCGCCGCCACTTGCCTGGCCCTGCCGCTTGCCGCCCAGGCCCAGCCCGTCAAGGGCCCGTATGTCAGCCTCGGCGCTGGCACCACGATGCAGGATGGCTTCAGCTACGACAACCACAACGGCAGCTACGGCAAATTCAACAGCAGCATCTCCTACTCCGGCGTTGCCAGTGTTGGTTACGGCCTGGGCAATGGCTTCCGGGCTGAAATCGGGGGCAACTTCTACCGCAACAACCTGAGCTCCGCCCATAACTACGGCGCTGGCAACATCTCCGCCGCGCATGGCGGTGTTGAGACCTACGGCCCGATGGTCAACGTGCTGTACGACTTCAACGTCGGCCTGCCGATCTTCCCCTACCTGGGTGCCGGTGCGGGTTACCAGTGGGTTCATCTGTCCAACAGCCTGGCGGGCGATGGCAACGGCTACCGCGTTGGCGGCGACGCCGGCAGCTTCGCCTATCAGCTGATCGCCGGTGTGTCCTACCCGCTCCCCTGGGTGCCGGGTCTGTCCGCCACCGCCGAGTACCGCTTCATGCAGCTGGTCTCCAGCCGCAACTATGCTGAGGTCGGCGGCAATAACGGCATCGTGAAGCTGGGCCAGCACGACTACCACACCTTCCTGCTGGGCCTGCGCTACCAGCTCTTCAACGCCCCGGCCGCCGCTCCGGCTCCGGCCCCGGTTCCGGTCGCCGCTCCGGTCGCTGCCCCGGCTCCGGCGCCGGCCAAGACCTACCTGGTGTTCTTCGACTGGGATAAGGCGAACCTGACCCCGCGCGCGACCCAGATCATCGCCCAGGCCGCCGCCGACTCCAAGACCCAGAACGTCACCACCCTGAACGTTGCCGGTTACACCGACACCTCGGGCACCGCGGTGTACAACCAGGGTCTGTCCGAGCGTCGCGCCAAGGCCGTCGCCGCGCAGCTGGTGCAGGACGGCGTTCCTGCCTCCGAGATCGAGATCCAGGCCTACGGCGCCACTCACCTGCTGGTCCCGACCGGCCCGGGCGTGCGCGAGCCGCAGAACCGCCGCGTCGAGATCGTCCTCAAGTAACGGTCCTCAACGCCCACAAGAAAACCCCGGCAGACCGCCGGGGTTTTTTTATGCCTTAACTGCCGGGCGCCCAGCGCAGCAGGCGGCGCAGGGTCTTGTCCACGGCCACGTACAACCCGATGGCGATAGCCATCAGCACTACGAGCGCCGCGAACATAAGGTCCGGCTGGATGCGCGCATTGGCGTTCAGCATCACATACCCAAGCCCCGAGGATGCCCCCACCCACTCGCCCAGTATGGCCCCGATGGGCGCCACCGCAGCCGCCACGCGCAGGCCCGAGCCCAAGGCGGGTAGGGCGGCTGGCAGGCGCAGCCTTAGCAGCACGTAAAGCGGTTTGGCGTTCATGGTGCGGGCAAGGTCCAGCCAGCCCGCCTCGGTGCGGCGCAGCCCGTCGAGGAAATTCGCCGTGACGGGGAAAAAGATGACCAGCATGGCCATGGCCACCTTGGAGGTGAGCCCGAAGCCCAGCCACAGCACCATCAGCGGCGCCAGGGCGAATACGGGAATCGCCTGGCTCAGCACCAGCACCGGCAGCAGCCAGCGCTGCAACACCGGCGAGGCCGCCACGCCCAGCGCCGCCAGCGCCCCGAGGATCGTACCGCCCGTGAGCCCTATGGCGATTTCCGCCAGAGTTACGCCCGCATTGGTGGCCAGATACTCCCGCTGCGTCCATAACGCCGCCCCCACGGCCTGGGGGCTTGGCAGCATATAAGGCGGCACGCCGCCATAGGCCGCCATGGCCCACCATAGCGCGATAAACCCCGCGAGTGTGATGAACGGGCGGATCATGCCGGGCTCAGCGCGGCGAGCCGGCGCAGCAGCTCACCCTGCATATGTAGTACCGAATTGTTATCTGGCGCGCGGGGCGGCGCGCCCGGCACGGTGAGTGGAGAGCCCAGAGTTGCAGGGTTACCCGCCAGTACCCAGAGGCTGTGCCCCAGCCGACAGGCTTCCAGCGGATCATGGGTGATCAGCAGCACCGTGCGCTGGTCCAGCAACTCGGCCGCCAGCTCCTGGATTCGCGCGCGGCTGATCGCATCCAGCGCCGAGAACGGCTCGTCCATCAGCACCACGGGACGCTCCTCATACAATGTGCGGGCCAGGGCCACGCGCTGGCGTTCGCCGCCAGAGAGCGTGGCGGGCAGCGCGCGCAGCCTATGCCCCAACCCCACGCGGTGCAGCAGCGCCTCGGCCCGTTGCGGGTCGCGTGCTTCTCCCCGCAACGTAGCCCCGAGCATCACATTGTTCAGTGCGCTGGCCCAGGGCAGCAGCAAATCCTGCTGCGCCATATAGGCCACGCGCCCAGCCAGGGGCGCGTTATCCTCGGCATACACACGGCCCGCGGCTGGCGCTTCCAGCCCGGCGATAATCCGCAGCAGGCTCGTCTTGCCCACGCCACTCGGCCCCAGCAGCGCGGAAAACCGTCCGCCGGGGAGCGTAACGCTAAGGTTCTCGAAGATGCTCTCCCCGGCATAGCGCAGGCAGAGCCCCTCGATGACGATCCCAGGCGGAGGCATGTTACGCGGTGATCTGTACCGCGTAGGCGCTGAGCGGCAGATCCTTCTTGATCAGCCCGGCAGCGCGCATGAAGTCCCGATACTTGGTGTAGCGGGCGGCATCCAGCGCCGCCGGATCGCGCGCGAAGTATGGCGGCAGCGCGTGCCAGGAGGCGATGTCCAACTTGTCGTTCAGGCTGGGGTTATCCTTCAGGAACAGCGCTAGCATCTTCTCCGGCTCAGCCTCCAGCGCGGCCACGCCCTCGCGCAGAGCCCCCAGGAAACCAGCCAGCGCCGGAGCTTTCAGCTTGCTCTCTGCGGAGAGCAGGATCAGCTCATCGGCTTGCGGCACGCCGTAATCCTCGGGTGCGAAGATCACTGGCTCCAGCCCGGCCTGGGCCAGTTGGATATCCTCATAGGTGCGGAACGTGCCGATCACCGCATCCACCTCGCGCGATTGCAGCGCGGTAACGAGGTTGAAGTTCACATTCACCAGCGTCACGTCGCTGAGTTGCAGCCCCACCGATTTCAGCATGGTGCCGATTAGCACCGTTTCCACCCCGGCCACCGAATAGCCGATCTTGCGGCCCTTGAGGTCGGCAAGCTTGGTGATTCCGCTTTGCTTCAGCGCGGTCAGCGTGTTCAGCGGCTTGTCGATCAGCGTGCCGGTGCGGCGCAGCGGCAGGCCCTGGTCCACCAGCAGATAAAGCTGCGGCTGGTAGCTCAGGCAGGCATCAGCCTGCCCGGCGGCCACAAGGCGCGGCGGCACGTCAGGGTCGGTGGGGGCGATGAGCTTCACATCCAGCCCGGCACGGGCGAAGGCGCCGCAATATTTGGCGGCGAAAAGTGGCGCGTGGTCCGGGTTGATGAACCAGTCCAGGATGAGGGTGAAGCTCTGCGCGCTGGCGGCGCGGGCCAGGGCAGGGGCCGCCAGAGTCGCGGCAACGGATGAGACAAAATGACGGCGTAGCATATTCGGCACTCCCTTCGCTGGCATTACCCAGGCAGGTTCAGCGGGTGTGATCTCAGCCCGCACAGCGCGGGCACCCCGGATGCGCAATCATGTTGCCGAACGCCGTTCGGCGTCAAGCGTGGCGGTTTATCCCTCGGCGCAGAGCGGCGCGGCCTTTGCTCCCAGCGCCTCGCACGCTTCCCGGGGCGAGAGCACCACGATCACCCCTCGCTTACCGCCATTGATCCCCACCGTCTCGAAGCCCATGGCCGAAGTCTCGAACAGCACTGGCACCTTGCGGCGCTGCCCGAACGGGCTGATGCCTCCGGTACGATAGCCGGTCAGGCGCTCGGCCTTCTCGGGCGGCATCATCGCCGCCGATTTACCGCCCAGGGCCGAGGCCACCAGCTTCATCGAGAGGTTTTTATCCCCCGGCAGCACCGCGCAGGCGGGGGCGTTGTCCACCTCCAGCATCAGCGTCTTCAGCAACTGGCCGGGCGGAATGCCCGTGGCCTCAGCGGCTTGCAGGGCCACGCGCTCCTGGCCCGGATCGTACTTATATTCCAAGACACGGAAGGGGATGTTGGCGGCACGGAGAAACTGCGTCGCCGGGGTGCCGGTGCTCATGTGTCGGTCCTTGTCATCTCACGGTCGAGCCAGCGCATCAGCACCCCGACCACATAATTTTGTTCCCCGCCGCTTAGCCCCTGCCCCTGTGGTATGCGGTGCCATTTGGCCAGACAGCCCCGGCAGCAGCAGGCCGTGGCGTGCTGGGCGATGAACACCGGATGCCCGCGCATCGGCGTCTGCCGCCCATCATTGGCCGGGGCCTCCGGGGCCAGGCGGGTGGAAATAAACGCCCGTGCATGTTCCGCGATCACCTCCCGCCCCTGGGCTCGGGCGTAATCGCGCTCGCGCGGGCCCAGACGAAACCGGCTGCGGAATTTGGAGCGGGCGAGCCGGGTGAAGAGATCCTCCTCCGGCACGTTGTGGCTCAGATCTGCCCCGCCAGAATCGCCACCGCCACCGCCACCCCCACCTCGCGGTTGAGCTTGAACAGGGTCAGGCAATAGGCCGGATTGTCGATATCCAGCGTGACCACCTGCCACGCCAGCAGCCCGGCCGGGATCAGCATCAGCCAATAAGCCCAGATATGCAGCCCGCTGCCCCAGAAGGCGAGCAGCAGGAGCAGCACGGTGCCGCTGTAGCAGACGGCCGCCATCTGCCGCGTGCGAGCCCCGAACAGTCGGGCGGTGGATTTCACCCCCACCACCGTGTCATCCTCGCGGTCCTGATGCGCGTAGATCGTGTCATAGGCCAGGATCCACAGAATCGTCGCAGCGTAGAGCGGCAGCGCCGGCCAAGCGAGATGTCCCGCTGCGGCGGCATAGCCCATCGGCGCGCCCCAGCCGAAGGTGAAGCCCAGCACCACCTGCGGCCACCAGGTGACGCGCTTGGCCGCCGGATACAGCGCTACCAGCAGCAATGAGCATACACCCAAAATTTGCGCCGTACGGTTGAGCAGCAGCAGGATTATCAGCCCCGTAAGACATAGCAGCGCGAGGAAGACGACCGCCTGTGTTACGCTCACGGCACCCGAAGCCAAGGGCCGCCCGCGCGTGCGCTCCACCTGTGCGTCGAGCTTGCGGTCCCACAGATCGTTCACCACGCAGCCCGCCCCGCGCATCACCACCGAGCCCAGCCCGAACAGCAGCGCCAGCCCCAGCCCGGACCAGAAGCCATGGGCCGCAAGGCATATGGCCCACAGCCCTGGCAGAAAGAGTAGCCAGACGCCGATCGGCCGGTCGAGCCGGGCCAGCAACACATAGGGTACGAAGCGCGGCGGCACATGGGCCACCCAGCCGGTCAGGTGTATATCGGTGAATCCGCTCATGGGTGCTATTCAGCGCCGCATGAGCATCGCGTCAATTCGTCTATACGTGCCTGGGCCGCTGGCGGCCGGCGGTGAAATCGCGCTTTCCGAGGCGCAATCCCACTATATCGCCACCGTGATGCGCGCGGCGGAAGGGGATGCCCTGCGCGTTTTCGATGGCGCGAGCGGCGAATGGCGCGCTGCTGTCTCCAAACTTTCCCGTAAGGCTGTGACGCTAACGCTCATCGAGCAAACCCGTCCCCAGGCCCCGGAGCCCGATGCCTGGCTCTGCTTCGCCCTGCTCAAGCGCGCCAAGACGGACATGGTGGTGGAGAAGGCGACCGAACTGGGCGTCTCGGTCATCCAGCCGATCATCACTGCACGAACCAATGCCGACCATGTGAACCTGGACCGGTTGCGTGCCATCGCCATCGAGGCCGCCGAGCAATGCGAGCGTCTGGCCGTGCCAGAAATTCGCGCCCCGCTGCCGGTGGGCAGGCTGATGGCGCAATGGCCCGAGGATCGTCCACTCTTTATCGCCGATGAACGCCGCACCGCCGGGCTGCTCGGCCCGGTAACGGGCAAGTCGGCGCTGATGGTCGGCCCCGAAGGCGGCTTTACCGAGGCGGAACTTGAAGCTATCGGTCGCATACCCCAGGTAACGCGCGTGTCCCTGGGAGCCCGCATCCTGCGGGCCGAAACCGCCGCCATAGCCGGGCTGACGCTGCAACTCGCAGCCCAGTCCTAACAGGGAGTCAAAGCTTGTCTAACCCCGGAGACGCTGATTCGCGGATCATCGAGGATGCGCGCGACCTTGCCGCCTACCTCGAATCCGGCTGCAAACCGGCAGACAGCTTCCTGATCGGCACGGAACACGAGGCCTTCGGCTTCCGCCTGCGCGATTTCGCCCCGCCCAGCTATGAGGAGGAAGGCGGCATTGCCGCACTGCTCGCCGCCGTGCAGGCGCGCGAGGGCTGGGAGCCGATCCTCGACCACGGCAACACCATCGGGCTGAAGGGGCATGGCGCCTCGCTCTCGCTGGAGCCGGGCGGGCAGTTCGAACTCTCCGGCGCGCCGCTGGCGGATCTTCACGCCACCAAGGCTGAACTGGATGCGCATCTTGCGCGCCTGCGCGGTGTCGTGCCGGGGCTCGGGCTCGGCTTTGCCCCGCTGGGCTTCCACCCCGTGGCCACGCGGGCGCAGATGCCGATGATGCCCAAGGGCCGCTACAAGTTGATGCGCGAATACATGCCGAAAGTCGGCACGCGCGGGCTGGACATGATGTTCCGTACCTGCACCGTACAGGTAAACCTGGATTTCTGCTCCGAGGCCGACATGGTGCGCAAGATGCGCGTCGGCTCCGCGTTGCAACCACTGGCCACGGCCCTGTTCGCCAACTCACCCTTCTATGAGGGCAAGCCCAACGGCTATCTCTCCAACCGCGCTTTGGTCTGGACGGATACGGACAACGCCCGCTCCGGCATTCCGGCGGTGATCTTCGAGGATGGCTTCGGCTTCGACGCCTACGCCAACTGGCTGCTCGATGTGCCGATGTATTTCGTCTACCGCGACGGCGAGTTTTCCGACGCCACCGGCGCCTCCTTCCGCGACTTCATGGCGGGCAAGCTGGCCGTGCGCCCCGGCGAGCGCGCCACGATGGGCGATTTCGCCGATCATGCCACCACTGCCTTCCCTGATGTGCGGCTGAAGAAATATATCGAGACGCGCGGCGCGGATTCAGGCTGCCCGGCGATGATGCTGGCGCAGTCCGCGCTGTGGACCGGCATCTTCTACGACAAGGCGGCGCTGGAAGCCGCCGCGGCCTTGGTGAAGCCGCTCTCCTACGCCGATATTCTTGCCTTGCGCGCCGCCGTGCCTGCCAGTGGTGTCAATACGGCTTTTGGCGCGGGCACGCTGCGCGATCTGGCGCGCGAGGTGCTGGCGATTGCCGCTGATGGTCTGAAGAACCGTGCCCGCAAGAACGCGGCTGGTGAGGATGAGCGGGTCTATCTGCGCCCGTTGCAGGAGATCGCCGCAGGTGCTCCCACCCAGGCCGAGCATTGGCTCGCCCGCTACCACGGAGAATGGGGCGGGGATGTGCGGAAGATCTTCGCCGAGGCGGCGTTCTGACAAAAAGGAAGCCGCCTTTGGGAAAAGGCAGCTTCCAAAAATGTCTATAGCTGGTTTGGCGCGGTTCAGGGAACCGGTGCGGTCGGCGTAGCGCTCGCCACCTGGGCAGCGGCAGCCGGGGGCAGGTCCGTCACGAAATGGTCGAGGTCGCTGGGGGACTTCAGCGTCAGCACAGCCTGGAATTCCGCGTTATTGTTCAGGCAGAATGTCGAGCCCTGGGCCATGCCTGCGATGGTCTGGTTATTCGCCAGCTGGGTGACGTAGTTGTCCTCCATCCGCTGCCCGCTGGTGCGGCCGCTGGCCTTGCGGAAATACGCGTCCATCTGGTGCTGCGCGTCCAGCACATGCGGCTGGAAGCTGCGCATGAACGTGTCGTACTTGTCCTGCTCGCCGCAGGTCAGCGCCGCCACCATCAGCGCCGATTTCAGCCCGATGACGTTGAAAGCCTGCTGGATCTGCTCATGCTGCGAACTGGTGAACTTGATCTTGGCCGAGACCGGGGGCGGCACGTCCACGGCGACCGGGTACACATGGCCGACAGGAGCCACCGGGGTGACGGTCGCGGCCTTCTGCGCCGGCTTGGCGCAACCAACCACGACGAGAGCGGTTAATCCGAGGCTCAGAAGGGCTTTGCCGCGCAGCGGGGCCGGAGACGTGGTCTGCAATGCTCGATCCTTAAAGAAAGTAACGGAAGCGTAAATTAGTGCCATGTAAATACAGCCAAACCTTTGTGCCGCCAAGCGCAAACTGGGCCAACGTTGATTTGTAATGGGCTGAAACTAAATGATTTCACGCCGCGGTGCAGAATTTGTAATCTGCCTAGAGCCGGGCCACGCGCAGGGCGTTGGTGGTGCCCGGCTGGCCGAAGGGGATGCCGGCGACAATCACGATCTCATCGCCTTTTTTGACAAAACCTTCGGCGCGAGAAATTTTCAGCGCATTTTCAACGGCTTGTGTCATCGAATGCACGCCGGGGGCGGTGATGGCATGCACCCCCCACACGGCGGCAAGGCGCCGTGCCACGGCGAGGCTGGCGGTCAGCCCCAGTACCGGGCAGTCCGGCTTCTCGCGGGCCACGCGTAGCGCTGTGGAGCCGGATTCGGTGAGCGCCACGATTGCCTGCGCCCCGATGGTCTGAGCCACCTGCACCGCTGCGGCGGCGATGGCGTCGGCCGAGGATTTCTCCGGTGCCGGGCGTTTGGCATCAATGCCTTTGCGCCAGTCTTCGTCGCGCTCCACGCGGGCGACGATGCGGTCCATCATGTTCACCGCCTCGCGCGGATATTGCCCGGCGGCGGATTCGGCGGAGAGCATCACGGCGTCCGCGCCGTCGAACACCGCTGTCGCCACGTCCGAGGCTTCGGCGCGGGTGGGGGCGGGGGCGGAGATCATGCTCTCCAGCATCTGGGTCGCCACCACCACCGGCTTGCCGCGCAGCTGGGCAGCGCGGATGATGCGTTTCTGCGCGATCGGCACCTCTTCGGGCGGCAGCTCCACGCCCAGATCGCCGCGCGCCACCATCACCGCGTCGGCAAAGTCCAGGATCGCCTCGAGGTTATCCAGCGCCTGGGGCTTCTCCAGCTTGGCCATCACCGCCGCGCGGCCCGCAGACAGGGCTTTCGCCTCGGCCACGTCCTCGGGACGCTGCACGAAGGACAGGCCAATATAGTCGATCCCCAGAGGCAGCACGAAGTTCAGATCGGCGCGATCCTTGGGCGTCAGCGCCGGGATGGGCAGCACTACGTCCGGCACGTTCACGCCCTTGCGGTCGGAGAGCGTGCCGCTGTTCAGCACCTCGGTCAGCAACGCCTCGCCCTGCTTGCGCAGCACGCGCAGGCGCAGCTTGCCGTCATCCAGCAGCAGCGTGGCGCCGATCTCGGCCGCGGCGTGGATCTCCGGGTGTGGCAGGCAGACACGCCGCGTGTCCCCGGCGGCCATGTTCATGTCCAGGATGAAATGCTGCCCGGCCGAGAGCTGCACGCGCCCGGACTGGAAGGTGCCGATGCGTAGCTTGGGCCCCTGCACGTCGGCGAGGATGCCGATGGGGCGGCGGAATTTGCGCTCCACCTCGCGGATCATCTCGATGCGCCGTGCGTGGTCCTCGTGCGCGCCGTGGGAGAAGTTGAGGCGGAACACATCGGCCCCGGCCAGGAAGAGTTGCGCGATCATCTCCGGCGTGGAGCTGGCGGGGCCAAGCGTGGCGATGATCTTGGTCCGGCGATGGCGGCGCAGCCGTTCGGTCATGTTAGCCTCATGCGATGAGTATGGCGCGGATGTCGTTCACGTTGGTCAGTGTCGGGCCGGTGACGAGCAGGTCGCCCAGCGCGGCGAAGAAGTTGTAGCTATCGTGCCGTACGAGGAAATCCGCCGCATCCAGCCCCAAAGCGGCGGCACGGGCGAGGGTATCCGGCCCGATCAGCGCCCCGGCGGCGTCCTCGGTACCGTCGATTCCGTCCGAATCTCCCGCCAGCGCCCAGATATTGGCGGCGCTGTTCAGTGTCACGGCCAAGCTGAGCAGATATTCCATGTTCCGCCCGCCGCGCCCGGCGGGGCCAGCGCCGATGCTCACACTGGTCTCCCCGCCCGAGAGCAGCAGTTTCGGTCCTTTCGCGCGCAACGCCAGCGCGGCATGGGCGCGGCCGAGTTCGGCCGCTTCGCCCTCCAGCGCGTCGCCTAGGATTTCCACCGGCATTCCGGCCTCGCGCGCGGCGGCTTGCAGGGCCATCATCGGGGTGGCGATCAGCCGGTAATCCGCACCCTCCGCCCAGGTGGGGCCGGAGCCGATGATGGCTGGGTCGTCGCCCGGAACGTCCGAGATGGCGAGGGTGATGAGCCGCGCGGGCGCGCAAGCGGCGGCGAGCTTGCCGCCCTTGATGCCCGAGAGCGCCTTGCGGATGCGGTTCATAGTGGAGATCGGCGCGCCGGAGGCGAGCAGCGCCTTGTTCACTAGGATCTTGTCGGCCAGGGTGACGCCGGGGGCGGGGAGGGCCAGCAAGGCCGAGGCGCCGCCAGAGATCAGCGCCACCACCTGATCCTGCGGGGAGAGGTTTCGCACCGCCGCCAGAATCTCGTGTGCTGCCGCCGCGCTGGCTTCGTCCGGCACCGGATGCGCGGCTTGCAGAACTTTAATTCTTTGGGTGGGCACGGCATGGCCGTAGCGGGTGACGACCACGCCCTCGTAATCCGCATCGCCCCAGGCGGCTTCGAGCGCCGCGGCCATGGCGGCGGCGGCCTTGCCGGCGCCGATCACGATATTCCGGCCAGGGCTGGGCGGGGGCAGGTATGCGGGCACACACAGGGCCGGGTTGGCGGCGGCAGTCGCCGCGCCAAAGATGCGCCGCAGGATCAGGCGTTTATTATCCTCCATGCTCGTGCAGTATTGGCCAGGGGACGGGCGGGCGCAACACGGGGCATTGACGGCGCCCGAGAGCAGGCATTATCCCGGCGCTCCTTTACCGAGCAGGAGCAGAACCGATGTCGCAGGCCGCAACCGAGGAAAAGCCGTCCAATATCGCTGGTGAGCGCCTGCGCAGCATCATCGAGCGCATCGAGCGGCTGGAGGAGGAGCGCAAGGCTCTGGCCAATGATATCAAGGACATCTACTCCGAGGCGAAGTCCGCCGGGTTCGATGTGAAGGTGATCCGCCAACTCATCCGCATCCGCAAGCAGGAGCCCGCCGAGGTGGAGGAGCAGGAGACGCTGCTCGACATCTACCGCCGCGCCATCGGTATGTAATTCGCGCGCGTGGCTGGTAGGGCGGCCGGGCGTAAAACATCAGGCCACATTGTGGTAGCGCGCCTTGGCCGCCTGCGGGTCGGGCAGGGCGCAGCGCCGCGCCAACGCCAGGATGGCGAGGCTGAGCACCGCGATGGCCGCCGCCCCGCTACCCTGGCCGAGCAGCCCGCGCCCATGCAGCGGGCCGAGATATGTGATCAACCATAGTCCGAAGAAATACGGGAACATCCACGCCGCGCCGCGCCAGGCGAGGTGCGAGAGAGTATGCCGTTTGGCGAGTTCCCAGCCGCAATAGACGGCGAACGCCACGGCCATCGTGCAGAACAGATGGTTCGCCACAGCCGCTCCCGCCCAGAACACCACGAGATTGCCGACGATGAATGCCGCTGGCGCCAGTACCCGCGCGGCGGCCAAGCGGAACGGGCGGGGATATTCGGCCTCGGGCAGCGTGGTGCGGAAACAGGCCAGCGCCACCGGGCCGACGCCATAGGCCAACACGCCGATGGAGGAGATATACGTCACCAGTTGGCGCCAGGAGGGTAGCGGCAGCAGGAACAGCAGCCCGGCCACGAAGGCGAGGCCAAGACTGGCCAGCGGCACCCCGGCTGCGGAGAGTTTGGTGAGGCGGCGTGGCATCAGCCCGCCCTCGGCGCTGGCATAAATCACCCGCGCCGCCGTGGTGTTGTAGATGATCCCGGCCCCGCCAGGGGAGATCGCGGCATCGGCATACAGGGTGGCGGCCAGCCAGGGCAGGCCGAGCAGCGCCGCGAGGCCCGCGAACGGGCCGGAGACGCCAGGGAAGCTTAAGCCCGCCCATCCATGCGCCAGCGCGCCAGCGGGTAGCGCCCCGATGAAGGCGAGTTGCAGCCCCGCATACAGCAGCATGCAGAACAGCACCGAGCCGATGATGGCAAATGGCAGGTTGCGGTGCGGGTTGCCGGATTCGCCCGCTAGCTCGATGGCCTGCCGGAAGCCGAGATAGGTAAAGATGATGCCCGAACCGGAGACGGCGGCGAGCACGCCCTGCGCGCCCGTTGGGGCGAAGCCGTAGGCGGTGAAGTTCTGCACCCTGAAATGCACTGCGATCAGTGCCGCCACCGTGGCGGCGGGCACGGCGAGCTTCCACCAGGTGATGGCGCTGTTCACCGCCAGCACCGCCCGGATGGCGAACAGATTGATGACCGTGAACAGCGCCATCAGCGCCACAGCGGCGGCGATGCCCGCGCCGCTGAGCACCCCGCCTTGGGCAAGACCGGGCCAGAAATTGGCGGTGTAGGAGACCACGGCCACGGCCTCCACTGGAGCGACCGCGACGTAAGCGAGGAAGTTCACCCAGCTCATGATCCGTGCCGCGAGATCCCCGAAGCAGAGCTGCGGGAACAGGATCACCGCCCCTGGGCGCGGGAACATGGTGGAAAGCTCGGCATAGACGAAGGCCAGCAGCAGTACCGCCAGCCCGCCGATCACCCAGGAGATCAGGGAGGCTGGCCCCGCGATCTTGGCGGCATTGAGCGCGCCGAAAAGCCAGCCGGAGCCGACCATGCCGCCGATGCTGGAGAATAGCAGGCCGATGGGCCCGGCGTCGCGGCGGAGGCTTGTGGTGCTCATTTCCTCCTGAGTTTGTAGGGTTAAGGTGGGTTTGTCTACGCCCAGCGCATTCGGCGCAGGATTGGCTGCCCGCCGAGCTGGTGCAGGGCCACTGCCGCCAGATGAGCCGAGATCAGCCACGCCAGCGCCATGCAGGCGGCATGGTGGCAATCATGCGCGGTCTGCAGCGCCGCCACCCCATGGGTGAGCTGGGGCATCGGGATCAGCCCGAGCAGGTGCCAGGGGGCGGACATCATGAACAGCCCCGAGACCAGGACCGCCGAGATGCTGGCATAAAGCGCCATATGCGCCGAGGTCGCGGCCCGCTGTTGCAGCGTTGCGCCGGACCGCCACCAGGGGGCAGCGCGCAGATACAGCGCCAGACGCCACAGGAAGAACGGGATGAACAGCGTGGTGATCTGCGGGTTCAGGATGTCGATAACCTGCCGGACCGGGTTTCCTCGCGGCAATTGCGCCACGATGAAGCCGGTAAGGCTGGCCCACAGGATGACGCCAGCCGAGAGCCAGTGCAGCATGATGCGGGTGCGGGAATAGGGGCGGGAGGCTGGCATGGACTCGATGAAAATAAGAATTATTTGCATATAATCCAAGCCAATCGGATTTTGCAAGCCCGCCCAGGTTTGACGCCGCCGCCGCAGGGCCTAAATCTGGAGCCAGATTGAAGGAGCGGACCGGATGATGACCGAGACGAAGATGGCGCGGCACCCCGATGGTTTGGCGGGTGGCACGGGCGGTACATTGCCGGACTGGGATCTGCGCGATCTGTACGCCAGCCCCGAAGATCCGCGCATCGCCGCCGATCTTGCCGCAACGCAGGCGCGGGCCGAGGCGTTCTCAGCCCGCTATGCTGGTCAGCTCGCCGGGCTTTCCGGCGCGGAGCTGGCCGAGGCCGTGGGGGAATACGAGGCGTTGCAGGAGGCCATGGGCAGGCTCTCCTCCTACGCCCAGCTTTTGTTCGCGGCCGATTCGTCCAGCCCGGCCAATGGCAAATTCTACCAGACCATCTCCGAGCGCGTGACAAACATCAGCACGCATACGCTGTTCTTCTCGCTGGAGCTGAACCGCATCGAGGAAGCGGCGCTGACCGAGAAGCTGCGCGACCCGGCTCTGGCCCGTTACGCCCCCTGGTTCCGCGATCTGCGCGTATTCTTGCCGCACCAGCTCTCCGACGAGGTGGAGAAGCTGCTGCTGGAGAAGGACGTGACCGGCCACGCCGCCTGGAGCCGGTTGTTCGATGAGACCATCGCCGCCATGCGCGTGACTGTGAAGGGCGAGGAGCTGACGCTCTCCGCCGCGCTGAACAAGCTCTCCGATTCCAACCGCGCCGTGCGCCAGGCCGCGGGCAAGGCGGTGGGCGAGGGCATGGCGAAGCAGGAGAAGCTGTTCTCGCTGATCACCAACACCCTCGCGAAGGACAAGGAGATCGACGACCAGTGGCGTAACTATCCGGCGCCCACCGCGTTCCGCAACCGCGCCAATATGGTGGAGGACGAGGTGGTGGAGGCGCTGGTGACGGCGGTGAAATCTTCCTACGCCCGGCTCTCGCACCGCTATTACGCGATGAAGGCCAAATGGCTGGGGCTGGAAAAGCTGGAACACTGGGACCGCAACGCCCCGCTGCCCGGGGATGCCGACAAGCCGATCTCCTGGACCGAAGCCAAGACTCTGGTGCTGGATGCCTACGGCGCCTTCAGCCCGGAACTCGCTGATATCATCAAGCCTTTCTTTGACAAGAACTGGATCGACGCCGCGCCGCGCGAGGGCAAATCCGGCGGTGCCTTCGCGCATCCCACCGTGCCCTCCGCGCATCCTTATGTGCTGATGAACTATCACGGCCGCACGCGGGATGTGATGACGCTGGCGCATGAGCTGGGACATGGCGCGCATCAGTGCTTGGCCGCGCATCAGGGGTATCTGATGTCCGGCACGCCGCTGACCTTGGCAGAAACCGCCAGCGTGTTTGGAGAGATGCTGACCTTCCGCGCGCTGCTGAATGCCGAGACCGATCCGGCGCGGCGCAAGATCATGCTCGCCTCCAAGGTGGAGGACATGCTCAACACCGTGGTGCGGCAGATCGCCTTCTACGAGTTTGAGCGCAAGGTGCATAACGAGCGCCGCAACGGTGAACTGCTGCCCGAACGCATCGGCGAGATCTGGCTCGAGGTGCAGACCGAAAGCCTTGGTCCCGTCTTCCACTTTGACGACGAGTACAGGCAGTTCTGGGCCTATGTGCCGCATTTCATCCACTCGCCGTTCTACGTGTATGCCTATGCCTTTGGCGATTGCCTCGTGAATGCGCTCTACGCCGTGTACCAGGAGAGCGCGGACAAGCCTGGCTTCGTGGCGAAGTATCAGGAGATGCTGGCGGCGGGCGGCACCAAGCGGCATAAGGAACTGCTGGCCCCCTTCGGGCTGGATGCCTCCGATCCGCAATTCTGGAACAAGGGGCTGGATATTATCGCCGGCTTCATCGACGAGTTGGCCGCGCAATGAGCGAGCGTGAAGGCGGAAGCCTCTTTGGCGAGGTCAAGCGCATGGCCCGTACCTCGGGCGCCGTGGGCGGCATCGCCGCGCGCATCGCGGGCGAGAAGGTGTTCGGCATCAAGACCGATCAGGCCCGCCATGCCGAGGATCTGAAGGCCCTGCTCGGCAACCTCAAAGGCCCGATGATGAAGGTGGCGCAGTTCCTCTCCACCGTGCCGGACGCGCTGCCCCCCGAATACGCCGCACAGCTTGCCGAGTTGCAGGCCAACGCCCCGGCCATGGGCTGGGCCTTCGTGCGCCGGCGCATGGCGGGCGAGCTGGGGCCGGATTGGGAGAAGAAATTCCAGAGCTTCAGCCACGAGGCTTTGGCCGCCGCCAGCCTGGGGCAGGTGCATCGCGCCACCCTGCCCGATGGCCGCGAGGTGGCGGTGAAGCTGCAATACCCGGACATGCATTCGGTGATCGAGGCGGATCTACGCCAGGTGAAGCTGGCCATGGCGCTGTATAAGCGCATGGATAACGCCATCATCCAGGACGACATCTACGTGGAACTCTCCGAGCGGCTGCGCGAGGAGCTGGACTACACGCGCGAGGCCGCGCAGATGCGCCTCTACGGCTTGATGCTGAAGGATGTGCCGAATGTGTGCGTGCCGGTGCCGGTGGAGGGCTACACCACCAAGCGCCTGCTCACCATGAACTGGCTGCACGGCCAGGGCTTCAAGACATGGCTGGAAGGCAACCCGACGCAGGAGCAGCGCAACGCGCTCGCCACCTCTTTGTTCCGAGCGTGGTACATTCCGTTCTACCGTTACGGCATCATCCATGGCGACCCGCATCTGGGCAATTATCAGGTGAACGAGGCGGGCGGGCTGAATCTGCTGGATTACGGTTCCATCCGCGTGTTTCCGGCCAAGTTCGTTGCGGGTGTGCTGGAGCTTTACGCCGCCGTGCGCGACAAGGACATCACCCGCGCCAAGAACGCCTATGACATCTGGGGCTTCAAGGGCATCACCGACGAGCAGATCGAGGTGCTGAACGACTGGGCGAATTTCCTCTACGGCCCGCTCATCGACGACCGGGTGCGCCCGATTCAGGAGGGCGGCGGCACCGATTTTGGGCGTGAGGTAGCGCAACGCGTGCATGCAGGTCTGCAGCGCACCGGGGGCGTGAAACCGCCGCGGGAGTTCGTGCTGATGGACCGTTCGGCCATCGGGTTGGGGGCTGTGTTCCTGCGCCTGGGCGCGGAGCTGAACTGGGCGCGGCTGTTCGAGGAGACCATCGCGGGTTTCGACGAGGCGGCACTCACCGCGCGTCAGCAGGAGGCTCTGCTTGCCGCTGGCGTACCGCAGGCTAAATAGGCGCGGCTAACAGGGAGGCAGACGATGGCGATTCTGAAACGTGGCTTTTTCCGCGAGGGCCTGCTCGGCCGTGCCTACCGCAAGTTGTTGCATTCGTTCTACGTGAATGATTTGTGGCTGGATCTGCGCCTGCACGCCAAGAAGGAGGCGGTGGAGTACATTATCGCCAACATGCCGGAGGCGATGGTCTTGGCGGACCGTGACGAATTGATGAAGTTTGCCTTCGGCCAGGCCCCCAAGGAAGGGCTGCTGGTGGAATTCGGTGTCGCCAACGGGGCCTCTTTGCGCCACCTCGCCGGACTCACCCCTCGCCAAGTGCATGGGTTCGACAGTTTCGGCGGCCTGCCGGAAGACTGGAGCGGCACCAAGGAGAAATCCGGCGCCTTCACTCAGCGCGGCAAGCTGCCCAAGGTTCCAGCCAATGTCACGCTGCATCCGGGCTGGTTCAACGAGACCCTGCCGGGCTTCATTGTGGCCAATCCGGGCCCGGCGGCGCTTATTCATGTCGATTGTGACATTTATTCGAGTACGGTGACGATCTTCTCGGCGCTGCGAGAGCGCATCGTGCCGGGCACGGTCATCGTGTTCGACGAATATTTCAACTATCCCGGCTGGCGCGCGCACGAATACAAGGCGTTCCAGGAGTTCATCGCCAGCACCGGGCTCACCTACAAATATATCGGCGTCTCGGCGGAGAAGGGCCACGTCGCCGTCATCATTACGTAAGGCGCGGCAGGGGCTTACGTCCGCTCCGGCGAAACAAAAACGATTGCGCTGGCGGGTGTTTCCTGTCTTTGGTGCGCGGACCGTGGCAAGTGGTATGTGTTATGGCCGGGGCAGGCTTGAATAATTGTCCCGGCTCCCGCATGCTGCGGTGCAATGGGTAATAAATAAGGGATTGGTAGATGCGTCTCGCGGTATTGAAGGAACGTCGTGCGGGTGAAGCCCGGGTCGCGGCAACGCCTGATACAGTGAAAAAACTTCTGGCTCTGGGCGTGACTGTCGCCGTGGAAGCCGGTGCGGGTATTGGAGCGGCGATTTCGGACGAGGAATTCGCCGCCGCGGGCGCCGAGATCGTGGCCGATGCCGCCGCCGCCCTGGCTGGGGCTGGTATTGTGTTCGCCGTGAACGCGCCGGACGAGGCCGTGCGCGCGCTCATCGCCCCCGGCACGCTGCTGGTGGCCACGCTCGGTGCGGCGTCTGACCCGGCTCTGGCCCCGGCGCTGGCCGCCGCCAAGATCGACGCCGTCGGCCTGGAACTGCTGCCGCGCATCACCCGCGCGCAGAGCATGGACGTACTCTCCTCCCAGGCGAACCTCGCCGGCTACCGCGCGGTCATCGAGGCTGCTGACGCCTTCCCGCGTGGCTTCCCGCTGATGATGACCGCCGCCGGCACCGTGCCGCCCGCGCGCGTCTTCGTCATCGGCGCCGGTGTGGCGGGTTTGCAGGCCATCGCCACCGCGCGCCGCCTGGGCGGCATCGTCTCGGGCACCGATGTGCGTCCCGCCGCCAAGGAAGAGATCAAATCCCTCGGCGCTGCCTATATCGGCGTGGATGACGAGGAATCCGCGAAGCAGACGGGCCCCTATGCCGGTCAGATGTCGGACGAGTTCCGTAAGAAGCAGGCGGAACTGATGGCCGCCACCGTGGCCAAGAACGACATCGTGATCTGCACCGCGCTGGTTCAGGGCCGCAAGGCGCCGGTCATCGTCACCTCCGAGATGGTGGCGGGGATGAAGCCCGGCAGCATCATCGTGGATCTCGCGGCGGAAGCGGGTGGCAACTGCGCCGAAACCGTGCCGGGCGAGGTGATCACCACCGCCAATGGTGTGACCATCCTGGGCCACCGCAACTGGCCGTCGCGCATCGGCGTAGCCGCCAGCGCGCTTTATGCCCGCAACCTGCTCACCTTCCTCACCACCTTCTGGGACAAGGACGCCAAGGCGCCCAACCTGAAGCCCGAGGACGACATCATCAAGGGCGCGCTGCTCACCAAGGGCGGCGAGATTGTTCACCCCAACTTCAAGCCCGCTGCGTAACGGAGGACGTGTATCATGACACCCGCAGATCTCGCCGCCCAGGCGGCTGACCTTGCCCACCAGGCCTCCATCCTGGCGCAGAACGCCGCCGGGGTGGCCGCTGTCGCCGCGCAGAACGCGCCGCCGGCTGCGCCTTTCGTGTATCTGTTCAGCATCTTCGTGCTGGCCATTTTCGTTGGCTATTACGTGGTGTGGAGCGTCACCCCGGCGCTGCACTCGCCGCTGATGGCCGTCACCAACGCTATTTCCTCGGTCATCATCGTCGGCGCCATGCTCGCCACCGGCCTGCAGGGCAGCATCGTCGCCCATCTCTTCGGCTTTTTCGCCGTGGTGCTGGTTAGCATCAACATCTTTGGCGGCTTCGCGGTGACTAACCGCATGCTCGCCATGTTCAAGAAGAAGTAAGGCAAAGCCCCGATGAACCAGTCACTCACCTCCTTCGCGTATCTCGTCGCGGCGGTCCTGTTCATCCTGGCGCTGCGCGGCCTCTCGCACCCCACCACCGCGCGCCAGGGCAACCGCTTTGGCATTATCGGCATGGTCATCGCCATTGGCGCTACCTATCTGCATGGCGGCATGACCATCGGCTGGGCGCTCGTCATCGTGCTTGGCATCGCCATTGGCGGCTCCATCGGCCTCGTCGTGGCGCAGAAGATCAAGATGACCGCGCTGCCGCAGCTCGTCGCGGCCTTCCACTCGCTGGTCGGTCTGGCCGCCGTGTTCGTCGCCGCCTCGGCGCTGAACGCGCCGCAGAGCTTCGGCATCGGCACGCCGCACCACATCCATGTGGAAAGCCTGATCGAGATGTCGCTCGGCCTCGCCATCGGCGCCATCACCTTCACCGGCTCGCTCATCGCCTTCGCCAAGCTGCAGGCGCTGCTCAAGGGCACCCCGGTCACCTTCAACGGCCAGCATCAGCTGAACGCGGCCATCGGCGTGCTCATCGTGGTGCTAATCATTGCCTTCGTGGCCTCCGGCGGCAGCTTCCTGCTGTTCTCGGCGATCGCGGCGCTGGCTTTGGCGCTGGGCGTGCTGCTCATCATCCCCATCGGTGGCGCGGACATGCCGGTCGTGGTCTCGATGCTCAACTCCTATTCCGGTTGGGCGGCGTCGGGCATCGGTTTCACCATCGGCAACCTCGCGCTTATCGTCACCGGCGCGCTGGTCGGTTCTTCGGGTGCCATTCTGTCCTACATCATGTGTAAGGGCATGAACCGCTCGATCATCAACGTCATCGCCGGTGGTTTCGGTAACTCGGGCGATGCCGGTCCGGCTGGTGTGAGCACCGAGGGCAAGGCGGTGAAGATTGGCTCCGCCGACGACGCGGCCTTCATCATGAAGAACGCCTCCAAGGTCATCGTGGTGCCGGGTTACGGCATGGCCGTGGCCCAGGCTCAGCACGCGCTGCGCGAGATGGGAGACATTCTGAAGGCGGACGGCGTGGAAGTGAAATATGCCATCCACCCGGTGGCGGGCCGTATGCCTGGGCATATGAACGTGCTGCTGGCCGAAGCCTCCGTGCCGTACGATGAAGTGTTCGAGCTGGAGCAGATCAACAACGAGTTCGCCACGGCGGACGTGGTGTACGTGATCGGCGCCAACGACGTGACCAACCCGGCCGCCAAGACCAATCCGGCCAGCCCGATCTTCGGCATGCCGATCCTGGAAGTGGACAAGGCCAAGACCGTGCTGTTCGTAAAGCGCTCGATGGCCTCCGGCTACGCGGGCGTGGAGAACGAGCTGTTCTTCCGCGACAACACCATGATGCTGTTCGGCGACGCCAAGAAGATGACGGAAGAAATCGTCATGGCGCTGGGCCACTGATACGGAAAAGGCCGGGGCAAAACCCCGGCCTTTTTAATTTTAAAGGTTCTTTGGGTGCAGCCTTTTTTACGGCTTTTTCAGCGTCAGGATCGACCACGCGCCATCGACGAGCCGGTGTTCCAGCACCAGCCCGGCACGGCGGTGGGCCGAGAGCACCCAGTTCGCCTGGGTGTTCAGCAGCCCGGCGAGAATGGCACGTCCCCCCGGGGCCAGATGCGCCGCTAGCTGATGCGCCATGGCGCAAAGCGGCCGGGCCAGGATGTTGGCGAACACCAGATCATAAGGCCCCTGGCGGGTGATCAGCTTGTCCATCCAGCCATCGGCGCGGATGGCATGCACCAGCCCCGCCACGCCGTTCAGCTTGGCGTTGGCATTGGCCACGCGGGCGGCGCGGAAATCGATGTCCGAGGCCAGCACACGCTGCCCCATCAGCTTCGCCGCCGCGATGGCCAGAATGCCCGATCCGGTGCCCAGATCCAGGATGTGTTGCGGGTGGTGGAATTTAGCCAGCCGCTCCAGCGAGACGAGGCAGCCGCGGGTGGAGTTGTGCTCGCCAGTGCCAAAGGCGAGCCCGGCATCGAGGGTGAGGGTGATGCGCCCCGGGAGCGGCGGGTCCGAAATATGCGTGCCGCGCACCACGAAGCGCTCACCGATGAGCTGCTCGGGAAAGGCCATCTGCGTGCGGGCGAGCCAGCCCGCCACCGGCACCAGGGCGCGGCTCACCTCTGGTTCCAGCCCGGAGACGATGCGCGCGATCAGCAGCGCGGATGCCAGCTCGTCCTCATATTCGCCGCGCTCCTTCACGCCCTGGATGTCCCATTCGTCCACGTCTTCATCGTGGTAGAAGGACACGGCGCGGCAGACGCTGGAGAGCGCCGCCTCGAAGGTTTCCAATGCGTCCGCGGGCACGCGGATGGTGATGCAGTCGAGCAGTTCAGGTGTCATGTCGTTCCACGAAGCGGTCCAGCACGCGCTTCTCTCCAGAGGTCTCGAAATCAATATCCAGCCGGTCATCCTCCACCGCGATCACCCGGCCATAGCCGAATTTCTGGTGGAAGACGCGCGCGCCCAGGGGGATCTTGCTGGCTCGCGCGGGGCGCTTGGCCAGCACGGGAAAGCCCGCCGACATATGCGGCTGGCGGTAAGGTTGCGTCTGCGCCGAGCCGGAATGGCGAAGCATGTTCTCGGGCAGCTCGTCGAGGAAGCGGCTGGGGATGGCGTCCTGCCAGCCAGCATAGCTCTTGCGCCGGGCGGCGTGGCTGATGATGGCGCGGTGCTTGGCGCGGGTGATGCCCACATAAGCGAGCCGGCGCTCCTCTTCGAGGCTCTTATTGCCGCCTTCATCCAGCGCGCGCTGGTTGGGGAACAGCCCTTCCTCCCAGCCAGGGAGGAATACCGTGTCGAACTCCAGCCCCTTGGCGCCGTGCAGCGTCATCATTGAGAGCTTGTCGTCTCCGGCCTGATCCTCGTTTTCCGTCACCAGCGAGACGTGCTCGAGGAATTGCGGCAGGGTCTCGAAATCCGCGAGCGCGCGCACGAGTTCCTTCAGGTTCTCAAGCCGTCCCGGCGCTTCGGGGGATTTGTCGGCCTTCCACATGGCGAGATAGCCCGATTCGTCGAGCAGCGTCTCCAGCGCCACCACCGGGCCGCGCAGGGCCAGCTCCTCGCGCCAGCGCGCGAAGCTCTCTAGCAGTCCGCGCAGAGTCTCGCGCAGTTTGCCCTTGAACCCGCCTTCGGCCACCAGCTTCTGCGTGGCGGCGTAGAGCGGGATGTTCATCGCCCGCGCGGCCTCGTGGACGGTGCGCATCGCGCCCTCGCCAACGCCGCGCTTGGGCAGGTTGACGATGCGCTCGAAGGCGAGATCGTAGGCGGGCAAAGCGAGCAGGCGCAGATACGCCAGCGCGTCGCGGATTTCCTGCCGCTCGTAGAAGCGCAATCCGCCGACGATGCGATAGGGGATGCCCAGCACCATCAGCCGTTCTTCGAAGGCGCGGGTCTGGAACCCGGCGCGCACCAGAATCGCCACTTCCGATAGCTTGTGCTTGGCGCGCCAGAGCGACTCGGCGCGCGAGGCGATCATGCGGGCCTCTTCCTCCGAGTCCCACACAGCGACCACTTCCACAGGCTCGCCATCGGCATCAACCCGGCCGGGATGGAGCGTCTTGCCCAACCGGCCCTCGTTATGGGCGATGAGGTGCGAGGCGGCGGCCAGAATCGGCGCGGTGGAACGGTAATTCGCCTCCAACCGGATGACTTTCGCGCCGGGGAAATCGCGTTCGAATTTCAGGATGTTCTCGATCTCGGCGCCGCGCCAGGAATAGATGCTTTGGTCGTCATCGCCCACGCAGCAGATATTCTTGTGCCCTTGGGCCAGCAGCCGCAGCCAGTAATACTGCACCAAATTGGTGTCCTGGTATTCGTCCACCAAGATGTAGCGGAACATGCGCTGATAGGTGCTTAATACCTCGGCATCGGTTTTGAGCAGGTTCACCATGAGCAGCAGCAGATCGCCGAAATCCACGGCGTTGAGCGATTTCAGCCGGTCCTGATACGCCTTGTACAAGGCCTCGGCCTTGCCGTTGGCGAAGTCACTCGACTCGTTCGCGGGGATCTGGCCGGGCAGGTAACCCTTGTCTTTCCAACGTTGAATTTGCGTCATCAACGCGTTGGCGGGCCAGCGCTTGGTGTCGATATGCGCGGCTTCCATAATCTGCTTGAGCAGGCGGAACTGGTCGTCGGTGTCCAGGATGGAGAAATCGGAGGTCAGCCCCACGCGCTCGGCGAAGCGGCGCAGCATGCGTGCGCACAAAGCGTGGAAGGTGCCGAGCCACAGGCCCTCCACCGGCTGGCCGAGCAGGCGGTGCAGACGCTCGCGCATCTCCCGCGCCGCCTTGTTGGTGAAGGTGACGGTTAGAATCTGGTTGGGGAAGGCCCGTTTGGTCAGCAGCAGATGCGCGAAGCGGGTGGTAAGTACGCGAGTCTTGCCCGTACCGGCGCCGGCCAGCACCAGCACCGGCCCCTCGGTGGTTTCCACGGCATCGCGCTGGGCCGGGTTCAGCCCGGCGAGATAATCGCTCATGCGGCTTTGGGCTGCGGCTTCACGCCCAGGATACGGGCGATGGCGTAGGTCAGGTCCGGCCGGTTGAGGGTGTAGAAATGGAATTCGTCGATGCCGTTGGCTTGGAGCAGGCGCACCTGCTCGGCCGCCACCGCCGCCGAGACCATGCGCCGCGTTTCCACGTCGTCATCCAGCCCCTCGAACATCCCGGCCATCCATTTGGGCACCGAGGTGCCGCAGGCGGCGCAGAATTTCTCAGCCTGGGTGAAGTTGGTGACCGGCATGATCCCCGGCACGATCGGCGCCTTGATGCCAGCGGCCAAAGCGCGGTCGAGGAAGCGCAGGAAGATGGCGTTGTCGAAGAAAACCTGGCTGATGGCGCGGGTGGCCCCGGCATCGAGCTTGCGCTTGAGGTTGTCTAGGTCAGCTTCGGGGCTCGCCGCCTGCGGGTGGGTCTCCGGGTAGGCGGCGACGGTGATCTCGAAATCCGCGACTTTCTTCAGCCCGGTTACCAGATCGGCCGCGAAGGCGTAGCCGCCCGGATGCGGCACGTAGTTCTCGCCATTTGGTGCATCGCCGCGCAGGGCCACGATATGCCGCACCCCAGCCTCCCAGTAGCGCCGGGCGACGTCATCTACAGCCTCACGCGTGGCCCCCACACAGGTGAGATGCGCCGCCGGGGTCAGGTCGGTCTCCTGCACGATGCGCAACACGGTGGCGTGGGTGCGCTCCTGCGTGCTGCCGCCCGCGCCGTAGGTCACGGAGACGAAATTCGGGCGCAGCGTGGCCAGACGCTCGATACAGGTCCAGAGCTGCGCTTCCAGCGCCGGGGTTTTCGGCGGGAAGAACTCGAAGGAGATGGCGGGCGGGGCCAAG
The DNA here is from genome assembly GCF_014201825.1 of Acidocella aromatica. Taxonomy (GTDB): domain Bacteria; phylum Pseudomonadota; class Alphaproteobacteria; order Acetobacterales; family Acetobacteraceae; genus Acidocella; species Acidocella aromatica. Next base: position 309,149 of record NZ_JACHFJ010000001.1, on the reverse strand, counting down.
CCCTCGCGCGTGGGCAGCGGGGCGATGCGCGTGCCCGAGGCCCAGCGTTCCAGCGTATCGGGGGTAGGGGAGTGGGTCATTTGCTCTATATATAGCTCTATCGGGCCCGTGTCGTGGCAGCACCGCCACATTTACGCAAGGTCTAACGCGCATGCGGGGGCGGAGGTAGCGCCACGGTTGAAGCCGGGGTAATGAACATCACATGATATTTGGCCGCGCCGTTCACTGGGCGCGCCGCGAAGGAGGCTATAAGGTGCGGGTGAATCACGTGAAGGGCTTTAAACGCCGCGTTGGGCAGGTTCTGGGGCTGGGGGCGTCGCTGCTGGCGATCGGCCTGTCCGGCTGCGCCACCCCGCCGCCGAAATCGGACACCGCCGATTATCAGGCTTACCAGCAGCTCAACGATCCGCTGGAGCCTACCAACCGGACCTTCTTCAAGGTCAACAATACGCTAGACAAATACGCCATGAAGCCGGTGGCCAAGGGGTATGTGGCCATCACCACCCAGCCCATCCGCACCCATGTTGGATACTTTACAGACAACATCAACGAGCCCGCGCGTACGGTGAACTTCATGCTCTCCGGCCTGCCCACGGATGCCGGCACTTCGCTGATGCGCTTCCTCATCAACTCCACCATCGGCATTGGCGGCATTTTCGACCCCGCCAGCGCGCTGGGCTACAAGGAGACGGACACCGATTTCGGCCTGACGCTCGCCGTGTGGGGGTTCTCCTCCGGCCCGTATCTGTACTTGCCGGTGTTTGGCCCGTCCGGCCTGCGTGATTTCTGGCAGATCCCCGTGCAGTTCTTCGCCACCCCGATGGAACTGGCGCCCGCGAACACCGCGCTTAACGATTTCGGCTATGCCGAGGGTGGGTTGCACCTGATCAACACCCGAGCCCAGTATCTGGACACCATCGACCAGATCAACGCCACGGCGCTGGACCCCTATGCCACATTCCGGAGCCTTTATCGCCAATCTCGTGACTCACAATTGCAGTTAATTCGGCAGAACGACCTGCAGGGGGCCAATGGCGCACCCGGCACGCCGTACTACGCGCATTAACGCTCAATTAAGGACACGAGGACAGACATGCATTTCCGCCGCTTTATCCTGGGTGCCGCCATGGCCGCGCCGATTCTGGGCGTGATGGCGGGTATCTCCCCGGCCCGCGCCATTACCGCCTCTGATGCTCAGAGCTTCATCAACCAATCCGGCCAGCAGCTTGTGGCCATCGTCAACGGCAATGGCTCGGCGGCCGACAAGGCCGCGCAGCTGCGTACTCTGGTCAACCAGATCGTGGCCGTGAACCAAGTGGGGGATTACGTGCTGGGGCGCTACATCAACATTGCCACCCCGGCGCAGCACGACAAATTCCAGCAGCTCTTCCACCAGCTGCTCTCGTACAACATCACCTACCAGATCAAGGCGTATCAGGGCATCAGCTTCACCGTGAACGGCGCCAAGCCGCAGGGGAATGGCATGCTGGTGGACACAACCATCAACACCCCCGGCAAGGCCCCGGCGGATGTGGCCTGGCAGGTGGATGAGATCGGCGGCAAGCCGCAAATCACCGACGTGATCGTGGCCGGGACCTCGATGTGCATCACCACGCGCAACGACTACGCCTCCGTCATCACCGATAATGGCGGCAATGTCTCGGCCCTGCTGAACGCGATGCAGAACCAGATCGAGAAGGCCACAGAGGCCCAGCAGTAGTTTCTGCCACTGGGCGGCGGATTTTTTAGCTGGATTTGATCCAGTTCAATGACCGCCGTTAAGTCTTCAGCAACATGGCTGCGCCGTGGCGGGCAGTTCTGCCTCCGGCGTGGCTTTGTTGCATGAGGGCATGATGACATTCGCGCGCGAACCTCGGCTAATCCCCGTCAAAATCAAGCAATTACGCCCGACGCAGCTAACCATCGGCCTGCGCGAGGTGGCGCAGAAGCGTAAGGAATGGCGCACCCGCGCGGCGGAGCAAAAGGCGGAATATCTGGGGCAGCATCTTATCCCGGTGGTGCTGGGGCCCGGGGGCAAATCTTATATCATAGACCATCATCATCTCGCCCGCGCATTGCTCGAGGAAGGGGTGGAGGATGTGGCGACGACGGTGGTCGCCGATCTTTCGGCACTGGAGCCTGAGGCCTTCTGGGTCTATCTCGACAATCGCGCTTGGATGCATCTCTACGACGCCAAGGGCGAGCGGCGCGCCCCCAAGCACTTGCCCAAGCATGTGGGCGAGATGGAGGATGATCCGTATCGCAGCCTAGCCGGGGCGCTGCGCCGGGCCGGGGGCTACGCCAAGGATACCACGCCTTACAGCGAGTTCCTCTGGGCTGATTACCTGCGCCGGTGCATCAAGCCGTCATTGCTGGAGGATAACCCGGACAAGGCGTTGCAGCACGCCCTGAGTCTCGCCAAGGAGCAGGAGGCTGGGTATCTGCCCGGCTGGTGTGGCCCTGTCCTTAAGGATTAGTCCCGGCGGCCGCGCCTGAGCCATCGCCCGGCGCCTGGGCCGGCGGCGGGCTGGTCAGCAGGCTCCAGTCCAGCGGCGGCATCTCGCCCAGTTTCGTCCCATTCGCCATGATGCCGCTGCTGCCATAGGTGGCGTGGATGGTCAGCTCCTGCCCGCCAGTGGCGCTGGCGGAGATATAGGGTGCGAGCTGCGCCTCGATCTGGTTGATGCTGTCCTGTGCCTGCGGATAGGAGGCGGTGATCGCGGCGGTCAGGGCGTCCAGGTGGTCGGCGGTGACGTCCACCGTGCCGTTGGGTTGGACATTGGTGTCGAACTTCACAGTGCCGGCGGCGCTCAGCGTGGTCGGCCCCGCCACGAGGTTCAAGCTGCCCGTGCCGTTGCCGCCCTGGTTGGCCCAGCCATGCAGCGCGTTAACCAGAACTCTTGTCCGCTCCGGCCCTTGCGGCGTGGCCTGGAGCTGCTGCGAGAGGGCTGGCCAATCCAGAGGGCCGGAGAGCGCCAAATTTATGCCCAGATGCGCCACCTGCCCCTTGAACGGCACGCGCAGCAGCTGGGTGAGCCAGCCAGGCAGGGAGATGCCTTGGAAATCCTCGGTCAGCGTGAGGCCGGTCTGGGCCGGGCTGGCCGAGGGAAGCACTGCCTGGTGAGTGCGGATGCTGTCGATATGCAGCACCTGCAGGCTGCCGCTGGAGGCCAGTACGTTGACGCCGGTGATTGTCGTGTCCACGCCGCTGACGGCGAAGACGTGCGGGTTGAACAGCGCCGCCGGGCTCAGCTTCGCCGTCGCGTCGAAGCTGGTGAAGGTCACGGCGCCTTCGCCCTGAGGCACATGGCCGGTGATTTTGTCCGGTACGTCGATATGCAGCACCAGCGGGTTGAGCAGGTCGATCCGCAGCGTGACATAGGCGACATTCAGCGCCAGCGGGCCGGGGATCTGGCTGCCGGGCAGGGGCACGGTCAGGTTCGGGTTGGCGATGGTGGCCTTGGCGGAGAAGGGGAAGCCGCCGCCCGAGATGCGGTCATAGCTCAGGCTGGAGGAGCCGTCCGCGGGCGTCATCTCGGCGGCATAAGCCTTCAGCACGGCTTGCAGCCGCGTCTGCGCGTACCACCACAACCCGGCCCAAACCACGGCCAGCGCCACCACGATACCGGCCAGCAGCTTGAAAATACCCCGCATGAGATGACCCGCTCCGTTCCTAGTCTATGTGATCTTCATGCCCCACCCTTGACCTGCGGCCAAGTGTTGGCGCTTTTGCACCGGCATGAAGATTTTTCACGACTGGCGCGGCCTGCCCCCCGAGGCTCGCGGCGCCACCATCGCGCTGGGGAATTTCGACGGTGTGCATCTGGGCCACGCGGCGGTGCTGCGCGCCGCCCACGCCGCCCGGCCGGACGCGCCGCGCGCCGTGCTCACCTTCGAGCCGCATCCGCGTGAATTCTTCCGCCCGCAGGACCCGCCGTTCCGCCTAACCCTCTCCACCGAGCGCGCGGCGGCGCTGGCGGGGCTCGGCGTGCAATATCTGTACGAACTGCCCTTCGATGCCGCTTTTGCACACCTCTCGGCCGAGGAGTTCGTGGGGGAGGTTCTGCACCAGGGCTTGGGGGCCGTACATCTTGTCTGCGGCGCGGATTTCGCTTTCGGCCACCGGCGGGGCGGCGATGTCGCTTTCCTCGCGGCCCGCGCCGAGGCGCTGGGCATGGGGCTGACCATCGTGCCGCCGGTGACGGATCAGGAAGGGCCGATTTCCTCATCGCGCATCCGCCGCCTGATCCAGGACGGTTATCCGGAGCGCGCCGCGGCGCTGCTCGGGCGCCCGCCATCCATCCGTGGTGAGGTGATGCATGGCGACAAGCGCGGCCGCACTATCGGCTTCCCCACCGCCAATATCCCCCTCGGGCGGCATCTGGAGCCGCAGCGCGGGGTGTATGCCGTCACTGCCCGCATTGATGACGCGGTGGTGAAGGGTGTCGCCAATATCGGCCAGCGCCCTACCGTGGGCGGCACCGAATCCCGGCTGGAGGCGCATTTCTTCGATTTCTCCGGCGATCTGTATGGCCGGGAGATCACCATCTATCTGCACCATTTCCTCCGCGAGGAGCAGAAATTTCCCAGCTTCGAGGCGCTGAAGGCGCAGATCGAGGCCGACGCCACCCAGGCTCGTCGCATGCTTGACAGCGACGAAAATCAAGAGAAACCCCAGAGCCCATGACTGACAGCACCCCAGATTACAAAGCCACAGTATTCCTGCCGCGCACCGAGTTCCCCATGCGCGGCGAACTGCCCAAGCGCGAGCCGGAGATGCTTAAGCGCTGGGAAGAGATGGGGCTGTGGCAAAAGCTCCGCGCGGCGGGCAAGGGGCGGCCGAAATTTGTGCTGCATGACGGCCCGCCCTACGCCAACGGCAATCTGCATATCGGCCACGCGCTGAACAAGATTCATAAGGATGTCATCAACCGCGCCCAGCAGATGGCGGGCAAGGATGCCGATTACATCCCTGGTTGGGATTGCCACGGCCTGCCCATCGAGTGGAAGGTCGAGGAAAAATACCGGGCCAAGAAGCTGGATAAGGACCAAGTGCCGGTTCTGGAATTCCGCAAGGAATGCCGCGAATACGCGCAGCACTGGCTGGACGTGCAGTCCGCCGAGTTCCAGCGCCTCGGCGTGGCCGGGGATTGGGCCAACCGATACGCCACTATGGATTTCGCCTCCGAGGCGCTGATCGCGGGTGAGATCGGCCGGTTCCTGCTCAACGGCGCGCTCTATCGCGGCCTGCGCCCGGTGATGTGGAGCCCGGTGGAAAAGACCGCGCTCGCCGAAGCCGAGGTCGAGTATTACGACAAGAAGGACACCGCGATTTACGTGCGGTTCCGGATCTTCCTTTACTTTGGATCTAACAGCTCCTCTGAACCCGATCTGCTTGGTGCATCTTTGGTTATCTGGACCACGACACCATGGACCATCCCTGGTAACCGTGCTCTCGCAGTAAACCCTACCCTTGAGTATGTTTTGGTCCAGGTAACAGCGGTTAAGGACGGCTCCTTGGCGCGTGTTGGCGAGCGACTTGTGGTCGCGCGTGAGCTGCTGGTCCAATTTACAAACACCGTTGGCATAGAAAGCTGCATAGAGCTCAAGTCCTATAAGGGCTCAGAGCTTGGCGGACGGGACTCAAACGTAATTTGTAGGCACCCCCTCTACAGTCCTGAGGACAAGCTATACACTGATAATTCTCCGGTCTTGTTAGGTGACTTTGTGACCGCCGATGCCGGTACCGGCATTGTGCACATGGCCCCCGGCCATGGTGAGGACGATTTTGCTCTCTGCAAGGCGCATGGCATCGTGGTGCCGGATACGGTGGATGCGGACGGCACCTATTACGCCAGCGTGCCGCTTTTCGCTGGTCTGCATGTTTATAAAGCCGCCGATCCTGTCTGCGAGAAACTGAAGGAAGCGGGCGCGCTGCTGCATCGTAACGAGTTCCTGCACTCTTATCCGCATAGCTGGCGCTCCAAGGCGCCGCTGATCTACCGTGCCACCGCGCAGTGGTTCATCCGCATGGACGGTAAGGACGAGATCCGCAACAAGGCGCTTGCCGCCATCGACAATACGAAATTTGTGCCAGAGATCGGGCGCAACCGCATCCGCTCGATGGTGGAATCCCGCCCCGATTGGTGCATCTCGCGCCAGCGTGCCTGGGGCGTGCCGATTGCGATTTTTGTTGATAAGACCACGCACGAACCGCTGCGCGACGCGGCGGTGATGCAGCGCGTGGTGGACATCTTCACCAAAGAGGGCGCCGATGCGTGGTACGCCCGTCCGGCTTCCGACTTCCTAGGCCCCGACCGCAACCCCGATAACTACGAGCAGATTTTCGACGTGGTGGATGTGTGGTTCGAGTCCGGTTCGACCCATGCTTTTGTGCTGGAAGCGCGTGGCATTCCCACCCCTGCCGATATCTATCTCGAAGGCTCCGACCAGCATCGCGGCTGGTTCCAGGCCTCGCTGCTGGAATCCGTCGGCACGCGCGGCGTCGCGCCGTTCAAGACCATCGTAACGGACGGCTTCGTGCTCGACGAGCAGGGCCGCAAGATGTCCAAATCGCTCGGCAACGTCACCGCCCCGCAGGAGGTGAACGACAAATACGGCGCGGACATTCTGCGCCTGTGGGTGATGAACTCCGACACATCGGAAGATTTGCGCATCGGTCCCGAAATCCTCAAGCAGCAGGCCGAGCTTTACCGCCGCCTGCGCAACACGCTGCGCTGGGTGCTGGGCTCGCTGGATGGCTTCACCGAGGCCGAGCGCGTGCCCGAGGCGAGCTTCCCGGCGCTGGAGCGCTTCATGCTGCACCGGCTATGGGAGTTGAACGGCAAGATTGAAGCGGCGGTGCGGGGGCATGACTGGACCGGCGTGTACCCGGCCATCCATCATTTCTGCGCCACCGATCTTTCGGCCTTCTACTTCGATATCCGCAAGGACAGCCTGTATTGCGACGCGCCCGCCGCCGAAAAGCGCCGCGCCTGCCGCAGCTTCCTCGACATCCTGCACCGCTGCCTGGCTACCTGGCTGGCTCCGGCGCTGCCTTTCACCGCTGAGGAAGCCTGGGTCACCCGCTTCGGTGCGGAGACTTCCGTGCATCTGGAGCTGTTCCCCGAAGTTCCGGCTGCGTGGCGCGACGATGCGCTGGCGGAGATCTTCGGCAAGATCCGCGAGCATCGCGGCAATGTCACTGGCGCCATCGAGGAGATGCGCCGCGACAAGGCCATCGGCTCCTCGCTCCAGGCCGAGGCAGTGCTCTCCGCCGAGGCCCGCGCCGTGCTGGATGACGCGGCACTCTGGGCGGATATCTGCATCACCTCGGCGGTGAGTTTCGGCGAGAACGACACGGCTATCGCCGCGCAGGGCCAGAAATGCGAGCGCTGCTGGAAAGTACTGCCCGAGGTGGGGAGCATTGCCAAACACCCCACGCTCTGCCGCCGCTGCTGCGACGCGGTGGACGCCGCCTGATGCGCCGTCTGGCCGGGTTCCTTGTCGCAGCCCTGGTTCTGGGGGTGGACCAGTGGAGCAAATATCTCGTCCTCAACCCGCTGGGGCTGCAGGACGGGCATCTGCTCACCGTGGCGCCGTTCCTCAACCTCGTGCTGGTGTGGAATCACGGCATCACCTTCGGGCTGTTCGCCGGGGCGGGGGCTAAAATCCTGCTGGCCCTCATCGCCAGTGTCGTAGTGCTGGCGCTGTTCACCTGGATGTGGCGCACGCAGAAATGGGTGGTCACCCTCGCGGTGGGGGCCATCGCGGGCGGGGCCATCGGCAATGTCATCGACCGTTTGCGCTTCGGCGCGGTGGTGGATTTCCTCCAGGCGCATCTGGGCGGGTTGTACTACCCCTGGGTGTTCAATGTCGGGGATTCCGCAATTGTCTGCGGTGTTGTCGCGCTGATGCTGGAAAATCTGTTACAAAAGCCCCCCGTTGCGGCTAACCCGGGGGAAGGTTAGGAAGACGCCATGAAATCTGTTCTCGCCCGCCCCGTTGCCGCTGCCGCCACCATCGCCCTTGCCCTGGCGCTCGCCGGGTGCACGGAGGGTACCCGCAAGACCCTGGGCCTCACCAATACGCCGCCGGACGCCTTCCAGGTCGGCACCGAGGCCCCACTCTCCTTGCCGCCTGAACTCGGCCAGCTGCAGCAGCCCAATCCCGGCGAGCCGCGCCCGCAGCAGGTGGACGCCGCACAAGAAGGCGCGAATATTGTCTCGCCGCAGAACGCTATCACCGCGCCACCGAGCAACACCACGCCGGGTGAGCAGGCTTTGCTGGAGCAGGCTGGTCCCGCGCCGCAGGGCGATATCCGCGCCCAGGTGAACCAGAACGCGATGATCGCCAGCAAGCCGCAGGGCTTTGTCTCCGGCCTGATGGGATCCGGCCCGGCGCCGCAGCCCACGGTGAACGCCCCGGCAGAGCAGAAGCGCCTGCAGGAGAATCAGGCGCTCGGCCAGCCGGTGACCACCGGCGCCACGCCGCAGAACAGCAACCAGTCGCAGGGGGTTTTCCAGCGCCTGTTCGGCTGGTTCTGAACGGCGTAGGACGGGAGGGGCGGTGATGAAGCGTTTGCTGCCGCTGCTGGCCGTGTTCGCGCCGGCTCCCGCCTTTGCTCATGCCTTCCTCAAGAGTGCTGAGCCCAGCGTCGGCGCCGTAGTCGCCACCCCGCCCGCGCAGCTTCTGCTCACCTATACCGAGGGGCTGGAAGTGCCTTTCTGCACCGTGACGGTGGCCGGGCCGGACGGTGCGCAGGTGCAAACCGCCAAGCCCCAACCCGTGCCTGGGCATGAGAACGAGCTGGCCGTGCCCATGCACATCACCGCGCCGGGCAAATATGTCGTGACGTGGCATGCCCTCTCGCAGGACACGCACAAGACCCAGGGCAGCTTCAGCTTCACCGTCTCCCCTTAATGGACAGTCCCGCTTGGCTGGTGCTGCGCGGGTTGTGCCGGGGGCTGCATCTGGCTGGGTGTTTTTCCGTGTCCGGCACCATGGTCCTGGCCGCCACGCTGCTGCGCGGGGCGCGGGTGCCGGGGCTTAAACTTCTGGCCTGGGGCGGCTTCGCCCTGGCGCTTGGAGCGGGAGCGGGATGGTTTCTGCTGCAAACAGCGTATTTCGCCGCGGCCCAGGGCTGGGCTGATATCATCACCGCCAGTCCGATCGTGGCGCAGGATACGCGCTTCGGCGCGCTGCTGCTGGGGCGTGTGGCCGTGCTGCTGCTGGCCATGCTGCTGTTCCAAGCAGGTTGGACGCGCCCTGCCGCCCTGCTGGGGTTGGGCGGCGTGTTGGCCCAGGCTTGGCTGGGGCATGGCGGAGCCATGAACGGGCCGGAGGGTAATGTGCTGCTGGCCAGCGCCGTGCTACATCTGGCCGGGGCAGCGTTGTGGCTGGGTACGTTGCCGGCGCTGTTGCTGGCGCTACGGCATTTGCCGGGGGATGAAGCCGCGCGCCTGGCGAGGCGCTTCTCGCCGTTGGGCATGGCCTGCGTGGCCGTGCTGTTGAGCGCGGCGGTGGTGCAGTTCGTACTGCTGATCGGCGGGGTGGGGGCGCTGTTTTCCTCGGCCTATGGTGCCTTGGTCAGCGCGAAGCTCCTGGCGCTGGCGGTGCTCATTGGCCTAGCCGCGCGCAACAAGTTTCGTCTCACCCCAAGCCTGCCGGGCAGCCGCGCCGCCTTATGTCGCACCGTGGCGCTGGAAATCGGTCTTGGTTTTGCCGTTCTGCTCGCCGCCGGGGTGCTATTGCAACTGGAGCCCCCCGCCATGGCTGGCATGGCGGGGATGTAAGGTCTTAGGCGGGAACGATCTCGTCCGCCCAGAGGTCCTGCGGGGGCTGGCGTGGAGTGATCAACACCGCCTTGCCGCCATCGACCAGCACCGAAGCAGCGCGCGGGCGGGCGTTATAGGCGCTGCTCATCACCGCGCCGTAGGCTCCAGTATCCAGCAGCGCTACGCGGGTGCCGGGGGGCAGGTCGGGCAAGGCGCGGTCCTGGGCGAAGCAATCTGCGCTTTCGCAGATCGGGCCGACGACATCGGCTTGCGTCTGCGCGGTGTGGAACAAAGCCGGGTCCACGGGCAGGATGCCGTGCCATGCCTCGTAGAGCGCCGGGCGCATCAGCTCGTTCATCGCGGCGTCCAGCACCACGAAGCGCTTCTGCGTGCGCTTCTGCAAAATCACCGAGGCCAGCAGCAGGCCAGCCGGCCCCACCAGATACCGCCCCGGCTCCACCATCAGCCGCACGCCGAGATCACCCACCGTGCGGCGGATCGTGGCGGCGAAGGCGGCGAGATTCATGCCCGGTTCGTCATGGTAGCCAATGCCGATGCCGCCGCCGAGGTCCAGCACCTCGACGCTCAACCTCTGGTCGCGCAGGGCACGCACCATGTCGGCGGCCTTGGCGTAGGCCTTGGCGTAGGGCTCGGTGGAGAGGATCTGGCTGCCGATATGCAGCGCCAGACCCAGCGCCCTGATCCCCGGCAGGCTGGCGGCGTGGGCGTAAAGGGCGGGGATATCCGCCGCCGCGATGCCGAATTTGTTCTCGGCGAGGCCGGTGGTGATCTTGGCGTGGGTGCCGGCATCCACATCCGGGTTCATGCGCAGCACCACCGGGGCGGTCACGCCCAGCCGCGTGGCGATGCCGGAGAGCATCTCCAGCTCCTCGGCGCTTTCCACGTTGATCTGCCCGATGCCCTGGCCCAGTGCGGTCTCCAGCTCCTCCGCCGATTTGCCGACGCCGGAATACACGATATCCGCCGCCGCCACGCCAGCCTGGCGGGCGCGCAGGAACTCGCCGATGCTGACCACATCCGCCCCCGCGCCAAGGCGCTGGAACTGGCTGAGGATGGCCAGATGGTCGTTGGCCTTAACCGCGTAATGGATATGCACGGGCAGGTTCTCGCCCGCGAAGGCCGCCTTGAGTGCCGCGAAACGCGCGCGGATGCTGCCCGCGCCATACACCCATACGGGCGTGCCGAACTGGTCCGCGATCGCGTTCAGGGGCACGGATTCGAAGCTCAGGCCTTCGCGCACGTTCATCGAGAAAGCCGGGCGGGCGGCGAGCAATGCCGCCAGATCCGGCTCCGCGCCGGTATAAACATCAGCCATGGGTCGTTACTTTATTCAGACGGGTAGGGGTGGGGGTAGACGATATCCTGCGCCGGGCCGGGCGGCACGGGCGCGCCGCGCCGGCCGCAGCCCGCCAGCGCCAGCAGGCAGAGCAAGGCCAGCAGCGGCTTCATTTGAGTTTCTCCAGCCACAGGGCAGCGGCCTTGGCCACGTTCTGCGGCGCGGTGCCGCCGAAGCTGGTGCGCGAGGCGACCGAGGCCTGAACCGTCAGCACGTCGAAAATCTCCTGCGTGATGCGCGGCTCCACGGATTGCATTTCGGCCAGGGACAGCTCGGAGATATCCACCCCGCGCTCCTCGGCGATACGCACGATGCGGCCCGTGACATGATGCGCGTCGCGGAAGGGCATCTTCAGCACCCGCACCAGCCAGTCGGCGAGGTCCGTGGCGGTGGAGAAGCCGCTGCCCGCCAGGGCCGCCATGCGGGCGGTGTCGGCGGTGAGGTCGCGCACCATGCCCGCCGTGGCGGCGAGGCTGAGGGTGATGGCGTCCACGGCGTCGAACACCGGCTCCTTGTCCTCCTGCATGTCCTTGGCATAGGCCATGGGCAGGCCCTTCATCACGGTGAGCAGGCCGAGCAGATGGCCGAAGATGCGCCCGGTCTTGGCCTTGGTCAGCTCGGCGGCGTCCGGGTTGCGCTTCTGCGGCATGATCGAGGAGCCGGTGGTGAAGGCGTCGGAGAGCGAGATCAGCCGGTAGGGCGAGGAGCACCAGATGATGATCTCCTCGGCGAAGCGGGAGAGATGCATCGCCATGATCGACAGCGCCGAGAGGAATTCCAGCGCAAAATCGCGGTCGGAGACCGAATCGAGCGAGTTGGCGGTCGGGCGGTCGAAGCCGAGCGCCGTGGCGGTGGCGAAGCGGTCGATGGGGAAGGACGTGCCGGCCAGGGCGGCGGCGCCCAGAGGGCATTCGTTGAGGCGCTTGCGGGCGTCTTCCAGGCGGCCGGAATCGCGGCCCAGCATCTCCACATAGGCCAGCAGATGATGCCCGAAGGTGACCGGCTGCGCCGTTTGCAGATGGGTGAAGCCCGGCATCACCGTGGCGGCATGCTCGGCGGCGCGCTCGGCCAAAGCGAGCATCAGATCCTTCACCTGGGCCAGGATGCCGTCGATGGCCTCGCGCACATAGAGCTTGAAGTCGGTCGCCACTTGGTCGTTGCGGCTGCGGGCGGTGTGCAGGCGGCGTGCGGCCTCGCCGATGCGCTCGGTCAGGCGGACCTCGATATTGGTGTGGATGTCCTCCAGCGCGTCCGAGAAGCCGAAGCGGCCATCCTCGATGTCGTCGGCGATATCCTCCAGTCCGCGCTTGATGGCGGCCTGATCCTCGGGAGTGATGATGCCCTGCTTGGCCAGCATCGCGGCATGCGCCTGGCTGCCGGCAATGTCCTGCGCCCAGAGCTTGCGGTCGAAGCCGATCGAGACATTAATGGCCTGCATCACCGCATCGGGGCCGGCGCCGAACCGTCCGCCCCATTGCAGCTGGCCTTTTACCGGAGAATTGTTCTTGTCCGTCACGTCCAAGCGCCCTTTGCTATCCAGGCGATCCATCATCGCCGCCGCCCCTGGATTAGCCATTGCCGCCGCCTGGGGCAATCGCGCCGTGGCGCAGAGCAGCGAAGATGCTCTGCCGGATGCCGCCTTGGCCTGGACGCAGCTTACCCCTTCCGCCGCGCCGCCGCTGGTGTTCAGCACCGACAAGGGGCGCAGGCTGACACTGGCGGATTACAAGGGCCATGTGCTGGTGGTGAATATCTGGGCCACATGGTGTGGCCCCTGCGGCGAGGAACTGCCGAGCCTCGCCGCCCTGGCCGAGCGCATCAAGCCCTTTGGCGGGTTGGTGCTGCCGATTGCCATCGACGTTGACGGCGCGGCGGCGGTGAAGCCGTTTTTCGCTAGCCGCAAGATCCACGACCTGCCCGTGCTGCTGGACCCGGATGGCCATAGCCTGGACGTGCTGGATACGGATGGCGTGCCGGTGACGATCGTGCTGGACGCCGAAGGGCGGTTGGTGGCGCGGCTGGATGGCGCGGCCGATTGGAACACCCAAATGGTGTTCGAGTTTCTGGGCGGGCTGGCAAAGCCGCAAAAGGAGAAGCCGGCCGCGGTGCCGCTGTGAACAAAAAAGCCCGGCAGTTTGGCGCTGCCGGGCTTTTTTTGGTTACGCGTTGGCGATGGGCTGGATGTTGGCCAGGCCCTGCTGGGACCGGCGCTGCTGCCACAGGCCGACGAAGTCGATCGGCCCCAGCATCACCGGCGGCAGGCCGCCATCGCGGGTGACATCAGCCAGGATGTTGCGGGCGAAGGGGAAGAGCAGGCGCGGGCATTCCACGAGCAGGATCGGCTCGTGCTGGGCCTCGGGCACGCCGTTGAGGGTAAACACGCCAGCATAGGCGAGATCGGCGATGAACACCACGGTCGGCTTGTCCGAGCCATCGGTCGGGGTGGTGCCCTCGGCGCGCACGGCCAGCGTCACTTCGAACACGGTGTGCGCTTCCTCGATCCGGCGGACCTGCACATCCAGGTTGATGTTCACATGCGGGGCGCTACGCAGGCTGGTGAAGATCGCCGGGGCGTTCGGCACCTCGAAGGACAGGTCCTTGGTGTACTGGATGTTGACGACGAGGGGCGGCTGGGCCGGGGCGGTCGCTTGCTCGGACATGATTATAAATTTCCTGTAGGGTGGTCCTGGCCCGCCCTAGCACGGCGGCGGCGGCGTGATAAGTAGAGCCGCATGAGTGCCAAGATTTTCATCGACGGCCAAGCCGGGACCACCGGGCTTGGCATCGCCCAGCGGCTCGCCGCAGTCCCCCATGTCAGCCTCGTCACGCTGGACGACGCGCACCGCAAATCGCCCGAGGCCCGCGCCGCGGCGATGGCGGAGGCCGACCTCACCGTGCTGTGCCTGCCCGATGACGCGGCGCGTGAGGCTATAGCGATTGCCCCTGAGGGCACCCGGTTTCTGGACGCCAGCACCGCCCACCGCGTGGCGCGCGGGTGGGTGTACGGCTTCCCCGAGTTGGCCCCGGGCCAAGCGGCGGCCATCGCTCAGGCGCGGCTGGTGGCGAATCCGGGCTGCTACGCCACCGGGGCCATCGCGTTGTTGCATCCGCTGGTCAAGCTGGGGTTGTTGGGGCCGGGGCAGGCGCTCAGCATCAACGCCATCTCGGGCTATTCGGGTGGCGGCAAGGCAATGATTGCGGCGCACGAGGCGGAGGGCGGCCCGGCCTTTGAGCTGTACGCGTTGGGCCTTGCGCACAAGCATATCCCCGAAATCATGCAGTATGCCGGGCTCAACCGGCGGCCGCTTTTCGTCCCCTCGGTGGGGCATTTCGCGCAGGGGATGCTGGTTTGTGTTCCGATGTTCCTCGACCAGCTGCGTGGCCATCCCACGGCGGAGCGTCTCGCGGAGGCGTATTCCGACTATTATGCCGGCGCGGAGAATGTGATCGCGCATCCGGGCCTGCATGCCGCCAATTTGCAGCCCGAGGCGCTGAACAATACCGATAAGTTGGAAATCTTCGTTGCCGCCAATGAGTCGGCGGGGCACGCGGTGCTGATTGCCCGGTTGGACAACCTCGGCAAGGGGGCGTCCGGGGCGGCGGTGCAGAATATCAACCTGATGCTGGGAGGTGCTTGATGTCCGAGGCGCAGAAACCGGGCGGGCTGCTCTACGCCCTGGGCGAGTTGAAACCGCAGATCGACCCCACGGCCTGGGTGGCTCCCACAGCCGTGCTGATCGGCGATGTGCGCATCGGCCCGGGCGCGAATATCTGGTTCAACTGCGTGCTGCGCGGCGACACCAACCCGGTGATCGTGGGCGCGCGGAGCAATATCCAGGATGGTACGGTGATCCACGTGGACCATGGCGACAACCCGGCCATCATCGGCGATGACGTGACGGTCGGGCATTCCGCAATCATCCATGCCTGCCGGCTGGAAAACCGCGCCTTTGTCGGCATGGGCGCCACAGTGCTGGACGGCGCGGTGGTGGAGGAAGGCGGGCTGCTGGCGGCGCGCGGCTTTTTGGGGCCGGGCAAGCGTATCGGCCGGCAGGAGCTGTGGATGGGCAGCCCCGCCAAGCTCTCCCGCGTGATGACCGACGATGAGCGCGCCAAATGGGACGAGACGGTGCCGCATTATCTCGGCCTGACCGAAGCGTATCGCCGGGGGTTGCGTCCAATCGGATGATTTCCTTGGCAAAGCCGTCATCCATGCCTACACTCCCGGCATGAACGAAATGGACTTCGATACCGCGCTGGCTGACGCCACACTGGTTACCGCCGCCTTCGCGCTTGGTGCGGAGAAGGGGTGGAGGCACGTCTCCCCCGCCGCTGCCGCGCGGTATGCCGGGCTGGATCTGGCGAAGGTGCGCGCCGCCTATCCCTGCACCGGCGCGATCCTGAAAAAGTTCGGCGAGATGGCCGATACGGCGGCGCTGAACAACGCCCTCACCGAGGGCAGCGTGCGCGACAGGCTGTTCGACATTCTGCTCCGCCGGTTCGATTTTTTGCAGATGTACCGCCCCGGCGTGGTGGCGCTGCTGCGCGCTTTGCCGTTCTGCCCGCCTCTGGCCTTCGTGATGGCGGAACTCAACATCGCCTCCATGGGCTGGCTGCTGGAAGGCGCGGGCGTGGACGCCACCGGCCTGCGCGGCGCGCTGGCCAAGCGCGGCCTGCTGGCGGTCTGGGCTTATGGCGTCCGCGCCTGGGCCGATGACGAGAGCGAGGACCTGACCGCCACCATGGCGGCGGTGGACAAGGCGCTCGCCCGGGCCGAGTCAATCGTCAATCGTTTCTCGCCCAAGCCTGTTGCGGAGGCGGATACACCTTTGCCGCAAGGCGCTTCCCCGGTAGAGTGAAACCAGCCGGGGTTACCGGCTGTAACAAAGAGGAACGAACTTGATGGCCGACGATAAAGATAAGACCGCGTCTTTCCTTCCCGACTTCGATATCAAGAAACTTCTGGGTGACATGAAGCTGCCTGCCGTGCCCGACATGGATGCGGTGTTGTCCGCGCATAAGCGCAATCTGGAAGCACTGACCGAAGCCAACCGCGTGGCGCTGGAAGGCGCGCAGGCTGTCGCTCGCCGGCACATGGAAATCCTGCAATCCACCATGTCCGGCCTGACCGAGACGTTGAAGGAACTCTCCACCGCCGGCACCCCCACCAGCCGCGCCGCCAAGCAGACGGAACTGCTCAAGCAGGCTTACGAGAACGCCGTGGCCAACACCAAGGAACTTGGCGACCTGATCCAGAAATCCAACGCCGAGGCGCTGAACAAGCTCAACAGCCGCGTCTCCGAGGCAATGACGGAGATGCAGGCCGCGTTCGGCAAGAAGTAAGCCCGAGCCCTGGCTGGGGGCGGGCTTCCCCCCAGCCCCCGCCAGGGCCATATTGGCGGCATGTGCGCCACCCCCTTGCTGTTCATCCCCGAGAAACCCGAACCGAGGCCGCTGCTCAAGCCGCTACGCGTGGTCTCCGAATACCAGCCCAGCGGCGACCAGCCCACGGCCATTAAACAACTCGTCGAGGGCATTAGCGCCAGCGAGCGCGATCAGGTGCTGCTCGGCGTCACCGGCTCGGGCAAGACCTTCACCATGGCCAAGGTGATCGAGGCCGTGCAGCGCCCGGCCTTGGTGCTGGCCCCGAACAAGACGCTGGCGGCCCAGCTCTATGCCGAGATGAAGAGCTTCTTCCCCGACAACGCGGTGGAGTATTTCGTCTCCTACTACGACTACTACCAGCCCGAAGCCTATGTCCCGCGCTCGGACACGTATATCGAGAAGGACTCGGCGATCAACGAGACCATCGACCGCATGCGCCACGCCGCCACCCAGGCGCTGCTGGAGCGAGGGGATGTCATCATCGTCGCCTCGGTCTCCTGCATCTACGGTATCGGCTCGGTCGAGACTTACTCGAAGATGGTGGTGCGGCTGGAAACCGGCGGGCGTATCGAGCGCGACGCCCTGGCCAAGGCGCTGGTGGATTTGCAGTACCGCCGCAACGATGCCGCCTTCACCCGCGGCACCTTCCGTTTGCGCGGCGAGATCGTGGACATCTTCCCCAGCCAGTTCGAGGACCGCGCCTGGCGCGTGAGCCTGTTCGGCGACGAGATCGAGAAGATCTCCGAATTCGACCCGCTGACCGGCGAGCAGGTGACGGTGCTGGATACCATCTCCATCTACGCCAACAGCCACTACGTCACTCCGCGCCCGACGCTGAATCAGGCCATAGGCAAGATCAAAGCCGAGTTGAAGCAGCGGCTCGACGAATTCACCGTTGCGGGCAAGCTGCTGGAGGCGGAGCGGCTGTTGCAGCGCACGACCTTTGATATCGAGATGCTGGAAACCACCGGCGTGTGCAAAGGCATCGAGAATTATTCCCGCTATCTCTCGGGCCGCAATCCGGGCGATCCGCCGCCGACGCTGTTCGAGTACCTGCCCGAGAACGCGCTGCTGGTGGTGGATGAGAGCCATGTGACCGTGCCGCAGATCGGCGGCATGTTCAAAGGCGACTTTGCGCGTAAATCCATCCTTGCCGAATACGGCTTCCGCCTGCCGAGCTGCATCGACAACCGCCCGCTGAAATTCGAGGAATGGGAGAGTTTCCGCCCGCAGAGCGTCTTTGTTTCCGCGACCCCCGGCCCGTGGGAGCTTGAGCGCACCCAGGGCGTGTTCGCCGAGCAGGTGATCCGCCCGACCGGCCTCGTGGATCCGGTGACGGAAATCCGTCCCGTGGAGCATCAGGTGGACGACCTGCTGGGCGAATGCCGGACCGTGGTGGCCAAGGGCGGGCGCGTGCTGGTGACGACGCTCACCAAGCGCATGGCCGAGGATCTGACCGAGTATCTCGGCGAGCAGGGGCTGAAGGTGCGCTATCTGCACTCGGATGTGGACACGCTGGAGCGCATCGAGATCATCCGCGACCTGCGCCTGGGCGCTTATGACGTGCTGGTGGGCATCAACCTGCTGCGTGAGGGGCTCGACATTCCCGAGTGCATGCTTGTCGCCATTCTGGACGCGGACAAGGAAGGCTTCCTGCGCTCCGTCACCTCGCTGGTGCAGACCATCGGCCGTGCTGCGCGCAACGTGGAGGGGCGGGTGATCCTGTACGCCGACACTATGACCCGCAGCCTGAAACAGGCGCTGGACGAGACCGCGCGGCGGAGAGCCAAGCAGATGGCCTGGAATGAGGCGCATGGCATCACCCCGCAAAGCGTGAAGAAGAATATCGGCGAGGTCATCCACTCGGTGTTCGAGCAGGATTACGTGACCGTGGCGCCGGTGAAGGATTCCGCCGCCGACGAGTTCGTGGGTAAGGATCTCGGCGCCGTCATCACCACGCTGGAAACGCGCATGCGCAAGGCGGCGGCGGACCTGGAATTCGAGGAGGCCGCCCGGCTGCGCGACGAGATCAAGCGGCTGGAGGCGCTGGCCCTGGGGCTGGAGCCGCCGCCCGTGCCGCGCTCTTCCCCAGGCCGCCCGCGCGGGCCGGTGCCGCTGGGGCCTGGCGGGGGCGGGTACGACCCCGCCAGCCGCAAAAAGGGCAGGGGCCGCGCCAAGACACGCTGAGCCATTGCCCGGGGAGCTGGTTTGCCGTAACATTCCGACACAATAATCAAGGAGGTTATGGTCATGCTCAAGCAGCGCTATCTTGGCGTGTCTCTGGCTCTGGCGTTACTCCTTTCCGGCGGACTCGCGGCCTGGGCCGACAATGCCGGCCCCACCGAGCCCGATGGTTTGAGCAAGCTGCAGACCATGGTGGGCAATCTCGGCTACACCACCTCGCTCGACAGCGATAAGCAGGCCTTCGCCATCGAATGGCATGGCGACTACGATTACCGCCTGCATTTCGACCTCTCGAAGGACGGCACGCTGGCCTACGCCTATGTGAACGTTAACACCTACAAACCGGCCGATCTGGCGAAGCTTAACCTGACCAAGCTGCTCGAGACGAGCGATATTGGTGATTTCTATTTCTCGATGGAAAACAGCACGGACGGTGAGTCCCTCTACGCCAACGCGATCATCCCGCTGGCTGGGCTTACGCCTCAGTCGCTGCGCGCCATGCTGGAGAGTATCAATGACAAGTTGAGCAGCAGCTCCCAGATCTGGGACACCAGCCTCTGGAAAAAGTAGCCACACCGGCCGGGGTTTGACGGCATGGCGGGGAGGCGGGAAGATGGGGGCATGAGATCCGTTCTTGCCCTGCTCGCCTTGCTTGTCCCCGGCCTAGCCCATGCCGACAGCCTGACCGGCCAGCATGCGCTCTACACGCTTACTCTTACCAAGCTGCGCACGCATGACATCACCGGCGCCACCGGGCAGATGAGCTTCGACATGGTGGACGGCTGCACCGGCTGGGCGACCACCCAGCACATGACGTTGATCATCCGCAACACGGATGGCACGCTGAACAAGACGGTGAGCGACTACATCACCTGGGAAAGCAAGGACGGGAAGAATTTCAGCTTCGTGCTGCGCGAGAGCGACAATGACGGCAAGGAGCAGATCGACGATGCCGGCACCGCCACGCGCAACCAAGATGGTTCAGGGCTCGTAACCTACACCACCCCGGCCAACACCACGCTCAAACTGCCGCCCGGCACGCTCTTTCCCATGCAGCATACCGAGGCGCTGCTCGCCGCCGGGCGGGAGGGGAAGAAATTCATCGCGCCGCCACTGTTCGACGGCACCACCGCCGATGGCGCCCAGGCGACCTTCGTGGCCGAGCTCGGCTATCACGAGGGCGAGAAAACCGTCTGGCCCGCGCTGGATGGCATTCCCAGCGCGGATGTGGATATCGCCTTCTACTCCCGCAAGAACGACGACGAGACGCCGAATTTCCGCACCTCGATGCGCTATTTCGACGACGGAGTGGCGACGGACCTCACGCTGGATTTCGGCGATTTCGAGATGGCCGGAAAGCTCACCAAGCTGAGCATTCCCCCCGCCGCCTGCCCAGCGAAGTAAACTCGGCTATTTCAGCCGCAGCTTGGCGCGGCCGTGATGGTTGCCGCCATCGACCAGCTTTTCCAGCAGGCGCATGAAACTCTTCTGGTCGCGCGGACCTAGAACTTCCAGCGTGCGCTCGTTGGAGCGGGAAACCGGCGCCCGGGCCTTGTTCAGTAGCGACTTGCCCGCGGCGGTGAGGGTGAGGAGCTTCTGCCGCCGGTCGGTTTTGGAGGTCACGCGGCGTAGATAGCCGTCCTTTTCCAGCCGGGCCACGATGCTCGCCATGGTGGCGCGGTCCACGCCTCGCATCTCGGCGGCAGCGGATTGGTCGATGCCCGGATTCTGAGAAACGGCCAGCATAATCCCGAACTGGGTGGGGGTGATGTCCAGCCCATCGCATTCCTCGGCAAACAAGGCGACCGCGATTTGGTGCAGGCGGCGGATAAGAAACCCAGGGTGGCCTATGGAGTAGTCGTCGTTCAGGCTGATTTCCGGTTGTTTTTTCATAATTGCAGCCCTGTCATGTTTATTGAGACATTAACGCGAATTGTTTCGCGCTAATGCCTTGTCATACCATGATCAAAATCAATTAATCGTGGTTTTGATATAGAAAGATCGACGGCGACCCCATCCGGAGCCGCCATGCCGGCAAATCAGACCGAGAAATACTTCGCGTGCCGGTTCAGGATGACGATGGCGCTGGTGGATTGCTCCGGGTGCAGCTGCGATTCATCGGAGAGCGAGACGCCTATGCGCTCCGCCCCCAGCAGCTTGAGCAGCTGTTCCTGGTCCTCCAGCTTCGGGCAGGCCGGGTAGCCGAAGGAATAGCGCGAGCCGCGATAGGATTGCTGGAGCAGCTTGTCCATGTCGCGGTCGTCCTCGGCGGCGAAGCCTAGCTCGGCGCGGATGCGCTTATGCGTGTACTCGGCCAGCGCCTCCGCCATCTCCACCGAGAAACCGTGCAGGTACAGATAATCCTGGTAGCGATGATCCTCGAACCAAGCGCGTGCGACCTCCGAGGCGCGGGTGCCCATCGTCACCACCTGCAGCCCGATCACGCCGCGCCCGTCCTCGATATCGGGGAGGAAGTCGGCGATGCATTCGCCATCCTCGCGCGGCTGGCGGGGTAGGGCGAAGCGCGCGGCCTCGGTCACGCCGTCCTCCTCGAACAGGATCAGGTCATTGCCCTGGCCGGCGGCCTTCCAATAGCCGTAGGCCGCCTGCGGGTGCAGGATGTTTTCAGCCAGACAGATATCGAGCATACGCTTCATCACCGGGCGCAGCTCGTGGCGGGCCCAGCCCATGAAGTCCTCCAGGCTCTTGCCCTGTTTGCGGAAGCCCCATTGGAACTGGAAGAGCGAGCGCTCGTTGATGAACGGCACCACGGCTTTCGGCGCGGCCTCGATCACCTTCGCGCCCCAGAAGGGCGGGGTGAGGGTGGCTTCATCGGCATTCAGGCGGCGGCGGCGGGTTTGCACCTCCTTCACGTCCACGGGCGCGAAGGCGGCTTCCGCCGCCTGGCCCAGCGTGCGCTTGGTGTTGCGGGACTTGCCAGCGCGCTTGGCCTGGATGGCGGCGAGGTAATCGTCGAACCCGTTGCTGGCGATGCGGTCCATCAGGTGCAGGCCGTCGAACGCATCGCGCGCATAGGCCACGCGGCCGGAGTCATAAGCCGCGACGCAATCGTCCTCGACGTAATTGCGCGTCAGCGCAGCACCGCCGAGCACCACGGGGATGTCGAGCCCGAGGCGTGACATTTCCTCGAGGTTCTCGCGCATCACCACGGTGGATTTCACCAGCAGCCCGGACATGCCGATGGCATGCGCCTTATGCTCCTTGGCGGCGGCGATCATGTCCGCCAGCGGCACCTTGATGCCGAGATTGATGACCTTGTAGCCGTTATTGGTGAGGATGATGTCGACAAGGTTCTTGCCGATATCATGCACGTCGCCCTTCACGGTGGCGAGCACCATGATGCCGCGCTCCTCGCCCTCCACGCGCTCCATCAGCGGCTCGAGATGCGCCACGGCGGCCTTCATCGTCTCGGCGGATTGCAGCACGAAGGGAAGCTGCATCTTGCCCGCGCCGAACAGCTCGCCTACCACCTTCATGCCGTCCAGCAGGATGTTGTTGATGATGTCGAGCGGCTTATGGATTTTGAGGGCCTCATCCAGCTCCTCGGCCAGCCCCTTGCGGTCACCATCCACGATGCGGTCCTTCAGGCGGCCCTCCACCGTCTCGGCGCGCTTCTTCTTGGTGGCGTCGGCGGCCTTGCGGTCGGCGAACATCTCCAGCAGCTTTTGCAGCGGGTCGTAGCCCTCGGTGCGGCGGTCGAAGATCAGGTCCTCGCACACCTTCACCTCTTCCGGGGCGATCATGTGCAGCGGGCGGATCTTGCTCACATGCACGATGGCCCCGGTCATGCCCGCCTTCACCGCATGGTCGAGGAACACGGAGTTCAGCACCGCGCGCGCGGCGGGGTTGAGGCCGAAGGAGATGTTGGACAGGCCCAGAATGATTTGGATATCCGGGAACTCGTCGCGGATGGCCTTGATGCCTTCCAGCGTCCACAGTCCCAGCTTGCGGTCATCCTCATTGCCGGTGGCGATGGTGAAGGTCAGCGGGTCGATCAGCAGGTCGCTCTGTGGCAGGCCGTATTTGGTGCAGGAGAATTCCACCAGGCGGCGGGCGATGCGCAGCTTGTCCTCGGCGGTCTTGGCCATGCCGACTTCGTCAATGGTCAGCGCGATCACCGCCGCGCCGAATTTCTTGGCGAGCGTCATGCGCTCGGCGGCGTGGTGCTCGCCATCTTCGAAATTGATCGAGTTGATGATCGGCTTGCCGCCATGCAGCTTTAGCGCCGCTTCGATCACCGGGGTCTCGGTGCTGTCGATCACCAGAGGCGCGTTCACGGAGGAGGTGAAGCGGGTGATGACCTCGCTCATCTCCAAGATCTCGTTGCGCCCGACGAAGGCGGTGCAGATATCCAGCGCGTTGGAGGCTTCGGCCACCTGTTCGCGGCCCATCGCCACGCAGCCATCCCAGTCGCCGGCCTCCTGCAGTTCGCGCCACTTCTTGGAGCCATTGGCGTTGCAGCGCTCGCCGATGGAGAAATACGAGTTCTCCTGGCGCAGCGGCACCGAGGAATACAGGCTGGCGACGGAAGGCACCCAATGAAACTTACGCGCCACCGGGGTGGGACGCGGGTTGCCGAGCTTCTTCAGCATCCCGTCCAGCGCCTGGATATGCGGGATGGAGGTGCCGCAGCAGCCACCGATCAGGTTCACCCCGTCCTCGACCACGAAGCGCTCCACCCATACTGCCATCTGGTCGCCAGTGAGGGGATAATGCGTCTTGCCGTCCACCAGCTCGGGCAGCCCGGCATTGGGCTGCACCGAGATCTTGCCTGGCCAGTTCTGGGAGAGCCAGCGCACATGCTCGGCCATCTCCTGCGGCCCGGTGGCGCAGTTCAGGCCCATCAGCGGTACGTCCAGCGCGTGGATGGTTGTGGCGGCGGCGGCTATATCCGGCCCCACCAGCAGCGTTCCGGTGGTCTCCACCGTCACCTGCACGAAGATGGGCACATCGCTGTTGGCCAGAGTCTTGGCCCGCTTGGCGCCGTTCACCGCCGCTTTAATTTGCAGTGTATCTTGGCAGGTCTCGATCAGCAGCGCGTCCACCCCGCCTGCCAGCAGGCCCTGGCATTGCAGGAACAGCGCCTCTTCCAGCGGGTCGTAGGCGATATTGCCCAGGCTCGGCAGCTTGGTGCCTGGCCCGATGCTCCCCACCACCCAGCGCGTGCGCCCATCGGCGAAGCTCTCGGCGGCCTCGCGCGCCAGCTCGGCGGCGATTTTATTGATCTCGAAGGCGCGGTCCTGGAGGTCGAACTCGCCCAGCGTGATCGCCGAGCCGCCGAAGCTGTTGGTCTGCACCATGTCCGATCCGGCGGCATAATAGCCGCGATGGATATCGCGTACGATATCCGGGCGGGAGAGGTTCAGTACCTCGGTGCAATTTTCCTGGTTCCAGAAGTCTTTTTCCAGGTCGAGAGTGAGCGCCTGCACGCGTGAACCCATGCCGCCATCGCAGAGCAGCACGTTTTTGGAGAGGGCGTCGAGAAGATGTGGCCGTGACATGCTTGTCAGATACACCGGCGCGCCCCCATGTCCAGCCGATGAGTGAAGATAGTCGTATTCCCGTGCTGTTCGGGCAACAGCCGGAGGCCATGGATGCCGTGCTGGCCGAGGAAGGCGTGGCGGTTTCCTCGGCCGGGTATGTGCTGCGCTTTGCCCTGGGGGCGGCGCATGGGCTGGGTTGCGCCTGTTGCGTGGCCCGCAGCCCCGTGGCAGAGGCGCTGGCGGTTTTGTTCCGCGCCCGCGCGATGGGAACGGCGCCGTATTTCAGCCGCGTGGTGGTGTTGGCCTCTCCGGCGGGCGAGGCGTCGTTGCGCGCGGCACTGGAGGGCGATGCGCTGGCCCGTGCACGCTACCGGGCGTTAGATACTCCGTGTTAGCTTAAAAAACAGCGTGCGGATTGCGGTGGAGCAGCGAGGCGAACCATTGCCGCGGCTTGCCCGCTTGCTTTGGTGCGGATGCCGGGGGAGAAGCCTGGACCGATAAGAGGGCGGGTTGGGCGGCAAGCGTCATGGCCAGCTTGGTCACATGGTACGCCGCATCGGGGTTACGCTTGAACATGGCGCGAATAATCGCGTCCGCTTCAACGTCGACAGCTGCGTCGGCCGAGTTCATCACCCGGTCGAAAAACGCAAGAATGTCCATGTGCTCTTCGCGTGTCATAGCCTTCCATAGGAGGGAAGACCCGTGCACAGGCAAGTAAGATTTTCGTGTATGGAGGGAAATTCACCCCGCATTTCCGGGACGCACAGATTCGTACACGTATAGAATGTAACCGCCGCGCATGAATGTCCCGGATTGGGACATACCGATGCCCCCCAACACCGCGCGCGAGGCGAAATTCTCCTCCCGCGCCACGCCGATCACGCGTGTTAGTCCTGCTGCATCATGCGCATAGTTCAGTGCGGCCCCGGCTGCCTCGCTGGCGAGGCCGAAGCCCCGTGCCTCCGGCAGGAAGGCGAACCGCAAGGCCACGCCGCGCCCGTCGGACCGGTGCATCAGCGCCGTCATGCCCAGGAACTTGCCGCGCGGCGCCCGCACGGCCCACATGCCGAAGCCGTGGCGGCCCCAGTCCTGAATGTCGTGGGCCAGCTCCTCGGCGGTTTGCACGGGGGAGCGCACGCCGCCCAGCAGCAGCGCATAGGCGCGCGGATCACCCTTCAGCCGGACGAGGTCTGGCAGGTCCCGGTAGCCCACGGGTGTCATCCGCAGGCGCGCCGTATTCAGCACCCAGGCGGATGAAACACTCATGCCAGGGGCAAATTACCGCGTGAGTGGGCGGTACTTGATGCGGTGCGGCTCGGTGGCGTCCTGGCCCAGGCGGCGGCGCTTGTCCTCCTCATAGGCCTGGAAGTTGCCCTCGAACCACTCCACATGGCTGTCCCCCTCGAAGGCCAGGATATGCGTGGCCAGGCGGTCGAGGAACCAGCGGTCGTGGGAGATGATAACGGCGCAGCCGGGGAACTCCATGAGCGCCTCTTCCAGGGCGCGCAGGGTGTCCACGTCGAGGTCGTTGGTCGGCTCGTCGAGCAGGATGACGTTGGCTTCCGACTTCAGCATCTTGGCCAGATGCACGCGGTTGCGCTCACCGCCCGAGAGGATGCCGACCTTCTTCTGCTGGTCCGAGCCCTTGAAGTTGAACGCGCCGACATAGGCGCGAGAGGCCACGGAACGCTTGCCGAGATAGATGACATCCGTGCCGCCCGAGATTTCCTCCCAGACGTTTTTGTTCGGGTCCAGGCTGTCGCGGGACTGGTCCACATAGCCCAGCTTCACGGTCTCGCCGATCTTCAGGCTGCCGGAATCGGGCTTCTCCAGCCCGGTGATCATCTTGAACAGGGTGGACTTACCGGCACCGTTCGGACCGATCACGCCGACAATGCCGCCCGGCGGTAGCTTGAAGTTCAGATGGTCGATCAGCTCGCGGTCGCCGAAGCCCTTGCACAGGTCCTGGGCCTCGATGACCGTGCCGCCCAGACGCGGGCCGGGCGGGATGACGATTTCCGCCACGTCGGTCTGCATTTCCTGTGACTTCTGGAGCATTTCCTCATAGCGCTGGATACGCGCGCGGGACTTGGTCTGGCGCGCCTTGGGGCTGGCCGAAATCCATTCCTGCTCCTCGGCCAGCGCGCGCTGGCGGGCGGATTCCTCCTTCTCCTCCTGTGCCAGGCGCTTCTGCTTCTGCGCCAGCCAAGAGGAGTAGTTGCCCTCATACGGGTAGCCGCGGCCACGCTCGATTTCCAGGATCCAGTTGGTCACGTTGTCGAGGAAGTAGCGGTCGTGGGTGATGAGGATCACGGTGCCGGTGTAGTTGGCCAGCGTGCGCTCCAGCCAGGCCACCGACTCGGCGTCGAGATGGTTGGTCGGTTCGTCGAGCAACAGCAGGTCGGGCTTTTCCAGCAGCAGGCGGCACAGCGCCACGCGGCGGCGCTCACCGCCCGAGAGCGGGCCGACATCGGCATCCGGCGGCGGGCAGCGCAGCGCGTCGAGCGCGATCTCGATCTGGCGGTCCAGGTCCCAGCCATCGGCGGCGTCGATGATCTCCTGCAGCTGCGCCTGTTCGGCCAGCAGGTCGTTCATCTTGTCGTCGTCCATCGGCTCGGCGAATTCTTCGGAGATGGCGTTGAAGCGGGTGATGGCCTTACGCAGATCGGCGAACGCCTCGGCCACGTTCTCGCCCACGGTCTTGGTCGGGTCGAGCTGCGGCTCCTGCGCCAGATAGCCGACCTTCACGCCCTCGGCCGCCCAGGCCTCGCCGCCATATTCCTTGTCGATCCCGGCGATGATCTTCAGCAGGGTGGACTTACCGGCGCCGTTCACGCCCAGCACGCCGATCTTCACGCCAGGGAGGAAGGAGAGGGTGATGCCCTTGAACACCTCACGCCCGCCCGGATAGGCCTTGGTGAGGTCTTTCATCACATAAACATACTGGTAAGAGGCCATCGCGCGCGCGTCCTTCAAATTCGGTTGGCCAGGGTATAATTGCCGGGCAGGGCAGGGGCAACAGGGCAGGGGCGCGCTTGTTCGGCTGTCCGATTTGTAACGGCTGGGAAGGCGTTTCCCTGCTAGAGTTTGCGTTGGGTATGGGCGGCCGTGGCGAAGCTCTGGTCCGGCAGCGCCGAAGAAGCGCCTCCAACAGCCAGCCAGGACAAGATGACATGCCTAACAAGAACCAAGCGGGGGCAACCGGCGTTCAGCCCGTGATGCCGCCCATCCCTCATACGGAGCACGGCGGGCAATCCACGCCGCCAATGCCGGAAGTGGGCGCCGCCGTAGCCAAGCTGCGGGCGGATGTGGAAAAAATCCAGCCCGACCATCTGGCCGAGACCTACGCGCTGCTGGCCGAGACGCATCGGGCGATCATCGAGAACTGGCGCGGACACCCGCAATGCCAGGAACTGCTGGAGGCGCTGCGGCACGAGCTGATCATGCTGGTGGACGAGTATCATGACTGCGCCGAACGCGTTTTGCCAGTGAATGGCTATATGTTCGGCGTTTCCGAGGAGGCGATGCGTTGCGATACCCAGGCGGATGTGGTGCTGGATGAGGTGCGCCAGCTGGAAGCCGAGGCGGCGGAGCTGAGCAAGCGCTGGCATTAGCCAGGGAACATGGTGCGCCGGGCAGGAATCGAACCCGCAACCAAACCGTTATGAGCGGTCCGCTCTAACCGTTGAGCTACCGGCGCATGTGCCAAACATGGGCAGGGGCAACATAGCCAGCGCGCGCGCGTTGGCAAGAGACCCTGGCGCAGGCTATACGCGGCCCAGTGCAACTGGGAGACTAATCCAATGGATGTGAGCAAGATTTCGGCTGGCAAGGATGTGCCCCGCGATATTAACGTGGTGGTGGAGATCCCCGCTGGCTCGGGTGTGAAGTACGAGATCGACAAGGAGAGCGGCGCCCTGGTGGTGGACCGCGTGGTCTTCACCCCGATGACCTATCCGGCCGCTTACGGCTTCATCCCCAACACCCTGGCCGATGACGGTGACCCGGCCGACGCCCTGGTGCTGCTGCCCACCGCCGTGGTGCCGGGTGCGGTGATCCGCTGCCGCCCGATCGGCATGCTGCAGATGGAAGATGAGTCCGGCCAGGATGAGAAGATCGTCTGCGTGCCGCACGACAAGGTGCATCCGCAGTACAGCAGCGTGACCGAGGTCGAGCAGCTCCCCGCGATCACCCTCGACGTGATCAAGCACTTCTTCGAGCACTACAAGGATCTCGAAAAGGGCAAGTGGGTGAAGGTGACCGGCTGGGCCAATCGCGAGGCCGCCGAGGCTGCGATCTCCGCCAGCTTGGCCCGCGCCAAGTAAGCCGCCGGTCAAACCCGGACAAAAAGAAAGGGGCCTCTCGCGAGGCCCCTTTTTTCGTGGCGGCTCTGTCTGCCGTTACGCGAATTTCGTGCGCTTCACGACCAGACGCACGGCGATGTTGATCGCCAGCACCACGAGCATCACGAAGAACGCCGCGGCATAGGCCAGCGCGTGAGAATGCGCGTCCGGCTGGTCGATGAACGTCCAGATCACATAAGTAAGGTAGGCGACCGGGGCGTGGGTGAAGCGGCCGTCCCAGGTGAAATCGGACCAGCCGGCGGTGTAGATCAGTGGCGCGGTCTCGCCCACCGAGATGGCAAGGCCCAGCAGCGCGCCGGTGATGACACCGGCGGAGGCGGCGGGCAGCACTACCTTGAATACCACCGTGGAGTCATCAGCGCCCAGGGCGTAGGCGGCCTCGCGCATCGGGTTCGGCACCTGCTGCAGAGCCAACTCCGTGATACGCGCCAGATACGGCACGATGAGGATGGCAAGTGTGATGGCGGCGGCGGCCAGGGAGAAACCCCAGCCGAAGCCGATGATGAACACGATGTAGGAGAAATAGCCCAGAACGATGGAGGGGGTGCCGGTCAGCACGTCCGAAAGGAAGCGGATGACGCCTCCCAGCTGATTCTTGCCGTATTCGGAGAGGTGGACGCCCGCCCCGATGCCGATGGGCACGGCGATCAGCATCGCGAAGATGGTGATGATGACCGTGCCTTCCATGGCGTTGAGCAGCCCGTTGGCCGTGCCGCCCGTGCTCTTGGTAAAGAGCTGGACCGAAAACGCGGCCAGACCGTTGAAGGTGACCACGCCGACGATGTCGAGCAGCGGGGCGATGACCAGCAGCAGGGCAAGGCCGCAGCCGATCCAGCCGATATTGCTGGTGATGACGCGGCGCAGCTCATGCGCCGAACGCGTGGCCTTAAGACTGACGCTTGCGGACATTGAACGCTCCGGAGGTAAGCAGTTTGGCGGTGGCGTTGACGGCCAGGGTGATGAAGAACAGCACCAGCGCCAGCTCGGAGAGCGTGCGCACGGACATGTTGGTGGGGTCGGCCTCGGCGCTGTCGAGCTGGCTGACGATGAAGGAGGCGATGGTGGAGATCGGGGAGAAGGGGGAGTCCGGCAGGATGTTGATGCCGCCGCCCGAGACCATCAGCACGGCCATTGTCTCACCGAGCGCGCGGCCCAGCGCGAGCACGATCCCGCCGATCAGTGTGGTGCGCACCATCGGCATCATCGCTTTGGAGACGACCTCGAAATGCGTGGCGCCAAGCGCGAAGGCGGATTCGCGGTTTTCCTTGGGCACCTGCATCAGCGCGTCCAGCAGGGTGGAGGCGATGATCGGCGTGACCATGAGTGCGAGCACGATGGCGGCAGCGAGCAGACCGTAGCCGTTGCCGGTGGGGCTGAGATAATGGCCGATGAAAGGGATGAGCACCGCGATGCCCCAAAGCCCGAACACCACGGAGGGCACCACCGCCACCAGTTCGACGAGCATGGAAAGCACCGGGCGGATGCGATGCGGTACGGCCTCGGCCAGGAAGATGGCGGCACCCACTGAGAGCGGCACGGCGATGAGAATGGCGATGAGGGAGGACAGCAGCGTGCCGACGATGAAGACGAGGATGCCGTAATTGGCGCCGGACGGAACGGAGATTCCATTGACGGTCACCGGATCGCTATACAGGTCGCCCAGGTTCCAGTTGATGTCGGTGACGAAATGCAGGCCGTTGAAGAGCATGGCCTGGCCCGAATACACCACCAGAAACAAAACAACCGCGACAAGCGCGGCAGGAATCAGCAGGCTGAGCGACAGGACTGAAAGACGAAACGGCCTGATTTTCATGGTCCACCGTGCGTTTTTGAGGGTTCCCCTTCCGGCTTATGCCGGAAGGGGAGGTGTTTAGGCGTCTTACTGGATTTTGTCGATCTGGGCCTGGGAGAGGGTCTTCACCGCTGCCGGCAGCGGCAGGAAGTGCACGGGCTTCAGGAAGGTCGGGCTGTTGCCCTCGTTGATCGCCCAGGTCAGGAAGTCGTGGATGGCGGAGGCCAGCGCCGGGGCGGGCTGGGTGCTGTTCACGATCGCGTATTCGTAGTTCACGATCGGGTAGGCGTTCGCGCCTTCGGCGAAGATCATGCTGACGCGCTCATCGGCCGGGGTGGTGGTGGCGACGCTCTGCGCGGCGGCGGCGATGGTCTCGTCGGTCGGCAGCACGTACTCGCCATGCTTGTTCTGCAGCGCGGCGACGCCCAGACCAGCGGCAGCGGCCTTGTCGGCATAGGACACACCGATATAGCCGAGCGAGTACGGGTTGGCTTTCACCGCGGCGAGAACGCCGGAGTTACCATTGCCACCGAGTGCGCCGGGGACGGCCGGCCAGGAGATGGTGGTGCCGTAGTGCAGCGTGGAGGCCCATTCCGGGGTGGAGAAAGCCAGGTACTGGGAGAAGATGAAGGTGTCACCCGAGCCGTCCAGGCGGTGCACCGGGATGATCACGTGGTTCGGCAGGCTCACGCCCGGGTTGGCGGCAACGATCGCGGGATCGTTCCACTGGGTGATCTTGCCCTCATAGATGCCAGCCAGGATCGGGCCGGAGAGGTTCAGGTGGGAGATGCCGGGCAGGTTGTAATTCACGGCCTGCGAGGAGATGGCGAGCGGGATGCTCATCATCGTCGGGTTCTTCTTGACCATCGTATCGGAGAGATACGCATCGGAGGCGCCGATCTGCACCAGGCCCTTGATGGACTGCGCGATGCCAGCGCCGGAACCGGTCGAGGTGGTGGTGATGTCAGCGCCGGGATGGCTGGCGCTGTAGGAGGCGACCCACAGGTTGAACAGCGGGTAAAGCAGGCTGGAGCCGCTCTCGGTCAGCGGGACGTCGACAGTCTGGGCGTGGGCGGCGCCGGCGGCGGAGGCAATGGCCAGCGCGGCAACGCCGGAGCGGAGGAGGTTGGTCAAAATCTTCACGTTCGCGTTCCTTATGTTGAGTCCCTGAAGAGGAATCCCTGTGCGGTCAGCGGGGGCTTCCCCGCATGGGCTCGCAATAGTTGAAGCGTGTGACAATGGCGACGGGATTTGGGTTGCAGTTCAATGACATTTCTCCCTTATTAAACATTGTTTTGTGAGGTTTCGCCCCATAATAACGCCGCATGCAGCATAACCGCGCCGCAGGCTTGTCACATAAGGATCTGTTCCTGGGGTTTTTCGAGGCGGGGGTGTTCGGCTTCGGCGGCGTGCTGCCCATCGCCCGGCGGGTGGTGGTGGAAAAGCGGCGCTGGCTTACGCAGGAGCAGTTCAACGAGCTGTTTTCGCTCTGCCAATCCCTGCCCGGGGCGAATATGGTGAATTTTGCCTTCGCCTTCGGGGCGCGTAACCAGGGGCTCAGCGGCGCGGCAGCCGCGATCTTGGGCATTCTGGGTGCGCCGATGGCCATCGTGATGGTCTTTGGTGGGCTGTATGCGCGCTATGGCACGCTGGGGCCGGTGCGCCACGCGCTGGCCGGGCTGGCGGCGGCCGCGGCGGGGCTGATGCTGGGTGCGGGGCTGAAGATCGCCGGGCCGGTGTTGAAGGTGGGGCGCAATATCGGCATCGCGGTGGCGGTGTTTGTGCTGGTGGTGGGGCTGCGCCTGCCGCTGCCGCTAACCATGCTGCTGGTGCTACCGGTCTCGCTGCTGCTGGCCTGGAGGGCAGTGAAATGAACATCCTCGCCCAGCTTGCGCTGCTGTTTGGCAAGCTCTCGCTGGTGGCGGTGGGCGGGGCCAATGCCACGGTACCGGAAATCGCGCGCCAAGTGGTTACATTGCGCCACTGGCTCAGCCCGGTGCAGTTCGCGCAGCTTTACGCCATCTCCAACGCCGCGCCGGGGCCGAATGTGATGATCGCCACGGTGATCGGCGCGCATGTGGCCGGGGTGCCGGGCGGTATCGTGGCCACGCTGGCGATGATCCTGCCCTCTGGCCTGCTGGCGATTCTGGTGAGTAAGGGGTTCGAGCGCCATGCCGGGGCGCGGTGGCAGAAACTGGCCAAGGCGGCGCTGCTGCCCATCACCGCGGGGCTGGTGCTGGCGGCGGCCCTGGTGCTTACGGTGCAGTCGGTCTCCGGCTGGCTGACGGCCTGCATCGCCTTGGGCTGCGCCGTGCTCTCCTGGTGCAGCCGGTTGCATCCGCTCTGGCTGCTGGGCGGCGGCGCGGTGCTGGGGATGTTAATTTTGTAAAAGTTTTTTGGTGTCGTTTTTTTGCAAAAAAGTGGCGTTTTTACAGATGCTTATCGCACATGTTCAGCAAAAAACGCGAGGCTGCGCAGTTCCGCGAGTTCCCAATCCTTGCGGCTGTAGCTGGCCCGGGCTTCGCAGCCAAAGCCGTGCTCGGCGCCCTGGTACACGTGTATCTCAATGCCCGGCTGTGCCTTGCGGATGGCCTCGACATCGCTCAGCGGAATGCTGTGGTCGTGCTCGCCGAAATGCAGTTGCACCGGGCAGTTGGGTGTAAGGTCGCGCTGCGCCGCGATGCCGGCGCCATACCAGCCCGAAGCCGCCCAGAAGGCTTCCGTCTTGGCGGCGGCAAGCCAGGCCAGCGTGCCGCCCCAGCAATAGCCAATGATCCCCACCGGTTTGCCACCAAAAGCCGCCGCCGTGGCTTGCAGGTCCAGCAGGACCTGCGCCTCGGTGATGCGTGAGCGCAGCTCGCGGCCCTTCTCGATATCCGCTGGCTCGTAGCCCAGCTCCACGTTGCGCTCCACGCGGTCGAACAAGCGGGGGCAAAGCACGCGGTAGCCATAGCTCGCCAGACGCTCGGACACGGAACGCATATGCGCGTTCACGCCGAAAATCTCCTGCACCACCACGAGCCCGCGAGGGGCGTTCACGTTTCCGGCTTCAAAGGCGCTGAATTCATGGCCGTCAGCGGCAGTCAGTTTCAGCATTGGCGTTCCCTATGGTTTATGAAATACGCTACAGCTTTGCATATACCGCAAAGTCGCGGGCGAGTATCTCGTAAATTTCGCGTTTGAACGCCACGGCCAGGGCGGGAAGCTCGGCGAGCTCCACCCATTTCCAGTCCTCGAACTCCGGGTGCTCATGGGCGTTGAGCTGAATGTCCTCGTCCGCGCCGAGGAATTTCAGCGCGAACCATTTCTGCTTCTGGCCACGATACTTGCCGCCCCAAGCCACGCCGAGCAGCGAGGGCGGCAGGTCGTATTCCAGCCAGCACGGATGCTCACCGATCACCTCGGCCTTGCCGGTGCCGACTTCTTCGAGCAACTCGCGCAGCACGGCCTCGCGCGGGTCCTCGCCCGCGTCGATTCCGCCTTGCGGCAACTGCCAGGCATCGGGCACGCCGATGCGTTTGCCCACGAACACGCGCCCATCCGGGCCAAACAGCACCGCGCCGACATTCAGCCGGTACGGCAGGGAGCTATGGTCAGTCATGGCCGGGGCTTTATTGCGCGCGGGTCATGCCGTCCAGCAGCTTGATCCCCATCTGCAGCTGGAAGTCGGTATCCGGCTTGGTGGGGTCGAAGGCCGGCCAGTTCTGCGGCGGCTTGGCCTGGATCTGCGAGGCCACCGCGGGCAAGGGCGGCGCCGCCGGCAGCGGGGCCACGGCTTGGCCCGTGGGGTTGGCGAAGGAGTTCAGCAGGTCCGTCTCGCGCAGCTGGGCGAAGAAGGCGTCATCCGGCAGGTTGGTGTCGGAGACCTTGACGTCCGGTGTCACGCCGTAACCCTGGATCGACTTGCCCGACGGCGTGAAATACAGCGCCGTGGTCAGGCGCAGCGCGCCCTCGTTGTCGATGGGCATGATCGTCTGCACCGAACCCTTGCCGAAGGTCTTGGTGCCTAGCACCAGAGCGCGGCGATTTTGTTGCAGCGCGGCGGTGACAATCTCGGCCGCCGAGGCGGTGCCGGCATCGGTGAGGATGACGATCGGCGCGCCATTGGTGACATCGCCGTTCTGCGCGTACCACACCTGGTCGTCCTGTGAGTGGCGGCCATGGGTGGAGACGATCTCTCCCGAATTGAGGAAGTCGTCGCTCACCGCCACGGCCTGGTCGAGCAGTCCGCCGGGGTTGTCGCGCAGGTCCAGGATATAGCCGTGGATGCTGCCATGCGCCTGCTGGCGCAGGCTGTTCACCGCGTTGCGGA
Organism: Acidocella aromatica; assembly: GCF_014201825.1. Taxonomy (GTDB): domain Bacteria; phylum Pseudomonadota; class Alphaproteobacteria; order Acetobacterales; family Acetobacteraceae; genus Acidocella; species Acidocella aromatica. Next base: position 274,475 of record NZ_JACHFJ010000001.1, on the reverse strand, counting down.
TATGCGGGTCGGCGTTCTCGTCGAAGCTGGAGAGGCGGATATAACCCACTGGGCCGTCCGGGGTGTTGAACAGCTTGCTCTTCACGTCTTCGATCTTGACGACCTCGCGCGTTAGCGTGACGTGGATCGGCGTGTTCACGCCATTGCGCTTGATGGTGAGGGTGATTTGCGTGCCCGGCGTGCCGCGCATCTTGGCCACGGCGTCGTCGAGCGCGAGGCCGTCGGTGGAATGGCCGTTGATCTCCAGGATGATGTCGTTGTGCTTGATGCCCGCCCGCGCACCCGGCGTGCCATCGATGGGCGCTATGACCTCGATCAGCCCGTCCTTCTCCGTCACCTCAAGGCCGAGCCCGCCGAACTGGCCTGAGGTCTGCACCTGCATGTCGGCGTACTGCTTGGCGTTCATGTAGCTGGAATGCGGGTCCAGCCCCGAGAGCATGCCGTTGATGGCGTTGTAGATCAGCTTATCGGATGGCGGGTCCATCACGTAGTTCTGCTTCACCTGGGTCAGCACATCGCCGAAGAGGGAGAGCTGCTGGTAGGTGCTATCGGATGGGGCGTTCTGGCCCATCGCGCGTGTCAGCGGCTGCGCCACCGTGCCGAGCGCCAGCCCGCCCAAGAAAACCCCGCTCAGCAAGAGACCGCCGCGCAAACGCATGTATTATGTCCTCAAAACCGGATAACTGAAATCATATTAGACAGCATCCCATCCTGTTAGCCAGAGCTGTGCCCGGCAAGCCAGGGGGTGGGGTCCACCGGTGCGCCGTTCTGGCGCAGCTCCACGTAGAGCCGGGGCTGGTTCGTGGGGGTGGAAGGGTCGAAGCCACGCATGCTGCCGATGGGCTGGCCCTTAACCAAGCGCTGCCCTTGCGAGACGTCGAGATGATCCATGCCGGCGAGCACCACGCTGGTGCCGCCGCCGCAATCGGTGATGACCATGTTCCCATAAGATTGGAACGGACCGGCGAACATAACAGTCCCCCCGCACGGCGTTGTTACGCGCGCGCCCGGCGCGGTGCCGTAGCTCACCCCGGTGGAGGGGCCAGCCAGGGTGGAAGCGCCATAAGCCTGCACGATATGCCCGGCCACGGGTGCGGTGCCAGCGCTGACGGGCAGGCTGGCCCGGGTGGCGGCGGGGACGAGGCCGTTCACGGCGTCGTTCAGAGTGTCGAGCTTATGCGCCGCCGCCAGTTTCTGCGCCTGGGCAGCCGCTTTCTTGTCTGCCGCCGCCTGCTCCGCCGCCTTGGCCGCCTCGATCTGCGCCGAGAGTGCCGCCTCGGCTGCCTGCTGCTGGGCCGCGGCGTTGGTGAGGTGGGCTTGGCTGGATTTGGTCGCGGCGATGAGCTGGGTCAGCTGGGCGTTCTGTGTCTGCACCGCCTGGGCCTGGGTGGCGATGGCGGCGGCCAAGCCTTGCAGTAGGGCCACGCCCCGTACGGCGTCGCCGGGCGAGAGCGGAGCGGTAAGCAGCGTGGAGGCGGGTTGGGTGGAGAGGCGCTGCATCACCGGCAAAAGCCGGGAAAGCGCGGCCTCGGCCTGGGCCAGATGCTTGGCCGTGTCGCCCTGCGCCGCCTGGAGATTGGCGAGCTGCCCGGTGGCCTGGGCGGTTTTATCCTCCAGGTCGCGGATGGAAGCCGCCGCCTGGGCCTGCTGCTGCGCCAGCGCCGTGGCACGGGCGGCTGCCGCCTGCTGGGCTTGCTGCGCCTGCTGCTGAGCTTTCTGGGCCTCCTGCTTGGCTTGCTGCGCCGCCTGCATGGCATCGTTTGGAGCCTGAGTCGCGGGTGCTGCCGCCGTTGCCTGTGTGTGGTGGTGCGCGTGCTTATGGTGGTGAGCCGACTCCGCCCCGGCCGTAACCGGGGCGAGGGCCAGAGCCAAACAGAGGGCTGTGCCGCGCTTCAAGAGAAGAGTGGTTGCCCGGTCATTTCCACCGGCTGCTCCAGGCCCATCAGCTTGAGCAGAGTTGGGGCCAGATCGGCCAACACGCCGTCATGCAGCTTCGCGCCAGACGGTGCGCCTGCCAGGAACACCGGCACCGGGTTGGTGGTGTGCGCGGTGTGCGGGCCGCCGGTCTCGGGGTCGCGCATCATCTCGCAATTGCCGTGGTCGGCGGTGACGAGCAGCGAACCTCCATGGGCGGCTATGGCATCGGCAATGGCGCCGAGGCCCTTATCCACCGCTTCCACCGCCTTGATAGCGGCGGAGAGCACGCCGGTATGGCCCACCATGTCCGGGTTGGCGAAGTTCAGCACCAGCAGGTCGTACTTGCCGGAGTTGATCGCCTCGACGGCCTTTTCGGTCAGCTCGGCCGAGGACATCTCAGGCTGCAAATCATAGGTGGCGACCTTGGGCGAGGCGACGAGGACGCGGTCCTCGCCGGGGTAGGGCTGCTCGATGCCACCGTTGAAGAAATAGGTGACGTGCGGATATTTCTCCGTCTCCGCCATGCGGATCTGCGTCATGCCGTGGGAGGCGACGACCTCACCCAGCAGCTTCTCCAGCCGTTCAGGCGGGAAGAGCGTGGTCATGAAGGGGGCCAGGGCGTCGGAATAGGCGGTCATGCCGGTGGCGGCCACCAATTTAGGCTGACGCGCGGTGAAGCCGGTGAAGGACGGGTCGAGCAAAGCGGTGAGGATCTCGCGCACGCGGTCGGCGCGGAAATTGGCGCAGAGCACGGCGTCGCCATCCTTCACCCCGGCGTAGTCGCCGATCACCACGGGCTTGATGAACTCGTCCGTTACCTCGGTGTTGTAGCTCTCCAGGATTGCCGTCTCGGCATCGGCGAAGGACGCGCCCTTGGCGTCCACCAGGAGGTCATAGGCCAGCTGCACGCGCTCCCAGCGCTTGTCGCGGTCCATGGCGTAATAGCGGCCGACCAGGGTGCCGATCTTGGCGGCGTCGCCCAGGGCGGCGGTGAAGGATCTCACGTATTCGGCGGCGGATTCGGGGGCGGTGTCACGCCCGTCGGTCCAGATATGGACGACGACCTTGATGCCCGCCGCGTGCAGGATCTTGGCCAGGGCGACGATATGGTCCTGGTGCGAATGCACCCCGCCCGGCGAGACCGGGCCCAGCAGATGCGCCGTGCCGCCGGATTTTTTCAGCGCGGCGATGAAATCAGCCAGCACGGGGTTGGCGGCGAGCGAGCCGTCCTCGATGGCGATGTCGATGTGCGGCAGCTCCTGCGTGACCACGCGGCCCGCGCCGATATTCAGATGCCCGACCTCGGAATTGCCCATCTGCCCCTGCGGCAGGCCCACCACCCGGCCCGAGGTGTTGAGGAAGGCGTGCGGCGAATTTGCCCAGAGACGGTCGAAATTCGGCTTATGCGCTTGGGCGACCGCATTGTCCTCGCGGCTTTCATTCCAGCCGAAGCCATCGAGGATCACGAGCATGACGGGTTTTTTAGGCATCTCAACTCCCAATTAAGCGGTACGCGCGGGCTTTATTAGGGCAAAACCCGCGCGAATCCCAAGGGGGAGTGTCCCGCGTTGCGCGTTTAGCTGGCCAGATATGGCGCGAAGGCGCGCGGGCTGCCCGCCTTGATCGCTTTGCGCTCGGCGATGACCTGATGCGCCAGCTCTGGCTGCCCGGCGCGGAAGGCGGCGATGACCAGGGTCTGGGTGAACAAATCCCGCTGGGCGTTGGAGCCGCCGATCTGCTTGAGATGCCCGCGGATGGGGGCGAGCAGCTCCACCGTCCGCGCAAAATCGCCACGGCGGAAGGCGTGCAGGGCGTGGATCAGTGGTAGGCCGGTCTCGCGGGTGAATTTGGCATTCTCGGTGCCGGTTTGGGCATAGCGGGCCAGAGAGGCTTCCAGCTCTTCCAACCCGGCCTTGTCGCCCGCACTGTCCAGGGTGAAGGCGATATGCACGTCGTTGAAGGCGAGCACATGCTCCTGGGCGTGCCTGCCCCAGATGGGGGCCAGCGCCTGCCAGCGCTCGCCCACGTTCACGCCCAGCAGCTCGAGGCGCCAGAGCAGGGCGGCAGCGTCCACAAGATCGAGGATTTGGCTGGTTTCCTGGGTGCGGATATGGGCGTCGTAGATCTCCAGCACTTCGTCGAAGTGCCCGGCCTCCAGCAGATACAGGCTGAGATGCCACCATTGATGCACTGCCAGCCCGCCAGCCGGGGCCCAATGTGGCTCCAGCCCGCGCAGCCAGGCGATGCCCTCATCGGCGCGGCCCTGCATTTCCAGCACATGCGCCACGGCGTGGATGGCCCAGGTGTCGGCGGGGTTGATCTCCACCGCCTCGCGCCCGGCGCGCTCGGCCGCTTCGTAATCGCCGCTTTCCTCCAGCCCGAAGGCCGCCATGCCCAGCACATAGCCGCGCGCCTTGGAGCCGGAGGCCTGGGCGGGCAGTACGGAGAGCGGCACGTCACGCAACTTGCGTGCATCGCCCAGGTAGAAATGCGTGTCATGCGCCAGATGCAGCGCCAGCAGATCGTGCGGGTCCTCGGCCAGGGCCAGTTCCCAGGAGGTGGCGGCCTCGGTGATGGCGCTCCTGGCCCAATCCTGCGCGGCGCGCAAATGCAGTTTTTCTTTAATGGTGGCGCTGGTGGAGAGCGCCTCGGCGGATTTCAGCGCGGTCTGGATAGGCTCGGCATCGCCCGGTGTGCCGCCGATGGAATGCAATGCGGCGAAGGTGGTGTAGCCGAGCAGGAAGCCTGGATCGGCGTCCAACGCCTTGTTCAGGCTGGCCATCGGGTCGCCGTACCAGCCGAGATATTCGTCCACGGCTTGGGCGAAGGCGGCGTCACGCACGGATTGGCTCATTTTTGCTCTCTCCCGAAGGTCGGTAAGGCTTGGGTGGTCTCTTCGGGGCAGGTGAGCGCGGGCAAGGCGTGGCTCCTTGGCTTGGGAATGATGGCAGCCTAGGAAGCAGCTTTTGTAATGTCAATTGAGTTTGTAGGGATATTTGGCTGATTGCTCCTGGCCAGAGGCGGGTCTAGGCTCCGTCCATGCGGGCGATGATCTTCGAGAAAGCAGGCGTGCCTTTGCGACTGCGCCAATGCGACGCGCCAGAGCCGGGACCGGGGCAGATATTGCTGCAGGTCTGTGCCTGCGGCGTGTGCCGCACGGATTTGCATATCGTGGATGGTGAGTTGCCTAACCCGAAGCCGCATGTGGTGCCGGGGCATGAGATTGTCGGCCGGGTGCTGGCGGTGGGGCCTGGCGTGGAGCGTTTTACCCGAGGTGAGCGCGTGGGCGTGCCCTGGTTGGGGTGGACCTGCGGGGAATGTGCCTATTGCCGTGCCGGGCGCGAAAACCTGTGCGAGACGGCGCGCTTCACCGGCTATCAGATCGACGGCGGCTATGCCGAGCAGGCCGTGGCCGATGCGCGCTACTGCTTTCCCATCCCCGAACGATTTTCCGACACTGAAGCCGCACCGCTGCTTTGTGCCGGGCTGATCGGCTACCGCACTTTGCGCGCCGGGGGCGATGCGAAACGGCTTGGCATTTATGGCTTTGGCGCGGCGGCGCATATCGCGGCGCAGGTGGCGCGTTATGAGGGGCGGGAGGTGTACGCCTTCACCCGCCCAGGCGACAAAACAGCGCAGGATTTCGCCAGTTCCATCACCGGTGGCTGGGCTGGCGGGTCGGACGAATTGCCGCCCGAACCGCTAGACGCGGCGCTGATTTTTGCGCCCGTCGGCGCGCTGGTGCCGGCGGCGTTGCGGGCGCTGGCGCCGGGTGGCGTGGTGGTGTGCGGGGGCATCCATATGAGCGAGATCCCGCCATTTCCGTATGAGATTTTGTGGAAGGAGCGGAGCATCCGCTCGGTGGCGAATCTCACACGCCGCGATGCCGAGGAGTTCCTGCCGCTGGCGGCGAAAATTCCGGTGGTGACGACGACGAAGCCCTACAGGCTGGAAGATGCCAATACCGCACTGGCCGACCTGCGCGCAGGCCGGTTGGAAGGCGCAGCGGTGCTGGTGATGGGGAAGTAGGGACGACCTTACTCTCACCTGAACATAACTTAATGGCTTTTAGGCTGCCCGCCACAATCCAACCCTTTTTCAAGCGCAAAAAAGTCGGCTGCTCTCCCCCATTCTAGGTTCCGCTTATTGCTTGGAGGAGTGTTAGATGGAACGGAAAACAGCCGGGTTGCTCGGCGCATTGGCCGGGGTCGCCGCCCTGGGGGCCGGCAACGCGCAGGCCGCGAGCCATGCCGCCGTAATGCCGCCGGCGCCTTTGGCGGTGACGTCCTATTCCGATCTGCTCCGCCCCATTCCCAACGCAGTGGCGGCATTGAAAGCCCATAATGCGGAATTGACGGAACAGGCCAGCAAGGTGCCGGTGGAAGAAGTGCAATGGTACCCAGAGGGCGATGGCTACGATCACCACCACCACCACCACCACCACCACCATCATCACCATCACCACGACTATTATGCTCCACCCCCACCGCCTCCCTACTGGTACCACCATCACCATCACCATCACCACCACCACCACCACAGCGGGGCGGTGATCATGCTGCCGGGTATTGGCGTGGAGATTAACTGAAGCTTAGTCGTCGGCCGCCCGGTCCCTGGCCCGGGCGGCGCCAAGAATGCGGCGGTAGGTGCCGTCAAACACGGTCTTGGTCGATGAGACCCACCTTGTGTCCCGGCCCAGAGTCTCGCGGCTGGCGTGAATGCGCCTGGATTGCAGCTCGCGCTCGGCAGCCTCTTCTTCGCCCATCGGTTCCAGCACAAAATCGGGTTCGGCCGGCACGATGCAAAACTGCATGAACGGCTCGCCGGGGCGGAATATATGCATGCCACCTTCAGGCGGGGCCTTAAACACGACAAAATTGATCATCGGCCACCAAGACGTGCGCAGCAGCGCCGGAACGGCTAGCGGCACGTCATCCGTGGCACTTAAATAAAAGCGCGGATGCGGTTCGGTGCGGACGGCCATGCTTTCCGGCACTTTCAGGTCGAGCAGGAGCTGGAGGGTGTAAAAGCCCTCGCCGAAGGCCCGGAAGGGCGGCCAGCTCACGCCCGTGTTCGGGTTGGGGCCGAAATCGCCGTCGAAGACGAATTTGCCGTCGCGGCGGGAGACACGCACTTCGTTGTCATAGGGATAAAAAATCTCGATGCCGTATTGCGCGCCCTCGACGAAAGGCAGGCAGTGCCAGGCTTGCTCATGCGAGCCATCCTGCCTTGGCTCCTTCGTGCCACCCCAGCCCGGTACTTGGACCTTGGTGCGGCGGGGGGCAAGGCGCGGCTGGTACAGCCGGTATTTGACAGTGGTCATGATCGTTTCCAGGCAGTTGGACAACAGGATTTGGAAAGCCGGCGGCTGAAAATACAATATGCGGCGCGCGTTTTTCCTTGGCGGGTCATGATGTCCATTTTGAGGCGACAATCGCCGTCCTGCTTTTAGGGCCTGCCCGCCCGGTGGTACGGGTGCCCGGCCAGTATCATCTGGGCGCGGTAGATCTGTTCGGCCAGCATCGGGCGGACCAGCATATGCGGCCAGGTGAGTTTGCCGAGCGAGAGTTTCGCCCCGGCGCGCGCCAGTATGGCGGCATCCAGCCCTTCCGCCCCGCCGATGACGAAGGCGAGTTTCTTGCTCCGCTCCAGCCATCCGGCCAGCAGACGCGCCAGCCCCGGGCTGTCCGGCGTGGCGCCGTCCAAGTCCAGGGCGATGACGAATTCATCTGGTTTCAGCGCGGCGAGAATCGCGTCCGCTTCGCGGCGCTTGATCTCGGCGGGGCTGCCCACGCCGTCGGGGAATTCGACGAGCGAAAGAGTAGGCTTGATACGCTTGGCATAGCGTTCGAACAACTCACGTTCTGGGCCACTGCCCCCCTTGCCGACAGCCAGTAGCCTCACTCTTCGGCGTCGGCCTCATCCAACTCGGCGGACCACATCTTCTCCAGCCGGTAGAGCGCGCGGGCTTCAGGCTTGAACAGATGCACGATGATGTCGCCAGCGTCGATCAGCACCCAGTCGGTGCCGCTGGCGCCTTCGGTCAGGGGTTTCTTGAACCCGGCCTCGTGCAGTTTCTCGTGTAGATGAGTGGCCATGGCCGAGATCTGCCGGTCGGCGAGGCCGGTGGCGATGATCATGCGGTCGGCAAAGCTGGCGCGGCCCTCGAGGTCCAGCACCACGATGTCTTCGGCCTTGTCATCCTCCAGTGCGGCGACGATCAGGCCCTGCAGGCGGTCGAGCATCTCCACCGGCGGCTTGGGCGCGGATTTCTTGCCCTTGGGTCCGGCGATGGCCGCCTTTTTGCGCGGCGTGCCGGGCATGGCGGGCAGAGCCTCGGCCGGGGCGGCAGCGGCGGCTTTTTTGGGCGCGCGTTTGCGGGGCGTGGCGGGGGCAGCGCCACGGGCGGGGGGGGTGCGGGTCGGCGGACGGGTTATGGCGACGCTCCTTTGGCTTTCCGGCGTAATTCCGTGGCAGAGACCGGATTCTCCTTCACCGGCAGAAGAATCCAGGCGGGTGACTCCGCCGCCGGAAGGCATAGCCCAGCCCGCGCCGGAAGGCGATATTTTCCATATGCTTTTGCAGCCTGCGAGGCCAGCGCCCGGCGCGTGGCCCCGGGGCGGGGTAGCACCAGCATGGGCATGGCGCGTATGATCCGCCGCCAGCTTCCCCAGCGCGGCAGCTGGATCAGGTTGTCCGCCCCCATCAGCCAGACGAATCGGGCGGCGGGGAAGCGGCGCTTCAGCTCGCGCATCGTGTCCACGGTGTAGCGTGTGCCGATGCGCGCTTCGATATCCGTGGCGATGATCCGCCGCCCATCCGCGAAGCGCCGCGCCGTGGCCAGCCGCTCGGGCAGCGGGGCCATGCCGATGCTGGGCTTCAGCGGGTTGCCGGGGGAGACCATCAGCCAGAGCTGGTCAAGCCCGGCATGGCGCAGCGCCTCCCGCGCGACGTGCAGATGCCCCTCATGCGCCGGGTTGAAGGAGCCGCCCAGAAGACCGATGCGAATCCGGCGATGGTGGCCGAAACGCGGGATGTTCAGGGACGTACCTGACCCGTGCCGCGCACGATGTAGCGGAAGGTGGTGAGTTGGTCCGGCCCGATCGGCCCGCGGGCGTGGATGCGCCCGGTGGCGATGCCGATCTCCGCGCCGAAGCCGAACTCCCCGCCGTCGCAGAACTGGGTGGAGGCGTTCCACATGCCCACGGCCGAGGAGATGCTGGCGAGGAAGTATTCCGCCGCCGCCGCGTCCTGGGTGATGATGGCGTCGGTATGCTCGCTGCCGTGCTGGGCGATGTGCGCCAGGGCTTCGTCCACCCCGGCGACGATCTTCACGTTCAGCACCGCGTCGAGCCACTCGGTCTCGAAATCCTTGGCCACGGCGGCGGGCAGTTCGGGGCATATGGCCCGCGCCGCCGCATCGGCCTTGAAGGCGCAGCCCAGGGCGGAGAGGTCCGCCACCAGCAGCGGTAGCAAAGCCGGGGCCACGGCGGCGTCGATCAGCAGGGTTTCGGTGGCGCCGCAGACGCCGGTGCGGCGCATCTTGGCGTTGGCCAGCACGTTGCGCGCCATGGTGAAGTCGGCCGAGCGGTGAATGTAGGTGTGGTTCAGCCCCTCGGCATGGGCCAGCACCGGCACGCGGGCTTCCTTCTGCACCAGCTCCACCAGTGTCTTGCCGCCGCGGGGGATGATGAGATCCAGCAGCCCCGAGGCCTGGAGCATGGCGGTGACAAAGCGGCGGTCCGTGCTGGGGGCCACCTGCACGGCGTGCTCGGGCAGACCGGCGGCGCGCAGGCCCTCGGTCAGCGCGGCGTTGATCGCCTTGCCGGAATGGTAGCTCTCCGACCCGCCGCGCAGGATGATGGCGTTGCCGGATTTGATGGCGATGGCGGCGGCGTCCGCGCCCACGTTGGGGCGGCTCTCATAGATCATGCCCAGCACGCCCAGCGGCTGGGGCACGCGGGAGATGACGAGACCGTTGGGCCGGGTCCACTCGCCGAGGGAGCGGGCCAGCGGGTCGGGCAGGGCGGCGACTTCCTCGAGTCCCCGCGCCATGGCCTCCACGCGGGCCTCGTTCAGCATCAGGCGGTCGCCAAAGGCGGCGCTGCCCTTGAAGGTCTCCATGTCCCGCGCGTTGGCGGCGATGATCAGCGGCGCGTCGCGGCGCAGTGTGGCGGCGGCTTGGCGCAGCGCGTGGTCGCGCGTGCCGGCAGGCAGGCGGGCGAGCAGGGCGGCGGCGGCTTTGGCCTTGGCGCCCATCTGGTGCATGATCTGCGTGTTGGTATCGGGTTCCGCGTTCATGGGCGACATGCTTGCCCTGTCCTGGCGGGAAGTTCAACAGCACGCTAAACAGCATAGCGTATGCCAGACCTAAACGATTCGCCGATGCTGGAGACCTTGCCGCCCCCCGGCCCCGTGCTACGCACCACGCGGCTGGTGCTGCGCCCCCTGCATGCGGGCGACGCGGCGCATTTCCACCGGCTCATCAATGACTGGGAAATCTGCCGCCGCCTGCCGGATGCGCCCTTTCCTTACCCGGCGCAGCTGGCGGCGGATTGGATCGACGCGGCGCTGGCCGACCGCGAGGCCGCCCGGGCCGAGCAATTCGCCATGGTGGAGGCCGAGACCGGCGCGCTGGTGGGGGTTGCCGGGCTGCGCCTGGGCAAAGGGCAGAAAACGGCCGAGCTGGGCTATTGGCTGGGCCGCGCGCATTGGGGGCAGGGCTACGCGCTGGAGGCCGCGCGGCGGCTGCTGGACTGGGCTTTCGCGGCGCTGCCGCTCTCGCATGTCACCGCCACGGTGGCGGCGGATAACGAGGGCTCGATGGCCGTGCTGCGCAAGCTAGGTTTCGCCCAGACGAGCAAGGGGCTGAAGAGCTTCATGTGCCGTCCGGGGCAGAAGTTGCCGGTGAAGCACTTCACCCGCGAGCGCGAGTTGCTGGCCTCCGGCATCGCGGCCGAGGCGCCCAAGGGAGGCACGCTGCTGGTAGCCGCTGCCGCACTCATCGATTCGCAGGGGCGGATCCTGCTGGCTCGCCGGCCCGAGGGCAAGAAGATGGCTGGGCTGTGGGAATTCCCCGGCGGCAAGCTGGAGCCGGGCGAGACGCCTGAGGCCGCCTTGGCGCGTGAGTTGCGCGAAGAGCTGGGGCTGGAGACCAACCCCAAGGATTTCGCGCCCTTCGTCTTCGCCTCGCATGCCTATGACAGTTTCCACCTGCTGATGCCGGTATTTCTGTGCCGCCGCTGGAAGGGTGAGCCGCAGCCCAAGGAAGGGCAGGCTTTGGCCTGGGTGGCGCCGGACCGCTTGGTGGAGTACCCGATGCCCCCGGCCGACCGGCCGCTCATTCCGATGTTGAGGGATTTCCTATGACCAACCCCACTGCCGCGATCCTGATCATCGGCAACGAGATCCTCTCGGGCCGCACCCAGGATGTGAACGTCCAGTTCATCGCCCAGCGCTTGGCTGAGCTTGGTATCAAGCTTGAGGAGGTGCGGGTGGTGCCGGATATTCCGGGGCGTATCATCGGCGCGGTGAACGAGCTGCGCGCCGCCTATACCTGCCTGTTCACCACGGGCGGTATCGGTCCGACGCATGATGACATCACCAGTGAGTGCATCGCCGCGGCCTTCGGCGTGCCCTGGGTGCTTCATGAGGAGACGGCGGAGGTCATGCGCGCGGCCTGGGGCGAGCGGGTGAACGCCGCCCGGCTGCGCATGGCCACGATGCCGCAGGGGGCCGTGCCCATCAAGAACGAGGCCTCCATCGCGCCGGGATTCACGATTGGTAATGTGCATGTGATGGCCGGGGTGCCGCGGATCATGCAGGCCATGTTCAAGGCGCTGGAGCCGGAACTGCCGCGCGGGGAGCGAATCGAGATGCGGGCCGTGTACGGCATCGGGGTGCTGGAAGGTTCCATCGCCGACGGGCTGGGCGCGATTCAGGACCGTTTCCCGCAGGTGGATCTCGGCAGCTACCCGTTCAAGCGCGACAATAAATGGGGCGTGGCGCTGGTGGGCAAGGGGACGGATGTTGCGGCCATCGAGGCGGCAATTGCCGAGGCTTCCGCGCTGATTGCGGCTCAGGGGGTTGTCCCCGTCCCGGGCGAGCCGGGCTGAACATTAATTAAGAACGTTTTTGCACCCTTTTTGAAAAAAGAGCGCGCCCAAAAACTTTTGTGATATTTTAGCGGATGCCGGGGGCAAGGCCGGGTTTGGTTTCGGCGGGGGCATGTTTTGCACTTGCCAAAAGCCGCGCTCTGCCGCAAAAGCCGCCCGAGCAGCGCTGCCTATTTGGGCGGCGTACTACGTGTTCGACCTTTTTCCCGCCCGTGGAGGCACTGATGGCTGAGACTGACCTTACGAAGATCCGGAATATCGGGATCACCGCGCATATCGACGCGGGCAAGACCACCACCACGGAGCGCATCCTTTACTACACCGGCGTGTCCCACAAGATTGGTGAAGTGCACGATGGCAACACCACCACCGACTATATGGCGCAGGAGCGTGAGCGCGGCATCACCATCACCTCCGCCGCGGTGACCTGTGAGTGGAAGAACCACAACATCAACATCATCGACACCCCGGGCCACATCGACTTCAACATCGAAGTCAACCGCTCGCTTCGGGTGCTCGACGGCGCCATCTTCATCATCGAGGGCGTTGCCGGCGTGCAGCCGCAGTCCGAGACCAACTGGCGTCTGGCCGACCGCTACAACGTGCCGCGCCTGATCTTCATCAACAAGCTCGACCGTACCGGCGCCGATTTCTACCGCGCCTTCGACACGCTGAAGGAGAAGCTGGACATCGTGGCGCTGCCGCTGCAGCTGCCCATCGGCATCGAAGACGGCTTCCTCGGCGTGGTCGATCTGGTCGAGATGAAGGCCATCATCTGGGAAGGCGGCGAGCTCGGCGCGAAGTTCCACGACGAAGAGATCCCGGCCGACATGCTGGAGAAGGCCAAGGAGGCCCGTCAGGTCCTGCTCGACACCGCCCTGGCCGTCGATGACGCGGGCATGGAAGAGTATTTCGAGAAGGGCGACGTCTCCGTCGAGACCCTGAAGCGCGCCATCAAGACCGGCACCATCACCGGCGCCTTCCGTCCCGTGATGTGCGGCACCGCCTTCAAGAACAAGGGCGTGCAGCCGCTGCTGGACGGCGTGCTCGACTACCTGCCGTCCCCGGTTGACGTTCCGGGCATCAAGGTGGCCCCGGAAGAGGGACAGGACGAAGACCCGAACGCACGCCGCATCAAGGCCGATCCGGCCGCGCCGTTCGCCGGCCTCGCCTTCAAGATCATCAACGACAAGTACGGCTCGCTCACCTTCGTGCGCGTTTACGCCGGTACGCTGAAGTCCGGCGACTCCGTGCTGAACACCACCAAGGGCCACAAGGAGCGTATCGGCCGCATGTACAAGATGCATGCCGATAAGCGCCAGGAAATCACCGAAGTGGTGGCGGGCGATATCGCCGCGTTCGTGGGCCTGAAGGACACCGGCACTGGTGACACCCTGGCCGCCGCCGAGGACCCGGTGGTGCTGGAGCGCATGGCGTTCCCCGTGCCCGTGATCGACATCTCCGTCGAGCCGAAGACCAAGGAAGGCGTCGAGAAGATGACGCTCGGCCTGCAGAAGCTGGCGTCGGAAGACCCGTCCCTGCGCCTGAAGACCGACCAGGAAACCGGCCAGACCATCCTCTCCGGCATGGGCGAGCTGCACTTGGAGATCATCGTCGACCGCCTGAAGCGCGAATATGGCGTGGACGCCAATATCGGCGCCCCGCAGGTGGCTTACCGCGAGACGATCACCAAGGAGCACACCGAAACCTACACCCACAAGAAGCAGTCGGGCGGTTCGGGTCAGTACGCCGAAGTCAAGATCGTCTTCGCGCCGCGTGAGCGGAACGAGGGCATCACCTTCGAGAACAAGGTCGTCGGCGGTGCGGTTCCCAAGGAATACATCCCGGCCGTGGAAAAGGGCATCCGCAACCAGGCCGATACTGGTGTGCTCGCGGGCTTCCCCACTGTGGACTTCAGCTTCGCGCTGGTGGACGGCAAGTACCATGACGTCGACTCGAGCGCGCTCGCGTTCGAAATCGCCGCCAAGGCCTGCTTCCGCGAGGGTATGAAGAAGGCCGGTCCGGTGATCCTGGAGCCGATCATGGACGTGGAAGTCACCACCCCGAACGACCATGTGGGTGACGTGGTGGGCGATCTCAACCGCCGCCGCGGCATGATCCAGAACCAGGAGGCCTCGGGCTCCACCGTGATCGTGCGCGCGCATGTGCCGCTGAAGGAAATGTTCGGCTACATCTCGCACCTGCGCTCCATGACGAAGGGCCGCGCGTCCTTCACCATGCAGTTCCACCACTACGATCCGGTGCCGCGCAACGTGGCCGACGAGATCATGGCGAAGAGCGCGTAAAGCACTCCCACTGCGGATAAATGAAAACGGCGCCTTCGCGGGCGCCGTTTTTTTGTTATCATGACATTGAAGAAATAAAGGGGGCGGTGTGATTTTTTCGGACCTCGAGAACGAGTTGACGGCTTTCGTTCAATCCCGTTCCCCGGCTTATCTGAGACAAATGCTGTCGGCTGGGTGCTATGTTTATGGTGCTGGCGGGTATGGGCGGCGGATTTTGGCCTTGTTAGGGGCCCGGGGGATTCATTGCCACGGCGTCGTGGACCGTAAATTCACGGGCAATGGTGAGGTGTTTGAAGGCTTGCCCGCCTTTGCGCCGAAAGCGCTGGAACCCGCCCAGGCCGAGGGTAAATGCCTTGTTGTTGGTGTGCACAGCCATCTCGCCAAGCTTGAGGCAATTCTTGCCTATGGCCGTTCTCTTCCGTTTGCGGATGTGTTGTGGAATGCGGATCTTGCCGATGCGCTGGGAGCCGAGGCGGATAATTACTGGCTGACGGCGCGGCACTTCGTGATTGAACATCTGCGAGACTTTGCTGAAACGGCCTCGCATTTGGCGGATGATACGAGTGTTAGGACGCTTACCGGCCTTGTCCGCTACCGTATTACCGGCGAACCGGATCATCATCCCGATTACAATCTGAGTGAGCAATATTTCCCGCCGGGTGTTTTACGTCTGCCGAAGCAGATCAGTTTTGTCGATGGCGGGGCCTTTGATGGCGATACATTCCGATATTTGCGAAGCAAAGGTATTGAGATTGGCGACTGGGCGGGTTTTGAGCCTGATCCACGAAATTTTGAAAAGCTCGTGGCATTTGCGAAGGATATTCCGTCGCGGACGGCTCTGTTCCCTTGTGGGCTCAGTGATAGCTTCGCATAAATCCGTTTCGCTGCCGATGGCGGCACTTCGGCACATGCCGAAGCCTCTGGCAATATTACCATTCCTTGCGTCGCGTTGGACGATGTTCTGCCCAGGCTGCGGCCCGATTACATCAAGCTCGATATCGAGGGCGGGGAGGCAATGGCGCTACGCGGCATGGCTAAGGCCATTGGCAGGACGAGACCGCATCTTGCGGTGAGCGCGTATCACCGGCCGGATGATCTGTGGACACTGCCGCGCCTGCTGAGGGAACTGGCGCCTTATGCCAAGCTGTTTTTGCGTCAGCATGAGGCTAACGCGTTCGATACTGTTCTCTACGGCGTTCCCGCATAAGGCTCACGGTGGGAACTGGCCGCCATGCGGGCCGTTTCGCTGTTCCTGATGCTCCTCATGCGGCTGTTTTTTGCGGCTATTGCGGATGGAATTGTGGCTGTTCCGACCGTGGTTGTGGTGGCTCCTGATGGAATTGCGGTTGTGTGTGCGGCTGTTGTTGCTGTGGTGCGAGCATCTGCGGCGTCTGCTGTTGGTGGAATTGTTGTTGCTGGAAGCCCTGTGGCTGTTCCTGTTGAAACTGGTGTTGCGACTGCTCCTGATGGAATTGCGGTTGTGTGTGCGGCTGTTGTTGCTGTGGTGCGAGCATCTGTGGCGTCTGCTGCTGGTGGAATTGTTGTTGCTGGAAGCCCTGTGGCTGTTCCTGGTGAAACTGGTGTTGCGGCTGCTCCTGATGGAATTGCGGCTGTGTGTGCGGCTGTTGTTGCTGTGGTGCGAGTATCTGCGGCGTCTGCTGTTGGTGGAATTGCTGTGGCTGTTCCTGGTGAAATTGCGGCTGCGCGTGCTGTTGTTGTTCTGGCGGCGTGATCACCTGCGGCATTTGCTGCTGGTGGACTTGCTGCTGCCCTTGCGGGACAAATCCGCCAGGTGTTTGCTGGTGAAACTGTTGGGGCGTGCCGTGCTGTCCAGGCGGAGGCTGCATCTGCGGTTGCGGTGCGATGCCCTGCTGCTGATGGAAGCCGGGTGTTGGCGCCGGGGCTGAATGTGGTGTGAATTGCGGGCGCACGGCCTCGGGGAATTGCTGTCCCACAGGGCGGGCCTGCCCGAACATCTCATGCGGTACCGGCTTTGCGTAATGGCCCGCCTGCTCGCCATGCGAGATGGCGCTGGCCGGGCCGTACAGCGCCGCGCCTCGGTTGGTGTAATGGCCGAAAGCGGGCGGGTGCTGGAAATCGATCCGGCCGGGGTCGTGCATGTCAAAGCGGTTGATCCGCCGCAGGTAATTCTGGTCGGCGTGATAATGCGGATAATAGGCCTCGCCGGGGCCCAGCGGCACCCAGCCGATATAACCTTGGGAGAGGGCCTCGATGGTAATGCCCGCCGCCAGCCCGAGCCCGAAGAAGGCGACCAGCGCAGGCGCGTAAACCGGGGGCTCGGCATAGCTTCCATCGGCATAGCCGCAGGGTATCCAGCCCCAGCGGCCGTAAATCTGTGCCCAGCGCCCGTAATGGAACGGCGCGAAGCCCCAGGGCTCGTCTTCCACCCAGGTCCAGCCCCAGGGAACCACATAGGCCCAATGGCCATAATGATAGGGCGCCCAGCCGGAAGCGACATTCGGGTACCAGATAGCGCCATATTGCGGCGATTGCTCCCAACTGCCGTAGCCGGAGAGTTCCTCCACGCCGGTCATCTGCATTACAGCTGGGGGCGCGTAGGGCGGCGGGGGCGGGGTCAGCTCCGCCATCACATGGTCGGCAAACGCGTCGCGCTGCGCCTGGGTGATTTCAGGCTGGCCGTTACCGGCAAGATACGCGGCCTGCCCGGCGGAAATCGTCACGCCGCCGGCTTCGGCCTGGCCCTGGAGCACCTGGATCTCGGCGGGAGTGTTCGCATCTCCGGCTAACACTTCGTATTGCCCGGGTTCGTCGATGCTGACTTCGCCGCCCGGCGTGTTGATGTTGAAGCCCTGCCCCTGTTGCAGTGCGGTAAGGTTCAGGAAGATGTCACCCTGGCTCTCGGTGGCGGTGAAATCTCTGTCATCCAGCAGTGTCACCTGCAACTCGGTGTTTGGCCCCAGCGTGACGCGGCTGGAATCGATGGCGATGGATGCTTCACCATCCCCCTGGGTGAACAGGGTGTCGCCCGTGGTGAGGGGGTAATTGTTTCTGGCGGCAACCCACTGCCCGTTGGAGCCTGCCCCGTTATACGAGACGCCGCCCGCAATGCCTGTGATCTGGCCGACACGGGAGGGAGGTGCGGCGTAGCTGCTATCCTGCGCGTTGGCGGGCACGGCGAGACCAAGCGCCGTGGTGAAGGCGAGGGCGCGGCGAAGGGAAAGGCGTGTGCGGGACATGGCGGGTCCTTGTCATTATTATCCCGCACATAATGCGCGACGGCGGCGAAACCATGGCATGGCGTTACAATGTTTTAAATTCTCGCGCTTGTATTGCCCAAAACCCGCCTCAAAATCATGAGACAATCCAAAACCGGGCGTCGTTGCGCCGCAAAGATTACGAGGATCAGGCTATGGCTATCATGGGCATGAAAATTTCGTCACGGGCGATGGCGCGCATTGCCGCGATCGCACTGGCTGGCGCGTCGCTGGCGGGCTGCGTGTATTACCCCTCCGGCTACGGTTATTATGCGCAGCCCGCTTATGTCGCGCCGCCGGTGGTGGTTGGCGGCTGGTGGGGCTGGGGTGACGACTGGGGCGAGCATGGCCACTGGCGTTAAACCCGCCGTAGAATCTCCTCCGCCAGTGCATCGATATCCGCTGCCGTGGTGCGATGGTTGACGATCGCGGCACGAATGGCGAGGCGCCCGCCAATGGTGGTGGTGGAGGGGGTGAATTTCCCCTCTTCCTGCAAATCGGCCACTAGATCCGCTGTCTGTGTGTCGGTGAAGCCGGCGATGCCGAAGCAGACGATGTTCAGCTTCACCGGAGCCAGCAACTCCAGACGGTTGCTGGCGTTCACGCGCGCGGCCAAGCGCTGGGCGAGGGTGCAGGTGTCGTCCACAATACCGCCAAGCGCTTCGCTGCCATAGGCGGAGAGCGTCATCCACACTTTCAGCGCGCGGAAGCCGCGGGAGAGGTCCGGCCCCAGGTCGCACGGCCAGGGGAAGCCGCCTGCCAGCCCGCGTGGGGCGGAGGCCAGATAATTGGTGGTCTGGGCAAAGGTGGCGAGTTCGATCTCGCGGTCTCGCACCAGCACGCAGCCTGCATCGTAGGTGACCTGCGCCCATTTATGGAAATCGAACGCCACGGAATCCGCCCGGCCGATGCCGTTGGTGAGCGGCTTCAGCGTGGGCGAGAGGGTAGCCAATGCACCGAAGGCGCCGTCCACATGGAACCAGCAATTCTCTTCCACGGCGATGTCCGCCAGGGCGTTGAGATCGTCGAACGCGCCGACATCCACTGTGCCCGCGGTGCCGATGATGAGGAAAGGGCGGTATCCGGCCGCGCGGTCAGCCGTGATGGCGGTGCGCAGGGCTGCGAGGTCCATGCGGAAATCGGCGTCCACGGGGATGCGCCGCAGCGCGTCCGAGCCTAGCCCGGCCATATCCATGGCTCCCGGCACGCAGCGATGCACGCCCGCCGAGGCATAGGCCACGAGCTTTTGCCTGCCAGCGCCCTGGCGGCGGCCCTGCTGCCCCAGCGCCTTGTAGCGGGCGCAGAGCACGGCGACGAAATTGGCCATCGAGGAGCCAGTGAGCAGCACGCCGGAGGTGCTCTCCGGCAGGCCCAGCATCTCCGCCGCCCAGGCGATGACCTGACGCTCCACCGCGATGCCCACATGGTCGCGCCCGCCGCAATTGGCGTTCATTGCCCCGGCCAGCAGTTCCGCCAGCATGGAGACAGGATTCCCCCCGCCATGCACCCAGCCCATGAAGCGCGGATGTGTATTGCCGGTCACATAGGGCTGGATATCGGCCTGGAAGCGCTCGTAGAGGGCCTCAGGAGCGGTGCCGATGGCGGGTAGAGGGACAGTAAAGCCCTCGCGCACAGGGGGGGGCATGGGCCGCCAGACGGGCTGCTCGCGGATGCCGGAGAGGTGGTCCACCATGTCGTCCAGCATCTGGTGGCCAAGGGCGCGAAGGGCGGACCAATCCGCGGGGTCTAGCGTGCTCATGGCGCGCGGTATGGGGGAAGTCGCTGCGCTTCTCAAGCCGGGCTGCGGGCGCGCAGCGCGGTTGCCAGGGTACCTTCGTCCAGCACCTCTAGCGTGCCGCCCATGGGCACGCCCTGGGCCAGGCGGGAGACGGGGAGGCTGAAGGGCTTCAGCCGGTCGGTGAGTACATGGGCGGTGGCGGCGCCGTCCACCGTGGCGGGCAAAGCAAGGATGATCTCCTCGGGGTGCTCGCGCTCCACGCGCGCCAGCAGCGGGGCGATGGCGAGATCCTCCGGCCCGCGCCCGGCGATGGCCGAGAGCGTGCCGCCCAGCACATGGTAGCCGCCGCGATACACATGCGCGCGCTCCAGCGCCCAGAGATCGGCCACACCTTCCACCACGCAGATGCGGTTTTCGCGGCTATGGTCGGCGCAAATGGTGCAGGGGTCTTGCGTGTCGAGATTGCCGCAGATGGAGCAGCTGCGTACGGCGGCGGAGGCTTGGCGCAGGGCGTCGGCCAGCGGCAGCAGGCGGGTGTCGCGCTCGGTGAGCAGTTTTAGCACAATGCGCCGCGCGCTGCGGGGGCCAAGCCCCGGCAGGCGGGCGAATTGCGCGATCAGGTTTTCGAGCTCAGGGCCGCCCATGTTAATGGGACAAAAATTTTTTGGTGCCACTTTTTTTAAAAAAGCGCGCCCCAAAAACTTTTGTCAGTTTTCCCCAAAGCTCAGAACGGCAGCTTGAGGCCCGGCGGCAGGCTGATGCCGCCCATGGCGTTTTTGGTCTCGGATTCCATAATGGAGTCGAGCTTGGACTTGGCGTCCGCATGCGCGGCAACAACGAGGTCTTCCAGCATCTCGATCTCCGCCGGGTCGGCGAGCTTCGGGTCCACCTTCAGCCCCTTCAGTACGCCCTTGCCGGTCAGCGTCACGCGCACCAGCCCGGCGCCAGCCACGCCCTCGATCTCGGCGGCTTCCAGGCGCGCCTGCATCTCGGCCATCTTCTGCTGCATCTGCTGGGCCTGCTTCATCATGCCGGCAAGGTTCTTCATTTAGTCTTCTCCTTCGTAGAGTTCGTCTGGCGGGATCAGCGCCGCCCAATCGGCGGGCGGCTCGGGGTCTGGTTCATGGGTAATGGGCGTTTCCACCCGCGCACCGGGGAACTCGGAGAGGATCGCCTGCACCAGCGGATGCGCGAGCGCGGCATTGCGCGCTGCGGCGGTGGCGACGCCCTCCGCTTCGTCGATGGTTGGCTCGCCTTGCAGGTTGGAGAGCGCGATGGTCCAGCGCTTGCCGGTCTCGGCCTCCAGCATCGCGGCCAGCTTAGCGGCGGTATCGCGCGGGGCGGTGGGTTCGATGCGCAACTCGATCACCGGCGGGGCGAAGCGTACCAGATGCACGGATTGGCGCAGATGCGCATACAGCATCACGTCGCGCTTATGCTGCGCCAGCGCCACCACATCCTGGAAGGTGAGGCTGCGTGGAGCGGCCTGCAACACCGCACCGCCACCGCCCGCCATGGCGCGCACGGCCCCACCGCCGCCAGGACCGGGAGCAGGGTCGCCATTCATGTTGGCGCCGGGGTTTTCGGTGAGTTTTTTGATCAGCTCGCCAGGGGGCGGCATGTCCGCCACATGGCACAGGCGGATGAGGATCATCTCCGCCGCGGCGCGCTTGTCCGGCGAGGTCTCCACCTCTTGCAGCCCTTTCAACAGCATTTGCCACAGGCGGCCGAGGAAGGGGATGGAGAGCATCTGCGCCAGCGCCGTGCCGCGCGTGCGCTCGGCCTCGGGCAAGGTGGCGCTGCCGGCCAAAGACGGCACGGATTTCATGCGCGTAAGCAGATGGGCAAGGCCCAGCAGATCGGAGAGCAGCACGCCGGGGTCGGCGCCGCGCTCATAGGCGTCGTCGGCAAAGCCCAGCGCCTTGGCGGCGTCGCCAGCCACCACGGCGTCCATCAGGTCGAAGACAAAGCCGCGATCCGCGAGGCCCAGCATGTCCGCCACCATGGCGGCGGAGATTTCGGAGCCATCCTCGGCGCCGCGTGCGATGGCCTGGTCGAGCAGCGAGAGGCCATCGCGCACAGAACCATCGGCGGCGCGGGCGATATGCTCGAGCGCGCCCGGTGCGATGGCGACATGCTCTTTCTCGGCGATGCGCGTGAAGTGTGTGGCCAGTGTTTCCACGGCCACGCGGCGCAAATCGAAGCGCTGGCAGCGCGAGAGCACGGTGATCGGCACTTTGCGGATCTCGGTGGTGGCGAGCACGAATTTGATGTGCGGCGGCGGCTCTTCCAGCGTTTTTAGCAGCGCGTTGAACGCCGCCTTGGAGAGCATGTGCACTTCGTCGATGATGAACACCTTGGTGCGCGCGGAAAGCGGGCGGAAGCGTGTTGCCTCGATGATCTCGCGGACATCGTCCACGCCGGTATTGGAGGCGGCGTCCATCTCCACCACATCCGGATGGCGGTCGGCGAGAATCGCCTTGCAGTTATCGCACACGCCGCATGGGTCGGGCGTGGGGCCGCCAGTGCCGTCCGGCCCTGTGCAATTGAGTGCGCGGGCGAGGATGCGGGCGGTGGTGGTTTTGCCCACGCCGCGCACGCCAGTGAGCATGAAGGCATGGGCGATGCGGTTCATGGCGAAGGCGTTGCGCAGGGTGCGCACCAGCGCGTCCTGGCCGATCAGATCGTCGAATGTGGTGGGGCGGTATTTGCGCGCCAGCACGCGGTAAGCGGCGGCTTTTGGCGCGGTATCCTGCGGTTCATCCCCGAATAGCGAGGGCCCGGGCGGCGGCGGCGCGTCTTTATCGTCGTCGTCGAACAAACCCATGGGCGGCGCTTCACCTTAGACTTTTGCGTATGGGGTGGGAGACCGGACAGCGACCCATGCGAAATCCGTTGTGGCTGCTGCCTTCCGGCCCTGACCAGGTTGGCGGCACGCGCTGTCCGCCGCCGATCTCCCAGGGGCCTTATCCTCTTATCCTGGCCCGAGTGCAAGCTTGGCAAGAAAAATGCGCCGTGCCAGGGTCTTGGCATGCGCATCATCCGGCCCTCAAGGCCCAATCAATATAGCGGCGGCACGCTGGAACGCGCCGTGTATCTGCGTGCCGACACTGCTTGGCTGGAGACCGCCCTGGCTGATCCAGCCAGCCGTTTTGTACCGTTTTGGCGCGGCAGGGCGCTGATCGCGCCCGGTGAGATACCGCGCGCCGTGCTGTTGCCAAGGCCGGCGCAGAACGGAGCTTGGGTGTTTCTGGGGCTGGTGGAAGGCGCGCCGGTGTTCGCGCTGGATGTTTCGGCGCCTGAGGAACCGCCCGCGTTTGGCGTGGGCGAGTTCGCTGACCTGCGCGCCATGACGGCGCTGTTGCCACCGCTTGACGCCGAGATTCTGGCAACCGCGCGCGGCATCCTGCATTGGCGCGCCACACATAAATATTGCCCGGCCTGTGGCGGCGCTACTGTGCCGGTGCGTGGTGGCTGGGTGCTGCATTGCGGCGGCTGCGGGCGCGAGAATTTTCCGCGCATCGATGCGGCGGTGATCATGCTCGTGACGCGTGGCGGCAAATTGCTGCTTGGGCAGTCGCACCGTTTTCCGCCAGAGCGAAATTTCTACTCCACCCTTGCGGGCTTCGTGGAGCCGGGCGAGAGCCTGGAGGATGCGGTGCGGCGCGAGGTGTTGGAGGAAGTGGGCGTGCGCGTGGGTGAGGTGGTGTATCACTCCAGCCAGCCCTGGCCGTTTCCGGCTTCGCTGATGCTCGGCTTTTACGCGGAAGGGTTGAGCGACGAGATCGTGCTGGAAGTGGAGGAAATGCGCGATGCGCGCTGGTTCACGCGCGAGGAGATCGCCAATCGCAAGGCCCTGGGCTTCAACCTGCCGCCGAAAGACTCAATCGCGCGCAGGTTGATAGAGGACTGGCTGGAGAGCGAATAAAAAATGCAGGGGCCAAGACCCCTGCATTTTTCGTGGTTCCGTTTAACCGGGCGCTTGATCAGGTCAGCGAGGTTTCCGTCGGGGTGTCGATCTGCTCGAAGGTCTCGATGGGCTCGACGACCTGCACTTCGGTCTCCAGCAGCTCGGGCGCCGGGGCAGGGGCCGCAGTCTTGCGAGGACGGCGCACGACCGGCTTCTTCGCCACGGCAGCCTTCTTGGGCGCGGCGGCTTTCTTCACGGCCGGTTTCTTGGCGGCGGCGGTGGTCTTCTTCGCAACCGTCTTCTTCGCGGTGGCGGTCTTCTTCACGGCCGGCTTCTTGGCGGCGGCGGTGGTTTTCTTCGCGGTCGTCGCCTTCTTCGCGGCGGCGGTCTTCTTCACAGCGGGCTTCTTGGCGGCGGTGGTCTTCTTCGCAACCGCCTTCTTCACGGCCGGCTTCTTGGCGGCGGCGGTGGTCTTCTTCGCGGCCGTCGTCTTCTTGGCGGCGGCGGTCTTCTTCACGGCCGGCTTCTTGGCGGCGGCGGTGGTTTTCTTCGCGGTGGTGGTGGCCTTCTTGGCGGTGGTCTTCTTCGTAGTCGTCGCCTTCTTCGCGGTGGCGGTCTTCTTCACAGCGGGCTTCTTGGCGGCTGCGGTCTTCTTCGCGGGCGCGGCAGCTTTCTTCGCAACCGTCTTCTTCGCGGCGGGCTTTTTGGTGGCGGCGGTCTTCTTCGCCGTTGCTTTCACGGCGAGCGGCTTGGCCCGCTTGGTGTCGTTGGTGTCTTCAATGCTCACGATGGGATGCTCCTTCGAACAAGGTGTTAAGATTCGGTTCCATGCAGTCCGACGCTTGATAATCTTCTGTCAGGCCAGGGGCCTGTCCTTCTTATTTTTACGTGCGGACCACTTGACCGCGCAGGGGGTTGACTCGGTTGCGGCGCGAATCGCGCATTGCACGCAAGATTCGCTATTCTGCTTCCCGTAGTTTGCTGTCAATAAAAAGCATCAATAACCAACGCATAGCACGCATTTTTTTTTGCCGCGTGGTAAAAAGGCGCGGCATGTGGTGTGGCGCTTCGTGAGTTTTGGGTCGTGTTCGGAATAAAAACCCGCGGCTTGAATTTGCCGTTGATGTCGTCACAATCATCTGCATGAGCAATCCTTCCGTACCGCCTGAACCGCAGGACGAGTTCGAGCGTTGGCCGCCCGATACCACGCACGAGGCACCGCAGCAGGCCATGCCGGGTTGGGCGGAAACGATCTGGCGCGGCGCATGCGGGCGATGCCCGCGCTGCAAGGAGGGGCCGATTTTCGACGGCTATCTCAAGGTCCACAAAGCCTGCCTGCATTGCGGCGCGCCGCTTGGGGACATGCCGGCAGACGACGCGCCCCCCTACATAGCCATGCTCGTTGTGCTGCACTTTGTGGCGCTATTTGTCGTGTTTTTCTACAAGGGCTATTATCGGCCCGGGATCTTCATGGCCGGGGTGCTGCTGGTTCTGTTGGTGCTGCTGTGCATGGTCGTTTTACGCATGGCCAAGGGGGCGGTGATCGGCATATTGCTGAAGCTCGGCTTGAAACGCGAGAGGCTGTAATGGCGGATGCAAAGGGGCGGCTGACGCTGATTGTGCTGGAGGGGGAGGCACTGCACAGGCTCTCCGCCTTGCAGGAGGCTGATCGCGACCAGGCGGTGGCGGATCTGCGCGAGGATAACTCCTTCTACCTCACCACGCATCCCGACCTGCAAAGCATACTCCACCTTTCCATTCAGCAGGGGCGTTTGGTGTTCGACATTCGCGACGCAGAGGACAACCCGGTGCAGGCGGTGATGCTCGCGATGGGGCCGTTCAAGATGCTCATCAAGGACTACCAGATGCTGCTCGACTCTTACGCCCAGGCCGTGGCCGAAGGGCGCGAGGCGCGCATCCAGGCTATCGATATGGGTCGCCGGGGCCTGCATAACGAAGGTGCGGAACTGATGGTCGAACGCCTGGCCGGAAAGGTGGAGATTGATTTTCCGACCGCACGGCGCTTATTCACCCTCGTCTGCGCCCTGCACCAGAAACTTTAGGATATCGAATTATGAGAATTGACGGCACGCCCTTCCGCTCGATCTGGGTTGATGAACTGGACCGCTGGTCAGTCCGCATCATCGACCAGACCAAGCTGCCCTGGGCGGTCGATCTCGTGCGCCTCACCACGATGGAAGAGATGGCGCATGCGATCAAAGCCATGCTGGTGCGCGGCGCGCCGCTGATTGGCGCCTCGGCGGCGTATGGCGTGGCGCTGGCGCTGCGCGCCGATGCGTCCGACGCCAGCCTAGCCAACGCGCTAGCCGTGCTCGGCGGCACCCGCCCCACAGCGATCAATCTGCGTTGGGCGCTGGCGCGCATGGAGAAGGTGCTGGCTCCGCTGCCTGCCGCCGCGCGCGTCGCCGCCGCTTATGAGGAAGCCGCGAAGATTTGCGACGAGGACGTGGCGACGAACCGCGCCATAGGCGAGAATGGCCTGCCGCTCATTGCTGAGCGCGCCAAGAATGGCCGCCGCGTGAACGTGCTGACGCATTGCAATGCTGGGTGGATTGCCACTGTGGACTGGGGCACCGCGCTCGCGCCGATCTACATGGCACACGATTCCGGCATCGACGTGCATGTCTGGGTCGAGGAAACCCGCCCGCGCAACCAGGGCGCTTCGCTCACCGCCTGGGAACTAGGCAAGCATGGTGTGCCGCACACCGTCATCGCCGACAATGCTGGTGGCCACTATATGCAGCATGGCGAGGTGGATCTGGTCATCGTCGGCACCGACCGCGTCACCCGCAGCGGCGATGTCTGCAACAAGATAGGCACTTATCTGAAGGGGCTGGCGGCGCGTGATAACGGCGTGCCGTTCTGGGTTGCGCTGCCTTCCTCCACCATTGATTGGACGATCAGCGACGGCCTCTCCGACATTCCCATCGAGGAGCGTGCGGCGACGGAAGTGACCACCATGACCGGCCGTGCGTTGGATGGCTCCATCGCCACCGTGCGTATCGTGCCGACCTCCAGCCCGGCCGCCAACCCAGCCTTCGACGTGACGCCGGCGCGGCTCGTCACCGGGCTGATTACGGAGCGTGGTCTGTGCGATGCCAACGAGGCCGCGCTGACCGCGATGTTCAAGGATGTTGCGTAAGTCTCTTCTTCCTCTTCTGCTGTTGGGCGGCTGCGCGGTGCAGAACCACGCGCCGCCCTTCGCCAACGTGCCTTACGAGCCGTTCTCCCGCAGCGCCGCCGTGGCGGTGGCGATGGATGAGTGGCGGCTTTGGGGTGAGCATGTGGATGATAATGGTGGCGCCGGCTACGTGCAGACCGGCGCCACCATGCCCGAGCGCCAGCAAGGGCTGTGGCAGCGTGTCGGCGAATATTGGTGGGAAGGCATGAATGCTGGTGACCAGACTTCGGGCTGGACTGGCAAGCATGATGGTGCGGGCCGTGTTTTCCCTGTGCCGGAGAACGGGCAATACGCTTGGTCGGCGGCGTTCATCTCTTATGTCATGCGTATAGCCGGGGCGGGGCGGGATTTCCCCTACGGCGCTGATCACGCGACTTATATCAACGCGGCTGCGCGGCATGAGGCGCATGGGCTGCTGGATGCGGAAGATCCGGCGAACTACGCGCCGCGCCTGGGTGATCTCGCCTGTTTCCCGCGCGGTTCGGCACGCAATCTCACCTTTGCCGATCTGCCGACAACCAGCAGCTTCCCCGCGCATTGCGGCATTATCGTTGGCGGCGGGGTGGACAGCGTTACCATCGTTGGCGGCAATGTGGATGACGCGGTGACGATGGAACATTTGCAGACCAACGCTACCGGCGAATTGCAGGGCAACCGCGAGAACTGGTTCGTCGTGCTGCGCGTGAACTACGCCAGCCCGTAGGTTTCCAGGACCGCGTTCATCCAGCGCTCCAGCACGCCGTTCGGCTCCAGCAGCGTGGTGGAGGATACAGTTGTCGCCCATTTGAGCGCGCCGAATACGATATGGTCGGCGTAGTTGGGCGCCAGCCCGGCGAGGAAGGGCTGCTTCTCCAGCGTACTCTTCAGCGGCTTCATCGCGGTGTTCAGCAGCGTTATGGCTTCCGCCCGGTGTGCTGCGAAATCCTCCAGGCTGCGCTTGTAGTAGCCTTTGCGTGTCTGGCGGAAATATGCTTGGTCTTCGGGTGTGAGTAGCGCGTGAATATCGGCAAGCAGCACGGGCACGAGGGCCGGGTGCAGTACGGTCTCCGTCCACGCCTTGATGAAGGTGGTGAGAGGGCGCGCGGGAGGTTCACCGAAGAGCGAAGCCTCATTGGGGTAGGTGGTTTCCAGATATTCGGCGATCGTATGGCTGTCGCTCACCACCTTTTCGCCATCCACCAGCACGGGCACCTTGCTCTGGCCCGAGAACGCGATCTTGTCCTTCTCGGTGAAGTGCCAGGGAGTAGTCTCAAAGGCGAGGTTCTTATGCGCGAGCGCCAGCTTGGTGCGCCAACAAAAGGGGCTGAAGCGGATGCTCTCATCCGCTCCGGCAAGGTCGTAGAGCACGCGGCTCATCGCGCTGTTTGGCCGAACAGGATGGCGCGTGATTCCGGTGTCACGGTTGGGCTGGGGTTGATCTCCTGCGCCTTGGCATAGGCGCGCCGCACGGCTGGGCGCGCCGCCATCCGCTCGAACCACGCCTTGAGATGCGGGAAATCTTCCAGCTTTTGCTGCTGGCGTTCATGGGGGACGATCCACGGGTAACAGGCCATGTCGGCGATTGAGTACTCGCCCGCGATGTAGTCGCGCCCTTCGAGGCGCTTGTTCAGCACGCCGTAGAGACGGTTGGTCTCCTTGATGTAGCGCTCCATGGCGTAGGGGATGCGCTCTGGCGCGTATTGCACGAAATGGTGATTTTGCCCGGCCATGGGGCCGAGCCCGGCCATCTGCCAGTAGAGCCATTCCAGCACTTCGAAGCGCTGGCGCGTTTCGCGAGGCAGGAACTGGCCGGTTTTGTCGGCGAGATATTCGAGAATGGCGCCGGATTCGAAAATGCCGATCGGCTCGCCGCCATCGGCGGGGGAGAGGTCGCGGATCGCGGGGATGCGGTTATTGGGCGAGAAGCTGAGGAAAAATGGCTCGAACTGCTCGCCCTTGGAGATGTTGATGGGGAGGATTTTATAGGGAAGGCCAGTCTCTTCGAGAAAAATCGTGATCTTATGCCCGTTCGGCGTGGTCCAGTAATAGAGTTCGATCATCTGGTCTTCCCGTAGGTTCTGTTCAGCCGAGCGCTTTCGACGCCATCTCATAAGTATTGGAACTCAACCCTTCGCGCGCAAGGATGCGCTCCAGCTCCGCGCGCATCAAATCCTGCCGCGCGGTATCAAAGCGCCGCCAGGAGCTGAGGCCGGAGACAAGCCGGGCGGCGATCTGCGGGTTGGTTTCATCGAGCCGCAGCACCATGTCTCCCAGCAGCCGGTAGCCAGCCCCGGAGGCATTGTGGAACTTGGCCTGATTGGCGCTGAAAGCGCCGATAAGCGAGCGCACGCGGTTGGGGTTGCGCAGCTCGAACGCCTCGTGCCGTGTAAGCGCTTGCACGCGCTCCAGCGTATCCGCCGCGTTGGCGCGCGCCTGTACGGAGAACCATTTGTCCAGCACCAGCGGCGTGTTGCGCCATGTTTCGTAAAAGGAGGTCAGCGCCGTATCGCGTTTCTCGCCGGGGAGGTCGGCAAGCTGGGTCAGTGCTGCCAGCCTGTCGGTCATGTTGCCCGTGTTGTTGAACTGCTCCCAGGCGCGGGAGGCGTCGCCCGAGGCGGCGAGATAGGCGAGGGTGGCGTTCTTCAGCGCCCGCGCGCCCATGGCCGGGCCAGAATGGTCCGCCGGGTCCACCTTGCCGTATTCCCAATAGGTGCTGTTGAGGCGGTCGCGCAGCGCCTCGCCCAGGGCAGCGCGTGTGGCCTCTCGCACGGCGTGGATCGCATCCGGGTCCACCACCCCCATCTCGTCGGCGAGCAGGCTTTCGGCGGGCAGCAGCAGTGCCTCGGCGGTGAAGGCCGGGTCGCGCGGGGCTTCGCGCAGCGTGGCGGCGATGGCCTCCAGCAGCCCGTCATCCAGCCTGAACACCTGCCCGTCCTGATGCGCGGCCACGGCCTCCAGTAGCACGGCGGTGGCGTATTGCTGCAGCGCGTCCCAGCGGTTGAAGAGGTCTGTGTCCTTGGCGGCGAGGAAGGCGAGGCGCTCGCGGCTCTGGCCTTTCAGCTTGATGGGCGCGGAGAAGCCGCGGAACAACGACACCGCCGCTGGCTGATCGATATCGGCGAACACGAAGCTCTGTTCGGCTTTGTGGAAGAGCAGCGTTTCGCTGAGCAGATCGCGGCCTTCGGCATCCAGCAGCCCGATGGCCACCGGCATCAGGAAGGGGTGTTTCTCGTCCTGACCCGGCGTGGGCTTGGTGGTTTGGCGCAGGGTAAGGGTGAAGCTGCGGCTGGCGGGATCATAGGTTTCCTCTGCCGTGACCTCGGGCGTTCCGGCCTGCTCGTACCAGCGCATGATTTGCCAGATGTTATGTTCTGGCACCGCCGCCTGCATGGCGTTGAAGAAATCCTCCACCGTGGCGGCGGAGTTGTCGTTATCCCTGATGTAAATTTCCATGCCGTGCCGGAAAGCCTCGCGGCCCATCAGCGTGCGGTACATGCGCACCACCTCCGCACCTTTTTCGTAGATGGTGGTGGTGTAGAAATTGTTGATCTCGAGATAGCTCGCGGGGCGCACGGGGTGGGCGAGCGGCCCGGCATCGTCGCGGAACTGTGTGGCGCGCAGCAGCCGGACATCCGCGATGCGCTTCACCGCCGCGGAGAACTGGTCGGCCATGTATTCCTGGTCGCGGAATACGGTCAGGCCTTCCTTCAGCGAGAGCTGGAACCAGTCGCGGCAGGTTACGCGGTCGCCGGTCCAGTTGTGGAAATATTCATGCGCGATCACGCGCTCCACGTTCTGGAAATCCGTGTCCGTCGCGGTTGCGGAACTGGCCAGCACATAGGCGGTATTGAAGATGTTGAGGCCCTTATTCTCCATCGCCCCGGCATTGAAGTCCGACACGGCGGCGATGTTGAACACGTCGAGATCATATTCCAGCCCGAAGGTGTCTTCATCCCACAGCATCGCGCGCTTGAGCGAGGCCATGGCATGGCCGCAGCGCGTTTCGTCGCCGCGCTCCACCCAGATGCCAAGGTCCACATGCCGGCCGGAGCGGGTGGTGAACTCGTCTTTCACCGCCACGAGGTCCGCCGCCACCAGCGCGAAGAGATAAGAGGGCTTGGGGTGCGGGTCTTCCCACTCCGCCCAGTGGCGGCCGTACTCCTCGCCCTCGGCCAGCTTGTTGCCGTTGGAGAGTAGCACGGGGAAGCGCTTGGCATCGGCGCTCATGCGCACACGGTAGCGCGCCATCACGTCCGGCCGGTCGGGGAAGAAGGTGATCTTGCGGAATCCTTCGGGCTCGCACTGGGTGAAGAACCCGCTGCCGGACATATACAGCCCCGAAAGCTCGGTATTTTCCGCCGGGTTGATCTCCACCAGCGTCTCCAGCGTGAACTCGTCCGGCACCTCGAACACGGTCAGGCCCGAGGGGTCAAGGCTGTAGAGGTTGTCGCCCAGAGGCTCGCCATCCAGCAGGATTTCACGCAGCTTCAGCTTGCGGCCATTCAGGTGCAGCTGTCCCGCGGCGTGGCGGTGCAGGCGCAGCCTGGAGCGCACCAGCGTGGCCGCGGGGTGCAGGTCGAACTCCAGCTCCACGGTCTCCACCTGAAAGACGGGCGGCGTGTAATCCGCCAGATTCACCGGAATGTGGATGGAGCTTGGTTCGGCCATTTAAAAAATCCTCTCCGTACTGGCGAAATTTGCGCCCGCGCGCCTAAATTTGGAGCATGGCGGACGAAATACCTCTGACACTGGACGTTTATTCCCGGATTGCCGAGATCGGGCAAGCGGCGTGGGATGGGTGCGCGGGGGATGGGAATCCCTTCACCTCCTACGCTTTCCTCTCGGCACTGGAGGATAGCGGCTCGGTGGGCGGGCGCACGGGCTGGCATCCGCGCCACGCCGTGCTGCGCGATGCCGCCGGGCAGGTGGTGGTCGTAGCCCCCTGTTACGCCAAAACAAACTCCTACGGCGAATATGTGTTCGACCACGCCTGGGCCAACGCCCTGCACAACGCGGGCGGCAATTACTACCCCAAGCTCCAGGTGGCGGCGCCGTTCTCCCCGGTGCCGGGGGCGCGCATCCTCACCCGCAACCCCGCCGCCGTGCCCGCCATGGCGCGGGCGCTGGTGGCGCTGGCGGGGGAGCTGGACTGCTCCTCCGTCCATATTACGTTTTGTTCATGTTCGGAATGGGAGACGCTGGGCGAGGAAGGCTGGCTGCAACGGCTTGGCACGCAGTTCCATTGGGAGAACCAGGGTTTTTCCGCCTTCGACGATTTTCTGGCGGCACTCTCATCGCGCAAGCGCAAAGCCATCAAGCGCGAGCGGCGGGACGCACAGGCGGGGCTCACCTTCCAGGCCCTCTCGGGCGAGGCGCTGACGCCGGAGGTATGGCGCGCCTTCTACCGCTTCTACACCTCCACCGTGGACCGCAAATGGGGCGGCGCGTACTTAACGCCCGAGTTCTTCCCGCTGCTGGGCGAAAGGCTGGGGGAGAAGGTGGTGCTGATGATCGCCGCGCGCGAGGGCAGGCCCATCGCCGGGGCGCTGAATTTGCGCGGCGGCGATGTCCTCTATGGCCGCAACTGGGGCTGCACCGAGGACGTGCCCTTCCTGCATTTCGAGCTGTGCTATTATCAGGCCATCGACTACGCCATCACCCACGGGCTGAAGCGCGTGGAAGCAGGTGCGCAAGGCGAACATAAAATCCAGCGCGGCTATCTGCCCCAGCCGACCTACTCAGCCCACTACATCCGCCACCCCGGCCTGCGCCGCGCCGTGGCGCAGTTTTTGGAAGTGGAGCGTGCCAGCGTGGAAGAAGCGATGGCGGAGATGACGGAGGAGGGGCCGTATAGGAGGGACGGGTGGTAATCCCCCCTGAGATTAAGGGGATTGATAAGTAGAATTTTCTCGGCTCATTGCTTGAAGAGATTTGGATGAAGCAGTCGAAATACAGCGAAGCGCAGATTCTTGCGATTTTACGCCAGGCCGATGGCGGTGTGCCCGTAGCTGAATTATGCCGTGAGCGCGGCATGAGCGACGCCTCATTTTATAAGTGGCGGGCCAAATATGGCGGGATGGACGCCTCGATGATTTCGTCGATGAAGTCCCTGGCAGACGAAAACCGGCGGCTGAAAAAGATGGTTGCTGAGCTGAGCATGCAGAATGAGTTGCTCAAGGAGGCTTTAGCAAAAATAGCCGGCCGCGGCGAGACGCGGGGGCAGCATCGTGCTGGTCTGCCGGGCATTTGGGGTGAACGAAACACGCTATCGCTATGCGCCCAAGCTGGTCGGCGAGAACGA
Organism: Acidocella aromatica; assembly: GCF_014201825.1. GTDB lineage: Bacteria > Pseudomonadota > Alphaproteobacteria > Acetobacterales > Acetobacteraceae > Acidocella > Acidocella aromatica. The sequence goes on along the minus strand of NZ_JACHFJ010000001.1, from coordinate 241,771 downwards.
AGAGATCCCGATCTGCTCGTGGGTCCGACGAATGCCAAGCGGGGTTGGAGGCTTGTGCTTTCTGTATTTGTGTAATGCGCAGGCGCGGCCAGGGAACCATAACGCCGCCAGAAGCCCCAGAGGCACGGAGGTAATGCCGGTGGGCGCATGAATGCGCGATCATGAACACATCGCCATGGGCGAAGTTGATCATGCCGATAATGCCGTAAACCATGGTGTAGCCCGAGGCGATCAAACCGTAGATCATTCCCAGTGTAAGGCCGCTGACGCGCTGTTGCAGCGCATAGGCCATGGGCGGCTCCTTCAGGTTTGGGTATTCATGCGCTTAGTGAATATGACCAATGCGTTAAGGTCAACGTACGGTAAAGTGCGGGGTTGCTTGTAAAATTTCTTTTGGGGTGGGCTTTTCTTTCTCGCGATGAACAGTTATACGCTCCCTCACACACCGCAGCGGCAACGCCGCTCCGGACGGATGGGTGCATAGCTCAGTTGGTAGAGCAGCTGACTCTTAATCAGTAGGTCCAAGGTTCGAATCCTTGTGCACCCACCATCCAAAATATTTCAGGTAAAGACGGAAATTTTAAGGCCGCTTCAGCGGTCTTTGTTGTTTCTGGGCCTCATGTCATTCCCCCTACACCGCCTCAGCCGCTCCTGTGTTAGGTGCGGCTGAGGCGGATTCACGGGAGATGGTGGATTACATCGGAGGCACGCTGTTGCCGCGGGTTTTCATGCACTGCGCATACGCTATATTGTAGCTCTGCTGCGCGGACATGCCCTGCTGGTTGTTCTCATGCATGCTATAGGCGCCACCGCCGAGAAGCCCGGCGCCAGCGCCGATTGCTGCGCCCATGCCGGCATTGCCAGCCGCAGCCCCAAGCAGTGCGCCGGCAGCCGCTCCGCCCACGGTGGTTGCTGCAGTCGTGCCAACGGGGCTGTTAAGGCCCGTCCGCGGTGCCTGATAGCTCTGGTTCTGCGCGAAGTTGCGGCAGACGTAATCGTCGTTCTGAAACTGCGTGAGCGTTTTATGCGGCCCCGGCATAACGGTGATCGTCGGCCCGGTAGGGGGGGTGGGCTGGCAGCCAGTGAGCAAGACTAAAGCCGCTGCTGCGGGGGTAAGGCGACGAAGATACACGAGCATGATAACCTCCAGATTGTATTTTGGACCTACTGCGGCCCCTGTGGATCGGGGTGGCACGATTTCAATATAGTGTCACATCGGCCGCGTGTCAGTTGGTTACGGTTCATACCGTTACGTCGATACTTGTGGGCAGCTGGTCCAGGCGGACGAAGCTTGTTCCCGCCGCGTGCAGTGCCTTCAGTCCGGCGGCGATGCCCGCGCCGCTGTCGCGCTTGGGCTGGTTGATATGGCCTTCGATCACATCGCCATTCTTCGCCGCCGTAATCCGCGCCGCCACGGTGCGGGCGGGCAGCGAGGCCCCTTCATCCGAGTTCAGTGAATACCCGGCGATCTTGAACCCCATAGCCTCGATGGCCGGGATCGCCGCCGGGCTATAGATGCCAGCCGCCGCCCTGTACCAAGTCGGGCGCTTGCCTGTCGCGGCGGTAATGGCGGCGGCGCCGTCCAGCACCTCGGCACGGATGGCGTCCAGCGTGCCTGCCGGGGCAATGCCATAGATCGGCACCGTTCCCAGCACCGGCGGAATATGCCGCGCCCCGTGGTTCTCCAACTTGAACAGATCGGGGCGGGATTTAAGCAGGGCCAGGCCGTCCGGGTTCCAGCGCATCCAGGTTTCGGTAACGAAGATCGTCGCCGGGATGTTGCAGGCAATCAGCGTATTGGCGATGCGCTCGTCGAAATGCCCGGGGCAGGCATCCAGCGTCACGGCAACCCCGGGCACTGGCAGGCGCAGGCAGGGTTCCACCAGCCCGGCACCACGTCCGCCATGCCAGAGTGGCAAGGTGAGCGCCCCGCCAAAAAACGCACGGCGGGAGAAGGGGGGGCAGGAGGTACACATTGGGAGGCTGGTCCGGCAGGTTTCGCGCGCCTCGTGCCGCAGGGGAGGGGCTGCGTCAACGCCCTGGCGGGTTTTACGCGCATCAGGTTACGGCTATATTATGCTAATGTTCAGACCATGCCTTTCACGGCCCGTGCGTGGGGTGCTCCTGGCGGTACTCGCCGCGGCGTCGCTGGTTGCCTGCGCGACCCAGCCCGAGGCCGCCTCCAAGTCTGCTTCGGAACAGGCTGCCGCGCCCACCAAGCAACTCCACCAAGTGGAGTCCGCTGCCTATGAGCGGGGTTTCCTGGCTGGCCGGCGCTATCAGGCCAAGCTCGACGGTTCCCGTCCGCCCTTGCCCTGCACGGCACCCCCGGTCTCCGGTACGGCCGCCCCAGCACCCGCCGCACTCACTCCGGCACCCGCTGCGCCGCAGCCCAGCCCGCTCCCTTCCAGCAGCTATGCTCCCTCCGGCCCGGCCCAGCCCGTAACTCTGCCCTGACAAGGCACTCTTGAGTCCTGAGCCGCGAACCGCCAAACAGCGCGTATGGCTCCTCCCCCGCTCCTCCTGCTTACCGACATCTCCATCACCCTCGGCACCGTGCCGCTGCTCTCGGGGGCGTCGCTCTCGGTTGGGGCGGGGGAGCGCATCTGCCTCGTCGGTCGCAACGGCTCGGGCAAATCCACCCTGCTGAAGATCGCCTCGGGCGAGGTCCCCTTTGATTCCGGCACCCGCTTTTTCCAGCCCGGCGCGACCATGCGTTATCTGCCGCAGGAGCCTGACCTCTCGGCCTTCGCTAATGTCATGGACTATGTGTTGGCGGGGCTTGGGCCGAATGACGACGAATATCGTGTCCGCTATCTGCTCGGCGAGCTGGGCTTAAGCGGCGACGAGAAGCCCGCGAATCTTTCGGGCGGCGAGGCTCGCCGCGCCGCACTCGCCCGCACCCTGGCCCCCAGCCCCGACCTGCTGCTGCTGGACGAGCCGACCAACCATCTCGACTTGCCCGCCATCGAGTGGCTGGAAAGCGAGCTGAAGTCGCTTTCCTCTGGCCTCGTGCTCATCTCCCACGACCGCCGCTTCCTGGAGAACCTCTCGCGCTCGATGGTCTGGCTGGACCGTGGCCAGACCAAGCGCCTGGACAAGAGCTTCGCCCATTTCGAGGCCTGGCGCGACGAGGTGCTGGAGCAGGAGGAGCAGGAATTCCACAAGCTGGGCCGCAAGATCGCGCGCGAGGAGGATTGGCTGCGCTATGGCGTCACCGCCCGGCGCAAGCGCAACGTCAAGCGTTTGGCCGGGCTGCATAGCCTGCGCGCGGAGCGCCGCAACTACACGCATAAGCTTGGTACGGCCAAGCTGGCCTCGCTGGACGCCGCCACCTCGGGCAAAATCGTCGTCGATGCCGACGGAATTTCCAAGAGCTTTGGCGAGCGCAAGGTGGTCGACAATCTCACCTTCCGTGTGCTGCGCGGCGACCGGCTCGGCATTGTCGGCCCCAATGGCGCAGGCAAATCCACGTTGCTGAAACTGATCCTCGGGCAGTTGGAACCGGATGCCGGCGCCGTGAAGCTCGGCGCGTCGCTGGAAGTGGTGACGCTGGACCAGCAGCGCGCGGCGCTCAACCCCAATACCTCGCTGGCCGACACGCTAACCGGCGGCAAGAGCGACCAAGTGCATGTCGGCAATCAGAGCCGTCATGTGATCGGCTATATGAAGGAATTCCTGTTCAAGCCCGAGCAGGCGCGTACGCCGGTGGGCACACTTTCGGGCGGCGAGCGCGGGCGGCTGTTGCTGGCGGTGGCGCTGGCCAAGCCCTCCAACCTGCTGGTGCTGGACGAACCGACCAACGATCTCGATCTGGAAACATTAGACCTGTTGCAGGAGATGCTGGCCGACTACACCGGCACGGTCATCGTCGTGTCGCATGACCGTGACTTCCTTGACCGTGTGGCGACTTCAGTGCTGGCCTCGGAAGGCAATGGCAAATGGGTGGAATACGCGGGCGGATATTCCGACATGCTGGCCCAGCGCGCTGGTGCGCCGGCGGCGGAGCAGAAGGGCGAGAAGAAAGCGGCCCCCAAGCCGCAAGCCGCAGCGCCCAAGCAAGCCGAACCGGCGGCGCGCAAAATCTCCTTCAAGGAGCAGCATGAGCTGAAGACGCTGACGGTGGAAATCGACAAGCTGCATGTCGAGATCCAGAAGCTCGATACCATCCTCGCCACGCAGGGACTGTACGAGAAGGACCCGAAGAAATTCGCCGCCGCCACCGAGGCACTTGGCGGCCTGCACGCCAAGCTGGAACAGGCCGAGGAGCGCTGGCTGGAGCTGGAGATGCTGAAAGAAGGTTAAAGAGTTTTTTGAAGACTACTGCTCAGCGCGCCACCGGTTCGAACGCGCTGAGCAGACCTAAAAAAATTTTTAAAACTCAGTCCGCGTACGGATTCGTCGTGCCGCGCAGATAGATGCGGATCGGCACGCCCGGCATTTCGAACGTCTCGCGCAGGCTGTTCACCAGATAACGCTGATACGTCTCCGGCACCTGCTCCGCACGCGTACCGAACAGCGCGAAGGTCGGCGGCCGCGCCTTGATCTGCGTGATATAGCGCAGCTTCAGCCGGCGCCCTTCCACCAGCGGCGGGGGGAAGCGCTCCAGCGCCGACTCGAACCAGCGGTTGAGTTGGCTGGTGGGGATGCGCAGGTTCCATTTCTCGTAGGTGGCGCGCAGGGCGGGGAACAGCTTGGCCACACCCTCGCCGGTTTCGGCGGAGAGCGGCACCACGGTAATGCCTTTCATCTGGCTCAGCGAGATGGAGATACGATCGAGTGCCGCCTTGCGCGCATCGCCGCGGTCTTCCACCGCGTCCCATTTCGTCAGCGCGATCACGCAGGCCCGGCCCTCGCGCTCGATGAGCCGTGCGATGTGCAGATCCTGTTCCTGCACGCCGTTCACGGCGTCGACCGCCAGCACCACCATCTCGGCCTTTTTCAGCGCCTCGATCGAGGAGGAGGTGGACATCTTCTCTAGTCCCTCATCCACGCGGGCGCGCTTGCGCAGCCCGGCGGTGTCCACAATCCGGTAGAGCTTGCCGTCGGGCCCGGTGAAATCCGCGGAGACGGCATCGCGTGTCAGCCCAGGCTCCGGCCCGGTGATCATGCGCTGCTCGCCCAGCAGATAGTTCATCAGCGTCGATTTGCCTGCATTGGGGCGTCCGACGATGGCCAGATGCAGCGGCAGATTCTCGTCCGACTCCGCCTCGCCCTCTTCCGGCTTGGGCAGCCGGTCGGCGATCTCGGTCATCAGGTTGTAGATGCCCTCGTTATGCTCGGCCGAGATGGCGCAGGGCTCGCCCAGCCCCAGCTCATAGGCTTCCATCGCGGCGGTGGCACCGCCCCGGCCTTCGGCCTTGTTCGCCACCACAAGCACTGGCTTGCCGGTTCGGCGCAGCCAGGTGGCGAAATGATGGTCCTCCGGCAGTAGCCCGGCGCGGGCATCGAACACGAACAGCACGAGGTCCGCGTTCTCCACGGCCAGCGAGGTCGAGGCCCGCATCCGGCCCGGCAGCGTGTCCGGTGCCGCTTCCTCCAGCCCGGCGGTGTCCACCAGCAGCACTTTCGTGCCCGCCAGTACGCACTCGGCCTCCTTGCGGTCGCGCGTTACGCCCGGCGTGTCGGCCACAAGCGCGATTCGCGCCCCAGCCAGCCGGTTGAAAAGGGTGGATTTGCCGACATTCGGTCGGCCGGCAATAACAACGTGGGGTATCATGATCAGGCATACGCCGTAAGGTTGGCGTTGCGCGTCAGCTGCAGCAGCATGCCGCCAGCGGCCAGCGGCGCCATATCGGCCACGCCACCATCCTTCAGCTTCACCACATGCTGTAGCGCTCCGGCCACCGGGTCCACCAAGGCGGCGGTGCCATGGTCGCTCACCAGCAGCAGTTGGCCGTTCACCAGCAATGGCCCGGCCCAGCTGATCGGGTCTTTCTGCTTCTTCGGCTTGGCGTAGAGCGGCAATTGCAGCGACCAGCTGATCAGCCCGTCATCGGCATGCACGGCGTAGAGGATCTGGTTCTTGTCCAGCACGAAGGCGAAGCCGCCGGCCAGACAGATGGGCTGCGTGCCGGTGGCGCCATGCGTCCACACCTTGGCGCCGGAATGCAGGTCCACGGCCATCATCGTGTCGCCCAGGTTGATGGCGTAGACCACGCCGCCCGCGATCACCGGGGAGGCGACGATGTCGGAAAGGTCGAGCTGCCCGCTCTGGCCGAAGGAGGCGGCGAGGCTCTGCTCCCACACCGGCGTGCCGGAGTTGGCGTTGATGGCCGCGAGCAGACCGTTGGAGAACCCGGCGACGATGATGCCATCGGCAAAGGAAGGGGGGCCTGCAACCGCCACGGCGGCGGAGTTGGGTTGCCCGGCTGAACCGTCGAAACGCCAGCCCGGAGTGCCGGAGGTGGCGTCGAAAGTCAGCAGCAGGTCATCCTGCGTGACCAGCGCGACCAGTCCGCCAGCCACCAGCGGCGCCGAGCGGGTGGGGAAGTCGAGCTGCTGGTGCCAGAGCAGCTTGCCGGTGGCCGGGTCCAGGGCGCGCAGCTCGGCGTAGCCGGTGCTGGCGTAGACGATGCCGCTGTCATACGCGATGCCGCCGCCCAGATTCTGCTCGGAGGCATGCTTTGGCCTGGTGTTGGCGTGCCAGAGGTGCTTGCCATCGGCGAGCGAGAAGGCGCGCACCGTGGCATCGGCATCCATGGTGAAGACCTTGCCCTCGGCGATGATGGGGCTGGCCGCCAGCGGCCGGCGCAGGCCGCCAGGGGTGCCGATAGGGGCCTGCCATTGCGGCTTGAAGTTCAGCGGCGCGCTCACGTTGCCCGGCGCATGGGTGGGGTTGGCCAGAGGCTGCGGCCAGGCGGTCAGGGCGCTGGCCTGGGGAATGCTCACCGGCGGCGGGTTCACCGCCACATCCATGTCGTTGCCTTCCGGCAGCACGGGGATCTGCGTGCCGATGATCGGCGCTTTCTTGTGCGTGGTGCAGGAGGCCAGCAGCCCGAGCGAGAACAGGCTGGCGGTGGCGGTGCGGCGTCGCATCATGGGAGGGGTCATCCGTTCAACTGGGCAAGCAGGCCCTGGGCGCGTTCGCGCACACCGGCCGGGGCGGTGGGGTCGGCGGCAAGGCTGGTAAACAAGGCTTTCGCCAAGTCCGGGTTGCCCTGGTGTAGATAGGTTAGCGCCTCCACTTCTTGCGCCAGCGCGTGGTAAGGGTTGGCGGTGGAGGCGAGCGGCTGTAGCCGGGCCTGTATGTCGGTATCCGGCACTGCGCCCAAAGCGTGCTGCGCCCAGAGCAGGGTGGCGAGGTCGCGCAGCAGCTTGTCCGCGCCGCCATCCTGAGCCACGCCGGTCCATAGCGCATTAGCCTGGTCCAGCTTGCCGACGGCGGCGTACAGCCCGGCGGCGCGCAAATTCGCCAGGGTCTTGTAGCCCTCGGGGGCGGAGGCCGCGAATTTGTTCAGCGCCTGGGCGGCCTGCACGGCCTGGTCGGGCGGCAGTTGCGCGCCCTGCTGGTCCACGGACTGGCTGAGGGCGAGGTACTGGGTGGCCGCGGCCTCGGCCAGCTTGGCCTTGTGCGCGGTATAAGCCTGCTCCGCGCCGACGCCGATGAGCACCAGCACCATGGCGGCGATCAGAAAACCGCCATAGCGCTTGGCCAGGGAGACCGCCCGGTCGTGCCGCAGATCCTCGGAAACCTCGTCAAAAATATCGACCACGCGATAATCCCATAAGTGCCTTCGTGGGAAACCTCTTAGCCGGGCGTGCCGCGCGCGGCAACGCAGGCCGCTAGGCGGCGCTCCACCCGGCCGCGGCCAATGAGCGGGAGTAGCTTCGCCATCTCCGGTCCGTGCTCCTCGCCGGTGAGGGAGAGGCGCAGCGGCTGGAACAGTGCGCGGCCCTTGGCGCCGGTGGCTTCCGAGATCGCGCCAGTCCAGCTCTTCCATGTTTCCTCGTCCCACGGCTCGGCGGGCAGCGTGTCCAGCGCCGCGCGCAGCACCTGGGAGTTGCCGGGCAGTTCGGGGGCGGGCAGTTCGCTGTTCACCACCTCCCACCAGCGCCGCGCCTCGGTCAGCAGGTCCAGATTGCCGCGAATCGCGAGCCAGAACGCCTCGGTGGCGCCTTCGGGCAGGCGGTCCTTCACGGCCTCGTACTCCAAATGGTGCAGGAGTTTGCGGTTCAGCCCGAGCATCTGCTTGGCGTCGAAACGCGGTGGGGAACGGCCGAAATCGGAGAGGTTGAAGCTGCCGATCAGCTCCTCCATCGGCACGGCCGCCGGATCTTTGTTGGTGCCAAGCCTAGCCAGATACGCCGTGATCGCCGCCGGCTCGATGCCATCCTTGCGGAGCGATTTCAACGAGATCGAGCCGATGCGCTTGGAGAGCTTCTCGCCATCGCCGCCCGAGATCAGCGGCAGATGCGCGAAGCGCGGCACGGGCGACTTGGTAATCGCCTGGAACAGGTCGATCTGCACCGCCGTGTTGGAGACATGGTCCTCTCCCCGAATGATATGGGTGATGCCCATATCGGCATCGTCCACCACCGAGGTGAAGGTGTAGAGCGGCGTGCCGTCGGCGCGGATCAGCACTGGGTCGGAGACCGTGCCAAGCTTGATGTTGCGCGGCCCGAGCACGAGGTCGTTCCAGCCTGCCGCACCGTCCGAGAGTTTGAAGCGCCAATAGGGCGTCTTGCCGTTGGCTTCGGCGGCCGCGCGCTGCTCGGCAGTCATGTTTAGCGCCCCGCGGTCATACACTGGGGGCAGCTTGCGCTTGACCAGTGCGGCGCGCTTGGCGGCGAGTTCGTCCTCGTTCTCGAAGCACGGGTAAAGCCGCCCGGCGGCCTTCAGTTGTTCCGCCACCTCGGCATAGCGGGCAAAGCGGTCGGACTGTCGTGCCGTCTCGTCCCAGCTAATGCCTAGCCAGCGCAGGTCGTCATAAATCCCCTGCTCATATTCCGGGCGGCCGCGCTCGGTGTCGGTATCGTCCAGCCGGAGCAGGAGCGTCCCCCCTTGGTTGCGGGCGAAGAGGAAATTCACCAGCGCGGCGCGCGCGTTGCCGACATGCAGATAGCCCGTGGGGCTGGGAGCGAAGCGAACTTTTACCATCCGCGCGGGTTAGACCATTCTGGCTCGGGGGGGAAGGAAGTTTCAGAGGTTTGTGGGACACCCTTTTTACGAAAATAATGCCCGGAGCGCTTGAACCGGCGGCGCCCTTCGCAACCCAAAAGCTCCTGATGGTTCAGCCTACAGGCTGCTCCGGGAAAGCCAGCTCGTGGCGCGAGCGCCATTCCTCGGTCACGTAGTTCACGATCAGCGAGCGCCGCACGCCGGTGATCCTGCGCTTGACGAAGCCGTGCCATGTATCGCTGCCGGGGATGAAGATCAGCCCGCGATTGCGGATGAACGGGGCGGCACCGGCATGCTCGGTGGGGGAGGCGAAGATGTCCGTGCCCCAGTTCTCCCCCGGCGCGGAGTCGGTGAGGTAGATGAGCATGGTGAAGAATTTGGCGCCGATATCGGTATGCGGCTCCAGCCAGAACCCGTCCGTGTCCAGGCAGTACTCGATGCGCAGCGAGCTGCCCTTGAGGTTCACCGCGCAGCGCCGCTCCAGCGTATGCACCACCTCATGGCTTTGCAGTGCCTCGGCCAGATCGTGGCAGACCGGGAATTGCTGCTGTTGCTCCACGCCGAAGAACCAGCGCTTGGAATTATGCGTCTCGCGCCTTCCTTGCGTGTCCTCGATGGCCGGTGGGGCGACCGGCAGGGCTACGATGTCGTCCACCATCCTGCTGGGCAGCATGTTGTCCAGTAGCCAGTGGCGGTAGGGGGATTGTTTTTCTTGCCCCTGGGCCAAGCTGCCGAGGAAATGCGCGGCCGTGGTGGTGGCGTCAAGCATAGTGCAGCACCTTCTTGGCCGTGGCCGAGATCTTGTGGCGCATCAACTCGCGCTGGGCGGCGAGGCCCGAGGTCATCCAGTTGATCATCACGTAGCGGCGCACGCCGATATAGGGCTCATGGCCGTGGAAGGATTTGTCGGACCGCTTGAACGCCACCAGCGTGCCGAGTTCGGGCGGGACCTCGGCGATCATGTCGTTGAGGTCGTCTGGCCCGCGGAGCAGACGCAGACGACCTCCTTCGGCCTCCCAGCCATCGTTGAAATAGAGCAGGGCGGTGACGAGCTTGGCTTCGCTGTCGGTATGGATGCGCCCGTCGCGCTCGCTGCAGCGGCCGCGCAGGGTCAGCATGGTCGGGCGGTCGGTGAGGTCCACGCCGAATTTCTTCGAGAAGGCGGCGGTGACGGCCGGGCCGGTCAACTCGTCGATCAGCGCCTGGAAATTCGGGCCGGGTCTGGTCGCCTCCACCGGCAGCAGCCCGGCATGGTCGATCTCGGGAAAATCGGCGCGCACGGCCTGCGCCTGCTCCGGCCGGATGAACCCCTGCATGACGGTGTACTGGAAGGGTTCGGTGGCCATAGGCGCTTGCAGGAAGGCGTCGAGATCGAGGATGGCCATGGGCGTTGTCCGGCTCGGGTGGGGAGGAAATTCCGGTCCGGTTAGGCGGTTTCAGCCGTGTTGGGCATTGATGTGGATCAATGCGTAGGGGAAGCCGTTGGGGGGCTGTTAACCATTCGGGGGGATGATCCGCCAGACTCACTGCGAGGCGGATGGCATGCTTGAACATGAATATAGCGGACATGTGATGGAGACGGGCGCCGCGCCCCTGGCCGGTACCGGGTGGGTGGAACGGCGTTCGGCGTCCCGCACACCGGTGATCAAGAGCGCTAAGCTTCTGCTGGGCGACAGCTATAACCAGAGCGTCATCAATTGTCTGGTGCTGGATGAAGCCGCCAATGGCGTGCTGGTGGATTTGGGTACGATGTTCGTGCTGCCGGAGGAGATGGTGTTGCAAATGGCGAGCGGCCCCAGCTACCGCGTGCGAAGGTGTTGGAGTGCCGGCAGCAAGTTCGGGCTGGAGTTCATCGGCGGGCCGCTGGTAAGCAAGGAGGCCGGAGCGCAGATGGCGGCACTTGGGCGGGCGCTTTGGACCCAGGCGATTCCCTTCGTAATCGCGGATCTGCGTTCGCAGCGGTTTTTTGGGCACGAGGATCTGCGCCAAGCGGCGGAGGAGGCCGCCTACAGGAACTTGGAGAAGGTGCTGGTCAGGGGATGAGGCGTTTGTAGATCGTCATGCCTTGATAGCTGTGCCAGGGGGCGTAATTCTGGGCCAGGACGGCGTCCAGCTGGGCATAGACGGCTTGGCTGGACAGGGCGTCGTTGGGTGCTGGCGTGCGGCGGGCGATGAATTGCGGCTGCGTGGCCAGGATGCGCGCGACCTCGGCCGAGGCATTCACCCCAGCCACACGGGGCAGCGTTGTGCGGGTGAGCACCGAGGGCAGCACATAACGCGTGGGTAAAGGCGTGCCGGCGAGGGCGTAGAGAATTGGCTGGGCGTCGAACACATACAGGCTGGCTGGGTGCTGGGCGGCGAGGTCCGCTCCGGCGGCAGCGATGACATCCGGGCTGACAGCGTAGTCCAGGGCCAGTTGTGCGGCGCGCAGCGGTTGGGCCAGAGTGGTGGCGACCAGGGTGGCGCGTAAGGCCGGGCGGGGCGGCAGGCGGGCGTAAAGTGCGCCGAGGCAGACGCAGAGCGGCGGCAGGGCTTGCAGAAAATAATGGTCGTAGAAGCTCCTGGCCGAGATGGCGCCGACGATGGCGCAAAGCAGCCAGAGCGGCGGGAAAATGGCGGCGAGGCTGCGTCCGCGCCCCAGCAACGCCAGCAGGGCAGCAGCGGCATAGAGCCCGCCCCAGCGCACAGCCTGGGTCTGTAGGCCCCAGAACACGGTGCCGGGTGAAAGCGGCACACTGGCCCGCCGCAGATTGGCCAGCACATTGCACTCCCACCAAAGCGGCAATTGCCCGTTGGCGGCGTACAACGCGAGTGCCGCCGCCAGCGGGATTGCGGCGCCCAACAAGCAGGCAAGGCCCGTCTGCCAGTCCCGCCGCCGGTAGAGCAGCAGGAGGAAGACGCAGGGGGCCTCGGTAACGGCGACATCCTTGACCATCACCGCGCAGCCCAGCGCCAGCCCCACCGCCCAGGCCGGGGCATTGGCGAGTACGCCCAGCACCGCCAGGGCTGTGAAGCTGGCCATGAATAGCTCGGTATTGGCGGAGAGGCCGTCATTGGAGAGTGAGGCCAGCCCCAGCGCCAGCCCGGCCAGCCAGGCGGCTTGGCGGCTGGCGGTGAGGCGCTGGGTGATGCCGAATACCGTGCAGGCGAGCAGGGCCACGAACAGCGCTGTGGCCACGCGTATGGCCGCAATGCCGGGGATGACTGCCTGAAAGGCAGCGAAGATGACGTAGATGCCGAGCGGCTTGTTGTCCCACACCGTGGTGTAGGGCAGGTGGCCCAGGCGCCATTGCTGCGCCATGAGGAAGTAGAGGCTCTCGTCCCAATCCAGCACCGCACGGTGCAGCACCGGCAGGCGCGTGAGCGCTGAGAGGGCGAGGAAGACAAGGGCTGGCAGAGCGCGGTTCACGCCGCCCATGCTTGCCAGGGCGCGCGCCGCCGGGCAAGAGAAGCGTCAGCATGGAGGGGTGCATGAGGATTTTTGCTCCGGTTTTAGCGGCCAGCCTGGCGTTGGGTGGTGTGGCTTTGGCCCAGGTGAACGACGACCCGACCGGCCCGCAGCCCAAGCTGCAGACCGAGCAGCTCGGCATCAAGGGCGATGACGGCAAAACCTATAATTTCACAGTGGAGGTGGCCGCCACCGCGCAGGAGCAGGCCTATGGGCTGATGTTCCGCTCTTCGGTGCCGGCGGGCACAGGCATGCTGTTTCCCGTAGATCCGCCGTCCGTGCAGCTGTTCTGGATGAAGAACACCATCGTGCCGCTGGATATGGTGTTCATCGGGGCGGATGGCACGATTAAGACCATCGCCGAGAACACTGTGCCGTATAGCCTGCGCAACATCTCCAGCAATGTGCCGGTGGCCGCCGTGCTGGAGCTTGCGGGCGGTGCCACCGCGGCTGATAATATCAGTGTTGGCGATAAGGTGATTGCCAAGCAGTTTGGCGGGGGCTAATCCCGGCTGCACAATGTCGGGGCGTGGCGCAGCCTGGTAGCGCGCTTGTTTTGGGTACAAGAGGCCCCCGGTTCGAATCCGGGCGCCCCGACCAGATGGAAGGAAGAGGTTATGCGGGCTCGAATTTATCTGCCGCCGAAATCCGCCATGCAGTCCGGCTTGGCGCGCACGCATCGCTGGGTGCTGGAGTATGAGCCGGAGCACAAGAAGGTGATCGAGCCGCTGATGGGGTGGACTGGCTCGGACGATATGCGCCAGCAGATCCGCCTCAGCTTCGAGACGCAGGAAGCCGCCATCGCCTATGCCAAGGCGGAAGGGATTCCCTACGACCTGGAAATCCCCCCGGCGCATACCCGCAAGCCCAAGGCCTACGCCGATAATTTCCGCGTCGACCGCAAGGAAAACTGGACGCACTGACGCGTCCAGGCTAGCACGGGCTGGCTTGCTTCAGCGCCCTTAGCTCAGTTGGATAGAGCACGAGACTTCTAATCTTGAGGCCGATGGTTCGACTCCATCAGGGCGCGCCAAATCTCCCAAGAAATTCCTGCGAGATTTGAGAGCCCCTGCGGGGCGCCCCCGGACGCCGGGGCCTCTGCCCACCACAATCCCCCCGATGGCTCCATTTCGCCGCCGGACGTCGCGTGGGACGCGCGCGGCGGTCTGCACCAGTTCGCCAAGACAAGTCCCTGCCGGTGCAGGCCGAGGACATCAGCGAACAGCTCGCCGGACAGGCCCAGCACTCTTTCTGCACACTCCCCGGTCACTTCGCCACCGGACTGCTTCCAGCCGGGCGAGCGTGAACCCAAGTGCGGCCGCGCAGCCCGCCGCGCCCCAGCCAGCTCCCCATCTCGGCGCGCGGCAGGTGCCAGTGGCACCTTGCGACCACCCGTGATATGATCCCGGTGCGCTTGGCAGCGCATCGAAAAACAAGGCGGCCCCCTATGTCGGGTGGCCTGCCGAATACAACACCCGGAACCTAGTTCCCGGAGGCAGGCCGTGGTCTCGCCTCCTTGGGGAATAGGCAGGGAGTGGTTCGCCTTGTTTTTCCACTCTGCCAACCGCCCGACGCCAGGAGGCGTCGGTGGGCAACTGCGCCCGTTCGTCCTGTGGCAGGGGCGGCGGGCGAAAAACAAGGCGAGCAATGTACACACCTGCACTGGCGGGCGCTTTGGCGCGTCCCGCGTTCGGCGGACCAGATTCCGCCGATGAGGCCGTGCTCACGCCGGCCGCCATTCCCATCTACGTCATCTCCCTCGACCGTGTGCCGGAGCGCCGGGAGCACATGCGCGCGCAGATGGCGCGCCTCGGCCTGGCCCACGAGATCGTCCAGGCCGTGGACGGGCGGGAGCCGATCGAGGGGCTGGAGCGCATCTACGACCGCAGCCGCCGGCTGCGGACCTACGGCAGCGACCTCACCCTGGCCGAAATCGCCTGCTGCCTCAGCCATCTGGAAGTCTGCCGGCGCATCGCCGCGAGCGAAGCGGGCATTGGGTTGGTGCTGGAGGACGACGTGGTCCTCTCGGACACGGTGGCGCCCGTGCTGGCCGAGCTGGCCGGCATGCGGCGGGGGAGCTTCGAGGTGGTCCGGCTAGCCGGGCTGCGCGAACGCCGGGGCAGGATCGTACGCCGGCTCTCCGGCGGGTACGACCTCGCCCGCCTCGCGGTCGGGCCCTGCGGCGCCCAGGCCTACGTCGTCACCGCCGCCGGCGCGCGCAAGCTCATCTCCTACTGCACGCCGATCACCCAGCAGATCGACATCGCCCTGGACGAGACCTGCTTCAACCGCCTCGACACCTACGCCGTGCTGCCCTACCCGGTCCGCCACGAGACCGGCATCGCCTCCACCATCGGCGAGCGTGCGGCCGACGACGCCCGGCGCGGCCCGGCGGGGCTGTACCAGATCGCCCGCCGTACCCTGCTCCGGAATTTTGGTGCCGTGCACGGCTTGCTGCGGATGTACTTGGCGTGACCGGCGGCACCCTCCGCGACTGCTGCCCGGCCTGCGGTTCGGCCGACCTGGCCGCCGCCTTCACCCGCGCCGAGTGGCGTGCCGCCGCCCCGGACATGCGCCAGGATGACGAGGCCGCGATGCAGGCGGACCCGGACCTTGCCTTCGGCGCCATCCTGCGGTGCAGCGTGTGCGGCACGGTCTGCACCGACCGCGTGCCCACGCCTGCGGCACTCGGCCGCTTCTACGGGGCCTACCGCAGCAACACCGCCTACCTGGCCAAGCTGGACAAGAAGCTCGCGCGGGACTCGCGGCGCCTCGCGTGGCTCAAGCGCCTCGTGCGCGGCCGCCGCTTCCTGGACGTGGGCTGCAACATCGGCTGCACCGTCGAGGCCGCACGCCGGCACGGCTTCGACGCCACCGGGCTGGAGTTGGGCGAGGACGCTGTGGCGATCGCGCGCGAACGTTTCCCGGGCAATGAGTTCCTGACCGGCACACTGGACGCGCTGCCGCCGGGGCGGCAGTTCGATCTCGTCCAGTGTGTCGAGGTGATTGAGCATGTGCCGGACGTTCCGCGCTTCGCGGCGGGGCTCGCCGCCACCGTCGCGCCGGGCGGGGTGCTGTTCCTCACCACGCCGGACGCGGGCCATTGGCGGGTGCGTGGTGACCTGCTGCGCTGGGAGGCGCTGCGCCCGCCGGAGCATCTCGCCCTCTTCACCCGTGCCGGCGTGCGCGCTGCGCTGGCGCCGCACTTCCGGCGCATCGTCGTTTTGCCCAACGCCAAGCCCGGCGTGCGGGTGCTCGCGTTCAAGGGAAAAAGCTGAGGGCCGGCGGAGCCAAGCTGCGTGCCTGGCCCCGCCATGCAGGCTCACGCCGCCGCAGACGGCCCGCCGGAGAGCCACGCCCAGATGGCGCAGATGCCGGCGGCGGTGGCGATGACGTCGATCTGGGGCGCGAGGCGCAGCTCGACCTCCGCGCCGAGCAGCGCCATGACCAGCGGCACCGCGAGGGCGATCTTCACGGCGGAGGGCAGGCGGCGCCACAGGCTGCGCCTTCTGGGCGGCGGGAGCTGGATGCGGCCGGGTTTCGTCTCGGTCTGCATGTCGGCGGTTCCTTTCTGGTTGGGGTTCTGGATCGTTCGGGGAAGGCGCAGCGGCGCCTTCCCCGTCTTCGTGCCGGTCGCGGTGGTGGCGGCCTCGGCTTGCCCGGCCTACGCCGCGTCTTGCACGTCTGCCTGCGCCGCTTCGGGCTCGGGTAGGAGGTTCCACGCCCGCGCCGCGACGGTGGCGGTGTCGATCAGCCTCTGCGGGGCGTGGTGTGCGTACCTCAGGGTTGTGCTGAGCTGGCTGTGGCCGAGCACCCTGCCGATTTCGTTGAGCGGCACGCCGGAGTTGGCCAGCGCGGACGCGAACGAGTGCCGCAGGTCGTGGATGCGCAGGTCATCCGCCAGCCCAGCGGCCTTCTTCGCCCGCCGCCACGCGCCCCGCACGCCCTCAACCGGGCTGCCCGCCCGGCGGCTGCTGGGGAAGACGTGCGGGTTGTCCGGGTGGAGCTGCCGCTTGGCGAGCTGGCGCTGGAGGATCGCTGTCGCCAGGGCCGAGAGCGGGATGTGCCGCACGCGGCCGGATTTCGAGCGCGAGGGAGGCACGGTGAGCAGCCCGCGTTCCAGGTCCACGTCTTCCCACTTCGCCTGCAGCGCCTCGCCCCGGCGGGCGCCGGTGACGGCGAGCAGCATCAGGGCCGAGGCGGCGGTCTCGTCCGGGTCGGCGTCCAGCGCTCGGAAGAGCGCCTGCGTCTCAACCGGGGACAGATATCGGTCCCGGTGCTGCTCGGGCAGCATCCCCGGCGAGCCGGCCGGGTTCCGCCCCTGGAGGAGCCCCCATCGGATCGCCGCGTTGAACAGGGCGCGGACGTAGGCGAGATGCCGGTTGACGGTGGCGTTTGCCAGCCCCTCGGCGACCAGCTTGCGGCGCAGCTCGGCCACGTCCTGGGGCGTCACTTCGTCCAGCACCTTCTTGCCGAGCGCAGGCAGGATACGCAGGCGCAGGTACACCTCGACGTTGTACGCTGAGCGTAGGCGCTCGCGCGCGTGCGGCAGGTACCGTTCCCGCGCGAACTCCTCCACGGTGGGGACGGCGCGCCGCTTCGCCTTCTCCGCTGCCGGGTCGCCTCCCAGACTGACCTCTGCCCGGAGCGTCTCGGCGCGGCGGCGGGCCTGGTCCACGGTGACGTCGCCGAGGCGGCCGAGCCGGATTTCGTGCCGGCGGCCGCGCGCGTCCGCGTACCTGAAGTAGAAGGTCACGCCCGAGGCGCGCTGCTCGGCGATGAAGCCGGCGAGGCGGTCGTCGAAGATGCGGTGCTTGGCCGCGCCCGTCGGCAGGGGCGGCAGCTTCTGCATGAGCGTGCGCGTGATGGTGCTCGCGGTCATGGGGTTCCTCTTCTGGTTGTGGGTGGTCGGACGCGGGCGCCGCTGGGGCGCCGGCGTGCTGCTGGCGGGGTGGTTCGGGCGCTGGGCCGGGTGGGCGATGCCTACCCGGCCGTGCTTTCGCGGCGGCAGGCCTGGACGAACGCATCCAGGTCTTCCAGCCGGTACCGGACGAACTTGGCGGAGAGCTTGACGAAGGCGGGGCCGCCGCCGCGCCCCCGCCAGCGTTCCAGGGCCTCGACGGTGGCGCCCAGGCGTTCGGCGGCCTCGCGCGGGGTCAGCAGCCGCGCGGTCTCCGGCCCGGCGGCGATGGTGGCGATGCCGCTCTGAGCGGCGGCGTTCTTCTCGGCCATGTCTGTCTCCACTTTCAGGCGCCGGCGGCGGCGATGCCCCGGCTTCAGCCATGGAGATGTTTTGGAGGCCGGCATTGGCCGGCGGAGGGAGCCGCTCGCCGCCACGCCGGGTTGGGCGGTTGGCCGGGCGGCCCAAATTCCGCCCGGCGCGTTGGCGATTGGCAGGCGCTGCTGGTCTGGGTCTCACCCCGGCAGGCTTGGCTCCGCGCCCCCGCCCCGCGCGATCCGCACGCGCACGATCTCGGCGGCCAGCGCGGCCTGGACGGCGTTCCTGGCCTGCCAGACCCGGCGCAGATACGGCGCCCGCTCGGCCCAGTCCCGCAGCGCCTCGGCCAGCACGAGCAGCACCTGCTCGGGCACCACGCCCTCTTCGCGGCTGGCCGGGTCCGGGCAGAGCGGCAGGGCCAGATCGCCGCACCACGCCAGGGTCCAGGCGTAGGGAGAGGCGCGGCCGGAGGGGCCGTACTCTACCCCGGCGCCGAGGGGCTCGCCCGCTTGCATCTGTCTGCTGGCCTCGCCCAGCGCTTCGAGCACGGTGAGCGCGCCGCCTTCCGGCGCCCTGGCGTGGTCGAGCGCCATGCGCGCCTGCAGCACCAGCAGGAGCTGGCGCAGGCTCCAGCCCGCCGGCGCCGTGCAGAGCGTGCCGTACCGCACCGGCACGCCGAGGCCGTCGGAGCCGGTGTCGAGCATCACGCCCCAGAAGCCCTGCCCCCAGTGTGGCAGCAGGTCGGTGCGGGTGAACACCACGAACCTCTCGCCGTCCGCCGTCTGCCGGACGGCGGCGATGTCCTTCTCGCTGATGTCGATCACGGCCGCGCGCCTCCTTTGGCACCGGGCCGGTCGATCTCGAAGACCTGCCACAGGTCGTCGCTTTGGATGCAGACGGCCACGCCCTCAGGCACCCAGAAGGCGTTCAGCTCCTCTTCGTCGGGTGCGTCGTTGCGCAGGAAGAGGTCGGCCGGCTCGCGCACCTCGATGCCGAGGCTGCGGAGGTACAGGAGGACGCGCAGCGGGTCTTGGCCGGTGCGCACGGCCTCAGCGAAGTCCACGCGCTGCACTTCGGGCAGCCGCTCGGGGCTGGAAAAGCGCGTCAGCAGCGCCTCCAGGGGTTGGATTTCTTCGTCCATGTGATGCTCCAGACGCAGCAGGCCCCGCCTTTTGGGGGCGGGGCCTGCTGCTGGTTGGGGTTGGGTGCAACGCCCGGCCTGCAACGGCC
Organism: Acidocella aromatica; assembly: GCF_014201825.1. Lineage (GTDB taxonomy): Bacteria > Pseudomonadota > Alphaproteobacteria > Acetobacterales > Acetobacteraceae > Acidocella > Acidocella aromatica. Next base: position 222,754 of record NZ_JACHFJ010000001.1, on the reverse strand, counting down.
TGGGCGGGAGAATCACATGCGGCCGGGTGCTGGCGCTGGCACGCCCGGTCTTCTACACCTCGCCTTCGTCAACTCCGCCCAGAGGGCTGGTCTCCACCTTGGCCAGGGCCTGCCGGGCCGCCTCCAGCTCCGGCGCCACCGTGAACAGGCGCGGCAGGCGCGGCGTCACGGCCAGCGCGCCGGCGGTCTGCATCTCCTTGAGCGCCAGCAGGACGGGGTTGCTCGGGGCTTTCCCGCGCATGTCGAATTTGCCCTCGGCGAGCAGCCGCTCCAGGGCCTGGTTAGCCAGAGGCTCCACCTCCGCGCCGCGCGGCCGGCCGGCGGCGCCCACCTTCTTCGGTGCCGGGGCGGCCAGGCGCAGCAGCGGTGCGAACGCCAGCAGGAAATCCGCGCCGGTGCGCGGCACGGCCACAAGGGCCTCGTTGAGTACGTCCACCGCCTCGTTCAGCAGGGCCTCGGCGCCGTGCGCCAGATGGGCCAATTCGTCCGCGACGTCCGCGCCCAACAGGCTCGGCGCGGCACTGGGGACGCGCAGGCGCTTGCGCAGGGCGGAGACCACCGCGCGGCTGCGCAGCGAGACCTCCACCCTGACGAGGTCCGACCGCTTCGGGTACGCCTTCCTCTCCGGCGCGTTCTTGGTGCCCTCGTGCCAGGAGACGGCCAGCCCGTTGCCGAGCTGGTCGGCGAAGAACCGCCCGCGCTCGTGCCGCGAGCCGAGGATGGGGCGGTCGCGCAGGCGGCGGACGAAGTGCTCGGCGCCGTCCTCGTACAAGTAGTCGCGGCAGAACTCTGCCTGCTGCACACGCACCGCGCCTCGGAGCTGGTTTGAGGCGACACCGGCGGCCTGTGCCAGCGCCGCCACGAAGGCATCTACCGCCTCGGCCACCGCGCGAAGCTGGCGGGGCAGCAGGTCCACATAGGAGCCAGGGGAGTACGGCTCGGCGAGGTTGTCCTCGCCGCCCCTGCCTGCGGCCAGCGGGGAGGGGAGCAAGGAGCGCAGCGCGCGCATGGGGTCCGGCAGGAGCGTGCTGCCCCGGCGGATTTGGAGCCTACCGGCGCCGTTGGGGACTAGGGTGAGCTGGCCAGCCAGGGAGACGGAGGCACCGCCAGGCAGGTGGACAGGCGCAGGGCCTACCTTGAGCTTTTGGTCCAGGGCGGCACCCGGTTCGGGCGCGCGGAGCAGGAAGCCGGCGCGGGCCAGCGCCCGGCAGAATTTGGACGCCTCGCTCGCCGTGGCCTTCACGGGGAGCAGGATGTCCAGGCTGAGCTGGATGCGGTCCAGCAGCACGTCCGCCGCCTGGACGGCGGCAGACGGGGGCACCCCGCTCGCCACGGGGCCAACCCCGGGGTCTTCGACATGATCCGGCACGCGTGTCTCCCAGCAGAATCCGGCGCGAGGGTGGCCAGAGAGGGCCGAGAAAGCAAGTGGTGGAGAGATTTTCGAGCGGAAACAGCACTTGCAAGTACCTGCCGCCCCTGGGCCGGAGCCTCCCTCGGCCCGTCCCCCCAAAATCCCCCTAGGTGGATGCCGGTGGATGCGGGCGATCCACGGCCATTGCGGGCACGGCATGGGCTGGAGCCCCGCCGGAGATGAAGCTATTTTCACCCAAATGGGGCAATCGCGGCCGATCGCGGGTAATTGTTACTATATCGGAATGATACTTCTAATCTTGAGGCCGGTGGTTCGATTCCACCAGGGCGCGCCAAGCCTTTGCTTTGCCTCAGTTGCTGGGCTAGGCTTATCCCCAGTGTGTGGCTTAAGTCTCCGTAGCTCAGCAGAATAGAACGTGTTTTAGACCCTGCCATCCTACCCGTGGTGGTACAATTTGGCGTAATCTTGGTATTGCGTTGGTGGTAAGCCTACCACTCTGCCACTTCTTGGCCGTATGTTCCATTGCATTGCCAATGCAGCTAAAGCTCTATAAAATAGGCAAAGTCTGCAGTGCCCTCGGTTCTGTGGGCGGTTAGTTTGGTGGAATGTGTCCGCGTAGCTCAGCAGGATAGAGCACAGGATTCCTTTTTAATTGGGCGTTGCACTTGGAAACTGTGCAATGGATTTGCTCAAAGTCGGGGAACGCTACGGCGCTTAGGCGCCTTGCCAATCCCGAGCCAAGCCTCGCAAGAGGAAGGTGTAGAGACTGGATGGGCAACACCTAACGGGCTTCGGTCCCATGGTGAAGGGACAGTCCAGACCACGAACGCCCGAAAGGGCGGCGGTGAAAGCCGAAGTGGTATGAATCCTGGGGTCGTGGGTTCGAATCCCGCCGCGGACGCCATTCTCGAACAAAAATAATAACTTCCCCAGGGGGGGGCTCCGACTGACTTTTAGCTAGAGACAGGTTGGTTAGGCCCCGTTGGCGTCCCTATAGCCGTAAAGTTGCCGTCTTTCTTGCCCAAGCTAGGAATGTCTGGAAACTGTCAAGCTGTAGGTTTCAATCATTCATTTCAAGCGTCGATGACTTCGATCCGCAGCGGAGTACCACCAGCGGCGATCGCAAGTAGGCGGTCGACATTCGGATGCGCGCCCGGGCGGTTGCGCGCATCGGCTGTATGCTCGGCGAATACGACCAAGCCGTGTTCAGCCGCTTTCGCGTCCAGGGTGCCAAAGACCTGTTTTAGGTATTGGTAAACTGCTAGGGAGCCTTGCTTGCCCGGTTGATTCGCGATGCTGGCGACCACAGCCCCCTCCCTGTTGATGAGGTCGATGCGCTGCACGTCATCGATGGGCGGCAATTGCTGAAAATTATCCTTGAAGGTCGCGCTTGGTTGGATCATCGCCAGCATCTCTCGAATTCCTGAGTTAATTGCGAGGCGGCATGTAACACACTTCTTCAAGTGTCCGCTAACAGGCGAGCGAAGATTTCTGCCCAACGGCTGCCTTGGGTCTGGCGCGGTCACAACTGGATAAGCTGGTGATCGCCGCCGATGCCACTGGCGAGGTGGCGTGGATAAATTCCTGTCAACTGTTCGCGCAAGCATTTGAGCTGACGCCAGAATATTGAAATCTGTCCCTGGATGGACGAGATGAGGGGCGAAAGGAACCGTTTATATGAGACTACCCCACCTGTGCCTGTTGGCACTGCCTTTGGCCCTTGCCGCCTGCAATACCAATGGCGCCCGTGCGCAAGGGGATTTCAACGCGGCCGGCAATAATCTTGGCCAAGGCCATATTGGCAGCGGTTTCAATGCCATTGGCCGGGGCTTTAGCGACGGGGCCAACGCCACGGGCGACGCCATTGTGCATACGGCGCATCAGGTGGGGAATGCGTTCAGCCAATAAGCTCCAGTGCCCGCGGCAAGATGGCGGCGGTCGCTCCAGAGAAAGTCTATCGAGTTTCGTCTTCCAAGACACCGAAGGCGACTTCGCAGCCCTCGTCAGTGGTCGTAAGCCTCGCCGAGCCGCCTCTTGACATGGTTCATATCGCCACTCCAGGGGCAATGGTTTAAATTCGTCCACGCCACCTAAAAGCTGTTGGTTTCCCCCAGACCATACGACGCAATGACACTGTCCAATAATTTAGACAAAATGAGCCGGGAGCGGAGGGGCGGAAAACCATACTGTCCGTCGGAAGCTGAAATGACCTCTCCACGGATCAGCCTGCGATAAATGGATGGCGTTGGCACTCGTCTGTCACTGGCTCGTGCGCGGCGGGTAATTAGCGACTCCGCTGCTTCTCCCATTTTTTTGTCAGTCTGTCGCGCTTCAGGCGTGACAAGCGATGGATCCAGAAAATGCCGTCCAACTGGTCAATCTCGTGCTGTAGGCAGACGGCGAGCAACCCGTCCGCTTCTTCTGCTGCCGGGACACCGTCAATATCCTGGTACCTCACACGTACGCGGGCCGGCCGTTCAACTGTCTCGATAGCGCCGGGCATGGAGACGCTGCCTTCCTCATGAATTTTCAACTCAGCGGATTGCCAGATGATCTGAGGATTTACGTATATGCGTACCTCGCCCGGTATTAATTCAAGAACGATAATACGCCATGATTCGCCAATATGCGGCCCCGTGATGCCAATGCCGGGTGCTGCGCGCATGGTGTCGATGAGGTCGCCGGACAAGGCTTTCAACGCGCCATCGAAGACGGAGACGACCGCCGCGGGCTGCCGTAGACCCGGATTTGGAAATTTTAGGATGTCACGGATGGTCATTGCGTTATATCTAGCCTGAAATCGCTGCGGCCTGAAGCTGCCCGGTGTACAAGGCCGCCGAAGCCACCACCCGGAGCGCTGTTAGCCCTGGAGGACTGGCCAGAGAGCGGTCTGACCGCTCTCTGGCTACTCGAGGACAAGGCTGCCAATCCCAAATCGACCAAAGTCTGGCATAGGCAGGGATTTTTCATTGGCCTCCCTAATCCTGCTGATGCTGCGAGACCAGCACAGCGCCGATATGCTCATCTCCCCGTTGGCCAGCCAGATTTTCCTGCCGCTGGCGCTCCCTATAGCCGGCGCGTTGCTCATCGGTACGTTCGCTATGGCAAGCAGGGCAGCTAACACCGTCCTCGAAGAGGGGAGATAAACGGTCTGCCTCGCTCACAGGACGGCGACAGGCGTGACACAAGCCATGCTTGCCCAACTCAAGGCCGTGCCCCACCGCGACACGTTGATCGAACACAAAACACTCTCCCTCCCAAAGGCTTTGCTCCGGCGGGATGGTTTCCAGATATTTTAAGATGCCGCCTTGCAGGTGGTAGACGTCATCCACCCCCTCCGCCATGAGAAAGGCGGTCGATTTTTCGCAGCGTATACCGCCCGTGCAGAACATCGCCACTTTTGGTGGCGTGCCTTCGCCAAGCAGCCTATTGCGCTCGGCACGGAACCAAGCAGGGAATTCACGGAAACTCCGTGTTTGCGGGTTGATGGCACCGGCGAAGCTACCAACCGCCACCTCATAGTCGTTACGCGTGTCGATCAGGATCGTTCCTGGCTCGGAAATTAGAGTATTCCAGTCCTGAGGTAGAACATAATGGCCAACGTTAACCAGCGGATTGATGTTCAACTCACCCATCGTGACAATTTCCCTTTTGATCCGGACCTTCATCCGGTGAAACGGTGGCGATGGCGCACGGGAGAATTTAACGTCGATGTCCGCGCAACCTGGTAATTGCCTGATATGGGCCAGCACTTCGCCCATTGCTTCATCCGATCCGGCGATGGTACCATTGATCCCTTCGCGGGCGAGAATCAGGGTGCCCTTCACGCCTTGCGCGCGGCAAAGCTTTATCAAAACCTCTCGAATGCCCACACAATCGTCAAAGGACGCAAACTTATAGAGTGCGGCGACACAGACAGACAGGTTGGCGGCGGCCCCTTCCTCGGGCGCAGTGTGCTCTAGCAATGACATCGCTGACGATTAGCAGGAATACGTACTGCCGTCATGATCAAGCCTCCATTGGCTGCCAAATGCCGGCCCTGCCCCAAGGTATCATGGCGCCATGCTAGCCGTTGCCCTCATCGCCCTGCGCTCGGCCGAGTTGGCCAAGCATATTGCATTTTATTTCTAGATATCGTGACGGTTGGATATGATAATGGTATGCGGATAAAGTTACGTTTCGACATTAATGTTTTTTGGACGCGTAGATGAAGGGAAAATAATCCATAGTCATTTGGCGTAGAGGTATAGTATTGACGTAAAGTCGTCGTTGTTAAATCATAACGTGTAACGGGATGGCGATATACAACTTAAGAGAGTCGTCCCTTTAAAAAATATTACAGAGAGGAACTGCGCCGATGGTTGCCCATCATCCAGTTCACACGGAGTTTCAGGCGGGAGGCCTGTCTTATGGTAGAGATGAAGCGGATAAAAGGCAGGAATTTATCGTTGGCGACTGCGCCACCATGCGAGAGGTTTTCGAGCGTATAAGGCGTTTTTCAAAATATGATGCCCCAGTACTGATTTCCGGGGAAACCGGAACAGGCAAGGAACTGGCGGCGCAGGCAATCCATCAAAGATCCGAGCGCAAGAATGGGCCGTTTATTGCCATAAACTGCGCCGCGTTGCCGGCATCGCTAATCGCCTCTGAACTATTTGGTTACGAGAAGGGAGCTTTCACAGGAGCGTTGACCCGGAAGCTCGGGTTGATAGAGCAAGCCAATAACGGCACTCTATTCTTGGACGAGATTGGGGATCTGCCGCTTGATCTGCAAGCTCATATGCTGCGTTTCTTGCAGGAGCACACCATTACGAGATTGGGCGGTCATACCGCAATCCAAGTGAACGCCCGTGTGATTTCGGCAAGCCACGTTAATCTCGAGGCGGCCATGGCCGCAGGGATATTCAGGGATGACTTGTTCTACCGCTTGAATGTTCTGCCATTACGTATGCCGTCGTTGCGGGAGCGTGAAAGTGATTTGTTGCTTCTGGCGACATATTTCCTGCGCCGGATAACAAAGGAGCTTGGCACCGACGTTATGGAGTTTACGCCGGAAGCGAAATCCATCATCCAGGCTTACTCGTGGCCGGGCAATGTAAGAGAAATGATTGCCGCGGTCAGGCGGGCTGTTGTCATGAGTTCATCTAACGTTATCAGGGCTGAGGATCTGGCAATTCAGATAAAGCCGGAGATTGAACAGCCCAAGACTTCACAAGTGCTGCCGCTTGCGCGTCGCCTCCAACCTGGTTCCGATCAGGAAAGGAATGTCATGCTGCAAGCTTTAGCCAGAAATCGGAATAATGTGACGAAAGCGGCTGCCGAGATAGGTGTTTCTCGCGTCACGTTTTACCGTATGGCAAAGCGCCACCCGGATGCACTTCAGAGTATATCCCGGCAAGAACCGGATATCTAAGTCCGATAGCTGCTATTGGCTGATGCCATTAATGGTAATAACTTGGCTGCCTGAGATTATACTCTGTTGCTGCGGCGAGGGCTTCAACTCATCCCACAATGTGATTGTGCCCAGCGGCGTTGACGACTTATTGAGCGAAGGTCCTTGCAACCCCGTCCCTTTGACTGATGCCATCGTATTATTGGCAAGCGGGAATAAAGTTATGTCGGCAACAGGCAGGATATCAGCTTGATTCATGCCTTGAGCAAGAGACCTGGCCGGCATGATAATGCTGGCCAGGGTCACACCCAGGAAGCAACTGGTGAGCAGGCTTAGCCGTATTCCCCGTGTCTTTGCTGTATTTCTGCGCTTCATCTTCGGGTCTTTCACTATTGCCTTATGAAACTGTTTCCTGGCTGGTTGTGCTGAAAATAAAATCTGGCTTCAATTATTTGAAGCTACCATTATTATAGTAAAGAGAATTTTGAATATTTGTATTAATTTGTTGTTGTGTAAGCCAGGGGGTCATTCCCGTGATCGCGATATTCATTGTTGTCGCGACACCAACCAGCGCATTATTTGCCTGATTGCTTACAACATTAGAAATTCCGCTGCCACCGAGTGTGGAGACGATGGTGGTCAGGCCGCTATTGGCGGTACTGGTCAGAGTGATATTGGAGCCTGAGGCTGGCGTAATGGTATTGCTGCCAGCGCCATTTGTTACGGTGATTGGTATGGCAGATGAAGCCGAGGTCAAAGTTACATTCGGAACCATGATGCTTTGGATAACCGTGCCTCCAACAGTATCGATCTGCTGAAAGGCAAAGTCGATCGATAAAGATGGGCTGATATCAAATCCCCCACGTATCGCCCCAAGTTGGGCTGATGTCAGTTGCACAGCGCCTGGTATGGTTACGATCGCTGGGGCGGAAGGCAAGGCGTTGGCGGCCGGAGCCAATAGGGCTGCGGCCGCCGTGCCAGCAAATAGTGCATATTTAGGTAAGCCGCGATACAACATCGTTTCATGCTCCCGTTTTACACCAGGCTAGAACCTTGTTGGATCAGGCATGGTAACTTCTTGTAGTGTAGCCAAGTTAATCATGAACCTGGTGAGATCGATCGGAGCGCCTGGCTCTCCGGCCCAATCCTGATGGTCGTTAAAACTAGCTCGTGCGGCCGGAAGGTCGGCCAGAACAATAAAGAATATCCCAGACCATTGCTTCTGAAAGCTGGATACCGAGACGGTACGCAGGCCAATTGCAGGGTCGGCAAGCAATACGTTACCATCCTGGATGCCGCGTAGAACCACAAAGTGCTTGTACCCATGCTCGTTGATCAGCACGATCGCCGGCACCCGGATTTCAGCCAACTTTTCCAGTGGCGCACGAAAACCGCCAGACGGAATGCCATGGCGGGTGAGGTAGTCTTTCATGTCAAGCAGAGAGAAGCCGGATTCTTGGATCGCCTTCTGATCGCCGTTCATGAACATATCGATGAAGACGGACGTTTCAGTCGCCGGCATATGATATGTAAAGAGCAGCAACGTTGCCAAAGCCGCCGATCCGCACGAAAAATCATATTTCTGCTTGATCGTCGTACTGAATTTTCTTTCCTGGAAGCTTTGAATATGGACATCGGCATATCCAGATCCGACCGAGAGACCATTAAAACTGATCTGTCCAGCGTGTGCGCCCGATGTTCCAAGGAAAGCGCATGTCAGCAATCCTGTCACTAATTTTATTGTTTTTTGCATCATAGCCACTCCAGGGTCGATGCTAGTGAACGACGATGTTCACAGTCATACTACTTTGCAAAAGAGCATTGTTACCCGTATTTTGTAATATTGTCGTCAGGCCGGTGTTGTTGTTCACGGACTGATTGTTGTTGATGGTGCCGGTCGGCGAGTTGTTCGCAGTATTGTTTGAGTCGGTGCCAATATTCACTGAAGCTACGGAAAGGGCTCCGCCTCTGAGTTTGGCTAGCTGACTGCTCTCTACCTGAGTATTCCCAAGGCTACTGAGTATTGCGCTGGAATCGTCGGTGCCAGAAGCGAGAGCGGAAGGCGCCGTGGAACATAAAATTCCCGCGGCAACAAGACATGGAACCGCGGCTTTGATCATGTTCTTCATTAGACGCTCCTAAACTAGAAATTACGATACCGTAAATTTATAGTTGGATACACCAACCCCGCATGGCACTTGGTGTAGTGCCATGCGGAGCCAATGCTGCGGTGCAGGGGAAAGTAATCAGAAGCCGCCGTTGAACCCGCTGCTGCCACCGGTGACATAGGAGCCAAGCGCCACGGAGTTCTGCTGCAGAGAGGCATTGCCGGTATTCTGCTGCACGGTGTTGATGCCCGAGCTCGCGGAAATACCAGTGGTCATGCTGGCATCGCCGCTACGCACCATGCCGCCGCCAGAACCATGCTCGCCCTCGCGACCACCACCGCTGGTGCCCACGAACACGATATCCTTCACTTCGCCATTATTCATGGACGTAGCCAGCTTGATATCCTGGTGCACATAGGTCTTCGTGACCGACAGATAGTCGTTGCCGACATTTGTCAGCGTCTTGGTGAAGTCCAGAGTGTTAAACGAACCCTGGTTGCCGGAACTCGTGGTGTTCAGCGTATTGCCGTCGGTCGTAATCGCGGTGCCGCCAGTAGTGGCAGCGCTGCTGCTGCCAGTCGAAGAGGCGTTCTTAATTGGAAGAGAGGTGGTGTTGTTGGAGTCCAAGGCATTGCCGTTAGCAGTCACCGCGGTGCTACCGGAGGTGGCGGAGCTGCTGCCGTTATCGGCGGTGGCGTTCTTCACCGGAACCCACACGTTGGTGGTGGTGGTGCCGCCACCAGAGCCGCCATGGTCACCAGGGCCGCTAGCCAGTGCAACGCCGCCGGCCAGAAGAAAAAGAGCGGAACTCGTCAGAAGCAGTGAGCGCATGATAGTCCTCCTCGTTTAATTAGGTGAGTTTGATTGGCTTCGCATGACGGTTGATGCTGCAACACGATCACGCAAGAACTACAGCAAGCCGTGTGCCAGAGTTTGTTCTTCAGATAATTTTATGAAAAAAATAAGCTAATTCATTGTGTTGTGTGTTTGTATTCAACCTGAATCGCTGCATTTTTTGCGTATGCAGCAACTGTTAAAGTTGTAACTTTTGACTGTAACACGCGTAACGCGGAAACAGTCTGGAAGATACATCGTGGGCTTGATAAAGAATAAAATACGGTAAAGAAACATAAACTCGTTTACAAACTGAGTTACGGTGATCCATAGTAAGAAAAAAGGGAGCTTGCCATGCCTCGGCGTTCAAGCGTTTTTTCGGGCTGTCACATGGATTCGGGAGACTTCAAACAGCAATCTTTTTCTGGCGCGGTGTGCGGCGTGATCTCGCCAGATCTGCCGTGGGATAGATTATGCGTACCCGCGGTTTCTGTATTTTCGATGTCTTTTGCAATGGCGTTGGCGATGGCTGGCCCAAGCCATGCGGAATCAGTGCAGGACAAGATAACGACACTTGCGGCGTCTATCGCGGCGCAGCAGGCAAAGCTGAATCAGGAAGAGTTACAGCTAGAGCAGCAATCTCTGGAGCTGAATCGCCAGCAGCAATTGCTGGACAATGAGATGTCCAATCTGCGTGGAGCGGGTGAGGTCAGTAAGACTAAGGTAAAAGTTCCAGCAGATACCACGGAATATACCGCCCCTGCGCCGGCTACAGATCAGCCAGCCCAGGCGCCCACACAACCTGTTGGCGCTGAGCAGCAACAGGCGCAGCAGGAGAATCAGGACCAGCAGACAAAGGTCATCCTTCAATCCTCCACAGTGCTTTCCGGCACGGGCGGGGTATTGACGCCAAAAGGCCAGTTGCTGCTTGATCCTTCGGTGGAATATGATTACTGGACCCAGAACCAGCTCAACCTGAATGGGTTCACCATTATCCCAGGAATTACCTTCGGTAATATCTACATCTCTCGTGTGGATCAGCGCTTTCTGACGGCAGCGCTAACGGCGCGTTATGGCGTGACGGACAATCTCGAGATTAACCTGAAGATTCCCGTTGTCGGTGCGTTCGGATCGATGACGGCACAGGCCGCCGGTCCCAACGCCATACCTGTACACACCAGCCAAACCAATGGCGATATCGGCGATATTCAATTAGGCGCCTCGTATCAGTTCAACAGCGGCGATAATGGCTGGCCGGTCTTTGTCGGCAATTTGATGTTCAAGACCGCCACGGGCCAAAGCCCGTATGATGTTCCGATCTACAGCTCGGCGAGCACCAACCAGACCGCCAGCGACCAGCTTTTGCTGGGCGTGCCGAAGAAGCTGCCCACCGGCACGGGCTTCTATTCATTGGAGCCAAGCCTGACGGTGTTCTATGCCACGGCACCTGGCGTGCTGTTTGGAAATCTGCAATTCGTCCAGAGCTTCGGAAGCCATTTTGATATCCCCAATCCCGGCGGCGGTCCGGCGGTGCATGAATATCTGAAGCCGGGCCAGGCGGTGGCGGGTACGTTTGGCATCGGCTTCGCGCTGAATGACAAGGCCTCCATGACCTTCAGCTACCAGGAAGAGCATGTATTCGCGTCCTCGGCTGGCGGGCGGCAGATCGCTGGTTCGGCCTATGATTTCGGTACGTTCAATTTCGGCCTGGGCTATGCGATTACCCCGATGACCAATCTGAATATCGGTGTGGGGATCGGTGTCGGGCCTTATGCCCCGGCGGCGAAAATCCTCGTCGAACTCCCGACGCGCTTCAACCTCTTTTAAGTGCAATCGATCCGGGCCGCGCTATGCGGCCCGGATGCATTTGGTTCAGGCGGCGAGCGCGGTTTCCAGGCTGCGCAGCGGCAGGTCCAGGGCGTCAGCCACGGCCTTGTAGGTAATGGCGCCGCCCTGCACGTTCAGACCGTCCCGCAGGTGCTTGTCTTCAGCCAAGGCCTGCTTCCACCCCTTATCCGCCAGCGCCACGATATAGGGCAGGGTGGCGTTGTTCAGCGCGAAGGTGGAGGTGCGCGCCACCCCACCCGGCATATTGGCCACGCAGTAATGCGTCACGCCGTCCACCACATAGGTGGGGTTGGTGTGGGTGGTGGCCTTGGAGGTCTCGGTGCAGCCGCCCTGGTCGATGGCCACGTCCACGATCACGGACCCGGGACGCATGGTCTTCAGCATTTCGCGGGTGATGAGCTTGGGCGCGGCGGCGCCAGGGATCAGCACGGTGCCGATGACCAGATCGGCCTGCGCCACCAGCGCGGCCACGGTGTTGCGGGTGGAGTAGGCGGTCTTCACGCGAGTGCCGAAGCTGGCGATGATCCGGCGCAGAGCATCCGGCGAGCGGTCGACCACGGTGACATCAGCGCCCAGACCAGCGGCCATCAGCGTGGCGTTGGTACCGGCAACCCCCGCACCCAGGATCACGACATTGGCCGGGTGTACGCCCGCCACGCCGCCCAGCAGGATGCCAGGGCCGCCATAGGCGTTCTCAAGATACTGCGCGCCAACCTGCACGGACATGCGGCCCGCGACCTCGGACATGGGTTGCAGCAGTGGCAGGGTGCCGGTGGGGCTGGTCACGGTCTCATAGGCGATGCAAGTGGCGCCGGAGGCCATCAGGTCCTTGGCCTGCTCCGGGTCCGGGGCCAAGTGCAGGTAGGTGAACAGAAGCTGGTCGGCGCGCAGCTTCTTGCGCTCCACGGCCAGCGGCTCCTTCACCTTCACGATCATCTCGGCAGCCTTCCACACGGCGTCGGCGTCAGCTGCGATTTTGGCGCCGGCGGCGATGTAATCAGCGTCGGTGAAGCCAATATTCTTGCCAGCGTTGTGCTCCACCAAGACCTCATGGCCTTTGCTCACCAGCTCATGCACCGCGCCGGGCACCATGCCCACGCGGTCTTCACGGTCCTTGATTTCCTTGGGTACGCCTATACGCATTTTTTCTGTCCTTCTGGTTTGGTGCTGGCCGCAACGGCCAATGATTGAAGGATAATGCTAGTCTTGCGTAATTTTTTACGATTTATGGGTGGAGTATCATTAGAAATTGGCTGAATATTCGAGTTATTCAAGAATAGTTCGAAGAAAATATCATGCCCGCCCTAGATGACACCGATATCAAGATTCTCAACGCTTTGCAGCAGGACGGACGGCTAAGCAATGCCGAGCTGGCGGCCAAGGTAAACCTCTCGCCCTCAGCCTGTCTGCGGCGGCTGCATCTGCTCATGGCGGGGGAGTTGGTGGCGGGCACGCATTTGGTGCTGGACCAGAAAATGGTGGGCTATCCGGGTACGGCCTATGTGTTTCTCACGCTCGACGGGCAGGACCGTAAGCAGCTCGACGCCTTCGAGGCGCGGATCAAGCTGATCCCGCAAGTGCAGGAGTGCTACCTTTTGGCCGGGCAGGCCGATTACCTCCTCAGGGTCGTCTATAAGGATTCGGAGGATCTGGAGCGCCTGCATTCCGAGGTGCTGACCCGCCTGCCGGGCATAAGGCGGGTGCAGTCCACCATGACGCTGCGCACCGTAAAGCGCACGGCGATGCTGCCGCTGTAATGGACATAAAAACGGGGCAGGTGGTGAACCTGCCCCGTTTTTATTTGGTTATGAGTCCAGCTTAGGCCGCGTTTACGGCGTTGCCGCCAAGGCGCTGACGGATGGCCATGGGCACCTGGCGGGCCGACTTGGCGCGCGGGTAATCCATTTCCACGATCGCCTCGGCCGGAGCCTTGCGCTCATCCCAGTTGTGGAAGTGCATGCGATCCACATTGTCGACGAAGCTTTCCGCTAGTGCACCTTCGGCCAGCAGCAGCTCATGGGTCTCCAACTCCACATGGTAGTAGGTGAACTGCTCGGGAGCGTCGTACTCACGCACGATGCTGGTGCCATTCACCAGGGCGCTGGCCTGGACCAGGATGCCATCGATAAACACCGCGTGATCCGGCGAGAGCAGCAGGTCGCGCACCGGCAGACTGTCGCCCAGCGCCCCGGCCTTGATGCGGATGGGCAGGCTGCGGAGGGGATCGGCGAAGCGGGTATGCACATGGCTCTGGCCGACCCAGCGCACCGGCTTGGTACCGTTGGCGGTCACCACCAGATCACCCGCCTGTAGCGCCTCGACAGCCATCTCGCCCTCCGGCGTGGCGATACGTGTGCCGGGGTAGAAGCAGAGATGGATGACCAACTGACCGGTGGAGTCTTCCATGGCAATCGAGTTCGGAGAAACTCCAGCGGCCAAGCTGACATCGATCGTGACCGTTTCGCCGTTAGTCTCGTCCGTTACCACCAGCGTGCCGTTATTGTAGCTATCCGTCAGCTGATCGGTGGTGCCGCTCAGGCTGAAATTGCTGGAGCCAAGGATAATCGTGTCGTGGGTGCCAAAATCCGAGAGAGTCGTATTCAGCACATGGCCTGTGACATCCGTACCGGAGAAATCCACCACGCTGTCGGCATTATTGCCGTTCAAGAAGATGACGCCGCCCGTGACGCCGGCGAGGTCAATCGTGCCGGCATCGATGACCGTGGCAACGCTGGAGCCCGCGGCCAGGGTGGCTGTGACGCCGCTGTTCACGGTCAGCGTACCGGCGCCTGTAATGGCAACTGTGTCGCTGAAGCCGGAGGAGATGGTGGCTTGCGCGCCGGAGGCGATGGTAATCGCCGCGGCATCGTTACCTCCGAGTACCAGCGTGCCGGCATCAAAGATGCTGCCCAGCGTGGTGGTGCCCGACAGAGTTGCGCTGCCGCCCGCGCCGACGGCGAGCGTGCCGGTGCCGGAGAGCGAGCCAGCATCGTAGAAGGCTGCGCCGCTGGCAACGGTGATGATCCCGTTCTCGCTCACCCCGCCCGAGGAGATGGAGGCGGTCCCTGCGGTGATGCTCACCGTTTCAAGGCTGGTGATGATGTCGCCAGGCGCGGTGCCGCCGGTGAAGTTGCTAGCCTGCTCGAAACTGCCGATGCCGGAGGTGGAGAAGGTGAAGTTGGTGGCCGTGGTGGGGGCGAGTTCGATATCGATGCCCGAGCTACCTTCCAGCGCCACGAAGGAGGCGGTGGAGAGCGCACCCGCTGCCGTGCCCGCGATGGTGAGCTGCGTGCTGCTGACGGCGCTGCCGGTGGAACTCAGGGTATCGGTCACCGTCAGCACGCCAGTCGCGCTGCTGTAGCTGAGCACGAGGCCCTGGCCCGCGGTCGGCTGGGCCAGCACGTTGGAGCCGACGATGATCTCGTCATTTACCCCAAAATTATTGATCTTACCGCCAAAGCCGGATGGGTTGTCGTTCAGGATCAGCGTGTTGGGGGCGGTGGCGGACCCATGCGTGCCAAACAGCACGGTGATGCCCGCATCCGTTCCGGCGGTGTTGCCAAGCGCCAGGGTGGCGCTGTTGTCGATGAACAGCGTGCCGTTACCGGTGAGGCTGGAGTTCACCTTCACGTCTGTGCCGGAGCCGCTGATGCCCGCAGTGCCGCTGAGGGTGATGGCGGGCACGCTGGTGCCACCCAGGGAAACGGTGCCGTTGCCGAAGGTGGTGCCGCTGGCGATCGTCGAGCTGGTGAGCGTGGAGCCACCGAGCAGAATGAATTCCTGCCCAGTGGAGGAATTGGTGCCGACGGCCAGCCCCCCGCTTAGCGTGCCAGCCAGGGTAATGGTGGTTTGCACTGTGCCATTGGAGGTGACCAGCTTAGTCGTCGTGCCGCTGCTGACCAGCGTGGCGTTGGACGTGCCGGTGAAGCCGTTGACAATGATGGTGTCGGTAGCGCCGAAGCCCGCCACCGTGCCCGCGAACAGCGTGCCCGCGGCGATTTGCAGCGTGTTCGAGGACGTGTCAGCGAACAGCACTTCCTCACGGGAGGTGATCGTGCTGGCCAGTATGGCGTTGGCTCCGCCCTCGAGCACGATATAGCCATCGATGGAGGTGGCGCTGGAGGCGGTGTTGGCGCCGTCGAGCACCGAGGATGCGATGTTCAGCGTGCCGCCGTTATCGACGATCCAGCCCGCATTGTAGAAATTGGCGACGGTACCGGAGGAGCCGTTGGTGGAGGTGATGTCGAGTTCACCGCCAGAGGCGATGGTGATCAGCCCGTAATTGATCAGCCCGTGCGGCGCCTGCTGGTTGCCGCCGGTGGTGATGTTGGAGATGGTCAGCTTGTCGCCGGAGCCGATGGTGATAAGGCCGAAATTCTCGTTGACGGTATCGACGGTCAGTGTGTCCGTGCCCCGCGCGATGAGCTGTAGGTGGGAGTCGTAGCTCGGCGTGGCGGAGAGCGCACCGTGCAGCCCGGTCATGGTGGCCCCGGTCGGGGTGGTGCCGGTATTGCCGTAGAACACGCCCATGGCGATGCCCTGAATGGTCAAGTTCGCGCCATTGCTCAGGGTAATGAGCTGGCCGGCAATCTGGGTTTCCAGCAGCACGGTGTAGGTGGTGCTGTCGACGGTGAGCGTCTGCGCCACGTAAATGTCCGCAGCGCCGCTCGCGGTGGGGGAAATAACCGGCTGGTTGGTTGTGGTGCCGGAAATGACTACCGATTGGGTGCCGTTGGCCGAATTGGTCGGAACGCCTCCGCTCCAATTGTTCTTGGTGAACCAAGAGGTGGACGAGCCCTTCCACGTATCAGACATTCTTCAGGTCCCCACACACAAGATGACAGCCAGTTAATAATACGGAAGCCTGATAGCTTTAGACTAGTTGCATACAACATTCCTAGGGCGGATCGTCCAAAAAAAGAGAAAATCAGAACAAGCTTTTGCGAGGATGCAGATACTCCTCTAAAAAACGCTGTAATTTCCAAACGATGATCAAGATGTGTCAAACAGTAAAAAAAACGTGAACTGATTGCTGCGTGGTTGTTGGTGCACTTGTTGGCGTCTGCCGGAGGTATGTGCCGCTTTTGCGGTCTTACGGCGCAGGATACGACTCCACGCCATCGGAAGAGGTGCTAATGTGGTGGATCTTTAATGTTCACGACAATCGTTGGTGGAGCGGATTAGATGACGTTGTATCCCTAAGCGTTCGTCCTGAACCGCGTTCGAAGCCTAGGGCTGTGGTTTCAGGTGCGAAGCTCTCCGTACAGCACATGATACGTCACCGAAAAACCGCCTTGCAGGGCGTTCAGCAGTTTGCGGAAGGCTCCGGGCGGTAGGGGTTGATGGCCCTGGGCCGGTTCGCCGGCTCCCAAAGTTTTCAACGCCCGCGCAAAGGCTTGGCCGGAGGTATGGCGCTCAGCGAGGAAATCTTCCTCGATTGTGCCTTTTACTCCAGATGGCCAGGGGAAGGCGGCGGCGTTGGGATAGTCGTGTAGCCCGCAGGGCAGGCTAAGCGCCGCATGCGCCGCGCGCCATTCGGCGAAGCTGCCCGCCCCCAGAGTGGCAAAGCAAAGCCACCCGCCTGGGGCCAGCAGGTGGCTGAGTCGTGCCAGTGCACTGGGCAAATCGGCAAACCATTGCATGGCGAGGCTGCTGGCGATGAGGTCGTAGCCGCCCGTCAGCCCCTCGGGATGTTCTCCATCCAGAATCCGGTATTCGGCACGGTTGCCCAGCCGGGCGTGGGCTCGCTCCAGCATGGCGGGGGAAATGTCGGTAAGCAGCAGCCGGGCCTGAGGGAAAGCCGCCGCGAGTTCGGCGCTGAGCAGCCCGGTGCCGCAGCCGATCTCCAAAATCCGCGTGGGAGGAGCGGGCAGGCGGCTGGCGATGCGCTGGGCCAAACGCCGTGCCACCTCGCGTTGGATGGTGGCGACACTGTCATAAGCCTCGGCTTGGCGGGTGAAGGCGGCGGCAACCCTGGTTTTATCGGTCATCAGAGCCGTTCCAGTAGACCGTAAAGCTGGGAGGCGCACCAGTCCGGGGCATCGAGCGGCAGCAGATGCCCGCCCTCATGCCAGATGATCCGATCCTCGGGGAAACAGTCTTTACTCATCGCGGCGGAGACCAGCATGTCCTGTTGTCCGCAGAGCGCGGCATCCACCAGGGCCGGGCGGGCGTCCCAACCGGCAAGGGCTTGCAGCCCGGCGGCCAGGGCTTCGGCGTTGGGCATGCCGGGAAGCGGCGCGGTGCAGCCCTGGCGAGCGCGGAACTCGCTCACCACTTCGGCCGGGGCGGTGGCGAGCCGTGAGAGCATCCGCTCCAGCACGCGCGGAGAGATGCCGGCGGGGAAATCGCCGGCTTTGGCGAAGCGGGTGAAGCCGTTGATGCCCGCCAGCCCGTCCCAGCCCAGCGGGCGCTGGTGCAGCAGCCAGAGCAGACCGAGGGAATGGCCAACCGCCAGCACCTTTCGACCCGGCGGCGGCGCGGGCTGCGCGGGTTGGCCGAAAAAGCCGAGATCCCAGGCCAGCGTGTCCTCGGGCGTGAAGCAGGCGCGCAAGCCATCCCAGAAGCTGGCGTCGAACCCCCAGCCATGCACGAGCAGCAGCAGCGGTTTCATGCGGCGCGGGCCAGCCGGATTACGGCGTCGGCGAGGGCGGAGATATCGGCCTCGCTATGCCGGGCGGAAAGGGCGAAGCGGATGCGGCTGGTGCCATTGGGAACCGTGGGCGGGCGGATGGCCACGCCCAGAAAGCCCTCCGCCTCCAGCGCACGGGCGACGTTCAGCGTGCGCTCCTCAGCCCCCAGGATGACCGGCACGATCTGCGTGGCCGAAATGCCGGTATCCAGCCCGGCGGCGTTGAGTGTGGCGCGGAAATTGGCGGCCAGCCGGGCTAGGTGGGCGCGCTCGGCGCCGAGGCGGGGCACGAGGTCGATGGCCGCCTCCATGGCCCCGAGCACGGCGGGAGGCAGGGCGGTGGCGTAGATCACCCCGCCGCAGCGGTTCACCAGATACTCCCGCAGCGCCGCCGAGCAGGCGACATAAGCGCCGAATCCGCCCATCCCCTTGCTGAACGTGCCCATGACCAGCCCTTGGCGCAGCCCATGCGCCAGCCCGAAGCCATTTTCGCCCAGCACGCCGGTGGCATGGGCTTCGTCCAGATACAAAAACGCGCCGTAGCGCTCGGCCAAAGCGCGCAGGGCGGGGATGTCGGCGCAATCGCCATCCATGCTGAACACGCTTTCGGTGACGATAAAGCGTGGGCGGTTCAGATCCTTGTCCCGCTCCAGCAGTTCTTCCAGATGTTCGAGATCGTTATGGCGGAAGCGGATCTGCCGCACGCCCGCGCCGATGCAGCCCTGGATCAGGCTCGCGTGGTTCAGCTTGTCGGCATAAACGAGAGGTTCCGCGCCCAGATACCGTGAGTCGAGTAAGGCGGGCAGCACGGTTAGGTTGGCCTGCACACCGGAGACGAGGATCAGCGCCGCCTCGGTCCCCTTGGCCGCGGCCAGCTTGGCCTCGATATCGGGGAAGGGCGGCAAATTTCCGGCCACGAGGCGGGAGGCCCCCGAGCCCGCCCCCCAGCGCTCGGCATACTCGCAGGCGCGGCGGGTCAGCGCCGGGTGGTGCGACAGGCCAAGATAATCGTTGGAGGAAAAATCCAGAAGCGGCGGACCGCCATCCACGCGCACCCGGCCATCGGGCAGTCTGTCCGCCACTCTCAGGCTGCGTCTGCGTCCGGCGGCGTCTTGCGCCGCCAGCGCGTTTTGCCAAAGTTCGTCGAAATCTCGTATCGTCATGCCGCCAAGGGAGATAGTGCCAAACCACGCCCAATGGCAGGGGGATGACGCAGAGATTTAATCCGGCCTCACCCTGCGCAGGGGGCGAGTTGCTGGGGTGGCCTGACCCAGGTGACGGAGCGGCCGATGAGCGTGAACCCGATATAGCCACGCACATGCAGCTTGCCGTCATCGCCCACATGCATCACCGACTTATAGGTGTTGCCGCTTTCCGGGTCGTAGATCCAGCCGCCATGCCAGCCGCCGTTATCAGCCGGCGTAAAGCCGCCGAGAATCGACAGCCCGCAGAGCAGGCGCGGGCGCAGGGCGGCATCGCCATTATGGATGTCGGTCTTGGGCTTGCCTTCCTTGTCCAGCGGCTGGTGCAACCATTCGATCTTGCCGCAGAGCTGCCCGCCGCAAGGCGCGATGAGGATGCCCGCCTTGCCATTCTGGTCCATCCACCAGCCCTGCACATCCTGCGTTTCCGCTCTCGCGACCGAGCCCCAGCAGCCCAGGCCCGTCATGGCAAACGCCATAATCAGCAAAATTTTTCTTAAACCCACGTTGAAAATCGCTTGCATTTCCACCCTCATGACATATGTTGCATACACAATACGTAAGTTAAGTGCCCTAATCAACAGGCGATCAACAACGCCGCAAAATAGCAATAGGCATGAGGAGGAAGCAAAGAAATGTCGGTGGAGAGAACGCGGTATACCAATTTATCACAGGTGTCGGTGTTGGCGCTGGTTGCGGCGCTTGGTGCGTCCGGTCCGGCCTTTGCGTCGGGGTTTGGGCTGAACGAAGGTTCGGCGGATTGGCTGGGCAACGCCTTCGCCGGTGAGGTGGCCAAGGCGTATGATGCCAGCACTGTCTCGACCAACCCTGCGGGTATGGCGCTGCTCGATAGCAGCGAATTGGACAGCAATGTCAGCTATATCGGCCCAAGTGCGACGTTCACCGGCTCGGCCAGCAACCCGTACACGGGCGGTAATGTCTCAGGCGTGAACGGCGGCAATGCCGTTGCCCCGGCCGCGTCCGCCGCCGCGTTCGGCGTGTGGGCCCTGGCGCCGAAATGGCGGCTGGGCTTCTCCGTCACCGCCCCTTATGGCGAGCGCGTCTCCTATCCGGGGGATTTCGTCGGGCGGTATCAGAGCCTCGTTTCCAGTATCACCGACATCAATCTCGGTCTGGCGCTGTCCTACAAGATCAACGATCATTTTTCCGTCGGCGGCGGACCGAACATCGACTATTTCAACGCCAATCTCAGCCAGGCGCTGAACACGCCGCTGAGCGCGCTGACGGGCAAGGACGCCATCGGCGACATCTATGGCGATGATGTCGGTGTAGGCTATAACCTTGGCGCGATCTACAAGGTTGATGACACACTGCGCTTCGGTCTGGATTACCGCTCGCGCATCCGCCACAACATCAAGGGCGGGCAGCACATTACCGTGCCGCCGATCTACGCCGCCTATAGCCCGTTGCTTGCGGCCATGCTGAACGCCGCCAACAGTCACGCCACCACCAACATCACCCTGCCGGACAGCGTGAGCTTTGGTGTCTATGACCAGGTGACGCCGCGCCTCGCCCTGATGGCCAGCGCGACCTGGACGGAATGGTCGCTGTTCCACGCGCTGGTGGTGACCGCCACCAACGGCTCGGGCTCCTCCACCCTGTATGAGAACTGGCATAATAGCTGGTTCGCCGGCGTGGGCGCCAACTACCAACTTACCGACAAGCTGATGCTGCAAACCGGCTTCTCCTACGATGAATCCCCGGTCTCCAACGACAACCGCACCACCCGCGTGCCGGATGCCGACCATTACAATCTGGGCATAGGCGCGCAGTACCAGCTTCTGCCCAACACCAAGCTGGAACTGGCCTATCTGCACCTGTTCTCGCCGGGTGGGAAGATCAACAACTCCGCCAGCGCCTCGGCGGGGATGATCACCGGCGGTTACGACGACTCCGACAACAGCGTGACCGCCGGAGTGACCATGAAGTTCTGAACCAAAACCGTGTAACGTGATGACAACGGCCGGGCAGGGGGCTTTCCTGCCCGCCAACTGAAGGAGATGATAGCCGATGTCGCACGAGAGCCTGCTCTACACTGTCACCCAACTCGCCGCCGGGCTGGGGATCACGGTGCGGACGCTGCATTTTTATGAGTCGCAGGGGCTGATTTCTCCGCAGCGTGCCGGGAACACCAGGGTCTACACCCAGCGGGACCGCGCGCGCATGATCCTGATCCTGCGCGGCAAGAGGCTCGGCTTCTCTATCAAGGAGATCAAGGAATATCTTGAACTCTATGATATCGACCCGACCCACGCGCAGCAGACCAAGGCGCTGCTGAAGGCGGTGCAGAGCCGCATCCACAGCCTGGAGGAGCAGCGCTTGGCGCTGGAGGAAACGCTCATCGAACTGCGTGAGATTGAGCGCCAAGCCACAGACGCGCTGAAAACCATCGAAACCCAACCCAAGGCGGCGCGAAAACCAGCCGTCGCCACCAAGTAGCAAGTCAAGACAACGGAGATTACCGTGAGCAATGCCGTCATCGCGGGTTACGCCCGCTCCCCCTTCACCCCCGCGCCCAAGGGCCAGCTTGCCCGCGTGCGCCCCGACGATTTCGCCGCCCAGACCATCGTGGCGCTGATCGCGCGCAGCGGCGTGAAGCCCGAGGATATCGAGGCATTGGTCATGGGCTGCGCCTTCCCCGAGGGCGAGCAGGGGCTTAACGTCGCCCGTCTCGTCGGGCTGCTGTCCGGCCTGCCGCAGAGTGTCGCGGGCTACACTGTGAACCATTTCTGCGGGTCCTCGATGCAGGCGGTGCACATCGCCGCCGGGCATATCGCGGCGGGCATGGGCGAGGTGTTCGTCGCCGCCGGTGTGGAGAGCATGAGCCGCGTACCGATGGGCGGCTATAACGTGCTGCCCAACAAGGCGCTGGTGGCCAAGGTTCCCGCCGCTTACATTGGCATGGGCGACACCGCCGAGAACGTGGCTCGCAAATGGAACATCTCCCGCGCCGAGCAGGAGGCCTTCGCCGTGCGCAGCCAACAGCGTGCCGCCGCCGCCATCGCCGAGGGGCGGCTGAAGGACGAAATCGTGCCGATTACCGGCAAGGCGGGCGTGGTGGACGCCGATGGCTGCCCGCGCCCCGAGACCACTCTTGAAGGGCTGGCCGGGCTGAAGCTGGCTTTCGACGTGAGCGGTACGGTCACCGCCGGCACGTCCTCTCCACTAACCGATGGCGCCGCAGCCGTACTGGTCTGCTCCGAGGCTTACGCCGATAAGCACGGGCTGAAGAAGCTGGCGCGTATCAAGGCCAGCGCCGTCTCGGGCTGCGCGCCGGAGATCATGGGCATCGGCCCCGTGGCAGCCACGCAGAAAGCCCTGGCCCGTGCGGGTATTACCGCCGCCGAGCTGGATGTGATCGAGCTGAACGAGGCCTTCGCCTCGCAGTCTCTCGCCTGCATCCGCGATCTCGGGCTGGATGTGGAGAAGGTGAACCTCGATGGCGGGGCCTTGGCCCTTGGTCATCCGCTGGGCGCCACGGGGGCGCGCATCACCGGCAAGGCCGCCAGCCTGCTGGCGCGCACCGGCGGCAAATACGCGCTGGCTACGCAGTGCATCGGCGGCGGGCAGGGCATCGCCACCATTCTGGAGCGCGTGTGATGCCTGGAATTCAAAAAGCTGCCGTCATCGGCGCAGGCACCATGGGGGCGGCCATCGCCGCGCATTTCGCCAATGCGGGCACGCCTGTGCTGCTGCTCGACATCGTCCCCGGTGCCGCCGCCGGGGCCATCGCCAAGATGCAGAAGACCGACCCAGCGCCGTTCATGTCATCGACGGCGGTCAAGCTGGTCACGCCGGGCAACCTTGAAGAGGATATTGCCAAACTCGTCGAGTGCGACTGGATCGTGGAAGCCATCGTCGAGCGGCTGGACCTGAAGCAGGATCTGTATCGCAAGATTGACGCCGTGCGCCGCCCCGGTTCCGTGGTGTCCTCCAACACCTCGACCATTCCGCTGGCGAAGCTGGTGGAAGGGCTGCCCGAGAGCTTCGCGCGTAACTTCCTCATCACCCATTTCTTCAACCCGCCGCGCTATATGCGCCTGCTGGAGCTGGTCACCGGCCCCGCCACCGACCCGGCTCTGGCCGATGGCGTGGCGCGCTTCGCCGACATCGCACTCGGCAAAACCGTTGTACGGGCCAAGGATTCTCCGGGCTTTATCGCCAACCGGCTAGGCGTGTACTGGCTGCAATGCGGCGTCATCGAGGCGCTGGATGCGGGCATCGCCGTCGAGGCTGCGGACGCGATCATGGGCCGCCCCTTCGGCATTCCCAAGACCGGCGTGTTCGGGCTGATCGACCTCGTCGGGCTGGATCTGATGCCGCACATCAACGCCAGCCTCGCCGCCACGCTGCCTCAGGGCGACGCCTTCCACGCCGCCAACCGCGATCTACCGCTCATCAAGAAGATGATCGCGGAGGGCTATACCGGCCGCAAGGGCAAGGGCGGCTTCTACCGGAAGGGCGCCGCGGGGCGCGAGGCCATCGACCTCGCCACCGGCGATTACCGCCCGGTGCAAAAGGCCGATCTGCCTGAGGCCAAGCTACGCGATTTGCGCGCGCTGCTTTCTGCTCCATCGCCTGCCGCGCGTTACGCCTGGCGCGTGCTGGGGCAGACGTTGGCCTACGCCGCGACACTGGTGCCGGAAGCAGCCGAGGACATCACCTCCATCGATGAAGCGATGCGCCTTGGCTATAACTGGAAGTTCGGGCCGTTCGAGCTGATCGACAAGCTCGGCGCGGATTGGCTGGCCGAGAAGCTGGCTGCCGAGGGCATGGCCGTGCCGCCTCTGCTGGCGGCGGCCAAGGGCAAGAGCTTCTACACGCTCACCGAGGGCCAGCAAAACTACCTGGGCACCGATGGCGCGTACCACAAGCTTACCCGCCCCGAGGGCGTGCTGCTGCTGGCCGACATCAAGCGCGTCTCCAAGCCGGTGCTGAAGAACGCCTCGGCTGCCGTGTGGGATATCGGCGATGGAGTGTTCTGTTTCGAGCTGACCTCCAAGAGCAATAGCTGGGATCAGCAGAATCTTGAAATCCTGGGCAAGGCCGTGGAGCTGAAGCCTAAAGCGCTGGTGCTGTATAACGAGGGCGCGCATTTCTCCGTCGGCGCCAATCTCGGCCTTGCCATCTTCGCCGCCAATATCGCGGCCTGGGGCGAGATCGAGAAACTTGTGGCCGCCGGGCAGCAAGTGTTCAAAGCGATGAAATACGCGCCCTTCCCGGTGGTGGCGGCTCCGTTCGGCATGGCGCTGGGCGGCGGGTGCGAGGTGGTGCTGCATGCCGATGCCGTGCAGGCCCATGCCGAGACCTATATCGGCCTGGTGGAATGCGGCGTGGGGCTGGTGCCCGGCTGGGGCGGCTGTTCCGAGATGCTGGCCCGCTGGGCGGCAGCGCCCGGCATGCCGCGCGGCCCGATGCCCGCCGCCGCCAAGGTGTTCGAGATTGTAAGCACCGCCACGGTGAGCAAATCCGCTGCCCAGGCCAAGGAATTGCTGTTCCTGCGCGCCGAGGACGGCATCACCATGAACCGCGACCGACTACTGGCCGACGCCAAGGCTCGCGCACTGAAGCTGGCGGAAAACTACACGCCCCCCACGCCCCCCACCTACAGGCTGGGCGGGGAGGCGGCACAGCTCGCCTTCGAGAGCGCTGCCGAGGGCTTTCGCGCCCGTGGTGCGGCAACCACCTATGACATGGTGGTGTCCTCCAACCTCGCCACCGTGCTCTCGGGCGGTCCGGCGGATCTCATCGACGAGGTGAGCGAGCAGGACATTCTGGCATTGGAACGCGCCGCCTTCATGCGGCTGATCAAGAACGAAGGCACGCTGGCGCGGATCGAGCACATGCTCGTCACCGGCAAGCCCCTGCGCAACTAGGAGTAAACGGCGATGCAAACCTACACAGCGCCCCTGCGCGACATGCGCTTCGTGCTGCACGAACTGCATGGCGGCACGGCGGATAATGCCGAGTTCACGCCCGAGCTGTTGGATTCCATCCTGGAGGAAGCAGCGAAATTCTGCACCGAAATGCTGCTCCCCCTCAACGCCAGCGGTGACGAGGAAGGCTGCCATTTTGAGAACGGCACGGTGCGCACGCCCGAGGGCTTCCAGGACGCCTACAAGGCCTTCGCGGAATCCGGCTGGGGTTCGTTGAACGCCAGCCCGGATTATGGCGGGCAGGGCCTGCCGGAATCCGTGGCCAAGCTGGTTGAGGAGATGATCTGCGCCTGCAACCTGTCCTTCGGCCTGTATCCGGGGCTTTCACACGGCGCGTATCTGGCGCTGAAGAGCCATGGCTCGAAGGAGCTGAAGGATTTTTACCTGCCCAAGCTGGTCTCGGGCGAATGGTCGGGCACCATGTGCCTCACCGAGCCGCATTGCGGCACGGATCTCGGCCTGCTGCGCACCAAGGCGGTGCCGCAGGAGGATGGCAGCTACAAGATCACCGGCTCCAAGATCTTCATCTCCGCCGGTGAGCATGACCTGACCGACAACATCATCCATCTGGTACTGGCGCGCCTGCCGGACGCTCCGCCCGGCATCAAGGGCATCTCGCTCTTCCTGGTGCCCAAATTCCTGCCCGATGCCAACGGCAATCCCGGTGCTGGCAACGGCGTCTCCTGCGCGGCCATCGAGCACAAGATGGGCATCAAGGCCTCGGCCACCTGCCAGATGAATTTCGACGACGCCACCGGCTGGCTGGTCGGCACGCCGCATAAGGGCATGCAGGCGATGTTCGTGATGATGAATTCCGAACGTCTCTCCGTCGGCACGCAGGGCTTGGGGGTTGGCGAGGCCGCCTATCAGGGCGCGGTGGCTTATGCCAAGGAGCGTCTGCAAGGCCGCTCCCTGGCCGGTGCCAAATACCCCGATAAACCCGCCGACCCGATCATTGTGCACCCGGATGTGCGGCGCATGCTGCTCACCATTCGCGCCTATAACGAAGGCTGCCGCGCCATGGGCGTGTGGGTGGCGCAGGCGCTGGACGCGGCGGAGAAAGGCGACGAGGCGGCGGCCGATTTCGTGGCCCTGATGACCCCCATCGTGAAGGCGCTGTTCACCGATCTAGGTTTCGAAAGTGCCAGCCTCGGCGTGCAGGTTTACGGCGGGCACGGTTATATCCGCGATCATGGCATGGAGCAGTTCGTGCGCGATGCCCGCATCGCCATGATCTACGAGGGCACAAACGGCGTGCAGGCGCTGGACCTGATCGGCCGCAAGCTCCCCGCCAATTTTGGCCGTAGCCTGCGCCGCTTCTTCCATCCGGTGGCGGAGTTCATCGAGGCACACCAGAACGACGCCCATATCGGCAAGCTGGTGCAGGGCTTTGCCCGGGCTTTCGGCGCGCTGCAACTGGCCACGGGGTTCGTGGCCGAGAAGGGCATGTCCGACCCCGAGGAGGCCGGTGCCGCCGCCACCGATTATCTGCGCATGTTCGGGCTGGTGGCTTTGGGCTTCATGTGGGTGCGCATGGCGCTCATCGCGGCGGAAAAAGCGCCGCTCGGCGGGCCGGATGCCGCTTTCTACCAGACCAAGCTGGCCACGGCGCGGTTCTACATGGAGCGCATTCTGCCTCAGGCCGGCGCGCTGCTCTTCACCATTAAGGCCGGCAAGGCCGCGATGATGGCGCTGCCCGAGGAAGCATTCTGAGCGAGAAAAAGGGCTGAACCTGAAAAGGGTTCAGCCCGTCGTTTCAGCCTGCGTCGAATGCCGCTTCGGGCGGGGCTAGGGATTTCATCAGGTCGAACATGTGTTTGCGCATGGCGGGATCCTGGATGCGGTAATAGGCCCGCACCAGTTCCAGCGTTTCACGCTTGGTCAACTGGTCGTCCACCCCGGCACTGAACGGCTCCTGGTGTTCGGCGAAGCCATACATGCGCCCGCGCGGACCGGATACTGGTCCCTCGGACATACCTTCCGGCATATCGTCGAAGAAATAGGAAATCGGTACGTCCAGCACGCGGGAGATGTCGAACAGGCGTGAGGCGCCCACCCGGTTCACACCGCGCTCGTATTTCTGTACCTGCTGGAAGGTCAGGCCCAGGGCGTCGCCCAGTCGTTCCTGAGACATGCCGAGCAATGTCCGGCGGAGGCGGATGCGCGAACCGACATGAATATCGATTGGGCTGGGACGGCTTTCACGTTCCTGGCGCTCGGCGGGTTCTTCGGCCATAAGACTAGTCTTCTCCAACTTGCGGTGGTAGCCACCGGCTTATAATCTTCTTAGGTTGCCCGAAACTCATGGAATGCAACCATAAGAAAGGTAACCTAACACGATACTTTGCCAGATATTACACGTTATACGGCAAATTACTGTAACGTAACGCAAATCTCAATGAAAAAATCACAGATTGCCTTATTAAATAGACAGGCTGTACGCTATATCAAAAATGTCACCATATGTTACGCTAAATTCTGCGGCTGACTAATTTTCCCGCAATGATTGCCACAACCGCAAGTATAGCCGGAAGTATAAGGCCAAGCCTAGAAAAAAGCGTCGGTGGCAGGGCGCGGGGCAAAGGCGCTACCAGAACCCCTTGAGCATCCAGCGGTAAATAAGCGATGACATGGCCAAACGGGTCGAACATCGCGGTGATGCCGGAATTGCCGGCACGGGCCAGGGGCAGGCCCTCCTCCACGGCGCGCAATCTGGCGTTGATGTAATGTTGGTATGGACCTGCGGAGTTACCGAACCAAGCATCATCGGTGATGACCACAAGCCAGGAGGGGCGGTGCGACTCGTCGATCATTTCGCCGGGGAACACGTCCTCGTAGCAGATCAGCGGGGCGAAGGGGGGCAGGCCGCTGACGGTGATGGTCGCGGGGCCGGTGCCGGGGGTGAAGCCGCCGCCCAGCATGTCGGGGATGATCTTCAGGGGCAGCCAGTGCGGCATGTACTCGCCGAAGGGCACCAGCTTCCATTTATCGTACACCGCCAGCGGCGGCACCGGGCCGGAGAGCACCACCAGCGAGTTACGGAAATCGGTCTGGCTCTCCATGCGCAGCGTTCCCGCAATGACCGGCGTGGTGCCGGTGATCTCAGCCAGTTGCTGGCGCGCGCCGTAATCCGAGTCCAGCAGCCAGGGGCTGGCGGCTTCCGGCCAGATGATCGCATTGGCCCCCGAATTCACCGCTGCGTTGCTCATGGCCAGCAGGCGCCGCCAATTAGCCTCCAGCGCCGGGCGGGAATAATCCGGCGGTTCGGTGAAGTTGGGCTGCAGCATGGCGATGTTCAGCCCCGTGGATGCCACCGGGGTTTGCAGCCGCGCCCAGCCCGCCCCGGCCCAGACCGCCAGCGCCACCACCAGGGCTGCCAGCCCACGCTTGCCGAACAGCGGCAGTCCAGCCAGGATGACGGTGAACAGCGTCAGGCCATGCACGCTCACCCAGGCGGCGGGCTGGATGAAGACATCGCCCAGCCTGCCGGGGATGGTCCAATCCGTCCCCCAGAAATTCCAGGGAAAGCCCGAGAACCAGAATTGCTGCGCGATGTTGGAGAGCACCCAGGCTCCGGCAAACACCAGCAACCGCCCGAAGCCGGGCTTGATCCAGCGGATCGCCAGGGCGGGGATGACGGTATAGCACGCCACCGCCGCCGAGATGGCCGGGGCGGCGAAGGGCACCAGCCACCAGAAATCCTTGGCCTCTGTCAGCACCGGCTCGGTGACCCAGTATAGCCCCGCGATGGCCAAGCCAAAGCCGTAGCACCAAGCGGTGTAGATGGTGCGCTTGATGCTGCCGGCTTCGTCCAACAGGCATAAAAAGGCGGGCAGGGAGAACAACAGCGCGGGCAGGAAATGCACGGGCGGCAGCGCGGTTGCGGCGGCAAGACCCCACAAAAAAGCCCGCATCAGCGGGGCTTTTTGTAACCGGGCATGTGCCGCCCGGATGTAGTCGCGCGGTGACTTAGCCATGCGGCAGCCCAAACTTCCTTGCCACATCGTTGAAATCCTTCGCCGTCTCATGTCGCTTGGTGGGGATGGTGCCATCCTCGTCCCGCACAAGTTGGCAGGTTTGCAGGCCTGAGGCTTTAGCGGCATCCAGCTCGGCTTCCATGTCCGAGAGGAACAGCATCTCCTCGGGAGGCACGTTCACCCCGCGCGCGATGGAGGCATAGCTCGCGGCCTCGCGCTTGGCGCCCACGCGCGTGTCGAAATAAGCCTGGAACAGCCCGGTCAGATCGCCCGCCGGAGTGTGGCCGAAGAGCAGCTTCTGCGCCGGCACGGAGCCGGAGGAATACACGAACAGCCGTAGGCCCGCACGCACCCAGCGGCGCAGGGCGGGGGGTATATCCCCATATAGCTCGGCAATGAGTGCGCCGGATTTGTAGCCCTCCTCCCAGATGACGCCCTGGATGGCTTTCAGCGCCGTGATCTTCTCATCGCGGTCCATCCAGCCGAGCAGGGTTTCCAGCTTTGGCTCCGGCACATCGGCCAGGGCCGGATGGCCGGAGGCGACGAACTCCGCCATGCGCGTGCGCGCATAGGGGAAGAGCACGCGCTGCACGAAGGAGATCGGGGTGGTGGTGCCCTCGATATCCGTGAGAATGGCTGCGGGTTTCATGCTGTGGGGAAGCGCTTGGAGATTTGGTCACCGGTGAAATGCGCCACCCAGCCGGAAGTGTCGGTGAATACGCGCAAAGCGGTGAAGCTGGGCTTCAGCCCGGCATCGAACCAGTGCTTGATCCCGGCGGGAACATGGATCAGGTCGCCAGCCTCGCACAGGGCGACATAGACCTTGCCGTTCTCGTGCAGCACGAAATGCCCGGAACCCTCGACGAAGAAGCGGATCTCCGGCTCGGTATGGGTGTGCTCGTTGAGAAACTTCTCGCGTAGCGCGGCGGCCTGCGGGTGTTCCGGCGTCAGCTTCACCACATCCGCCGAGCCCGCGCCGGTGGCGCCCATCAGCGCGTCCAGATACGGGCGGTAGGCGTCCAGGATCGCTTCGGCCGGAGCGTCGGCTGGCAGATGAACGGGGCTATCCCAGCGCTCAAACCCGACATTGATAGGCTTCAGCTCCGCCGCCACGGCGGCCGGCTCTTCCGAATCGAAGATCGGGGCGTTGGGGGCGTCGTCCTTGTAAACGGTCAGGCGGCTCATTTCAGCTTCCTCCGCTCCAGTTCGCAGGCCAGCAGGAATTCCAGCGCCTCCAGCCGCCAATAGGCATGCTCCACGCTGGTGCCCCAGCCATACACGCCATGACCCTCGATCACGTAGCCGATCGGCGGCTCGTTCTGCAGCAGGGGCTCGATGAAATTCGCCAGCCGGGCGATGTCCTGGTCGTTCTCATAGACCGGCAGCCGCACTTCCAGCTCATGGGTGGCGTAGCCGAAGGCCTTCAGGATCTCGTAATTGGCGAAGGTGATGCCGCCCTGCATGGAAAGCACTGTGGCCGCCAGGGAGTGCCCGTGCAGCACCGCGCCCACGGCGGGGAACAGCCGGTAGAGTTGGCAGTGCAGCAGCGTCTCGGCGCTGGGCTTCTGGCCCGGCACGAGCGGGTTGCCCTCGTAATCCACGGCGATGATATCGGCCGTGGTCAGGCGGCCCTTATGCACGCCGCTGCGGGTGATCGCGATGCGGGTTTCGTCGATTCTCGCCGAGAGATTGCCAGCGGAACCCGGCACCCAGCCACGCGCATCCATCCGGCGCCCGGCCTCGGCCAGGGCCTCCGCCAATTCCATAGGAACCATGTCTTAACCCTGGTTGACGGACGTCTTGGCCTCGGTCTCGGCGCCGGACTTCGGCGCATTCAGCGCGCCGGTATCGGCCATCGAGGCATCCTGAGGCTTCTTATCCTCATCCGCGATATTCTGCTTGAAGGATTTGATGCCTTTGCCGAACTCGCCCATCAGGTTGCTGACCTTGCCGGTGCCGAACAGCAGCAGCACGACGGCCAGCACAATCAGCCAATGCCAGATGCTCAACCCACCCATGGTAATCTCTCCACCCTGAAAATCCGGTCCTGTTTACGCGGATTGCCGGAGGATGCCAAATCCCCCGTGCGAGCTAGCGCAGTGCCGCCGTGGCCACCAGCCCGAGGCCATTATACAGCACATGAAGCAGAATGCCCGGCCTGATCGAGCCATAACGCAGCCGCAGATGGCACGAGGCCAGCGCCAGCAGCCCTACGTCGAGAAACCCAGGCAGATAATACATTTTCTCCGGCGCGTGCGCGGCCAGAAACAGGGCGGTGGTGAGCAGCGTCGCGCCGGTGGGGCCGAGGCTTGCGGCGATCCCGGCGAAGCCGATGCCCCGGAAGGCGATTTCTTCCAGCACCGGGCCGAGCAGCAGCATCACCCCCAGCATGGCCGCTATGGTGATGGGCGGGCCATCGAATAGTTTGGCCGTGGAAAGGTCTTTCATGGCATGGAAATTCGGCGGCACCAGCCGGAACATGGCCGCCACCACGAGCGTGAGCAGTAGCGCCAGCAGCACCGCCTGGGCATAGGCGGCAAGCGGGGCAGGCCGCCATGCCACGCCGTGCGGGCTGCCATCGGCCAAAGCTTGCGGGCCGAGGCGGCGCATCGACCAAGCCAGCCACAGCCCCGCCATCAACTCGCCCGCCAGCACGGCGCCAGTGAGCGTCACCGGATCGGTAAAGCTGGGCAGAACCGTACTGCGTTGCAGGATCAGGTAGAATGCCGCCGCCACCCGCACATTCACGAACAGCCCGCCACCTGCGGCCATGACCAGCCCAAAGCCGAATATGCCCCACAGCCCCCGCAGCAACCCCAGATGCGGGCGGCTCCAGCGCGGTTCGCGTGCTCCGGGCAGCCGGGCGAAGCACAGGGCGAGTAGCCAGAGATTGCTACCGATCTCGCTGCCCAGACCGCCCAGCAGGGCCAGGGCTTTAACCGGCACCGGATGATGCTGGGCGGCAAGATCGCCGGCCACGCTCATCGCCATGGCGCCGCCCAGCATGAAGACCAGAAGCCAGCCCAGGGCTGCGATGAAACGTGTCATGCCGAGGCCTCGAATTGTTGCAGGATCGCCTGCGGTTTCGTACCGGCGGCGCGCATCTCACGCAATGTCGCGGCCTTGTCGCGCTTGGCCAGGCGCTTGCCCGAGGAATCGGTGAGCAGGCGGTGATGCGCGTAAATGGGTGTGCGCAGGCCGAGCAGGGCTTGCAGCAACACATGGATATGCGTGGCATCGCGCAGATCCTCGCCCCGGATGACATGGGTGATGCCCTGTAGCGCGTCGTCATGCACCACGCAGAGATGGTAGCTGCTTGGCGTATCCTTGCGCGCCAGCACCACATCGCCCAGCCGCTCCGGCTTGGCCTCAAGCCAGCCTGTGTTTTCCTCGAAGAAGCGCAATTCCCCCACGCATCGCCGCGCCGCCGCCACATCCAGCCGCAAGGCATAGGGCGCACCGGAGGCAATCCGCGCCGCCCGAACCTCGGGCGGGAGCGTACGGCAAGTGCCAGGGTAAAGCCCCTCCACCCCATGCGGGGCGGATTGCGCGCGCGCGATCTCGGCCCGTGTGCAGAAGCAGGGATAGAGCAGCCCGCGCGCCTGGAGTTTTTCCAAAGCCCGCGCGTATTCGGGGAAGTGCTGGGATTGCACGCGCACCTCGCCATCCCAGTCCAGCCCCAGCCAGCGCAGGTCTTCCAGAATGGCATCGGCGTATTCCGGGCGGCAGCGCGTGGTGTCGATATCTTCCAGGCGCAGACGGAAAATATCCGCGCGCTTCCAGGCCATCCAGGCTGAAAAAGCGTGGCCAAGATGCAGATATCCGGTCGGGCTGGGGGCGAAACGGGTAACGATGCTCATGCGCCACGCAGTCTATACGGCGGCCCTGCGGCTTGGCGAGGCGCGTGACAAAACCCTTACATTCGGCTGGGCATCTTGCAGTGCGGCGCTTCCCCTGTCATAAATCGCGCATGACTCGAAGGCACTACCACATGTGGGAGCGTTTCGTGGCTACTCCCCAAGATTTGCTCCCTCACAGGGGCAGGCAGAGTAATGCCTGACGGCGGGTTTCATTTTCCCGCGCTTGTTCTCAATGCGGATTTCCGTCCGCTATCCTATTATCCGTTGTCGACATGGACCTGGCAGGACGCCGTAAAGGCGGTATTCCTGGACCGGGTTTCCGTGCTTTCGGAATACGAGCAGGAGGTCCGCTCGCCCTCCTTCTCCATGCGCCTGCCCAGCGTCATCGCCCTGCGCGATTTCATTCCCTCGGCCCGCACCCCGGCCTTCACCCGCTTCAACGTGTTCCTGCGCGATACCTTCTCCTGCCAATATTGCGGCGGCAAGCGGGCGACGCAGGAGCTGACCTTCGACCACGTGATCCCCCGCGCCAAAGGCGGACGCACGAGTTGGGAAAACGTGGTGACGGCCTGCGGCCCGTGCAATTTGCGCAAGGGCAGCAAGATGCCGCGCGAATGCGGTATGATCCCGCGCCAGGAACCCCGCCGCCCGACCAGCTACGAGCTGCAGGAAAGCGGCAGGCATTTCCCGCCGAACTATCTGCACGAGAGTTGGCGGGATTTTCTCTACTGGGATTCTGAGCTGGAGAGCTGACCTTACGGCGTGAACGCGTTGAATGCGATCATCGTGCTGGTCTCGGCAATGCCCGGCACTTTATGCAGTTGCGTGTTCACGAACACGCCGGGATCGATCTCGTCATCGAGATTGATGATCGCCAGCAGATCGTAATGACCCGAGATCGAGTAGATATGGCAGGGGATCACCTTGTCGATGATATAGGCGGCGACGTTATAGGCCTCGCCAAGCTGGCACTTGATCTGCACGATCAGCGTTTTCATGTGTGAATCCTCCTATAATCCCAAATCGAGTTGAGCGGTTCTCTTCTCGCCCTTGTCGGCGCGCACGCCCACCTCGCCATCGGCGAAGCGCAGCGTGAGCGCCGCACCGGGCGCCACTTTCGCGGCACTCGTCACCGCGGCACCCTTGGCATTCGTCACCAGCGCGAAGCCACGCGCCAGCACCCGTTCATAACTCACGGTTTCCAGCCTGGCGGAAACATTTTCTAGCCGTAGCCGCGCTTCACGCAGCCGTCCCGGCAGAGGCGCGTCCAGCCGTTGCGCCAGCAAGTCCAACCCGCCACGCCGCAGCGCGATCTCGCCGCCCGGATGGGTCAGCCGATACCCTGCCGCGTCCAGCCGCTTTTGCCCCGCGCGCAGCAAATTGGGCAGCCCATCCCGCAGCCGGCGCTCCAGCAGCTGCACATTGCCGCGCAGGCGGAGCAAGAACTCGCGTGGATGCCGCAACGCCAACCGCTCTACCCGCGCGCGGCGGGCGGCGAAGAAATTGGGCAACGCCAGGGTCAGGCGCTCCGTGCGGTCGTCCAGGCGCTGGCGCGCCGTGCCCAGCATGGCGGGCAGGTCGGGCAGTTTTGCGCCGGCGCGGTCCAGCCCGGCGCGGGCGAGGCTCAGCAACCGGGCCAGCGCCCCCTCCAGCCGTGCGGCGCGCTGGCTGAGGTCGGCCAGCAGCTCCAGCCGGGCAGGCACGGCCATCTCGGCGGCGGCGGTGGGGGTGGGGGCGCGGCGGTCGGCGGCGAAGTCGATCAGCGTCGTGTCCGTCTCATGCCCCACGGCGGAGATCAGCGGAATGCGGCTTCCGGCGGCGGCGCGCACCACGGCTTCGTCGTTGAAGGCCATCAGGTCTTCCAGACTGCCGCCGCCGCGCGCCACGATCAGCACATCCGGCTGCGGTAGTTCTGACGGCAGGGCGTTGAAGCCGTTGATGGCGGCGGCGATCTTCTCGGCCGCCCCCTCGCCCTGCACCGGTACCGGCCATAGCAATATCTGGCGCGGAAAGCGCCTGGCGATGGTGGTCTTGATATCCTGCAACACCGCGCCTTGGGCGGAGGTGACCACGCCGATCACGCCGGGCAGCATGGGCAGCGGACGGCGTCGCTCGAACAGCCCCTCAGCAGCCAGCTTCACCCGCAGCGCCTCGATGCGCGCCAGCAGCGCCCCGGCCCCGGCATATTCCAGCCGCTCGACGATCAGTTGATACTCCGAGCGCTCGGGGTAGGAGGTGAGCTTGCCGGTGGCGATCACCTCCACCCCGTTCTCCGCCTTCAGCCCGACTCGCGCCACCACGCCCTTCCAGATGATGGCGCGGATTTTCGCCCCCTCATCCTTCAGCGCGAAATATTGGTGCCCCGAGCCGTAAGCCTTGAATTCCGTGATCTCGCCGCGCACCCGCACGCGGCCGAACGATCCCTCCAGCGTGCGCTTCACCGCCCCGGCCAGTTCGGAGACCGAAAATTCCGGCGTGTTCTGTCCCATTTCACTCATGGGCCCAGACTATGATACAGCGCGCCCCGGTAACAGTAGGGGGCACGACATGCGCGTTTTGATCATCGGTTCCGGCGGGCGGGAGCACGCGCTGGCTTGGGCCATCGCCAAGAGCCCGCAGCTCAACAAGCTCTACATCGCCCCCGGCAACCCCGGCACCGCCCAGTGCGGCGAGAACGTGCCCCTGCGCGCCACCGACATCGCGGGGATTGTGGCCTTTGCCGTGGAGCAGAAGATCGACCTCGTGATCCCCGGCCCCGAGGCCCCGCTGGTGGCGGGCATCGCCGATGCCCTAGCGGCAGCGGGCATCGCCTGCTGCGGCCCGTCCGCCGCAGCCGCGCAACTCGAGGGCAGCAAGAAATTCACCAAGGAAGTGGCCGAGGCCGCGAACATTCCCACTGCCAAATGGGCGAGCTTCACCCACGCGCTGGAGGCCCATGAATATATCGACGCCGTGGGCGCGCCGATCGTCATCAAGGCCGACGGTCTCGCGGCTGGCAAGGGCGTCGTCGTGGCGCATACGCCCGAGGAAGCGCACGAGGCCATTACCGCCATCATGGAGGACAAGGTCCACGGCGCAGCGGGCTCCCTGGTGGTGATCGAGCAATGCCTGGTTGGCGAGGAAATCTCCGTCTTCGCCCTGTGCGATGGCGAGGACGCGCTCTATTTTGGCACTGCCGCCGACCATAAGCGCGTCGGCGAGGGCGATACCGGCCCCAACACCGGCGGCATGGGCGCGATCTTCAACCCACCCTGGGCCACGCCGGATGTGGTGCGGGAGAGCATGGAAAAGATCGTCCGCCCCGCGCTGAAAGAGATGGTCCGTCGCGGCACGCCGTTCCGTGGCTTCCTCTTCGCCGGGCTGATGGTCGAGCACGACGGGCCGAAGCTGATCGAGTTCAACGTCCGCTTCGGCGACCCGGAATGCGAGACGGTGCTGCCGATGCTCAAATCCGACCTGCTGCCCGCCCTGCTGGCCGCCACCAATGGCACGCTGAAGGACACCACGGTGGAGTTCCGCCCCGGCAGCTCGGCCACGGTGGTGATGTGCGCCAAGGGCTATCCCGGCGCTTACGCCACGGGCTCCGAGATTTACGGGCTGGAGGAAGCGGGCAAGTTCCCCGGCGCGCATATCTTCCAGGCAGGCACCATGGCCGACCAGGGCGGCATCCTGGCCAATGGCGGGCGCGTACTGGCGGTGAACGCGGTCGGTGCCGATCTGCGCGAGGCGATCTCCCGCGCCTATGCGGCGGTGGACGCCATCGACTGGGAAGACGGCTTCTGCCGCCGCGATATCGGCAAGAGGGCGCTGTAAGCGCAATGGGGGGCAGAGAGGCTGCTTCTTCGCCCCCCAAAGTGGGCATTTTCAATCGTCACGTAATTTTTGCTCGAGTGCATCTTGATTGGGCCAGTCGCGTTTCACGTGAGGTAAAGTGATTCTCTCTGGCAGCTGGTAAAACGTACGGATATGGTCGGGAGCGATTATTTTGTAATCACGACTAACTTCAATCAAGCCGCAGTCGAATAACGTATGGATATCTGCCCGTAGCAGTAAGCCGTTTGTCACATGGTTGGTTTTGTCACCCATGTATGGGCTGATATGAGCTGCTTCAAGAACTTCTGGAATCGTACAGCCTGTAATCGCACAGCGAGATTCGTAGGCTATCATAAGTTTCTTGCGGAAAGATGATTGCCCGCGTCGGAGGACAATCATTTGTTTAATCCATTTGCGTCCATCCTCTAGATCCAGAGGGTTGAAAAGAGCATCCTCTTTTTCGGTTAGATCTTGTTCGAAATAATCTACATCGGCAGTTTGAAATTTCTTGTCGTCATGATTGCGCCACAAAATTTGGCGGACAATTGTACGAGAGCTATTAGCTTTGAAAACAATTTTCAGAGTGCCAATGCAAACGGTATAGTTTTCATTGGCACTTATATGTTCTCCATTCTTGCCAGCATAATCGAATAGGGCAACATCACCCTTCACGGTCAAAGTAAACTTGGCAGGCCATTTTCCGTTTCTGGGGCCTAAAATGTCATGGGTAACACTGGGCCATTCGCCTTCAGCTTCGAACCATCGACATGGCAAAAGATCGCTGTACCCTTTTGCTTCGCCTGACTTCCAATAAACAACAAGAGTTCTCATTCTGTTTGAGATATCTTGAGTTTTTTGGTGTTGCAATTAAAACCTCACGCCGCTTCCTCGTCGGCATTCGGATCCCCCGGCGCGGTGGCCCAGGCCAGTTCCACCAGCGTCACGATGCGCCGCCCCGCGCCATCCTGCTGGCACACAATCAGCCCCTGTTCTTCCATATAGGTCAGCAGCCGCCGCGCCCGGCCCAGCGAGCGCGTGCCATAAGCCCGGGCGATCGCAGGGTCGCTGGGGCAGGGTAGCCCGTCTTTCGCGGCGCGGGCGATCATCATGTAAATTCCCTGCACATCCTCGGGCAGCACGGCCCCGCGCGCGGCCACGTCCCGCCAGACCTCGTCCTCGGCCATCTCGGCGGAAATCCCCGCCCGGGCGCGGGTGAGCATGCGCTTGAACGCCGCCAGATCCGGCGCGCCGGAGCCCAGACCCTCAATCCGGCAGCGGACCAGGAAGTCTTGATACAGCACGCCGATGGCCCGGAAGCCCGCCTCCGGGTCGGCCAGTATCGCGCCCAAAATCTTGTCCAGCCACGCGCGGCGGGCGGCCAGCTCCTCCGGCGTGGGCTGCGCTTCGGGGGCTTCCTCCGGGGCCTCGGCCAGCGCTGGCTTGGCGGCCATCAGCTGGCTCAGCAGGTCGGGCGCAGGCGGCGGGGGCGGGCGGCGAACCGCGCGCGGGGCCTCGGGTGGCGGGGCGGCCAGGATGATGGCGTGCGCATCCTCCGGCGCGGTGCCGGGCAGGGGCATCAGCTTGGGCGTGGAGTTGCGCGGCTGCGTCTCCGTCGCCCCGATGCGCAACCCCAGAGGACGGCGCGACACAGCCGGGCCCAGCGCCATGAACTGCCCGCGCTCCAGATCGCGGAACGCCTCCGCTTGGCGCCGTTCCATACCCAGCAGATCGGCCGCGCGGGCCATGTCGATGTCCAGAAAGGTGCGGCCCATCAGGAAGTTGGAGGCCTCGGCGGCCACGTTCTTGGCCAGCTTGGCGAGGCGCTGGGTGGCGATCACCCCGGCCAGCCCGCGCTTGCGCCCCCGGCACATCAGGTTCGTCATCGCCCCCAGCGAGAGCTTGCGCGCATCGTCCGACACCTCGCCAGCTGCGGCGGGGGCGAAAAGCTGCGCCTCGTCCACCACCACCAGCATCGGGTACCAATGGTCACGCGGCGCCTCGAACAGCCCGCCCAGAAACGCGGCGGCGCGGCGGAGCTGGTTCTCCGCATCCAGCCCTTCAAGGTTCAGCACAGTGGAGACGCGATGGCTCCGCGCCCGCTCCCCCGCCAGTTGCAAGCCCTGCTCGCTATGCGCCTCGGCGTCGATGACCAGATGTCCGAACCGCTCGGCCAGGGTGACGAAATCGCCCTCGGGGTCGATGATCGCCTGCTGCACCCAGGGCGCGCTCTGCTCCAGCAACCGGCGCAGCAGATGCGACTTGCCCGACCCCGAATTACCCTGCACCAGCAAGCGGGTGGCCAGCAGTTCTTCCAGGTCCATTACCGCTGGGCCGCCCGTCATGGTCAGGCCCATATCAATCGCAACCGTCATAACCTTACCTTCAATTCGCGGCGATCGCCGCCACACCCGCAACCGCCACGGCGGCGAGGCCATAGACCAGTCCTGCTGG
The DNA here is from genome assembly GCF_014201825.1 of Acidocella aromatica. Lineage (GTDB taxonomy): Bacteria > Pseudomonadota > Alphaproteobacteria > Acetobacterales > Acetobacteraceae > Acidocella > Acidocella aromatica. Next base: position 183,309 of record NZ_JACHFJ010000001.1, on the reverse strand, counting down.
GCCAAGCAGGGCCATCACCCCGCCCATAACAGGCGGCGCGAAAATGCCGCCCAGCGTGTAGATGACCATGGCGAGCGACATCGCCCGCGCCAGCGCCACGCCGGAGAAGCGCGCGCCCAGCTTGACCATGCCCACGGTGAACAGCCCGCCTTGCGCCAAGCCCCAGAGGATCAGCACCGGCCACACCGCGCCATGCGCCAGGGCCAACGGCAACAGCGGCGGCAGCACGGCCATCGCCACGCCGGTGACCAGCTTGAGCACCCGCCGGTTGAGTTTATCCGCCAGCGCGCCGCAGATGAAGGCCCCCGCCGCCACGCCGGTTTGGCAGACCACCACCAGCAGCGCCGCACGGTGCAGCTCGGTGCCGAGCCCCAGCCCCATCAGCGGCAGCAGCGAGAGGTTGCACGCTTCCGTCAGCCCCACCAGCCCGATACCGGTGAACGCCGCCAGCTCCGCGCGCAGCACGGTCATGGCCTTCACCGTGCCGGGATTTTCCGTGATGCCGCCTTGCTCGCGCCCGGCCAGAGTCAGCATCGCCATGGCCAGCATCACCACCGCAGCCGCCGCCAGAAACGGTCCGCGCCCGGTGCTGCCGGTGAGTGCCAGCACCGCCGGTCCGGCGGCCATCGAGCCGCTCAGCACCAGTTCGTAAGCGCCGATCAGCCGGCCGCGCAAATGATCCGGCACGCTGCCATTGATCCACGTATCCATGCCCGACCAGCGCAGCCCCAGCGACACGCCGAGCGCTAGGCACAGCAGGCTCCACAGCGGCACCGAACGCGTGGCGGCGAAGCCCAGGAACACCAGCACCGAGATGCCCATGCCAGCCAGCACCATGCGTTGCAGCCCGAGCCTGTGCATCAGCCGGGGGATGAAGCCCGAGACCAGCAGCAGCCCGGCCCAGGGCAGGCCGGAGATCACGCCCACCCAGGCATCGCTCACCCCCTCGCCGCGTAGCGAGACGGAGAGCAGCGGCAGGAACATCCAGAACGACCCAGCCGAAAAGAACGACGAGGCGGTGGCGAGCAGCAGACGATAGGGCATGGTTTTATGCCGCCAGGGCCTGGGCCTTCACCAGTCGGGCGAAAGCCCCATCCCTGGCCATCAGCTCCTCATGCGTGCCGCATTCGGCCACTTGGCCGTCGGCCATCACCACGATCATGTCGGCATCGCGCACGGTGGAGAGGCGGTGCGCCACCACGATGGTCGTGCGCCCCTGGCGCAGCCGGGTGAGGGCCGCCTGCACCAGGGCCTCGCTCTCGGTGTCCAGCGCGCTGGTGGCTTCATCCAGCAGCAATATGCGCGGGTTGCGCAGGATGGCGCGGGCAATGGCCACGCGCTGGCGCTGCCCACCCGAGAGACGCTGGCCGTTCACGCCCACGCGGGTGCCGAGCTTGGCGGGCATATCCTTGATGAAGCCGCAGGCTGCCGCTTCCGCCGCCGCCCAGACCTCGTCCGGCGCCGCATCCGGCCGTCCAAGGCGGATATTGGCGCCGATCGTATCGTCGAACAGCAGTGCCTCCTGGCCGACATAGGCGATGGAGCCACGCAATGAGGCCAGCGTCATCTGGGAGATGTCCGTGCCATCGATAAGAATATGCCCCGCACTGGGGGTGTAGAGGCGCGGGATCAGCGCCAGCGCGGTGGATTTGCCGGCCCCCGAGCTGCCGACCAGCGCCAGCGTCTTGCCCGGTGAGGCGGTGAAGGAGAGGCTCTTAAGCCCCGGACGGCCATCGGGGTAGGTGAAGGCGACGTTCTCGAACACTACCTTGCCGGGCCCAGTCGGCAGGGGAACGGCGCCTGGGGCGTCGGCGATGGCAGCCGGCTCGTCGATGACCGCGAACACCCGCACCAGCCCGGCCATGCCTTCCTGCATGGCGGCATTCATTGTGCCCAAAGCGCGCAGGGGGCGGGCGGCCATCAGCAGCGCCGAGACAAAGCCCATGAAGCTGCCCGGCGGCACGCCGCGCCAGCCTTCAAAGCCGATCACCAGCGCCACGGCGGCGCCCGCCAGCACCTCCAGCATCGGGTCCAGGCGCGAGCGCACGCGGGTCATGCGGATCAGCGCGGCGTAAAGCCCCTCGAACGTCTTCTCGGCGCGGCTCATCTCGTGCGCCTCCAGCCCGTAGGCGCGCACGGTGCGGGCCTGGGCGAAGCTCTCGTTCAGCATCGCCGCTGCCACGCCCATAGTCTCCTGCATGCCGCCTGAGGCGCGGCGCAGACGCCGGCCGATTTTCTCCACCGGTATCGCCGCTGCCGGAAACAGCACGGCGGCGGCGAGGCTCAGCTTCCAGTCGATGGAAATCATCGTCGCCACCAACCCGACCACGGTGGCCGCATCGGCCACGGTATTCACGGCGCGGGTCATTGCCTCGCGGATCACCGTGGCATCGGTGGTGAAGCGCGCGGCGAGCTGGGCCGGGGCCTCGCGCTCCACCCGCGCCAGGGCGGCGTTGGTGAGATGCCCGAACATGGCGTTCTGCAAACGGCGGATGGTGAGCAGCACCATGTCCTGCGTCAGCACCGCTTGCACGTACATCGAGCCGCCGCGCACCGCCGCCACCGCCGTCATCAGCAGTGGCACCTGGTAGATGATGCGCGAATCCTTGTGTTCGAACATGGTGAAGGCCCAGTCGATCAGCGCCGGGTACAGCGCCGTGGCACCGGACATCGCCAGCGTCGCCACCACGATCAGGGCGATACGGCCCTTGTAATGCTTCACATGCTCGCGCCACAGGCGGCGGATGAGGGCGGTGGTGGAGGGATGCTCGGTCATGGCGCCGCTTATGCACAGTTTTGGGCGGCGGCGAAATGCGCTAAGCCGTCGCATATGGACACCATCTACAAGGGCGACCTCGCCACCAAACGCGGCCGCCGCAACGCCTGGATCGACGCGTTGTTCATCGACCATGCCATCTTCCGGCTGGTCTGGACGAATTTCGCCGCCGTCGAGCCGGGCGTACTGTACCGGTCCAACCACCCCACGCCGGGCAACCTTGCCGCCTTTACCCGAAAATTCGGGCTGAGATCGCTCATCAATCTGCGCGGTCCGGCAAAAAACGGCTCGGACGCGCTTTCCCGGGACACGGCCCAGCGCCTGGGGCTGGATTTCTACGACATGGCGTTTGAATCGCGCGGCGTGCCGCACCGGGAGCGCATCCTTCGCTATGCCGACATCATCGCCCATATGCGCGGTCCGGCGCTCATCCACTGCAAATCCGGGGCGGACCGCGCCGGTCTGGCGGCCGGGCTGTTCGTGCTCATCCGGGGTGGCACGGTGGAGGCGGCCCTGAAGCAACTCTCCCTGCGCTTCGGCCATATCAAACAGGCCAAGACCGGCATCCTCGACGAGTTTTTCCGCCTCTACCAGAGCACGGGCGAGGGCAAGAAGCCGTTCCTAGACTGGGTGCGGGAGGATTACGACGAGAACGCCCTGCGCGCCGCCTTCAAGGCCGGCAAGGTGGCAGAGTTCATCAACGCGGCGGTGCTGAGGCGCGAATGAAACAGGATCTGGCTCGTGCCGAAGTCTTCTGCGCGGCTTTTGGGCTGCGCCTGCCCATATTGCTCGCCCCCATGGCCGGGGCTTGCCCGCCAGTGCTATCCGCCGCCGTGGCGAATGCAGGCGGGCTTGGGGCCTGCGGCGCGCTGCTTATGCAACCCCAGGCCATTGCCGACTGGGCGGAAAAGTTCCGTGCCGCCAGCAATGGCAGGTTCCAGATGAACCTATGGGTGCCGGACCCGCCACCCCGGCGCGATGAAGCCAATGAAGCCGCATTGCGCGAGTTTCTCGGCCAATGGGGCCCGGCAGTACCGCCCGAAGCGGGCAACGCCACCCCGCCAGACTTCACCGCGCAATGCGAGGCGATTTTTACCGCCCGGCCCACGGCCATATCCTCGATGATGGGGCTGTTCCCGGCGGATTTCGTGGCGAGGTTGAAGGAAGAGGGGATCAAATGGCTCGCCACGGTCACCACCGTGGCGGAGGCCCGCGCGGCGGCAGCAGCCGGAGCCGATGCGCTCATCGCCCAGGGGGCCGAGGCCGGCGGGCATCGCGGTGCCTTTGCAGCCAATGAGGCCGAGAGCGCCGCCATTGGCCTGTTCGCCCTACTGCCTGCGGTGTGCGATGCGGTGGATATTCCCGTTATCGCGGCGGGTGGCATTGCCGACGCCCGGACCATCGCGGCGGCGCTGCTGCTGGGAGCCTCGGCTGTGCAGATCGGCACTGGCTTCCTGCGTGCGCCCGAGGCAGGCATCGCCTCGGGCTGGGCCGATGCCCTGGCCACCGCCCAACCCGAGGACACCATGCTCACCCGCGCCTTTTCCGGGCGGACGGGCAGGGGCCTCACCACCGAATATGTCCTTGCCGCCGCCACGCCCAAGGCTCCGCCGCCCGCGCCCTATCCGGTGCAGCGCGGGCTTACGCAGGCGCTGCGGGACGCGGCAATGCGGAATAATGATCTTTCGAGGATGCAGGCCTGGGCCGGGCAGTCGGCGCGTCTGGCCCCCGCGCGCCCCGCTGGCGAAATCGCGGCGATGTGGTGGGACGAGGCGCGGCAGCTCCTCTGTTAAGACGTGGGCTTCTGCCCCTTCTTCAGCACGGCATTGCTCACCACCTGCTGAATGCCCCCCGCCGCTTCCTGTGCGGCGGCGGCGGCGACATCGCCCCAGTATGGGGTGATATCCGCCGGGGCCAGGTCGTGGATCTGCGTCACCTGCCCCGCGATGCGGCCATTGCCGTCGCGCACCACCCAGTCCAGCTCCACCTGGAGTTGCCCGCCCGTGTCGGGCTTGGTCTTTACCGTGCAGGTCACGGTGAAGTCCGCGTTCTTCGCGTCTTTGGCAAGCACGTCATCCGCGCCAGGCAGGTTGCGTTTGAGGTTCAGAGGCAGCGTGCTGTTGCCATCCCCTGGCGCGCCGCTCACCGTGCCGACGAAAATTCGGGGCGGTCGGTTCTCCAGCGATTCCGGGTTGCTCTGCTGGATCTGCGCGTTGATCGCCGCCAGTAGTTTGGACAGGGGCGCCGCATCCGTCGATGCCGCGTTGTTCAGCGTCTGGGCATCGCCGCTCGTCCAGCCCTGGGCGGGCACGGGCGCGCCGTCCTGATGGCCGTATTCCTTGCCGTCCGGCCCGGTGATGACGTAACGCGGCGTCACAATATCCCCGGCCTGATTGGCGCTGATACCAAGGCGCCAGCTCTGCTTGCCGCCAGCGCCGCTCACGGCGGGGACATCGTAATTCACCAGCGCGGTGGAAAGGTCGCCCGCATAGGCGGTGGCGGATTTACCGTCCAGCAGCGCGGTTTTTGGGGCGGGGACCATCAGCACCGGGGCAGGGGGGATGGCGAGTTTCGCTCCTGCCGGACCTGGGTTGCCATAGAAAGGCTGCGGCAGCGTACCACAGGCGGCGAGAAGCAGAGGCAGGGCCAGGGCGGTGCGCCTCACAGGCGGATCACCGAGATCTGGTGGCCGGTTGCCGCCTCGCCGCGCAAAGTTTTGCGCCGGTAGGAGAAGAATTCCTGCTCCTGGGCATAGGTATCCAGCCCCAGCGCCTCGGCTTTTACTCCCGCCGCGTGCAGACGCGCGGCGCAGTAGCCGGGCAGGTCGAAGTGCCAATGTCCAGGGCGGCCCGCCTCGAAGAACTGCGTATCCGTGGTGTGGCGGGCCAGCACGGCGTCACGCATGTCCGCGCCCACCTCGTAGCTCGCCTGACCGATGCAGGGGCCAATCACGGCATGGATATCCCGCGCGCCGAGTTCGCGCATCGCAGCTGCCGTGGCCTCCAGCACCCCGGCCAGCGCCCCGCGCCAGCCAGCATGGGCGGCGCCCACCACGCCCTCGGCACAGAACAGCACCGGCGCGCAATCGGCGGTTATCACCCCCAGCGCCAAGCCCGGCAGGTTCGTCACCAGCGCATCGGCGGCGGGGCCAGCGCCTTCCGCCCAGGGGGCGCGCACCGTCACCACGCCATCGCCATGCACCTGCTTCACCCCCAGCAGATGTTCGCGCTTCACTCCCATGGCGGCCGCCACGCGGGCGCGGTTCTCCCGCACATGGTCGGGATTGTCCGAGGAGAAGCTGCAATTGAGGCTGGCGTACAGCCCCTGCGACACGCCGCCATTGCGGGTGAAGAATCCGTGTTTCGCCTTGAGTGACCCGGTGAAGAATTCCGTCATGCGAATCCCGGTAGACCGGGCAGGCTCTCAGGGCAAACCACAATTGCTTTAAACAGGCTGCCCATGGCCTCGGGCGCGGTCAGGCGGTGCACGGCGAGTTTCAGGTCCTGCGCCTTGTCCGGGTGGCGCTGGGCCAGAATATCGCTGCGCTGGAACAGCCCGAGCGCGGTGAGGAAAGCGTTCTGCTTCACCGGCCCTTGTGTATGCACGGCGGCCTTGATCGCCCCAAAATCCACATGCGCGGTGATGTCCGCCTCGCCGGGGTATTGCAGCGGGTCGGCGTATTCGCCGTGGCGGATGGCCTGCACGCTCTCGCCCACGCCCGAGTGCATGGGGCCGTAATCGATGAACAGCCCCACGCCACCCCGCGCTGCCAGCTTGCGGCAGAATTCCAGCGCCGGTTCGTTCACCTCGCGCACGCTGCCCACTGGGGCGTCGGGCAGGGAATAGTCCGTAGGCAGGTCCACATAGGCGCCGTCGGCCACATGGCGCTCCATCCACCCGGCCTCGCCACGGATGAACTGGCGCACGGGCAGGGCGTCGAGAAACTCATTGGCCAGCAGGATCACCGGGCCGGGGGGGAGCGAGTCCAGCGAGTCGTGCCACATGGCGCGGGGCACGCGCCTGGCTTGCTTGGCCCGTAGCGCCGGGGAGGATTCGATGAAATGCACGGAGGGCGCGTTCCATACCCGCAACGCGTCGGCCATCAGCACGCCGCGCCCGGGGCCGGCCTCCACCAGCATCACGTCCTCCGGCGCGCCGAGCATCTGCCAGACGATCTTCGCCCAGGCGCCGAGCAGTTCGCCGAATACCTGCGTCAGTTCCGGCGCGGTGACGAAATCGCGCGTGAAGGCACCGCGCGCGTAATACGCGGCGTTGGCGCGAGCCATGAAATGGTCGAAGCGTTCAGGCTGCACGTTTGCGCATCGCGTAGGCGAACACCCCGATTCCGGCCAGTAGCACGGGGATCGAGAGCACCTGCCCCATGGTGGTGCCGAAGGGCAGGAAACCGAGGAACGCATCCGGCTCACGGAAGCATTCCGAGACGATGCGGGCAATGGCGTAGAAGACCAGGAAGATGCCGGTGAGCGCGCCCTCGCGGTTGCGCAAGGCCGTGCAACGGACCGAGAAAATCATGATCAGGAACAGGATCAACCCTTCCGTCGCGGCCTCGATCAGCTCGGACGGATAGCGCGGCGCCAGCGTGCCCGATTGCGGATACACCACCAGCACCGGAAACCAGTTGCTCTCCGCCACCCGGCCCCACAGCTCGCCATTTATGAAATTGGCGCAGCGGCCCAGGAACAGCCCGATCGGCACGCAGACCGCGATGCGGTCGGCAAAGCGCAGCATGTTTAGCCCGTGTTTCAGGCTGAACCAGGCAATGGCGATGGCGACACCGATAAATCCACCATGCGAGCTCATGCCCCCGTGCCAAACGGCGATGATGTCGATGGGATGCGCCAGCAATTGTCCCAGCGTTTCCTGGTGCAGCTGGTAGAACAGCACATAGCCGATCCGCCCGCCCAGCAGCACGCCCAGTACCGCCCAAGTGAGGAAGTCATCCACCTGCGCCGCGTTGGCCGCCACGGGGGCGAGTGCCACCAGCCTGCGCGCCAGCCACCAGCCGAGCAGTAGCCCGCTGATGTAGGCCAGCGCGTAGTAATGCACGCCGAACGGCCCGATGCTGAACAGCACGGGCGAGAAATTGGGCCAGGTGAAGACCATCAGCGATACGAGTCCGGCTTGAGTAGGTGATTCTGGATATAGGCGACGACCCCCTGTTCCAACGTGTGGAACTGATGGTCGAAGCCGATGGCGCGCAGCCGCTCCATCTTTGCGGCGGTGTAGGACTGATACTGCCCGTGCAGGTTTTGCGGCATATCGATGAACTCGATCCGCTCCTCCACCCCATTGGCGGTGCATACCGCGCGGGCGAGGTCGGCATAGGAACGCGCGATGCCGGTGCCGAGATTATAGATGCCAGTGAGCTGCGGCACGCCGATAAGGAATTGCAGCGCGGCCACCACGTCGTCGATATAAATGAAGTCGCGCTTCTGCTCGCCATCGGGGATGTCCGGCCGGTCGGAGCGGAACAGCCGCGCCGGGCCGCCCGCCTGCACCTCGTCGTGCTTCACCTTCACCACCGAGATCATCTTGCCTTTGTGATACTCGTTGGGGCCATAGACGTTGAAGAACTTCACCCCCGCCCAGTTGGGTGGCATGTGGGCGTGCTCCTTGTTCTGCTGCGCCACCCAGAGGTCGAAAGCGTGCTTGCTCCAGCCATACAGGTTCAGCGGTTGCAGCTTGTGCAGGTACTCGAGCGACATGTCGTCGTCGAATCCGGCTGAGCCGTCGCCATAGGTGGCGGCGGAGGAGGCGTAGATGAAACGCACCCGGCGCGAGGTGCACCACGTCCAAAGCTTCTGGCTAAGTGTGAAATTTGTGTGCCAGACCAGATCCGCGTCGGTCGCCGTGGTTTCCGAGATGGCGCCCAGATGCACGATGGTGGTGAGCCGCATGTCGTGCTCGAGGAAGGCGTCCAGCGCCTCGGGCGGAATCACGGTGGCGGGTGGGTGGTGGTAGAAGTTCCGCCACTTATTGCCTTCATGGCCGAGCCAGTCGGAGATGATGACCTCCTGCCCCCCCGCGGCCAGTGCCGCGTGGAGATTGGAGCCGATAAACCCTGCGCCACCCGTGACCAATATCATATGCCGGTTTATATGGAGAACCGTCACAACAGAGAAGGCCCGCCCGATGACCGAACGTCCGAAATTTTTCGATGACCTGGCAGGTGTCGCCGGTGGCGCGATTTCCGCCCTGGCGGGGGTGCGCGAGGAGGTTTCCTCCCTGGTGCGCGCGCGGGTCGATGAGGCGGTGCGCCGCCTGGACCTGGTGAAGCGCGAGGAGTTTGAGGCCATGGCCGAGCTCGCGCGCCGTGCCAAGGCCGAGGTGGAGGCGTTGGAGCGCCGCGTCGCCGCGCTGGAGTCGGGGGCCCCCGAGACCGACGAGACCAGCGACCTCGCCAGCTGAACCGGCTTGGCGTTAATGGGCGCTTAGGGCTGGAATTAGGTCAGCATTAACGCCCGTTAATAAAATTCCCGCGAAGTTTATTTGAACCTTAGGTGGAAGATCGTGTTGATCTTGCTCACCTGAGGCGAACCACTTGGCTTCGCGGGATGGGGAGAATGATAATGAGCAAAATGCTTGTTTGCCCGTGGCTGGCCGCGTTTCGTGCCGGGCGGGTTACTTTGGGGTTGTCGATGCTGGCCATGCAGCTCAGCCTTGTCTTGTGGCCGATGGCGGTGCGCCTGGGGAATGAGTTCGTCCAGGAGCGCAGAGTTCAGGCGCTGCTTGATCAAATATCGGTGAGCTATGCTTGCCGGCCATATGGTAGCCTCTCACCTGTTCCGGTGGAGGCTGATGCCTCCATAGCGGATGCGGTTATTTAAAAAACCATTTCAATATCACTTTTTCCCTTGTCTGTATCGGTCTCTGAGACAAAATTGCGGTCGTTCAGGGAAGATTACTAACATAAAGCGTGTTAGTGGTTTTGTTTAAAATCAAATTATTAATTTATTTTGCTGAGAATTTTTCCGGGGCTGACGTTTTTGGATGGTTGCCCCAATTTTTGTGGTGGTTGCATTGCAAAAACGTTGATTTTGAACTGTTTTGGGTATGGTTTCGGGTGACTTCGAGGCTTTTTCCGTTCGATAAAATTCTTGACGAAAAGTTGCTAACGCGACAACACTTTAGCGAGAATTTAGGAGTTTCCTATGAAGTCCTTCAATTTGGCCAAGTTTCTGCCTTGCGCAGTGCTTTTTGCCAATGGCCGGACCTTTGGCGGTGTCATCGCTTTGCTGATGCAGGCTACCATCGTGTTTTGGCCAGTCGCCAGCCGTTGGGCCTTCCAGTTGGAAGAGCGCAAGGGCATCGAGGCGCTGTTGGACGAGCTGTCCGAGGCGGACGGTTTCGTGGAGAGCATCTTCCGCGGGCCGGTCGCGAAGATCGGCCGCGCTGCCTGATCAACCCCCCTGTCTGAGACCATTCCCACGCCGCTGGAGGCAGTGGCGTTCGTCGAGGCGCATACGAGGCTGACGCAGGCCGTTCTGGTGCCGGAGATCCGCCTGCATCTCGCCACCGAGCTGACGCCGCTCTGGCTGGCGACCGAAGACTTCCTTCGTAAGCACAATATGCAGCCGCCTTTCTGGGCCTTCGCTTGGCCCGGCTCCGAGGCGCTGGCACTGCACATCAGCCAAAACCCCGGTCTCGTGCGCGGCAAGCGTGTGCTGGACTTCGCCGCCGGCTGCGGACTCGCCGCATTGGCTTGCATGCGCGCCGGCGCCGCCCATGTGGAGGCGGCGGAGATCGATCCGCTCGCCGCCGCGGCAATGCGCCTGAATGCCGCGGCCAACGGAGTCGAGCTTGAGGTGCTGCTGGGAGACATCGTCGGCACCCCGTGCCGGTGGGATGTCATTCTCTGCGGAGATGTCTGCTATGAGGCGCCGATGACCCGGCACATTCTCCCCTGGCTCGCCGCCTGCGCGCGCGAGGTTCCGGTGATCATCGCCGATCCGGGCAGGAAATACCTGCCTTCGGCCCGCGGCAAGATCTTGGCGGAGATCTCCGTGCCAACGAGCCTTGAGCTTGAGGACACCCAGCAACGCATCGTTACGTTGTTCCAGCTCCCCCCTGAATAGGTTATAGGGCTTGGCGTAAAGCGTTGACCCAGCCGGTGCCGGGGACTAAGCACCTGCACAAAATTGCTTAAACGACGGATTGAAAGGTTTCCGATGAAGGATGTCCGCGAAGCCCTGATGGTAGGGCGCAACTCGGAGGGCAAGCTGGTGCGCCGGCCGCTGTCCCCGCATTTGCAAGTGTATAAGCCGCAAATCTCCTCCGCGACCTCGATCTTCCACCGCATCACCGGCGTCGCTCTAAGCGCCGGAACTATTTTGCTGGTGGCTTGGCTGGTTGCCGCCGCCTCGGGCGACGCCGCTTTCTCCGTGGTCCAGGCCATTTTCGCCTCCTGGATCGGCCAGCTCGTCCTGTTCGGCTTCACGCTGGCGCTGTTCTACCACTTCTGCAACGGCATCCGGCACCTCTCCTGGGACGCCGGCAAGGGCTTCGAGCTGCCGGACATGCACCGCTCCGGCCGCCTGGTCATCGGCGCCGCCATCCTCCTCACCGTGGCCTTCTGGGCCGTTGCCTACATCGTCGGGTGAAGCATATGAGCAAGGATACCTCCCCCTCCGTCCATATCATGCGCAGCCCGCTGGGCCGCGCCCGCGGCTTGGGCGCCGCCAAGAGTGGTGCCGCCCACTGGTGGGCCGAGCGCGTCACCTCCGTCGCGCTGCTGCCGCTGTCGCTGTATTTCGTGGTCTCCGTGCTGATCCTGAAGGGCGCCGACCACGCCGCCATGGCCGCCTATCTGGGCGAGCCCTGGAACGCCGTGCTGTTCCTGCTGCTCATCGGCACGATGTTCTCCCATATCTCGATGGGCCTTCAGGTCGTGATCGAGGACTATGTCCGTGAGGAAGGCAAGCGCCTCGCGCTGCTGCTGGTCGTCAAGGGCGGGGTTTGGTTCCTCGCGCTGGCCGCCGCCGTCTCCGTCCTCAAACTCGCTTTCTCGTAACGGAATCCTGCGAACATGAACGCGATCTCCAAACCTTCTTATGGCGCCTATAATATCGTCGATCACACCTACGACGTGGTGGTCGTCGGCGCCGGTGGCTCCGGCCTGCGCACGACCCTCGGTATGGGCGCGGCCGGTCTCAAGACCGCCTGTGTGACCAAGGTGTTCCCCACCCGCTCCCACACCGTGGCGGCGCAGGGCGGCATCAGCGCCTCGCTTGGCAATATGGGCGAGGACAACTGGCGCTGGCACATGTACGACACCGTGAAGGGGTCGGACTGGCTGGGCGACCAGGATGCCATCGAATATATGTGCCGCGAGGCGGTTCCGGCGATTTACGAGCTGGAACATTACGGCATGCCCTTCTCCCGCACCGAGGATGGCAAAATCTATCAGCGCCCGTTCGGTGGCCACATGAAGGAATACGGCAAGGAGCCGGCCATGCGCGCCTGCGCCGCCGCCGACCGTACCGGCCATGCCATGCTGCATACGCTGTATCAGCAGAGCCTGAAGCATGACGTCGAGTTCTTCGTCGAATACTTCGCGCTTGACCTGATCATGGACGAGGAAGGCGCCTGCCGTGGCGTAATGGCCTGGAACCTGGAGGATGACACCATCCACCGCTTCCGCGCCCAGATGGTCGTGCTGGCCACCGGCGGTTACGGCCGCGCCTTCCAGTCCTGCACCTCCGCCCATACCTGCACCGGCGACGGCGGCGGCATGGCGATCCGCGCCGGCCTGCCGGTTCAGGACATGGAGTTCGTGCAGTTCCACCCGACCGGCATCTTCCCCGCTGGCTGCCTCATCACCGAGGGCGCACGTGGCGAGGGCGGTTATCTCACCAACTCCGAGGGCGAGCGCTTCATGGAGCGTTACGCGCCGACCGCGAAGGATTTGGCCTCGCGCGACGTGGTCTCCCGCTCGATGACCGTCGAGATCAACGAGGGGCGCGGCGTCGGCCCGAACAAGGACCACATCCTGCTGCACTTGGAGCACCTGGGTGCCGACATCCTGCACGAGCGTCTGCCGGGCATCTCCGAGACCGCCCGCGTCTTCGCTGGCGTGGACGTGACCAAGGAGCCGATCCCGGTGCTGCCGACCGTGCATTACAACATGGGCGGTATCCCGACGAACTATAAGGCCGAAGTGCTGCGCCCGACTGCGGAGAACCCGGACGCGGTCGTGCCGGGCCTGATGGCAGTGGGCGAGGCGGCTTGCGTCTCCGTGCATGGCGCCAACCGCCTGGGCACTAACTCGCTGCTCGACCTCGTGGTGTTCGGCCGTGCCGCTGGCCACCGCGCCGCCGAGATCGTGAAGCCGGGCGCTACCCAGGCCCCGCTGCCGGCCGGCGCCGGCGAGGCCAGCCTCGACCGCTTCGACAAGACCCGCCATGCCAATGGCGGCACCAAGGTTGCCGAGCTGCGCGACCAGCTGCAGCGCACCATGCAGGCCCACGCCGCTGTGTTCCGCAACTCCAAGTCCCTTACCGAGGGCGTGGAGAAGATGCACAAGCTCTGGGGCGGCCTGCCGGACATCAATGTGACTGACCGCTCGCTGATCTGGAACTCCGACCTCGTCGAGGCGCTGGAGTTGCAGAACCTGATGGGCAACGCCGCCGCCACCATGGTGGGTGCGGAAGCCCGCAAGGAAAGCCGTGGCGCCCAGGCGCATGACGATTTCCCCGAGCGCGACGACCACAACTGGATGAAGCACACCGTTGCTCATGTTTCGGAGAAGGGTGAGGTTACACTCACTTACCGTCCGGTGAAGATGCAGACCCTCACCAACGAGGTGTCCGTGTTCCCGCCGAAGAAGCGCGTGTACTAAGGAAGGGGAGTAGAACCATGGCTGAATTTAGCCTGCCCGCGAACTCGAAGATCGGTGAGGGCAAGACCTACAAGGCCCCGGCTGGCGCCAAGCGCGTCAAGGCGTTCAAGGTCTATCGCTGGAATGCCGATGACGGGAAGAACCCCGTCATGGACACCTACGAGGTTGACCTCGACAAGTGCGGGCCGATGGTGCTCGACGCGATCATCAAGATCAAGAACGAGATCGACTCCACGCTGACCTTCCGCCGCTCCTGCCGCGAAGGCATCTGCGGCTCCTGCGCGATGAACATCGACGGGACCAACACCCTGGCGTGCCTCAAGCCCATCGCCGACGTGCAGGGCGAGGTGCGGATCACCCCGCTACCGCATATGCCGGTGGTGCGCGATCTGGTGCCGGACCTGAACCAGCCTTACGCGCAGCTGCGTTCCATCGAGCCCTGGCTGCAGGCCGAGACGGCCCCGCCGCCGGATGCCGAGCGCCTCCAGTCCAAGGAAGAGCGTGCGGAGATCGATGGTCTGTGGGAGTGCATTCTGTGCTTCTGCTGCTCCACCTCCTGCCCGAGCTACTGGTGGAACGGCGACCGCTACCTCGGCCCGGCAGTGCTGTTGCAGGCCTATCGCTGGATCGCCGATTCCCGCGACGAGGCGACCGGCAAGCGCTTGGATGCGCTGGAGGACCCCTTCAAGCTCTATCGCTGCCACACCATCATGAACTGCACGCAGACTTGCCCCAAGGGCCTGAACCCGGCCAAGGCGATCGGCAAGATCAAGCAGCTGATGCTGGAGCGCCAGGGCTAAAAATCAAACGTTTAGACGTTTTTGGGGCGGCCTTTTCTCAAAAAGGCCGCTTCTTTTTTGTCTTTTATTCGGCATTGTAAATCCACAGCGCCTCTCTAGAGTATCGCAGGGGCGCCGAGGTCTCGATCGCTTTCATCGATTGTAATTACAAAAAAAATCAATTTCATGGATTGTGAGAAAGCGGCTACAAGCTCCCTCGTCGAGACCCAACCATACTCGCAAGGAGTGAATTTATGTCGCTGATCAACACGGAAGTTAAGCCGTTCACCGCCCAGGCCTTCAAGAGTGGCAAGTTCGTGACCGTCTCGGACGCCGACCTCAAGGGCAAGTGGTCTGTCGTTTTCTTCTACCCGGCTGACTTCACCTTCGTCTGCCCGACCGAGCTCGAGGACCTGGCCGACAACTACGCCGAGTTCCAGAAGCTGGGCGTTGAGATCTACGCCGTCTCCACCGACACGCATTTCTCTCACAAGGCGTGGCACGACACCTCCGCCGCGGTGAAGAAGATCGACTACTTCATGGTTGGCGATCCGACCCAGACGATCTCCCGCAACTTCGAAGTGCTGATCGAGGCTGCCGGTCTGGCCGACCGTGGCACCTTCGTGATCGACCCGAACGGCGTGATCCAGATTGTCGAGATCAATGCCGGCGGCATCGGCCGTGATGCCAAGGAGCTGCTGCGCAAGGTGAAGGCCGCGCAGTACGTCGCTTCCCACCCCGGCGAGGTCTGCCCGGCCAAGTGGCACGAGGGTGAGAAGACCCTGGCCCCGTCGCTCGACCTGGTCGGCAAGATCTAAGCGGATTTCCGCTCCGTTCCCGCCGGGCAACCGGCGGGGGCACCCCAAGACGACAAATTTCCGCGCCCCCTGGCCGAGTGCATTTTCCCTGGCAGGCCGCGCTATATTTTAAAAAATATGGAGCCCGTTATGTTGGACGACAGCCTGAAGGGCCAGTTGAAGGCCTATCTCGCCCGCGTTTCCGTGAGTTTGGAACTGGTGGCCACTCTTGACGCCAGCGAAACCGCCGCCGAGATGCGCGGGCTGCTGGAAGATATCGCCGCCCAGACCGACAAGATCGCCTTGCGCTTCGATGGCGCCGATGCCCGTGCCCCCTCGTTCGAGATTCGTCGCGCTGGCGAGAGCCATGGCGTGCGTTTCGCCGGTCTGCCGATGGGCCATGAATTCACCTCGCTGGTGTTGGCGCTGCTGCAAACCGGCGGGCACCCGCCCAAGGTGGAGCCGGAGGTGGTCGAGCAGATCAAGGCGCTCCCGGGCGAGTATCATTTCGAGACCTATTTTTCCCAGTCCTGCCAGAACTGCCCGGACGTGGTGCAGGCGCTCAACCTGCTGGCGATCCTGAACCCGCGCATCACCCACACCGCTATCGACGGCGCTGCCTTCCAGTTCGAGGTTGAGGGGCGCAAGATCATGGCCGTGCCCGCCGTGTTCCTCAATGGCGCCGAGTTCGGCTCGGGCCGTATGAGCCTGGAGGAAATCCTGGCCAAGCTGGATACCGGCGCCGCCGCCCGCGAGGCTGAGAAGCTGAACGCCAAGGGTGTGTTCGACGTGCTGGTCGTCGGCGCTGGCCCGGCTGGTTCCGCCTCGGCCATCTATGCCGCGCGCAAGGGCATCGCCACTGGCATCTTGGCCGAGCGTTTCGGCGGGCAGGTGCTGGATACCGTGGCTATCGAGAACTTCATCTCCGTGCAGCATACCGAGGGGGCGAAGCTCGCCTCCGCCCTGGAAGCCCATACCCGTGAATACGGCGTGGACATCATGAAGGGCTTCAAGGCCGAGAAGATCGTGCCGCCCGCGCAGCCGGGCGGGCTGTTCGAGGTGCAGGTGGCCGGCGGCGGCGCGCTTCAGGCGAAGTCCCTGGTGCTTTCGCCGGGTGCCCGCTGGCGCCAGATGAACGTGCCCGGCGAGGCCGAGTATCGTAACAAGGGCGTGGCCTATTGCCCGCATTGTGATGGCCCGTTGTTCAAAGGCAAGCGCGTGGCGGTGATCGGCGGCGGCAATTCCGGCGTCGAGGCGGCCATTGACCTCGCGGGCATCGTCTCCCACGTCACGCTCATCGAGTTCGACAGCCAGCTCCGCGCCGACGCCGTGCTCCAGGCCAAGCTGCGCAGCCTGCCGAATGCCGAGATCATCGTCTCCGCCCGTAGCACCGAAGTGCATGGCGATGGCGAGAAGGTCGTTGGCCTGTCCTATGAGGACCGGACGAATGGCGAGATCAAGCGTCTGGAGCTGGAGGGCATCTTCGTGCAGATCGGCTTGGTGCCGAATACCGAGTGGCTGAAGGGCACGGTCGCGCTCACCCCGCGCGGCGAAATCGAGATCGACGCGCGCGGGGAGACCTCGGTCTCTGGCATCTTCGCCGCTGGCGACGCGACGACCGTGCCTTACAAGCAGATCATCATCGCCGCGGGCGAGGGCGCTAAAGCCGCACTCTCCGCCTTTGACTATCTGATCCGCCAGCCTCAGGCCGAGGCTAAGGCCGCGTAGCATGACCTATCTGCCGACACCGCAGCAGCTTCGCTATTTGGTGATGCTGGCCGAAACCGGACATTTCGGCCGTGCCGCCTCGGCTTGCGCGGTGTCGCAGTCCACGCTCTCCGCCGGGATATTGGCGCTGGAGCGCGGGCTGGATGCGCAGATCCTCGACCGTGCCGCACCCAAGCACGCCGTGTTTACGCCGCTCGGGCTGGAGCTGGTTGCAAAGGCGCGGGCGGCGCTGACGGCCATCGCGGCGGTGGCCGAAACGGCCGATGCCGCCCGTGCCCCGATGTCCGGCCCGCTGCGTCTGGGCATTATCCCCACGGTCGGGCCGTTCCTGCTGCCCAAGCTGATGCCCGCCCTGCGTCATGGCTTCCCGGCGCTCAAGCTATTTCTGCGCGAGGACCAGACCGAGCGGCTGCTGGAGCAGCTCGATGATGGGCTGCTCGACCTGCTGATCCTGGCCGAGCCCTGTACCTGCGGCGGTGCCGAGACCTTTCCGCTGGCGCGTGACGACTTCCTCGCGGCCCTCCCGCCGGGACATCCGCTGGCGGCGCGTGAGAGCATTCCCGTAGCGGCGTTGAGTGCCGAAAATTTCCTGCTGCTGGAGGATGGGCATTGCCTGCGCGACCAGGTACTGGCCGTATGTAGCGCCGGGATGGGGCGGGAGCAGAAATTCGCCGCCACCTCGCTGCACACACTCATCCAGATGGTGGCAGGCGGGCTCGGGGTTACGCTGGTGCCGCGACTTGCCATCTCGGTGGGATTGGCCGAAGGCACCGGGGTGGAGCTGCGCCGCCTGGAAGGCGCAGGCGGCTGGCGTACCTTGTCGATGGCCTGGCGTCCCGGCAGCCCGCGCGGCGCCGAGTACCGCGCCATGGCGCCGCTGGTGGTGCAGGCCTGCGGCGGTTAGCCGCTTCCTGGTCCGGTGTCGTCCTCCGCGTTGTGGCTGACAGTGAGGCAGGCGAGCGTCTGGTTGAGCACGCTATAGGCGATTTGCCCGAAGGTCACCGGCCCTTGAAACGGCAGGTCCGCAGCTTCGTGAAGCCCCGCGTGTTCATAGTTTTGAACGCAAACGCAGGAGAGCGCCCCGCTGACTGGGCCAAGCTCGCCCAGCAAGCGCGAGAATTCGTGCTGATAGTCCAGCACTTCCACGGCAAAACGGTAGGTCAGGGCGGGGTTCACCGGGGCCAAGAAGGTGGAGCGGCCAGTTTGCGGGCAGGAGGAGATGATTGAAATATTAATCAGCGCCCCCTCATGGTCCGCCACCAAGGGCAGCCGCGGGTCGATCTTCTTCGCTTCGATATAGCGGGCCAAATTGCCCGGCTTGCCGCCGATCAGGCACTCGCCATCGGTCACGAAGCCGGGGTTGGCAAAGCGAATCCCCGGCCCGGTGCCAGGGCTGAACAGATTGGCGATATGCAGCTGGGCGAAGAACTCATCGGGCAGGGCGATGCCCATTACCGCCGCCTGCTCGGCGCTGCCGACCGGGTTGCCGGCAAAGCTCTTGGGCCGCCGCGTGCCCAGCTGGCCCGCCGAGACCGCACTGACCCAGCCGAACAGCGGCGCGCTGTAGATGCCTTCATAATCCAGGATTTCGGCCGAGAGGCCAGCCAGCAGCTCGCTGAAGCCGGGAACAATGGCGATGGTGAAGCCATTGGCCGGATGCAGTCGTCCGATCTGCCGCATTTCCGTAAGGTTGAAGTGATTCAACCTTACATCCTGAGCGATGCGGGTGAGGTCGGAATAGAAGATCCGTCCGTTGGCTTCCTGTCCGCCTTCCGCAGTGATGAAGTGTGCCGCCGTACCGCCGATCCAGCGGCCGCTGGGCAGGGCCGCCAAATCCGCCTCGTCCCCGGCAAGCACCAGGACGCGTCCCTCACAGATCAGTTCAGCGATTTTGTCTTTTGTGCCTGCGCCGTGTTCGATGATCACGCTGGGCCTCCCTGCTGTCCTCGGCAGATGTCCGTCTTTATGGAGGCGAGGACAAAAGGCTGAAGGTAAGCAGGGCGTTGGCGAGTGTTAAAATTTACACATAGTTTAAGCATAAAATATCTCAGTCGGCTAATTTAGTCAGTACATTAACCCCAATATCTTTCCGAACGCCAAACGGAATTTGCGGGTCAGGCTCGCGTGCCGCGATTATTGATTTTTGTTAGCTAGCTGGCGTTGTGTTCCGCAGGGGCATTTCGTGTTCCCGAAAGCAACAAACCCCTGGTCAACGCTGTTTAAAATAGTAAACTATCCGCACCTGAAGGAGTGTGCCAACTATGAGTGCTGCCCAGCGCCCGAGCAACGATCCGCTGATCAATCAGTGGATGCCGTTCACCGCCAACCGCCAGTTTCACGACCAGCCGCGGATCATCGCCCGGGCCGAAGGCGTTTATTATTATAACACGCAGGGCGAGAAATTGCTCGATGGCTCCTCCGGCCTGTACTGCATTCCGCTTGGCCATGGGCGGCGAGAGATTCGCGAGGCCGTATCCAGGCAGATGGAGGTGCTGGATTACGCACCGCCCTTCCAATACGGTTTTCCGCCTGGTTTCCAGCTTGCCACCGAGGTGGCGGAGCTGACACCGCCGGGTCTCAACCGAATCATGTTTGCGGGCTCGGGGTCCGAGGCCGTCGATTCGGCGCTCAAAGTGGCGCTGCAATATCACCGCGTGCGAGGCGAGGGGGCACGCCAGCGCTTCGTCGGGCGTGAGCGCGGTTATCACGGCGTGAATTTCGGCGGCTGGTCCGTGGGCGGCATGGTGAATAACCGCAAGGCGTTCGGCCTTGGCCTACCGGGCGCTCTGCATATGCGCCACACGCACATCAAGGAAAACTATTTCGAGATGGGGCAGGGCACCCATGGCGCCGACCTTGCCGACGATCTGGAACGCTTCGTCAACCTGCACGGCGCCGACACGATCGCCGCCTGCATCGTCGAGCCCGTGGCGGGCTCCACCGGCATCCTGCCGCCGCCCAAGGGCTATCTACAGCGCCTGCGCGAGATCTGCACCAAGCACGGCATCCTGCTGATCTTCGACGAGGTGATCACCGGTTTCGGTCGCACTGGACAGGCCTTCGCCTCCCAGACCTTCGGCGTCACGCCCGATATCATCACCATGGCCAAGGCCATCACCAATGGCTCGATCCCGATGTCGGCCATCGCGGTGCGCGAGGACATCCAGCAGACCATTCTGGACGCCGCCCCGCCCAACGCCGTGGAGTTTTACCATGGCTACACCTATTCGGCCCATCCGGTGGCCTGCGCCGCCGGTCTGGCCACGCTGAAGATCTACCGCGAGGAAAATACCTTCGGCCGCGTGCGCGAACTCACCCCAGGCTTCCTCGAACAGATCGCCAGCTTCAAGGGCGATCCGGAGGTGGTCGACACGCGCGGCTTTGGGTTGCTGGGGGCTGTCGAGCTGGCGCCGAAGGGCAAACCCGGCGAACGCGGCTTCAAGTTCCTGTGCAAAGCGTTCGAGGAAGGGCTGGTGCTGCGCTGCTCCGGCGATTCCGTTGTGCTGGCGCCACCTTTCGCTGCTACCCCGGACCAGATCAGTGAGATGATTGACATCGTGCGGAAACTCATCCGCCAAGGCTACTAAAAAGAGGACATAAAAAATGTATCAGGACGTACAGTTGCACATTGGCGGCCAGTGGCGCGCCGCCACCGGCGGGCGCACGCTCGACGTTGTCAATCCGGCCACCGAAGAGGTGATCGGCACGCTAGCTCATGCCTCGCGCGAGGATCTGGACGAGGCGCTGGACTTTGCCGCCAAGGGCTTCGCCGTTTGGCGCAAGATGGTGCCGTATGAGCGCTCCAAGCTGCTGCGTAAGGCCGCCGAGCTGATGCGCGAGCGCGCCGACCACATCGCCAAGCTGATGACCATGGAGCAGGGCAAGCCGGTGGGCGAGGCCAAGATCGAGATCATGGGCTCCGCCGATGTGATCGACTGGTTTGCCGAGGAAGGCCGCCGCGCTTATGGCCGCGTCATCCCCAACCGTGTGCCGGGCGTGTACCAGATGTCCCTGCGTGAGCCGGTGGGCGTCGTCGCGGGCTTCACCCCGTGGAACTTCCCCGTTTCCCAGGCCGTGCGCAAGATCTCCGCGGCGCTGGCGGCGGGCTGTTCGTTCATCCTGAAGGGGCCTGAGGAGACCCCGGCCTCCTGCGCCGAGCTGGTGCGCGTGTATGTCGATGCCGGTATTCCGGCGGGCGTGGTGCAGCTGGTGTTCGGCATTCCGGCTGAAATCTCCGAGTACCTGATCCCGCACCCGGTCGTGCGCAAAATTTCCTTCACCGGCTCCACCGTGGTGGGCAAGCACCTTGCCGCCCTGGCCGGCAAGCACATGAAGCGCGCCACCATGGAGCTGGGCGGCCATGCCCCCTCCATCGTGTTCGACGACGCGGATCTCGACCAGGCCGCCACCATCCTGGCCGCCAACAAGTTCCGCAATGCCGGGCAGGTTTGCGTGGCCCCGACCCGCTTCATCGTGCAGGAAGGCGTTTACCAGCCGTTCCTCGAGAAGTTCGTCGCCAAGTGCGAGGCGCTGAAGCTCGGCAACGGGCTGGACGCCGACACCACCATGGGCCCGCTCGCCAATGACCGCCGCGTGGCGGCCATGGAGGCGCTGATCGCCGATGCCGTGGGCAAGGGCGCGAAAATCGCCACCGGCGGCAAGCGCGCTGGCAACAAGGGCTATTTCTTCGAGCCGACCGTGCTGACCGACATCCCTGCTGATGCCCGCGTGCTGAACGAGGAGCCGTTCGGCCCGCTGGCGCTGTTCCTGCCATTCAGGACCTTCGACGACGCGATCGCCGAGGCGAACCGTCTCCCTTATGGTCTGGCCGCCTATGCCTATACCCGCAGCACCGCCACCGCCACGGCGCTCGGCGCGCAGATCGAGTCCGGCATGATCGGCATCAACCATCACGGCTTGGCCCTGCCCGAGACGCCGTTCGGCGGCGTGAAGGATTCCGGCTATGGCTCCGAAGGCGGCGCCGAAGGGCTTGAGCCCTATCTGGTCACCAAGTTCGTGACGCAGATGGGCGCGTAAGCGGCATCAGCCTGAACGTGAAAAGGCGGCATCCCGCGCGGATGCCGCCTTTTTTGTTGCACTGCGCAAAAACGCTTGACCGCTGATGAAACGCATTTGACATTCAGGCCATGGATTTTTTACCCGCCGCGAATCCCCTCTGGGCCTTGTATGACAACGTATTGTCGAAGGCCCGCTTCACCGATCTCACCCACGCCTTCCATCCGGGCCAGCCGCATTTCCCGCTCTTTCCCGACGAAACCGTGGAGACGCTGTTCTCTGTGGCCGAGCATGGGTTCGAGGTGACGCGCTACTCGCATGTCGGCCAATGGGGTACGCATGTGGATGCGCCGAGCCATTTCGTGGCGGGCGGGCGCAGCCTGGACGAATTGCCGGTGGAGGACATGCTGCTGCCGTTGGTGGTGCTGGATATCAGCCCCCGCGCGGCCCAGGACCATGACACCATGCCCGTGCTGGAGGATGTGCGGGGTTGGGAGGCGCGGAATGGGCGCATCCCCAAGGGCGCGTTCGTGGCGCTGCGCACGGATTGGCACAAGCGCTGGCCCGACCCGGTGGCCTTCGCCAACAAGGATGAAGCGGGTGTGGCGCATTACCCCGGCTGGTCGCGCGAGGTGCTGGAGTTTCTGTTCACCGAGCGCGATGTCCGTGCTGTCGGCCATGAGCAGACGGATACCGACCGGGGCTTGTCCACCTCCAAGGGTGATTACGGGCTGGAATATTACGTGCTGAGCCAGGATCGCTGGCAGATCGAGCTGGTGGCGAATCTGGACAAGGTGCCGGAGGCCGGGGCGCTGCTGCTGGCAAGCTGGCCCAAGCCGCTCAAGGGCTGTGGCTATCCGGCAAGGCTCGTCGCCATCCACGAGTAGGATTGGGATAGAAGTTTTTGACGCAGCTGTTTTCAAAAAGCTGCAAAGAACGCCGCCCTTTTTGAAAAGGGCGGCGCTGAAAACTTAGGCCGCCGAGTTCGCCGTCACGCCGTAAATCGCGCGCATGCGTTTCTTATCCAGCTTACCGACGGAGGTTTTCTCCAGCTCCTGCGCGAAGATCACCTGATCCGGGATGGCGTAGCGCGACAGCTCCCCCGCATCCACGCGCTTGCGCACGAGGTCCTTCAGCTCCTCCTCGCTCGCCTCGCCATCCGGCTTCAGCACTACGATGGCAATCGGCCGCTCGCCCCAGCGCGCGTTCTCGATGCCGATCACCGCGCATTCGCTCACCGAAGGATGGTGCAGCAGGATGTTCTCCAGCGTTAGCGAGGAAATCCACTCCCCGCCGGTTTTGATGACATCCTTGCTGCGGTCCATGATGTGCAGATAGCCATTCGGGTCGATGGCGCCGATATCTCCCGTATGCAGCCATCCGCCGTGCCAGAGCGTCTCTGAGGCCTCGGGGTTCTTGGTGTAGCCAGCCGTCAGGCTTGGGCTGCGAGCAACAATCTCGCCCACGCTCTGCCCGTCATGCGGCAGAATGTTCATTTCCTCGTCCACAATCGCGATTTCCGCCAGCGCGGCTGGCAGGCCGGTGGAGCAGCGCGTGGCCACGTCGTTTTCTTCGGTCACGCTCTCTTGCTTCAGCAGTGCCAAGGAGAGGATGGGGCAGGTCTCGGACATGCCGTAGCCGGTAAACACGTCCAGCCCCCGGGCCATGGCAGCGCGGCAGAGCGATTGCGGCAGGGCGGAGCCGCCGATGATGACCTTCCAGCCTTTGAGATCAATACTCTGCGCCTCGGGCGCGGTGAGGATCATATGCAGGATGGTCGGCACGCAATGCGAGATGGTCACCCCCTCGGTCGCCAGCAGCTTCAGCACCGTGCTGGGCAGGAAGCGGCCGGGATAGACCTGCTGCATGCCCATCAAGGTGGCGACATACGGAAAGCCCCAGGCATGGACATGGAACATCGGGGTGAGGGGCAGATACACATCCTCCCGCGAGATGCGCCCATTCAGCCCCGCCATCAGGAAGGTGGACATCAGCGTGAGCGAATGCAGAACCAGCTGCCGGTGTGTGAAATACACCCCCTTGGGCAGGCCCGTGGTGCCGGTGGTGTAGAAGGTGGTGGCGATGGTGTGCTCGTCGAAATCCGGGAACTCGGCGACCGGCGTGGCGGCGGCGAGCAACGCCTCGTACTCGCCGGAATAGAGCGGGCCGCCGATAACCTCAGCCTCGCCGTCATCGGCCAGGCAGACGATGTGCCGCAGGCGCGGCAGCTTGTGGTGGATCTGCTTGAAGACCGGATAAAAATCCTTGTTGATGAACAGGATCTCGGCTTCCGCATGGTCGATGGTATAGGCAATCTGTTCCGGGCTTAAACGGATATTCACCATCATCAGCGCGCAGCCCAGCATAGGCACGGCGAAATAGGTTTCCAGATAGCGGTTGGAGTCCCAGTCCATCACCGCCACGCGGGTGCCGTGGACGGCGCCGAGATGCCCGAGTATCCCACCTAGCCGGTGGATGCGCTCGGCGAGTTCAGGATAGGAGAAGCGCCGTTCTCCCCGATACACGATCTGCTTGCCGCTGGCCTGGGCCAGGGGCGTTTTCAGCAGGTTCTTGATAAGAAGCTGGTAGTCCTGGGCTGGCATCTTTTCGCTCCCGTCTTGCCTTGATTGGGAGCGATAATGGGCCGTTTCGGAAGTTTTACAAGCTGGATGTTGTCAGGCCCGCACTGTCGTCTTGCGGCGGATCATCTCAAGCGCATGGGTGAAGGCGGCATCGGCGTCCATGTAGGTGGTGTCTATCAGCTCCGCATCCGCGGCCTTCATTAGCGGGGCGGCGGCACGGGTGCGGTCGGCCTCGTCGCGTGCCTGAACATCGGCGATGACATCGGCAAGCGCCACATCCTCCCCGCGTCCGAGGAACTCCAGGTGGCGGCGCGTGGCGCGGGCCTCCACGCTGGCGGTGACAAAGAGCTTCACATCCGCGTGCGGGAAGATGATGGTGCCGATGTCGCGCCCATCCAGCACCGCGCCATGCGAGTTGCCGAAATGGCGCTGGAAGTCGAGCAGCGCCTGGCGCACGGCGGGGATGGAGGCAACTTGGCTGGCGGCCTTGGAGGTTACGGCGTCGCGCAGATCGGTGCGGGCGAGGTCGTCCTTGCCGAGGCTCCTGGCGGCCTCCACGGCGGCCTGGGTGTCGGCGGGGTCTTTGCCTGCCTCCAGCACTCGCTTGGCGGTGGCGCGGTAGAGGACGCCCGTATCAAGATACGGCAGCCCCAGAGCGGCGGCGAGGCGCTTGGCCAGTGTGCCCTTGCCGGCGGCGGCCGGGCCGTCGATGGCGACGATCATCACGCCGCCACCATATTGGCGCCCAGCCCGCGCATCAGCGTCAGGAAGCCGGGGAAGGAGGTGTCGATAAAACTTGCGTCGTCGATGCGCGCCGGCTCCTTGCTCGCCTGCCCCAGCACCAGGGCGGACATGGCGAGGCGGTGGTCCATATGCGTCTCCACCAGCCCGCCGCCGGGGATGCTGCCGGTGCCGTGGATAATGAGGTCGTCGCCCTCGATCTCCACCTGCACGCCATTCACCCGGAGCAGGGCGGCGGTGGCGGAGAGGCGGTCAGATTCCTTCACCCGCAGCTCGGAGAGCCCGCGCAGGCGGGAAGTGCCGTTGGCGGCGGCACAGAGCACGGCGAGGATCGGGTATTCGTCGATCATGCTGGGGGCGCGCTCGGCGGGCACGTCCACGGCGCGGAGTTCGGTATAGGCGGCCACGATGTCGCCCACCGGCTCGCCGCCTTCGATGCGCGCGTTTTCGATGGTCAATTCGGCGCCCATCTCACGCAGGGACTCGAACAGCCCGGTGCGCAGCGGGTTCAGCCCCGCGCCGGTGATGGTGACTTTGCTGCCCGGCACCAGCAGGGCGGCGGCGATGGGGAAGGCGGCGGAGGACGGATCGCCCGGCACGACGACATCGGCCGCGCGCAGCTCCGGCTGGCCGGTGAGGCGGATGAGCCGCCCCTTGCCCGCGCGTTCCACGCTGACCTGCGCGCCGAAATGCCGGAGCATGTTCTCGGAATGGTCGCGGGTCGGCTCCGGCTCCTCCACCTCGGTCACGCCGCGGGCGTTGAGCCCGGCGAGCAGCACTGCGGATTTCACCTGCGCCGAGGCCACGGGCAGGCGGTAGGTGAGAGGCATGGCCTCGCGCGTGCCGATGATGGTGAGCGGCAGGCGGTTGCCCGAGCGGGCGAAGAACTGCGCGCCGGTGCCCTTCAGCGGTTCGATCACGCGGGCCATCGGGCGTTTGCGCAGCGATGCATCGCCGGTCATCACGGCGTAAAGGTCGTGGCTGGCGAGAATCCCCGCCAGAAGCCGCGCGGCGGTGCCGGAATTGCCCATGTCCAGCACGTCAGCCGGTTCCGTGAGCCCGCCAATGCCGCGCCCGGCCACCAGCCAGTCCGCGCCGTCACGGCTGATTTCTGCGCCCAGGGCGCGCATGGCGCCGGCGGTGCGCAGCACGTCCTCGCCCTCCAGCAGGCCGGAAATGCGAGTCTGGCCGATCGCCAAGGCCCCGAACATCAGGGCGCGATGGCTGATGGATTTATCGCCAGGAACGCCGATGCTGCCGGTGAGCGGTGCGGCGGGGCGGGCGGAGATGTGCGGGCGGGGCGTGAGCGATTCCATGCCGGGCCGATTAGCATGGGTTGCGCGGTTTGACATAGGCCGCAGGGCGTGGCATCGCGCCGCCCTTGAGAGATATTGTGCTGAATTGACCTGAGGTTGGACATGGCGAAACCGGAGCTTGGAGAAAAACATACCTGCGTATCCTGCGGGGCGCGGTTTTTCGACCTCGGCAAGGAGCCGGCGGTGTGCCCGAAATGCGGCACCGAGCAGCCGGCTGAGCAGCCGCGGTTGAGGCGCGCGGCGCCGCTGCCGGAAGAGCAGAAGAAGGCTGCCAAGCCGATGCTCGATGGCGATGAGGTGGACGTGGAAGTGCCCGATGACGGCGATGACGAGGACATCCTGGAGGATGCGGATGACCTCGACGACGATACCGGCGTGATCGAGGCCGATATCGACGTGCAGCCCGAGGGCAATGACGACGAGCGGTAATCAACCGCTCCCTGTAAGAAAAAACCCGGCTTTGAGCCGGGTTTTTTATGGCGCGGCGGGCTTCCACCCTAATGCGGATTTAAGCTGCGCCGTGCGCTTTGGCGCGCTCCAGGGGCCCAGCACCAGCACCGAGGCGCTAACCGGCGGTTTCACCGCGGGCTGCAGTGTCAGGCGCAGGGCCAGGGCCCTGTCGAAAAAATCGATTCCGCTATCGGTGGCGGCGGCGATCATGCCGTTCTGCCCGGTTAGGGTGCCCCGGGTGAGGGTACAATTGCCCTGGGCCAGCGTGCCGGCAAGGTTGAGCGTGGAAAACGGTGTGCTGCCGGAGGCGAGGGCGGCGCGCAGCTTGGCGGTGGCGTTTGGCGTGCCGAGCGCGGCCATGAAATTGCCGAGGCTGATGCCTCCCAGCCGCCCATGCGTGGCCGTGAGGCTGGCGGTGCCGCCCAGAGTCGCCAGCCAGTTCTTTGGGCTGTAGCCGCTGGCGGTGAGGCTGGCGGTGGCATTTATCGTGCCGATGGGCAGGCTGAAGGGGAAACTCACCGGCAGGGCCAAAGACTGTGCGTCGATATTCTGCGCCAGAAGGCTGAGGTTGAATTGTGGTGCGGCCGTGGCGCTGAGCGTGGCGGTCAGGCTGCCGGACAGATTGCCATTGCCGAGCGCCGCCGTGGCGAGGTCCAGCTTGGCGCTGGTTTGCGCCAAAGTGAGGGTGGCGCTGCTTTGGCCCAGCACCGGCGTGCCGGCATAGAGCACGCTGGTGGCGTTCAGGCCGATCTTGCCCTGCACGGGTAGGCTGGCGGGCAGGGGCAGTGTCGTGGGCAGAGGCGGCAAGGCCAGGGTGTCGGCGTCGATCTGCCCGGAGACGGTGCCGTTCTGCACCATCAGCCGGCCATTGGCCGCCAGCGCGCCGAAGCTGAGGATGAAGTCATTCAGCCCATACTGGTTGGCTGAGGCGGTAAAGCCCGCGCGCAGCGAGACCGAGCCCGCGCCCGGGAATGCCACACCTTGGTCGAAGCCGAGGATATGTGCGAGGCGGATAGCCTCGGGGAACTGCACCGAGACCGCGCCGGAGGCGCTCTGATGGATTAGATCGATAACCGGTGAGGTGGTGACGGTGAGGGTGCCGACATCGGCCAGCTTGCCCGTGGCTTGGGCCCGCGCCTGCACGGCGAGGCTGGCCACCGCGCTGGCGGAGAGCGCATTGGCCGGGCCTTGCGCCGCGAGCAGTACGGAGAAGCGCCCGGCGGTGAGCGCTGCGGGCGGCATCCAGCCTGCAGGCAGCAACGCGGCCAGTGGCGTGGCGGAGGGAAGTTGCAGGAAGCCGTGCGCGGAGGTGACCTGCCCCGACGAATCGAGCGTGAAACTGCCTGCCGCCAGCCCGCCATACAGGTTGGCGGAGGCGCGGCGGATGTTCAGCGTGCCGTCCAGTTCTGCGTCCACAGCCAAGTTTTGCAGTTTTATTGGCCCGGCATCGGCGCGGGCGGCGGAGATCTCGCCGTCGAAGACAAAGCCGCCAGGTTGGCGTTGCCCGGCCCAGGCGATGAGTGGGGCGAGGTCGAGATGGTCGAAGCCCAGGCTGCCCGCCGCGCGGCCGGGGGTGAGAATCAGATTGCCGGTGACGCGGTCCTGTCCCAGCGTGCCGGAGAGATTGCGCAGCACCGGCGCCGCCAGTGTGCCGCCGAGCTGGGCGGAAAGCTTGGCGCTGGGCCAGCCAACGGGCGGGGGCAGGTGATAGGCGGCGGCAAGGGCGGTGCTGTCGGGCACAGTCAGGCTCGCCTGTCCGCTCAGCACCCCCGCTTGGCTGGCGCTACCCGAGGCGTTCAGCGTACCGCCGCCGGGCAGGCTAAGGGTGAGGCTGTTGAGCGCCAGTCCGCCCGGTCCGGTGGTCAGGCTGGTCTGCAGCGCCGGGAAATTTTGTCCCGCCAGGGTGACGTTGCTGGCCTGCAAGGTGAGGGAGAGCGGCGGCAAAGCAGGCCAGAACAAGGTGAGCGGCTGGGTCTGCCGGGCCAGGGCGTCGAGATTGAGATTCTGGCCGCTGAGTGTAGCATTCATGCCCGGGGCGGCGAAGCCGACGGAGGCATTGCCCGACAGGCTGGTATTGCCTTGCTGTATGGTAAGCTGGGTGGCATTGACGCCGTTGGCATCCACGGAGAGCGTGGCGTTGCCGGTGATGTCCTGCGGCAGCTTGGCGGTAAGGTTGCCGGTCAGGCTGCTATCCGCGTCCAGCGTGCCGGAGAAATTCAGGCTGCTGCCCAAAGTCCCGGCCTGGATGGAGAGCGGCGCTGATTGGTCCAGCGCCGTTGCTCCCAGAGCCAGACTGAGCGTGACGCCCTGGCCCAGCAGCGCGCCATTGCCGGAGACGCTGACCGCGCCGTCCGGGCCGGTGAAGAGATCGGCGCTGACCTCGGTGAAGCCGATGCCGCCGAAGCGGACCGTGCCGTTGCTGAGATGCGCATGCAGCGCCGCCAGCCAGGGCGGCGGGGCGATGGATTTCGGCCCGGCGGGCAGCGGCCAGGGGAAGTCCACGCTCGGCTGCTCCAGGTCGAGCGTCTGTACCGCCAACTGGCCGCGCAGCAGGGCGAGTGGTGAGATGTCCATCACCAGGGCGTGGGCGGTGATGATCTCCTTGTCGGGGCCGGAGATGGTGATGTCGGTGGCGGTGATCTCGGGGCGGGGCAGCAGGGCCAGAGAGAGCTTGCCGCCGATCTGCACTTTGCGGCCGGTGAGCGATGAGGCGAACGCCTCCATGGCGGGACGATGCGCCTGCGAGCCGACAAAGCCGGGTAAAGCCAGCAGAGCGCCAAGCAGGGCCAGGACCAGCCCGGCGGAGAGCAGCCAGAAGGCGGTGCGTTTTTTCAAGGCGCGCCGTACCCGCCGCCGCCCGGGGTCTCGATGACGAAGGCGTCGCCCGCCGCCAGCTCCGCCGCGGCGCGGCCGGGCAGGGGCTCAACCGTGCCTGCGGCGCGTTGCACGTATTGCGCGCCGCAGGCGCCAGGGGCGCCACCTTCCAGGCCGAAGGGTGGTATGGTGCGGCGCGAGGCGGTGATGGTGGCGGTCATGGGCTCTAAAAACCGGATTTTGCGCGTAACGCCATCCCCGCCGATGAATTTTCCGCCGCCGCCCGAATTTTTACGGATGGAGAACTCCTCCACGCGGACGGGAAAGCGCAACTCCAGCACCTCGGGGTCCGTGATACGCGTGTTGGTCATGTGCGTATGTACTGCCGAGCAGCCGTTGAAGCCCGGCCCAGCTCCGGCCCCACCGCAAATGGTTTCATAATACTGGTATTGGGCGTTGCCAAAGAGGAAATTGTTCATCGTCGCCTGGGAGGACGCCGCCGCCCCCATCGCGCCCAGCAGCGCCACGGTGACGGCCTGGGAAACCTCGGTATTGCCCGCCACCACGGCGGAGCCTGGGGGTGGGGCGAGGAAGCTGCCCTCGGGGATGATGATGGAGAGCGGCTTCAGGCAGCCCTCGTTCAGCGGCAGATCGGAGCCGGTGAGGCAGCGGAAGGCGTAGAGCACCGCTGCCGTGGTTACCGCTTTGGGGGCGTTGAAGTTGTTCGCCCCCGCAAGGCCCGTGCCGGTGAAATCCACTGTGGCGGAGGCGGTTTCGCGGTTTATGCGGAGCGACACATGCAAAGGCGTGCCGTCATCCATGGTATAGGCGAAATCGGCATCGCGCAGGTGGAGAATGGCCGCGCGGGTGGCGGCTTCGGCATTGTCCATCACATGGCGCATGTAGTTACGCACCACGGCCCAGCCGTAATGCGAGACGATCTGCCCCAGTGCCGCGCTGGCGGTGGCGTTGGCGGCGATCTGCGCCTTGATGTCGGCGACATTTTGCTCCGGGTTGCGAGCTGGGTATTTTGCTCCCGCCAGCAATGCGCGGAAGCCGTCTTCCCGAAATTCACCACCGGATAGCAACAGGAAATTGTCGATGACCACGCCTTCTTCCTCCAGCGTGGTGGAGAAAGGCGGGGTGGAGCCGGGAGTGAGGCCGCCGATATCGGCATGATGGCCACGGCAGGCGGTGAAGAAGCGGATTTCTGTGTCCGTTTCGTCGAAAACTGGAGTGATGAGGGTTATGTCCGGCAGGTGCGTGCCGCCGGCGTAGGGATTGTTCAGGGCCACGGCGTCGCCGGGGCGCAGCGTGCCGCCACGGAGCGCGATGACATGGCGCACTGAAGCCCCCATGGCTCCCAGATGTACCGGCACATGCGGCGCGTTGGCCACGAGATTGCCCTCGGCGTCGAAGATGGCGCAGGAGAAATCCAGCCGCTCCTTGATGTTCACGCTCTGCGCGGTGTTGCGCAGGACTGCCCCGGCCTGCTCGGCGATGGACATGAACAGGTTGGTGAAGAGTTCCAGCAGCACTGGATCGGGCGTCTCGGCCTCGGCGATGACCGCGTTGGCGCGGGCCTCCGTGCGGCGCAGGACGCAATGGTTGTGCGGGGTGATCTCGGCTGTCCAGCCTGGCTCCACGATGGTGGTGGCGATGGCTTCCTTCAAAATCGCCGGGCCAGGGATTTTGACACCAGCGCCCAGGGAGGCGCGGTCGTAGACCGGAGTGACGCGGGCCTCGCCGCCGGTGAACATATGCGTGGTTTCCAGCGGGGCGGGGAGCGGCGCGGGGGAGATCCCCGGCTCGGCCAGGGGCTCGCCGGGGGCGCTGGCTTCCACCAGCACGGTTTCCGCTACCAGCGGTTTTTCGGGCGTGGTGAAGCCGAACAGGCGCTGATGCGCGGCGGTGAATTCGGCGAGCATCTCGGCGTAAGGGGCGAATGACACCGGCAGGGCGGTGTCCGTGCCTGCATAGCGCAGCAGGATGGTGGTGCTGTGGGTGATGTCGGCCCCTGGCGTTTGGGCGCGTAGGGAGGTTTCGGCCTCGGCGGCGAGGCGCGCGGCGGTTTGGGCCAGGGCGTCCAGCGCGGTTTCGGTGAAGGGGAGTTCCACCGCCTGTTCACGCAGGAGCGAGAAATCGGAAAGGCCGATGCCGTAGGCCGAGAGCACCCCGGCGAAGGGGTGGATGAACACCCGGTCCATGCCCAACTCGTCGGCCACCAGGCAGGCATGCTGCCCACCCGCGCCGCCAAAGCAGACCAGGGCGAAATCCGCCGGGTTTAGCCCCTTCTGCACGGAAATCTGGCGGATGGCCTGGGCCATGTTGGCGACGGCGATCTGGATGAAGCCCTCGGCCAGTTGCTCGGGCGTGTAGCCGCCGACCTGGGCCGCCAGATGCGTAAACATGTTGCGGACGGTCTCGGCGTCGAGCTTTTCGTCGCCGTTCGGGCCAAAGATGGCGGGGAAATGCGCGGGCAAGATTTTGCCCAGCAGCACGTTGGCGTCCGTCACCGTGAGGGGGCCGCCCTTGCGGTAGGCGGCGGGGCCGGGGTTGGCCCCGGCACTCTCGGGGCCTGCGCGCAGGCGGGCGCCGTCGAAGCTTAAGATAGAGCCACCGCCCGCCGCCACGGTGTTGATGGCGAGCATCGGGGCGCGCAGGCGCACGCCCGCAATCTCGGTTTCCAGGCTGCGTTGGAATGCGCCGTCATAGAGCGCGACATCGGTGCTGGTGCCGCCCATGTCGAACCCGATGACGGCGTTGAATCCCGCTGCTGCGGCAGTACGTACCGCGCCG
Organism: Acidocella aromatica; assembly: GCF_014201825.1. Lineage (GTDB taxonomy): Bacteria > Pseudomonadota > Alphaproteobacteria > Acetobacterales > Acetobacteraceae > Acidocella > Acidocella aromatica. Next base: position 150,653 of record NZ_JACHFJ010000001.1, on the reverse strand, counting down.
ACGATGCCGCCAGCCGGGCCGGAGAGGATGGCGTCCTTGCCGGTGAAGGCATTGGCGCGGGCCAGCCCGCCATGCGACTGCATGAAATAGAGCGGGGAATTATTTAGCCCTTCGGAAACCTGGGCGATGTAACGCAGCAGAACGGGCGAGAGATAGGCGTCGGCCACCGTGGTGTCGGCGCGGGGCACGAGGCGCAGCAGAGGGCTGGCGATATGCGAGAGCGAGATTTGCGTGAATCCGGCCTGGGCCGCCAACTGGCCGAGGCGTTGCTCCATGGCCGGGTATTTCCAGGCATGGATGAGCGCGATGGCCACGGCCTCCACCCCCGCCGCTCGCGCGGCGCTAAGGGCCGCCAGGGCGGTGGCTTTGTCGAGCGGCTCGATCTCCTCGCCGGTGACGGAAACGCGGCCCGGAATTTCCTCGACGCGCTCATAGAGCATGGAGGGGAGACGGATATCGAGGTCGAACAGCTTGGGGCGGGCCTGGTTGCCGATGCGCAGCAGGTCGGCGAAGCCACGGTTCACCAGCAGCAGCGTGCGCGCCCCCTTACGCTCCAGCAGCGCGTTGGTGGCGACGGTGGTGCCCATCTTCACGCTGGCGATGGCGTCCGCCGGGATCGGCGCATCATCGGCCAAAGCGAGGAATTCGCGGATGCCCTGCACGGCGGCGTCACGGTAGCGCCCGGGGTTTTCCGAGAGGAGCTTCTTCGTCGCCAGCGTGCCTGCGGGAGAGCGGGCCACAATATCGGTGAACGTGCCGCCGCGATCGATCCAGAATTGCCAGCCCATGCGCTTGTCCAAGAATGCTCCATGGTTGATGTCCGATTGTTGGGCCGGGTTCAAGGGCGTGCTAGACTGAACACATGAGCTACTGGGGCAAGTTTATCGGTGGTCTGGCCGGTTTCGCCATGGGCGGGCCGGTGGGGGCGCTGTTCGGCGCGGCGCTGGGCCACGCGGCGGATGAGGGGCGGTTCCAGGCCTTCTCCTTCTTCGGTGACCGGGTGATGCCGTTCGACAGCGCCAGGGTGGCCGCCATGCTCGGCGGGCGGGACCAGCTGTTCGCCGTGAGCGTGACCGTGCTGGCCGCCAAGCTCGCCAAATGCGACGGGCCGGTAGGCCGTGTGGAGATCGACGCGTTCAAGCGCAGCTTCGCCATTCCGCCGGAGAATGTCGCCGAGGTGGGGCGGCTGTTCGACAGCGCGCGTGAAAGTACCGACGGCTTCGAGAGCTATGCCACCCAGCTCGGGCAAGCCTTTTCCGACAGCCGGGGGATTTTGGAGCAAGTGCTTGCGGGATTGTACCAGATCGCCCGGGCCGATGGCGCGCTTAACGGTGCGGAAGCGGATTTTCTGGGCCGGGTGGCTTTTGCCTTCCGGCTGGATGAGGCGGCGATCCGCCGGGCTTCGGGCGGAGTGGCGGCGCCTCAGCAATCCGCCGAGGACGCCTATGCCGTGCTTGGCCTGCGCCGCAGTGCCACGGGCGACGAGATCCGCACTCGCTGGAAGCAGTTGGTGCGCGAACATCATCCGGACGTGCTGGCCTCGCAGGGCGCGTCGGCGGCGCGGATCAAACTGGCCTCGGAGAAGGTGGCGCGGATCAACGCCGCCTATGACGCGATTAAGCGGGAGCGGCGGCTGTAGCCATGTCTCAGAATTTTTGGATGTTTTTCGCGGCGGCGCTGGTGCTGGCGCTGCTGCCGGGGCCGAGTATTTTTTACGTCAGCTCGCGCAGTTTGGCGGCAGGAAAGCTGGAGGGGCTGGCCTCGGGCGCTGGAACGGGCATTGGCGGCATGGTGCATGTGGTGGCGGGCACTTTGGGGCTCTCGGCCCTGGTGCTGGCCAGCGCCAAGCTGTTCGCGCTGCTGAAGCTGGCCGGGGCGGTGTATCTGGTATGGATGGGTATCGGCATGATCCGCTCCGCGCGGCGGGATGCGGCGATGTTGCAAGCCGTGGAGCCCAGGCCCGCCAATCCGCGCCGGGCGGTAATCGACGGCATGCTGGTGGAGGCGCTCAACCCCAAGACGGCGACGTTCTTCCTCGCCTTTTTGCCGCAATTCGTTGACCTTCCACGAGGCCATGTGGCGTTGCAATTCCTGCTCCTTGGGCTGGTCTCGGTCGCGTTGAACACCAGCGCGGACCTCGCCGTGGCGTTGGCGGCAGGGGCGGTGCGCGGCTCCCTGGCCGGGCGCGGAGGTGTGATTGCGCGCGTGCGCCAAGGGGCGGGCGGGCTGATGATCGGGCTGGGGGTGGATCTGCTGCTGACAAGGAGGTTGGCCGCATGATCCTGCTGCCCTCACCGAATGTGGATGAGCGCGACGCGGCAGTAGAGTTCCTCGTGCTGCATTACACGGGCATGCCAACGGCGCAGTCGGCTATCGACCTGCTGCGCTCGCCGGAAGCCAAGGTGTCCTCGCATTACGTGGTGGATGAGGATGGCACGGTTTACTGTCTGGTGCCCGAGGAGAAGCGCGCCTGGCATGCGGGCATCTCCTACTGGCGGGGGCAACGCTTGCTCAACGGCGCCTCGGTGGGCATCGAGATCGTCAATCCGGGGCATGAATGGGGTTACAGGCTGTTTCCCGACGCGCAGATGGATGCTGTGCTGGAGTTGTGTCTGGGCATCCTCTCGCGCCATCCGATCCCGGCGCGCAATGTGGTCGCGCATTCGGACATCGCCCCCAACCGCAAGCAGGACCCAGGCGAGTTGTTCGACTGGAAGAGGCTGGCGGAGGCGGGCATCGGCATGTGGACGGATGAGTTCGGCGTGCCGGGGGATTTGCCGGCGGATCTCGCCGCCATCGGCTATGATGTCAGCCTGCCGGAGCGCGATGTGATTACCGCCTTCCAGCGGCATTTTCTGCCACAAAACCTGAGCGGCGTGGCCGATGCGCCCACCAGCGCCCGCGCCGCCGCGCTGCGAGCGCTGGTTGACCGCGCCTGAGCCCCGGGAGTAGGGAGGGCGTTCCAGACGGTTGGACGGCCGCCGGTGGTGCAAGCCATGGGAGGAAAGTCCGGGCTCCACGGAAGTACGGTGCCGGCTAACGGCCGGCGGGGGCGACCCCAGGGACAGTGCCACAGAAACATACCGCCTTCGGGTTCGCCCAGGGTAAGGGTGAAATGGTGCGGTAAGAGCGCACCGCCTCGCTGGTAACAGGGAGGGCAGGGTAAACCCCACCGGGAGCAAGACCGAATAGGGGCGGCCGGCGCCGTGCGAAAGCATGGGCGCGAAACGATTTCCGGTTTGCCGCCCGGGTTGGTTGCGTGAGGCGGGCGGTAACGTCCGCCCCAGATGAATGGCCGTCCAGCGTCCCTAGGGGCGTGGACAGAACCCGGCTTACAGACCGTCTGGATTTTCTCTTTTTGTTCTGGCCCAAACAATTTTCGTTGCGTTTGCAAAATTGATTTGCCGCAGGACTGCGTGCGCGAAACATGAACAAATTGCGAACAAAGCAGCGAAATTTGTTGATTCCGCGAGGGGGAGTTACGCCGAGTCATTAAGGAATTCCTAGGAAATATCTTTGACGTGGTGAAGTGCTCCATGCTAGTGGGAAAGAAACCCATGATTTCCCATAAAATGGTGGAAGGCCTCGCGTTTAAACCCCAATGAAGCGACTCTTCGGCACCCACGAGAACAAGCTGGATGCGAAGGGGCGGGTCTCCGTCCCGGCGGCATTCCGCAATGTGTGGAAGGTCACGCCGGAGATGACGCTGGTACTGCGGCCCTCGCTGCTCGATGGCTGCGTGGAGGCCTGGCCGTTGCCCGATTACGTCAAGTTCCAGGAGAAGGTCGATGCTCTGGCCGAGACCGACCCCGAGCATTACGCCCTGGCCAGCGTGGTTTACAGCCAAGCCGCCGAGGTGGAGCTAGATGCGCAGGGGCGGATTATGATTCCGGCGCATCTGGCCGCGCGGGCGAAGCTGGCCGAGGCCGTGTATTTTCTTGGCCGTGGCGATCATTTTCATATCTGGGAGCCCGAGGCGGGTAAGGCGTTCCTGGAAGCTTCCTGCGCCGCGGCGCCGAAGATTGCCTTTGGGGCGCCAGCAAGATGACAGAATTTTCACATATTCCAGTTCTACGCGATGAGGCTGTGAACATGCTCCAGCCGCGCGATGGAGGCGTTTATCTGGATGGGACTTTTGGTGGCGGCGGCTATGCCAAAGCGATTCTCGACGCAGCGGATTGCCGGCTCTTCGCCACCGACCGCGACCCCGCCGCCGTGGCGCGCGGGCATGAGCTTGAACGCGAATATCCCGGACGCTTTACGATTTGCGAAGGTAGAATCAGCAATATTTCTGAGCTGCTGGCGGCGCATGAAGTTGCCGGACTCGACGGCGCGGTGTTCGATCTCGGGGTTTCCTCGTACCAGATCGACGATCCGGCACGCGGGTTTTCTTTTCGCCATGACGGGCCTTTGAACATGCAAATGGGCAGCAGCGAAATGAATGCGGAGACGCTGGTGAACTTTTGCCCCGAATCCGAACTGGCGGATATTCTTTACGAGTTCGGGGAGGAGAAGGCGGCGCGGCGCGTGGCCAAGGCTATCGTCGAGCGGCGCAAGGTGCAGAAATTTACAACGACGGCGGATCTGGCTGGCGTGATACGGGGTGTCGTGAGACCGGATAAATCGGGGCTGGACCCGGCGACAAGAAGCTTTCAGGCGCTGCGCATCGCGGTCAACGATGAGCTTGCGGATGTCCAGGCGGCGCTGGAGCAGGCAGCAGACATGCTCAAGCCCGGCGGGCGGCTCGTGGTGGTTAGCTTCCACTCGCTGGAAGACCGCATCGTGAAGCAGTTTTTCGCGGGCAGCGCCGGGCGTATGCCGGGTGCTTCGCGGCATGATCCGGCCGGGCTGCTGGCCCAGGCCAAGCCTCGTTTCGCGCTCGTCACCAAGTCTCCGGTGACCGCCAGTGCGGCGGAACTCAACGCCAACCCCCGCGCCCGCAGCGCCAAGCTGCGCGTTATGGAAAGGCTCGCGGCATGATCGTACGGCCCCTTACCCTCATCAGCGGCATGATGTTCGCGTTCTCCGGCGCGTATCTATTCATGGTCAAGCACCATAGCGAGGCGCTGGACGACCAGATCTCCCAGGTGACGCAGCAGACGCGCCAGGATGAGCAGAGCATCCGCGTGTTGCAGGCGCAGTGGGCTCTGGAGGCGGACCCGTCGCGCCTGGCCTCGCTGGCGGCGCAGTTCACCGGGTTGCAGCCGATGAAGCCGGGACAGCTCACCACCCTGGCCAGCCTGGGCAGCGCCTTGCCGTCACCTGGCAGCCCGCCGCCTGGCGCCAACCCGGCCGATCCGGTGCCCGCCATGCCGCAACTCGCCCAGGCGGCGCCCGCCACGGCGCTTGCGTCCACGCCGGCGGCAGCGCCTGCCGCCGTGGCGTCCGCGGCCAAGCCCGCCGCGCCCAGCTTGGCGACCAAGCCCGCCGCGCAGGTGCAGCTGGCTTCCGTCAACGCGGCGGCCGTTGCCGCCGCCGCGCCCAAGCCGGCCGTGGCCAAGCATGCCGAGGCGCAGCCCGAGCGTCTGGCCAGTGCCGACAGCGTTACGCACCACACCGCGCATCATTCCGTCCATGCCACGCATGAGGAGAATGGTTCGGCGCTGTATGTGGCCTCCGCCTCGCCCGCGCCGCGTGCTCAGCCGATTGGCGCTCAGGTGATGTCCGTGCGGGCCGTGGCCAGCGCCGCCCCGGCGCCGATGCCAATCGATAATGGCGGTTCCATGCTCGGCATGGCCCAAGGGGGCGACAATTGACATTAACGCTGCGGCCGGACCAGCCGCCGCCCTCGCGGCGGAAGGGTGCGCCCGCGCGCGGTGGCGCCGTGCCGCTGATGGAGAATGTGCGGGTCACCGCCCCTGACCTCGACCAGCGCCGCGCGCTGGACAAGGCGCGCGGGCGCATGGTCATCGCGGCGCTGCTGTTCATGGGGCTTTATGCCGGGGTGGGGGCCAAGCTCACCTGGTCCACCGTGGTGCGCCCGCTGCTGCCGAGCGCCGCGCAGATCGCCGCGATGCAACCGCAGCTCGACATGACCCCGCCGCCGCCCTCGCGCGCGGACATCACTGACCGTAACGGCACCATCCTCGCCGTCTCGCTGCCCGGCGCGCAGCTTTTCGCCGACCCGCAGCAGGTGCCGGACCCGCAGGCCGCCGCCCAGCTCTTGGCCAATGCCATGCCGGGCATCAACGTGGCTGATACCGCGATGAAACTCGGTGCGGGCGTGCCGGTGGAGAAGCGCAAGGAGTTCGTCTATCTCAACCGTAAGCTCACTCCTCAGGAGGAACTGGCGGTTAACTCGCTCGGTATTCCGGGCGTGTATTTCGAGAACAGCGAGAAGCGCCACTACCCGGATGGCAATCTGGCCGCGCACATCCTGGGCGGGGTGAAGGTGGATGGCGAGGGCGTTGCCGGTGTGGAGCAGTATTTCCAGCAGCGCCTGACCACTGGCAACACCCAGCCGCTGGAGCTGTCCATCGATGCGGGTATTCAGAGCATCGTGCATGACGAGCTGGCCGCGGCGGTGAAGGAGTTCCAGGCGCCGGGTGGCTGCGCCATCGTGATGAACGCGCATACCGGCGAGATACTGGCCATGGCCAGCCTGCCGGATTACGACGTGAACAGCTATGGCAGCGCCGACCGCAACAGCCAGTTCAACCGCTGCGTGAACGGCACCTATGAGCCGGGTTCGGTATTCAAGCTGCAAACCGTGGCGATGGCGCTGGATTCCGGGATGATCCATTGGTGGGATTATTTCGACACCACGCACCCGCTTAAAGTGGGGCGTTTCCACATCACCGATTACGAGGCCGCGCACAGTTGGATGGCGGTGCCGGAGATCATCAACGTCTCCTCCAATATCGGCGCGTCGCGTATCGCCACCATCCTGGGGCCGAAGATCGAGCAGGACTGGTTTACCCGCCAGCAATTCTTCCAGCCGGTGAATGTGCAGCTACCTGGCCCGCCGCGCCCGCAATTTCCTTCCAAGAACAATTGGGGACTGGCGGCGACGATGACTGTCTCCTTCGGCGCGGGCATCGCCATCTCTCCGTTGCAGCTGGTGACTGGCGTTCTGCCGATCGTCAATGGCGGTATCCGCTACGATCCGACCCTGCTGAAGGTGGACCCGGCCGCTCCGCCTCAGGGCACCCGGATCATGCAGCAAAGCACCTCGGACATGATGCGCAAGATCATGACCGACGTCGTGCTGTTCGGTACCGGCAAGAATGCCGCCGTGCCGGGCTATGTGGTTGGCGGAAAGACCGGCACCGCCCAGGTGGTGGGGCCGAATGGCGGGTATCTGAAGCACACCAATAACGCGTCCTTCATGGCGGCCTTCCCCATGGAGAACCCGCAATACGTGGTCTACGTGCTGGTGCTGCAGCCCAAGCCGGATGCAACCACCTACGGCTTTACCACGGGCGGCTATATTTCGGCGCCCACGGTGGGGCGGATCATCGCGCGCATTGGGCCGATGCTGGGCATTATGCCCGCCACCGGCGACCAGCTCGCGCAGTTGCAGCAGCAGTTGACCGTGCCGCTGAACCCTACGCCGCCGCCGGGGCAGAGGGCGCTGGGGCCTGATAATCCGCTGCCGCCGGGGGCCAATCCCTTCGCCTACCAACTGATGGGTGCGAAGCCGCCCGCCCCACCGGGGCCGCCGCCCTCGGCCGCGCAGGCGCAGACGCAGACGGGCGGCAATCTGGAGCCGGAGCCGTCGGCCTCGCACGGCACGCATGTGCGGCATGACGGGATCATGGCGCCGGTCTCACCAATGATGGGGAGCCATATGACTTCGCGGGATGATCATGACGATGGGCAAGGCTGACTTGAGCGGCGTGACCGGCATCACCGCGGATAGCCGGTCCGTAAAGCCGGGCTATGTGTTTGCGGCGCTGCCGGGGGTGAAGGCGGATGGGCGGCGGTTCATCGCCGAGGCCGTGGCGCGCGGCGCCGTGGCTGTGCTGGCACCCGAGGGCACGCAATGGCCGCCAGGCGTGCCGCCGCGCCGGCTGATTGTTGCGTCTGCTCCCCGCGCCAAGCTGGCCGAGCTGGCGGTGGAGTTGGCCGGCAAGCTCCCGGAACGGCTGGTGGCGGTGACCGGCACCAATGGCAAGACCAGCACCGTGGACTTCCTGCGCCAGATTTTTGCCTTGGCGGGCCGCAAGGCGGCATCGCTTGGCACGCTGGGGGTGATTGCCCCTGGCCGTCCGGTGACCGAGAGCCTGACCACGCCGGACCCGGTGACGCTGGCCAATACGCTGGCCGAGCTGGCGCGGGACGGTGTAACGGATGTGGCGATGGAGGCGTCCAGCCATGGCTTGGAGCAGAGCCGCCTGGACGGGTTGCGATTTGCCGCCGCCGGGTTCACCAACCTCACGCGCGATCATCTTGATTACCACGGCACCATGGAAGCCTATGCCGAGGCCAAGCTGCGGCTGTTCACCACGCTGATGAAGCGCGGGGCGGCGGCGCGGGCCATGGCGGATCTGGAGCCTCGCGTGCTGGCCCGGCTGCGCGCCATCGCCGCGGAGAAAGGGCTGGAATTCGAGACTGTTGAGGTGGAACGCGTGGTGCCGCGCCCCGATGGGCAGGAGGTGATCTGCGGTGGACGCAGTGTGGAGCTGCATCTGCCCGGGCGCTTCCAGGCGGATAACGCGATGCTGGCGGCGAGCCTCGCCGAAGCGGTGGGTGTGGCGGATGCGTTCGAGCTGGTGCCGCAGTTGCGCGGCGTGCGCGGGCGGCTGGAGCGGGCCTTGGTGCTACCAAATGGCGCCGCTGCCTATGTGGATTACGCGCATACGCCCGATGCCATCGCCCGCGTGCTGAGCGCGCTGCGTCCGCACGCCACGGGGCGGCTGCATATCGTGTTCGGCGCCGGGGGAGACCGCGATGCGGGCAAGCGCCCGCTGATGGGCGAGGCAGCGGCCAAGGGGGCGGATGTGTGCATCGTCACCGATGACAATCCGCGTTCGGAGGAGCCTGCCGCCATCCGCGCCGCGATTATGGCGGCCTGCCCGGAGGCGCGCGAGATCGGCGACCGGCGCGCCGCCATTGCCGCGGCGCTGGAAGGCTTGGCCCCTGGCGATGTGCTGGTGGTGGCGGGCAAGGGGCATGAGCAGGGGCAGATTGTGAAGGGCGAGGTGATCCCGTTTGACGATGTGGCCGTGATCCGTGAGCTGGGAGGCGTGGCATGAGCTTGCTGTGGCGTGCTGAGGAGCTGACCCATCTGTTCGGGCAGGGCTTCGATGTCTCGGGCATCAGCATTGATACGCGCACGTTGCAGCCGGGTGATTTGTTCGTGGCGCTTGCCGGGGAGCGGGATGGGCATGATTTCGTCGAGGCGGCCTTCGCCAAAGGCGCGGCGGCGGCGTTGGTTTCGCGTGAAATGGCGGGCAACACCATTTTGGTGGGAGACACGCTGAAGGCGCTGGAACGGCTGGGGGCTGCGGCGCGGGCGCGTTCGGCGGCGAAGATCGTGGCGGTCACCGGCTCGGTGGGCAAGACCACGACCAAGGAGATGCTGCGCCGCACTTTGGGCGCGTTTGGCGCCGTGCATGCGGCGGAGGCGAGCTTTAACAACCATATCGGCGTGCCGCTGACCCTGGCCCGGATGCCCGAGGATGCGGATTTCGGGGTGTTCGAGATCGGCATGAACCATTCCGGCGAAATTGCCCCGCTGGTGGCGCTGGTGCGCCCGCATGTGGCGGTGGTGACCTGCGTGGACCGGGCGCATCTGGGGCTGATGGGCTCGGAAGAGGCCATCGCGCGGGAGAAGGCGGCCATCTATGGCGGGCTGGAGCCGGGGGGAACCGCGGTGATCCCGGGCGATTCGGCCTATCTGGGCCTGCTGCTCGATTCGGTGCCCGAGGGGCGGTTGAAGATCGTGTGTGGCCGGGAGGCATGGCTCCGGGATGTGAAGGCTGGGCCGGAAGGCTCTGAGATTCAAGCCGAAATTTCGGGTGTGACCGTGCGCTTCACGCTGCTGGCCCCAGGGCTGCACATGGCGCGCAATGCCGTGGCCACGCTAGCCGCCGCGGTGGCTTTGGGGCTGGACGCGCACCAGGCCGCCGCCGGGCTGGATGGTTTTGCCCCCTTCGCGGGGCGCGGGGCGCGGCGCGAGTTGCTGCTGCCCGAAGGTGGGAGCGTGCTGCTGCTGGACGAGAGCTACAACGCTTCCGGTGCCTCGATGCGCGCTGCCCTTGCCGTGCTTGAGTTGCAACCTGGGCGGCATGTGGCCGTGCTGGGAGACATGCTGGAGTTGGGCGAACACGCCGAGGCGGAGCATCTGGCCCTGCTCCCGGCGTTGATTCAGGGCGCGGATCTTGTTTTTGCCTGCGGGACGCAGAGCAAAGCCTTGTTCGACTCGCTCCCCCTGGCCAAACAGGGCGCGCATGCGCCTGACGCGGCCACCCTCGCCCCCCTGGTGAAAGCCGCGCTCCGCGCGGGCGACACAGTGCTGGTTAAGGGAAGTTATGGCAGCCGCATGCGTGACGTCATCTCGCATCTGGAAAGCCCCGGCTGATGCTTTACGCTCTACTCTTCCCGCTCGCCGGGCATGTGCATTTTTTCAACCTGTTCCGGTACATCACCTTCCGGGCCGGCGGCGCGTGCCTGACGGCGCTCGTCATCAGCTTCTGGCTGGGTCCCAAGGTGATCCGTAAGCTGAAGGCCATGCAGCGGGGTGGCCAGCCTATCCGTACCGATGGGCCGGAGCGGCATCTGATCGAGAAAAAGGGCACGCCGACCATGGGGGGCGTGCTGATCTTGCTGGCGCTGGGGTTCTCGACCCTGCTCTGGGCGGATCTCGACAATGGCTATGTCTGGGCGGTGCTGATGGTCACCTTCGGTTACGGGGCGATCGGTTTTGCCGATGACTTCCTCAAGCTGACCAAGCGCAACACCAAGGGGGTCTCGGGCCGCGTGCGGCTGCTGGGCGAGGGGGTGATTGGGCTGATTGCGGCGCTGTGGATGATCTACCTAATGCCGGATGCCATCGCCACCGATCTTGCTGTGCCGGTGTTCAAGAGCCTGCTGATCCCGTTCGGCTTCCTGTTCCCCCTCGTGGGGCTGTTCGTGATGATGGGCTCCGCCAATGCGGTGAACTTCACCGACGGGCTGGATGGCCTCGCCACCGTGCCTACGATGATCGCCGCCGCGGTGTTCGTGCTGATTGCCTATTTGGTGGGTAACAAGATCTTCGCGGGCTATCTGGAGATCAACTTCATTCCCGGTGTGGGCGAGTTGGCGGTGTTTCTCTCGGCGCTGATCGGCGCTGGGCTTGGGTTTCTGTGGTTCAATGCGCCCCCGGCGGCGGTATTCATGGGCGATACCGGATCGCTCTCGCTGGGCGGGGCGCTGGGCTCTGTCGCCGTGGCGACGAAGAATGAGATCGTGCTCGCCATCGTTGGCGGGCTGTTCGTAGTGGAGACCATCTCGGTTATCGTGCAGGTGTTTTGGTACAAGCGCACCGGGCGGCGCGTGTTTCTGATGGCGCCACTGCACCATCATTTCGAGAAGAAAGGCTGGGCGGAACCGACCATCGTCATCCGCTTCTGGATCATTTCCATGATCCTGGGGCTGGTCGGTCTGGCGACCCTGAAAATCCGATGAATGTGTTCTCCGGCCAGCGTTTCGCGGTGGTGGGGCTGGGGCGGGCTGGGTTGCCCGCCGCTGAGCGGCTGCGCGAATTTGGCGCCGAGGTATTCGTGTGGGATGATTCTGCTCCCTCGCGTGAGGCGGCGAAGGCGTTTGCCGTGACCAGGCCCTCCGAGGTGACGGGGCGGCTGGATGGGGTGGTGCTGTCCCCCGGTATTCCGCACATTCTGCCGAAACCGCATCCCGAGGCCGTCTGGGCGGCTGCGCATGGCGTGCCGGTGCTCACCGATGCCGAGCTGCTCTACCGGGCGGTGCGGGGGCTGGGCTCCAAGGCGCGCTTCGCCGGGATTACCGGCACCAACGGCAAATCCACCACCACGGCGCTGTTGGCGCATATCCTCAACGTGGCCGGGGTGCCGAACGCGGCGGGGGCGAATCTGGGCCCGGCGGCGCTGTCGCTGCCGATTCTGCCGGATGAGGGCGTGTATGTGCTGGAAATGTCCAGCTATATGTTGGAACGAATCGTGACGCTCCGGTTTGATACAGCAGTGATGCTGAATCTTTCGCCCGATCATCTGGACCGCCATGGCGACATGGCAGGCTACGCCGCCGCCAAGCGGGCGATCTTCGCGCGCCAGGACGAAAGCTGCACGGCGGTGGTTGGGGTGGACGACGCCCCCTCGCGTGAGATGGCCGCATGGCTGGACACACAACCGGCCAAGGTGGTGCGGATTTCCGGGGTTGGCCAAGCCACAGGCGCCAAGGCGCTGCCAGGCGAGCATAACGCGCAGAACGCCGCCGCCGCCGCCGCGATGGCCCGCGCCCTTGGGGTGAGTGAGGCGGCGATTGCCGAGGGGATTGCGACATTCCCCGGCCTTGCGCACCGGGCGCAGGAGGTGGCGCTGCGCGAGGGCGTGCGCTTCATCAACGACAGCAAGGCAACCAATGCCGACGCCGCCAGTCGCGCCATGGCCTGCCATGAGCGCTTTGTGTGGATTGCGGGCGGGGTGGCCAAGGCGGGCGGGATTGACGATCTGACGTCGTTCTTCCCGCGTGTCGAGAAAGCGTTCCTGATCGGCCGGGATGGTGAGGCTTTCGCGGCCAAGCTGAGCCAGCATGGCGTGGCCAATGAGTATGTGGGCACGCTGGAAGCGGCGCTGCCCAAGGCTTTCTCGGCGGCCAAGGGGGGAGCCGGGATCGTGCTGTTCTCGCCCGCCGCGGCGAGCTTCGACCAGTTCCCGAATTTCGAGGTGCGCGGCGACGTGTTCGCCAAACTTGCTAGGGAGGTGGCTGCCTGATGCGCCCGCTTTCGCGCGCCGATACCTCTCTGTTGGGCCGCTGGTGGTGGAGCGTGGACCGGGTGACCATGCTCGGCCTCGGCATTCTGCTCAGCGTTGGCTACGTGCTGGCGCTGGCCGCCATGCCGGCGGCTACCACGCATATCACCGACCCGCACACGCTGGCGATGATCAAGCAGATATTCTTCCTCATCCTCAGCGGGATGACGATGCTGGGCATGTCGATGCTCAGCCTGCGGCAGGTGAAGCTGGCGGCGCTGGGGATGGGCATCGTGTTCTTCCTGCTCACCGGCTTTACCCTGGTGCATGGCACCGAGGTGGACGGCGCCAATCGCTGGCTCGCGTTGCCCGGTTTTACCGTGCAGCCGAGTGAGTTCCTGCGCCCGGCCTTCGTGATCATCACCGCGTGGCTGATCGCGGAATCGCGCCGTACACCGGGGTTTCCGGGCAAGCGCGCGGCGCTTGGCGTGTATCTGCTCACCGCGCTGCTGCTGAAGATGCAGCCGGATATTGGCATGACCTTCCTGTTCACCATGGTTGTGCTGTCGCAATTCTATCTTGACGGCATGGACATGAAGTGGATCGGCATCGCCGCCGTGCTGGTGGTGCTGGCGCTGGTCTATGCGTTCTTCTTCATCAGCCATGTGCATACGCGCGTGATGATGTTCATCGATCCGCCGAAGGGCAGCCAGGCGCAGACGGCGCTGATGGCCTTCGGCAATGGCGGGATGTGGGGGCTTGGGCCGGGCGAGGGGCAGGTGAAGCACTTCCTGCCCGATGCGCGCGCGGATTTCGTGTTCGCTGTGGCGGGCGAGGAGTTCGGACTGTTCTTCTGCGCCTTCATCATCCTGGTGTTTGCCGCCATCGTACTGCGCGCCTTCTTCCGCCTGCTGGCCGAGCCGAATTTGTTCGTGGTGCTGGCGGCGGGCGGGCTGGTGGTGGGCTTTGGCTTGCAGGCCTTTGTGAACATGGCGTCCTCGCTCTCGCTGATCCCTACCAAGGGCATGACGCTGCCGTTCCTTTCCTATGGCGGCAGCTCGGCTTTGGCGGTGTCGATCCAGATGGGCTTTCTGCTGGCGCTGACGCGCAAGCGTCATGGCGGAGAGGGCGCATGAGAACAGGGGCGCCGAAACCTGTTGTGATCGCAGCTGGTGGCACGGGCGGTCATTTCTTCCCTGCCGAGGCGCTGGCGGCGGAGCTGCTGGCGCGGGGCGAGCGCGTGGTGTTGCTCACCGATGCGCGCTCTGGCGGGCTGACTTCGCAGGTCTTCGCACGGGCGGAGCGGCATGTCATCTCCGGCGCCGGGCTCTCCGGGCGCGGGTTCAAGCGTGCGCTGCAGGGGGGGGTGGCCCTGCTGCGCGGAGTGTTCGAGGCGCGGGCTTTGCTCCGGCAGCTTCGTCCTTCCGCCGTAGTGGCGTTTGGCGGCTATCCTTCCGTACCGCCTGTGCTGGCGGTGGCGATTATGTTCATGGGCAAGCCGCGCGTGATTCTGCATGAGCAGAACGCGGTGCTGGGCAGGGCGAACAAGCTGCTTTCGCGCTTTGCCAATGTGCTGGCGCTGAACTTTGCCAACACCAAGCTGGTGCCGCGCGGGGTGAAGACGAAGGTTCTGGGTAATCCGGTGCGCAAGCCGATCGTGGCGCTGTATGGAGAGGGTTACCATGCTCCGGAAGAGCGCATTGAGCTGCTGGTCCTGGGTGGGTCGTTGGGAGCGAAGGTGTTCGGCACGCTGATCCCCGAGGCATTGGCGCGGCTGCCCGAGGCGCTGCGCCACCGGCTGCATGTGACGCAGCAATGCCGGGTCGAGGAGATTGACACCGCGCGGCAGGTGTTCAAGCTGGCTGGGATTTCCGCTGAGCTGTCGCCGTTCTTCACCGATGTCGCCTCGCTGCTGGCCAAGGCGCATCTGGTCATCGCGCGGGCAGGCGCGTCTACTGTGGCCGAGGTGGCCGTGGCGGGACGGCCGGCGATCTTCATTCCTCTGCCGACGGCGATCGACGACCACCAGCGTGCCAATGCCGATGCTCTGGCGGCGGCGGGCGGGGCATGGCGGTTGGACCAAGCTGGGTTGACCCCCGAAATATTGGCTGAAAAGATTGAGACTTTGTTGATGGATTCTGATTCTCTGACGAATGCCGCCGTTGTGTGCGCGCAGGCCGGGCGTGTGGATGCCGCGGCAAAGCTGGCGGACCTCGTGCAACAAGGAGCCGTGGCATGAGGGCGCTTCCGCTTTCCATCGGGCCGCTGCATTTTGTTGGCATTGGCGGTATCGGCATGTCCGGGATCGCCGAGGTGCTGCACGAGCTGGGTTATCAGGTGCAGGGTTCAGATATTGCCGAGAATGCCAATGTGGCGCGGCTGCGCAAGGCGGGGATTCCCGTCGCCATAGGGCATGATGCGAAGAACCTGGGAGCCGCGCAGGTGGTGGTGATCTCCACCGCCGTGCCGAAGGACAATCCCGAGGTGCTGGCGGCGCGGCGCAAGCTGATTCCCGTGGTGCGGCGCGCGGAAATGCTGGCCGAGCTGATGCGGCTGAAATGGGCCGTGGCCATTGGCGGCACGCATGGCAAGACGACCACCACCAGCCTTGTGGCGGCGGTGCTGGAGGGAGCGGGGTTCGATCCGACCGTCATCAATGGCGGCATTATCAACGCCTATGGCTCCAACACGCGTCTGGGCAAGGGCGACTGGATGGTGGTGGAGGCCGATGAATCCGATGGCAGCTTCCTGCGCCTGCCGGCTGTAATTGCCATCGTTACCAATATGGACCCCGAGCATCTGGACCATTGGGGGACCAAGGAGGCGATGGAGGCCGGGTATCGGCAGTTCGTCTCCAATATTCCGTTCTACGGTTTCGCGGTGCTGTGCATCGACCATCCGGCCGTGCAGCAGATGATCCCCACACTTTCGGATCATCGCGTTGTTACCTACGGGTTTTCGCTGCAGGCGGATGTGCGCGCCGAGCGCATCATCACCTCCAAGGATGGCGCGAGTTTCGAGGTGCGGATCTCCGACCGTATCACCGGCCGGGCGCACAGGCTGGGGCCGTTCAAGCTACCGATGCTGGGTAACCACAATGTGCAGAACGCGCTGGCAGCCATTACCGTGGCCACCGAGATGGACATCGACGAGCAGCAGATCAAGGCCGCGCTTGCCAATTTCGCAGGTGTGAAGCGGCGTTTCACCAAGACCGGCGAGGCGGGCGGAATCACCGTGATCGACGATTACGGGCATCACCCGGTGGAGATCGCGGCGGTGCTGCGCGCGGCGCGTCAGGCCGGAGCGCGCGATGTGATCGCCGTGGTGCAGCCGCACCGATACTCGCGCCTGCAATCGCTGTTCGAGGAATTCTGCACCTGCATGAATGATGCGGGCACGGTGATCGTGGCTGATGTGTATGCGGCGGGCGAGCAGCCGATCGAGGGTGTGGACAAGGAGGCGTTGGTTGAAGGCCTGCGCGCGCGCGGGCACCGGCAGGTGGTGGCGCTGTCCGATCCGTCGCATCTGGCCGAGATGGTGCATGCCATCGCCCGGCATGGCGATTACGTGGTCTGCCTGGGGGCGGGGAATATCACGCAATGGGCGGCGGCGTTGCCGGTGCAGCTCGCGGAATTGCAGAACGCGGCGCGCGCCGCCGGAGTCAGGCGATGATGGCGGCGGCGATCCCCGCCACGCGCGGCCGTCTGGCCGAGCATGCGCCGTTGGCGCCGATGACGTGGTTCCGCGTCGGCGGGCCGGCGGAGTACTTGCTGCGCCCGGCTGATGTGGAGGATCTCTGCACTTTCCTGAAGGATTTACCGCTGGAGATGCCAGTGACGGTGATCGGCGCGGCGTCCAACCTGATCGTGCGCGATGGCGGCATCAATGGCGTTGTCATCAAGCTGGCGCGCGGGTTTGGCGATGTGGTGATGGAGGGTGATGCCATCATCGCGGGGGCTGCGGCGCTGGATGTGACCGTGGCGGAATACGCCGCAGAGGCCGGGCTGACGGGGCTGGAGTTTCTCTCGGGCATTCCGGGTACCATTGGTGGCGCGGTGGCGATGAATGCGGGCGCTTATGGCGGCGAGATCGCGCAGGTGCTGGACTGGGCCGAGATTGTTACCCGCGCGGGTGAGTTGATCCGCGTGCCGGCGCAGGAGCTGGGGCTGTCTTACCGTCACGCCAATTTGCCGCTGGATTCCGTGGTGGTGCGTGCGCGTTTGCGTGGGCGGCCAGGTGAGGCGGCGCTGATCGGCGCGAAGATGGCGGAGATCAAGGCCAAGCGTGAGGCGAGCCAGCCGGTGCGGGCGCGCACGGGCGGCTCTACCTTCGCTAACCCGCAAGGGCAGAAGGCATGGGAGCTGATCGACGCCGCTGGCTGCCGGGGGCTAACCAAAGGACAGGCTCAGGTTTCTGAATTGCACTGTAATTTTCTGCTGAATCTGGGTGAGGCCACGGCGGCGGAACTTGAGGGCTTGGGTGAAGAGGTGAGGCGGCGCGTGCAGGAGAATTCCGGCGTGGCGCTGCGTTGGGAAATTAAACGGATTGGAGTGCCGGCATGACGCGCGTGGCTGTTCTTCTTGGAGGCATGTCGTCGGAGAGCGAGGTCTCCCGCCGCTCCGGCGCGCAGGTGGCTGCTGCGCTGGAAAAGGCTGGGTTCGAGGTGACGGCGGTCGAGGTGACCGAGGATCTCGGCGCGCTGCTCAAGGCGCTCACCCCGCGCCCGGACGTGGTGTTCAACGCGCTGCACGGGCCGTTCGGCGAGGATGGGACGATCCAGGGCGTGCTGGACTATATAGGCATTCCCTATACGCATTCCGGTGTGCGGGCCTCTGCTCTGGCCATGGACAAGGCCGCCGCCAAGGCGGTGTTCACCGCCGCCGGGCTGCCGGTCGCGCCGCACCGGATCATCGACATTGCCGAGCTGGCCGACCATGATCCGCTGCCGCCGCCTTACGTGGTGAAGCCGGTGAATGAGGGGTCGTCTGTTGGCGTGTCCATCGTCAAGGCTGGCGACAATAACCGCGCCGAGATCGTGGCCAACTGGCATTACGGTCCAGCCATGGTGGAGCAGTATATCCCGGGGCGGGAGCTGACCGTGGGGGTGCTGGAAGACAATGCCCTGGCGGTGACGGAAATTCTGCCGACCGAGAAATTTTACGACTACCACGCCAAATATGCCGCTGGCGGTTCGCGCCATGTGGTGCCGGCCGAAATCCCCGAAGGTGTGGCACGCCAGGCGATGGACATTGCGCTAGCGGCGCATAAGGCGCTGGGGTGCCGGGGCGCTTCGCGCGCTGATCTGCGTTACGACGAAGAGACCGGTCGGCTGGTGCTGCTGGAGGTGAACACCCAGCCGGGCATGACGCCGACCTCGCTGCTGCCGGAACAGGCGGCCTATACCGGCATGGATTTCTCCACACTCTGCACCTGGATGGTTGAGAGGGCGGCATGCCGCGTGTAGCAGCACCGCCGACGATCGAGATTTCTGCGGCGTCGCGCGTTGACGTGCTGCCGCAGCGCCCGCGCACCTCGCGCGCGCGCAAGCCGGCGCCACCGCAGGACCGCCTGACCCAGCGCAAGTTGTTCTTCCGCCGTGTGAAGCGTAGCCTGAAGCCGGGCTTGTGGTTCCTTGTCATCGTCTCGGTGGGCATCGTGGGGTATGAGCTGGTGCGCAGCCTGCCTTCAGCCCCGCCCGCGCCGCAGATAGCCCAGGCCGCCGCACCCGTGGCAACGCCTTCGACCTCGCCTCTGGCGGATTTCACCGCCGATCTCGGCCTGCGCATCTCCAATGTACAAATCAACGGCGCCACCACGACCGATCCCGCCTTGCTGCAACAGGCCATCGGCGTGAAGCCGGGCGACCCGACGCTAGGCTTCTCATTGCAGGAGATCCGCGACCGGGTGGAACAGCTCGGGCCGGTGCAGAGCGCCGTGGTGGCGCGCGAGTTGCCGGGCACGCTGGTGGTGAACGTGACCGAGCGCAATATCTTTGCGATCTGGCAGACCACAAGCAACGGGCAGCCGAAATTCGTGCTCATCGACAAGCAGGGCAATGTGATTGCCAACCAGGATGCCGCCGAGGCGAAGCGGCGCGAGCCCTCGCTGCTGCTGCTCTCTGGCGAGGATGCGCCGGTCAATGCCAATGCGCTCGTTACCGAATTGCAGGCCGCTCCCGCCGTGCTCTCGCATGTGGCGGCGGCGCAGCGTGTGGATGGGCTGCGCTGGAACCTGATCCTGAAGAACCAGACCGTGGTTAAGCTGCCAACCGAGAATGAGGCGGATGCCATCGGCCAGCTCGCGGCGCTGCAAACCAGCATGCAGTTGCTCGAACGCCCGGTGGAAGTGATTGATTTGCGCCAGGAGGGACGGCTGGTGGTGAAGCCTTATCCGGCGCCCACGCCGCCTGCGGCAACGAAACAGGGAGCGACGCAGAAACATGGCTAACGCGCCACGCCGCGCACCCGCGCTCGAGACTTCAGCCAAGCCGCAGCAGGATGAGGCGCCGCGCGCGCGCCGGATGCGCTCCGGCCCGTTCGGCGTGCTGGACATCGGCTCGACGAAGATTGCCTGCCTGATCGGCCGCGCGGAGTCCGATGGCAGGCTGCGCTCGCTGGGCTTTGGCTGGCAGAAGAGCCAGGGGATCAAATCCGGCGGGATCGTGGACCTCGATGCGGCGGAGCGGGCGATTCGCGCCGCCGTGGGCACGGCGGAGGAGCTTGCGGATATGCGGCTCAAATCCGTTTACGTGAACCTTTCCTGCGGCCAGCCTGAGTCGCGCCTGTTCAACGTGCAGTGGCCGGTGGATGGCCGCGCCGTGACGGCCGATGACATTCGCCGCGTGGTGCGCGAGGCGCGTGCCCGCGCCGCCGCCGATGGCCGTGCCACGATCCACGCGCTGCCGCTGAGTTTTTCCACCGACGAGACGATGGGCATCACCGATCCGCGCGGCTTATTCTGCAACACGCTGACCGCGCAGCTGCATGTCATCGATGCGGGGAACACCGCGCTGCGCACGCTCTCGGCCTGCCTTTCGCGCTGCGAGCTGGATATCGCGGGGCTGATCTCGGCGCCTTTGGCCTCGGGCCTTGCCACGCTGGTGGGCGATGAACGTGAGCTTGGCACCACGGTGATCGACATGGGCGGCGGAACCACCACCATGGCGGTGTTCTCCGAAGGCCAGGTGCTACACACGGCGCAGATCCCCGTGGGCGGCAACCATGTGACCACGGATATCGCGCAAGGGCTTTCGACATCCATTGCGCATGCGGAGCGTTTGAAGGCGCTGTATGGCAACTGCCATTCCAGCCCTGACGATTCGCGCGAGCTGCTACCGGTGCCGATGGTGGGCGAGGCGGAGCACCAGATCGTGCAGATGCCACGCTCGCATCTCATCTCCTGCATCCGTCCGAGAATCGAGGAGATCTTCGAACTGGTGAAGGACCAGCTCGAAACCGCGGGCCTTGGCCGCGCGGGTGGCGTGCGCGTGGTACTTACGGGCGGCGCCTCGCAGCTTGGCGGTGTACGCGAACTCGCGGCGCAAATTCTCGATAGGCATGTGCGCCTTGGCCGCCCCGGTGCCGTGCTAGCCTTGCCCGACTCGGCGAACGCCCCGAACTTCGCCACGCTGATCGGGCTGCTCGCCTTCGCCACCGGCGATGGGCAAAATATGCAGGATATCAATTTCGAAGCGGAACGAGGCCGCGGTTGGTTCGGCGGTTTTGTTGATTTTTTGAAAAATCGTGTTTGACATGAAATCGGCGCGTTCTTTACCGATTGTCCTTGAGGAGAGATGAGCAGATGACACTGAACCTGACAATCGAGAAGCCGTTGCACACGGACTTCACACCGCGAATCACCGTGTTTGGTGTGGGCGGCGGCGGGTGCAATGCCGTTAACAACATGATCAGCCTGAATCTGCCTGGCGTTGACTTCGTTGTTGCCAACACGGACGCGCAGCAGCTGCAGCGTTCGCTGGCCGAGAAGCGCATCCAGCTTGGGCCTCATCTCACCCAGGGCAATGGCGCCGGTGGCCGCCCGGAAATCGGCAAGCTCTCCGCCGATGAAGCCGCCGAGGAACTCGCTCGTCACCTCGAGAACACGCATATGGTGTTCATCACCGCCGGTATGGGCGGTGGCACTGGCACGGGTGCGGCGCCAGTGATCGCCCGCATGGCGCGCGAGCGTGACATTCTCACCGTTGGTGTCGTCACCAAGCCGTTTTCCTTCGAGGGCCGGCGCCGCCTGCGTGCCGCCGAGGAGGGCATCATCGAGATGCAGGCCTATGTGGATACGCTGATCGTCATCCCGAACCAGAATCTCTTCAAGGTCGCCAACGAACGCACGAGCTGGAAAGAAGCGTTCGAGATGGCCGACAACGTGCTCTACATGGGCGTGCGCGGCGTGACCGATTTGATGGTGATGCCCGGCCTTGTGAACCTGGACTTCGCCGATGTGCGCTCCGTGATGCGCGAAATGGGCAAGGCCATGATGGGCACCGGCGAGGCTGAGGGCGAGGATCGTGCGATCCGCGCCGCCGAGGCCGCCATCAGCAACCCGCTGCTGGAAGATACCAATATGAAGGGCGCGCGCGGCCTGCTGATCAACATCACCGGCGGTACCGACGTGACGCTGTTCGAGGTGGATCAGGCCGCCAACCGCATTGGCGAGGAAGTCGATAAGGACGCGAACATTATGTTCGGCATGTCGCTCGACGAGAGCATGCAGGGGCGCCTCCGCGTCTCCGTGGTAGCCACCGGCATCGACTCGATGCCGCAGACGATGCCGAACCTCAAGGTGGTGAATGGCGGCAATGCCGAGCCCGTGCAGTTCGCCAATGCCGTATCTGGCCAGTCGGTAAACGCGCAAGGTCATGCCGGTGCGCCGGTGCTGCCCGGTTCCGCCCGGCCCGCTGGCTATGTGCCGGAGCCGCCTGCCGCGCCGCTGGTCTCCAAGGCCTATGTCGACCGTGGCTACGAGATCGCCCTTGGCGCTGAGCAGCCCACTGCCCCGGCCCAGCCGATGCATCAAGCCCCCGTTGCCCCGGCGGCGGAAGCCGCCCCGCGGGCGCCGCAGCCGCAGCCGCAGCCGCAGCGCCCCGCCGTGCCGGTGCGCAATGTGGCGCCGGACCCGGTGCGTGCGCCTGAGCCGCCCAAGAGCACCAGCATCTTCAAGTCGGTGTTTGGCTTCGGCTCCAAGCAGCCTGCTCCCGCGCCGCAGCCTCCCGCGCACCGGCAGGAGCCGGCCATGCGCGCTGAGCCGCAGGCGCAGCATGAGGAAGCCCGCGAGCATGCCCGCGCCGCCGTGCGTCCGGCGCAGATCGACGAGATGGGGCTGGAAATCCCCGCCTTCCTCCGCCGCAACCAGTAAGGGGCTCGACCCAATATTAAAACGGCCCCGGAAGGGGCCGTTTTTTGTCAGCGTTCCACGTAGCGGCGTTCGCCGCTGGTTTCGTTGAACCAGACCTCGACGACGCCCCCCTCGGTCGGGTCTTTGAAGGTCTCTCCGGTGCGTTCCCAGCCTGGTCCGGGAATCTGGCGCTGGTTGCGATGATAATGCCGCTCGAACACGGTGCCTGTGAGCAGAAACAGGCCGAAGATCATCGAGCCGATCATGCCCGGGCCGCCACCCGCGACAAGCCCGAGCAGGCCGCCACCCAGGGCCAGCAGACTCAGGCCAATGACGAAGCTGCGCAGCATCTCACAATGGCTCCACGATAACAGCGGTGCCGTAGGCCACGACCTCGCTCATGGTCTGCCCCATTTCCGAGGAGTCGAAGCGCATCATGGTAACGGCGTTGGCGCCCATCATCGTGGCGTTGGCCACCAGCCGGTCCACGGCGTGGCGCCGGGCTTCCTCCAGCATGCGGGTGTATTCCACGATCTCCCCGCCGACGAGCGAGCGCAGGCCCGCCATGATATTGCCGCCGAGGCCACGGCTACGCACGACCACGCCGAAACATTGGCCCAGCGTCTCCCTGACCCGATGATTGGCGACATTTTCGGTGGTGACGACGATCATCGCTAACCCTCCTTGCCTATGGTCCCTAGCAGAGCATTTCTGCTGTGCCGCGGCAACGTTTTCCGTGCGGCTTGACGGCGCTGCCAGTGGGGCCAAAGCTGCCAGCCATGGAGCAGCATCAGCACAGGGCGCGGCGCGGCCGGATCAAGCCGCTCTCAGCCGAGGCGATCCGCGCCATTGAGCGGCGCGGCATTGCCCGGCATGGGCTGAAGGATCTGTACTACGACCTGATGACCATGCCGCTGCCGGCGCTCATCGGGCTGTTGGGGCTGTATTTTGTGGCCGTCAATCTCATCTTCGCCAGCGTTTATACGCTGATCGGTGGGCTTGCCGGGGTGCCGGGCGGCGATTATGGCCGTTTTGCCTCGGCCTTTTTCTTCTCGGTGCAGGCCTTCTCCACCAGCGGTTTCAGCACCGTTTATCCGGTCTCTCTCCTGGCCAATATCGTCGTCACAGTTGAGATTCTGCTCGGCCAGATCAATCTGGCGGTTTCCACGGGCGTGTTTTTCGCCCGGCTCTCGCGCCCGCGCCCGCGTGTGTTGTTCTCCAAGGTGATGGTGGTGCGCGAGATAGGAGGGGTGCAGACGCTGATGTTCCGGGTCGCCAATCAGCGGCGGGAGGAAATCTCCGAGGCGCATATGAGCGTGGTGATGCTGATGGACGAGGATGAGGCGGAAGGCGGGGTGATGCGTCGGATGCTCCCGCTGAAGCTGGAGCGGGACTTCTCGCCGGTTTTTGCGCTGAGTTGGATGGTCTCGCACAAGATCACTCAGGATAGCCCGCTCTGGGGCAGAGACCGCGAGAGCTTGGCGGCGGCGGGCAATGTGTTTGTCTGCCTGCTTACCGGTACGGACGAGGCGCTGAGCGCCACCATCACCGCCAAATATGTGTATGGCGCCGAGGATGTGCGGTTCAATCACCGCTTTATCGATATCGTGACCCGCTCGCCGGACGGTGGAGCGACGATTGATTACCGCCGCTTTCATGACACGGTGCCGGTGCACAGGCCGGAGGCTGACACACCTGATGTCGAGTGATGATAAAACAATTTAATATCAGATATTTGTGCGGAAATAATTAGAAATAATGATTGACTGGAGGCGGGGGCGCTGCAGGGTTTAGATTAAACTTGATGTTAACTGACGGATTCACGATGTCGTCCCTGCGCGAGAAGTACAGCTTTACCCCGTCCGAGGCCGCTCCGGCCCCGCGGCGCACGCTGAAGGCGGAGATTTCCGCCGTCGGGCGCGGGCTGCATAGCGGTGCGGATGTGATGCTGCGGCTGAAGCCGGCGGCGGTGAATAGTGGCATCGTGTTTCATCGCAGCGATCTGGGCGTGAGCATTCCGGCCCGGTTCGACTACGTGACAGACACCCGGCTCTGCACGCTGATTTCGCTGGGCGAGGCGAAGATCGGAACCATCGAGCACCTGATGGCGGCGCTGGCGGCATGCTGCGTGGATGATTTGCTGATCGAGGTGGATGGCCCGGAACTGCCGGTGTTCGACGGATCAGCGGCCCCCTTCCTGTTTCTGCTCGAGAGTGCCGGGATTACCGAGCATGGGGGGCTGCGCGAACGGCTGGAGATCCTGCGCCCGGTGCGGGTGGAGCATCATGGTGCTTTTGCCGAGTTGCGCCCGCATAATCCTGGTGGGGCGGGGTTCGATATCTCGCTTTCGATCGAGTTCGCGGCTTCGGCCATCGGGGCGCAGGCGTATAATTTCCACCTTTCGGAAGAGGGCTTTGCCAGCGAGATTGCCAAGGCCCGCACCTTTACGCTGGTGGGCGAGATCGAGGCGCTTCGCAAGGCTGGGCTTGCCCGTGGTGGCTCTTTGGCCAATGCGGTGGTGGTGGACGATGACAAGGTGCTGAACCCGGAAGGGCTGCGCTATGCGGATGAGTTCGTGCGCCACAAGCTGTTGGACGTGATTGGTGACTTGGCTTTGGCCGGCGCGCCGATCTCGGGCCGGTTTATCGGCAACCGCACCGGGCATGCGCTGAACAACCAGTTGCTGCGTGCGCTCTATGCCGACCAGGCGAATTACCGCCTGACCAATGGCTCGGTGGCGAAGCCGCTGCAACTCACGGCGGCATAAAGTAATTTCATCTAGGTGCTTGGTAGGCTGAGAGGGGAATCCTCTCCATTTTTGTGGTGCTGGCATGGTTTTGCCGGGTCATGGCTGGCTCGATAAAAAAATTTTCTAATTTGCGGAGCCTGCTGGAGCGTGCCAAGAGAGCCGAATGATGCTCCGCCCGCATTCGCGCCGGGGCTGGTTTGGCTAGGACGGAGAGTTGCATGGCAGCCGCGGACGCGACGGTGAGACTGACGCATTTACAGCGTCTTGAGGCGGAATCGATCCACATCATGCGCGAGGTGGTGGCTGAGACCGAGAAGCCGGTGATGCTGTACTCGGTGGGCAAGGATTCCGCCGTGATGCTGCATCTGGCGCGCAAGGCCTTCTACCCTAGCCCGCCGCCTTTCCCGCTGCTGCATGTTGATACGACTTGGAAGTTCAAGGCCATGTACGAACTGCGCGACCGCATGGCGCGTGAGAGCGGCATGGAGCTGATCGTCTATCACAACCCGGAGGCGATGGAGAAAGGGATCAACCCGTTCGACCATGGCTCGCTGCATACCGATATGTGGAAGACCGAAGGGCTGAAGCAGGCGCTGGACAAATACGGGTTCGACGCGGCTTTCGGCGGCGCGCGGCGCGACGAGGAGAAATCCCGCGCCAAGGAGCGCATCTTCT
This sequence comes from Acidocella aromatica, assembly GCF_014201825.1. Taxonomy (GTDB): domain Bacteria; phylum Pseudomonadota; class Alphaproteobacteria; order Acetobacterales; family Acetobacteraceae; genus Acidocella; species Acidocella aromatica. The sequence goes on along the minus strand of NZ_JACHFJ010000001.1, from coordinate 125,006 downwards.
CCTTCCGGTCGGCCAACCATCGCTGGGATCCGAAGAACCAGCGCCCGGAGTTGTGGAACCTCTATAACGCCCGCAAGAACAAGGGTGAGAGTATCCGCGTGTTTCCCATCTCCAACTGGACCGAGCTGGATATTTGGCAATATATCCAGTTAGAAAAAATTCCTATCGTGCCTCTGTACTTCGCGGCCAAGCGGCCGGTGGTGGAGCGCGATGGGATGCTCATCATGGTCGATGACGAGCGCTTCCGCCTGCGCCCTGGCGAGGTGCCAGAGATGAAGAATGTGCGCTTCCGCACGCTGGGCTGCTACCCGCTGACCGGCGCGGTGGAAAGCAACGCCACCACCCTGCCTGAGGTGATTCAGGAGATGCTGCTGACCACCACATCGGAGCGCCAGGGGCGTGTGATTGATAAGGATGCAGGCTCAGCCAGCATGGAAAAGAAGAAGCAGGAGGGGTATTTCTGATGTCCGAGGTTCAGGAAAGCTCCTACAAGACCGACGAACTGATCGCGCAGGATATCGACGCGTATCTGGAGAAGCATCAGCATAAGTCGATGCTGCGCTTCATCACCTGCGGTTCGGTGGATGACGGTAAATCCACGCTGATCGGGCGGCTGCTGTATGATTCGAAGATGATCTTTGAGGACCAGCTTGCAGCGCTTGAGGCGGATTCCAAGAAGGTTGGCACGCAGGGGCAGAATATTGACTTCGCGTTGCTGGTCGATGGTCTTGCCGCCGAGCGCGAGCAGGGGATCACCATCGACGTGGCGTATCGATTCTTCGCCACCGAGAAGCGCAAGTTCATCGTGGCTGATACGCCGGGCCATGAGCAGTACACGCGCAACATGATCACCGGCGCGTCCACCGCCGATCTCGCCGTTATTCTGATTGATGCGCGCAAAGGCGTGCTGACGCAGACGCGTCGGCACTCTTATCTGGCGCATCTCATCGGCATCCGTAATATCGTGCTTGCCGTGAATAAGATGGACCTGATCGGCTATGATCAGGCGAAGTATGAGGCGATTGTCGAGGAGTATCGCAAATTCGCTGACAGCATCGGCATCAAGAGCTTCGTGCCGATGCCGATCTCGGGCTTCATGGGCGATAACATCACCACCAAATCGGCCAACACGCCCTGGTATCATGGCGTGCCGCTGATTGAGCATCTGGAGACGGTGGAACTGGATGTTGCGGCCGATCAGGCCAAGCCCTTCCGCCTGCCGGTGCAGTGGGTGAACCGCCCGAATCTCGATTTCCGTGGCTTCTCCGGGCTGATTGCCTCCGGCGTGGTGAAGCCGGGCGATGCGGTGCGGGTGCTGCCTTCGGGCAAGACCTCGACGGTGACGCGCATTGTCACGCTGGATGGCGATCTGCCGCAGGCGGTGGCGGGGCAGTCTATTACCCTGTGCTTTGCCGATGAGATCGATTGCTCGCGTGGTGACGTGATTACGCTGGCCGATGCGCCTGTGCAGGTGGCGGACCAGTTCGAGGCGACGATCGTGTGGATGGCTGACGAGGCGCTGACGCCGGGCCGCGCTTATTGGCTGAAGCTGGGCACGCAGACGGTTTCGGCCAGCGTGCATGCGCCGAAATACCAGGTGAACGTGAACACACTGGAGCATATGGCGGCTAAGACGCTGGAGCTGAATGCTATTGGTGTCGCCAATATCGCCACCGATCGGGCGATCCCCTTCGAGGCTTATGAGAGCAATCGCACGCTGGGCGGGTTCATCCTCATCGATAAGATGACCAACGCCACCGTGGCGGCGGGGATGATCCATTTCGCGCTGCGCCGCTCGCAGAACGTGCATTGGCAGGCGCTGGATATCTCGCGTGAGGTGCATGCGGGGCTGAAGAACCAGAAGCCCGCCGTGCTGTGGTTCACCGGGCTTTCGGGCGCGGGTAAGAGCACCATCGCCAACCTTGTCGAGAAGAAGCTGGTGCGGATGAACCGGCATACCTTCCTGCTCGATGGCGATAATGTCCGTCACGGGCTGAACAAGGATCTCGGCTTCACCCAGGCGGACCGGATCGAGAATATCCGCCGCGTGGGCGAGGTGGCGAAGCTGATGACCGATGCCGGGTTGATCGTGCTCACCGCGTTCATCTCGCCGTTCCGCTCGGAGCGCGAGATGGTGCGCCAGATGATGCAGCCGGGCGAGTTCATCGAGATCTTCATCGACACCAAGCTGGAAGAAGCCGAGAAGCGCGACGTGAAGGGGCTGTATAAGAAGGCCCGGTCCGGCGAGCTGAAGAACTTCACGGGCATCGACAGCCCCTATGAGCCGCCGGAGGTCCCGGAGATTCATATCGATACGTCGAAGATCACGCCGGAGGAAGCGGCGGATCTCATCATCGAAAGGCTGATTCCGTGAACGATCTGGAACTGGCGAAGCATATCGCCACCACGGCGGGCAAGCTGCTGCTGGAGTTGCAGGCTTGCGGGCTGTTCGCCGAGAAAGCGCTGGGCAAGGCGGGGGACCGCGTGGCCAATGCCTTCATCATGGAGGCGTTGAAGCAGCAGCGCCCGGATGATGCCGTGCTCTCCGAGGAGGAGAAGGACAATGAGGAGCGGCTTGCCGCCAAGCGGGTGTGGATCGTGGACCCGCTGGACGGTACGCGCGAATATGGTGAGCGGCGCGGGGATTGGGCGGTGCATGTGGCGCTGGCTATCGACGGCAAGCCGGAGATTGGCGCGGTGGCACTGCCTGGGCTGGGGCTAACCCTGGCCTCCGAGCCGCAAATGCTGCCTGAAGTGGCCCCGAAGCTGCGGATGCTGGTCAGCCGCACCCGCCCGGCCAAGGAGGCGGTGGCGGTGGCTGAGGCGCTCGGCGCCGAGTTGGTGCCTATGGGCTCGGCGGGCGCGAAGGCGATGGCGGTGCTGCGGGGTGAGGCGGATATCTATCTGCACACTGGCGGGCAGTATGAGTGGGACAACTGCGCCCCCGCCGCCGTGGCGCTGGCCGCCGGGCTGCATGCCTCGCGCGCCGATGGGTCGCCGCTGGCGTATAACAACGCCAACCCGTATCTGCCGGATCTGCTGATCTGCCAGAAGCATCTGGCGCCGAAGGTGCTGGAGGCACTTGCTGTGTATTCGAAAGAGGCTGCGGCCTAAAACGAATAAAAGCTTTTTGGTGCCGCTTTTTTTCAAAAAAGCGGCGTCTCAAACAAAAAGGCCATGCTCTGTTGAGCATGGCCTTTTCTCGTTCAGCAGCGCTTGAGCTGGCTTACGTCGCGCACAGCGCCACGGGCGGCGCTGGTGGTCATGGCCGCGTAGGCCTGCAGGGCGGCGGAGACGTGGCGCTCGCGGTTCGGGGTCCAGGCATCCTTGCCCTTGGCCTCCATGCGCGCACGGCGGGCGGCGAGTTCCTCGTCGCTCACCGCGATCTTCAGGACGCGGTTGGGGATGTCGATCTCGACCGTGTCGCCTTCCTCGACCAGACCGATCGTGCCGCCTTCGGCGGCTTCGGGCGAGACATGGCCGATGGATAGACCCGCCGTGCCGCCGGAGAAGCGGCCATCGGTGATGAGGGCGCAGGCTTTGCCCAGGCCTTTCGACTTCAGATAGCTGGTCGGGTACAGCATCTCCTGCATGCCGGGGCCGCCCTTCGGGCCTTCGTAGCGGATCACCACCACATCGCCCGCCTTGATGCGGTTGCCGAGAATGGCGGAGACGGCGTCATCCTGGCTCTCGAAGATGCGGGCCGGGCCGGAGAACACCAGGATGGAGGGATCAACGCCCGCGGTCTTCACGATCGCGCCGTCCAGCGCGATGTTGCCGGTGAGCACGGCGAGGCCACCATCCGGGCTGAAGGCGTGGGCGATGTCGCGGATCACGCCTTTCTCGCGGTCGGTGTCCAGCGTCTCGTAACGGCGGGCTTGGCTGAAGGCCTGGGTGGTGCGCACGCCGCCGGGGGCAGCGAGGAACAGGGTGGAGGCGGCGTCGTTGCCGGTATGGCCGGGGGCGCGGATGTCCCAGGAGGCGATGGCGTCGCCCAGCGTGGGGGCGTGGACGGTCGGGACATTGGTGTGCAGCAGCCCGCCACGGGACATCTCGCCCAGAATGGCCATGATACCGCCAGCGCGGTGCACGTCCTCCATGTGCACATCGGCCTTGGAGGGCGCGACTTTGCACAGGTTGGGCACGCGGCGGGAGAGGCGGTCGATATCCGCCATGGTGAAGTTCACCCCACCTTCCTCGGCGGCGGCCAGCAGGTGCAGCACGGTGTTGGTGGAGCCGCCCATGGCGATGTCCAGCGACATGGCGTTCTCGAAGGCCTCGAAGGTGGCGATGCCGCGTGGCAGGGCGGTGGCGTCGTCCTTCTCGTACCAGCGCTTCGCCAGCTCCACGATTTTGCGCCCGGCTTCCAGGAACAGCTCCTTGCGGTCGGCATGCGTGGCCAGCAGGCTGCCATTGCCCGGTAGAGAGAGGCCCAGCGCCTCGGTAAGGCAGTTCATGGAATTGGCGGTGAACATGCCGGAGCAGGAGCCGCAGGTGGGGCAGGCGGAGCGCTCCATGCCCGCCGCTTCCTCGTCGGTCACGTTCGGGTCGGCGGCGGACACCATTGCGTCGATCAGGTCCAGCGCCTCGGTCTTGCCGTTATGGATGTACTTGCCCGCCTCCATCGGCCCGCCGGAGACGAAGATGGCCGGGATATTGAGGCGCATCGCGGCCATCAGCATGCCGGGGGTGATCTTGTCGCAATTGGAGATGCAGACCATGGCGTCGGCGCAATGGGCGTTGACCATGTACTCCACGGAGTCCGCGATCAGCTCGCGCGAGGGCAGGGAGTAGAGCATGCCGGAATGGCCCATGGCGATGCCGTCATCCACCGCGATGGTGTTGAATTCCTTGGCCACGCCGCCCGCCGCCTCAATCTCGCGCGCCACGAGTTGGCCGAGATCCTTGAGATGCACATGGCCGGGCACGAACTGGGTGAAGGAGTTCACCACCGCGATGATCGGCTTGTTGAAATCCCCGTCCTGCATGCCCGTGGCGCGCCACAGCGCGCGGGCGCCGGCCATGTTGCGGCCGGAGGTGGAGGTGCGGGAGCGATATGCGGGCATGGTTGCGTCCTGATGGGTTGGAATACTGCCGGTTCGGTTATCCTTCTATATGGGGAATGGCAACCGCCAAGCCTAGAGCGGGCTTTGTGCTTGCCTGGGGGGCGTGGCTGGGCTACTCGCGCCGCATAATTCAAGCAGGAGCCAGTCAGATGACCGCCATTGCCGATATCGTCGCCCGGGAGATTCTCGACAGCCGGGGCAACCCCACCGTGGAAGTGGACGTGCTGCTGGAATCCGGCGCGTTTGGCCGCGCCGCAGTGCCGTCCGGCGCTTCCACCGGCGCGCATGAGGCCGTCGAGCTGCGCGATGGCGACAAGTCCCGCTATAACGGCAAGGGCGTGCTGCAGGCCGTTCAGGCTGTCGAGGGCGAGATCCTCGACACCATCGGCGGGCTGGACGCCGAGGACCAGGTCGGGATCGACAATATCCTGATCGACCTGGACGGCACCCCGAACAAGTCCCGCCTGGGCGCGAACGCCATCCTGGGCGTCTCCCTGGCGCTGGCCAAGGCTGCCGCCGTGGATAACGGCCTGCCGCTGTACCGCTACATTGGTGGCGTGTCCGCCCGTACCCTGCCGGTGCCGATGATGAACATCGTGAATGGCGGCCAGCATGCCGACAATCCGATCGACATCCAGGAGTTCATGATCCAGCCCGTGGGCGCGTCCTCTATCGCCGAGGCCGTGCGCATTGGCTCCGAGATCTTCCACATGCTGAAGAAGCAGCTGCATGATGCCGGCCACAACACGAACGTTGGTGACGAGGGCGGCTTCGCCCCGAACCTGAAATCGGCCGACGAGGCGCTGGGCTTTATCTCCAAGGCCTGCGAGAAGGCTGGCTATATTCCGGGCGAGGACATCACCTTCGCGCTGGATTGCGCCTCCACCGAGTTCTTCAAGGACGGCATCTACGACCTCGAGGGCGAGGGCAAGAAGTTCGACGCCGGACAGATGGTCGATTATCTGGCCGATCTGTGCGCGCGCTTCCCCATCGCCTCCATCGAGGACGGTTGCGCCGAGGATGACTGGTCCGGCTGGAAGCTGCTGACCGAGCGCCTGGGCGGCAAGGTGCAGCTGGTTGGCGACGATCTGTTCGTGACCAACCCGGTGCGTCTGGCCCGTGGCATCGAGGCGGGTACCGCCAACTCCATCCTGGTGAAGGTGAACCAGATCGGCACCCTGACCGAGACGCTGGAAGCGGTCGAGATGGCCCACCGCGCCGGCTACACCGCCGTGATGTCGCACCGTTCCGGCGAGACCGAGGACGCGACCATCGCCGACCTCGCCGTTGCTACGAACTGCGGCCAGATCAAGACCGGCTCGCTCGCCCGCGCAGACCGCACGGCGAAGTACAACCAGCTCATCCGCATCGAGGCTGAGCTGGGTGGCACCGGCCGTTACTACGGCCCCAAGATGCGCCGCGTCTAAGGTATGAAAAAGCGCCCTTTTGGAAAAGGGCGCTTCCAAAAATGTCGGAAAGAAAGGGCCGAAGCGGTACTCTCGCCGCTTCGGCCCTTTTCTTTGTTTACGACCAGCTATTGTTGTTCAGGTCGTCGTCGCTGCCGGAGTCACCCCAGCCAGGGGTGCCGTTAAGCCCGTCGTCGCGATTATCGTCGGGGAAATTCTGCTGCGGCGTATCGGCGCGGGCCTCGCCGCGGCCGGTCAGGCCGTCGATGATCCGTTCACCCGCCGCGAAGCCCGCGCCAGCCGCAAGGCCGGAGACCAGCGAACTGCCAAACCCGCCGCCACCGCCGCCAAACCCGCCGCCGGGGCCGTAGCCGGGGGGGGCGCCGTAGCCCATCGGGCCGTTTTGCATGGGGCCGGACGCGCCATAGCCGGGGTAAACCGTGCGCCGCCTCCCGAACATGCGCAGCAGCACGAACAGAACAATGAAGCCGCCAATGACCATGATCGCCGGGCTGATGCCATGATGGCGCTCGGGCGTGACGGCGGCGTGGGGGGCGTTGATATGCGCCTGTAGGGCCGAGACCTCCTGCGGTTTGGCGAAGGGCAGGCCGGGGGAGATGGTCTGCGCCTTGGTCAGCGCCTGGGCGGCGGCGGACTCATTGCCCTGGGCGTCCTGCGCCTCGGCCAGCAGATACCACGCCACGCCGCTCTGCGGGTGTTGGGCCAGCACATTGTTCAGCGCCTGGATGGCCTGGGTCTCCTGGCCGTTGGCGATCATGTTCTGGATATCACGCGGGGTTTGCGCCTGCGCGGCCGGAGCCAGCAGCAGCGCGCCCGCCAGCGCGAAGGGGGCAAGAAAGACTTTGTTCATAAGAACTCCTGTAACCACGCCACATATGGGGAGTGGGCGGATGAATATCCACGCCCCGCAGCTTAGCACGCCCCTCGGGGGTGCCACAGCCGGAAACATGGTAACGGGCTGTAACGGCATGCTGCTTTTCTAACCATTTGTTAGCTGTATTTTTGCGCTGGCGGAAAAGCTTTTCGTTGCACCGGGTTGGGGAATCCGCATAGAGTCGGAGTCGTGGGGAGAAACACTGGCGGCGGCACGAAAAACCCCAGCATCGTCTCACCCGGCACCTCTGGCTGCACCAGGAGACTTGTCATGACGAGCCTCGCCCTCCACGAAGACGAAACCGCCACCGTCTCCAACCCGCTCGACCTAGTGGAACAGGTGATCGCCGGTAACGACTGGATGTTCGACCGCCGCTCGGATGCCGAGCTGGCCGCCGAGGCCAGTGGCAAATGGTGCGATTATGGCATGTTCTTCTGCTGGTCGGACGAAATCTCCATTATGCATTTCTCCTGCGCCTTCGACATGAAGGCCCCTGCCAAGCAGCGCGGCGCCATGTATGAGCTGCTGGCCAAGGCGAATGAGCGGCTCTGGATCGGGCATTTTGGCATGGATGAGGAGACCGGCATGCCGGTGTACCGCCATTCGGTGCTGCTGCGCGGCGTCTCGGGTTCGGCGGAGTCGGTCGAAGACCTGATCGACATCGCCGTTACCGAGTGCGAGCGCTTCTTCCCGGCGTTCCAGTTTGTGCTCTGGGGCGGCAAGAGCGCCGATGAGGCGCTGGATGCGGCCATGCTGGAGTGCGCCGGAGAAGCGTGACATAACGCTTGGCATGACTGGATTACCTTCTCTCCTGCTCGTCGGCGGTGGCCGCATGGGCAGCGCAATGCTCGCAGGCTGGCGTGAGCGTGGCCTCTCCCAGGCCATCGTCGTGGACCCTTCGGCGGAGGCCGCCAAGCTCGCGGGCCCCAATGTCACCGTGGTGGCGGATGCGGCGGCGATCCCCGCCGGATTCGCGCCAGAAGCGGTGGTGCTGGCGGTAAAACCGCAATCGGCGGCTGAGGCGCTGCCCGCCTATGCGCGGTTTGCGGGAGGCGCGGTATTCATCTCGATCATGGCAGGTAAGACCGTAGAGGCTGTGACTCGGCTGCTCGGCGTTCCCGCCGCTATCGTGCGTGCCATGCCCAACACCCCTGCCGCCGTGCGTCAGGGCATCACCGTGGCCTATGCCGCGGAGGCCGTGACGCCTGTGCAAAAGGCCCTGGCCGACACGTTGCTCGGTGCTACCGGCGAGATCGCCTGGGTGGAGGAGGAAGGGCTGCTGGACCCGGTGACGGCCATCTCGGGTGGCGGTCCGGCCTATGTTTTCCTGTTGACTGAGCTGCTTGAGCAGGCTGGCCTGGACCAGGGGCTGCCCCCGGAACTTGCCCGGCAGATGGCCCGTCAGACCGTAATCGGCTCCGCCGCCCTGCTCGCCGCCTCGGCCGAGGATGCCGCGCAGTTACGCATTGCCGTGACCTCGCCCAAGGGGACCACCGAGCGTGCTTTGGCAGTGTTGCGCGCGGATGACGCTTGGCCAAAATCTTTTCGAGAGGCCATCCAGGCCGCCACGGAACGGTCACGGGAGCTCTCCGCTTAATTTACAAGGTGGAACCTGATTGCTACACCGCGCCCGACCAGACTTTCACCGGGAAGAGCCAGCATGAAAATTGTCGCCTGCAACAGCAACCGCCCACTGGCCGAAGCTGTCGCCGCCGGTTTGAACCTTCCGCTGGCGAAGGCTTCCATCCGGCGCTTCGCCGATATGGAAGTGTTCGTGGAAATCCACGAAAACGTCCGCGGCGAGGATGTGTTCGTCGTTCAGAGCACGTCCTACCCCACCAATGACAACCTGATGGAGTTGCTGATCACGCTCGACGCGCTGCGCCGCGGCTCCGCCCGCCGCATCACGCCGGTGATTCCGTATTTCGGCTATGCCCGCCAGGACCGTAAGTCCGGCCCGCGCACGCCGATTTCGGCCAAGCTCGTCGCCAACCTCATCACCGAGGCCGGCGCAAACCGCGTGCTGACCATGGACCTGCACGCCGGGCAGATTCAGGGCTTCTTCGACATTCCCGTGGACAACCTCCCCGCCGCTCCGCTCTTCGCGCGCGATATCGAGGAGCGTTTCGCGGGCCGTGAGCCGATGATCGTCTCCCCCGACGTGGGCGGCGTGCTGCGTGCGCGCATCATCGCGCGGCGCCTGAACACCGACCTCGCCATTATCGACAAGCGCCGCGAGCGCGCCGGTGTCTCCGAGGTGATGAACATCATCGGCGATGTTGAGGGCCGCGACTGCATCATCATCGACGATATCTGTGACTCCGGCGGCACGCTGTGCAATGCCGCCGAGGCGCTACTGGCCAATGGCGCCAAGTCCGTGGAAGTATATGTCTCGCATGGCGTGCTCTCGGGCGGCGCGGTGGCGCGCATTGCCGCTTCGCCGATCGGGATGATGACCATCACCGACTCCATCGCGGCCACCGAGGCGGTGCGTCTGGCGCATAACATCCGCCAGCTCTCCATCGCCCCGCTGCTGGCCGAGGCGATGCGCCGCATCTCGACCGAAAGCTCCGTCAGCTCGCTGTTCGACTGATCATGTAAGGGAATGCCGATGAAACTCTTCTATGCGCCTGGTGCTTGCTCGCTTGGCATTCACATTCTGCTGGAAGAGATCGGCAAGTCTTTCGAACTGGTGAGGCTCGATCTCGCCAGCGGCGCGCAGTACAAGCACGACTATACCGCGATCAATCCGAAATCGAAGGTGCCGGCGCTGGTGCGCGACGATGGCTCGTTGCTCACCGAGTGGCCGGCCATCGCTTGGTATCTGGCAAAGACACACCCCGAGCTTGGGCTGCTGCCCGAGGATCTGGAAGGCGAGGTCCGGACGCTGGAGCTGCTGGATTATATGGTTGCCACCGTGCATATGCGCGGATTTACCCGCATTTTCCGTCCTGCCAACTTTACCCCGACCAATGCCGATGAGCCCGCCGTGGCGCAGACCGGGCGGGATGTCGCCGCCACCGGGTTCAACCTGCTGAGCCAAGCGCTGGGGGCCAAGGCGTATCTTATGGGCGATTACAGCATTGCCGATGCGATGCTGTTCTGCCTCGAGTTTTGGGCTGTCGGCCGAGCCAATATTTCGCTGCCCGCGAACCTTACCGCGCATCTCGAGCGCATGCGTGCGCGCCCGGCCGTACAGCGCGCCTTGGCCGCCGAAGGGCTGACTTAAGCCTTGGCGCTGCCCCAGGTCCCGTTCTGGTTTCTTCGCCATGGCGAGACCGATTACAACGCCGCCGGGCTGAGCCAGGGGGCGCTGGATACTTCACTCAACGCCACCGGCCGGGCACAGGCCGCCATTGCGGGGCCGATGCTGGCTGGGCGGGGGATTACCACGATCATCTGCTCGCCGATGCAGCGTACCCGCCAGACCGCGAGCATCATCAACGAGTTCCTGAACCTGCCCGTGGAGTTTGAGCCCGGGCTGCGTGAGGTGGTGTTCGGCGGCATGGAAGGCAAGCCGCTCTATCCGTGGTTCAGCGAATGGCTGGAGGGGCGGAATACGCCCGAAGGGGCGGAGAGCTTCGCAGAGGTGCTGCTGCGCGTGGAAGACGCTATGGAGCGCGTGCTCACCGCAATGCCGGGGCCACTGCTGATCGTGGCGCATGGCGGGATTTTCCGCGCGGTGCGGGATCTGATGGGGCTGCCCAAGCAGGGGTTGACCAGGAACGCGGTGCCGATGCTCTGCCTGCCTGAAGACGGGAACTGGCGTGTGGAATTTCCGCCCGAGGCTGAGTAGCGGTCTTACCCAGTCAGGGCGGCGATGGCCATGCCCACTAGAAAGGCAAGGCCGAGGATCGCGGGTTTGGGGAGGGTGAATCTCATCTAAAGGCTCCGTCGGCCCGCTATATGGGCGCGAATGAGCCTTTATTGTTACGAATATTTTAAACCTGAGCCATGCTTCATTCGCGTCACACACTTAACGTGACGGCAACCGGAACATGGTCCGAGGGCTGCTCCCAGCTCCGGGCCTCGCGCAGAATTTTGTAGCTCTTAAGTTCGGCGGAGAGGTCCTGGGTCACCCAGATATGGTCGAGGCGGCGTCCACGGTCGGAAGCTGCCCAGTCGCGGTTGCGGTAGGACCACCATGTGTAGAGCTTTTCGGCCGGCGGCACGAAATGGCGCACTGCATCGTGCCAGCCCTGGGCCATCCAGGCATTCAGCCCCTCCACCTCCACCGGCGTGTGGCTGACGACGCCGAGCAACTGTTTGTGGCTCCAGACGTCATGCTCCAGAGGCGCGATATTGAGATCACCCACAAGCACGGCGCGCCGGGGCGGATATTTGGCGAAATGCGCCGTCGTCTCGGCTAGAAAATCAAGCTTGTGGGCGAATTTCTCGTTTTGCGTCCGGTCGGGGATGTCGCCGCCTGCGGGAACGTAGAAATTATGCACGGTGACTGGCGCGCCGCCCGTGGCCACTTCGGCGGAGAGGTGGCGGCAATCGGACTTGCCGCACCAATCGGGCGTGTTCTCGGCCAGGGTAAGCGGCAGGCGCGAGAGGATCGCCACGCCGTTATAGCCCTTCATGCCCCGCTTGAGCACATGGGGGAAATTAATGGCTTGGGCGATGCCCTCGGGGAACAACTCGTCCGGCACCTTGGTCTCTTGCAGGCAGATGACATCCGGCGAGAGTTCAGCGACTAGCTTGTGCAGATGCGCCTGGCGCAGGCGCAGCGAGTTAATGTTCCAGGTGGCGATGGTGAGTTGCATCGCTCCTTCCTAGCGCAGCTTGGGGGAAAAACTACCCCCCGTGATGCGCCGGGTTAGCAGGGCGGTTGTACTGGAACAGCTTGTCCGGGTACGGCCCGCCGGGCAGCACGTCATACAGGCTGACGCGGGTTTGCTTGCCCTGGGCATCGGTAACCACCCATTGGCGCAGTTGCAGTGGGTTGGTGCCAAACACCAGGGTAAGCGTGCCCTGGGCGGCCTTGTTCTTGCGGATCAGGGTGATGTCGTATTCACCGGGCTCGCGGTCGATGCCGGTGACGCTGACATTGGCCGAGGTCAGGTTGACATGCGTGGCCAGCAGAATGCCAAGCGGGGTGCTGTCGAGCGGGATGTAGGTGGTCTGGTCCAGGGCGGGGTCGTGATAGACGAGCACTCCGAAACCGGCGACGAGCAGTTCCGGATCTGGCGGGTCGTATTCAAAGCGCATGCGGCCGGGCCGTTGCAGCCATGCCTTGCCCGTGCGAGTCGAACCATCCCAGGCGACCTGCAGGAAATTCGCGGTCAGCCCTGTTTGTTCGTTCAGATAGCTTTCGACCTGCGAAATAAGCTGCTGATCGGCAGCATTGAGCTGCATAGGGGTAGTCTGGGCCCGTGCGGGGGCGGCCAGACTAAGCCCTAAGAGCAATCCCGCCAGTGCGAACCGGCGGCTAATGTTGCGTTTAGCCAGCGGCGCGGCGGCTGGCGGCTTCGGTTTTGTTGGCAGCGAGAGCATCGGCCATAATATGGCGCGTTTCACGCAGGAAAGCAGCCCCCTTAACGGTGCGCTGCACCAGCACGCTGCGGCGGTCGGAGGGATCGACCTTGCGGCGGATGAAATCCAGCTCGGTCAGACGGTCGAGCGCGCGGGTGATCGCCGGCTTCGATACGTTAAGCTCCTGGGCAAGGCCGCGGACGGTGTGGGCGCCGTCGGTCAGGTAACAGGTAAGAAACACGCCAAGCTGGCGGGCGGAAAGATCGACCCCGTCGCGGCGGACGAGAGAAACAATAGTGTCCCGAAGAATCCCGACAAGTTGGTCGGAAGAGAGTGGCGCAGCAGCCATATTCTGTTGGTCCTTAATGAAGCGAAGATACACGGATGCCACCGATATGAATTCAGGCAACCGATACGGTAAACGATCAGTACACTATCTGATCACGAAATTCCAATAGCTTCTAACAGATAGATACAAAATCTTTGTCCATTTTATTAACGCTTAGTCATTTCGGCAAGTGTGCTTAACGAAATATCGAAATAAAACGGTACAACTACTAGGAAGTAACAGGAAAGTAAGCGTTCATTTCAACAACTCATGTGGGTAGAAAAGGCATCCTTGCAATCCGGGCTGTATCAAAAAACAACATTAGTTTGTGGCTTGGATGCTAACATGTCGAAAATTTGTTTCATGATTGATGAAAACGCGTAGCCGCTATCACAAAATGTATGAGCTATGTTGCGCCGCGGGAAAGGGTCTCAAGCGCGGTGGTGAGTGCGCGCAGAGTTTGCGCCTCGCCACCTTCCGGCCGGCCGGGGCGGGATGAATCGTTCCAGGCGTAAACATCGATATGCGCCCATGAAACATTTCGTGAAACAAAACGGCTAAGGAATAAAGCGGCGGTGATGGCGCCGGCATGCGGCTTGCTGGAAACATTGGAAAGATCAGCAACCGGGCTGTCAAGCCAAGAGGCGTAGCCTTCGTGAAGGGGGAGGCGCCAGAACGGTTCTGCCGCAACGATCCCGGAATGAAGGAAAATGCTCGCCATTTTTTCGTCATTGCAGAATAACGCGGGAAGATCAGGGCCCAAAGCCACGCGCGCGGCGCCGGTCAGGGTTGCTGCGTCAATGAGCCAATGTGGGGAAGTTTCGGAGGCTTCGGCGAGAAGGTCGCACAGTACGAGGCGCCCTTCGGCGTCGGTGTTACCAACCTCGACGGAGAGGCCAGAACGCGTGCGCAACACATCGGACGGGCGCATGGCATGGCCTGAGACACTGTTTTCGACGCAGCCAATACGCAATTCTAATCTAATTGGTAGATTTAACAACATTACCGATTCTGCAACGGCGAGCATGATCGCAGCACCACCCATGTCTTTTTTCATGCGCAGCATTGCAGAGCTTGGCTTCAAATCGTAACCGCCTGTATCGAAACATACACCTTTCCCGCAAAGTGAAACGAGCGGCGACATTTCGCTGGCGCTGCTTCCTTGCCAGCGCAGAACGACGACTTCCGGTGCGCGGTCGGAACCAGCGCCGACGGCGGCGACGGTTGGATAACGAGCGGTGAGGGCATCGCCATTGATGCGTTCCGCTTGCGCACCGTGGCGCGCGGCAAGCTGCATCGCGGCGTCGGCAAGTTCCGCCGGGCCGAGCAGGTTGGCTGGAGTGTTGATCAGGTCGCGCGCCAATATGGCGGCGCTGGCGAGGATGGTGGCGCGTTCCGGGACGCAGGCCGAGGCCAGAAGGGCGGGGGTTGCTTTCTTGTTCTTCAGCCGGTCGAAGCGGTATGCGCCGAGCAGGAAGCCAAGCGCTGCGTCCTCCGGGGAGTAATTGCCGGGAGCGATGCTCCACACACTGCCGGGGGGCAGGCCGAACGCAGCGGCGCCGAAGCCGTGCAGGGCTGGGGCTTCGCCTAGCCCAACCAGGGCGCGGGCGATTGCGCCGGTGGAATCGGCCAGCAGAAGGACCTGGCCGGTTGCCGCGGTGAAGTTTTGTAACTGCGCGGCCGAGACGGCACCGGGGAGGTCTGGCAGAAGGGCCGTCAGCCCGTCTGGCCGCACGCCGTGCAGGGGCAGTCCCGTAATGTCTGCATCAACCCTCAGCCCCGCGATGTGTCTGCTCATGTATATACATGCTCCGTGGTGCCGAAGCTCTATATCATTACGAGACGCTCGTCACTTGCCTATAAATTGCAAAGGCCAGCGGGGTTCGCCCGCTGGCCTGGCATATGGCTTGGTATGTGTGGAAGGCTTAGTGGAGACGTTCGATGCCGATGGCAGCTACGCGGCCTTCTCGCTGCTGCAGGGCGAAGCGCACCCGCTCACCCTCGTTCAGCTTGCGCAGGCCTGCGTGCTGAACGGCACTGATATGCACAAAAATATCATTTCCGCCGGTGTCCGGGGCGATGAAGCCGTACCCCTTCCCGGGGTTGAACCACTTCACAATGCCGGTGAGTGCGGCGCCCTTTTGGTTGTCCTGCATCGTTTCCATCTCGATACCTTTCTTGGCCCGGCTGTTCCGAGCATTCTTCACGTCCGCCGGCGATGACTGCCGACGGGCGCAGGCTATTCGAAATGGTTACGGTGATCAATCAAAAGAAGTGCTGCGGCGCAGCGGTGGTTTACGTAAACGGCAGGCTCTTTCTGTTAACGTAAGTTGCCGCAGCGATAGAGTGGCTTACGCCGCGTCTTCGCGCTTATCGCGCACGCGCACATAGGCGATGGAGGCGTGCTCCTCGCAATAGGGCTTACCAGTTGCGGCGGCGGCGTTGCAGAAATGGAAGCTCGGCTTGCCGGGCTCGCCGATCGGCCAGCAGCAGGGGGTGGCACGCGGACTGCTGGACTTAGCGGCTGGCATGATGGCGCGTAGCGCCGGCACGGGCGCGCCGATGGAAGCGGCGAGTGGCGGCAGCGTGGGGCCCTGGGTGCGCTTGGGCGCGGCTTGGCGCGGGGTGGCGTCACCCTCCAGCCGGCGGATGGGCGAGGGACGCGCAGGTAAGTTCAGGCGGTGCGCCTTGCCGACCACGGCGTTCTTGGAAATGTTCAAACGGCGGCCGATCTCGGCGGTCGAAAGGCCTTCGGCCCATAGCGCCCTGAGCTTGGCGATGGTCTCGTCTGTCCACTCCATGTCGTGGGGTCTCCCTGTTGCTGCTACCAAATACAGTAGAGGTGAGGGGTATATCTCGCAATATCTAGGGCAGCTTGCCCGAGTCCTTTTCTGTGGAAAACTGGAAAATCGTCGCGGCTACTTCACGGCCTCGCCGGTGAAGGTGCCCCAGAAATCGGTGCGCGCCAGATAGCCTGTCTCGTGTCCGGTGGAAACCTTGCAGAAATCGGCTCCCGCATCGCAGCGTAAAAGCTCGCCGCTCACGCCCTGGTTGAGGTAAGCAACCACGGCGCTGCCGGGACTGGGATTGGCGTGCAGCAGAGCTTGGGTGGCGGTCACGTAAAAGCTCCGGCGGGCGCGGATGGTGGCCTGATGCACCCAGCCCGTGCCGCCATCGGGGGCCATGATCTGGCGCCAGACGTCGAACTCCCCGATGATCTCAACCGGCAGACCCTGGCGCTGGTACACCCAGGTTACCGGATACTGGAACCCCGGCCCGGCTCGGAAATTCACCTGGTCCGAGCGCAGTGAGACGAAGCGCGGCACCGGCAGCTTGCTCACCTGGCCAAGGGCGGGGCCTGGGCCCTGGCCCGGATCGGGGGCCGCGGCGCAGAGCAGTAGGAGCGGGAGGGTCAGCCACAGACGGCGCATGCGGGGTCCTTTTTCAACTTAATCTTGCGGAATTGCGCGTCCAGCGCGTTCCACACCAGCAACCAGCCGGACATGGACTGGCCGATGCTGGTGATTTCCTTGAGCACTTCGGTGGCTTGCAGCGTGCCCATCACGCCGGTCACAGCACCCAGCACCCCAGCCTCGGAGCAGGGGGGCACCAGCCCTTCGGGCGGCGGCTCGGGGTGCAGGCAGCGATAGCACGGCCCGCCCTCGTGGGGCTTGAAGGTGGAGAGTTGCCCCTCGAAGCGCAGCACGGCGGCGCTCACCAGTGTCTTGCGCGCGGCCACGCAGGCATCGTTGAGCAGGAAGCGCGTGGCGAAATTGTCGGTGCCGTCGCAGATGATGTCGTAATTCGCGAGGAGGGCGGCCGCATTATCGGCGTCCAGCCGGGTCTGGTGTTGCACCACGGTCACCAGCGGGTTGATCCGCGCCAGCGCCTCGGCGGCCGAAGCCGTTTTGGCTTGGCCCAGGCTGGCCATGCTATGCATGATCTGGCGCTGGAGGTTGGAAAGCTCAACGATGTCGGCATCCACCAGCCCGATGGTGCCCACCCCAGCGGCGGCCAGATACAGGGCCAGCGGTGAGCCCAGCCCGCCAGCGCCCACCACCAGCACGCGGGCCGATTTCAGCTTCATCTGGCCGGTGCCGCCCAGCTCGCGCAGCAAAATATGCCGCGAGTAACGCTGAATTTCATTTTCAGAGAGGTTAAATTCCATTGCGCGCTCTATATTATGTACCGGGCATGGGGCCAAACCCTGGCAAACCACTTCACGCCCTATGTCAATGTGTAATACAAGCATGCCTGAGGGACTGCTCCAATCCTGGGGCGGCGTCCGGCCGTACAAGGTTAGTGTTAATGAAGGCTATCAACGCCATCCGCATGGGTGGCACGGAAATTCTTCCTCTGGTCGAGGGGGGCAAGGGCGTCGCGGTGACCAATGGCATGACTGCCGGGCATTGGGCGGCCAGCGGTGGTGCTGGCACCTTCTCGGCCGTGAACGCCGACAGTTACGATAAGGATGGCAAGGTCATCCCGCAGATCTACCACGGCAAGACCCGCCGTGATCGCCATGAGGAGCTGATCGCCTACGGGATCGAGGGTGGCGTGGCCCAGGCCCAGCGCGCCTGGGATATTTCCGGCGGCAAGGGGCGCATCCATGTCAACATCCTGTGGGAGATGGGCGGCGCCGAGCGGATCATCACCGGGATTCTGGAGCGCACCAAGGGCATCGTGAACGGCATCACCTGCGGTGCTGGCATGCCGTATCGCCTCGCCGAGATCGCGGCCAAGTTCAACGTGCATTACTACCCCATCGTGTCTTCCAGCCGTGCCTTCTCGGCGCTTTGGAAACGCGCTTATTCCAAGGTGTCTGATCTGCTGGGCGGCGTGGTGTATGAGGACCCGTGGCTCGCCGGTGGGCATAACGGCCTCTCCAACTCGGAAGACCCGAACAAGCCGGAATCCCCGTTCCCCCGCCTCGTGGCGTTGCGCAAGGTGATGCGCGAGTTTGGCCTGGGCGAGACGCCGATCATCATGGCCGGTGGCGTGTGGGCGCTGGAGGAGTGGCAGGATTATATCGGCAACCCGGAGATCGGGCCGATCGCATTCCAGTTCGGCACGCGCCCGCTGCTGACCAAGGAAAGCCCGATTCCGCAGAGTTGGAAGGATCGCCTGCTCACGCTCAAGCCGGGCGACGTGTTCCTCAACCGCTTCTCCCCTACCGGGTTCTATTCCTCGGCCGTGAACAACAAATTCATCCAGGAACTGCGTGAACGCAACGAGCATCAGGTGGCCTATTCGCCCGAGCCCGTGGGCGAGCATGTGGTGCAGTATGGTGTCGGTGCCCGTAAGCGTTCCGTGTATCTCACCGCACCGGATTATGCGCGGGTGAAGGATTGGGAGGATGCGGGCTTCACCGAGGCGCTGCGTACCCCCGACTCGACGCTGATCTTCGTGGACCGCGCAAAGGCCGAGGAGATCCATGAGGATCAAGTGAATTGCATGGGCTGCCTCAGCCAGTGCCGCTTCTCCAACTGGTCGCAGGAGCCGCCGGAGTACGACAACGGCAAGAAGGCCGATCCGCGCAGCTTCTGCATTCAGAAGTCGCTGCAGAACATCGCCCATGCCGCGCCGGATGACGAGGACGCCATGGACAACAACCTGATGTTCGCCGGGCACAATGCGCACCGCTTCGCCACCGACCCGTTCTATTCGAATGGCTTCATCCCGACGGTGAAGGAACTGGTGGAGCGGATACTCACCGGGAAGTAAGGGTGGAACGCGGGGCGGGATTTTCCCTCTCCGCGCGCCGGGTGGCTGGGTTACACTGCGGCCCAGATTCCGAGTCGCAGAAGGATTCCCGTGGCCATGACTACAGTGCACACCCGTCCTCATGTCATCGTGCTGGGCAATGAGAAGGGCGGGTCGGGTAAATCCACCACCTCAATTCATATCGTCGTGGCCTTGCTGCGCGATGGCTATCGCGTCGGCGCCATGGATCTCGACGCTCGCCAGGGCACGCTTGCCGGTACCCTGGCGGCGCGGCGCAATTTCGTCGAAGCCAAGGGTATCCCTCTGCCGTTGCCAGAATTTCGTCCGGTGCACCGCTCCGCGTTGGATAACCGGTTGGAGGCCGAGGCCGAGGAATGCCAGCGTTTCGAGGCCGCGCTCGGCGAGTTGCGGGAGGCGGGGGCGGAGATTGTGGTCATCGACTGCCCCGGCGCCGATACGCATCTCTCCCGGCTAGGCCACTCCTATGCCGATACGCTGATAACCCCGATCAATGACAGCTTCGTCGATTTTTCCATGCTGGCGAAGGTGGACCCAGACAACCACGACATCGTGAACCCCAGCATTTATTCCGAGATGGTGTGGGAGGCGCGCAAGCAGCGCTTCATCCGCGACCGTGGCAAGTTCGACTGGATCGTGATGCGCAACCGGCTTGCGGCCTCGGAGGCGCGCAACAAGCGCGATGTGGGCGAGACGCTGGAACTGCTGGCCAAACGCATCGGCTTCCGTACTCAGAAGGGCTTCGGCGAGCGTGTGATTTTCCGCGAGCTGTACCTCCAGGGGCTGACCCTGATGGACGTGAAGGAGGCGAATATCGGCATCGCCATGGGGCTCTCGCACATCGCCGCCCGAAACGAGGTGCGCGCCTTGGTCGGCGCGCTAAAGCTGCCGCCGCGCCGGGAGCGTGTGGCTGGCGCCGAGGCGGCGGCTTAAACTAACCTTTGGTTAGTTTTATCCAATCCAGAGGCTGGGCTTGCATTCAGGAATAAAACGTCCAATTAGAACCCCGCATCCGCGTGGGGTTTGGTAATGACGAGTGTTTTCCTGGTTGGGGCTGGTCCCGGCGACCCGGATCTGCTGACGGTGAAGGCGTTGCGCCTGCTCCAGACAGCGGATGTGGTGCTGCACGACAGCCTCGTCGGGAAAAAAATTCTGACGCTGGTCTCTAACAAAGCAAGGCTTGTCGACGTCGGCAAGCGCTGTGGAAAAACCTCCGCGGCGCAAGGTGAGATCTGCCGCCTGCTGGTGGCCGAGGCTCGGGCTGGGTACCGAGTGGTGCGGCTGAAGGGGGGCGACCCGATGGTATTCGGCCGTGCCACCGAGGAGATGGACGCTCTGCGCGAGACCGGAATTGCCTTCGAGGTGGTGCCCGGGATTACCGCCGCAACGGCGGCGGCCGCCGCGCTGCAGATTTCGCTGACCCGCCGGGAAGTGGCCCGCTCGGTGCATTTTCTTACCGGGCACGGGGCTGCGGGGGGCTTGCCCGAGCATGATTGGGTGGCTCTGGCCCGGGGCGGCGGTACTTTGGCCGTGTATATGGGGGCGCAGACTTTGCCGGGGTTGGCCGCGCATCTTATCGAGGCTGGGATGTCCCCGGACACGCCGGCTTTGGCTGTAGAAAATGCTGCCTTGCCAGGGCAGCGCGTGCTGAGCGGCACGCTTGGCGCCCTGCCGCGTCTGCTGGCGACGGCAGCGCCGGAAGGTCCGGTGCTAGTGCTTATCGGCCAGGCGCTGGCGGACGAGGCGGTGGCGCAGGGCACGCTGGCCGCGGCCGTCGCGGGATAGTTTGACGCCGATAGCAAAGTCTTAAATTTCCATGCGCATAAGCCATGTGTGCCCGTTTGGGCGCGCAGATGGAGGGCTATGCATGAGAAATCAGTCGATCATCGTTAAGTGGCTGGCCGAACGCGGCTGTTTTGGCGTGTTTTCTCAAGGCATCGGCGCTGCCCGTTTGGAATATCTTAACCAAGGCGGCGTTATTGTTAGCCGATCGCCGCTTTAGGCGGCTTTGAGGGCAACAATCCTATGGCCAACCTCACGCAAAATAAGACCCCGCCGTGACGTCTCGGGCGGCAGCGATCGCATCCCTGCATCCTTGCGGCGAGACGCTGGCTCCACCGCTGCGGAATGACAGCAGGCCACCCTTTGTAAGCGAGAATATAAATGGTTGATATCAGGCAGCAATTGTCCATCTGGGGCGGGGCCGAGCAAGAGACCGGAGATATGGTCTATCGGCTTGTTCACGAGAATCTCGAGGCCATCCTGCTGAAAGCCTATCAGGTGGCGGAGCCTGGCTTGCGCAGGATGCCGGTTGACGTACTGGCCGACGAAGAACGTAAATTCGCATATATCGCCCGCGGGAATTTTTGCGACGGCTATTTCGAGCAGCAAGAGGTCATCGCCAAGAGGCTGGCCGGGAAGATCGATTACGTTGATTACCTGAATGGGGCCTATTCCGCTTACCTGACCGGGCTGACGCAAACCCTGTTGAAGGAAAAGCCCTGGTTTCGTGGCGACCGCGATAAGTTGATCGAATCGCTGATGCGGTCGGTGCTCTCTGACATCAGCGTGGTGATGTTCCATTATTTCGACCACCTGACCAAGCAGGCCGAAGAGGCGCGGGTGGAGGCGGAGATGGAGCGTGTGCGCCTCGCCGAGGAAGACAAGCAGACGATCAGTGTTGTGGAGAGCGCGATGGCGGCGCTTGCCGAAGGCGACCTAACCTGCCGGATAAACGCGACGCTCCCTGCGCGCAGTGAGGCGCTCAAGCGTTATTTCAATGCCACGGCGGAGAAACTGCAGCAGACCATGCGCGCCGTTTCGGCAAATGCACAGGGGGTGCGTTCCGCCGCCGGAGAGATCACGCAGAGTTCGGATGATTTGTCGCGGCGGACAGAGCAGCAGGCGGCGAGCCTGGAGGAGACGGCGGCAGCGCTGGACCAGATCACCGCGACGGTGCGCAAGACCGCCGAGGGCGCCAGCGAGGCGCGGGATGTGGTGAAGGCGGCGAAGGCGGATGCCGAGCGTTCCGGCATGGTGGTGAACGAGACCGTGGCGGCGATGAGCGGCATTGAGACGTCGTCGAAGCAGATTGCAAGCATCATCGGGGTGATCGATGAAATTGCCTTTCAGACGAATTTGCTGGCGCTGAACGCGGGTGTGGAGGCGGCGCGCGCCGGTGATGCGGGGCGCGGCTTTGCCGTGGTGGCCACCGAAGTGCGGGCCTTGGCCCAACGCTCGGCCGATGCCGCCAAGGAGATCAAAACGCTGATCGAGACATCCGGGATGCAGGTTGAGTCGGGCGTAACGCTGGTGGGGGAGACAGGCCGTGCGCTGACGCGGATCGGGCAGCAGGTGGACCGGCTGAGCGTGCTGGTGAGCGATATCGCAGGCTCCGCGCAAGAGCAGTCGGCGGGACTCAACCAAGTGAATACGGCTGTGAACCAGATGGACCAGGTAACCCAGCAGAACGCCGCCATGGTGGAAGAGGCGACAGCAGCCAGCCACGCCTTGGCTGATGAGGCTGAGGAACTGGTTCGGCTGGTGGGGCAGTTTCGTCTCGGCGGCGAGGGGGCGGCTCCGGCCATGCCCAAGCCGGAAGCCCGCATGGTGCGTAAACTAGTGGTGAAAGCTGCACCTGCCGCACCGGTGGGGAAATTCGTTGCCGTTGCGCAGACGGCGGATGACTGGACCGAGTTCTGATCCGCAAGCGGTTATGGAATCATTATGAATTATACGAGAAAGTTTCATTCATGACAGATGTTCTCGAACTGCCTGCAGTGCTCGACATCGTTGCTGCCCACGGAATGCTCGAAGCCGTTAACGCACGGCGAGGATGCGCGCTGACAATGGATGCAGGCGCAGTCCAGCGTTTGGGGGCGCAGTGCCTACAGATTTTACTGGCGGCGCGTGCGGCTTGGGAGGCGGATGAGGTGGAGTTGCGGTTGGAGAATCTGTCATCAGAGTTTTCCGCGGCGTTGGAATTGATGGGTGTGTTACCAGAGGAGTTGGTAAATCACGTATTGACGAAGGACAAGGAACTAGCCGCATGACCACGACGGTACTGACAGTGGATGATTCCAGAGCGATGCGGGATATGTTGCGCCACTCGTTGGTGGCGGCCGGGTTCCGCGTGCTGCAGGCGGAGGATGGCGTGCATGGGCTTGAAGTGCTGAGGCTCGAAACGCCGGATGTGATTGTTACCGATATCAACATGCCACGCATGGACGGTTTCGAATTTATCGAAGCCGTACGCAGGAATGATGCATATCGTGCCGTGCCAATGTTGGTGCTGACCACCGAAGTGGATGCGGAGAAGAAAAGCCGGGCGCGAAAGGCGGGAGCTACAGGCTGGATCGTTAAGCCTTTCGATCCGGTGAAGCTGGTTGAAGCCATTCGCCGCGTCGCGGCCTGAAAAGGGAGGGTGCCATGGAAGACCCGATGGCGGAAATCCGAGCGACGTTTTTCCAGGAATGTGACGAGCAACTCGCGGCGTTAGAGGCTGGACTGCTTGAGATGCAGAGCGGTACAGCTGAGGCGGAGACGGTAAATGCCGTGTTCCGTGCCGTGCATTCGATGAAGGGTGGCGCGGGGATTTTCTCGCTCGATGCGCTGGTGCGCTTTGCCCATAAGTTCGAGACGGCGCTGGATAAGGTTCGCTCCGGTGAGTTGGTGGCAACACCCTCTGTGGTTGGAGTTTTTCTGCGCGCTGCCGATGTGCTCTCCGATGTTGTCCATGCCGCTCAGGAAGGAGGTGCCGTCGATGAAGGGCGTATCTCGGCATTGGTAGCAGAGCTGGAGCATATCAGTGATCCCGTCTCAGCATCAGAGAACAACCTTGCGACACCTGTCGCGGTGGTGCTGGAAGAGACAGGCGGTGCTTGGGATATTGTTTTTGCCCCGCGCTCTGAAATGTATGCTAAGGCCAATGAGGCAGCGCTGCTTCTACGCGAGCTGGGGCGGCTGGGAACCATGAAGGTGACGCTGGATTCCAGCAAGTTACCGGAATTGAGTGTGCTTGACCCGGAGGGGGCATATTTAAGTTGGAAGATTGCGCTTGACGCTGAATGCGACGAGCTGACGATCCGTAATGTTTTTGAGTTTGTCGAGGATGATTGCGAGCTGACGGTCTCACGTTCCGATCTGGCGGGTTTTGCGCCCGGTACTGTGATCACGGGTGATAACGGCTTCAAGTTCGAGTTTTTTGCCCCCATGCCGGAGGTAGAGGAGGAAATGCAAGTCGAGGACGTGCATGTTCCTGAGAACGAACATCATGAGGCACTGCCACCTAAACATACGGTCGTAGAGGCGATAGCAGCCAAGGCTGAAAGTGCGACAACGGTGAGTGCCACCATCCGCGTGGATCTCGATCGTGTTGACCGCATGATCGATCTGGTTGGCGAACTTGTAATTAACGAGGCAATGTTAAGTCAGCGCGTGATGGAGGCTGGTATTGCACGCGCTTCCGGCGTTGCGATGGCCTTAGAAGAGTTGGAGCATCTGACCAGAGAAATCCAGGATAGCGTGATGGCTATCCGTGCGCAGCCTGTGCGCTCCGTATTTCAGCGCATGCCGCGTCTGGTGCGTGAGGTGGCGGCCCAAACCGGCAAGCAGGTGCGACTGGTGACGGAAGGTGAGGGCACGGAAGTCGACAAGACCGTGATCGAGCGGATTACCGACCCGCTGACGCATATGATTCGTAATGCCATCGATCATGGACTGGAAACACCAGAGAAACGGGTGACCGCTGGTAAGCCTGAAGAAGGCACGGTGAAGCTAACGGCACTGCATCGCTCGGGACGCATTGTACTCGAGGTTTCAGATGATGGTGCTGGCATCAACCGTGCGCGGGTCAAGCAAAAGGCGATTGAGAATGGCGTGATCGCCCCTGATGCACAGCTTACAGATGACGAGATCGATAACCTTATTTTTCTGCCAGGCTTCTCCACGGCGTCGAAAATCTCCGATATCTCCGGCCGTGGCGTTGGCATGGATGTGGTACGCCAATCGGTACAGGCGCTTGGTGGGCGTATTTCGATCTCTTCCAGGCCAGGGCAAGGTTCAACATTTACGCTCTCCCTTCCGCTGACCTTGGCTGTGCTGGATGGCATGGTGGTTTCCACGCGTGACCATACGCTGATTATTCCGCTGGGGGCGATTGTGGAAACGCTGAAGCCGCAGATGAAGGATGTATTCCCGCTGGATCACGAGACCAATCTTTTGGTGCTACGAGGTGGTTATGTGCCTATGGTCGATGTCGCGGCCAGCCTGGGCTACTGCGAGGACCCCATAGAGCCGGAACAGGGCGTGGCGCTGCTGGTGGAGGGCGAGGGGGGCGTACGTGCCGTGCTGTTGGTGGATGCGATCCACGGCCAGCGCCAGGTGGTGATCAAGAGTCTGGAGGCGAATTACCGTGCGGTGCCGGGTATCGCGGCTGCCACGGTGATGGGTGATGGACGCGTGGCATTGATCCTGGATGTCGATGCGGTGGTACGCAACGCGCGCGGCGATAGCGGGCGCAGCGAAGCCGCAATGGTAGAGGCGGGCTAAGACATGACCAATAGCGCGGGATTAAGCGAGTTGGATAACCGAGAGCTGATTGCATTCCGTATCGGCCGGCAGGAATTCTGCATTAACGTGATGATGGTACGTGAAATTCGCGGCTGGGCGGGGGCGACGATGCTGCCGCGTTCGCCGCGCTACGTGAAAGGCGTAATTAATCTTCGCGGCGCTGTGCTGCCAATTGTCGATCTCGCCGTGAGGCTTGGCCTGCCGGGTAACGAGCCCACGGCACGAAACGTGATCATCGTGGTGCAGATCGGGCATCAGCAGATAGGGCTTTTGGTTGATGCGGTCTCCGATATTCTGACCGCGAATGATGCGGAGATTCAGACCTCACCAGATTTGTCCTCCGATCTGGTCAAGAACTTTGTCAAGGGCCTGCTGCCGGTGGAAGGACGTATGATCAGCCTTATCGGGCTGGATAACGTGCTCCCCGCAGGTGAGCTAGAAGCGGCATGACAGCGCAGCTGGAAGTTTCAAAAGCCACATTGGTTGAGAATGCCGAGTTCAGTCTGACATCGCGCGATCTTGCGGTTATTACGCGGATTATGCTGAAAGAGGCCGGTATTTCTCTCTCTGGCGCCAAGGCAAATCTGGTTTACTCGCGCCTTGCCAAACGTGTACGTAAGCTTGGGTTGGGTAGCTTTTCCGAATACTGCGCCATGGTTGAAAGTGATACGGGGACGCAGGAGCTTGGCGAGATGATCGCGGCTTTGACCACCAATGTAACACGGTTTTTTCGTGAGCCACATCATTTCGAGCATCTGCGTGAGAAGGTATTGCCGGGCCTGATGGCGCAGGCAAGAGCAGGGGGGCGGATAAGGCTTTGGTCTTCGGCCTGTTCCTCTGGGCCTGAACCATATTCCATGGCACTTACCATATTGAATGTGATGCCGGATGCATATCGGTACGATGTGAAGATTCTGGCCACGGATATTGATCCAAATGTTTTGGCTACGGGTGAAGCTGGAATTTACGAAGAAAGCGCCTTGGAGCCGGTGCCGATGGGGCTGCGTAAGACTTGGTTCTCGCCGTTGAATGACGGCAGCGGACGTATGCGTGCTAATGACGAGCTGCGTGGGCTTGTCAGTTTTCGTAAGCTGAATCTCATTGGCTCCTGGCCGATGCGAGGGAAATTTCAGGCCATCTTCTGCCGCAATGTTGTCATATATTTTGACAGTGATACGCAGGAGGCACTCTGGTCCCGCATGATGCCGCTGTTGGAGGAGAATGGAGCGCTGTATATCGGGCATTCCGAGCGTGTATCCGGCCCGGCGGAAGCATTGCTCGCCAATGATGGCATCACCACTTATCGCAGGCGCCGTAATGGAGAGCTAAAATGACGGTGCGCGTTCTGGTTGTCGATGATTCCGCGACGATGCGCAGCGTAATCACCGCGACGCTGCGGGCCGATCCAGAGATCGACGTAGTAGGCCAGGCGGCAGATCCGTACGAGGCGCGCCAGTTGATCAAACAGCTTTCACCAGATGTGATCACGCTGGATATCGAGATGCCGAATATGGATGGCTTGGCGTTTCTTGATAAAATTATGCGCTTGCGGCCGACGCCGGTCATTATGGTTTCCACGTTGACGCAGGCCGGGGCTGAAGTAAATCTGAAGGCTCTCGAAATTGGCGCGTTCGACTGCGTGGCTAAGCCCTCTTCATATAACCGCGATAGTTTCGAACAACTCGCGGAGAAGGTGAAAGCCGCCGCACAATCGCGCCGTCGCCCAATGTTGGCCCAGCGCGCGCCGGTGCTGCCCGGTGGCAGCTACGCGCCGGATGGGCGGCTGGTGGCCATCGGTTCTTCCACCGGCGGGGTGGAAGCGTTGATCACCATCCTCTCAAAATTTCCCGTCAACTGTCCGGCGACGGTCATCAGTCAGCACATGCCACCGACTTTCACAGCGAGTTTTGCCGCGCGGCTGAACAAATTATCCGCCGCGGAGGTGAGCGAGGCGGTGGATGGCGCGAAGCTGCAAACAGGGCATGTATATCTGGCTCCAGGCAATGCGCATCTGGAAGTTTCCAGTGGTTATGTGCGTCTGAGCGATGCCCCGAAGGTGAATGGTCACCGGCCATCGGTGGATGTGATGTTCCATTCTGTACTGCGCAGCATGGGGGGACGTTCAGTGGGCGTTATCCTTACGGGGCTGGGGCGCGACGGTGCCGAAGGATTGCTCGCCTTGCGCGAGGCCGGGGCGGAGACGATCGGCCAGGATGAGGCAAGCTGCGTGGTTTATGGCATGCCGCGCGCGGCCTATGAGATTGGCGCGGTGATGCGGCAATTACCGTTGGAGAAAATCGCGGAGCGTATTCTGCTGAGTACCAATGTTCGCAGCCGGGAGCATGCGGGATGACGCTCCTAACCGGCACATCGGCGCGCCAGGAACGAAAGATCAACATTGTTCAAGGCGAGCACTATGTGGATGACGATCCCCATACCGTGCTGACCACGATTCTTGGCTCTTGCATCGCGGCCTGCATCTGGGATGGCGTGGCCGGAATCGGTGGCATGAATCATTTCCTGCTGCCGGGCGATGGATCTCGCCGCCAGCCAGGAGGCGATGCCATGCGCTTTGGTGTACATGCCATGGAACTACTGCTGAACGCGTTACTGCGCCGTGGTGCGCAGAAAAGCCGAATGAAGGCTAAGCTCTTTGGTGGGGCACGGATGATCAAGGGGCTGACGGATATAGGCGAGATGAACGCGCATTTTGCAGAAGGCTTCCTCCGCGAGGAGGAGATCAATTTGGTTGGCGGCAGTTTGCGCGGCGACCAGGGGCGAAGGATCCAATTTTGGCCGCATACGGGCCGGGCGCGGCAGGTGCTGTTGTCTAACGAGACGGATTCGATTCTTCGGTCGGAGCGAATTCGTCCGCAGATGCCGACCAGTGCCGGTAATGTCGAATTGTTCTGAATCTTCGCCAGCCGTTAACCCGTGCCGGGCATTCTCTGCCCATAGGCCCAGCTGAGGTGCCGGGCGGGAGAGGCAGGATGAATAACAACCGGAGCTGCGAAGATGAGCGGCACCATGCGCCGCTGAATTCGATACTGGAGGCTCTGGGCGAGGAGTTTCACGAGCTTTGGCAGTTTACCGAGCAGTTGCAGGCCTCGCTTGGTCCGGCTTTGCTGGTGGTGGCTAACGACCCAGAGCGCCATCGCGACGTGCAGTCGATGGATCTGTTGGCGCAGAGATTGGCGGCCCTTGCGAAATACATGCTGACCATCAGTAGGTTGCTGCCCGAGGAATGGAGCGTGAACCCGCACTCCGCGCTCAGCAAAGTCACGCTCTCGGACTTGCAACATCGCCTGAATGGGGCGTCTGGGCCGGAGGAGTCTGGCCAAAAATCCGGTGAATTGGAGATGTTTTAACATGGACGGAATGCATCAGCGCTACGGTACCCAGGAACGACGCATGGAGTTGCTCTCGGTGCGCTGCGGGGAGCAGGAGTTCGCCATGGATATTCGCTCCATCCGCGAGATCCGTGGTTGGATTGCCTCCACGCATCTTCCGCATGCTCCAGCTTTTATCAAAGGCATGGTCAATTTGCGCGGTACAGTGCTGGTGGTGGTCGATCTTGCCGTGAGGCTCGGCCTGCCCGCGCGCGAGCCTGGGGCGGGTTCGGTGGTTGTGGTGGTGGAGGCCGGAGACAAGGTGGCAGGGCTGCTGGTGGATGCGGTATGCGATATCATCACCGTGACGGATGATATGCGCCAGCCGATCCCGGAAACCGGAACCGCAGCGCCGAAGGAGTTCCTGGAAGGGCTGGTGATGATGGAGCACCGCATTGTCAGCGTCATCTCCATACCAGCGCTCATGCCAGACGCAGAGGTTCAACAGATGGCCGAGGCTCTATAATAAAAAAACGGCGCCGCAAGGCGCCGTTTTCGCGTTTGAGAGGTGGCGGAATTAATCCGCCGCAAGGGCCATCTGCTTGCGGGCGAGTTGCTGGGTCACGTAACCCTCAACCGCCTCGGCCACCTTGTCCGCATGGTTGGCGAACACGTGGTCCGCTCCCTCGAACACGCGGTAGTCAATGGCCACGCCCTTCTGCAGGTTGAGCTTGTCCACCAGCTTGCGCACGGAATTCTCCGGCACCAGCTCGTCGGCATCGCCATGAATCATCAGCCCGCCGCAAGGGCAGGGGGCAAGGAACCCGAAATCATAATGCGCCGCCGGCGGGGCGACGGAGACCCAGCCGGAGACTTCCGGGCGGCGCATCAGCAGTTGCATGCCCACGAAGGCGCCGAAGGAATAACCGGCGATCCACAGGCCGCCATGGCCGGGATTGAGCGCCTGCATCCAGTCCAGCGCCGCCGCGGCGTCGTTAATCTCGCCCATGCCACCGTCGAACTTGCTCTGGCTACGGCCCACGCCGCGGAAGTTGAAGCGCATGACGGAGAAACCCAGGCGTTGGAACACCTGGTACATGGTGTAGGTGATGCGGTTGTTCATGGTGCCGCCGTGGAGCGGGTGCGGGTGCAGCACCAGCGCCAGCGGGGCGCCACGCTCCTTGGCGTGGTGGTAGCGACCCTCAAGGCGGCCTTCCGGGCCGGCAAACATCACTTCAGGCATTCTCTGACTCGTCTTTCATCAACAGCATACGGAAATTCGCTAAAGAAGAGCTTTAGCCGCAAAAACAACCGGCGAGGGCGAGGCCCTTGGCCAGCGGAAAGTTGACCTAATCGGTCCAGATAACTAAATGCTCCTCACGGCTTCGTGACATTACAAAACGTTTAACGATGGGTTTCCCCACAGGTCTGTTAATATAGCCTGCTTCTCGGCTGTTTATCCACGGAAATTCGCATGTCCCTTATGTTTTTAGCGGAGACGATCCGGGCATATCGGGAGCGCGACCCTGCGGCCCGGTCGAATCTCGAGGTGCTGCTCTGCTATCCGGGGCTGCACGCGGTGGGGATTCATCTGGTGGCCAGCGCCTGCTGGCGGCGGGGCTGGCGCACGCTGGGGCGGTTCATCTCGCATATCGGCCGGTTTCTCACGGGTGTCGAGATACACCCCGGCGCCAAGCTGGGCCGGCGCTTTCTCATCGACCACGGCATGGGCGTGGTGATCGGCGAGACCGCCGAGATTGGCGATGACGTGTTCATCTACCACCAGGTGACTTTGGGCGGGACCAGCCTGAAAGGCGGCACGCGCCACCCGACCATCGGCAATAACGTGATCATCGGGGCCGGGGCCAAGGTGCTGGGGGCGATTGAGATTGGCGACGGGGCGCGGATCGGCGCCAACGCCGTGGTGGTGGCCCCGGTGGCGGCGGAGACCACGGTGGTTGGCATCCCCGCCCGCCCGGTGGAGCGCGAGGCCGGCAAGCCACGCTTCGACGCCTATGGCACGCCCTGCGACCCCTGCTTGGACCCGCTTTTCCATGAGGTCGAGCTGCTCCGGGCCAAGTTGAGCGCGCTGGAGGGGCGGATTGCGGGCCAGGCGGCCCAGCAGCCGGAGATTTAAAGGCAATGCTGTATCTGGATGCCAATGCCACAGAGCCGGTGCGCCACGCGGCGCGTGAGGCAGCTCTGGCGGCGATGAACACGCTGGGCAACCCGTCCTCGACTCATGCGGCGGGGCGGGCGGCACGTAAGCTGCTGGAAGAGGCGCGGGAGGCGGTGGCCCAGCATTGCCACTCGCGGCCCCAGGATGTGGTGTTCACCTCCGGGGCCACGGAAGCCAATGCCCTGGCCATCCATGCGCTGGGGGTAGGGCGGCCGGTGCTGACCGGCACCACCGAGCATGATTCCATCCGCGCCGCCGCGCCCGATGCGGTGCCGGTGCCAGTGCTGGTGGATGGCACGCTTGATTTTGCGGCGCTGAATGCGCTGCTGACGATGCATCCCGATGCCCTGCTCTGCCTGATGGCAGCGAATAACGAGACCGGCGTGCTGCATGACATCGCGGCGGCAGGGCGGCTTTGCGCGGCGCATGGAGCGTTGCTGCATGTGGATGCCGTGCAGGCCATTGGGCGCTGCAACCAGGATTGGCTTGCGCTGGGGGCGGCGAGCTTCGCCCTCTCCGGCCATAAATTCGGCGGGGTGATGGGGGCCGGGGCGCTGGTCACGCGCAAGGGGCTGGAAATCAACCCGCTGATGCGCGGCGGCGGGCAGGAGCTGGGGCGCCGTGGCGGCACGCCGCCGCTCCCGGCCATCGCTGCGCTGGCGGTGGTTTTGGGCGAACCCTACGAGGCCGAACGGATTGCCGCGTATCGTGATGCGATGGAAGCCGCTGCTATCGCCTCAGGGGCGGTGGTGATGGGGGCCGGGGCGCCGCGTCTGCCCAACACCATCTGTCTGGCGCTACCGGGCGTGCGGGCCGATACCCAGCTCATCGCGCTGGACATGGCCGGAATCGCGGTTTCGGCCGGTTCGGCCTGCTCTTCAGGCAAGGTCACTTCCAGCCATGTGCTGGCCGCCATGGGCCAGGGCGAGCTTGCGGGTCAAGCCATCCGCGTCTCTCTGCCCTGGGATGTGACGGAGGGGGCGGTGGAGCGTTTTGCGGCTGCCTATGCCACCATGGCGAAACGAGCCTTGCGCCCGCAGGCCGCTTCGGCTTAACGACGCCCCCACAGTATTCAAGGTTTTGCATATGCCGAAAATGACTTTTATCGAACGTAACGGCCAGCCGCGTGAGGTGGAGGCCCCGCTTGGGCTCTCCGTGCTCGAGGTGGCCCACAAGCATGGCGTGGATCTGGAAGGCGCATGCGAAGGCTCGCTGGCCTGCTCCACCTGCCATGTGATCATCGCGCCGGAGTGGTTCGATAAGCTGAAATCCCCCTCCGAGGACGAAGAGGACATGCTGGACGTGGCGTTCGGGCTGGAGAAGACCTCGCGTCTCGGCTGCCAGATCACCATCACCGAGGCGCTGGACGGCCTCACCGTGCGTCTGCCGCCCAGCAAGAAGGCGGGCTGAGACAAGCCATGAAGGTTGTGGTCGCCATGTCCGGCGGGGTCGATAGTTCGGTGGTCGCCGGGCTTATGGCGCGCGCCGGGCATGAGGTGATTGGCGTGACGCTGCAGCTCTACGACCATGGCGCGGCCGTGGGCCGTAAGGGCGCGTGTTGCGCCGGGCAGGACATCCACGATGCCAAGCGTGTCGCGGACCGGCTCGGCATTGCCCATTATGTCATCGACTCGGAGGCACGCTTCCAGCAGAGCGTGATCTCCGCCTTCGCCGATTCCTACGCCGGTGGCCAGACTCCTGTCCCCTGCATCGCCTGCAACCAGCACCTGAAATTCGGGGATCTGCTGGAGATGGCGCGCGGGCTGGGCGCCGAGGCGATGGCCACCGGCCACTATGTGCGCCGGTTTGAAGGCCCCAACGGCGCCGAGATGCACAAGGCCGTGGATGATAGCCGCGACCAGAGCTGGTTCCTTTTCGCCACCACACGCGAGCAACTGGAATTTTGCCGGTTTCCGCTGGGCGACTATGCCTCGAAGGCCGAAGTCCGCGCCATTGCGGCGGAGATGGGCCTCGCCGTGGCCGACAAGGCGGATAGCCAGGATATCTGCTTCGTCCCCTCCGGCACCTATGCCGGGATCGTGGAGAAATACCGTCCGGACGCGCTGGAAGCGGGGGATGTCGTAGCCGAGGATGGTCGCGTGCTCGGCCAGCATCAAGGCATCGCCCGTTACACCATCGGCCAGGCCAAGCGCCTGCCGGATACGGCCGCGCATATGGTGGTAAAGAAGATCGAACCGGGGACACGGCGCATCGTCGTCGGCCCGCGCGGGGTGCAGAGCCCCACGGTACGGCTGCGTGACGTGAACTGGCTGGTGGAGCCGCGCGAGTTGCATGCGGCGGTGAAGCTGCGGGCGCGGGATACGTTGCACCCGGCGCGGATTGTCCCGGACGGGAGCGGCGCGGTGCTGCATCTGGAGGAACCGGCCCTTGCCGCGCCCGGCCAAGCGGCGGTGTTTTACGACGGCACACGCGTGCTTGGCGGCGGGTTTATTCTTTAACCCCGTTTGTTGATTCGTTAACCGGATAAGATACAATCTGCGGTAAGTTGCCTTAAGTTGATTCGGCGCTATGGTTGTGCTGAACGCCTTTTGGCCTGCGGGAACGGGCATGGCGAGTTACAGCATAGCGTCCGGCGGCACGTTGACCATCACGCAGCCGCTGACGGTCGGCATGAATATCGAGTTCCTCAACAATACCGATGATAGCGGCGTGCTGATCTTCACCAACGGAGCCATGGGGGTGAACACCGCCACGGTTAACGGCACGCTGTCCACCAGCGCCTATTTCGGCGGTACGGTGCTGAACTTCCAGCCCTGGAATTACGGTATTCCAGGCGATCAGGTGACGCTGCAGGTCATCAAGAGTCTGTTCTCGGAACTGGACGTGGCCAGCACTGCGGCAGCCGATAATGCCGAGTTCGCGGGTTTTGCCACGCTGGCGGCCGCTAGCGCGGATACGATTCTGATCGTCGATGGCACGGTACGGCCCGGTCCTGGCACGCCGTTCACGCTCAATGCCAATGAGCAGCACATTATCGACGAAATGGCCGTCGGGCTGTTCGGCAGCGCCGCCAACAGCGCCACGCTGGTCCTCAGCTTCTCCGATATCCGTGAGAACCCGAACAGCAACCATCCCTACATCGATGGCGTGTTCGTCACCGATACGCCGGTGAACCCCTGTTTCGTTTCGGGAACGCGCATCCTCACCCCGCGCGGTGAGGTGCCGGTCGAGGAACTGCGCGAGGGGGATCTGGTCATCACCCACGAGGGGGAGGAACGGCCAATTATCTGGATCGGGCGGCGGGAGGTTGAAATCGCCACGCAGTTGCGGCCCGAGTTGGTGCGGCCCGTGGTCATCGAACCCGGTGCGCTGGGCGATGGCATACCAGCCCATGAGCTACGGCTCTCGCCCGATCATGCGTTGTATCTCGACGGCATGCTGGTTCCGGCCAAGGCGCTGATCAACTGGGCCAATATCCGCCAGGATCACGGCGCAAGGCGGGTAACCTATTACCATATCGAACTGCTGTGCCATGGCGTCATCTTTGCCGAGGCGGCGCCAGTGGAAAGTTTCCTCGATACCGGGCATCGCAGCGTGTTCGACAATGCGGAGGACGCGGTCATTGCCCTGCCCGCAGCCATGCAGGCTAGGCGGGAAGCGGAGAGCTGCGCGCCGCTCTGCACCTCCGGGCCGGAGCTGGAGACCATCCGGCAGCGTATTGCCAGCCGGATGGTGGGAATCAGGCTCTCGCGTTAGGCCACGGGTTCGGCGGCGGGGGTCAGAACGCCATCCGCCAGATGCAGCTGCCGTTGGCCCGCTCCGTCATGATGGCTGATGGCGACGATGGTGGTATGCGGCAGCCGCTTGGTCAGCGTGGCTTGCACCTTGGCGGCCAGTTCCTGGTCCAGTGCCGAGGTGGCCTCGTCCAGGAACAGCCAATCGGGTGTCGCGACAAGCGCGCGTGCCAGAGCTAGGCGCTGTTGCTCGCCGCCCGAGAGCTGCAGCCCCCAATTGCCAGCCTCATGTAGCCGGGAGGCCAAATGTCCCAGGCCCAGCGCCGAGAGCGCATCCAGGGCCATATCGTCGCTGATCGTGCTGTCCTGCGCCGGATAGGCGATGCTGCGCTTGAGGCTGCCGAGCGGGAAATAAGGCTTCTGCGGCAGGAACATGAGGCTGCCGGAGGGCGGGGTGATCTGCCCGCCGCCAAAGGGCCAGATGCCGGCGATGGCGCGGAACAGCGTGGATTTGCCGGAGCCGGACGGGCCAGTGACGGTGATCTTCTCGCCTGGCGGCAAGGTGAGGCTGGCATGGTCCAGTAGTTTGCGGCCATCGGGCAGGGTCAGGGTAAGGTTGTCCAGCACCAGTGCCGTGCCCGGCTGGCCCAAACGTGGCCCGCCAACGGCGGCGGCACGTGCGGCGACCATCGCCTCGCGGAAGCCATGCAAACGCGAGACGGTTGCGCGCCACGCCACAAGGTTGGGGTAGGAGGTGATGAACCAGGACAACGCACCCTGCACTTGGCCGAACACCATGGGGATCTGCGATAGCTCGCCCAGGCCGATCAGCTTGGCGAAATAGCGCGGCAGGATGACCACCAGTGGGAAGATATTGGCGATCTGCGTGAAGCCGATGGTGAAGAAGTTTAGCAGCTTGGTCCGGCGCATGATCGCCCAGAAATTATCCCGTACCGCCTGGAAGCGCTCGCGCAGGGTGATCTGCTCGTCCCCCTCGCCGCGCGAGAGGGCGATGGCCTCTGGGTTCTCGCGCACGCGCACGAGCCCGTAGCGGAAATTCGCCTCCAGCCGCTGCTGGCTGAAGGAGAGCGGCACCAGCTTGCGGCCGATAAGCTGCGTGATTGCCGTGCCGATGGCGGAGTACAGCACCGCAACCCAGAGCATGTAGCCGTGGATCGTGACACCAAGAACCGTGATTGAGCCGGAGATGGCGTAGAGCACGAAGACAAAGCTGAACAGCGTGACGACGTTGGAGATGAAATCCATGCCCAGCGCCAGCGAATTGGCGGTGAAATCCCGCAGATCCTCGGAGATGCGCTGGTCCGGGTTATCGATAACGGCGCCGGGGTTGTGGCTGAGGCTGATGGTGTAATAGGCGCGGTCGGTCAGCCAGTTCTCAACATAATGCGTCGTCAACCATTGCCGCCATTTAATCTGCAGCATCTGGTTGAGATAGAAGGCGTACACCGCGATGAGGATGTAAACGACGACCAACTCGGCGAAGCCCGGCATGGGGCGGGTGGAGCCGGGCGGGATAATGTACAGGTAGTACAGCAGATGTACCACGGTCTTTTCGTCATACACCTGGATGGCGGCAAAGAAGTCGCGGTTCCAGTAGGTGAGCACCACGTTCAACCCGACCAGCATCAGGTTGAGCGTGACAATGGCGGCAAGCAGGCCGCGAGCGACCCAGCGTTCCTCGGAGGTGAAATAGGGCTTGGCGAGGCTCCAGGCCTCGGCGAGGCCCGTGAGGAAATTGGTGAGCCGCTCGCGCATGTCAGTCTTCCTGCTTCAGGCGCAGGCGGAGTACGCCATGCAGCACGTCCGGGCTGATGGGCTTGCCCTTGCGCAGGATCTCGATGCGCCCTTCGCGGGCCAAGCGCTGCGCCGCCAGCTTCACCGGGGCAAGGCTCTTGCGCCAGCTATCGTCCGCCGGGTTGCCGGCCAGGGCACGGGCGGCTTCGGTCGGGCAGATGGATTTATTCGGCCCGCGTGCGGCGAGCGTGGTGAGGATCGCCTGTTCGGCTGGATCATTCGTCATAAGCCAAGGCTTATGCCCGATTGCCCGCCATGTTCAAAGCCATTCAGGCCGGTGCGAACATGGCAGCCATTTCGTCCGGCCCCACGGGCGGGCCAAAATAGAGGCCCTGGCCCTCATCGGCGCCGAGATCCACCAGAATTTGGTACTGCGTCTCGTTCTCCACGCCTTCGGCCAGCACGGTTTGGCCCAGGGCGTGCCCGGCGTTGATGACGGCGCGGACGATGGCGTTACCCGAATCCTCATCGAGGTTTTGCACCAAAGAGCGGTCCAGCCGCAGCGTGGAGAAGGGCAGGCGCTTGAGCGCGCTCAGGCTGGCATAGAAGGTGCCGAAATTGTTCAACGCCAGCCGCACGCCAAGGCCCTGCAGAGCCTTCAGCGCGAACACTGTGTCATCATTGCTGTCAAGCAACGCGGGCTCGGCGATTTCCAGTTCCAGCCGCTCGGGGGCGAGGCCCGACTGATTCAGCGACTCGAGGAGCTGGCGGATGAGCTGCCCGCTTTGCAGATGCGGCAAGGACAACGCCATGGAGGTGGTGAAATGCGCCGGCCAGGTGGCGGCGTGGCGGCAGGCTTCGCGCAAGGTCCAGCCCGCGAGGCTGGTGATGATGTCGGAGCGTTCAGCGATGGGCATGAAATGCTGGGCGGGGACGAAACCGCGGCGGGAATGGCGCAGCCGCACCAGGGTTTCCGCGCCGCGGGCAAAGCCGGTGCTTAGCGTGATGATAGGCTGGTAATGCAGGACGAAGCCCTCTGTCACCAGGGCTTTACGCAGGCGCTCGGTCATGCGCCGGCGTTCGGTAACCTCGCGCCGTGCGTTGCGCTGGCGCAGCTCTCGCACGGATTGTTGTGAGGCCGGGTTTTCGAGGGTGGGAACATTAAGCTCGGTCATGGCACGCCTGGATAGTCATGTGCCCGACACTGCGTTGCGATGGTTAATGGAATAAAAATGGATTTTTTAAATATTTAGGCAAAGTTTTGTTGCATGTGCCGACAGTGGGCTCGTTTACCATGCGGAAATCATGGTGATTCCACCGTTAAAGATCGCATTTCCCCGTGTGAGGCCAATGCCTTCCGCGAAGGCTGTTGGCGCCAGGACAATGCTGGCAACCAAACCAAGCATAACGGCACGGGATGCCGTACGCTTCTGCAGCTTGCCCCGGAAGATATATTGTTTGTTCACTTACAGCCTCTCTGTTCGTCGTCATGAACGGTAGCTTAACGTGCTGTTAGCCGGTATCCGTGAGGGCAGTTAAGGGATGCGGCGGTAGAAAGCTGTTACAGCGCTGTTAACATTGCATGATGCTTATGTGGCGCTAGTTTTAGAGCTTCAGCGAGCGCAGGTCGCTCTGTGTTGCCGCCGCCACTCCCGGTGTGAGGGCGGCGCGCAACCCGGCGAAGCTGGCCGCCATGCCGTAATGCAGGGTGACATAAGCGAGCGCCGCATTGGGCTGCGGCGGCGTGGCGACATGCCGCAGCACAGCCTGCGCGAAGATATTGGCGCTGCCGGCCATGATGAAGGGGGAGTCGGCGTCGAGGTAGAAGCCTTGCAGACTCGGTGGCGTGGCGATGGTGTAGAGGCCGTGCCGGGCGTAGTCGAGCAGCTTGATCTTGAGCCCGGATCCTGTACGCAGCGGCGAGATGGCCAACGAGGCCCGGTGCAGCAGAGGCGCCAGCGAGGCAACGCGCCCCCACGCTTTTACGCCTTGCGGCAAGCGGGGGAGGGCCTTTCCGCAATCGCCCACAAGGTCCAGCGTCAGCCCATGCGGGTGAAGCTGTGGCCAGATCTCCGCGAAGAACCAGCGCAGCCCGTCCAGGTTCGGCAACGAGTCACTGCCGACGAAGATCAGCCTGCCAGGGATGCGCTGGGTTGCGGGCGGCGGAGGGCAGGGCAGGGCAGGCATGGGGGCGGTGAAGATATTGCGTGCTGGGCACATGGCACGCAGCACCTCCGCTTCCTCTGGCTGAATCGCGGCGATAGATCTGGCGCGGCCGAGCAGGGTGGCTTCCCGGATGCGGGAAAAATTTTCCGGCAACACATGGTAGCCGGCCGCCGAGAGCGCCTGGGCGCGACGGTGGAAGACGTCATGGGTGATGACGATGCTGTTCAGCCCGGCAAGTTCCGGCTCGCCCAGAAGCGGAGCGCGGAAGACCGTGTCGATGAGCACGGCCTGTGGTTGCAGCCGGTCGATGGCGCGGGCGCACCAGCGCAGATCGGAGGGGCTGGGGAAACTGCCGAGTACCGCATCGGCATTGTGCCGGGCGCGGCGCAGCCGTGCGGCGAGCGCCGGAGGCAGGCGGCGGAGCAATGCGCGCAGGCCAATGCCGAGCATGGTAGGCGGGGAGAGGGCGCCGAGATAAGAGCCAAACTGGGTGACATGCGGCCCTGTCACCCTGGCCTCGGTATAAAGCTCCACCGGCCAAGCCAGCCTGGAGCCGGTGAGCAGGATGGTTACGGCGAAGCCTTCCTGCTGCAGCCAGTCGATAATCGCATGG
The DNA here is from genome assembly GCF_014201825.1 of Acidocella aromatica. Taxonomy (GTDB): domain Bacteria; phylum Pseudomonadota; class Alphaproteobacteria; order Acetobacterales; family Acetobacteraceae; genus Acidocella; species Acidocella aromatica. Next base: position 85,784 of record NZ_JACHFJ010000001.1, on the reverse strand, counting down.
TTCAGCGCCAGATGCCCGGCGGCGCCGGGCCTGGGCAGTTCGTCGGTGACGAAAGCGATCACCGGAGAAAAAGCGCGTTCAAGCAGCGTTTTGCTGGATGCCTTTCTCGTTCAGCAGGGTCTGCAATTCGCCGGACTGGAACATCTCGGTCACGATATCGCAGCCGCCGATGAACTCGCCCTTGATGTAGAGCTGAGGAATGGTCGGCCAGTTGGAGAATTCCTTGATGCCCTCGCGGACCTCCTGGTTCTCCAGCACGTTCACCGAGGCGAACGGCACTCCGGCGTGCTTGAGGATCTGCACCACGCGGGCGGAGAAGCCGCATTGCGGGAACAGCGGGGTGCCCTTCATGAACAGCATGACTTCAGAACCGTCGATATGGCTCTGAATTTCAACAAAAACAGGGTTGTCCATTCGCTTCAAGAATCCTTTAATCGGGCGCTGAAGTTTGCAGCGCCAAAGCGTGAAGTGCGCCGCCCATGCGGCCTTGCAGAGCGGCATAGACCATTTGGTGCTGGCGCACGCGGGGCACGCCCCGGAACGCCTCGGACACCACGGTTGCCGCGTAATGGTCGTTGTCGCCAGCCAGATCCTCAATCTCGATCTTGGCGTCTGGGAAGGCGGCCTTGATCAGAGCCTCGATTTCACTTGCGAGCATTGCCATTCGTTTCTGCGCCCCTTTTCAGGCGAACCACTGCGGAAAGAACCCTTCATGGGCCTCGCGCAACTGTGTCAAGGATATGGCAATGCCGTTAGGCAGTGTCAATTTTTCTGTCGCGACGGTATGGCCGATACGCTCTGCCGGAATACCAGCCTCCCGTGCAGCTTCCAGCAGGGCGGCGGTGTTGGTTACGGCCAGCACATAGCGGGCTTGGTCCTCGCCGAACCAGAACGCGGCATCGCCTTGCGCTGTCAGCTCGGCGCCGGCCTCGCCAGCCAGGGCCATCTCGGCCACCGCGACCAGCACGCCGCCATCGGAGACGTCATGGCTGGCGGCAACCTTCCCGGCCAGGATCTGGGCGCGGACGAAGTCGCCGTTCTTGCGCTCGGCGGCGAGGTCCACCACCGGCGGCGCACCATCCTCGCGGCCCAGGATCTCGCGGAGATACAGCGAGCGGCCAAGCTCGCCCTTAGTCGCCCCGACCAGCACCAGTTCCAGCCCGGAGGTGAGGCCGTAGCCCGCAGCCTGGGCGGCATCCTCCAGCACGCCCACAGCGCCGATGGCCGGGGTAGGCAGGATCGGGCGACCTTCGGTCTCATTATAGAGAGACACGTTGCCGGAGACGACCGGGAAGTCCAGCGCCTTACAGGCCGCCGCCATGCCTTTGATGGCACTGGCGAACTGGCCCATGATCTCGGGCTTCTCGGGGTTGCCGAAATTCATGTTGTCGGTCACGGCCAGCGGTAGCGCACCGGTGGCGGTGATGTTGCGCCACGCCTCGGCCACGGCCTGGGCACCACCTTGTTCGGCGTCGGCCACGCAGTAGCGCGGGGTGCAGTCCGCGGTGACGGCCAAAGCGCGCTTGGTGTCTTCCAGCTTGACGATGGCTGCATCCGCCTGCGCGGGGCGCTTCACCGTCTGGCCGCCCACGGTGCTGTCATACTGGTCGAAGATCCAGCGGCGCGAGCAGAGGTCGGGGCTGGCGATCAGCTTCAGCAGCGCCTCATCCAGCGGGGCGGATAGGTCCACCGCGCCGAGTGGGGCGGGCTTGGGCGTCTCAGCAATCGGGCGGCGGTAGAGTGGTGCGGCGTCCGAGAGCGGGGCCAGCGGGATGTCCGCTTCGACCATGCCCTTGTGCTTGACCACGATGCGCCCGGTATCGGTGATATGGCCGATGACGGCGTAGTCCAGATCCCATTTCTCGATGATGGCGCGGGCCATCTCGGAACGCTCCGGCTTCAGCACCAGCAGCATGCGCTCCTGGCTCTCGGAGAGCATCATCTCATAGGCGGTCATGCCGGTTTCGCGCTGAGGCACGTCGTCCAGGGTCAGCTCGATGCCCACGCCGCCCTTGCCGGCCATCTCGACTGAGGAGGAGGTGAGGCCGGCGGCGCCCATATCCTGAATGGCGACGATGGCGTCGGTCTGCATCAGTTCCAGGCAGGCCTCGATGAGCAGCTTCTCGGTGAACGGATCGCCGACCTGCACGGTCGGGCGCTTATCCTCGGAAGCGGCATCGAACTCGGTGCTGGCCATGGTCGCGCCGTGGATGCCGTCGCGCCCGGTCTTGGAGCCGACATACACCACCGGATTGCCGACACCGGCGGCGGCCGAGAGGAAGATCTTATCCTGCTTGGCAATGCCCACGGTCATGGCGTTGACCAGCGGGTTGCCGTTATAGGCCGGGTGGAAGTTCACCTCGCCGCCCACGGTCGGCACGCCCACGCAATTGCCGTAGCCGCCGATGCCGCGCACCACGCCATCCACCACGCGCTTGGTCACGGGCAGTTTCGGGTCGCCGAAGCGCAGGGCGTTCAGGTTGGCCACGGGCCGCGCGCCCATGGTGAACACGTCACGCAGAATGCCGCCGACGCCGGTGGCGGCGCCCTGGTAGGGCTCGATGAAGCTTGGGTGGTTATGCGACTCCATCTTGAAGATGGCGGCCAGACCCTCGCCGATGTCGATCACGCCGGCATTCTCGCCGGGGCCGTGGATGACCCAAGGGGCCTTGGTCGGCAGTTCCTTCAGCCACACGCGGCTGGACTTGTAGGAGCAATGCTCGGACCACATGACCGAGAAGATGCCAAGCTCCGTCAGGCTCGGCGTGCGGCCCATGATCTCCAGGACTTTGCCCCATTCCTCGGCGTTCAGCCCGAAGGATTTGGCGAGTTCGGCGTTTACGTGTGTCATGCGGCGGCCAGTGCGTCGAAGAGGGGTTTGCCGTCGGTGCCGCCCATCAGCGGATCGACGAGGTTTTCCGGGTGCGGCATCAGGCCGAGCACGCGCAGATTCGGGGCAAAGATGCCCGCGATGCTGCGGGCGGAGCCGTTTCGGTTGATATCGGCATAGCGGAAGGCGACGAGGTTTTCGCCCTCAAGCCGGTCCAGCGTGGCCTCGTCGGCGGTGTAGTTGCCGTCGCCATGCGCCATCGGGGCGCGGAAGACCGCACCTTTCTCCCACTTATTGGTGAACACGGTGTCGTTGCGCTCGACGCGCAGCATCGTGTCCATGGAGAGGAAGCGCAGGCCCGCGTTGCGCAGCAGCGCGCCGGGCAGCAGGCCTGTCTCGGTGAGAATCTGGAAGCCGTTGCACACGCCCAGCACGTAGCCGCCGCGTTCGGCATGGGCCTTCACCGCGCGCATGATGGGGCTTTGCGCCGCCATCGCGCCGCAGCGCAGATAGTCACCGAAGGAGAACCCGCCCGGCAGGATGACGAGGTCGGTCCCGGCGGGGAGCTCGGTTTCCTTGTGCCAGACGATTTGCGGCTCAACGCCAAAACTCTGGCGCACGGCCAGCACCATGTCGCGCTCGCGATTGATGCCGGGGAAGAGGAGGATGGCGGCTTTCATGGCGGCTCCGGGGGATGCGGCTTACGCCGCGATCTCGACCTTGAAACTTTCGATCACGGTATTGGCGAGCAGCTTGCGCGCCATGTCCTCGGCGGCGGTCTTGGCCTTGGCCGCGTCGGTCTCGGCCAATTCCAGCTCGATGATCTTGCCCATGCGGACCTCGCCCACCTGGGGGAAGCCGAGATTATGCAGGGCGTGGCCGATGGCCTTGCCCTGCGGGTCCAGCACGCCGTTCTTCAGCATGACGGTGACGATGGCTTTCATGTTCTATCCTTGGCTGAGTGGGGGAGGGAGGGATGCAGGGTTACTGCATCGTCTCCGGGCCCTTCATGTCGCGCGCACCGGCCTCGGGCAGAATGCCAAGGCGGCGGGCGACTTCCTGATAGGCTTCCTCGATCTTGCCGAGGTCGCGGCGGAAGCGGTCCTTGTCCATTTTCTCGTTGGTTTTGGCGTCCCAAAGGCGGCAATTATCCGGGCTGATCTCGTCGGCCAGGACGATTCGCATGTCCTCGTTCTCGTACAGACGGCCGAACTCGATCTTGAAATCGACCAGGGTGATGCCGACGCCCAGGAACAGCCCGGTGAGGAAGTCGTTGATGCGCAGGGTGAGGTGGATGATGTCATCCATGTCCTGCGGGGTGGCCCAGCCGAAGGCGGTGATATGCTCTTCGGCCACCATCGGGTCGTTCAGCTGGTCGTTCTTGTAGTAATACTCGACGATCGAGCGCGGCAGGCGGGTGCCCTCGGGGATGCCCAGGCGCTGCGCGATGGATCCGGCGGCGATGTTGCGGACCACCACCTCGATGGGGATGATCTCAACTTCCTTGATCAGCTGCTCGCGCATGTTCAGGCGGCGGATGAAATGCGTGGGGACGTTGATTTCCGCCAGCTTGATCATCAGGAATTCGCTGATGCGGTTGTTCAGCACGCCCTTGCCGGTGATCGTGCCCTTCTTCTGGGCGTTGAACGCGGTGGCGTCGTCCTTGAAGTACTGCACGAGCGTGCCGGGCTCGGGGCCCTCGAACAGGATTTTTGCTTTGCCTTCATAGAGCTGGCGGCGGCGGGCCATGGGTCGGGTACCTTCGGAAATTTAATGGATGCGGTCTATACCAACCTCGCGCCGACAAGGCTATGGCCGTGTGGAAAATGGCATCCGCTTCTCTCGCTGCCCGGGGGAAAAATTTACGCCGTTGGTAAGAATTTGAAAGTTGAATGGCTCTAACGTGCAGCGCGAGCCATGACAGAGATTCTCGATACCGTAGCCGATCTGACCCATCTGCGCGACAAGCGCGAGCTGGAGGCCATGTTCGCCGAGCTCATCTGTGAGCTGGTTGGCGCCAGCCGCCTCGTACTCTGGCGCGCTGGCTTGGGCGGGGGAGGCAAACACATGCACAGGCGCCTGATCTTGCCCGAAGGGGCCGCCACTGGCGAGGAGAACGTCGTTTTCCCAGGCATTCCGGCCATGGGCAACAGCATCTGCGTGGAGGATGAGGTCGGCGGGGCCTTTCATTATGTCTTTGCCATCCATGAAGGCGGCAGGTCCACCGGGGTGATCGAAATCCTCCGGCCCGAGCGCCTGACCCGCCCGGAAACGCTGACCGTCTCGCGGCTCATCCGGGTTTACAACAACCATGCCGGGCTGCTCGATTACGGCAACCGGGACGAGCTGACCGGACTGCTCAACCGCCGGGGCTTCAACAGCTATTTCCATCAGGCGGTGCAGGAGGAGCAGGCAGTCATCGCCGTGGCGGATATCGACTTCTTTAAGCGCATAAACGACGAATTCGGCCATCTCTATGGCGATGAGGTACTGATCCTCATGGGGCGGCTGATGGAAAGCTGCCTGGGCGAGATGGGGGGCGTGTTCCGCTTCGGCGGGGAGGAGTTCCTCGTCATCCTGCACAATACCCCGCTCGGGATGGCGGCGATCAGGTTGGAAGCGTTCCGCAATGCCGTGCAGTCGGCGGTGTTTCCCCAGGTCGGGCGAGTGACGATCAGTGTCGGGTTTTCCGCCGTGCGGGCGGACGATACCGGAGCCAGCGCCTTCGGCCGGGCCGATGAGGCGCTCTACGTTGCTAAACAGCACGGCCGCAACCAAGTGCGCTGCTATGAGTGGCTGGTGCTGGACGGCCTCCTGCGCGAGCAGAAGAAGTCCGGCGGCCAGATCGAGCTGTTCTGACCGCCGGGGACGCGCTTACGCGGTGACCGCTTCCAGGGTCGGATAGTCGATATAACCCTTGGGCCCGGAGCTATACATGGTCTCGGCATCCAGCTCGTTCAGCGGCGCCTTCTTGGCTAGGCGGGCAACGAGGTCCGGGTTGGCGATGAACGCCTTGCCCCAAGCCACGGCGTCGGCTTCGCCGGCATCCAGCGCCTGCTGGGCCGATTCGAGAGTGAAGCCCTCATTGGCGATGACCACGCCGCCGAACGCCTTTTTCAGCTGTGGGGTGATCGAGTCCGGTCCCTGGTGTTCACGGGTGCAGATGAAGGCGATGCCGCGCTCGCCCAGTTCCTGCGCCACGTAGGAGAAGGTGGCGAGAGGGTTGGAATCGCCCATGGTGTGGCTATCGCCACGCGGGGCGAGATGGACGCCGACATATTCCGGCCCGAACACGGAGGCCACACCGTCAGTCACCTCCAGCAGCAGCCGGGCGCGGTTCTGGATCGGCCCGCCATATTCATCGGTGCGCTTGTTGGTGGAGTCTTGCAGGAACTGGTCGAGCAGGTAACCGTTGGCGGCATGCACTTCCACGCCGTCGAACCCGGCCATCTGAGCGTTCATCGCCGCCTTGCGGTAGGCCTCGATGATGCCGGGCAGCTCGTCGGTCTCCAGCGCGCGGGGGGTGACGTAGTCCTGCAGCGGGCGCACCAGGCTGACATGCCCCTTGGCGGCGATGGCCGAGGCGCTCACCGGCAACTCTCCGTTGAGGTAGAGAGGGGCGGAAATGCGCCCCACATGCCAGAGCTGGGCGAAGATGTGCCCGCCCGCCTTGTGCACGGCGCTGGTGATGAGCTTCCAGCCTTCCACCTGCTCCTGGCTCCACAGGCCGGGGGTATCGGGGTAGCCCACGCCCATTGGAGTGACAGCTGTGGCCTCCGAGATGATCAGCCCGGCAGCGGCGCGCTGGGCGTAGTACTCGGCCATCATGGCGTTGGGCACGCGCCCGGCGCTGGCGCGGCAGCGGGTGAGGGGGGCCATGATGATGCGGTTCGGCAGGGTAAGGTCGCCGAGCTGGAGGGGATCGAAAAGGCTGGGCATGGCTGGCTCCTAAAGGCTTTGGCCTAGATGGTTGAGAAAAGTGGCGATGGCCGCTTCGTCGCGCCGGTAGAATACCCACTGGCCGATCTTGTGGCTGGTGAGCAACCCGGCCTGATGCAGCACGGCCAGATGCGCCGAGACGGTGGATTGCGAAAGCCCGCATGCCGCCTCGATGCGCTGGGCGCAGACGCCGAGCGCATAAGGGTGTTCCTGGCCGGGGAAGTTCGTCTCCGGGGTTTTCAGCCCGGACAGGATCTTCCGTCGCACAGGGTTGGCGAGGGCTTTCAGCGCTTCGTCGAAATTAAGCGGGAGTGAGTTCTGCATCGTCAATGTCCGATATATGGATCGGATATTGACGATTCAAGGGCTGCCCCGGGCGATTCCCGTAGTGTTGCTAGAGCAGCGGAGACGATTCGGTGTCGCTTCCCGGCGTTGCAGGGGGATGGATGGCGGAGCGGTAGATGAAATAAGCGGAATGCGTGTTCTTCTCCATCTCCATGGCCGCTTTGCCTTCCTCATTTGTCAACAGCGGCTCAACTTCGTAGATGTCGAAGCCCTCCGTCGCTTGGCTGGCCAAGGCGCAGGCCCAGGCGGATATGCTGTCGGGAAATTTGGCGATGCAAAACGAGTGAAACTCGCCCATTGTCGTGTAGAAATGGAGGAGTTCCCCTTGAAAATCCTCAATCAGCGTCTTGATGAGATGGGTCCGGTTCTCGGGATATGAGATAATTCCCTGGAGCGATTGAGCGTTGTACCGCCAACGGAATTTGAAGTGCTGCATGGCGCTGTTCCTCGTTTCTGACGGCGTGGGGCGTAAAGTTCGCCTGGACCAGTGGGAGAAGGATTAACGGTCTTTCCCGGTTGCTTCTTCCGGCTGTCCGCCGCGCAGGGCAGAATTATAAACATAGTAGGCGGATTGTGTGTCATGGGCGATCTGCATCGTTTCCCGGGTCTCTTCCGCGGTCATGAGGGGCAGAACCTCGAATCTGGCGAAGCCCTTGGTTGTGACAGCTGACATCGCACAGGCTCTGGCGGTCTCGTTGTTCGGAAAGTCCGCGATCAGAAGTCCATGAAACTCACCGAGCCTGTAGAAAAAGCAGATGAGTTTGCCTTTGAAATCCTCCACCATCACCTTGACTAGGTGACTACGGTCTTCTGGGCTGGCGCAGATATCGTGGATGGCTTTCCCCGAATAGCGCCAGCGAAACATGTAGTGCGGCATTGTTGTTCCTCCGGCCAGCCTTGGCCACGTTTTCTAATGCGGCGTCACCTAAGTGTACATTATGCAAGCATATTTTTTCGGCGGTGGGAACGTTGCTAGCTGGCCTTCATGGTGGTGCGGCCGGAACGGGTGATCATCACCACGCCGTCGCCGGGTTCGATTATGGTGGAGGGCTCCGGCCGGGTCAGGGTTTCGCCCTCCTTGCGGTTGATGGCGATGATGAACATGGTGCCGCTGGCATCGCGTTCCGCCTGCTCGATTGTTAGCCCCGCCATTGGGCTATCTGGTGGCACCGCTGCCACTTCAAGGTCCAGCCCCAGCCCGTGCAGCCCGGCGGCCATGGCGCGGATGCGCTGCGTGCCCTCGGTGATGCGCGATGTGCGGGGATACAGGATAAGCTGAGCGATCCGCTCGGCGCCGATATGCGTGGGCTCGACCACCGAACTGGCCCCGGCATGCAGCAGCTTGCCCTTGGTGCTGGGCGAGACGCCGCGGGCAATGATCTCGATGTCTTTGTTCAGACTGCGGGCGGTGAGGGTGATGAACACGTTCACCGCGTCGTTGGGCACCACGGTTGCCAAGGCGCGCGCCCGATTGACGCCGACCTCGTTGAGCGTGGTCTCGGTGGTGGCATCGCCCGCCCAGGTGTGAAACCCTTCCGCCGAGGCGCGGGCTAGCCGGGCTTCGTCGAGGTCCACGATAACGAACTCGATGCCCCCGGCGCGCAGTTCCTCGGCCAGGGCGTGGCCGATCCGGCCGAAGCCGCAGATGATCACATGGCCGGTCATCTTCTCGATTTGGGTTTTCATACGCTTGTTTCCGAGCAGTTGCTGAATTTGCGTATAGGTGAAGGCCTGCACCAGCGCACCGGTGAGGAAGATGACGCCGGTGCAGCCGAGCACGATGGTCGCCATGGTCAGCGCCCGCATTTCGGGCGAGACGATGGGGTGCAGCTCCTGGTAGCCGACGGTGAAAATGGTGATGACGACGAAGTAGAACGCGTCGCTCAGGCTCCAGCCGGCCAGCATATAGGCTGACGTGGCCAGCGCCGTGATGGCGACCATGTAGATGAGGCCGGCGATGAGGTTGCGCCAGGGGCCGGTCGGGAGGCTTGAGAACATGCCTTGAGGCTCAAACAAAAAAGGCCAGGGAGAGTGTCTCCCTGGCCATTGTGGTCACAATCCTGCGAATTAGCCGCGCTTCTCGAGCGGCACGTAGTCGCGGGTCGGCGCGCCGGTATAAATCTGGCGCGGACGGCTGATGCGGTTGGAGGGATCTTCCATCATTTCCTTCCACTGGCTGATCCAGCCAACGGTGCGGGCCAGCGCGAAGATCGGCGTGAACATCTGGGTCGGGAAGCCCATCGCCTTGAGGATGATGCCCGAGTAGAAGTCCACGTTCGGGTACAGCTTGCGGGAGACGAAGTAATCGTCCTCCAGCGCGATCTTCTCGAGCTCGATGGCGAGGTCGAGCATCGGCTCGTCCTTGATGCCCAGCTCGCCCAGCACTTCATGGCAGGTCTTCTGCATGATCTTCGCGCGGGGGTCGAAGTTCTTGTACACGCGGTGACCAAAGCCCATCAGCTTCACGCCGCTGTTCTTGTCCTTCACCTGCTTGATGAACTCAGGGATGTTATCCTTGTGGCCGATTTCGGCCAGCATCTTCAGCACGGCCTCGTTGGCACCGCCATGGGCGGGACCCCACAGGGAGGCGATGCCGGCGGCGATACAGGCGAACGGGTTGGCGCCGGTGGAGCCGGCCAGACGCACCGTGGAGGTGGAGGCGTTCTGCTCGTGGTCCGCATGCAGGATCAGGATGCGGTCCATGGCGGCGGTCAGGATCGGGTTCGGCTTGTAATCCTCAGCCGGAACCGCGTGGAACATGTACAGGAAGTTCTCAGCGTAGGAGTACTCGTTCTTCGGGTACACGAAGGGCTGGCCGACATTGTACTTGTGCGCCCAGGCGGTGATCGTCGGGATCTTGGCGATCATGCGGAAGGCGGAGATTTCGCGCTGACGCTCGTCATGCACGTTGATGCTGTCCGGGTAGAAGGCGGACATGGCGCCGACGACGGAGCAGAGCATGGCCATCGGGTGGGCATCGCGGCGGAAACCGGACCAGAAGCTGCGGATCTGCTCGTGCAGCATGGTGTGGCGCATGACGCCACTGTTGAACTTCTCGAGCTCGGCCTTGTTCGGCAGCTCGCCGTTCAGCAGCAGATAGGCGACTTCCAGGAAGGTCGAATTCTCGGCCAGCTGGTCGATCGGGTAGCCGCGGTGGAGCAGCACGCCTTCATCGCCGTCGATATAGGTGATGGAGCTTTCGCAGGACGCCGTGGCGCCGTAGCTGGGGTCGAAAGTGAAAACGCCGAGCTCGTTCTGGAGCTTGCGAACGTCGACGCAATCGGTGCCGAGGGTGCCACCAAGAACCGGCAGGGAGGCTGTCTTGTCGCCAAGGGTCAGCGTTGCTGTGCCGACCTGCTTGCTGGATGCGGTTTGAGCCATACGGATTCACCTTCTGTTTGGATATTCATAAGCCAGGAAGATCGAGTTCCTGGATCCGGGGACGCTGACACGGTTATTAAATCCATTGCCCCCTGTAAAGCGGCGGAAGAGGCGCACAGGGCGGCGCAGCCATGCGCGAGGGAACTAGGCCAGATCCTTGGGCACAATCAGGCGCTGCAGCGACGTGCCGCTGGGGGAGAGCCGCCGCCAGGGCGTTGCAACAAGAAATTCCGCCATTGCGGCAGTCGGGAAGCTGTTTTCTATGCGCTTGAGCTCCGGGCGCGTCTGTTCCGGGCCCGCCAGGCTGAGGGCTAGCTCATGCAGACCTGGGTTGTGGCCGATGACAAGCGCGCTGCGCACGCTTTCCGGCAGGTCGTGCAGCACGTCCCGCAGCTGGCCGGGCGTGGCCATGTAGAGCTGGGGAAGAGAATCGATGTTCGGCCACTCGTCCCATACATTCTCCTGCTCCAGCGCCTCCAGCGTCTGCTGCGTGCGGGTGGCGGTGGAGACCAGCACTACGTCCGGCGCCAGCCCTGCCTTGCGCATGGCCCGGCCAATTTTGCCCGCGGCGGCGCGGCCGGCATCGGTGAGCGTGCGTTCATGGTCGGGTGTGCTGCCTTGTGGTTCAGCTTTGGCGTGGCGGAGTAAATCAGCTGGTGCATGGCAGTATAGTGCCATGGCGCGCGGCGCGTGTCGCCCCTGTCTTCGGCCAGGAATTCGACGCAAGGGAACCGGCGGAGGGAGAGCTTTAGGGATGGACAGACGGCGCTTTCTGGCCGGAGCCGGGGCTTTGACGCTGGCCGACCCGGCCCGTGCTGACGATTTGCCCGTGCCGCCGGGCGGCAAAATGGCTTTCAAGGTTTTGCGCAACGGCTCGCCCATTGGCGAGCATCATCTCACCTTTACCCGCAATGGCGATGATTTGCGCGTGGAGATCAACGTGGCGCTGGCCGTCACTTTGGCGGGGATCACCATTTTTCGTTACACGGGCAAGGCGGTGGAGTGTTGGTCGGGAGGCATGTTCCAGACGCTGGACTCCTACGTGAACCATAACGGCACCCCGCTTGAGGTGCATGCGCGGCCCATTCATGGAGGATACGCCATCCAGAGCACCAAAGCCGGCAACTATGAATATACTGGCGAGCTGCCAATGATGCCGATGACCTATTGGAACAAGGCGATGTTGAACGCGATGATCCTGAACGTGGAGACGGGACGGCACTACCCGGCCATCGTGAATTCGCCAGGGTGGAATTACCTGCCGACAGCCGAGGGCGGCACGCTTCTTGCGCAGCGTTTTGATATTACCGGCAAGCTGCACCTAAGCCTGTGGTACGACCAGTATAACCAATGGGCCGGCATGGAGTTCCATGTCAGTGGCGATGAGGTTTACCAGAAATATGTGGCTGGCTGAGACGTTCAGCCGTACTGCTTTTCGGGGTGGCGCAGATGTCATAGGCGCTCGTGCGCCGCAACCAGACTTTCGATGCTCTTGCGGCGGTTGGCATCCGGCGGGACGGTCCGGCGGGTCAGCATGGTCTCCAGGATGCGCAGCAATTGCTCGGCAATCTCGTAGTCACCCTGGTCGCAGGCGTGGTGGAAGGCAATCAGGATCTTGTCCGACAGGCGGCGGCTATAACGCGGCGCCGGGCTTTGGCCCCGGCCCGAGAGGTCGGTATCGTCGTCTGAGTCTGTCACGCCTGCCATGTCATCATTCAGTCTAGTCTAAATCCCGAGAGGCGGTAATCGCTTCCCGGTTGTATTGCATGTATTTGAAGATGCTGAACAGGCCGGTTGTCAACAATTAATGCAAAATTTTCGCAGCTCGCTTCAATGTTATGCGCCAGACGCTGGACCGCCGAAAATTCACGAATTCGTGAAGTTTCGGCGGCATTCATCAGGCGGAAACGGAGGAGATGGGTTCAGCGCTGTCGAAGTCGGCGAAGGCATCCTCCCAACTTCCGGTTGTGGATGCCTTGCTGTATTCTGTAGAGCGGTTCTCAAAGAAATTCGCGTGCTCGACCGCGTTCAGCATCTCATCCAGCCAGGGGAGCGGATTCTTCTCGACATGGAAGAGCGGGTTCAACCCGAGTTGGGCCAGACGCCGGTCGGCGATGTAGCGGATATACCGCTTGACCTCCTCGGCTGTGAGACCTTCGATCGCTCCCAGCTCGAAGGCGAGTTCGATGAACGCGTCTTCATGATCGACGATGGTGGCGCAGGTCAGGTAGATCTCGCGGCGCAGATCCTCGGTCCAGACTTCCGGGTTCTCACCCACGAAGGTGCGGAACAGCTTGATGATGCTCTCGCAATGCAAGGACTCATCGCGTACCGACCAAGTGATGATCTGGCCCATGCCCTTCATTTTGTTGAAGCGCGGGAAGTTCAGCAGAATCGCGAAGGTGGCGAAGAGCTGCAGCCCCTCGGTGAAGGCGCCGAAAGCGGCCAAGGTCTTGGCGATTTCATGCTTATTCTCGACCGTGAAGCCGTGCATGTAGTCGTACTTGTCCTTCATCTCCTTGTATTTGAGGAAGGCTTCGTATTCGGTCTCGGGCATGCCCACCGTGTCCAGCAGGTGCGAGTAGGCGGCGATATGCACGGTCTCGATATTCGAGAAGGCCGATAGCATCATCACAACCTCGGTCGGCTTGAAGACCTGGCTGTATTTCCGGTTGTAGCAATTGTTCACCTCGATATCTGCCTGTGTGAAGAAGCGGAAAATCTGGGTGAGCAGGTTGCGCTCGGCCTCGGTGAGGTTTTTGTGCCAATCCTTCACGTCATCGGCCAGCGGCACTTCCTCAGGCAGCCAGTGCACGCGCTGCTGGATCAGCCACGCATCGTAGGCCCAGGGATAACGGAATGGCTTGTAGACCGGGTTCTCGGTCAGCAGGTCGAACTTTTGCTCCCCTTCGGTGCTGCCGGGGGTGATGATTTGTCCGCTCATGAGAAACGCCTTCAAAGACTGGGCCATTATAGTGCCCCGTTCCTGGATTTTACGTGAGCCGGGGCCTTGCGGCCCCGGGCTGAGATGTTCGGGAGGTGAAGCCTTGGCTTACTGGCAGGCCAGGCACTCTTCGTAATTGCCGGAGCTGGCTGCCATTGGCAGGGGTTTGTCCGCATCGTTCGCCACCGCGGGGGCGAGCATGGCGTCCTTCTCCCGCTTCTCGGAGACGTTGTCCGCGCGCTGGATGGAGAGAGAGCGGCAATAATACAGCGACTTCACGCCCTTCTTCCAGGCCTGATAGTGGATCTGGTGCAGGTCGCGCTTGTGGATGTTCGCCGGGAGGAAGAGGTTGATCGACTGGCTCTGGCAGATATAGGGCGCGCGGTCAGCCGCGTGCTCGATTACCCAGCGCTGATCCAGCTCGAAGGCGGTCTTGTAAACGTCCTTCTCATGCTGGGTCAGGAAGTCCAGATGCTGCACCGAGCCCTTGGTGGTGGTGATGGAGGACCACGTCTCCTCGTCATCCTTGCCGTACTTGGCCAGCACGGCCTGGAGTGGGCGGTTGCGCACCGAGAAGCTGCCGGAGAGCGTCTTCTGCAGGAACACATTGGCCGCGATCGGCTCGATGCCCGGTGAGGTGTTGCCGGCGATGATGGAGATGGAGGCGGTGGGAGCGATGGCGATCTTGTGGCTGAAGCGCTCCTCGATGCCGTAATCCGCCGCGTCCGGACAGGCGCCGCGCTCGGCGGCCAGCTTCTTGGAGGCGGCATCCGCCCCGGCGCGGATGTGCTTGAACATCTTGGTGTTCCACACCTTGGCCATCACGCTCTCGAACGGCACGTTCTGCTCTTGCAGAAAGGAGTGGAAGCCCATCACGCCCAGCCCGACCGAACGCTCGCGATAGGCGGCGTATTTGGCGCGCTCCATGGAGTCCGGGGCCTTGTTGATGAAGTCCTGCAGCACGTTGTCGAGGAAGCGCATCACGTCCTCGATGAACTGCCCATCCTTGTGCCACTCGAACCAGGTCTCGAGGTTCAGCGAGGAGAGGCAGCACACGGCGGTGCGCTGCTTGCCGTACTGGTCGATGCCGGTGGGCAGGGTGATCTCGGCGCACAGGTTCGAGGTCTTCACCTCCAGCCCGGCCAGCTTGTGCTGCTCGGGGCGGGCGTTGTTCACGTGGTCGGAGAAGATGAGGTACGGCTCGCCCTGCTCGATGCGCGTGGTGAGGATGCGGATCCACAGCGCGCGGGCGGAAACGGAGCGCACATGGCTGCCGTCCTTGGGCGATTTCAGCGCCCACATCTCGTCGGCCTCCACCGCGCGCATGAACTCGTCGGAGAGCAGCACGCCATGGTGCAGGTTGAGCGCCTTGCGGTTCGGGTCGCCGCCGGTGGGGCGGCGCATGTCCACGAATTCCTCGATCTCGGGGTGCCAGACCGGCAGGTACACCGCCGCCGAGCCACGGCGCAGGGAGCCCTGGGAGATGGCGAGGGTGAGGCTGTCCATCACGCGGATGAAGGGGATGATGCCGGAGGTTTTGCCGTTCTGGCCGACCTTCTCGCCGATGGAGCGCAGATTGCCCCAATAGGAGCCGATGCCACCGCCCTTGGAGGCGAGCCAGACATTCTCATTCCAGAGGCCGACAATGCCGTCCAGGCTGTCGGTGGCCTCATTCAGGAAGCAGGAGATGGGCAGGCCGCGATCCGTGCCGCCATTGGAGAGCACCGGGGTGGCGGGCATGAACCACATCTTGGAGATGTAGTCGTACAGGCGCTGGGCGTGGGCGGCGTCGTCGCCATAGTAGGAGGCGACGCGGGCGAACAGGTCCTGGTAGCCCTCGCCGGGCAGGAGGTAACGATCGTCGAGAGTCGCGCGGCCGAAATCGGTCAGCAGCGCATCGCGGGAGCGGTCGACCAGCACCGGGTAGCGCTTGGGCATCTGCACGACGTCCTCGTTGAGCAGCGCAGCCTCGGGTTTCGTCATCATGTTCATCTGCGGGCTCCCAGTTACCAAATCGGGGCGTATAACAACATATAGTCAGGGGCTCGTGCAATCGCTACTACATCAAGCTTGTGAAGTTTTTTCCGAAGGCCGCATCTTGCCACGAGTCATCCCCAGGGGGGAAATGTCTGTTCTCTTTATGTTCGCGTAGGTGGGGTGGGCAAGGCAGGGCGTCAAGCCCGCTGGACTCGGCGAATCGGTCTCAGACGGGCAGGCGGTGGAGCAGGCGCTGCAGGGGGTGGTCGATAAGAAACGCGGCGGCGGTGCTGATGGCGTAGATTGCCAGCGCGGCGCCGAACAGGATGATGTATTGCCAGGTAAGGTCCGCATGGAATCCGGCGGCGGCGAGCTTGGGGCCGGCCAGGGCGAGGAACGCGGCCATGCAGGTGCTGTGCACTATATATAGTGGGTAAGAGACAATCCCGAGCCGCCGCGCCACAGCGCCCAGCCGGAATGCCCCCGACCGTTCCAGCGAGGCCAGGGCCAGGATGACGGCGCCAAAGCCGAAGGCTAGGCCCGGGGCGAGCGCGGGCGTGAAATAGTAATTCCCCCAATGCAGGCCGGGCAGGCAGGCTAGCAGGGTGGCCCCCCCCGGCCATCAGCAATGCCCATGCGGCGCGCGGTCCCGGCGGGCGGGTTTTGTACAGCCAGCCAGCCAGCAGGCCGCTGAAGAACTGCACGTGGAAGAAGGTGAAGTTGGTGCCGAAGATGAACAGTGCCGTATGGCTCTGGAGCAACTGTGGCACATGCAACCAGTTTTGCAACTCCGGCCACCAGCACAGCGCCAGCACGGTGACGACCCATAGCGCGAGCAGCGGCCGGCCGACCCAGGGCAGCAGACAGAGGCCGAAGATGGCGTAGAACGCCATTTCCACATGCAGCGACCAGGCCGGGGACACTACGTCCACCATATGTAAGGGGGCCAGGGTGACGAGTTCTGCCAGCATATGTGCTGCCGGCGGTGTTTGCAGGCACAGCAGCGCGGCGAGCAGGGAAAGCCAGTACATGGGGTAGATGCGGCACGCCCGCCGCCACCAGAAGCGCAGAGGAGCTTTCGGCTTGGCGAAATCCTGATGATGCGCCGTGAACATGACGAAGCCACTGAGCGCGAAGAAATACTGCACGGCGAAGGGGCCGGGTGGCACCCAGCCGCCGAATACAGCCTTCTGCGAGGATGTGGCGAAGGCATGGGCAAACCAGGGCAGATGCGAGAACATGACCACGCTGGCGGCGAGGAACCGGCCGACTTCCAGCGACTCCAGCTTTACCCGGGGAGCATCTTGCTTTGCTTGCATCTGCGCAGCGGTATCAGACTAATGCCTAGTGGGGTCAAGCTGGTGTGGGCGAGACTGATTGTACGGCTGCGGGGCATTGTTTAGTGTCGGTGTCATGGATGCGATGACGACCCACGCCCCCCATTACCAAGGCTATCTGGATGAACGCAGCACTCATCATGTGAAGGGGTGGCTGCGCGACCTGAATGACGCATCCAGCCGCCTCGTCTATGAGGTTGTCTTGCCCGGCGAGGCGGGTGAGCGCGTGCTGGCATCCGGCACCGCCGACGCCTATAGCGACGTGCTGGTGCAGGTGGGGGTGGGCGACGGGGGCTATGCCTTCACCGCCTTTTTCCCGGCGCCGTTGAGCATGGATGAACGTGACGGCGTGTTCGTGCGCCCAGCTGGTTCGCAACACCGGTTGGAGCTGGCGCCGGCGCTGCGGACCGATCCGCCCGGGGTAGGCGGGCCGTTTCAGGGCTATGTCGATGAGCGGAGCGTGCGTCATGTCACCGGCTGGGTCCGCGATCTTTCGGATGCCGCCCGGCGTGTGTCCATCGAGGTGGTGCTGCCGGACGAGGCCGGGGGGGAGGCCGTGCTGGCGCATGTGAGCGCCAACCAGCCCAATGATGTCCTCCGCCAGATCGGCGTGGGCGACGGGGAGTACGGCTTCTTCGTGCTGTTCGGCACCCAACTTTCAGAGGCCGAGCGCGACCGGGTGTTCGTGCGCGTCCGTGGTGCCGCGCATGTGCTGGAGTTCTCCCCGCAGCTCAGCGCCCGGTTCGAGCCGATCCATCATGTCGCCATGGATATCGTCAACAACTGCAACCTGCGCTGCCCCTTCTGCGTGTACGATTACACGGACACCAAGAAGACTTATGCGATGAGCGAGGAGACGTTCCGCTCCGTCTTGCGGCTGATCCCCTTCGTCACCGATGGGAATTTCTGGCTCTCCTGCCTGCATGAGGCGACGCTGCATCCGCGCCTGACCGAGTTCATCGCCATGGTGCCGCGCGAATACCGGCACAAGCTGTTCTTCACCACCAATCTCGCCAAGCGCCAGCCGCGCGCTTATTTCGAGGCGCTGGCTCAATCCGGTATGAGCCATATCAACGTGTCGCTGGAGAGCCTGGACCCGCCGGTTTACGAGAAGATGCGCAAGGGCGCGCGGTTCCCCATCTTCATGGAGAACTGGGCGCAATTGCTGGAT
Source organism: Acidocella aromatica (assembly GCF_014201825.1). Lineage (GTDB taxonomy): Bacteria > Pseudomonadota > Alphaproteobacteria > Acetobacterales > Acetobacteraceae > Acidocella > Acidocella aromatica. The sequence goes on along the minus strand of NZ_JACHFJ010000001.1, from coordinate 67,860 downwards.
GTGTTCTCCACCACGCCGCAGGCGCCGGGTATCCGCTACAACGTGATGGCCTATCGCTCCAATTTCAGGGAAATCCCGGAGCTGATCCGTATTCTGCGCGAGCAGAAGCGGGCTTGGCAGGTGGAGATCCGCAATACCTTCGACGGGCCGCAAATCGCTTCCGCCTTCCGGGACGAGGAATTCCTTTCCTCCGCCGAATGGGCGGAACTGGCCGAGGCCCTGCGCGGCTATCACCCAGATGAGGTGATCCTCCTGCTCCCGCCCGGCGGCAAGGGGTATGACCCCGAGGACCGGGCGGCGGCGCTTGCACTGGCCCCCCGGCAAGCCGCTGAGGCGCCGGACGATGCTGACCTGCTGCCCGCCTCGACCGAGGTGCCGGCGGGTGAAAGCCAGCAGGAATGGGAGATCGCCGAAGGACCGGTGCCGCGCCCCTTTAATCTGCGTGTCGCCTGGGATGGGACGCTGAATGTTTATTCCGAGCGTGTCCGCAACCCCGGTGAGCCTCCCCGGCATGAGAATTATTTTGTCGTCAATATCAACGAGCTGGAAGACCCGGTCGCGGCTCTGTTGGCGCTGAGCTAACCCAGCGCCGCGCCGCCGCGCAGGATTGCCTCGGCCTCGGGGGTAATGCTGCTCTCATCGTGCAGCACCAGGCCAGGATGCACCACGTCCGGGCTTTTGCTGTGCTTGCGGGCGGTGATGATGACCATCTTGGCGGCCTGCCCGGTGCGAGGCCAGAGCGGGATGAGGGTGATGGCCCCGCAATGGCGCGCCTTCAGGGCGGCGGCGGCTTCGGCGAAGCTGGCGGCGGGCAGGATCAGGCTGATGCTGCCCCGCCCGCGCAGCACCCGGGTGAGTTCGCTGACCCAGCCCGATAGCAGCCCATCGGCCGCGCGGTGGGCAAGGTCGCGCCGAGCGTCGGGTGAAGGGGTGCCGCGGGGCGCGAACCAGGGGGGGTTGGCCAGGACATGATGGAACGTGTCGGGCGCGAAGGGCAGGGCGGTGGCATTCCCCCGGAGCGCGGAGATATCTGGCAATTGATTGGCGGAAAAATTTTCCGAGGCCAGTTCAGCCATCCTGGCCTCGCGCTCCACGCCGACGCCCCGTATGCCCGCGACCCGCGCCCCCAGGCATAGCAGGGCTGCACCGGCTCCGGTCCCGGCCTCCAGCACCAGCTCTCCCTCCCGCGCCGGCACGGCGGCGGCCAGCAGCACGGGCTCGAAGCCGCTGCGGTGCCCGTCACGCAGCTGGCGATAGACGAGGCGCCCATCAAGCAACCCACCCGTGCTGATTTCGTCCATGCCCTTAACCTTGACCTCCCTTAAAACCGGCTGGATATGGTGGTATCGCAAATTCGCGAGACAGGTTAGGGCGCTAAAAATTGGATGGTTCGACGCCGGTGACAAACGATGCTCTGGGAAGGCTGACGGCGCTGCTGGCGCCAGATATGCAAGCCACCAACCAGGCGATCCTGGCTCGGATGGACAGCCCGGTGTCGCTCATCCCGCAACTGGCCGCGCATCTGGTGGCGGCGGGCGGTAAGCGCCTGCGCCCGCTGCTCACCCTCGCCACGGCCAAGCTCTGCGGTTACCAGGGCGAGCGCCATATCCAGCTCGCGGCCTGCGTCGAGTTCATCCATACCGCCACGTTGCTGCATGACGACGTGGTGGACGAATCCACGCTCCGCCGGGGCTATGCCAGCGCCAATGCGGTGTTCGGCAACAAGGCTTCCGTGCTGGTGGGCGATTTCCTGTTCGCCCGCGCCTTCCAGTTGATGGTCGAGGATGGTTCGCTGGACGTGTTGCGCATTCTCTGCGCGGCTTCCGCCACCATCGCCGAGGGCGAGGTGCTGCAGCTGACCACGCAGAACGACCTCTCCACGACCGAGGACAAGTATTTCGAGGTGATCCGCGGTAAGACCGCCGCCCTCTTCGCCGCCGCCTGCGAGGTTGGCGGGGTGATCGCGGGCCGTTCGGCCGAGGATTGCGCGGCTTTGTACCAGTTCGGCATGGATCTCGGCATGGCCTTCCAGCTGGTGGACGACGCACTGGACTACTCCGCCGTGCAGGCCGAGCTGGGCAAGACCGTGGGGGACGATTTCCGCGAGGGCAAGCTGACCTATCCGGTGCTGGTGGCCATCGCCGCCGCGCAGGGCGAGGAACAGGAATTCTGGACCCGTACCATCGAGCAGGGCGAGCAGACCGAGGCCGACCTGCCGGCGGCGCTGGAGCTGATTAAGAAACACGACGCCACGGCGCGGACCATCGCCCGGGCGGAGCAGTTCATCGATTCCGCCTGCGCGGCGCTCCAGGGCTTCCCCGAGAGCGAGATGCGCACGGCGCTGATCGACGTGGCGCGCTACACCACCGCGCGCCGCTTCTAAAGTTACAAGAGTTTTTGGTGCCGCTTTTTTTACAAAAAGCGGCACCTTTCGCGCCCTTTCATAAGAAAGGGCGCGCTGCGGGTCCTTGTTTAGGCCTTAGCCGTCACGACGCTGCTGATGGTGGAGCGCAGCACGCTCACCGTCACGTTCGGGGCGATTTCAACATCGATCTCGGTGGCATCGTCGGTGGTCTTTTTCACCGTGCCGATAATCCCGCCCGCCGTCACCACCTTGTCCCCGCGCTTGAGCGCCGAGAGCTGGGCCTTCAGCTTCTTCTGCTGCTTCTGCTGCGGCAGGATGAGCAGGAAATAGAACACCGCCGCCATGAGGACGATGGGCGCCCACTGCACGATGGTGGCAAAGGAGGACGCGCCAGCCGGAACGGCGGTTTGTGCGAAAGCGGGGGTAATGAACATGATGGCTCCGTGGTTGCCGTGGATTGCGGCGGACCATAGGTTGCGCGGCGATGCAGTCAACAGGGAGTGAGTCGAATGGATGATGCTTTGCTGCGCCGGATTGCCGAGGCGCTGGAGCGTCTGGCCCCGCCGCCGCCCGCCATGCCGGATCTGAGCGGCGCGGACGCCTTTGTCTGGCACCCCGAGCGCGGCGCGCTCACCCCGGTGACGCGCGTGGCGGGAGTGGCCATCGGGCTGTTGCAGGGCATTGATCAGCAGAAGGATATCCTGCTCGAAAATACTCGCCGCTTCGCCGCCGGGTTGCCCGCCAACAACGCCATGTTGTGGGGCGCGCGGGGTATGGGCAAATCCTCACTGGTGAAGGCGGCGCATGCCGAGGTGAATCGCGAATCGCCCGGCGCGCTGGCGCTGATCGAGATCCACCGCGAGGATATCCGCACCCTGCCGGAGCTGCTGAACCTGCTGCGCGGCGGGCCGCGCCGCTGTGTCATTCTGTGCGACGACCTTTCCTTTGAGCGTGAGGACGCCGATTACAAGGCGCTGAAATCGGTGCTGGATGGCGGCATCGAGGGCCGGCCCGAGAACGTGCTGTTCTATGCCACCTCGAATCGGCGGCACCTGATGCCGCGCGACATGATCGAGAACGAGCGCTCCACCGCCATCCATCCGGGCGAGGCGATCGAGGAAAAAGTCTCCCTCTCCGACCGCTTTGGCCTTTGGCTGGGCTTCCACAATAGCGGGCAGGACGTGTTCTTCGCCATGATCGAGGGCTACGCCGAGGCCTACAAGCTGCCGATCAGCACCGAGGAGCTACACGCCGCCGCCGTCGAATGGTCGGTGACGCGCGGCGGGCGCTCGGGCCGTGTGGCGTGGCAATTCATCCAGGATATCGCTGGACGGCTCGGGGTACGCTTGACCGCGTGAAGCAGGTGCGGGAAAGGATGCACCCCGCGCCGGAAGCGTGGCCGAGTGGTTTAAGGCAGCGGTCTTGAAAACCGCCGTAGGTTTGCGCCTACCGTGAGTTCGAATCTCACCGCTTCCGCCAATTCCTTACTCCTCCAGCCGGTAGCCCACGCCGGGTTCGGTCTTCAGCTTGGCTGAGAAGTCCGGGCCGAGCTTCTTGCGCAACTGGCCAATATAAACGCGCAGGTAAGCTAGGTCCTCGGCATGCGCCGGGCCCCAGATGGCGGTGAGGATCTGCCGGTGCGTCAGCACCCGGCCATGGTTGCGCGCCAGTAGCAACAGCAGCGCGTGCTCGCGCTTGGTCAGCACCAGCTTCTCGCCGTTCAGGGCGGCGCCTTGCTGGGTGATGACGAGACCGTCCAGGGCCAATTCCGGTCCGGCTGGTTCCTGCTGCCCCTTATGGCGCAAAGCGGTGCGGATGCGCGCCAGCAACTCGCCGAGGCCAAAGGGTTTTTCCACGTAGTCGTCGGCGCCGGCGTCCAGGGCCGCGATCTTCTCGGCCTCGCGGTCGCGCGCCGAGAGGATGATGACCGGCACGGCGGAGAATGCGCGTAGGCGGCGCAGCACGTCCTGGCCGTCCATGTCCGGCAGGCCTAGGTCCAGCAGCACGAGGTCCGGTGTATTCGCCGCCACCATGCGCAAAGCCGCGTCGCCGCGCTCGGCGCGCAACGGCTCAAAGCCCGCGGCGGTGAGGGCGGGGGTAAGGAAGCGGTGGATCTGCGGCTCGTCATCCACCACCAGGATACGGCCCGAGACGATACTCATGCGGCTGGCAACTCCAGGGTGATGATGGTGCCCGGCAGACCATCGGCTGGCAGGTCGAGGCGCGGGCTTTGCGCCGAGATACGCCCGTCCATGGCCTCGGTGAAGGCCTTGGCGATGGACAGCCCAAGCCCGGTGCCGGGGGCGACGCGGTCGCCCCGTGTCGCGCGGAAGAAACTGTCGAACACCGCGTCCAGTTCGGCGGGCGGGATGCCGACACCTTCATCGGCCACGGCGATGCGCACCTTGTCCGTTTGGCGTGTGACCGTAACCGCGATGCGGCTGCCTGGGGGGGCGTATTTCACGGCGTTTTCCAGAATGTTCACCAGCACCTGTTCCAGCAGCATCGGGTCGGCCAGGGCGTGGCTGGCATCGGGGGCGATGTTCACGCCAGTGTACTCCGCACCCTGCACACGGGAGATCGCGGCCTCGATCAGTTCCGAAAGGCGCAGCCGTTCGCGCTTTACAGTGACGTTTCCAGCTTCCACCCGCGCCATGTCCATGATGTTGGCGAGGAACTTCGTCATCAGCGCTGTGTTCTGGCTGATGCTGGCGAGAAGGTCGGCGCGGGTGGCCGGGTCCAGCGCCGCGCCGGCCTGTTCCAGTGTCTCGGCGGCGCCGCGTATGGCGGTGAGCGGCGTGCGCAAGTCGTGGCTCAGTGAGGAAAGCAGGGCGGTGCGCAATTTCTGGCTGTCTTCATGCGCCTGGGCACGGGCAGTCTGCATGGCCATCCGAGCGCGCTCGATCGCCATGGAGGCCTGCCCCGCTAGTGTGGACAGGGTTTGCGCCAGCGGCGGTGGCACTGCCGGGGGCCGTGCGCCCAGTACGCCGCTCACTTTGCCGTTGGCATGCAGGGGGACAAACCGCCACGCCACGGAGGGCAGGGTGGAGGTACCAATGCCTGTTTCCACATCATGGTTCGCGCACCATTCGGCGGCAGCGCTAGCCGCCTCGTCCAGCGCCGTTTCTGCGGGTATGCGGGCCTCGGGTTCCAGCCCGTTCGCGCCCAGCATCAGCACGATGCCCGCGCCAGTGATCGCCGCTGCCTCCTCAGCGGCGCCGCGTAGAACGTCGGACAGCGTGGCGGCGCGGGAGAAGCGCTGGCTGAACGCCGAGATGCGCCGCAGCGCCTCGACCCGAGCGGCGGCGGCGGAAGCCTCCAGATGCACCCGCCCGGCAAGCTGGCCGGTGAGCAGCCCGATCAGCAGGAACACCAGCAGGGCTACCACGTCCTGCGGGTCGGATACGGAGAAGGTGTAGAGCGGCGGCAGGAAGAAAAAATTCCACAGAAGGAAGCCGAAAGCGGCGGTGAATAGCCCCGCATTGCGCCCCGAGCGGCTGGCCATGGCGGCGATCAGCCCGGTGAAGACCAGCCCCATCGCCTCCTGTGGGATATAGTCCTTGGCGATATAACCGATCAGCGTGACCACCCCGAGCAGCACACTTGCCAGCAGATAGGGCTCCCACGTTCCCTTGCGCGCCGGAGCCGAGGGATGAGGCGGCGGGGCGGCGGGCAGAGGCACCAGATGCAGGGTAAAGGCCGTGGCTTGGCGTGTCAGAGCCTCGGTAATCCGCCGCCGGGGGCGCCAGCGTGCCGTGGTGCGGCCCATCACGATATGCGTGACATTGTTGTTCGCGGCATAATCCAGCACCGCCTGCGCCAAGTCCCGCGCGGTCACGGTCACGACCGTGCCGCCAAGCTGCACGGCAAGATCCAGCGCCGTCTGCACCTGGGTGCTGTCCCCGCGCTCAACATGGAAGGCCACCAGCGGCGCGCGCAGGGCATCGGCCAGCCGCGTGGCGTGGCGCACCACGTTCTGCGCCGTGTCATCTGGCCCCACCAGCGCCAGCACGCGCTCGGCCACCGGCCAGGGGCCGGGGATGGCGGTGAGGCGCATGTAGTTGGCCACGTCCTTGTCGATACGCTGTGCGGCGCGGCGGAGCGCGATCTCGCGCAGCGCGCCGAGATTGCCCTCGCGGAAGAAGCCTTCCAGCGCGCGGCGGGCGACATCGGGGCGGTAGATATGCCCTTCCTGCAAGCGGGTGCGCAGCTCGCCGGGGGGCAGGTCGATCAGCTCGATCTCATCGGCGAGGTCGAGCACGGTGTCGGGGATGGTCTCGGCCACGCGCACGCCGGTGATGCGCGCTACCTGATCGTTCAGGCTCTCCAGATGCTGGACGTTGACGGTGGTCCAGACATTGATCCCCGCCTCCAGCAACTCCTGCACGTCCTGCCAGCGTTTGGCGTGGCGCAGGCCCGGTGCATTAGTGTGGGCCAGTTCATCCACCAGCAGCAATTGCGGGTGGCGGGCGAGGGCGGCATCGAGGTCGAATTCCTCCAGCACCTGCCCCCGATACGGCATGGCGAGCCGGGGCAGCAGCTCCAGCTCGCCGAGTTTCTCCGCCGTGCCCGAGCGGCCATGGGTCTCGATCAGCCCCGCCACCACATCCAGGCCCTTACGGTGCTGGTCATGCGCGGCGGCGAGCATCTCCCAGGTTTTGCCAACGCCAGGCGCGGCACCAAGGAAAATCTTCAGGTGACCGCGCCCGGTTTGGCGCAGGCTGGCCAGTAGCGCATCGGGGTCAGGGCGGGCATCGCCCGGGCGGGGCTTTTCCATGAGCCGTTATGTTGCGGGCAGCGCGTCCAGCGCAAGGTTGAGCCGCAACACGTTGACATGATCGGTGCCGATAATCCTGAAGGTGGCGTGATGCCTCATCTTGTTGACCAGATCCGCCACCGCCTGCGTGGGTAGATGCCGCGCGGCGGCCACGGCCGGAGCTTGGCGCAGGGCGTTGGCCACGGAGATATCCGGGTCAAGCCCCGAGCCGGAGGCGGTGACGGCGTCGGCCGGCACCGGGCCGGGGCCGAACGCCTTGGTGTAGGCGGCTACGCGCTGTTGCACGGTGGCGAGCAGCGCGGCGCTGGTCGGGCCGAGATTGGAAGCGCCGGAGGTGCTGGCGTCATAGGCTGTGCCCAGCGCCGAGGGGCGCGGGGCGAAATAATTCGCCCCGGTGAAGTTCTGCCCGATGATGGCCGAGCCGATGACCTGCCCGTTCTTGGTGATGAGCGAGCCATTGGCCTGCCAGGGCAGGGCCGCTTGCATCGCGCCGGTAAAGGCCTCGGGCAGAGCTAGTCCGAGGATGAGGGTGAAGAGAACGACCAGCGAGAGCGCCGGGCGGAGTTCGCGAAGGATCAGCATTGTCCTGCTCCGTTACGAGAAGATGTTGAAGGCGCCGAGCGCCATGTCGATGAGTTTGATGCCCGCGAAAGGCGCGACGATGCCGCCCAGCCCATAGACCAGCAGGTTGCGCTTAAGCAGCGCCGCCGCTCCGATGGGCCGGAACTTCACCCCGCGCAGCGCCAGCGGCACCAGGGCCACGATGATGAGCGCGTTGAAGATCACGGCGGAGAGGATCGCGCTCTCCGGCGTGCGCAGCTGCATCACGTTCAGGGCCGCGAGCTGCGGGTAGGTGGTGACGAAAATCGCGGGCAGGATCGCGAAGTATTTCGAGATGTCGTTGGCGATGGAGAAGGTGGTGAGCGCACCGCGCGTGATGAGCAGCTGCTTGCCGATCTCCACGATCTCGATCAGCTTCGTGGGGTCGCTGTCGAGGTCCACCATGTTGCCTGCCTCGCGCGCGGCCTGGGTGCCGGTCTGCATCGCCACACCCACATCCGCCTGGGCCAGGGCCGGGGCGTCGTTGGTGCCGTCGCCGCACATGGCGACGAGACGGCCCTCGCCCTGGACCTTGCGGATATAGTCGAGTTTGTTCTGTGGCGTGGCCTCGGCGATGTAGTCGTCCACCCCAGCTTCGGCGGCGATGGCGGCGGCGGTGACGCGGTTATCGCCGGTCACCATCACCGTGCGGATGCCCATGGACCGCAGGGCCGAGAAGCGCTCCTTGATGCCGGGTTTGACGATGTCCTTCAGCTCGATGAGACCCAGAACCCTACCATTGGCGGCGACCGCCAGAGGCGTGGAGCCGGCGCGGCCGATGCGGGCCACAGCCTCGGAGAACACCGCGTCGGCCTGGGTGCCGAGCGAGGCCAGCACGGAGTCCACCGCGCCCTTGCGGTAGCTATGGCCCGCGAAATCCACGCCGGACATACGGGTATTGGCCGAGAATGGGATGATGGCAGCACCTTCGGGCCGTTGCGGCGCGATGCTGTAACGCTCACGCGCCAAGGCCAGGATGGAGCGGCCTTCCGGTGTGTCGTCACCCAGCGAGGCCAGGGCGCAGGCTTCGGCGAGATCGCGCTCGGCCACGCCGGAAGCCGGGTAGAAGCCCGAGGCCATGCGGTTGCCGAAGGTGATGGTGCCGGTCTTGTCCAGCAGCAGGGCGTCCACGTCGCCCGCGGCTTCCACGGCGCGGCCCGAGGTGGCGACGACGTTGAAGCGCACCAGACGGTCCATGCCCGCGATGCCAATGGCCGAGAGCAACCCGCCGATGGTGGTGGGGATCAGGCAGACCAGCAGCGCCGCCAGCACGGGGATGGAGAAGCTGGTGCCCGCGTAATGCCCGAACCCGACCAGCGTGACCACGGCGATGAGGAAGATCAGCGTCAGCCCCGCGAGCAGGATGTTGAGCGCGATCTCGTTGGGCGTTTTGCGCCGCTCGGCGCCTTCCACCAGCGCGATCATGCGGTCGAGGAAGGTGGACCCGGCATCGGCGGTGATGCGCACGACCAGCCAGTCGGAGACTAGGTGCGTGCCGCCGGTCACGGCCGAGCGGTCGCCGCCCGCCTCGCGCACCACGGGGGCGGATTCACCCGTCACCGCGCTCTCGTTCACGCTGGCCACACCCTCGATCACCTCACCGTCCGAGGGGATGATGTCCCCAGCTTCGACAAGCACGATGTCCCCCTGGCGCAGATCCGGGGCCGGGGTGGGCTTGAAGATCACGCGGTCGCGCGGGTCGATGAGAAGCTTGGCCATGGTCTCGGAGCGGGCGCGCTTGAGGCTTTCGGCCCGCGCCCTGCCACGGCCTTCCGCCACCGCCTCGGCGAAGGTGGCGAACAGCACCGTCAGCCACAGCCAGATGGCGATGACCAGCGGGAAGCCGTAAGGCTGGTGTTTCAGCGCGTCCTCGGCGGCGACGAAGCTGGTGAGCGCGGAGATAACCTCGGTGAAGAAGATCACTGGGTTGCGCATCAGGGTTATGGGGTTGAGCTTGGCGATGGAATCCAACGCCGCGCGGCGGATGATCGCGCCGTCGAACAACGAGATTGTTTCAGCGTGTGCCATTTTCAGAAGGTCTTTCCGGCATGGAGGAGGAAATGCTCGGCGAGTGGCCCCAGCGTATCGGCGGGCATGAATTGCAGGCCGCCGAGGATGATGATGACGCCAATGAGCAAACCGATGAACAGCGGACCGGTGGTGGGGAAGGTGCCAGCACTCTCGGGCAGCTTGGGCTTGGCCGCGAGCGATCCGGCGATGGCCAGAACCGGGATCATGAAGGCGAAGCGCCCGAACAGCATGGCCGCACCCAGGCCGTAGTCGAGCAGCGGCGTGTCGGCGGAGATGCCGGCGAAGGCGCTGCCGTTATTCTCGGTGGCCGAGGTCCAGGCATAGAGCATCTCGGTGAGGCCATGCGGCCCGGCATTGGCGAGCGAGCCAACCCCCGAGGCGGTGACGAGCGAGAACCCGGCACCGGCCAGGATAAACAGAGTTAGGATCAGCACGCCGAGCATGGCGAGCTTGATCTCCTTCTCCTGCACTTTCTTGCCCAGATATTCCGGCGTGCGCCCGACCATCAGCCCGGCCACGAAGACGGAGAACAGGGCGAAGACGATGACGGTGTAGAAGCCCGAGCCCACGCCGCCGGGGGAGACCTCGCCGAGCTGCATAAGGAAGAGCGGCACCGCGCCGCCGAGAGGGGTGTAGGAGTCGGTGAAGCTGTCCACCGCGCCGGTGGAGGTGCCGGTGGCGGAGACATTGAAGGTGGTGCTGGCGGGGATGCCGAAGCGCACCTCCTTGCCCTCCCAGTTGCCACCACTCTGCGCCACGCCCGCCGCGATGTGCAGCGGGTTGCCTGTGGCTTCGGCCGCGTAGGCGCCGACACAGCCAAGCGCCAGGATGATCGCCATCGCCGCCATCAGGGCACGGCCCTGGGCCTTGTCTTTCACCATATGCCCGAAGGCGATGGGAAGGGCGAAGCCGATGACCAGAAGGAGCCAGTTCTCCAGCAAATTGGTCCAGGCGTTAGGGTTTTCAAACGGATGGCCGGAATTGGCGTTGAAGAAGCCGCCGCCATTGGTCCCGAGTTCCTTGATGGCCTCTTGCAGTGCGGCGGGGCCGATGGCGATGGTCTGCGAACCACCCTGCAACGTGTGCGCGGAGATGAACGGCGCGAAGCTCTGCGGGCAACCCGCCACAACCAGCAGCACGGCGGCGATCAAAGAGATGGGCAGCAGCAGATAGAGGGTGATGCGCGTGAGATCGACATAGAAATTGCCAAGGCTCTTGAGCGCGCTGGCTGTGAAGGCGCGCATCACCGCGGCGGCGGCGGCGATGCCCGCGGCGGCCGAGAGGAACATATGCACGGCAAGGCCGAGCATCTGTGCGCCGTTGGAGATCTGCCCCTCTGGCACGTAGGCTTGCCAGTTGGTGTTGGTGGTGAAACTAGCCGCCGTGTTGAACGCCAGGCGCGGGGACATTCCGGCAATATGCTGCGGGTTGAACGGCAGGTAATATTGCAGCCGCAAAATGGCGTAGAGCAGCAGGAAATGGATGAGGCTGAGCAGCAGCAGCGCCACGGCATAGGCCTGCCAAGTCATCTGGCGTGTTTCATCCACCCCGGCGAGGCGGTAGAAGCCAAGTTCCACCGGGCGCAGAAACCGTACCCGGCCCTCAAAGATCGCCGCTATGTAGCGGCCGAGCGGAAGCGCCGCCCCCAGCACCAGCGCGAACACCAGCGCAATGTAAAGCAAACCCTGGGTTGTCATGTTGTGGGGCTTTCAGAAATCTTCCGGGCGCAGCATGGCCCAGATCAGGTAAACCAGCAGTCCGGCGGAAATGATGCCGCCCAATGTGAGGTCCAGCATCACACGCGCTCCGCCAGGGGGACGTAGAGGAAGAGCAGCGCGAAGATCGCGAGACCGGATAGGATGGCGATGATGTCGCTCATAAGGAGCCTCCTTTTCAGCCTGGGGAGATGCGCCTCGGGACGTAAACTTTACATGCGGAAGTGACAGAGCGGGCGTAAAGGGTAGATAAAAAGGTGCTAACGTCTTAACGCTGCTGGCCCCTGGGTTGCTCATGTCGCATGATTGCCGTCCCGTTGCTTCTTATATACTGAAAGTCGTGAACTTCAGGAGTACGGATATGACCCGTCTACCATTGGCCTGCGTGTTTGTGCTGGCGCTTTCGGGTGCCGCTTTCGCCCAGACTTCGGCCAGCACCACCACCGGCAGCGCGACCACCAAGAGTGGGGGGCAGACGGGCATCGCCAAGCCGCCGGCCGGCACTTTGCCGCCGCAGCACTTTAAGCGTAACCAGGCCGATTTCAGCAACCTGGGCGGGAATGTGCCGACCCTGCCGACAATTGCCCAGCACCCGACGGCGACAATCGGCTCCCCAGTCGAGATCAGCGGCCCTGGTGGCACCACCCAATCTCCGGTGGGGATGCCGGCTCCCGCGGTGCAGATTCCCGGCATTAACCAGTAAGCAGATAAAGCTCCGCCCGCGGCAGGACATTCCAACGCCGCGGGCAGTTTTAAGTCAGGCCAGTTGCTTGATAGGGAGGAGTTGAGCCGGGGAGGTGGAAATATCCTCGCTCCGGCAGATGCATTCGACGTATTTGCCGTGGTGTTCCCGGAACACCCAGCCGTCCTCGATATAAAACTTCTCCTGCGCCGCACCTACATGAGGTCCAGCACCGCCCAGCAGGGCTACGATCCGGGCTTGGCCAATCAGTGCACCGTTCAGTGGCATCTCGGATTTCCTCTTGTTAGGAACAAGAGATTACCTACAAAACTCTTCTAAATTCAAATCACAAAACACAGTTTTGCCAGATTTTTACCAAGATTTCCCGCCGCCTTTTTGTCGGCTTGGGGAAAAATTTTTTAAAATCAGGTGTTGAGGGCCGGGGCTTCGCGTGAAATTGGCCGCGAGCCCCGGCCCTGGCTCATTCCACGGTAACGGATTTGGCAAGGTTGCGCGGCTGGTCCACGTCGGTGCCCTTCAGCACGGCCACATGGTAGGCCAGCATCTGCACCGGAATAGCATGCAGGATGGGGGCGGCGAACGGGTCGATCTCCGGCAGCAGGATGGTCTCGGCGGCGATGGGGGCGAGCTTCTCGGCGCCCTCCTTGTCGGAGAACACCACGATCTGCCCGCCACGGGCGGCGGCTTCCTGTAGGTTGGAGGCGGTTTTCTCGAAGAGCGGGCCGGAGGGGCAGATGGCGATGACCGGCACGGATTTGTCGATAAGCGCGATGGGGCCGTGCTTCATCTCGCCCGCGGCATAGCCCTCGGCGTGGATATAGCTGATCTCCTTCAGCTTCAGCGCGCCTTCGAGCGCGATAGGGAAGCACCCGCCACGGCCCAGATACAGCACGTCCCGCGCCTCGGCGATGCGTTTGGCGAGCTGGCGGATCGGCGCTTCGTTGGCCAGGACCTCCGCCGCCTTGGCTGGGATCTCCAGCAGGCTGGCGGCAAGGCGCTCCACCTCGGCCGAGGGTAGTACGCCCTTGGCCTGGGCCAGGGCCAGGGAGAACACGGCCAGCACGGTGAGCTGGGCGGTAAAGGCCTTGGTGGACGCCACGCCGATCTCCGGCCCGGCGATGGTCTCCAGAATGGCGTCGCTCTCACGCGCCATGGAGCTTTCCGGCACATTAAGAACGGACAGGATTTTCTGCCCCGCCGTCTTCATGTAACGCAGTGCGGCCAGGGTGTCGGCTGTCTCGCCGGACTGGCTGACCAGCAGTCCCAGTCCGCCTTCATCCAGAGGCGGGGCGCGGTAGCGGAATTCGGAGGCGACATCCGCCTCCACTGGCACGCGGGCTAGGTTCTCCAGCCAGAACTTGGCGGTGAGTCCGGCATAAAAGGCTGAGCCGCAGGCACTCATGGTGATACGCTTCACTGCCGCGAGGTCGAAGGGCAGGGCGGGCAGGCGGGGTGTGCCGCCATCGAGCATACGGTGCAGCACGTCGCCGATCACCACCGGGTGCTCGTGCAACTCCTTTTCCATGAAGTGGCGGAAATTGCCCTTGCCGATGGCAGCCCCGGTCAGGCTGGTCAGCTTCTTGGTGCGCGTCACCTCTCGATTGTCGTGGTCGTAGAAGACGGCACCGGCGCGGGTTACAACCACCCAGTCGCCATCCTCCAGATACGCGATCTCGCGGGTCAGCGGGGCGAGGGCCAAGGCGTCGGAGCCGAGATACATCTCTGAATCGCCATAGCCCACGGCCAGCGGAGCGCCGCGCTGAGCGGCGATGATGAGGTCTGGGTAGCCGGTGAAAATCAGCGCCAGGGCGTAAGCGCCCTCCAGCCGGGCAAAGGCTTGTTTGGCCGCCTCCACCGGGGGCAGCCCTTCTGCGAGCAGCAAGTCGAGCAACTGGGCCACGGTCTCAGTGTCGGTCTCGGATGCGAATTTCTGCCCCTTGGCCTCCAGTTCGGCGCGCAGGGTGTTGTGGTTCTCTATGATGCCGTTATGCACCACCGCCACGCGGGAGGTGGCGTGCGGGTGGGCGTTGCTCTCGGTGGGCGCGCCATGGGTGGCCCAGCGCGTGTGGCCGATGCCCGTGGTCCCGGCCAGTGGCTGGCGCTCCACCACGGCGGCCAGGTTCTTCAGCTTGCCCTCGGCGCGGCGGCGCTCGATCTGTCCGTCCACCAGCGTGGCGATTCCGGCGGAATCATAGCCGCGATATTCCAGGCGCTTCAGCCCATCCAGCAGCAACGGCGCCGCCGCAGAAAGACCAACAACCCCGACGATTCCGCACATCAGCCTAACCCTCTGTAAACCTCCTCCTGCGGTAGCCCCGGGGCCGCTTACGTGTCAAAGGAGCGCAAATTCAATTTGTACGACGGAGTGTTTCATGCGCGCTGTGATCTTCGATTTGGATGGCACGCTGATCGACTCGGCGCCGGACATCGCCGCCTCGGTGAACCGCGTGCTGGCGGCGGATGATCTGGCCCCGCATTCGCTGGACGCGATCCGGGGAATGATCGGCGACGGTGCCAAGCAATTGCTGGAACGTGCCTTCGCCGCGCATGGGCGAGTGGCGGAGCCCCGGCATCTCGCCGCCTTCATCGCCGATTACCAGGATAACCCGGTGGTGGAAACGCGGATTTACGACGGTATCCTCCCGGCGCTGGGGGTATTGCGTGAGGCCGGGCATCTGCTTGGCCTGTGCACCAACAAACCCATCGGCCCCGCGCGTAAGATTCTGGCTGCCCTGGACCTTGCGCCTTTCTTTGCCGCCGTGACAGGCGGGGATTCCACGCCTTATAAAAAGCCCGACCCGCGCCATCTGGCCGCCACTCTGGCGGAGATGGAGGTGGGCGAGGCAGTGATGATCGGCGACCACGAGAACGATATGCTGGCCGCCGAGGGGCTCGGCGTGCAGGGGATTTTCGTCACCTGGGGCTATGGACAGGGACAGTCCAGCTTCGTGGCGCACAGTCCCGGCGAGCTGCTCGGACTCATCGCCAAACTGGGGGGCTGAACCACAGGAATCGGGGTTGACGAGGGGCTTGGCATGTCCCATTTGGCAAACAGGACCAAACAGGTCCGCTTACTGGAGCGTCAATGCTGAAACTCTCGCGCCTGACCGATTACGCCGTGGCGGCCCTGGTGCGCCTCAGCGCGGCGGAAGGGGTGGAAACCTCCCCCGGCATCGCCGCCGCTATCGGCGTACCCGAGCCCACCGTGGCCAAGGTGCTCAAGGCCCTGGCTGGGCAGGGGCTGGTGATTTCCACCCGTGGCGCGCGAGGCGGCTACCGGCTCGGGCGGCCGCTCTCGGGCATTGCGGTGGCCGAGGTGATCTGCGCCATCGATGGCCCGATAGCGCTCACATCCTGCGTCGAGGGAGGCTCCGGCACCTGCGAGAGCCAGTCTCTTTGTCCCGTGGCGGGGCGCTGGGACCCGGTGAACCAGGCGATCCGCGAGGCATTGTCCAACATTACCCTGGCTGACATGGCCGCCGCGGCGCTGCCGCCGGGCCTGCGCCTGTCCCAACCGATCAACGAGGTTGCGTAAATGTCCACGACTGACATGCAGGCCCTGGCCGAGCAGAAATACAAATACGGCTTCACCACCGATATCGAGATGGAGGCGTTCCCGCGCGGGCTGAACGAGGACATCATCCGCATGATCTCGGCCAAGAAGGATGAGCCGGACTGGATGCTGCAATGGCGCCTGAAGGCCTATGCCGCTTGGTTGCAGATGGAGGAGCCCAATTGGGCCAAGCTGCATCACCCGCCTATCGACTACCAGGACCTTTATTACTACGCGGCCCCGGCCAAGGCGCAGCCCAAATCGCTCGACGAGGTCGATCCCGAGTTGCTCAAGACCTATGAGAAGCTGGGCATCCCGCTGCATGAGCGCGCGGCACTTGCCGGCGTGGCGGTGGACGCGGTGTTCGACAGCGTCTCCGTCGCCACCACCTTCCGCGAGACCTTGTCCAAGGCGGGCGTGATCTTCTGCCCCATCTCCGAGGCGGTGCGTGAGCATCCCGAGCTGGTGCGGGAATATCTGGGCTCCGTGGTGCCGGTGCGCGACAATTACTTCGCCGCGCTGAACTCCGCCGTGTTCTCCGATGGCAGCTTCGTCTACATCCCCAAGGGCGTGCGCTGCCCGATGGAGCTGTCCACCTATTTCCGCATCAACGCCAAGAATACCGGGCAGTTCGAGCGCACGCTGATCATCGCCGACGAGGCCGCCAGCGTTTCGTACCTCGAAGGCTGCACCGCGCCGATGCGCGACGAGAACCAGTTGCACGCTGCCGTGGTGGAACTGGTCGCGCTGGACGAGGCGAAGATCAAATACAGCACGGTGCAGAACTGGTACCCCGGTGACGCCGAGGGCAAAGGCGGGATCTACAACTTTGTGACCAAGCGCGGCGCCTGCCGTGGCAGGAACTCCAAGATTTCCTGGACGCAGGTGGAAACCGGTTCGGCCATCACCTGGAAGTATCCGTCCTGCATCCTGCAGGGCGACGGTTCGGTGGGCGAGTTCTATTCCGTGGCCGTGACCAATAATTACCAGCAGGCCGATACCGGCACCAAGATGATCCATCTGGGCAAGAACACAACCAGCACGATCATCTCCAAGGGCATCTCCGCGGGCCACTCCAACAACACCTATCGTGGCCTCGTGAAGATCTCCGCCACGGCTTCTGGTGCGCGTAACTTCACGCAGTGCGACTCTTTGCTGATAGGCGATCAGTGCGGCGCGCATACCGTGCCCTATATCGAGAACCGCAGCATCTCCGCCAAGGTGGAACACGAGGCCACCACCTCGAAGATTGCCGAGGACCAGCTCTTCTATTGCCGCTCCCGTGGCCTGAGCCAAGAGGATGCGGTCGGGCTGATCGTGAACGGGTTCTGCAAGGATGTTCTGAAGGAACTCCCGATGGAATTCGCCGTCGAGGCGCAAAAACTACTCTCTGTCTCTCTGGAAGGCTCTGTCGGCTGATGTTGGAAATCAAGAATCTGCATGCGCGCATTGGCGAGAAGGAAATCCTGCGCGGCGTGAATCTGGTGGTGCCGGATGGCGAGATCCACGCCATCATGGGCCCGAACGGCGCCGGCAAGTCCACGCTCTCCTACGTGCTCTCCGGGCGCGATGGCTATGAGGTGACCGAGGGCGAAGCGATTTATGACGGCCAGAACATTCTTGATCTGGCTCCCGAGGACCGAGCGGCCGCCGGCATCTTCCTCGCCTTCCAGTACCCGGTGGAGCTGCCCGGCGTGGGTAACGCCAATTTCCTGCGCACGGCGCTGAACGCCATCCGCCGCAAGCGCGGCGAGGAGGAACTGGACGCCGTCGCCTTCCTCAAGCAGGCGCGTGCGGCGGTGAAGTCGCTGCACATGAAGGAGGATTTCCTCAAGCGCAACGTGAATGTCGGGTTCTCGGGGGGCGAGAAGAAGCGCAACGAGATGCTGCAAATGGCGCTGCTCCAGCCGGGCCTCGCCATTCTCGACGAAACCGATTCCGGCCTGGATATCGACGCGCTGAAGATCGTGGCCGATGGCGTGAACGCGCTGCGCGGGCCGAAATTCTCCGCCCTCGTCATCACCCATTACCAGCGCCTGCTGGACCACATCGTGCCGGATGTGGTGCATGTGCTCTCGGCTGGGCGCATCGTGCGCTCGGGACCGAAGGAGCTGGCGCTGGAGCTCGAAGCCCATGGCTATGCCGGGCTGGAAGCCGCGTAAGCCATGACAGCCCTGCCCACCAGAAAGCTGGAAGCTTGGCGCTATACCGATCTGCGCCAGCTCGCCAGCATAGAATTCGCCGCGCCGCCGCCCGTGGTGGCTCCGACGCTGCCCAATATCGATCTGCCGCGCCTCGTGTTCCTCAACGGCACGTTGGCAAAGGAGCTGTCCTCGCCGTTTGAGTACGTGCACAATTTCCAGACAATTGCTGAAGACTCCACGCAGCCTCTGGCGCTCATCAATGCCGAGAAAGCGCATGACGGCATGACACTGCACGTTCCCGCGGGCGTGGATGCGGGAACATTGCTGCTCATCTCCTATGCGGCGGGTTCGGTACCGTTCGCGTTCCATCTACGCCACCGCATCACGCTGGGCGAGGGCGCGAAGCTGACACTGATTGAGATCGCCAAGGGCGAAGGCGTGTACTGGCACGACCCGGTCATCGATATCTCGCTGGAGCAAGGGGCGAAGTTCGCGCATATCCGCCTGCAGGATGAAAGTCGCGAGGCCTTCCACCTCGCCACTATCCGCGCGCGCGTGGCCGAGGCGGCAGCCTACGATCATTTTACCGCCACCATCGGTGCCAAGCTTTCGCGCACCGAGATCAGCGCCACGCTCACCGGCACAGGGGCGCTAGCGCATCTCAACGGCGCGCAACTGCTCACAGGCACGCAGCATGGCGATTTTACAACGGTGGTGGCGCACAAGGCACCGGGCTGCCCCTCGCGCCAGACGGTGAAATCCGTGCTCGCGGGCACGGCGCGCGGGGTGTTCCAGGGGCGCATCGAGGTGGACCGCGTGGCCCAGCAGACCGACGGCTTCCAGCTCAGCCAAGCGCTGCTGCTCTCGCCGGGCGCCGAGATGGACATCAAGCCCGAGCTTGAGATTTTCGCAGACGACGTGAAATGCAGCCACGGCGCCACCATCGGCGCGCTGGATGCCGAGCAGCTCTTCTATCTGCGCTCGCGCGGCATCCCCGACGATCAGGCGCGGTCCATGCTCATCCGTGCCTTCCTGGAGGAGGCGCTGGAGCCTGTGACCCAGCCCGAGGCGCGGGCGCTGCTGGAAGAGGCCATCGATAATTGGTGGGTGAAACAATGAGCGCCACACTGGAAACTTTTGACGTTGCCGCCATCCGCGATGATTTCCCGATCCTCAAGCAGCAGGTTCATGGCAAGAAGCTGGTGTTTCTGGACTCCGCCGCCTCGGCGCAGAAGCCCCGCGCGGTGATCGACGCGATGTGCCATGTGATGGAGGCGCAATACGCCAATGTGCATCGCGGGCTGCATTATATGTCGGAGAAAACCTCCGACGCCTTCGAGGCGGTGCGCGACAAGGTGGCGGGGTTTATCAACGCTGCCTCGCGTGAAGAGATCATCTTCACGCGCAATGCCACGGAGTCCATCAACCTTGTGGCCTATACCTGGGGGCGCACGGCGCTGAAGCCCGGCGATGCGGTGGCGGTCTCCGAGATGGAGCATCACGCCAACCTCGTCCCCTGGCAGATGCTGCGCGACGCGCATGGCACCGAGCTGCGGATCGTCAAGATCACCGATTCCGGCGAGATCGATTTCGATTCATTGGAGCAGGTGTTTGCCGACGGCAAGGTGAAGTTGCTGGCCATCACTCAGATGTCAAACGTGCTCGGCACCTACACGCCGGTGGAGCGGCTTGCCAAATTCGCTCATGAGCACGGTGCGAAGATCCTCATCGACGGCTGCCAGGCTATTGTTCATCGCGCTATAGATGTGCAGGCCATCGACGCTGATTTTTTCGCCTTCTCCGGCCATAAGCTCTACGGCCCTACAGGCATCGGCGTGCTTTACGCCAAGCGGGAAATCCTGGAGGAGATGCCGCCCTTCATGGGCGGTGGCGAAATGATCGCCAGCGTAAGCTACGAGAAAACGACCTTCGCCAAACCGCCGTTCCGTTTTGAGGCTGGTACGCCGGCGATCATTGAGACCATTGGGCTAGGTGCTGCCATCGACTATGTCAACGCCATTGGTTTCGAGGCCATCGCGGCGCATGAGCGGGCGCTGACGGAACATGCCTTGGCCACGCTTGGAACTCTTGAAGGCGTGAACATCCTCGGCCAAGCGCAGGACCGTGGTGGTGTCATCTCTTTCACCATGCGCGGCGCTCATGCGCATGACATCGCCACCTTGCTTGACCGCCAGGGTATTGCCGTGCGCGCTGGGCATCATTGCGCCGAACCTCTGATGGGTCGCCTGGGTGTTACCAGCACCGCGCGTGCATCCTTCGCGCTCTACACCACAACGGAGGAGATCGACGCGCTGGCGCATGGGATGCAACGTATCAGGCAGATCTTCGCATGAGCCATCCATATCAGGCCCTCATTGTCGAGCGCCACAAACATCCCCTCCATGCCGGCAAGCCTGCGCATTTCGATGCACAAGGGCAGGGGGAAAACCCGATCTGCGGTGATGCTGTGCATGTGTACGTCTCCCGTAAGGGCATGGATGTGTATTACGAAACCGAAGGCTGCGCCATCATGAATGCCAGTGCGGACCTGATGGCGGATGCCGTGGCGGGCAAGACGCCCGAGCAGGTCGAGCAGCTGCACCATGATTTTGAAAAGCTTGTGACCACTGGCGAGGAAAACCCGGACCTAGGCGAGTTGAACGCGCTCGCCGGGCTGGCCGCCTATTCCTCCCGCATTCGTTGCGCCACGCTGCCCTGGAGCGCGCTGGCCGAGGCTCTGCACCATGTCTGACGCTGAGAAAATGGTTCCCGTAACCGCCTGGACGCCCGAGGGCGAGACGCACCCGCATGTGTCCGAGGATGCCGTGATCGGCGCCATCGCCACGGTGTTTGACCCGGAAATCCCTGTGAATATCTACGAACTCGGGCTGATCTACGCCATTGAGATCAACGATAATAACGATGTGAAGATCGAGATGACGCTGACCGCGCCCGGCTGTCCTTCAGCGCAGGAACTGCCGGAGATGGTGCGCAATGCCGTGGCGTGTGTCGATGGCGTGGGCGACATAACGGTGGATACCGTGTGGGACCCGCCGTGGGATCAGAGCCGCATGAGCGAGGAAGCCCGCCTCATGCTGAACATGTTCTAAGGAAAACGCTATGAGCACGACTTTCACGCCCGCCACGCCGAAGCGCGAACTCCCGCCGCTGATGCAGCTCACCGAGGCCGCCGCCACGCGCCTGCGCAAGCTGTATGAGGGCGCGGAGGCAGGCAAGCTGCTGCGCATTTCCGTTTCCACAAAGGGCTGCTCTGGCATGTCCTACGAGATGAACTGGGTGGCAGAAGCCGGGCCGCAGGATGAGGTGGTGAAGAGCCAGAACCTCACAGTGCTGGTAGACCGCAAGGCGACGCTGTTCCTCATCGGCACCACGATGGATTACAGGGAAGACAAGCTGACGCGCGGCTTCACCTTCGAGAATCCGAACGAGAAAGGCCGCTGCGGGTGCGGCGAAAGCTTCCACGTTTAAAAGCCCGCTAAGCGGGCTTTTAAACTAAGCCGAAAGCGTCACCGTTACCGGCACATGGTCGGAAGGCTGTGGCTTGCCGCGTTCATCCTTATGGATGGTCACCGAGACCAGCCGTTCCGCCAGACGCGGGGAAAGCAGCGCATGGTCGATGCGCAACCCCGAATTCCTATCCCACGCCCCGGCCTGATAATCCCAGAAGGTGTAGAGCGTCTCTCGCGGATGCAGCGCGCGCACGGCCTCGGTCAACCCGGTATAGATGAGCGCGTTGAAGGCGGCACGGGTCTCGGGGCGGATCAGTGCGTCCCCTGGCGGCAAAGCGCGCGGGGCAAAATCGGCGTCGGTCGGGCAGACGTTGTAATCCCCGGCCAGGATGAAATCCTCATCCGCCTCCAGCATCGCCGCCGCGTGCAGGCGCAGATTTTCCATCCATTCCAGCTTGTAGGCATAGCCTGCCTCGCCGCCGGAATTGCCGTTGGGCAGATACAGCCCGCCAATGCGCATCCCCTGCGCCGACACTTCGACATAGCGCGAATGCGCATCCGCCTCCGTCATGCCTGGCAGCTTGCGCAAGGTCACCTCCACCGGGGCGCGGTGCAGAATGGCGACGCCGTTATAGGATTTTTGCCCGACAATCACGGCCTCGTAGCCGAGTTGGCGGAAGGTGAGGGCGGGGAACTGGTGTTCCTCGCATTTGATCTCCTGCAGCAGCAGATAATCGGGCTGCTCGCTTGTGAGGAAATCCGCCACATGCGCCTCGCGCATGCGCACGGAGTTCACGTTCCAGGTTGTGACCTTAATCAACGGAGAACGAGGTCCCGCAGCCGCAGGAGGCGGTGGCGTTGGGGTTCTTCACCAGGAAATGCGCGCCCATCAGGCTGTCCTTGAAGTCCAGCTCGGAGCCTCCGAGGAAGTCGAGGCTCACCGGGTCCACCAGCACCTTCGCGCCGTTCAGCTCCACCACGAGATCGTCGGGGTTTTGCTTGTCGGTGAGGTCGAAGCGGTATTGCAGGCCGGAGCAGCCGCCCGCTAGCACCTCCACCCGCAGCGCCTGCGCGCCGGGCTCGCTGGCCAGGATTTCCGCCACTCGGGCGGCTGCATTGGAAGAGATGGTAAAGCTCATGCCCCCTATATAGTTGCCCAAGGCCTTGGAGGGTAGGGCGCGGATGGGGTAAGCCTCCGCGCATGACAAAAGCCCCCTATGCGGTGCAAGCGCGGGATTCGCGCGGCCGCCAGCACGCCCAGCCTGATTCGGACGATCGCAGCCCCTACCAGCGCGACCGCGACCGCGTTGTGCATTGCTCGGCCTTCCGCAAGCTGCAATACAAGACCCAGGTCTTCGTCACGCGCGAGGGGGATTTCTACCGCACCCGCCTGACCCACAGCCTGGAGGTGGCGCAGATCGCCCGCTCCATCGCCCGCACGCTGGGGCTGGACGAGGACCTGACCGAATGCCTGGCCCTGGCGCATGATCTCGGCCATCCGCCCTTCGGCCATGCGGGGGAGCGCGGGCTCAACGAGGCGCTGAAGGAGTTCGGCGGGTTCGACCATAACGACCAGTCCTTCCGCGTGGTGACACTGCTGGAGCAGCGTTATGCGGCGTTCGATGGCCTGAACCTCTCCTGGGAGACGCTGGAGGGGCTGGCCAAGCATAACGGCCCGCTGAAGAACCCGCCGCCGACCATCGCCGCCTTTAACGAGGCGATGCCGCTCGACCTTAACCGCCAGACCTCCGCCGAGGCCCAGGTGGCCGCATTCTCGGACGATGTGGCCTACAACACCCATGACCTCGACGACGGGCTGCGCGCCGGGCTGTTCGAGTTCGAGGATCTACTGGACCTGCCGGTGATCGGCGATCTGGTCCGCCGCGCCCAGGCGCTGACCACGGCCAAGAACCGCATCCGCCACGAACTCAGCCGCTCGGTCATCAACACTTTGGTGCATGATGCGCTGAAGGAGAGCGAGCGCCGCCTTGCCGCGCTGAACCCGCAAAGTACCGAGGATATCCGCAACGCCGCCACCCCGGTCATCGGCTTTTCCGAAGAGATCCGCGTGGCCAACGTGGCGCTCAAGCGCTTCCTGTTTGCCCGTATGTACCGGCACTGGCGCGTTAACCGCCAGACGCATAAGGCCGAGCATGTGACCAAGACCCTGGCGAACCTGCTGCTGCACCAGCCCAACCTGTTGCCCGATGATTGGCGCGATCGTGCGGGCAAGGGCGGCACCGCCCAGGCAGCCGAAGTGGTGCGCGACTACGTGGCGGGCATGACCGACCGCTACGCCCTCGATGAATTTTCCCGGTTGACCGACCCGTCGGTCCCTGCCTGAAAGCGTGATCATGAGCGAAGAGAATCTTTACGCCGCCCTGCGCGGCATTGTCCTGCGTGAGCTGGCCGAGCTGGCCCCCAGCTTGGCCGAGGATGTGCTGGCCCGAATCGAGGTGACCCCGACAAAGGACCCCGCGCATGGCGATATGGCGAGCAACGCGGCCATGATCGCGGCCAAGCCCGCAGGCAAGAACCCGCGCGAGCTGGCGGCTGGGCTAGTCGAGAGGCTTTCCGCGCAGCCGGGCATCGCCAAGGCCGAGGCCGCCGGGCCGGGCTTCGTCAACCTGACCCTGGCCCCGGAACTGCTGCTGTCGCAGCTGCCCGTCATTCTCAAAGCCGGTGAGGCTTATGGTCAGGGCGCCGCGCGTGACCACAAGATCAACGTTGAGTACGTCTCCGCCAACCCCACCGGGCCGCTGCATGTTGGCCATTGCCGCGGTGCCGTGGTGGGCGATGCTCTTTCCAACCTGCTGTCCAAGGCGGGGTATGACGTCACCAAGGAATATTACATCAACGACGCCGGCGCGCAGGTGCTGGCCTTGGCCCGCTCGGTCTATGTCCGCTACCTTGAGGCGCTGAAGCTTTCGCCGGAAGCCTATATCGAGACCGTGCCAGGCGGCATGCAGTATGGCGGGGCGTATCTCATCCCCATCGGCGAGGCGCTGGCCAAGCAGTACGGCGACCAGTTCGCCGAAACCCCCGAGGCCAACTGGCTCGACACCTTCCGCGACTTCGCCGTGGACCGGATGATGGACCTGATCCGCGAGGATCTCGCCGCCCTGGGCGTGGTGCATGACGTATTCTCCTCCGAGCGCGCGCTGGTGGAAGCCGGTGGCGTGGCGCGCGGGCTGCAATCCCTGCGCGACCAGGGGCTGATCTATCGCGGCGTGCTGGAGCCGCCCAAGGGCAAGACCCCGGACGATTGGGAGCCGCGCGAGCAGGAGCTGTTCCGCGCCACCGAATTTGGCGACGACGTGGACCGCCCCATCGCCAAATCCGACGGCTCCTACACCTATTTCGCCAACGATATCGCCTATCACGCCGACAAGATGGCACGCGGCTTCAACGCCATGATCGATGTCTGGGGTGCGGACCATGGCGGCTATGTGCGGCGCATGCAGGCGGCGGTGAAAGCCCTGGCCGATGGCCGCCCGGCCCGGCTGGACGTGCTACTCTGCCAGATCGTGCGCGTGATGAAGAATGGCGAGCCGGTGCGCATGAGCAAGCGCGCGGGCACCTTCGTGGAACTGCGCGACCTGATCGACGAGGTCGGCTCGGATGCCGTGCGCTTCCTCATGCTGATGCGCAAATCCGATGCGCAGATGGATTTCGACCTTAACGCCGCCGTGGCGCAGACGCGCGACAACCCGGTGTTCTATGTGCAATACGCCCATGCCCGCTGCCGCTCGGTGCTGCGCGCGGCCTCCGGGGTGAATCCGGCGGCCGATCTCTCCAGCCTCAGCGCGCCCGAGGAGCAGGCCATGCTCCGCCGCCTCATTACGTGGCCGCGTCTGGTCGAGCAGGCCGCCGAGTCG
Source organism: Acidocella aromatica (assembly GCF_014201825.1). GTDB lineage: Bacteria > Pseudomonadota > Alphaproteobacteria > Acetobacterales > Acetobacteraceae > Acidocella > Acidocella aromatica. Next base: position 42,624 of record NZ_JACHFJ010000001.1, on the reverse strand, counting down.
CGCGAGCCGCACCGCGTGGCCTTCTTCCTCTACGAGCTGGCGGGTGATTTCCATGCGCTGTGGAATGCCGGGCGTGACAATGCCGCCTTGCGCTTTCTGCAGGAGGACAAGCCCACCGAGACCGCAGCGCGCATCGCGCTTGTCGCCGCCACGGCGATCGTGCTTCGCTCGGGTCTTGCCGTGCTTGGCGTGAAGCCGGTCGAGGAGATGAGATAGGCTTGCAGGACCCGGACGACGATTTTCTCTACCAGCCGCATCGGGAGAGGGGCGAGCGCCTCGACCCCGCCTTGCGCCGCATGGTGCTTGGGGCGGGCGGGGTAACGCTGCTCGTCATCGTCGTGGCGCTGGGCTGGAGCGGCCTCCGCACCGGCGGGTTCGGCCCGCCGCCTGTGGTCAATCCGCCGGATGTGCCCCTGCGCGTGGCACCGCAGAGCCCAGGCGGGCTCGAGGTGCCAGGGGCGGATGTGCCCATCATGTCCGGCCAGACTGCGCCGCAGGGTACGCCACAGCTGGCCCCAACATCCCAGGCTCCCGCCGTGGCCGAGCTGGACCAGGCCGCCGGGCTGAACCAGCCGCCGCAACCCGCTCCGTCAGCCCCGGTGCGGCCTACAGCCGCGGCACCCACCCCGGCCCCTCAGGCCGCCAGCCCCCCGGTACCCGCGCCCGCCAAGCCCGGCGGCCCCGCCGATGTGCAGCTTGCCGCCACGCCGGACGAGCCCAGCGCCGCCGCCACTTGGGCCAGTCTGCAAAGGAAGTACCCGGATTTGTTGGGGAACAAGAAGCCCGTGATCATTCCCGCCGTGGTGAACGGCAAGAGCGTTTGGCGCCTGCGCGTCAGCGGTTTTGCCAGCGCTGACGAGGCGAAATCCTTCTGTGCCCAGCTCACCGCCAAGGGCGCGCAATGCGCGGTGGCGGCGTTCTGATGAAGCCTGTCATTCTCGGCATTTCCGGCCCGGCGCTGATGCCGGAAGAGCGCGATCTGTTCCTGGCGCACCGCCCGCGCGGTGTAATCCTGTTCGGCCGTAACATCGTGGACCCGGCTCAACTCGCGACGCTGATGGCCCAGCTGCGCGAAGCATTGCCGCCCGGGGCCGTGCTGATGGTGGACCAGGAGGGCGGGCGCGTGGCCCGACTGAAGCCGCCGCACTGGCCCGCTTTACCCCCCGCAGGCAGCCTGCGCACAGCGGAGGAAGCCTTCGCCCATGGCCGCGCCCTGGGCGTTATGGTGCGCGAGGCCGGCTTCACCATGACCGCCGCTCCGGTGCTGGATCTACGTGTCCCCGGTGCGTCGGACGTGGTGGGCGACCGCGCCATCACCGGCGATCCCGAAACCGTGGCCGCGCTCGGTGGTGAGATCGCCCGGGGCATCATGGCCGAGGGCATCACCCCGGTGATGAAGCACATCCCCGGCCATGGCCGCGCGCTGGTGGACAGCCACGTCTCGCTGCCCCGCGTGCCTGAACTGACCAACGACGACCTGCTGCCCTTCATCCGCAACAAGCATTTGCCTTGGGCGATGACCGCGCATGTGGTCTATGAATCCATCGACCCCGCGCGCCCCGGTACGCTATCGCCCATCGTCATCCGCGAGATCATCCGGGGCAAAATCGGCTTTACCGGCACGCTGGTGTCGGACGATCTGGCCATGGGCGCGCTTTCTGGAGCCACCCCGGCCGAGCGGGCGCTGGCCGCGCTGGCGGCGGGGTGCGACATCGCCCTCTATTGCCCCGGCGACATGGAGGGCAACCGCGCCGTGCTGGAGGCCCTGGCATGAGTGGCGCCATGCTTCTGCTGCTGGCGCTGGCTCCGGCGATCATCCTGCACGAGCTGGCGCATGGCTATGTCGCGCATCTGCTCGGTGACGATACGGCCAAGAATGCCGACCGGCTCACCCTCAACCCGCTCAAGCATATCGACCCATTCGGCTCCATTGGCCTGCCTTTGCTGCTGGCCCTCGGGCAGCTTGCCACCATCGGTCATGTTGAGTTCCTCTATGGCTGGGCCAAACCGGTGCCGGTCAACCCGATGAACCTCAACATCAAGGGCCGCTACAACCCGCGCCGCCTGATGGGCGTTGTTGGCATCGCGGGCCCGGCGATGAACTTTGCCCTCGCACTCGCCGCCGGGTTCGCCATTCATGGCGGGGTGGGGCTGGAATATCTGGCCTATTTCATCGAGATCAATCTGGTGCTGGGGCTGTTCAACCTCATCCCGCTACCGCCCATGGATGGCGGGCGCGTTGCCGTGGCTCTGTTGCCGCTGCCTTTGGCCATCCGGCTGGCCAGTACCGAGCGCCTGGGCATCCTGCTGGTGTTGCTGGTGCTGTTCATCCTGCCCGCCGTGCTGGGGCAGTTTGGCGTCGCCTTCGACCCGTTCCAGGACGCGATGAGCGTGATTTTGCCCTGGGCCGAGCATTTGGTCCTCGCGCTTACGGGGAACGACGTTGGAAACTGAAGCCCTCGTCCTGCATCTGGAGGGGTATGACGGCCCGTTGGACCTGCTGCTCGAACTCGCCCGCACGCAGAAGGTGGACATCGCCAAGATCTCCATCCTGCAACTGGTCGAGCAGTTCCTGGCGGTCATCGAGGGCGCGCGGCGCGTCCGCCTGGAGCTGGCCGCCGATTGGCTGGTGATGGCGGCTTGGCTCACTTGGTTGAAATCCCGCCTACTGGTGCCGCAGCTCGGCGAACCCGAGGATGTGGAGTTGGCCGCCGAGACGCTTGCCGCCCGGCTTATCGACTTGCAAGCCACGCGTCAGGCCGCCGCTTGGCTGGGCCAGCGCCCGCAACTGGGGTGGGACGTATTCCCGCGTGGCGAGCCGGAGGATTTTACCGAGACCGACCGCTCCAAGCTCAAGCTCGACCTCGCCGGCCTGCTCTCTGCCTATCTGGCCGCGCGCCGCCGTGCCGGGGCCAAGCAGCGCTACCGGCCCAAGCCGATGGTCTATCTCTCTGTGCGTGAGGCGTTGGACCGTATCGGCAAGCTGCTCGGTGCGTTGCCGGACTGGGCCTCGCTGGAGCAATTCCTGCCCGAGGGGCTGGAAGAAGGCATCCCCAAACGCGCCGCCATCGCAGCAACCTTGATTGCGGGCTTGGAAATGGCCAAAGATGGCCGCTTGAATCTGCGCCAGGACCGGAAATTCGGCCCGATTCTGGTTAGCAACCGGACGGAGCTTGAGGCAGGCGATGAGTAACGACATGATCCAGGCCCTGCGCGTGGCGGAAGCGGCGGTATTTGCCGCCACCCAGCCGGTCACGCCGCGCATGCTGGCCACGATCCTGCCCGAGAACACCGATGTGGACGCCGTGATGGGCGCGCTCACCACGGCCTACGCCGAGCGCGGGGTAAATCTGGTGCAGGTGGGCGGCGGCTGGCAGTTCCGCACCGCGCCCGACATTGCACCACATTTGCGCAAGGTGGTGGAACTGCCGCGCCGCCTGCCGCGCGTGGCCATGGAGACTTTGGCGATCATCGCCTACCACCAGCCGGTCACCCGCACCGAGATCGAGGAAATCCGTGGCGCCGCGCTCTCCCAGGCGACGCTGGACCTGTTGCTGGAGAATGCGCTGGTCACGCCCAAGGGCCGCAAGGAGACGCCGGGACGCCCCACGCTCTGGGCCACCACCCCAGCCTTTCTGGCGCAGTTTGGGCTGAACGATTTGCGCGATTTGCCCAAGCGCGAGGAGCTGCTCATCGATCCCGCGGGGCCGGCCCCCGCGCCGCAACCGGCCTCGGTGTTTCTGCCCGAGGCGCGAGACGAAGCTCCATGACCCTGCGCATCACCCGGGAAACGCTGCTCAACGGCACCGTGCGGGAGATGCAGCGCCACCATGCCAGCACCCATCCGGATATGCACTGGCGCACCGAGGCCGAGATGGCCCGGCTGCTGCATCAGGCCCTGGCCGAGTTGGGGGAGGGGCAGGATCTCTGGGTGTTCGGCTACGGCTCGCTCATCTGGAACCCAGCCTTTGAGTTCGTGGAGAGGCGCTGCGCCCTGCTGCGCGGCTGGCACCGGCGCTTTTGCCTGAAGATGTATATGGGGCGTGGCACGCCGGAAAATCCGGGGCTGATGTTGGCGCTGGACCGGGGCGGGGCCTGCCGGGGGGTGGCCTTCCGCATCGAGGCGGCGAAAGTGCCGCAGGAGCTGGGGTTGCTCTGGCAGCGTGAGATGTATGGCGGGTCCTACAATTCCCGCTGGGTCACGTTGCAGGCTGGTGGGGAGAGCTTCCGTGCGCTCACCTTTGTCATCAACCATGCACATCCGCGTTATACGCGCGAGCTGACCGTGGAGCAGATTGCCGCCATCATCGACACCGCCAAGGGCGATTTAGGCACCTGCCGCGAGTATCTGGAGAACACCATCGCGCATCTGCGCCAGCTCGGCGTGCGCGATATGGGGCTCACCCGCATCGCCGCAGCTTTGCCGAAACGCTAGAGCCTGCTAGCACACCGCCATGTTCGGATTGTCCTGGGGTGAGATCGCATTGATCCTGGCTGTGGCGCTTATCGCCATCGGGCCGAAGGATCTGCCTGTCGCCATCCGCACCGTTACCGGCTTCATCAAGAAGGCCCGCGGCATGGCCGCCGAGTTCCAGGGCCATGTCGATGAGATGATGCGCGAGGCCAATCTCTCGGACGTGAAGACCGAGATCGACAAGCTCCGCCGCTTCGACTTCAAAACCGCCGCCGAGCAGGCCGTGGACCCGGATGGCGCGCTGCGCCAGACCGTGAGCGAGGTGAGGCAGGCCACTCAGGCGGCCACCACGGCCACGCCGGCCTACACTCCGCCGCCCGTGGTGGTGGAGGAGCCGCCCGAGGCGCCGGATTTCATCCCGCCCGATGCCGCCCGTAAACCGCCCGTGCCGGGCTTCATTCCGCCCGGTACCAAGCGCTGGGGATTTTAAGTGATGGCCGACGCCAAGCCGGATAACGACGAAATCAACGATAAGGAAATGCCTCTGCTGGAGCATCTGGCCGAACTGCGCCGCCGGCTGATCTGGTCGGCGCTGGCCTTCATCGTGGCTTTCCTCGTTTGCTACCATTTCGCGCCCAAGATCTACGAGTTCCTCGCCGCCCCTCTGGCCCATGCGCTTGAAGCCAGGGGCGAGAAGCCGGAGTTGATCTACACCGCGCTGTACGAAGCATTTTTCACCTATGTGAAGGTCTCTGTCTTCGCCGCCGCGTTCATCTCGTTCCCCGTGGTCGCCTCGCAGCTTTGGCTGTTCATCGCGCCGGGGCTGTATAAACGCGAGAAGCGGGCCCTGCTGCCGTTCCTTGTCGTCACGCCGATCCTGTTTTTCGCGGGCGGGGCGCTGGCCTATTACGTGTTCTTTCCCGTGGCCTGGAAATTCTTCCTCTCTTTCCAGCAGATGACGGGCGGGGTGGAAATCTCGCTGATGGCCCGGGTGAGCGATTACCTGGACATCGTGATGAAGCTGATCTTCGCCTTCGGGCTGTCGTTCGAGCTGCCGGTGCTGCTCACGCTACTCGGCAAGGTCGGCATCATCAACGCCGCCGCTTTACGCAAATACCGCCGCTACGCCTATGTGGGCTGCTTCATCCTCGCCGCAATCATGGCCCCGCCGGATGTGCCCTCCCAGGTGCTGATGGCTGGCCTGCTGATCTTCCTGTTCGAAATCTCGGTCTTCTCGGTGAAGTTGGTCGAGCCAAAGATGGACGCTGACAATGCATGACATAAAGACAATTCGTGACGATGCCGCCGGGTTCGATGTCGGGCTCGCCCACCGCGGCATCCTGCCGGTCTCCAAGGAGCTGCTGGAGCTGGACGAACAGCGCCGCGCCGCCCTGGCAAAGCAGCAGGAATTGCAGGCCAGCCGCAACGCCCTGGCCAAGCGCATTGGCGAGGCCAAGCGCGCCAAGGCCGACACGGCCGAGTTGGAAGCCGAGGGGGCGAAGATCCGCGCCGAGATGGAGGCACTGGACGCCGAAGGCCCGCGCCTCGATGCCCTGCTGCGAGACATGCTCTCCAAGATCCCCAACCTGCTCGACGCCGCCGTGCCCGAGGGCAGGGATGAGGCCGACAACAAGATGCTTAAGCACTGGGGCGAGAAGCGCGATTTCGCCTTCCCCGTGAAGCAGCATTTCGAGCTTGGCGAAGCCCTGGGGCTGATGGATTTCTCCGGTGCGGCCAAGCTCGCGGGCGCGCGCTTCACAGTGCTCAAGGGCGCTCTGGCGCGGCTGGAACGCGCGCTGGGGCAGTTCATGCTCGATGTCCACACCACCGAGCACGGCTATTCCGAGACCACCGTGCCCCTGCTGGTGAACGACGCCACCATGTTCGGCACCGGCCAGCTACCCAAATTCGCCGAGGATCTGTTCCAGACCACAGATGGCCGCTGGCTCATCCCCACCGCGGAAGTCTCGCTCACCAACCTCGCCGCTGGTGAAATCCTGCCCGCCGCCAAGCTGCCTATGCGCCTGACCGCACTCACTCCCTGCTTCCGTTCCGAGGCTGGGTCCGCCGGGCGCGACGTGCGCGGCATGCTGCGCCAGCACCAGTTCCACAAGGTGGAACTGGTCAGCATCACCAAGCCCGAGGAGTCCGGGGCCGAGCATGAGCGCATGACCCGCGCGGCTGAGACGATCCTGGAACGCCTCGAACTGCCCTATCGGCGCATGCTGCTCTGTGCGGGCGATACCGGCTTCTCCGCCGTCAAGACCTATGACCTCGAGGTTTGGGTGCCGGGGCAGGAGACGTATCGCGAGATTTCCTCCTGCTCCAACACCCGCGCCTTCCAGGCCCGGCGCATGAACGCCCGCTACCGCGCGGGCGAGGCCAAGCCGGATTTTGTGCATACGCTCAACGGCTCGGGCGTGGCGGTGGGGCGCGCCCTCATCGCGGTGCTGGAGAACTACCAGAACGAGGACGGCTCCATCACCATCCCGGCTGCGCTGCGCCCCTATATGGGCGGGCAGGAAAAAATTACCGCCGCTTGACGAGCGACGGGGTTACTCTTTGTCATTAACAGGTAACCGGGTGACCGGGACATCCAATCCATAAAAGGCTATAGGCATGGCCGGTTTATGGGGAGACAAAGAGCGTGGCAGAGGCGGGCGGGCAGCGCAGACGGTTCAGAAAACGCTGGGTTTTCGTGGCGCTTGCGCTGATTCTGGGGCTGTTTGTCTGGTGGCGGCATAGCGGCACGGCGCCGCAGGCTCATGGCGGTGGCGGAGTTGCCGTTGGCGTGGCCAAGGCGGTTTCCGGCTCCATGCCGGAGGTGCTGGACGAGCTTGGCACCGTCACCCCCATCACCACCGTGACCGTGCTGCCGCAGATCAGCGGCTACATCACCCAGGTTGCCTTCACCGAGGGGCAAAGTGTCACCGCCGGGCAGTTCCTGGTCCAGATTGACCCGCGCCCCTACCAGATCCAGCTTGAGCAGTACCAGGCCGCCTTGGCCAAGGACAGCGCAGCCCTGGCCCAGGCTCGTTCCGACCTTGCGCGCTATCAGAAGCTGGCGGCGCAGGACAGCATCTCGGCGCAGCAGGTGGCGGACCAGCAATTCCTGGTGGCGCAGGATGAGGCCGCCACGAAATCCGACCAGGCGAATATCGACAGCGCCAAGCTGGACCTCGTTTATTGCCACATCACCTCGCCGATCACCGGCCGTGTCGGCCTGCGCCTCGTCGATATCGGCAACTACGTCACCTCCGGCAGCTCCACCGGCCTTGCCGTGGTCACCAGCATCTCGCCAACCACGGTCATTTTCTCGGTCTCGCAAACCGATCTGGCACCCGTGCTCACCCGGCTGGGGCAGGGGGCGCAGCTCCCGGCAACCGCCTATTCCAGCGACGACACGACCAAGCTGGAGGATGGCACACTCTCCGCCGTGGACAGCCAGATCGACACCTCCACCGGCATGGTCAAGCTGCGCGCCGATTTTCCCAACGCCGACGGAGCGCTGTTTCCCAATGAGTTCGTGAACGTGCATCTATTGGTGAACACGCTCCAGAACGCCACGCTGGTGCCAACCCAGGCGGTGCAGACCGGCGCGCCCGGCACTTACGTGTACCTGGTACAGCCGGACAACACGGTGCGTGTGCAGCCCGTCACCACCGGGCCCACGGATGGCACCAACACCGTCATCACCAAGGGCCTATCCGCCGGTGATGTGGTGGTGACGGATGGTGTGGACCGCCTCTCGGATGGCATGAAGGTGCAGGTCGCCAACACCACGGCCGTGGCCTCGGCGGATAGCCCGGCAGCGCAGCGCCATCGCCACCATACCGCCGCCGCGCAGTGAATCCGTCCAAGCTTTTCATCCTCCGGCCGGTCGCGACTTCGCTGCTGATGATCGCCTTCGTGCTGGTCGGGTTGGTGGCGTTCAAATACCTGCCCGTCTCGGCGCTGCCGGATGTGACCTACCCCACCATCCAGGTGCAGACCTTCTACCCCGGCGCCTCCCCGGAGGTGATGACCTCCGCCGTCACCGCGCCGCTGGAACGCCAGCTCGGCGAGATGACGGGGCTGAACCAGATGTCTTCCTCCAGCTCGGCGGGGGCGTCGGTCATCACCTTGCAGTTCGATCTCTCCCTCAGCCTGGACGTGGCCGAGCAGGAGGTGCAGGCGGCCATCAACGCGGCGGGAAATCTGCTGCCCTCCGACCTTCCAGCCCCGCCCGTTTACGCCAAGGTGAACCCCGCCGACGCGCCGGTGATGACGCTTGCCATCACCTCCAAGACGATGAACCTCACCGATGTCGAGACCATCGCCAATTCGCGGCTTGCCTCTAAGCTGTCGGAAATTCCTGGCGTCGGCTTGGTCACGGTGAGCGGCGGCAACGTGCCCTCCGTGCGGGTGGAGGTGAACCCGCAGGCGCTCGCCGCATATGGCATCTCGATTGACAATATCCGCACCGATATCGGCAATCTCAACGTCAATTCGCCCAAAGGCAGCTTCTCCGGCCCGAAGCAGAATTTCACCATCAACGCCAACGACCAGATCACCGAGGCCAGCGAATATACGCGGCTGGTGATCGCCTACAAGAATGGCAACCCGGTCTATCTTGGGGACGTGGCGAAGATCATCTCCGCGCCGCAGGATGCGGAGCTGGGCGCTTGGGCCAATCGCACGCCCGCCATTGTGCTCAACATCCAGCGCCAGCCCAATGCCAATGTCATCGCCACGGTCGATGCCATCAAGAGCGCGCTGCCCATGCTCACCGCCGGGCTGCCGGCGGCTATGCAGGTCGCCGTGATGAGCGACGGCACCAGCTCCATCCGCGCCTCCGTCTCCGATGCCGGGTTCGAGCTGGCGCTCTCCATCCTGCTCGTGGTCGCCGTCATCTTCGTGTTCCTGCGCAACATGCGCGCGACCATCATCCCCAGCATTTCGGTGCCGGTTTCGCTCATCGGCGCGCTGGCCTTCATGTATCTTTCCGGCTTCTCCATCGACAATCTCTCGATCATGGCGCTGATCATCGCCACGGGCTTCGTCGTCGATGACTCCATCGTGATGATCGAGAACATCGCCCGTTATCTGGAGATGGGCGAGAAGCCACTCGATGCGGCGCTCAAGGGCGCGGGGCAGATTGGCTTCACCATCATCTCGCTCACCGTGTCGCTCATCGCGGTGCTGATCCCTCTGCTGTTCATGGGTGATGTTGTCGGGCGGCTGTTCTCCGAATTCGCGGTGACTTTGGCCTTCACCATCATCATCTCGGCGGTGGTCTCGCTGACCCTGGTGCCGATGCTGTGTTCACGCCTGCTGCACGCCAAGGCCGAGGAACATCCGAACCGCTTCGAGCGCTGGAACGAAAAGCAGTTCGAGCGCCTGCTGGCGGCTTATGGGTACGCGCTCACCTGGGTGCTGAAACATGCACGGCTCACGCTGGTCGTGGCGGTGGGTACGCTGGTACTCACCGTGCTGCTCTACGTGTTCATCCCCAAGGGCTTCTTCCCGGTGCAGGATACGGGCGTCATCGAGGGCTTCTCCCAGGCGTCGCAGGGCACCTCCTACGCCGCCATGGCCGAACACCAGCAAGCCCTGGCCGACGCGATATTGAAGGACAAGGATGTTGTCAGCCTGACCTCTTATATCGGCATCGACGGCAGTAACACCACGCTCAACCAGGGGCGGTTCCTCATCAACTTGAAGCCCAAGAGCCAGCGAAGCCTCTCCGCCGCGGGAATGATCCCCCGGCTGAGCCAGGAGGTTGCGGGCGTGCCGGGCGTGGCGCTGTATTTCCAACCGGTGCAGAGCCTCACGCTCAACACCACGATCTCGCCCACGCAGTACCAGTTCGCGCTGGAGGGAGCTGCCCAGGCCGATCTGCAAACCTATGTGCCCAAGCTCATGGCCAAGCTCCAGGCGCTGCCGGAGCTGACGGGCGTTGCCGACGGGCTGCAGGCGGCTGGGCAATCCGTGTACGTGAATATCGACCGCACAAGCGCCGCGCGCTTCGGCATCACCCCGGCGACGGTGGACGCCGCGCTCTACGACTCCTTCGGCCAGCGCATCATCTCCACCATTTTCACGCAGACTGACCAGTACCGTGTGATCATGACCGTGGACCCGGCGAAGATGACCTCGGCCGCCTCGCTTGGGAATATCTACCTGCCATCCTCCGCCGCCTCGGGCGGGCAGGTGCCGCTTTCCGCCATCGCCAGCTTCACCGTTCAGTCCGCGCCGCTGCTGGTTGAGCATCTGGGCCAGTTTCCGGCCACCACCATTTCGTTCAACCTCGCGCCCGGTGCCTCGCTTGGCGGGGCGGTGAAGGCGATTCAGCAAGCCGAGGCCTCGCTCAGCCTCCCGGCCTCCATGCGGACGAGCTTCCTGGGCGCGGCGGCGGCGTTCCAGAACGCGCTGAGCAACGAAGTGTTTCTGCTCATCGCGGCGATCATCGCTGTCTATATCGTGCTTGGCGTGCTGTATGAGAGTTTCATCCACCCGGTGACGATCCTCTCCACCTTGCCATCGGCGGGCATCGGCGCGCTCATCTTCCTTTGGCTCTCGGGCGAGGGGCTGGACGTCATCGGCATCATCGGCATCGTGCTGCTCATCGGCATCGTCAAGAAAAACGCGATCATGATGATCGACTTCGCGCTGCACGCCGAGCGCGTTGAGGGCAAATCCCCGCGCGATGCCATCTACGAAGCCGCGCTGCTGCGCTTCCGCCCGATCCTGATGACCACGCTCGCCGCCATGTTCTCCGGCCTGCCGCTTATCTTTGGCGGCGGCATGGGCTCGGAGCTGCGCACGCCGCTGGGCATGGCTATTGTCGGCGGGCTGCTGGTGAGTCAGGTGCTCACGCTGTTCACCACCCCGGTCATCTATCTGGCGTTCGACGCTCTGGCCCGCCGCTCCGGTCTGCGCCTGGGGAGCGCCGGGGCATGAACATCCCCGGCATCTTTATCCGCCGCCCGGTGGCGACGATCCTTCTCACAATCGGGATCGCGCTTTCGGGTATTCTCGGCTTCCTGAAGATGCCGGTGGCCCCGCTGCCGCAGATCGCCTTTCCCACCATCCAGGTGCAGGCCAACATGGCCGGCGCCAGCCCGGAGACGATGGCCGCCACGGTGGCCGAGCCGCTGGAGCGGCATCTGGGCACCATCGCCGACGTTACCGAGATGACCTCGCAATCGGGCATCGGCGTCACCCGCATCACGCTGCAATTCGGGCTGGACCGCGATATCGACGGCGCGGCGCGCGACGTGGAAGCCGCGATCCAGGCCGCGCGCGCGGATCTGCCGACAACATTGCGCGCCAACCCCAGCTACGAGAAATTCAACCCGGCGGATGCGCCGGTCCTCGTGCTGGCCATGACCTCGGACACGATGACGCCCGGTCAGCTTTACGATTCTGCTGACACCGTGCTGGCCCAGCAATTCTCGCAGATCGAGGGGGTGGGCAACGTGGAGCTCGGCGGTGCGGCGCTGCCCGCCGTGCGTGTGGAGTTGCAGCCTGGTCCGCTGGCCAAATACGGCATCGGGCTGGAGGATGTGCGCGCCGCCCTGGCCGCGGCCAATGCCAATTCGCCGAAGGGCTATTTTGACATCGGCTCCACCCGCTACCAGCTCTACACCAACGACCAGGCCAAGCTCGCCGCGCAGTACCAAGATCTGGTCATCGCCTACCGCAACGGCCAGGCGGTACGGCTCTCCGATGTCTCGGATGTCGAGAACTCTGTCGAGAACTTGCAGAATGCCGGCTATTATAACGGCAAACGCGCGGTGCTGGTCATCATCCATCCCAGCCCCACGGCGAATGTGATTCGCACGGTGGACAAGATCAAAGCCCTGCTGCCGCAGCTGCGCGCCGCCTTGCCGCCAGCGATCAATTTCGGCGTGGCCATGGACCGTTCGCAGTCCATCCGCGCGGCGTTGGACGATACCGAGCGCACGCTGTTCATCGCCGTGCTGCTGGTGGTGGGGGTGGTGTTCGTCTTCCTGCGCTCGCCGCGCGCCACGCTCATCCCTGGCCTTGCCGTGCCGGTCTCCATCCTCGGCACGTTCGGGCCGATGTATCTGCTCGGTTTCTCGGTGGATAACCTCTCGCTCATGGCGCTCACCATTGCGACCGGTTTCGTGGTGGACGACGCGGTGGTGGTGACGGAGAACACCATACGGCATCTGGAGGACGGGATGGACCCGCTGAACGCCGCCCTACGCGGGGGGGGCGGAGGTGGGGTTCACCGTACTCTCGATGAGCGCCTCGCTGATCGCGGTATTCCTGCCGATTCTGATGATGCCCGGCCTGCTGGGCAAATTGTTCCAGGAATTCGCCGAGACGCTGTCGCTCACCATCGTCATCTCGCTGCTGGTTTCGCTCACCACCACGCCCATGCTCTGCGCCCTGCTGCTGCGCCAGGAAACCGCGAAATCCGAGGGCTGCATCCTCACGGCGCTGGAGCGCGGTTTCGTCGCCACGCGCGCGGCGTATGAGGACTCGCTGCGCTGGGCGCTGCGCCATGCCAAGCTGGTGGGCTTTGGGCTGATCCTTACCGTGGTGCTTAACGTGGTGCTGTTCGTGGTGGTGCCGAAGGGCTTCTTCCCCGAGCAGGATACCGGGCTGATCATGGGCCAAGTGCAGGCGGACCAGTCCATCTCCTTCGCCGCGATGAAGCAGAAGCTGCTGCAACTGCAGACCATCGTGCAGAAGGACCCGGGGGTGGAATCCGTCGCGGGCTTCACCGGCGGGCGGACCACCAATACCGGGATGCTGTTCATTACGCTGAAGCCAATGGCCCAGCGCCATGTCAGCGCCACGCAGATTGTGGCGCGGCTGCGCCGTCCGCTTGGGCAGGTGCCCGGTGCGCAAATCTACCTGGTTCCGGCGCAGGATCTGCGAGTTGGCGGGCGGCAGGGCAATGCCGAATATCAGTACACGCTGCAAAGCGACGACGCGGCGGCTCTCTACGCCTGGGTGCCAAAGATCGTGGCCGCGCTGAAGCAGGACAAGCGGCTGGTGGACGTGAACTCCGACATGCAGCAAGGCGGGCTGGAGACGGATATCCACATCAACCGCCCCATGGCGGCACGGCTCAACATCACCCCCAGCGAGATCGACAACACGCTCTACGACGCCTTCGGCCAGCGCGGTGTCTCCACCATCTATAACGAGCTGAACCAATACAAGGTGGTGATGGAGTTGGCGCCGAAATACCAGCAGACACCGCAGGATCTGGCGCGGATTTACATCAGCACCTCGGGTGGCAAGGCGAGCGGCACATCCTCCAGCCAGCTGGCCGCCGGCGCGGTGGTGACGAACACCAAAACCACCAACACCACCTCCACCGTCGCGCTGGATTCCGCGACCAACGCGGCGATCAACTCCGTCGCTACCAGCACCGGGGGCGGCGCGTCCTCGGGCGCGGCGGTGAGCACCAACAGCGAGACCATGGTGCCGCTCTCCGCCATCGCCACGATCAGCCCCGGCACCACGCCAATCTCCGTGAACCACCAGAGCGGGCGCGTGGCCGCCACCATCTCCTTCTCCCTGCCGCAGGGTGTTGCGCTCGGCACCGCTGCCGCGGCCATCGAGAGCACCATGGCCAAGCTCGACGTGCCGCTGACGATTACCGGCAGCTTCGCCGGTACCGCCGCCGCGTTCCAGTCTTCATCGGCCTCCGAGCCGCTGCTCATTCTGGCGGCTATCGCCACGGTCTATATCGTGCTCGGTATTCTCTACGAGAGCACGATCCACCCGATCACCATTCTTTCCACCATCCCCTCGGCGGGAGTGGGCGCCACGCTGTTCCTGCTCATGCTCAACACGCCGCTCACCATCATCGCGCTCATCGGCGTCATCCTGCTCATCGGCATCGTCAAGAAGAACGCGATCCTGATGATCGACTTCGCCATCCAGCTGGAGCGAGGCGAGGGGCTGGCGCCGGAGGAGGCGATCTTCCGCGCCGCCAGCCTGCGCCTGCGGCCGATTCTCATGACAACCTTCGCCGCCATTCTGGGGGCGCTGCCGTTGGCCATCGGGCTGGGGCAGGGGGCAAGTCTGCGCCAGCCGCTGGGGCTTACCATCATCGGCGGGCTGGTCGTGAGCCAGGCTCTCACGCTCTACACCACGCCGGTGGTGTATCTGTGGCTGGAACGGCTCGCGATGAAGCTGCGCGGTGGGCAGGACAAGGCGGCGCCGCGCAAGGGCGGTATTGTGGAGGCGTTATGAAGTGGTTGAGCGTGCTGGGGGCATTGGCCCTGACCGGCTGCATGGTGGGGCCCGATTACCACAAGCCCGCGCTGCCGGTGCCCACCGCCTACAAGACCGCCCCCGGCTGGGTGGCTGCAAAGCCCGAGGACGGCGCGCCGAAGGGCGCATGGTGGGGCGTGTTCAACGATCCGGTGCTGAACCAGCTGGAACCGCAGGTGGCGGTGAACAACGCCACGCTCAAGGCGGATTATTTCGCCTATCAACAGGCCATTCAGATCGTCCAGGCCGAGCGCGGCAGCCTCTTTCCCAGCCTGGGCCTCACCGGCAGCGCCACGCGCCAGTTCGGCTCCAGCGGTGTTGGCCCCAGCACCTCCGGCACGTTCGAGGGCAGCGCCTCCTGGACCATCGACATCTGGGGCAAGATCCGCCGCCAAGTGCAGGGCGATGTTGCCGCCGCCCAGGTGAGCGCCGCCGACCTCGCCAATGCCACGCTGAGCGTTCAGGCGGCGCTGGCCGCCGACTATGTCGATCTCCGCGCCGCCGATGCCGCCATCGTCTTGTACCAGCAGACGGTCACGGCCTATCAGCGCAGCCTGCGAATCACCGAGAATCAGGCGGCGGCAGGCACGGCAGCGCCGTCGGACGTGCTTACCGCCCGCACCGCGCTGGAGGGCGCGCAGTCCCAGCTCATCAATGCCGGGGCGGCGCGGGCGCAGTATGAGCACGCCATCGCCGTGCTCACGGGCCATGCCCCGGCCGAGCTTTCCATTCCGGCGGGAGGCCAGATCGCCAACGTGCCCGTCACCCCGCCCGGCGTGCCGAGCACGTTGCTGGAACGCCGCCCGGATATCGCCGCGGCCGAGCGCACCATGGCCGAGGAGAATGCGCTGATCGGCGTGCAGGTCGGCGCCTATTACCCGGACATCACCCTTTCAGCCCTCGGCGGCTATGCCGCCAACCCCATCACGGGGCTGTTCGACACGTCCAGCGCGCTGTGGTCGTTGGGCGCCGATGTCTCCGAGACGGTGTTCGAAGGCGGCATTCGCGCCGCCGACGTGAAGGCCGCCGAATACGCCTATGACCAGAGCGTGGAGACCTACCGGCAGACCGTGCTGAACGCCTTCCAGGGTGTGGAGAACGACCTCTCCAACCTGACGATCTACGAGCAGCAGGCGGCGGTGCAGGAACAGGCCGTGGCCGATGCCGCCCGCGCCGTGCAGATTGCCCTTAACGAATACAAGGCTGGCACCGTGGCCTACACCACCGTGGTGCAGGCGCAGGTGACGCTGTTGCAGGACCAGCAGAGCCAGCTCGCCATCCAGCAGAACCGTTTGCTGGCCAGCGTGGCGCTGTTTCAGGACCTGGGCGGCGGGTTCTCGGCCGCCGATCTGCCGAGCGCCGAACAGATTCAGGCCAAGCTGCCATTTGCCCCGTAATATTGTTTGCGGTTTGCTGCGTAAGGGCGTATAGAGTGTGCACGGCGCTTTTCGTTATCACTAGTTGCGTGCTTCCCCTGCTTTCGCAGTCCGGCCCCCTCCCTGACAACTGAAGAGTTCTTTAGCCCGCATGTTGCGGGTCGCTGTTTGTTAAGGAGATGCGACATGGCATCAGGTACTGTGAAATGGTTCAACGCCACCAAGGGCTACGGCTTCATTCAGCCGGATGACGGCTCCAAGGACGTTTTCGTGCACATCTCGGCTGTCGAGCGCGCGAATCTCGGCTCGCTGAACGAAGGCCAGAAGCTTCAGTATGAAGCCAAGCCGGGCCAGCAGGGCAAGGTTTCGGCCGAGAACCTGAAGGCCATCTAAGGCTTTCAAAGTTTACGGAAAGGGCGGTGCGGCAACGCGCCGCCCTTTTTTGTGCCTGGCAGCTTGCGCTGGCCACGAACCATGAGAGAAACAACTTCAGCGTGCCAGCGCCGTGGTGGTCCTGGTTCCGCAACGGACGAGGCATATGCCGTATTCGCTGCTTTACGTCAGCAGGACCTTGCTGAAATTCCCCGCCGGGAATGCAGAGGTGAAGAATATCGTTGCCGTCTCGCTGGCCCGTAACGCCGGGCTGGATGTTACGGGAGCCCTCATCTCCACCCCCTCTTATTTTGCTCAAGTGCTGGAGGGGGCGCAGCCCGCCGTGGCCGAACTGATGAGTAGCATCAGGCGCGACCAGCGCCATGCCGAGGTCAAGATCTTGACCGAGGGAGAGGTGCCGGTGCGCCGCTTTTCCAACTGGTCGATGGCCTATTCTGGCTATGCCACCTATGTGGATGACTATATCGAGCCGTTCTTTGCCCTCGCGTCCCCGGCCCAGGCGGCAAGGCTGAGCCAGCGCCTGATCCAGCTGATGCTGGAATTCACCCGCCAAGAACCCGGTATGAAGCCAGGACCATCCCGGCTATAGCCGGGATATGATTCTTCTTAGCACTCGCCCATGACCCCCGCCGGACAACTTGCCGCCGCCATCGACCTTCTGACCGAGATCGAGGCCGACCCGCGCCCGGCCGACGCCGTGGCCAACCATTTCTTCCGCAACCGCCGCTTCATCGGCGGTGGAGACAGGCGCGCCGTCAGCACGCTGGTCTGGGGCGTGCTGCGCGCGCGGCGGCATCTCGGCTGGTGGCTGGAAAAGCTCCGCGCGCCGCAAACGCCACGCCTGCTGCTCGCCGCCCAGGCCATTTTCTCCGGCCAGACGCCGCATAAGATCGCGCTCGCCTTCACCTCCGGGCGCTATGGCCCGCCGCCGCTATCACCGGAAGAATCGGCTGTCCTGGAACGCTTCGCCGGGCACACGCTGGAGCACCCCGAGATGCCCGAGGCGGTGAAATACGAGATCCCGGATTGGATTCTGCCCAAGCTCAAGGCCCAGTTCGGCTCGGCCCTGGAGGCCGAGATGGCGGCGATGAACGAGCCCGCGCCGCTGGATCTGCGCGTGAACATGCTCAAATCCACGCGCGAGGCCGCGATCGGCGCCCTGGCGCGGGAAGGGCTGCGGGCCGAGCCCACCGCCTATTCCCCTTGGGGGCTGCGCCTTGCCAACCGGCAGTCGGTCACGCAGGGCCAGGCGTTTCAGGATGGGTTGGTGGAAATCCAGGACGAGGGCAGCCAGCTCATAGCCCTGGCCGTGGACGCTCACCCCGGCATGCGCGTGGTGGATTACTGCGCGGGGGCGGGCGGCAAGACGCTCGCCATCGCCATGACCATGGAGAACAAAGGCCATATAGTCGCCTGCGATGTCTCAGTTCCCCGCCTTGAGGGCGCGATCAAGCGCCTGCGCCGCGCCGGGGTGCATAACGCCGAGAGGCATCTGCTGGAGCCGGGCGATAAATGGCTCAAGCGCCAGGGCCAGAAATTCGACCGCGTGCTGGTCGATGCTCCTTGTTCGGGAACCGGCACCTGGCGGCGCAACCCCGATGCCAGGACCCGCCTGACCGAAGCGGACCTTGCCGAACTCACGCAGAAACAGGCGATGATTCTCGATCAGGCACAAAAATTGGTGAAGCCGGGCGGAAAACTTGTTTACGCGACGTGCTCCGTGCTCAATGATGAGAACGAATCACAGGTGGAGGCGTTCCTGGCCCGATACCCGATGTTCGAGCAGCTTCCCATCGAGGCTCCTGCGGCGTTGCGCGGGGCTGCGTTGAGGCTTTCGCCCCGCGTGCATGGCACGGACGGGTTCTTCGCCGCCGTGCTGGTCCGGCGCGAAACGTGATCGCGCTGCGCCGCGCCAGGCTGGCTGACGCACCCGGCATCGCCGCGGTTCACGTCGCCACTTGGCGCAGCGCCTATGCGGATATTCTGCCGGAAGCCTACCTGGCCGGTCTCTCCATCTCCCGCCTCGCCCGGCAATACGAGCATCTCATCCGGCTTGGCTTTGGTGTGCATGTCGCCGCCAGCTACAACGCGCCGGGCGAGCCGCCGGTGCTGGGCTTTGCCACCGCCGGACGCGGGCGCGATCCGCGTCTGGGCGAGGGCGAGGTGGAGATGCTCTACGTGCTGGACGATTACCGCGACCGGGGCCTTGGCGGCCAGTTGCTGCGCGCCTCGGCCAAATATCTGGCCCAGATGGGGTGCCGCTCCGCCTATGCCTGGGTGCTGCGCGACAATCTCTCCCGTTACTTTTATCAGCGCCTGGGTGGTAAATGCATCGCGGCGGGGACGACACAGGTGGCCGGAGAAGATATCCCGCAGACCGCTTATGCCTGGGATCCGCTTACGACTCTCTTGGACGTGACGGCCTGATGCGCTAGGTGAGCGCATGAGCGATGAAAAGATTCTGATCCTGGACTTTGGCAGCCAGGTTACCCAGCTGATTGCCCGCCGCGTGCGCGAGAGCGGCGTGTATTGCGAAATCATTCCCTTCAACGCCGATGTGGCGCGGATGCAGGCTTTTGCCCCCAAGGGCATCATCCTCTCCGGCGGCCCGGCCAGCGTGGCCGAGGAAGGCTCGCCCCGCGCCCCGCAATGGGTGTTCGAGGCTGGCGTGCCGGTGATGGGCATCTGCTACGGCCAGATGACCATGTGCGTGCAGCTCGGCGGCGAGGCCAAGGGCGCCGAGATCCGCGAATTTGGCGCGGCCTATGTGGATGTGGTGGCCGATTGCGCGCTGTTCGAGGGCGTGTGGTCCGTGGGCGCGCGCGAGAAGGTGTGGATGTCCCATGGCGACCACATCTCCGCTCCCCCGCCCGGCTTCCGCACAGTCGCCGTCTCCGAGGGCGCGCCCTACGCGCTCATCGCCAATGACGAGCGCCGCTTCTACGGCGCGATGTTCCACCCCGAGGTGGTGCACACCCCGCATGGCGCGCAGCTTATCCGCAATTTCACCCATAAGGTCTGCGGCTGCTCCGGCAACTGGACGATGGCGGGTTTCCGCCAGGCCGAGATCGCCAAGATCCGCGCCCAGGTCGGCTCCGGCCAAGTGATTTGCGGCCTCTCCGGCGGCGTCGACTCCTCCGTGGCGGCGGCGCTGATCCACGAGGCGATCGGCGACCAGCTCACCTGTATCTTCGTGGACCACGGCCTGTTGCGCGCGGGCGAGGCCGAGGAAGTGGTGCGCGTGTTCCGCGACCAGTTCAACATCAAGCTGATCCACCGCGATGCGTCCGATCTGTTCCTAGGCCAGCTCGCAGGCGTTACCGACCCCGAGCAGAAGCGCAAGATCATCGGCAAGCTGTTCATCGATGTGTTCGATGAAGAGTCGCAGAAGCTCGGTGGCGCGGAATTCCTGGCCCAGGGCACGCTGTACCCGGATGTCATCGAATCCGTCTCCGCCATTGGCGGGCCATCGGTCACCATCAAGTCGCACCATAATGTCGGCGGTCTGCCCGCTTACATGAAGCTGAAGCTGGTCGAGCCGCTGCGCGAGCTGTTCAAGGACGAAGTCCGCGCTCTGGGCCGCGAGCTAGGCCTGCCCGAGACCATCGTGGGCCGCCATCCGTTCCCCGGGCCGGGGCTGGCGATCCGCGTGCTGGGCGAGGTGACACGCGAGAAGGTGGCGGTGTTGCAGAAGGCCGACGCCATTTACCTGGAAGAAATCCGCGCGGCGGGGTTGTACGATGCCATTTGGCAGGCTTTCGCCGTGCTGCTGCCGGTGAAGTCCGTCGGCGTGATGGGCGATGGCCGTACCTACGACAACGTGTGCGCGCTCCGCGCCGTAACCAGCACGGACGGCATGACCGCCGAGGTCTATCCGTATGATGTCGGCTTCCTCACCCGTGTTGCCGGGCGCATCGTGAACGAGGTGCGCGGCATCAACCGCGTGACCTACGACATCACCAGCAAGCCCCCCGGCACCATCGAGTGGGAATAACCAGGGGCTAGGCTACCAAAAGCAAGCCAGCCAAGCGGAGAATCCACCGCTTGGCTGGCTTTTCTGTATGGGTGTTACCGGTTCCTGTGGAACAAGAGGTTCCACAGGAAAATCACGAGTATGGCGCCGAGTGTCGCCACGATTGCCTCGATGATCAGGCCGCCGCCAAGATTGGCCAGCGGCGGAATGTGGTTCACGATAAAACCGCCAACAATGCCGCCGACGATGCCCAGGATGATGTCCATGAACAGGCCTGAGCCGCTCTTGTTGATAATATTGCTAGCGATAAAGCCGGCGATACCCGAAATCACGATCCAGACGATAAAGTGAATCATAGCAGCACGCCCCCTTGCTGTGGTCAGTATGTTTTATTCGGCGATGAAATCGCTGTTTTAGTGAAATGAATTTTACCTGTCTTGGCGTGCTGCGCCGATTGCCGAAAGATAAAATTTTATACTGGAAACACTGCCGCTGGTGCCAAGGTCCTCGGACGACTGATGTCGGCTCAAATCCGCGTGAACTTGTGCTAATCGTATGATTACAATCTATACATACTTGTCGTGGCGGAGGCATAAACAAGTTTGGAACCAGGAATGACGCTTGCCCAAACTCGTTTCCGTCACCCGCATCCTCAACGAGGATGACATCGCCGAGGCGTTTATCCGCCATAACGCCCGGCATGTCGGCCATATGTTGTTCCTCGATAACGGTAGCTCGGACCGGACGCTGGACATCCTGCGCGCCCTCCAGGCCGAGGGGCTTCCCCTTTCCGTGGTGCAGACGCACTCGATCAGTTTCGACGAGGTTTCCCTCAACAGCTGGGGTTATCAGGCCGCCTCGCAGCTCTTTGGCGCGGATTGGGTGGTGTTCATCGATGCGGATGAGTTCATCGCCACCCAAGACTCGGCCCCGCTCACCACGCTGCTGCCAGCGGATGCACCTGCCATCACCGTTCAGCTCATCAATTACGGCCAGACTGAGTTGGATGACCCGAACGAGCTGATCGTGCCGTTGCGGCTGCGCCATCGCTGGGCCGGGGAGACCAATGTCGATAAGCTGATCCTGCGCGCCGGGCTGCCGGGGGTTTCCATCGGGGCGGGTAATCACTGCGCCTTTTTGGGCAGCGGGATCCTGCCCGCGCGGCGGCACGATCTGGTGAGTTTTGCCCATTACCCCCGCCGCAGTGGCTGGCAGATTTTGCAGAAAATGGCCGCTGGCTGGCTGAAAGCCCTGGCCGCCGGGCACCCCGCCGCCGAGGCCGGACATTCCGAGCATTACCGTTCGCCCTTCGAGACGATACGCGACAAGCCTGGCGAGCTGTTCCGCAATTCCGGCTATTTCACCCGCGAGTTCGGGCTGGACCAGGCTATTGAGGCGCCGCTCGACTATCTGGGCGGGACGCTGTGTCACACTCTGCCCACAGACCCGGCGATGAAGGCGGCACAGATGTTTCTCAGCTTCACCGAGCGGCTGGCCATCCAGCATGGCCGCCTGCTCGACGAATCGCCCCAGGCCCGCGCTCTGGTGGAAACTTGGAACGCGAAGCGCGACTTCCTGTTTTAGGCTGCGCTACCGGGCCGTGGCACCATGGTCCGGTACAGATGCCATGTGCCATGGCCCAGCACGGGCAGCACCACGATCAGCCCGGCAAAAGCCGGGATTGTTCCCAGCACCAGCCCGCCCCCGACGATTGCCCCCCACAACGCCAGCGGCGCGGGGTTGAGCATTATCGCCGCCACCGAGGTGCGGATAGCGGTTCCGAGTGTGGCTGGGCGGTCCAGCAGCAGAGGGAAGGAGATGCTGGCGATAACCAGCACCAGCACGGCGAATACCGCCCCGATGCCGACACCAAGCACAATCATCTCCCACCCCCTGGGCGTGGTCAGCACGGCGCTGAAGAAGGGCAGCCAGCCAGTGGGTTGCACTGGGCCAAGGGTGACGTCGTAGATCAGCTCGGCCACCGCCAGCCAGGCCAGGAACAGGGCAATCAGTGTCAGCCCCATCCCGGTAATGGCGCCGATGGCCGGGGAGCGCAGCACGTTAAAGCCATCCCGCCAGTGCATTTGCCCGGTCAGCTCCCTCTGGCGGCTCATCTCGTAAAACCCGATGGCAAATAACGGCCCGACCAGCGCGAAGCCGGAGGCTACGGGGAAGAGCAGGGGGATAAGCTGGCCATAGAAATCCGCCGCGACGAGATACGCGGCCATCACCGGGTAGATCAGCCAGAGCATGATCAGGTCGGTGCGCGCCGCGGTGAAATCCTCCCACCCCTGTCCCAGCGCGAGGAAGACATCGGCGAAGCCGATAGGGCGCACCATTGGCGGGCCGGATTCGGTGGTGCTGAAATATGTCTCTGGCGCAGCGCTGCCGAGCATTTCTGTGGCGTGGAATTGCCCCAGAACCCACTCCACGGGATTGCGGATATGCATGACCTTATCCTCCGTAGCCGCGTTTGTTCTTGGCTATTGCGCGGACATAGGCATTATTCCCGCAGGTTCCGGCGGTTTTGCCTTAACCTTGGGTGAATTTGAGCTAATCTCCCGCGGCAACCCATGGCGGGGAAGATTTCATCCCCCAGCACTCGAGCGGATTGCATTTCCGGGCCATTTTGCCCTAAGGCCATACTCCGTAACCGTAACAGGAGACTTCCCAATAGCCAGACCGCCAGCGCCACCCGCCCCGCCATCCCGCGAGGGGCCCCGGGTCAACGAAGAAATCAGAATTCCGCAGGTTCGTCTGATCGACCAGGACGGCGAAATGATCGGCGTGCTCAGCACCCGGGACGCGATCGCACGTGCTTACGCCGTGGGTCTCGACCTGGTTGAAATTAGCCCGAACGCCGAACCGCCCGTGGCCAAGATCCTCGACTACGGCAAGTTCAAGTTCGAGCAGCAGAAGAAGCGCAACGAGGCGCGCAAGAGGCAGAAGATCGTCGAGATCAAGGAGGTGAAAGTTCGCCCCAATATCGACGAGAACGACTACCAGGTGAAGCTGCGCGCGATGAAGTCATTCATCGGCGAGGGCGACAAGGTGAAGGTCACGCTGCGCTTCCGCGGCCGCGAAATGGCGCACCAGGAGCTGGGCGTGAAGGTGCTGGAGCGCATCCGTGGCGATATGGAGACCGATACCAAGGTCGAGCAGATGCCGAAGATGGAAAACCGGCAGATGGTGATGGTGCTGGCGCCCAAATAAGGCGCCGCACGATTTCTTGCAGATACGAAAAAGGCCGGGATTTCCCGGCCTTTTCTTTTATTCGGAGACTTTCTCAGTCTCGGCTGCCACCGGCTTGGTGCGCGGGCGGCCTCGTGGGCGGCGCGGCGCGGGGGTAGCGGCAGGCTCCTCTTCCGCCACGGCTTCAATCGGGGCGGGCGGGGCATCGGGAATGATGGGGATGGCGCGCGGCTCCGGCACGATCGGCAGCTCGGCCTGCACTACTGGCTGTTCAGCTTGCACGTTAGGCTGTTCGCCAAGACCGGCGGGCGCTGCCGCGGCGGCCTGCAACTCGGCTTCCAGGGCGGAGCTGATGTCGATTGGCGTTTCCGCGATCGGTGCCGCCGGGCGGAACTGGCGCTCGCCGCGCTGCTCGTTGCGCTCGCGCGGCTGGAATTCCTGGCGCTGCTGGCGCGGCTCGAAGCGTCGTTCCTGCTGCTGCCGGTGTTCCCGGTGCTCGCGGTTGTCCTGACGGCCTTCCTGGCGGTTCTCGTGGCGCGGCTGCTGTTCGCGGTGCTCGCCCTGGGTCTCGCCGCCCTCGGCTGTTTCGCGGCGCTGGAACTCGCCACCCTGCTGCTGCCCGCCCTGGCCCGGAGGCGGCAGGCCCTGCGCCTGGTTGATGGCGCTGATGATGCGGAAATAATGCTCGGCATGCTGGTAATAGGCTTCGCCCAGCACACGGTCGCCCCCGCTGGCGGCATCGCGCGCCAGTTGGGTGTATTTGTCGTAGAGTTGCTGCGCCGTGCCACGTACCCGCATTTCCGGGCCGGAGCTATCGAACACATGGTTGCGGTTGAGCGGAATGCCGTTCTGCTGGTTGCGAAACCCGCTTCCGCCACCGCCCCCCTGGCGATGCCCGCGGCCACGCATGCGCTTCATATTCATAGGCTCTTGTCTATCCTCGTATGCTGACTTGCGCGCTGCGGCGTCATACGCCACTCGTGGCCGTCCCCTTGATTTTTGGAGACTCGAGGCAAAACAGCCCGCGCAAGCTTGTGCTTAGCCGTATTATGACGTTCTGCCAATTGTTTATTTGCGAAATCTGAGCAATGCAGCGCGCTCGATACCGGCCAGATCCTGCTTCGTGGCGCAGGTGAACCCCGCCGCCTCGGATAGCAGGGTTACAGATGGTGCCTGTCCCGCCCCGAGTTCAAGCACCGCCATGCCATTTTCCGATAAAATCTGGGGCAGGACGGCAATAATCGCCTTGTAGGCATCCAGCCCATCCGCGCCGCCATCCAGGGCACGGCCCGGTTCGTAACCTGCTACTTCTGGCATTAACTCAGGGATATCAGCGCTTTCGATGTAAGGCGGGTTGGAAAGCACAAGGTCAAATTTCGTATCCAGCGCGTCAGCCCAGCTTCCGGCCAGGAACACCGCGCGAGTGCCAAGCCCCAGGTGCTCGGCATTGCGCCGGGCCAGGGCGGCAGCTTCCGGGTTCAAATCCACGCCCACGCCGAAAGCGGCGCGGAATTCATGCAGTGTTGCCAGAAGCAGGCAGCCCGTGCCGGTGCCGAGGTCCAGCACTGTGCGCGGTTGCAGTCCCGAATCGAGGACGGCCTCGATCAGCGTCTCCGTATCCGGGCGGGGGATGAGGGTTGCCGGGGAGACGAGGAAATCCAGCCCCCAGAACTCCCTGTGCCCGGTGATATAGGCCAGCGGCTCACGCGCCACGCGCCGGGCGAGCAAAGGCTCGTAGGCGGTTTCGTCCACCTCATCGCGAGCCAGCAGTCCGCCAGCGCTGGTGCCAAGGGCGGCGGCCAGCAACAGCCTCGCCTCGCGGCGCGGTTCCTCGATGCCGGCGTCTTTCAGGCGGGCAGTGATCTGGGCCAGCGCGTCGGCGGTGCGGATCAATTCTCCGCCGCCAGCCGGGCCGCCTGGTCCTCGGCGATCAGCGCGTCGATGATGTCGTCGAACTCGCCCAGCATCACCCGGTCGATCTTGTGCAGGGTCAGGTTGATGCGGTGGTCGGTCACGCGTCCTTGCGGAAAGTTGTAGGTGCGGATGCGCTCCGAGCGGTCGCCGGTGCCCACTTGGCCCTTACGGTCGGCGGCGCGGCTGGCATCCACGCTGGCGCGCTGCTGCTCGAACATGCGCGAGCGCAGGATCTTCATCGCCTTGGCGCGGTTCTTGTGCTGGCTGCGCTCTTCCTGCATCGCCACCACGATACCGGTGGGGATATGAGTGATTCGCACCGCCGACTCGGTCTTGTTCACATGTTGGCCGCCAGCGCCGGAGGCGCGGTAGACATCGATGCGCAGGTCGGATTCGTTGATATCCACATCCACCTCTTCGGCCTCCGGCAGCACGGCCACGGTCACGGTGGAGGTGTGGATGCGTCCTTGGGTCTCGGTGGCGGGCACGCGCTGCACCCGGTGCACGCCTGATTCGAATTTCAACTTGGCGAACACGGATTTGCCGGTGATCTCGGCCATGGCGCTCTTCACGCCGCCCAGCTCGTTCTCGTCGTATTCCAGCACCTCGAAGCGCCAGCCCTGGGATTGCGCGTATTTCTGGTAAGCCGCGAACAGTTCGCCCGCGAACAGCCCGGCCTCATCGCCACCGGCGGCGGGGCGGATTTCCAGGATGCCGGCGCGGTCATCGGCTTCATCCTTGGGCAAGAGCGCGAGGCGCACGGCCATTTCCATCTCCGGCAGCCGGGCCTTCAGCTCATGGTATTCGGCTTCGGCCAGATCCTTCATCTCCGGGTCGGCCAGCAGCGCTTCGGCCTCCTTCATCTGCTTCTCGGCACCGCGCAGTTCGGTGATCTTCTCCTCCACAGGCTCCAGCTCGGCCAACTCCTTCGACGCCTTCACGAACGCATCGCCCGCCAGCGTGCCGGAGAGCATGAAGCGCAGCTCCTCGGCCCGGGCGAGAATGCGGTCGAGTTTCTGCTCCAGATTGGCGTTCATGCGCGCAAAAGGCCGGGCAGCGCCTCGGACGTCACATCCTGCTGCTCGCCGCTGGCGAGGTTCTTGAGCTTGATGTCCTCGCCCACCAGCACGGCGAACACGGAGCCGGACTTGTTGGCGCGCTCCAGGCGCTTCTTGGCGTTGCCTGAATAGGCGATCTCGGCGGCGATGTTATGGGCGCGGAGCTGCGTAAGAATCTCCAGCGCCTTGGCCTCGCAATCGCCTGCCATCGGGATCACCGCCACCGGCAGGGCCGCGCGGGCAGGGGCGTCGATGAGCATGGAGAGGCGCTCGATGCCCGCCGCCCAGCCCACGCCCGGTACGGCGGGGCCGCCCATTTGTTCCACGAGACCGTCATAGCGCCCGCCAGCCAGCACGGTGCCCTGGGCGCCGAGCGCCGTGGTCACGAACTCGAAGGCGGTGTGGTTATAGTAATCCAGCCCGCGCACGATGTGCGGGTTGTGCTGGTGTGGCACGCCGAAGGCGGTGAGGTAGCCTAGCAGCGTTTCGTAGAACGCCTTGGCCTCGTCCGTCATGCAATCCTGCATCTGCGGCGCATCGGCGACGATCTTCTTATCCCCCTCATCCTTGGAATCGAGGATGCGCAGCGGGTTCTTCTCCAGGCGCAGCTTGCTGTCTTCCGAGAGGTCGCCCAGGAACTTGCTGAAATACTCGACGAGCTTGGCCCGGTAGGCGGCGCGGGATTCGGTGTCGCCCAGCGTGTTGATGTGCAGCACCACATCCTTGGCGATGCCCAGCTCCTGCAAGATGCGCCAGCCCATGGAGATGATTTCGGCGTCGGCCAGCGGCGTGGCCGGGCCAAGCAGCTCCACGCCGATCTGGTGGAACTGGCGGTAGCGGCCCTTCTGCGGGCGCTCGTAGCGGAACATCGGGCCCGCGTAGAACACTTTCTGCGGCAGGGTCTGCGTCAGGCCGTTGGTGATGAGAGCGCGGCACACCCCAGCCGTGCCCTCTGGCCGCAACGTGACGGAATCGCCGCCGCGATCCTCGAAGGTGTACATCTCCTTGGTCACCACGTCCGAGGTCTCGCCCAGCGTGCGGGAGAACACCTTAGTATCCTCGAAGATCGGCGTCTGCCACTCGGAGAAGCCGTATAGCGAGGTGATCCGCCGCGCCGTCTCCACGACATGGAAATGCCGCGCGGCATCCTCGCCGATCAGATCGCGCGTGCCACGGACAGGTTGCAGGATATTCGCCATAGGTTCACCATCAAAATAAAAATCCGGAGCGGCATCCCGCTCCGGAAGATATGAAACGCAAAAGGGAGGACTATTCCGCGGCTTGCTTGGCCGCGGCCTTTTCAGCCTCGATTTGCGCGGCTTTGGTCTCCACCAGCTCCACCAGATGGTCGATCATCTGTTCCTCGGGGATGGTGTGGTCGGTCTTGCCCGCGGCATACACCATGTGGCGTCCGCCACCGCCGCCCGTCAGGCCGATATCGGTCATCAGCGCTTCGCCGGGGCCGTTCACCACGCAGCCGATGATGGAGAGGGTGATCGGCGTCTCGAGATGCGCGAGGCGCTCCTCCAGCGTTTCAACGGTCTTGATGACGTTGAAGCCCTGGCGCGCGCAGGAGGGGCAGGAGATGATACGCACGCCGCGATGACGCAGGCCGAGCGATTTCAGGATGTCCCAGCCGACATGCACTTCCTCTTCCGGCTCGGCGGAGAGGGAGACGCGCATCGTGTCGCCAATACCGGCCCAGAGCAGCGAGCCCAGGCCGATGGAGGACTTCACCGTACCCGCGCGCTTGCCGCCAGCCTCGGTGATGCCGATATGCAGCGGGTGGTCGCATTGCTCGGCGAGTTGCTGATACGCCGCCACGGCCATGAACACGTCCGACGCCTTCACCGAGATCTTGAACTCGTGGAAGTCGTGGTCCTGTAGGAGCTTGGCGTGCTCCAACGCGGATTCCACCAGCGCGTCGGGGTTGGGCTCGCCGTATTTCTCCAGCAGATGCTTCTCCAGGCTGCCCGCGTTCACGCCGATACGCATGGAGCAGTTATGGTCGCGCGCGGCCTTGATGACTTCCCGGACACGCTCCGGTGAGCCGATATTGCCCGGATTGATGCGCAGGCAGGCCGCACCGGCCTCGGCGGCCTCGATCCCACGCTTGTAGTGGAAGTGAATGTCCGCCACCACCGGCACGTTCACGCGCTTGATGATGTGCTTGAGTGCCGCGGTGCTCTCTTCATCCGGGCAGGAGACGCGCACGATATCCACGCCCGCCTTCTCGGCGCGCAGGATCTGCGCCACCGTGGCTTCCACGTCCGTGGTGAGCGTGTTGGTCATGGTCTGCACGGAGATCGGCGCATCGCCACCGACCTTCACATTGCCCACGCTGATCTGGCGCGACTTGCGGCGGTCGATCTGCTGGTATTCGCGGTAGTTCATGCACACTCCATCATTTTGTTGTGCCAGAGGCGGGCGCGCTGGCGGTCGCGGCTGGCGGTGTCAGCGCGTAATTATGCAGCACCACGCCCACGGCGCCCAAAGGCGCACCGGCGGTGCCGTTGGTGACGATCTCGGTGCCGCCGGCATTGCCGGTGGTCATGGTCAGGCCGGATTCCTGCGGCACGGGCCAGCTATCGCCCGCGTGCAGCACCTTGCTGAACAGGATGTTGCCGGTGGAATCCTGCACCTGCACCCAGGCATCCTGCGTGGCGGTGATTACCATGCCAGCGCCTGGCGCAGCGGGTTGGGCAACGAGGAGAGCCGGGGAGGCGGGCGTTGCGGCAGGAGGCGGCGTTGCCGGTGATTCGGGGGCGGGCGCGGTTGCGGTCTGAGGCGCGGCCGGAGTGGTTTCCGGCTTGTCGGTAGTCGGTGGGGGAGTATCGGCGACCGGGGGCTTCACCTCGGGCGGTAGGGCCAGGGGGGCGAGTTCGGCGGGCACGGGCGGCACTTTGGAGGCCAGGTGCTGGTTATCGGCGGTGAAATGGTACCAGAGGCCGTACCCGGCCAGCACAGCCACCACGCCCACCAGGGCGATAGCCCCGCGCGGCACGCCTCGGTCCGGCACCGGGGCCAGCACTTTCAGGCTCACATTCTGCGTCTCGCCCAGGCCGCCAGCTTGGCGGAAGCGGCGCAGGATTTCCTCGGCGTCCAGCCCCAAAATCTGCGCATAAGCGCGGACGAACCCCACGCGATACGCCGGGCCGGGCAGGGGGGTAAGGTCGCCCTCCTCGATGGCCACGAGATATTCAAGCCGGATGCGCAGGGCTTCCGCCACATCGGGCAGTTTCCAGCCCAGGCGCTCGCGCACTTCGCGCAGGCCAGCCCCCACGCGCGCCACGCTGGCGCCCGGGTCGTGGTCCATCACATCGGTCGGATCATCTGCCATGTGGTGCAGCTTCTATACCTGAATAACACAACTCTCAAATCGCCAGATTATGCTCTCGCGCCCAGGCCGCGAGCGGTTCCCTGATGCTTCCACCCGCTGCCCCCGCCCGGCGCAACTCGCGCAGAACCGGGCGCAGCTTGGTCAAATCCGCCTCCACCAGCACGGCTTTCACCGGCAGAATGGCGTTGCCGGACATCGACAGCGTGGTGATTCCCAGCGCCGCGAACGCCAGCGCGTCGAGCGGCCGCCCGGCGGCCTCGCCGCAGACGGAAAGCGGCACCCCTGCTTCCTGGCAATAGGTGACCAGCTTTTCCAGCAACTCCAGCACCGGGGCGGAGAGCGTGTCGTAACGGTCGACCAGTTCCGGCGTGCCGCGATCAGCGGCGAAGAGGAACTGCATCAGGTCGTTGGTGCCCACCGAGATGAAATCCGCCTCGGCCAGCAGGCCGGGGAGCTGGAACAGCAAAGCGGGAACTTCCAGCATGGTGCCCGCCTCAAGCCGCTCAGGCGCGGGGCGGATACGCGCCGCCTCGGCTTCCAGCAGGTCGCGGGCGGTACGGAATTCTTCCACCGTGGCCACCATGGGGAACATTATGGAGAGCGGCCGCCCCTGTGCGCCGAGCAGCAGAGCGCGGAGCTGGCGGCGCAGAATGGCTGGGCGGTCCAGCGCCACGCGCAACGACCGCCAGCCCATGGCCGGGTTTTCCTCGCCCATGGAGGCTTCGCCTGGCAGCAGTTTGTCGGCGCCGAGGTCGAGCGTGCGGAACTGCACCTTCTTACCGTTCGCGCGGTCCAGCACCCGGCCATATTCCGCCGCCTGGCCCGCTACATCGGGGATGCCCCCCGCCGCCAGCGCCGCGATCTCGGTACGATACAGCCCGATGCCATCCGCGCCGGTCTTGTCCAGCTGGTCCAACTCCATAGCCAGCCCGACATTCAGCATCAGCGTGAATTCGGTGCCATCCTTGGTGATGGCCGGAAGATCCCGGTACGCCGCCAGTGCCGCGGCGCGTACCGTGCGGGCTTCCAGCGCGCGGTCATAAACCTGCACCACCTCCGGCTCCGGGCGTAGGATCAGCGTGCCGCCCTCGGCATCCAGCAGGGCCGGGTCGTCCTCCTGCGCGATTTCCACGGCGCCACGGTCCACCTGCAGCGCGGGCAGCCCCAGCGCGCGGGCCAGGATGGCAGCATGGCCGGAGGGGCTGGCTTCCTCGATCGCCACACCGGCGATGCCGCGCGAATGCCAGTCTAGCAGATCGGCAGGGCCTAGGCGGCGCACCAACAGGATGTAGCCATCCGCCCGCTCGGGCTTGGGCGCCATACCACCAAGGGCCACCATCAGCCGCCCGACCATGTCCTCGATATCGGCAAGGC
Source organism: Acidocella aromatica (assembly GCF_014201825.1). Lineage (GTDB taxonomy): Bacteria > Pseudomonadota > Alphaproteobacteria > Acetobacterales > Acetobacteraceae > Acidocella > Acidocella aromatica. The sequence goes on along the minus strand of NZ_JACHFJ010000001.1, from coordinate 11,345 downwards.
GCTCGCGCAAATACGGGTCGGCAATGCGGCGCATGCGCTCGCGCAGGTTGCGCGCCACCTTGTCCACGGCGGTTTCGGCGGTCAGGCCGTCATTGATCGCGTCGCGCACCTGGGTCAGCCAGCCAGAGGACTGCGCCACCATGCGGTAGGCGTCCAGCACGTCGCGCGGGGTGCCGCCGCCGGGCAGGGTACCGGCGATCAGCCCATCGAGGCTCTTGTTTGCCTCCTCCACGGCCTTATCGAGGCGTTTCAGCTCGGCTTCCGGGTCGTCGGTGAGCAGGCGGGCGATGGGAGCGGCGGCGCCATAGGGTAATATCTTGCCGCGCGCGATGCCGGAGGACAGTACATAGCCCGGATAGCGCCGGGGCAGGGTCTCGGAGAAGCCTTCCTCGCCGACATCGGTGGCCCCGGCCTTGGCCAGGATCTCGGCTAGCAGCATGGCCACGGTGGCCAGCGCCTCCACCTCCAGCGGCGTGTAGACGCGCGCCTCGCGCGACATCACGGCGATCACTCCGAGCGTGCGCCCGGCGCGCTTCACCGGCACGGCGAGTGTCGAGGCCATGTTCTCTTCGCCAAGCTCGGGGCGGTAGGCGTAGCGCGGATGGTTTTGCGCGTCGGCGAGGTTCATGATGTCGCCGGAGGCGGCGGTCATGCCGATGATGCCTTCGCCCACCCGCAGCCTTGTATGCCCCACGGCACTGACGTTCAGGCCAAAGGTAGCCGCGAGTTCAAGCTGTTCGCCCGGCCGGGTGACGTAGATGACGCTGGAATCGGTCGCCAGCCCCTCGGCCACCAGCTTGGCAAAATCGGCCAGGCTGGCGGTGCCGGAGGCAAGATGCTCCCGCAGTGCAGCAAAAAGATGCCGCGTATCGCCGAGTTTCGGCTTGCGTTTGCGCCGCTTGGGCGTGGTTTCAGCTTCGGGCGGCACGCGCGGCCAGGGCGGCGATGGCCTGGGCCTTCAACGCCGCCAGAATCTCGGCCACCGGCAGGATCTCTGTGACCATACCAACGGACTGCCCGGCCATGACCGAGCCGTGTTCCACATCGCCCTCGATGACCGCACGGCGCAGCGCGCCCGCCCAGAAATGCTCGATTTCCAGCTGTGCGGCGGTCTTGTCCAGCTTGCCCTCCTGGAATTTCTGCACCACCTCGGCCTGATGCCGCATGAAGCGCTTGGTGCCCTCGTTCATCAGCCCGCGCACGGGGATGACGGGGAAGCGATCGTCGAGTTGCACGCTCGGCAGCGCGTCGCGCGCCGCGGCCTTCAGGAACGCCTTCTTGAAGTTCTCGTGCGCGATGCTTTCCTTGGACGCCGCGAACAGCGTGCCAAGCTGCGCGCCAGCCGCACCCATCTCCAGATACCCCAGAATGGCCTCGCCACGTCCCAAGCCACCGGCCACGAATACCGGCACCTCGCGGATATGTGGTAGGATCTCCTGCGCCAGCACGGTCAGCGAGACTGGGCCGATATGCCCGCCCGCCTCGGAGCCCTCGATCACCAGCGCATCCACGCCGGACTTCACCAGCCGCTTGGCCAGCACTAGGGCCGGGGCGAAGGCGATAACCTTGGCACCACCTTCCTTGGCGGCCTTGATATGTGCGGAGGAGGGAATGCCGCCCGCGAATACCACATGGCTGACTTTCTGCCGCACGCAGACCTGGATCAGATCCGCTAGCTGCGGGTGCATGGTGATGAGGTTCACGCCGAAGGGCTTATCCGTCAGCGCTTTGGTGGCCTCGATCTCCTTCTCCAGCAACTCGGGCGGCATCGCCCCGCAGGCGAGCACGCCGAACCCGCCGGCATTGGAGATGGCGGAGACCAGATGGCGCTCGCTCACCCAGCTCATCGCGCCAGCCATGATGGCGTATTCGGTGCCGAGAAACTCCCGGCCCCGTTGCGTCAGCGCCTCGAACTCGGCGGTGGCGGAGGCGTTCACGTCAAGCATCGAGCTTATAGGCCGTGTGCAGGGCGCGGACGGCCAGCTCGGTGTACTCGGCGGCCACCAGCACGCTCACCTTGATCTCGGAGGTGGAGATGACCTGGATGTTGATGCCGCGGTCGGCCAGGGTTTTGAACATCGTGCCCGCCACACCCGCGTGGGAGCGCATGCCAACGCCGACGACGGAGATCTTCGCCACGTTCTGGTCGGAGACGATCTCGGCGAAGCCGATCTCCTTCTGCACGCCGTCCAGCACGGCCTTGGCGCGCAGGAAGTCGGTCTTACCGACGGTGAAGGTCACGTCGGTCGTGCCGTCGGCGGAGACGTTCTGCACGATCATATCGACATTGATGCCCGCATCGGCCAGCGGCACGAACACGGCGGCGGCGATGCCGGGACGGTCCGGCACGCGGCGGACGGTGACTTTGGCTTCATCCCGCGAATACGCGATGCCTGCGACGATTTCCTGTTCCACGACTTCTTCCTCATCAACAACCAATGTACCCGGGATATCGGCGAAGCTGGAGAGCACCTGCACGCGCACATGCTCCTTCATGGCCAGCTCCACCGAGCGGGTTTGCAGGACTTTCGCCCCCACGGAGGCGAGTTCCAGCATCTCCTCATAGGTAATCTTATTCAGCTTACGCGCGCCAGGGACGATTCGCGGATCGGTTGTATAAACCCCGTCCACGTCGGTGTAGATATCGCACTGGTCGGCCTTCAGCGCCGCGGCCAGCGCCACGGCCGAGGTGTCCGACCCGCCGCGCCCGAGCGTGGTGACGCGGTTATCCGGGCCGATGCCCTGGAATCCGGCGACCACGGGCACCTGGCCCTGCTTCATGCGGGAGATCAGCTCCTCACCCTCGATCGACTGGATTCGCGCCTTGCCGTGCGCGCCGTCGGTCTCCACGGCGATCTGCCAGCCCTGCCAGCTGCGCGCTTCCTGGCCCAGCTCCTGCAGGGCGATGGCGAGCAGCCCGGCGGTCACTTGTTCACCGGTGGCGACCACGGCATCGTATTCCCGCGCGTCGAACAGCGGGGAGAGCTGCTGGCACCAAGCGACCAGCTGGTTCGTTGTGCCGGACATGGCGGAGACGACCACGGCCACCTCGTTGCCCTTGTCCACTTCGGCCTTTACCCGCTTCGCCACATTGCGGATGCGGTCGAGATCGGCCACCGAGGTGCCGCCAAACTTCATAACGATACGCGCCATACTATGAACCCTTGTGGAAAACCGCCGGGGGCGTCACATAGCGGCGGAGAAAAGTTTCGGCAATGCAGCACCCTTCCGTCATCCCTCAAGAAATCGCCCAATTTAACGCCCTGGCCGCCCAGTGGTGGGACGAGACCGGCCCGATGCGCCCCCTGCACATGATGAACGGCCCCCGCGCCGCCTGGGTGGGGGAGCGTGTGCGCAACCTCGTGGGGCCGGGGGTGGAGATCCTGGATGTGGGCTGCGGGGCAGGCCTGCTTTCCGAGGCGCTGGCGAAACAGGGGTTCGATGTGCTGGGAATCGACGCCGGGGCCGAGGTGGTCGAGGCCGCCCGCAGCCACGCCCAGGGCCAGGAGCTGAACCTGGAATACCGCAACGCCACCGCCGAGGAGCTGGTGGCCGAGGGGCGGACCTTCCCGGTCGTCACCGCGCTGGAGATCGTCGAGCACGTGGCCGACCCGGTGGCGTTCCTGCGCAGCCTCGCCGCCCTGCTGGAGCCGGATGGGGTATTGTTCCTCTCCACCCTCAACCGCACCCCCAAATCCTTCCTCACGGCGAAGCTCGGCGCGGAGTACATTCTGCGCCTGCTGCCGGTGGGCACGCATGACTGGAAGAAATTCGTCACCCCGGTGGAGTTGGGCCATTACTGCCGCGAGGCGGGGCTGCGCTTGGCCGATACGGCAGGGCTTTCCTTCTCGCCCGCGCGCCGGCGTTTCGAGGTCAGCCGGGATCTGTCGGTGAATTATCTGGCGATGGCGGTGGCGGGCTGAAGCCTTCCGCCAGAGCCGATAATGCTCGCGGCAACAATATGTTACGCCATTTCTCTGACGCCACGCCGGGCTGTGTTGGCGGAAATTCCGCAATCATAGGTAGAAATACCTTGCGACAATTAACGTGACATAAATCTGGGTTTCCGGCATGGGTGCTGTTGTAACTGTAACCTACTGAATCGTCGCAATGAATCGGGATGAGGATGTTCCGGTTGCCCGGGATTTTGTAATTGATTTTGCGCAAGAATGCGGCGGGAGATTCCCTCCTCTCGCCCTGCAATAATGGAAGGGACGCATGATGCCTGACGATCTGGCCCTGCAACTGACTTTATGGCGGCATCATCTGCATGCGCATCCGGAGCTGTCGCTCAAGGAGTCGGGAACGGCGGCTTACGTCTGCGCCCGGCTGACCGAACTGGAAATTCCCCATGTCGCCGGTGTGGGCGGGCACGGCGTGGTGGGCGTGCTTTCGCGGGGCGGCGACCGTGCGGTGGGGCTGCGGGCGGATATGGATGCGTTGCCGATCCACGAAACCACGGGGCTTGCCTATGCCTCGCGCCATGTGGGGGTGATGCATGCCTGCGGGCATGATGGGCACACGGCCTCGCTGTTGGGTGCCGCGGCGCTGCTGCGCCATGACCATAGCTGGTCGGGTAAAATCTACCTCGTTTTCCAGCCGGCCGAAGAAGGCTTCGGCGGTGCCGAGGCCATGCTGGCCGACGGTCTGCTGGAACGCTTCCCGATGCAGAGCATCTACGGCTACCATAACTGGCCGGGCCTGGAAGCAGGCAAGGTGCTGCTGCACGAAGGCCCGGTGATGGCCGGGGCGGCGAATTTCTCCATCACCCTGCACGGCCGAGCGGGCCATGCAGCCATGCCGCATGACTGCGCCGACCCGGTGCAGGGCCTCGCGTATCTCATCATCGCGATCAACAGCATCACCTCCCGCAACAAGGATCCGCAAGATGCCGGGGTGATCTCCACCTGTACGCTCTCGGCTGGCGAGGCGCGCAACCAGATCCCGAGCTCGGCGACGCTGGGGGGCACCATCCGCGCCCTCACACCCCAGACCATGCGATTGCTGCAGGCCCGGCTCGCCGATGTCGCCCGCCATACGGCGCAGGCGCATGAGCTGGCGGCGGATGTCGATATCTTCAGCAACCTGCCGCCGACCATCAACAGCGAGGCGGAGGTGGCTCTGGCGCTTGGCGCGGCGCGGCAGGCGGGGCTGAATGTGGAACTGGCCCAGCGTGGCTCCATGGCGGCGGAGGATTTCGGCCGGTTCCTGGAGGTTCTACCGGGCGCCTATGCATGGATCGGCAACGGCACCACCGCGCCGCTGCATAATCCGGGTTATGACTATAACGATGTCATCCTACCACTCGCGGCGCGGTATATGGCCACCGTGGCCAAGGCTGCTTTGGCATGACGCACTGCACAGCCTGGTCCGCCGAATTGCCGGATCTGCTGGAAGAGCGTTTCGCTTCCGCTGTTGCTGGCAAGTCAGGCCTTGTGGTGGTACCAGTGGCGCAGAGGCCGTTTCCGCTCTGGCTGCGCGCGGGCACCGGCGATGCCGACGCCGCCACCGCCTCTTTCGACCCGCAGATGAACGGGCTCAAATTCGTGCATGAGCCGCGCCGTGTCTTGGAGATTGGCGCCAGGGCGGGGTATCGCAGCGTGGCGCTGGCCCATGCCTATCCGGGGGCCGAGATCATCGCCACCGAGCCCAATGCCGCCTTTCAGCGCGTGGCGGTGCTCAACACCGTCCCTTATGGCAACGTCACGGTACTCAACCTCGCCATTGGCACGGATAACGCGCGCCACGATTTCTTCGGCCGCGAGGGCGAGGCCGGATACCCCGCGCTGATGCGCCACGAGGCCGGACAGATCACCGCCACGCCTCTGGCGCATCTGCTCAACCACCGGCGCTGGAACGATGTGGATACCATTATTCTCACCCCCGATGCCGCCTCGATCGGCATTCTGGACCAGCCCTTGCCGCGCCGTGTGCGGCTGTTGGCGGTGGAGACGGGCGGCGCCACGCTGCCGCCCGAGACCATGGCGAAGCTGCCGATGGCGGAATTCCTGACCATGATCTCCGGCGATTACGTGCTGTTCTACCGCCGGGCGCTGCAAAAAGTCCTGCCGGAACCGCCGCGCGCCACACCTGTTTATATGCCCGATGGCCCGCTCCAGCGCCTGACGCTGGAGAATGTCAGCGCCGATCCGCCGGGTTTCTTCCAGGTGGGGCGTGAGGGCTTCCGCCTGCACCCCAACCCGTATGGCGCCCCTCTGGCGCGCGTTACCATGACACAGCGCAATCTGGATTTCGCGGAATTGCAGGTTTCCATGCGTGTGGTGCGTGAGGAATCCGCCTCGGTGCGTTTCAAGGTTGAGATGCTCGGCGAGACCGGGACGATCCTGGCCTCGGCCATGGAGGTGGTGCCCGGCGGCAAGGCCCGCGGCGTGGTGCTGCAACTGCCTGAGTATCGGGGGCCGTGCAGCATCGCCTTCTCCACGCAGATGGCCGAGCACGGCGCCTCCAATCACGCCGCCTGGGCCGAGTTCATCTCCGCGACCTTCGTGTAAGCGGTGGAGTGGCAGGAGCCAGGCATCGTTCTTGAGACCGCCTTGCATGGCGAGGGCGATCTTGTCGCCACGCTGCTCACCCCGCGTGGACTGTGGCGGGGGCTGGCCAAGGGCGGTGCCTCGCGGCGGCAGGTGGCCACATGGCAGCGGGGCAATATTCTCTCGGTGCGTTGGGTGGCGCGGGTGGCCGAGCAGTTGGGCGCCTTCACCGCCGAACTGGTGCGCCCGGTAGCGGCCCTAGCCATGCCCTCGCCCGAGGCGCTGGAGATATTGAACGCCGCCTGCGCCCTGGCGGTGGGCGCGCTGCCCGAGCGGGAGGCCGCACCCGAAAGCTTCGCCGGGCTGGTAAGGCTGTTCGCGGGCATCGACATCCCCGGTTTCCCGCTGCCCGAACTCGCCCGCTGGGAAGTCACGCTGCTGCGCGAACTAGGTTTTGGGCTGGATTTCACCACCTCGGCCGGGAGCAATGACCGGCTGGCTTACGTTTCGCCCCGTACCGGCAGGGCGGTGACACTTTCCGAGGCCGGGGACTGGGCCCCCAAGCTGCTCCCGCTGCCGGATTTCTTGCTCGGCGACGCACCCTCCACCCTGGCCGATTGCGTGGCGGCCCTGCGCATCACCGGCCATTTCCTGGAGCGCGACGTGTTCGGCGGCCGCCACCGCCCCCTTCCACCGGCGCGGGCCGGTCTTTATGAGCGTCTCTCGCGCAGCCTGGAGGAGAAGCAGAACCATGCCGGATGATTTGGGCGGACAGATCGAAGACCTGCCCCTGAGCAACGCGCTCTCCGAGCGTTACCTCGCCTATGCGCTCTCCACCATCATGTCCCGCTCGTTGCCCGATGTGCGCGACGGGCTGAAGCCGGTGCATCGACGGCTGATCTACGCCATGCACCAGCTCAAGCTGGACCCGCGCTCGGGCTTCAAGAAATGCGCCCGCGTGGTGGGCGACGTGATGGGTAAGTTCCACCCGCATGGCGACAGCTCGATCTACGAGGCGCTGGTGCGTCTGGCGCAGGAATTTTCCTCCCGCTTCCCGCTCATCGAGGGCCAGGGCAATTTCGGCAATATCGATGGCGATAACGCCGCCGCCATGCGCTACACCGAATCGCGCCTCACCGAGATCGCCGAGCTGCTGCTGCGCGGCATCGACGAAAACGCCGTGGATTTCCGCCCGACCTACGATGGCGAGGAGCAGGAACCGGTTGTGCTGCCGGGCGCGTTCCCGAATCTGCTGGCCAATGGCGCGGCGGGGATCGCGGTGGGCATGGCCACCTCCATCCCGCCGCATAACGCGGGCGAGGTCTGCGCCGCTGCCATCCATCTCATCGGCAACCCTAACGCCACCACCGCCGAGCTGCTGACCCATATGCGCGGCCCCGATTTCCCCACTGGCGGCGAGCTGGTGGAGGATGAGGCGACGATCTGCGCCGCCTATGAGACCGGGCGCGGCAGCCTGCGCACGCGCGCCAAATGGGCTAAGGAAGAGGGTAAGCACGGCACCTGGAACATCGTAGTTACGGAGATCCCGTATCAGGTGCAGAAATCCCGTCTCGTCGAGCAGATCGCCATTCTGCTGACCGACAAGAAGCTGCCGCTGCTGGGCGATATCCGCGACGAATCCGCCGAGACCATCCGCCTGGTGCTGGAGCCCAAGAGCCGCACCGTGGACCCCGAGATGCTGATGGCCTCGCTCTTCCGCGCCACGCAGCTCGAATCCCGCTTCGCCCTGAACATGAACGTGCTGGATGCCGGGCGCACCCCGCGCGTGATGGGGCTGAAGGCCATTCTGCGCGCGTGGCTCGACCACCGGCACGAGGTGCTGGTGCGCCGCTCCAACCACAGGCTAGACGCCATTGCCCGCCGGCTGGAGATTCTTGAGGGCTATATCAAGGTTTTCCTCAATCTCGACGAGGTGATCCGCATCATCCGCACCGAGGATGAGCCGAAAGCGGTGCTGATCCGCACCTTCGAGCTGACCGAGGTGCAGGCTGAGGCGATCCTGAACATGCGGCTGCGCGCCTTGCGCAAGCTCGAAGAGATGGAAATCCGCAACGAGCACAAGAAGCTCTCGGCGGAGCAGGCTGATCTGCGCGCGCTGCTGGCCGATGAGGGCAAGCGCTGGAAGAAGATCGGCAAAGAGATCGCCGAGGTGCGCGAGAAATTCGGCTCCGGCCCGCTGGGCGCGCGCCGCACGCTCATCTCCGCCGCCGCCCCGGTGGTGGAGATCGTCGCCGAGGCGCTGGTGGAGCGCGAGCCGATCACTGTCATCCTTTCGGAAAAGGGTTGGATCCGCGCGCAGAAGGGGCATCTGGCCGACGATGTGGAGCTGAAATTCAAGGAGGGCGACAAGCTCGGCTTCCTGCTGCGTTGCGAGTCGACGGACAAGATCGCCCTGCTCGGCACCAATGGCCGCGTTTACACCATCAAGGCCTCGGATGTTCCGCGCGGGCGTGGCGATGGCCAGGCGATCCGACTGCTGGTGGAACTGGCCAATGAAGACGGCGTGCTGGCGCTGTTCGTGCCCGATGCCGCGCAGAAATATCTGGTGGCGTCCTCGGCTGGGCGTGGTTTCCTGCTCCCCGGTGCCGAGCTGGCCTCCGAGCGCCGTGCGGGCAAGACCATATTGGTGCTCAAACCCGGCGAGGAATGGCATGCCTGCGTGCCGGTGAGGGGCGATCATGTCGCCGTCATTGGCCAGAACCGCAAAATGCTGGTGTTCCCGCTGGACCAGCTCCCCGAAATGCCGAAGGGCACTGGCGTGCAGCTGCAAAAATATAAGGATGGCGGGCTGGCCGATGTGAAGACCTTCAGCCTAGCCGCGGGCCTTACTTGGCGCATTGGCGACAAGCTGCGCGTGGAGCAGAAGTTGACCGAATGGCTGGGCGCTCGTGCTTCCGTGGGCAAGATGCCGCCCAACGGTTTCCCGCGTTCCAATAAGTTCGGCGACTGAGACAGGCAAAAATTTGCCCTATTTCAGGGGCAGGGTCGCAGCTCAGCACTTAGGGGAAAGATTGCCATGACGACACGTCTCTCTCTCGCCTCTCTGGTTTTTGGCGCGGCCGCCTCCCTGGCGGCAGGTGCTGGAGCCAGCGCCCAGCCGGTTCCGCCTTATCCGCCCGGCTACCGGCCGGTCCCGCCTCTACACGGCGAACCCATGCCGCCCCCGCCGCCGGGCCGTGGTTATATCTGGCGCCCCGGCCATTGGGCATGGGACGGCTATAACTACCACTGGGAGCCGGGCCATTACGTGCATCGTGGCCCGCATTGGCACCGCTGGGTGGATGGCCATTGGGCCGTGCGTGGTGGCATCTGGGTATGGATCCCCGGCCACTGGATGTGATGCCTCAGGCGGCGGCGCGCGCCATTCCCTGAATGCGCTCCACCATCGCGGCCACGCCATTGCCCCGGTTGGTGGAGAGCGCGCCGATCAGCCCCAGATCTCGCAGAAACTGCGCCGGGGTGGCCAGGATCTCCTGCCGCGTGCGCCCGGAATAAACCCGCAGCACCAGCGCCACCAGGCCGGAGACGATGGCGGCATCCGACGCGCCGGTAAAATACAGCTTTCCGCCATCCTCATGCGCCGCCAGCCAGACCTGCGATTGGCAGCCTTGCACACGATGTGCCTCGTTCTGCCATTCGGCGGGGTAGGCGGGCAGTTTGCGGCCCAGCTCGATGATGAATTCGTAGCGGTCCATCCAGTCGTCGAACATCGCCAGATCTTCGCCGATCGCCTCGATAGCGGCCCCGGGCGTATCCTCCTGGGGTTGAAAATACTCTGTCATATCCAGCCTTTTTTACGAAACCAAAGTAGAGGCAGCACGGCGGAGAGGATCATGACCACCCAGGCATAGGCGTAGCCATAGGTCCAGCTCAACTCCGGGATGACATGGAAGTTCATTCCATAGATCCCGGCAATGAGAGTTGGCGGAATGCCCGCTATGCTGACAATGGTGAGCACCTTGATGAGCGTGTTCTGCGCGATATTGATCAGCCCCAGCGTGGAATCCAGCAGGAATTGCACCTTGTCGGTCAGATGCACGCTGTATTCGTTGAGCGAGGAAATATCCTTCTGCACGGATTTCAGCCTCTGGCGCACGGTGGCGGGCAGCCAGTCGGCCGAGGCAATGGCGTAGGGCGCGATGCGCGCCACGCCGAGAAGGCTGTCGCGCAGGAAGGAAATGGTGTCGTAATCGCGCCCAAGCAGCACGAGTGCGGCTTTCAGCTCGGCCTCGGTGTTGCGGATACGCTGCTCGGTTTTCAGCCGGCGCTGGAACACGCGGTGGCTCAGATGGTCCAGCTCGTCACGCAGCCGCTCCAGCGCATCGGCCTGGCGGTCCACGATCGCCTCCAGCAGCCCGGCGAAGATATGCGCGGAGGCGATGTCGGAGACATTATGCGGCTGGGCGCAGAATTGGCTGAACACGATGCTGGGGGAGAAGCGCAGCGTGACCAGATAGTCGGGGCCGAGTACAAAGCCGCAGACGCTGGCTTGCAGCACGCCCTCGGTGTCGCGGGTAACGATAGGCAGAGACATGGTAAGCACCTGCCCGCTGGCGGAGAGGCGGGAGGAAGCCTCGATCTCGGTCAGCGCCGCTTTGTCGGGGAGGGACAGGCCCGTAATGCGCGTGACAAAGGCGCGCTCCTCAGCCGCGGGAGTTTCCAGGTCGAACCACACGGCGCGTTGCGCCGCCTCGGTGCCGAGGCTTACAATCCTGCCATTTTCGCAGGCATAGGCGTTTGACGTGCTCCCCTGGAATGTGACCGTTTTTGTGTAGAGTCTGTTCCTGGGGGATAGACCGATGAAGGGCAGCCGATTTTCTGAAGAGCAGATTA